>NZ_CP012752.1:8115000-9329923 GCF_001302585.1 Kibdelosporangium phytohabitans | reverse complement strand
GCACCTCCGGCGAACGACACGCCGTTGCGTTCGGCCACGACCATCAGGCTCTCCGCCGTCATCCCTTCGGGCAACCGCAACCAGAGGAACCAGCCGCCCGCCGGGCGCGGCACATCCAGGCCCGGCACGCCCGCACGCAAACCGTCGACCAACGCGTCACGCTGGCTCCGGTAGGCCGCGCGTACGCGGGCCACGTGCTCCGCGTACGCACCGGACCGGGCGAACGTGGCCATCGCCAGCGCGACCGAGTGGTTGAGCCCACCGCCGCTGTCGACGTAGCCGATCCCGGCCAGCCGATCGAGCACATCCGGCCCGGCCTGCACGAATCCCAGCCGCAGGCCGGGCGCGACCGTCTTGGAGAACGATCCGGCGCGCACGACCGGGCCACCGGGATCGACCGACCACAGCGAGGCGGGCGGCGCGCCTTCGTAGCCGAGCTCGCGGTAGGTGTCGTCTTCCACGATCGTCACGCCCGCCGCACGCGCGAACCGGACGAGCTCGGTCCGCCGGGGCTCCCCGACGCTCAGCCCGGTCGGGTTCCCGAACGTGGCCACCAGGTAGAGCAGGCCGATCCGCTGCCCGTCACCGCGCAACCGGTCCACCAGCGCGCCGAGCGCCTCGACGTCGATACCGGCGTCGTCGCGTGGCACGGGCACGAGCCGCAGGCCGCGGTCCCGCAGTATCCGCAACGCGAAGTGGTACGTCGGCACGTCCACCAGCGCGACGTCGCCGGGTGCGGCGAGGACCGTCGCGCAGAGCGTGAGCGCGTGCGACGCCCCGGCCGTCACGAAGAACTCGCCGGGTGACGCGGTCAGGGCGTCGACCGTGCCGAGGTGCTCGGCCAGCCAGTCCACGAGCGGCTGCGGCCCGGCGGAGTGGCCGTAGGTCAGGGCCTGCCAGTCGTACGCGTCGAGCGCCGCGCGGGTCGCGTCCTGCCATTGCCGCACCGGCAGCAGGCCGGGGCGCGGATGCCCCCAGCCGAGATCCAGGATGCCATCGCGTTCGACGAATTGAAGGATCGGCATCAGAAGTCCCCCGGGAAGATGTGTCGGCGTTTCGTCGCGGAAAGCCTAACCGTTATCCGGGGATAAAGGCACGCGCCGGGCAGTGCGGGCACCGCGGCGAAGAGTGTCCCTTTTTCCGGTGACATCACGGGCGAATCCGATCCCGGTAGCTTTTCGCCAGCGGGCGCCGACGCCCCGCGGACAGCCGCGTGACTGGGGGTCTCATTCATGGAAATCGCGCTCGCGAAGCTCGAGGAGTGGATGCGGGACTACTACCACGCCGTCGACCACGACATCGGCAGCAGCGGTGTCCGCGACCTGACCATCGCCGAACTGCGCGACCTGTGCGGATTCGACCTGGCCGAGCTCGACTCGCTGCTGCTGCTCGACGGCGAGCCGTACGGCAGCCGTCCGCTGCGCACCGTGCTCGCCAACCGCTGGACGGGCGGTGACATCGATCCGGTGATGGTCACGCACGGATCCAGCGAGGCCATCTACCTGACCATGTACACGGCCGTGGAACCGGGCGACACGATCATCGTCGTCGAGCCCGCGTACCAGCAGCTGCACAGCATCGCCGAAGCGCGCGGCTGCAACGTGGTGCGCTGGCCGCTGCGCCGCGACGACGGTTTCTCGGTCGACCTGGACCTGCTGCGCGAGCTCGTGGCCAAGCACCACCCGCGCATGATCGTGGTCAACTTCCCGCACAACCCCACGGGCACGTCGATCACCCCGCAGCAGCAGCGTGACCTGGTCGCCATCGCGCAGGCCGAGCAGGCCTGGCTGGTCTGGGACCACGCGTTCGGCGAGATGACCTACACCGCCGATCCGCTGCCGTTGCCGATCGGCTGGTACGACCGCAGCATCGTGTTCGGCACGTTCTCCAAGAGCTACGGGCTGGCCGGGCTGCGCGTCGGCTGGTGCCTCGGATCGCCCGCCCTGCTCGCCACAATGGCCGAGCTGCGCGACTACATCGCCCTGTACGTCTCGCCGGTGCTGGAGTTCTTCGCCGTCCAGGCCGTGACGCACGCCGACCGGATCGTGGCGTTGCAGCACGAGTACGCGCGGGAGAACCTCGACCTGCTGACGAAGTGGGCGAGTGAACGGCAGGACCTGATCAGGTTCGCCCCGCCCGCGGGTGGTGTCACCACCTTCGCCGAGTTCCCCCAGCTGACCGACGCGACACCGCTCTGCCACAAGCTCGCCCAGGACCACCGCGTGCTGCTGGTTCCCGGCAGCTGCTTCGGCGACGAGTACGCGCGGTACGCGCGGTTGCGGTTCGGCGGCACCGTCGACGAACTGACCACCGGACTCGGGCACCTCGACGAGTTGCTGCGAGCCGGCACCCGTCTCTGACTCCCGCCACAGACTCCCACCACCGACGGCGGACGCCGCTCATCCGCACCGAACGCGAGCCGAGGAGGCCGGACTTTGCACCACCTGACACTGACCGACGCAGAGATCGCCGAGATCACGCCGGTCATCGACCGCATCGCCGCGGACCACGGCGACATCGAGAACGCCGACCTGATCGCCAACGCGCGGCTGTACGCCCACGAACTGCCGTGGCGGGTAAGGGTTTTCCTCGAGGAGTACCGGATGGCCGAGCCGTCGGCCATCTGCCTCGTCTCGGGCTTCCCCGTCGACGACGAGGAAATCGGCCTGACACCCGACCACTGGAACCAGGTCGGCGCCCAGTCGCCGACGCTGCGCCAGGAGATCTTCTTCATGCTCTGCGCCGCGGCCGTCGGCGACCTGTTCGGCTGGATCAGCGCGCAGAACGCCCGGATCATGCACGACGTCCTGCCGATCAAGGCACACCGCGACGAGCAGCTCGGTGTCGGCAGCGAGATGACGCTCTGGTGGCACACCGAGGACGCGTTCAGCCCGTTCAAGGGCGACTACGTCGCACTGATGTGCCTGCGCAACCACGACGAGATCGAGACCACGCTGTGCGAGGGCGACTCGATCGACTGGTCCAAACTGGACGTCGAGAAGCTGTTCCAGCCCGAGTTCCCGATCCGGCCGGACGACTCGCACCTGCCCAGGAACAACGGGCTCGCCGACCGCACCGAGGACGACCCCGTCGCAGCGCGCCTGCTGGAACGGTCCCGTGAACGCGTCGAGGACCTGTACGACAACCCGCGCAAGAAGCCGGTGCTCTACGGCGACCCGTCGCGGCCGTACATGTCGCTCGACCCGTACTACATGCTGCTCGACGCGATGGAGCCGGAGGCGCGCAAGGCGTTCGACGATTTCACCGCCACGGTCGACAAGCAGCTGACCGGCGTGGTGCTGCGGCCGGGAGACGTGTGTTTCATCGACAACCTGCGTGCCGTGCACGGCCGCGCGTCGTTCGTGGCCCGCTACGACGGCACCGACCGCTGGCTCAAGCGGCTCAACATCACGCGCAACCTGCGCGTGTCACGGGAAGCACGCCGGTCCAGCACCGACCGGATCATCTACTGAACGGCTGAGACGATGGATGGGGCGATGACCGTGGTCGCCGCACCCGCTGTGCGGGTGCCGATCGAGGCGCTGCAGCCCGGTGATTCGCCGCGCCGGGACGGTGAGGACACCGCGCACGCCCGTGCCCTCGCGGATTCGGCGGCGTCGCTGCCGCCGATCCTCGTGCACCGGCCCACCATGCGGGTGATCGACGGGATGCACCGGGTGCACGCGGCCAGGCTGGCCGGGTTGCGCGAGATCGAGGCGCAGTTCTTCGACGGCAGCGCAGAGGACGCGTTCGTGCTCGCCGTCAAGACGAACGTCGCGCACGGCCTGCCGCTGTCGCTGACCGACCGCAAGGCCGCGGCCACGCGGATAGCCCGGTCCCACCCGCAGTGGTCGGACCGGGCCATCGCACGCGTCGCCGGCCTGTCCCCGAAGACGGTCGGCGCCGTCCGGCGGTGTTCAGCTGAGGAAGTTCTCCAGTCGCACAGCCGGATCGGCCGTGACGGACGCGTGCGACCAGTGGACGCGACGACTGGGCGCCGGGTGGCCAGCGAGATCATCGCCCGCCACCCGGGTATGTCGTTGCGGGAGATCGGGCGGACAGCGGGCATCTCGCCGGGTACGGCCCGCGACGTCCGCGAGCGCATGCGCCGTGGCGAGGACCCGCTCCCGCCGCGGCAGCGCACCGCCCAGGACAGCGCGGGTCCCGCCGACCACACTGTGCTCGGCGCGCTCGTGCGTGATCCGGTGTTGCGCAGCACCGAGGACGGGCGCGTGCTGCTGCGCTGGCTGACCGGCAGGCTGGCAGACCCGGCAGGCTGGGTGGACCGGGTCGGCACGGTCCCGGAACACTGCCGCGAACTCATCGCCAGAGTGGCGTGGCAGCACGCGAGGACATGGCGCGAGTTCGCCGAACGGCTCGACCAACTGGGCAGGACAGGAGAGGTTCGTGACGTCCGCTGAGGAGAGTGTGCGGTACGCCGTCGTGGTCAACCACGAGGAGCAGTACTCGATCTGGCCGGCCGGGCGGGAGCTCCCGCCCGGCTGGACCGCGGCCGGGATGACCGGTGACAAGCAGCAATGCCTCGACCACATCAACGAGGTCTGGACGGACATGCGGCCGTTGAGCGTGCGCCGCGTCCGGTGACGACCGAGAACCGCCGAGGAGAACGGACCCAGTGGACCAGCAGGAGTTGTTGCGCCGCATCAGTTCGCTGACCCCGGCCCAGCGCGACGCGTTCCAGCAGCGAGTCGAGCAGCAGGGCGCGATCGGCGGTGTCGCACCGCTGTCGTTCGCCCAGGAGCGGATGTGGCTGCTCGAACGGATCAGCGACGGCACGGGCGTCTACAACGAGCCGATGGTGATGGACCTGCACGGGCCGGTGCAGGCCGAGGCTCTGCGCGGGGCGTTGGAGGACCTCACCGCACGCCACCACGTGCTGCGCACGCGGCTGCTGACGCTCGGCGGTGACCGTCCACTTCAGATCGTCGCCGCGCCGGGCGACGTTCTCGAGTGGACGGTCACGGACCTGTCCGGCATGTCAGCGGACGCGGCGCACACCCGCAGCGAGCAACTGGTGACCGCCGACGCCGCGCGCCCGTTCGACCTGGCGGTGTCGCCCATCCGGGCGCAGCTGATCCGGTTCCGCCCGGATCTCCACCAGTTGCTGCTCAACATCCACCACGTGGCGTTCGACGACGGCTCTGTCGACTTGATGCACCGCGACCTGGCCACGTTCTACGAAGCACGCGTCCGTGGCGTACCGGTAGAACTGCCTGCGCTCACCACGCAGTACATCGACTACGCCGCCGCGCAGCGAGTCGCGTACCACGCCGGCGAGTTCGACAAGCAGATCGGCTACTGGGTCGAGCAACTCGCGGGCGCGCCCGAATTCCTCGACCTGCCTATTGACCGGCCACGCACGCCCGTGCGCAGCGACGACGGTGGTCTGGTGCCGTTCCAGGGCACGGCAGGCCTCGCTCAGGCCGTGCGCGACCTGGCCCGGCGCGAACAGTGCACGCCCTACACGGTCGCCCTTGCGGCGTGGCAGCTCACCTTGGGCCGGTACGCCGGGACCGACGAGTTGCTGATGGGCACGCCGGTGTCCGGCCGGACCAGTGCCGAGACCACCGAACTGATCGGCTTGTTCGTCAACACGATCGTGGTCCGGTCACGTCTCGGCGAACGCAGGACGTTCTCGCACCTGCTGGCCGAGACGCGGGCGACGGTGTTCGGCGGGCTGGCCAACCAGGACCTGCCGTTCGACAAGCTGATCGAACGCCTCGGACCGCGGCGGACCGGCAACTCGCCGCTGTTCCAGGTGATGCTCGCCTACGGGCAGTCCGGCGGTGACCCGGTCAGCGGCGCGGGCGTGGCGTTCCACCCGCCGACCGACATCGACACCGGCACCGCGAAGTTCGACATGACGATCTGGATGGACGCCGACCACGGCAAGGTCGCGGGCGACATCACGTACCACGCCGACCTGTTCGACCGGGCCACAGCCGAGCGCCTGGCGAGCTCATACGTGGCGACGCTCGAAGCCATGACGAGCGATCCCGGCCGCGTGGTGAGCGAGTACCCGGCGTCGTACCGCGACCGCGTCGAACTCGGGACTTCCCCGGACAGCGGGGAAACCGTGCACGGGTTGGTCGAGCGGCAGGCGCGCCGGACACCGGACGCGATCGCGCTGAAATCCGGCGCGCGGAGCATGACGTACGCGCAACTGGACAGCGCGGCGGAGCGCCTGGCAGACCGGCTGCGCGCAGCCGGAGCCGGTGCGGGGCAGGTCGTTGCGTTGCCGCTGGCCCGTTCGGTCGAGTTCGTCGTCGCCGCGCTCGCGGCGCTGAAATCCGGCGCCGCCTACCTGCCCCTGCATCCCGCCGAACCGCTCGATCTGCTGGCGGGCAAAGTGATCACCAGCGGTGCCGGGTTCGTGCCGGACTGCCCGGCCGGAGCCGGGATCGCCCAGCGGGTGCCCAGCGTCCGGCTCGTCGGCGAGGACACGCCCGGGTCCGGGCCTGCCGGGACGCAGGCGACTGCCGGTGACGTGGCGTGCGTGCTGTTCACCGCGGGAACCTCCGGCGAGCCCACAGCGGTCCGGCTCGAACACCGGCGAATCACCGGCGCGTTCGGCCACCCCGGGCTTGAATTGTCCACATCGGACGTCTGTGCCTCGTCGCACCCCGCGGACGCGTACCCGTCACTGCCGGGCACCTGGGCACCCCTGGCGCAGGGCGCGACCGTGCTGGTCGCGCCCGACCTCGACATCGACGTGCTGCACGACGAAGCCGTGACCGTGCTCGGCCTGACACCGTCGCTGCTGCGAGTGCTCGCAGACGACTTGCCGGGCAAGGGCGACCTCGCACTGCGTCTCGTCGTGCTCGCGGGGGAACGGCTCGACGTCGCCTCGCTGCGCCAGTGGTTCGGGTTCTTCGGCGACCAGACACCGTGCGTGCTGAACACCTACGGCACGACCGAAACCGGTGGGCCGGTGACGTGTCACAGGCTGAGCACGGCCGATCTGGCCGAGCCGTGGCGTTCACCGATCGGCAAGCCGTGGCCGGGCACATCGATCCGCCTGCTGGACAGCGCGTCGCGCCCGGTGCCCGCCGGGGTGGCCGGGGAGATCCACGTCGCCGGTACCCGGACGGGGGATCTCGCGCGCTGGACCGCGTCCGGTGGGCTCGACCACGTCGGCCGGGCGGGCGAGCAGATCACGCGGCACTGGCACCGGGTCGAGATCGGCGAGATCACGGCGGCGCTGCACCAGCTCGACGAGGTCCGGCACTGCCACGTCCGCTTCGACGGCGACGACATCGTCGCCTACGTGGTGACCGACGAGGAGCCGGACCTCGCCGGCCTGCGGCGTGCGCTCAAGGCGACGCTGCTCGAGATCACCATGCCGGACCGGTTGGTGCGGCTGCCCGCGCTGCCGCTGACCACGCGGGGCACGGTCGACCGGCATCCGCTGCCCGCCGAGGCCGCCGCCGACACGCAGGTGCGGCCCGAGTCGGCGGCGGAGTCCGTCGTCCTCGACGTGTTCCGCAAGGTCCTCGATCGGCCGGACACCGGCCTGGACGACGACTTCTTCGAACTGGGCGGCCACTCGCTCGCCGCGGTGCGGATGATGCACGAGCTCGGCAAACGGCTCGGCGGGACGCGGATGATCGGGCTGTCGGTCGTGTTCCGCGCCCGCACCGCCCGTGACCTGGCCGCCGTGTTCACCGAAGCCGACCAGGCCGGCACGTGCCTGGTGCGCATGGCCGACGGCGGCGACCAGGCCCCGCTGTTCCTGGTGCACGCGGCGGGCGGAAACGTCCTCGGCTACACCGAACTGGCCAAACGCCTCGGAAACCAGCGCCCGGTGTACGGCTTCTCCGTGCCGCCGTTCACCACGAGCACCACCGCCGCTCGGGGCGTCAACCGGTTGGCCGAGGTGTACGCCGACGAACTCCTCGCCGCCCATCCCGGCCCCTACACGCTCGGCGGCTGGTCGGCAGGCGGCGTGATCGCGGCCGAACTGGCCAAGATCCTGCAGGAGCGCGGTGCGTCGGTGGCCGCACTGGTCCTGCTCGACCCGCCGGTGCCGGGGACGGGCGAGTCCGGCGACCCGGCCGCGCTGATCGAGGACTTCGTCGACGACCTCGAAGCCACCGTGGGCAAGTCCTTCGGTTTCACCCCGGGCGAGCTGCGCGGACTGGACGAAACCGCCGCGCTCGCGTACATCGCCGACCGCGCCGACGACCCGGAGCGCGTGCAAACCGCCTACGAGCAGTACAAATGGAGTGAGACAGCGATCGACAGCCACCACCTCACCGGGGTGTTCACCGGCCGGGCGCTGCTGCTGAGCGCCGAGGACGAGGAGGACAGCGAGCACGAACTCGCCCAGTGGCGGGAATTCTGCCCCGCGCTCGAGATCGCCGGCACGCCGGGCAACCACTACACCATGCTCGCCGCTCCGGCGGTGGACCGGCTCGTCGACCTGATCAGCGCCGGTCTCGACAGCACACATCACCGGGAAGGGACCGCACATGGCGGACCAGGGGACTGACACCCAGGACACCGAGGACAACGGGACACCGGGACCGCCCGGTGCGGCGCCACCCAGGCGCCGGATCGGTGGTCTGTGGTGGCAACGCGACTTCCGGTTGTTGTGGGTCGGCGAGACGGTCAGCCAGTTCGGGTCCGTGGCGACCACAGTGGCCATCCCGCTCGTCGCGGTCACCGTGCTGGACGCGAGTGCGTTCGCCGTCGGCCTGCTGAGCGCCGCGGTCTGGTTGCCGTGGCTGCTGTTCGGGCTGCCCGCCGGGGCGTGGGTGGACCGCTTGCCGCGCAAGCCCTTGATGCTGTGGTGCGATGCGATCTCGTTCGTGCTGCTCGTCAGCGTGCCGGTGGCCGCCTGGTTCGACGTGCTGACGATCGAGCATCTGATCTCCGTCGCGTTCTTCGCGGGTGTGTCCGCGTTGTTCTTCTCCACCGCCTACCAGGTTTTCCTGCCCGCCGTCGTGGCCGACAAGGACCTCTCCGAGGCCAACGCGAAGGTGCAGGGCAGCGAGTCGGCCGCCCAGATCGGCGGTCCCGGGCTCGGTGGCCTGCTGGCGCAGGCGTTCGGTGCCGTGACGTCGTTGCTGGCCGACGCGGTCACCTTCCTCGTCTCGGCGCTCTGCCTGGCCCGGATGAAGGTGCACGATCCGCTGCCGGAGAAGGCCGAGCACGAGAAAACCAGCATCATCACCGACATCCGTGAAGGACTGCGGTACACCGTCACCGACCCGTATCTGCGGCCGCTGGTCATCTACTCCGGCACGAGCAACCTCGCCGACACCGCGCTGCAGGCCGTGCTGATCGTGTTCCTCGTCCGGGAAATCGGCCTGGACGCCGCCACTGTCGGCGGCCTGATCGCGTTCACCGGAGTGGGCGGCATCGTCGGCGCGATGGTGGCGAGCAGGATCGCGGCACGGCTGGGCACCGCGCGGACCGTGCTGATCGCGGAGATCTTCTCGATGCCGTTCGCGTTGCTCATCCCGATGACCACACCGGGACCGGGACTGGTGCTGTTCGTGATCGGCGTGCTCGTGGTCAACACGGGTATCGCGGTGTCGGACGTGATCGTCGGGACGTTCCGGCAGTCGTACACACCCCGGCACCTGCTCGGCCGGATCACCGCGAGCGACCGGTGGGTGAGTTACGGGACGATGCCGATCGGCGCGGTGCTCGGCGGCACGCTCGCCGGAGTGCTGGGCGCGCAGAACGCCATCTGGATCGCCGCGGCCATGCAGGCGATGGGTCCGCTCATCCTGCTCACCGGCCCGATGCGCAAGCAGCGTGATCTCCCGACGTGACGTCTCGGCGGTGTGCCGGAGGGGGCTGGGAAACCCGGCCCCCTTCCGGCGTTCGCGGGTCAGGCCAGCTCGGCGAAGAACCGCGGTGCCGACGTGGTGATGAACTCGACGGAACGCTGGATGTCCGTGCTCATCACGCGGTCCTCGGTGAGGAACGGCACGTGCTCGCGGAACGCGTCACACAACGCCTTCGCCGCGGCCGACGGGACGAGTTCCTTGTTCAGCTCGACGGCCTGCACGGCCAGCAGCAGCTCGATGCCCAGGATGGTCCGCAGGTTCTCCACCACGCGTTCCAGCTTGTAGCCGGAGGTACCGCCCATGCTCACCGAGTCCTCCTGCATCTGACAGGTGGGAATGGTGTCCACACTGGCCGGTGTGGACATCACCTTGTTCTCGTTGACCAGGGCGGCGGCGGTGTACTGCGTCACCATGAAACCCGAGTTGCGGCCGGGTGTCTCGACCAGGAAGTCCGGCAGGCCACGGGATCCGGACAGCAGCTGGTACGCGCGGCGCTCGGAGATGGACCCGAGTTCGGTCGCCGCGATGGCCAGGTAGTCGAGCACCATCGCGGTCGACGCGCCGTGCAGGTTGCCGCCGAACAGGATCGCGTCGTCGTCCGGGAAGAACAACGGGTTGTCCGAGACGCTGTTGATCTCCTGCTCCATCACGGTCGACGCGAACCCGAACGTCTGCCGGACGGCGGCGTGCACCTGCGGGATGCACCGGAACGAGTACGGGTCCTGCTGCGACTTGTTCGACGTGGTCAGGTCGTGGTGGTTGCTGCCTTCGATCAGGCCGCGCAGGTTCGCCGCCACCACACCGCGTTCCGGGTGCAGGGACGTCTCGTGGTAGCGCTGGTGGTAGAACGTCCGTGACGTGCTGAACGCCTGCACGCTCAGCGACGCGACGAGGTCGGCGCACCGGACGAGCCGGTCCACTTCCAGCAGCGACTGGACGGCCATGCCGTCGAGGTACTGCACGCCGTTGATCAGCGCCAGGCCGTCCTTGGGCTCCAGGTCGACCGGTGCGATCCCCTCCCGTTCGAGCGCGGGACCGGCCTCCACGACAGTGCCGTTGTCCCACACCGAGCCGAGGCCGATGAGCGGCAGAGCCATGTGCGCCAACGGGGCGAGGTCACCGCTCGCGCCGACGGTGCCGCGTTTGGGGATGGCCGGGATCAGCCCGCTGTTCCAGCAGTCGATCAGCCGCTGCACGGTGCTCAGGCTGATCGCGGTCACGCCCGGCCGGAACGTCAGCAGCTTGATCAGCAGGACCAGCCTGCTCAGCTCCTCGGGGACGAACTCGCCGACGCCGCACGCGTGCGACACGATCAGGCGCCGCTGGTGCTCCTTGATCTCCCCGTTGGTCAGCTTGATCTCGCACAGCGCGCCGAATCCGGTGTTGACGCCGTAGATGTGCAGGTCGTCGGCGAGCTTGGCGTCCAGGAACTTGCTGCCGCGCTCGATGTTCTCGGCGACCGCGGGGTGCAGTTCGAGCACGGGCTTGTCCCGCACGAGCTGCTCCAGCTCGTGGATGGTGTACCGGTGTTCGTCGATGGTGTGGGTGGAACGGGCGGGTGAAGTCATGCTCTCCCCAGTGAGTGACGGCGATCGCCGCGGGGAACCCCCTGCGCGGCAGCGAGATCGGACCGGTGTGGCGTGAATGGTCCACTGTGTCCGCAAGCTAGCCGCGCCAGTCGTGGCCGTCAAGCGAGAGCGTTGGTGTGCAAGAAGTGTTGACGTCACCGCTGCTGGAATGGATTGTGGTCGTGCGCTTTGACCATGAAGCACGATGGGGGACACCATGACGACGTCGATTCCGCTCGCGGACCTCGGCGGAGCGCGGTCACTGCCGCGGATCGCGTGTCTGCGCGACAACGTCCACGCCGCCGCCCTCGGCCGGCCCTCGACCGGGAAGCCGTGTCAGCCGGCGTGAGCCCGTTCATCCAACGGCGAAGGGGACGGCGATGACGGGCGCAGCGAAGCACGCGCTGACCGGCCGGCTCACCGGAGCGGTCGCCCAGGTGCTGGCCGAGGAGGTACTCGAGCCTCAGTTCCGCTACGAGGTCACACACTTGCTGCCCTGGTACGTGTGCGTCGAGAAGGTCCTGCTGGCCGAGTACCGGCGGATGGAGTTGCTGAGCCCCGTTGAGACCGGCGCGATCGCCGAGGCGCTCGACGCGGCCGCCGCCCTGGTGCCGGACCGGGCGGAGAACCTCGCCGACATCTCCTTCGCGCTCGAGCGGTTCGTCGAGGCACGTCTGCCGGCACCGGCCCGCGCGTGGCACGTCGACCGCAGCCGCAACGATCTGCAGGCCACCGCTCAGCTGCTCGCCGCACGCGCGTGGATTCGCGAGCTGGCGGGGAGTCTGCTCGACTGCGCCGAGGCCGCGCACCGGGTCGCGGGTGACTGCGTCGAACTGGTCATGCCCGGCTACACCCACGGCCAGCCCGCGCAGGTCATCTCTCCCGCGTTCTTCCTGTCCGCGCTCACCGAGCAGTTGCTCACCGGCGTGATCCGGCTGGCTCGTTGCCACGACGGTGCCCGCTCGCCGCTGGGCGCCGGGGCGATGGCGGGCCAGGAACTCCCGTGGGAGCGCGAGCGGATGGCAGCTCTGCTCGGATTCCCCGCCGCCGAGCGGCACGCGCTGGTCGCTGTGGCTTCCCGTGGCTGGATGCTCGACCTGGCGGCCGAGTGTTCCAACCTCGGCACCGGGCTGAGCCGGTTCGTCACCGATCTGATGACCTGGTCCTCCGGTGCCCTTCGGCTGGCCGACCTGCCCGACGAGCTCGCCGGGATCTCCTCGGCGATGCCGCAGAAGAAGAACTTCCCCGTTCTGGAGCGCATCCGGGGCAGGCTGGCCCACCTGACGAGCGGCTACCTCGATCTGGTGCTCACCCAGCGCGGCACCTCGTTCAGCAACACGGTGGAAGGCGCGAAGGAAGGCGGGAGCAGGCTTCTGCCCCTGTGCACCGACCTGCGATCCGCGCTCGTGCTGCTCACCACGGTGCTCAACGGGCTGAGCTTCGACACCGGCCGGATGCGCGACGCCTGCGCGTCCGAGTATCTCGGCGGATTCTCGCTGGCGACCTCGCTGACGCTGCACGCCGGAGTGCCCTGGCGTACGGCACAGGTACTCGCCGGCCGCTACATCTCCGCTGTGCTCGCGCAGGGCCGGGCGCCCAGCGAGTACGCCGAGGAGGTGCTGTGCGCTGTCGCGGAGTCCGCCGGGTATCGCGTGCCGGACGCGGGCGAGCTGCTGCGTGCCGCTTTCGACGTGGACCGCGAACTGCGCAGGCGTGCCTCACCGGGCGGCACCGCACCGGATGCCGTGCGTACTCTGCTGCGGGCGCAGGCCGGGGAACTGGCTGAGCAGCGCACGGGCTGGGCCGAGCGCGCCGAGCGGCAGGAATCTGTGGCGCGTCGGGTGGATCGCCTCCTCGCCGAGGACGACACGCCGAGGGCCGGGCAGGTGCGATGAGTGAATCCTTGTCGTGCGGTGCTTTCGTCGGCGTCGAGCGTCGCACTGGCACCGGTACCGCGCCGGGTACCTTCGGTGAGCTGTTGCAGGGCGTGCTGCCCGACGGCCGTCACTTCCTCGTCACGCTGCCGATCACGCGCGGAACGTCCGCCGAGTTCCGCTGGGAGCCGGACACCACCGGGCTGACGGTCGTTCCGGACGACAGGCACAAAGCGGCACGGTTGACCGCGCGCATGTTCGAACGCTTCGCCGCACCAGGAGGAGGCGTTCTCACGCTGCGCAGCGACCTGCTTCCTGGCAAGGGCATGGCAAGCTCATCGGCCGATCTCGTGGCGAGTGCGCGGGCGGTCGGCGACGCACTCGGCATCTCGTTGCGCAGCCGGGACATCGAGGACCTGCTCCGCGGGATCGAGCCGTCCGACGGCGTCATGCACCCGGGCGCGGTGGCGTTCTACCACCGGGAGGTCCGGCTCCGGGAACGCCTGGGCGAGTTGCCACCACTCACCATCGTGGGCATCGACGAGGGCGACGAGATCGACACGATCGCGTTCAACCGGATCACCCACCAGTTTCCCGCATCCGAGCGCGCCGCCTACGCCGCGCTGCTCGACACGCTCGGCGCCGCCGTCCGCGCACGCGACGTGTCCACCATCGGCCAGGTCGCCACCGCCAGTGCGCTGCGCAACCAGCGATTGTGCCCGAAAAGGATGCTGGAGCCGCTCGTCGGCGTCTGCGAGGACGTCGGTGGCGCCGGAATCGCCGCCGCGCACAGCGGAACCGTGCTCGGCATCCTCCTCGACGAACGCGATCCCGCCTACCCCGACAGGCTCGCCGCCGCGGTACGGGCCTGCACCGAACTCGGCACCGTCTCGATCGACCACACCGGCCGCCCGGCCGGTGCGCGAACCGGAAGGGCGTAACGATGCTGCACGGCGATGTCATCGACGCGATCGGCCACACCCCGCTGGTCCGCCTGCGCCTCGGCGCGGACACCGGAGTGCGGGTCTACGCCAAGCTGGAACTGCAGAACCTGTTCGGCATGAAGGACCGGGTCGGCAAACAGGCGATCCTGCACGCCCGCGCAACCGGTGAACTCGCCGATGGCGCGCCGATCGTGGAGAGCTCGTCCGGCACGATGGCACTCGGCGTCGCACTGGTCGGGTCGGCGCTCGGCCACCCGGTGCACATCGTCACCGATCCCCGCATCGACCCGGTGACGCTCGCGAAACTGCGGGCGCTGGGCTGCGCCGTGCACGTGGTGCCGGCGATGACCGCGAACGGCTGGCAGAGCGCCCGGCTGGAGGCGCTGGACACGCTGATGCGCGACCTGCCCGGCGCGTTCTGCCCGCGCCAGTACAGCAATCCGCAGAATCCGCTCGCCTACCGCGCGCTGGCCGCCGAACTGCTCACCGACCTGCCGGACGGTTTCGACGCACTGGTCGGCGCGGTCGGCAGCGGCGGCTCGCTGTGCGGTAGCTCGCGAGCACTGCGGGAGAGCTTGCCGGACCTGCGGGTCGTCGGCGTCGACTGCGTCGGCAGCGCGCTGTTCGGCCAGCCCGACCGGCCCGAGAGGCTCCAAAGTGGACTGGGCAACAGCCTGCTGCCGCCGAATCTCGACCACACCCTGATCGACGAGGTGCACTGGCTCAACGACCACGAGGCGTTCCACGCCGCCGGGGACCTGGCCAGTCAGCAGCAGATCTTCGCGGGCAACACGTCCGGATCGGTCTACCGCGTGCTGTGCCACCTCGCCGCGACAGCCGCGCCCGGCACCCGGGTGGTCGGGATCTTCCCCGACCGGGGCGACCGCTACCACAGCACCGTCTACGCTCCGGAGTTCTGGGCACATCACGGGCTTTCCGGGCTCGCCAGGCAGGCCGAACCGACGCAGGTGCCGCTCGGGACGACGGTCGACGCCTGGTCGTGGTGCTCCCGCGCCGATGTACCGCAGGGCGTGCGTTGACCCCGCAGGTGCTGCTGTTCGTGGAGTCCAACACGACCGGCAGCGGGATGGCCGCCCTGACCGCCGCGCAGGGGCTGGGCAAGCGGCCGGTCCTGCTCACCAGCCGTCCCGGCCGCTACCGGGGACTGGCCGCCACCGGCGCCGGGGTTGTCCTGTGCGACACCAACTCCGCGACCGCCCTGCGTGCGGCCGTTGCCGCGTTCCCGGCCGGTGAACTGGCCGGAATCACCACGACCAGCGAGTTCTACGTGACCGCCGTCGCCGAGCTGGCTGCCCGGCACGGTCTGCCGGGCAATCCCCCGGAGGCGGTCCGCGTCAGCCGTGACAAGGCCGCCGTCCGGCGGGCACTGGCCACGGCGGATCTCCCGCGGTTCGCCGAGGTCGACACCCCGGACGGGATCGCCGGTGCGCTGGCCCACGTCGGCCTGCCGTGCGTGGTCAAGCCCGTGGACGACTCCGGCTCGAACCTGGTCCGGGTGTGTGCCACCGAGGCTGAGGTCCGGGCACAGGTGTCGCGGGTGCTGGCGCGGCAGGTGAACGTGCGCGACCAGCCGGTCGCCGGCCGCGCGCTGGTCGAGCAGTACCTCACCGGCCCGGAGGTCAGCGTCGAGATGTTCGGCTGGGCGGGCGGCACGACGTGCGTCGGGGTCACCGCGAAGCAGCTGACCGGTTTCCCGCACTGCGTCGAGCACCGGCACCTCTACCCGGCCGATCTCGGCGAGGCCGGGACCACCCGCGTCGCCGGGCTGGCCCGCGACGTGCTCGCGGCGACAGGCCTCCGCACCGGGCCGAGCCACATCGAGGCCCGGCTCACTCCCGCCGGGCCCGCGCTCGTGGAGCTCAATCCCCGGCTCGCGGGCGGGATGATCCCGGAACTGGTCCGCCTGGTCGACGGGATCGACCTGCTCGAACAGCAACTGCGGACGTGTCTGGGCGAGCAGCCGCGGCTGCGGGCCGCGCGGGCCGGATGCGCGGGTATCCAGTTCCTCACCGCACCCCGCGCCGGGAGGCTCACCGAGGTGGCCGGGATCGCTGCCGCCGCACGCGTTCCCGGCGTCGTCGAGGTCCGGATCACCGCCCAGGCCGGAGATCCCGTCGCCCCGCCCGACAACGCCTACGGCCGGTTGGGCTTCGTCATCGCTCGCGGCGACGACCACGCCCAGGTCGCGCACGCGCTCGACGCGGCATCCGGCCAGATCACTGTCCGACTGGAGGCTGGTCATGATCGAGCTTCGTAGCGACACGTTCACGCTACCCACTGCGGCGATGCGGCACGCGATGGTCGAGGCCGTGGTCGGTGACGCCTGTTACGGCGAGGACCCGACCGTGCGCGAATTGGAGGAGACCGCTGCCGAACGCGTCGGCAAGCAGGCCGCCTGCCTGATGCCCAGCGGAACGATGGGCAACCTCGCCGCCGTGCTGGCCCACGTGCCCCGCGGGAGCAAGGTCATTGCCGGTGCCGAATCCGACATCTACCTCTACGAGGCGGGCGGAGTGTCGATGTGCGGCGGTGCGCTGCTCGCCCCCGTCCCGCATCTGCCCGACGGGCGGTTCGTGCCCGACGCGCTGGCGGCGGAGTTCCCGGGCGATCCAGACGACCCGCAGTTCGCGCTGCCCGCGTTGCTGTGTGTGGAGAACACCCAGAACCGTTGTGGCGGCGTGGCTCTGCCGTTGGACTACCTTCGTGAGGTACGTGCCTTCGCCGCAGCGCGCGGTGTCGGGGTCCACCTCGACGGCGCCCGGCTTTTCAACGCCGAGGTCGCCTCCGGCGTTCCGGCAGCCGACATCGCCGCCACCGCGGACTCAGTCCAGTTCTGCCTGTCGAAAGGGCTTTCCGCGCCGATCGGGTCGATGGTGGCCGGTTCGGCGGAGTTCGTCACGCGGGTCCGGCGCGTCCGCAAGCTCCTGGGCGGCACCATGCGGCAGGCGGGTGTGGTCGCGGCGGCCGGGCTGATCGCGTTGCGGGAGATGACGGGGCGGCTCGCCGAGGATCACGCGAACGCGCGCAGGCTGGCCGAGCACCTCGCTGACATCGACGGCGTCGACATCGATCCCGGTTCGGTGGGCACGAACATCGTCCTGTTCCGAGTACTCGATGAGCGCCTCACCGCGGCGGAGTTCGTCGCGGCGGCCGGTCGGGCAGGGGTGGCGCTCACCGAATTCGGGCACGGCCGGATCCGCGCGGTCACCCACCGGGGCGTGATCGCCGCGGACATCGACCGAGCGGCGGACGTGCTCGCCACCGTGCTGGCTTTGCCTCGCGGCGGCGAGACCGGGCACGAGGACCCACGTCCCGTACGCGGTGGTGGACAGCAATGACACGTCCGGCGCCGGACGGACCTTCCGAGCCGTCGAGCAGCACGCCGACGGCCCGGAGTGCTCGCCCGCATCGACATCGCACTTCGACATCGGCTGAGAGGTTCAGGGTGAGTACCATTTCGCACGGCCGGATCCCCCGCTGGATCCCGATCGGTGAGGCTCAGGTCAAGGACGTCGCGGAGCACTCGTCCGCGCTACCGGGCAAACTGGCGACCGCGCTGCGCGGGTTCACCGCAGAATCAGGGATCGCCCTGTCCGACGTGCTGCTGGCCGTCCACGTCAAGGTGCTCGCCGCCGTCACCGCCGACCGGTCCGTCCTGACCGGGTACCTGCCCGCCACCGGCCCCGCGGTGACAGTGCACCACGTGGTCACCGACAACACGTGGCGCCAACTGATGACCGACATGTCCACAGTGGAACCAGTGGTCACCGGCCATGCCTGCGAAGCCGTGCTGGACCTGTCCGAGCCGGGTGACACCGGGTTGCCCGAAGGCGTGGCAGTCTCGGTGGCCTACCGCCGGAAAGGCGGGGAACTCACGCTGTCCGTGCGTTTCCGGACCTCCGTGGTGAACGAGGAGTACGCGGCCAGACTGGCGGGCTACCACCGGGCGGCACTGCTGCAACTGCTGGTCAACCCGGACGGCAGGCACCTGACCGCGGCTCTGCTGAGCGACCAGGAACTCCGCACGCAGCTGCACGACATGGCCGGGCCGGTCGAGCCGCTGCCGGGGCCGTTGTTCGTGGAGCTGTTCGAGGACCAGGTCCGGGCACGCCCGGACGACCTCGCCGCCACCCACAACGGCCGCCAGTGGAGTTACGGCGAACTCAACGCGCGGGCCAACAGGATCGCCCACGCGCTGCTGCGCAACGGCCTGACAGCCGAAGAACCGGTCGCAGTGGTGATGGAACGCAACCTGGACTGGATCGCGGCCCTGCTGGGCGTGTTCAAAGCAGGCGGCGTCTACCTGCCGGTCCGGCCCGACTTCCCGGTGGACCGCGTGGCGACGCAGCTGCGTGGCGCCGCGTGCCGCTTCGGCGTCACCGAGTCGGCCAGTGCGCGCACGCTGGAAGGCGCGATCGACGAGCTGGGCGCGGACGGGTTCGTCGTCCTGCCGGTGGAGGCGGAGGCGGGCAGCGCGCACGTCACCAACCCCGGGACACCCATCTTCCCGGACCAGCTCGCCTACATCTACTTCACGTCCGGCTCGACCGGTGCGCCCAAGGGCGCCATGTGCGAGCACGCGGGCATGCTCAACCACCAGTTCATCAAGATCACCGACACCGAACTGGTCCCCGGCGACGTGGTCACCCAGACCGCGTCGCAGTGCTTCGACATCTCGCTGTGGCAGGTGGTCGCGCCGCTGCTGGTCGGCGGGAGCACCCTGATCGTGGACACCGCCGCCCAGCTGGACGTGGCGGGGTTCATCGGCATGCTCGCCGCGGGCGGTGTCGACGTGATCCAGGTGGTGCCGTCGTTCCTGGACGTGATGGTGTCCCACCTCGCCCGCAACCCGTCGTCCCTCGGTGACGTCCGGATGGTGTCGGTGACCGGGGAGGCGCTGAAGATCGACCTGGTGCGGCGGTGGTTCGCCGTCATGCCGGACATCAAGCTGATCAACGCCTACGGTGCCACCGAGGTGCACGACGACACCATGCACGAGGTGCTGCACGGTGTCCCGGCCACCGACTTCGTGTCCGTCGGACGGCCGCAGCGCAACGTCCGCACCTACGTGCTGGACGAATCGTTCCGGCTCGCTCCGCTGGGCACGCCGGGCGAGATCGCCTTCGCGGGTGTGAGCGTCGGCCGCGGCTACATCAACGACGAGGAGCGGACCGCGCTGGCGTTCACCGAGGACCCGTACCACCCCGGCGACCGGGTGTACCGCACGGGTGACTTCGGCCGGTGGCTGCCCGACGGCACGATCGAGTTCCTCGGCAGGCGCGACGAGCAGGTCAAGATCCGCGGCTACCGCGTGGAGATCGGCGAGATCGAGAACAAGCTGCTGCGCATGCCCGAGGTGGACGAGTGCGCGGTGATCGTGGTGGGAACAGCGGACGACACGAAGACTCTCGTGGCCTGGTACACCACATCGGCCACGGTCCTGGCCGAGCAGTTGCGCGACTTCCTCGGCGCGCTGCTGCCGGAGTACATGGTGCCGACGTCCTTCCACCGGCTGCCGTCGCTGCCGTTGACCGAGAACGGCAAGGTGGACAAGAAGTCCCTCACCCGGATGGCCGCGGCGGCCGGGCAGGGCGCGGTGGTCTACGCGGCACCGGTGAGCGACGTCGAACGTCAGCTGGCCGCGGCGTGGGCCGAGGTGCTCAACGTGCCGCTGGAGCGCATCGGCCGCGACGACGAGTTCTTCGACCTGGGCGGCACGTCCCTCGCGGCCGTGCGTCTCATCGTCCAGCTCGACCGGGTCATCTCGCTCAAGCAGCTGATGGCACGCCCGGCGCTCGCCGAGCTGGCCCAGTCCATCTCGGGCGACGACCGCGGCCAGGCGCGTGGCCTGGTCCACAATCTGTCCACTGTGGATGACGCGGTCGCGACCGTCGTGTGCTTCCCGTACGCCGGTGGCAACGCCGTGAACTTCCAGGGCCTCGGCAAGGAACTGGAAGGGCACGGCATCGCGGTCAAGGCCGTCGAGCTGCCGGGCCACGACATCGGCAGGGATGACGAGTCCTTCAAGGACGTTCCCGCCGTGGCCGTCGCGGCCCTCGCCGAGATCGAGGCGACCGTGTCCGGGCCGTTGCTGCTGTGGGGGCACGAAGCGGGAGTGGCTCCCGCGCTGGAAGTCGCGCGTCTGCTGGAGGCAGACGGCCGCCCGCCCCTGGCGGTGTTCGCCGGAGCCGCCGCCGTGTCCCGGCTTCGTGACACGGCCGCGGAGATCGACGCGCTGAGCGACGAGGAACTGGTCACGAGGCTGCGCGAGGACACCTCGTTCACCGGCACGGAGACGTGGCAACCGGAACGCGCAAGCCTGGTCGGCGCGGCATACCGGCACGACCTGCTGTCGGCAGTGCGATACCTGGACGGGCCAGGGCTCGTTCTGTCCACACCGGTGCACGTCGTCCTGGCGGCAGACGACCACGATGCCGCCGGTCACGAGTGGACGGCCCTGGCGACACGGGTCGACACGCACGAAGTGCCCGGCGGTGGCCGCTACTTCGTCCGGACACGGCCCGCGGACGCGGCTGCCGCTGTGATGGCGGCAGTCCGGCCGGTGGCCGCACCGCGCGGATGACAGCGTGATCGGCCCGGGTGCTCCGGGCCGATCAGCTCAGCCGCGAGTCGCGGGGGCGCCCATGCCGACGACGATCTCCCGCTCACCGTCGTACGGTTCCCTGCTGTGCGCCATCCGGACATTGTCGACGATGAGCAGATCGCCGCGCTGCCAGGTGTGCCGCACGGTGTTCTGCTCGTAGACGGCGTTGATCTGGTCCACCATCGCCGGGGTGAGCGGTGTGCCGTCACCGAAGTACGTGGTGAAGGGCAGGCCGTCGCGGCCGAACTCGTCCGTGAGGTATTCCCGGATTCCCGGGTCCATGGTCCACTCGTTGAGGAACGCGATCTGGTTGAACCAGCAGCGTTCACCGGTGACCGGGTGCTTCACGACCGCCTGCCGCCGCTGACGAGTCCGCAGGCCGCCGCTCGCGTCCCACTCGAACTCGATGTCGTTGTCCCGGCAGTACTGTTCGACCTGGGCGCGGTCACCGCCGAACGCCTGCGTCCACGGCGTTCCGAGCAACTCGTTGTAGTTGCGCGTGAGCATCCAGCCGGTCTGCTCGAACCGGGCCACCAGGTCCGGCGGCAACGCGGCCAGCACCTGCCGTGCGTCGGCCAACGCCGTGACACCACCGGTCGTGGGCGGCGTGACGCAGCAGAACGCCATGAGACGCG
This sequence comes from Kibdelosporangium phytohabitans, assembly GCF_001302585.1. Classification (GTDB taxonomy): domain Bacteria; phylum Actinomycetota; class Actinomycetes; order Mycobacteriales; family Pseudonocardiaceae; genus Kibdelosporangium; species Kibdelosporangium phytohabitans. The sequence goes on along the minus strand of NZ_CP012752.1, from coordinate 9,308,456 downwards.
GGAATTGCAGGGTGTAGCTCAGCTCGTGGTGCATGCACATCGGCTGGTTCTGCGGCCAGTGCGACGACGAGTAGACGCCTGGCGCGTAGGTGTCCCGTGGCGCGAATCCCTCACGCTCGGACAGCGGGGAGGGCAGGACCGCCCGGATCGCCGCGACGGCGCCTGCCCGGTCGCGCACGTCCAGCCCGCTGACCTTGACGGCCCCGGCCTGTTCGACGACGGCGTGCAGCTCGTCGACAGCGGCCGGCAGCCAATCCGGCCGCTGCTGCGCCCCCACCACAGGGATCTCGGCGCTTTCCGTGCGCGGTGCAGACATGCGGGTATCCTCCTCGGACTTCGGTTTGCCACCAGGAAAGCGCATCGGGACACGGCAGGCCCATGCCCGCGCTGTCCCCGGTTTCGGTGACTACGCGGCCGTCGCGTGCGGCACTAGCGTCGTGCTTCGCCGCGCGAACATGGGAGCACGCCTGGTGAACGAACGGTTTCCTCTGTCGGCAGTGCAACAGCGGATGTGGATGGCCGACCAGGTCGAACCCGGCCTGACCGTGATGACGATGGAGTCCCGCTGGGCCGGGCCGCTGCGCACCGACGTCCTGCGGGCGGCGTTGACGGACGTGGTCACCGCGCACGACGCGTTGCGCACGGTGTTCCTCAGCGAGAACGGCGGGCAACCCGGCCAGGTCGTGATGCCACCGGCGCCCTTCGAACTGTCCGAAGAGGACGGGAAGCTGGACCTGTCCGGTCCGCTGGTGCGCGTGCGCGTGATCAGCAACGGCCCGGAAGACCACGTGCTGCGGCTCAGCGTGCACCACATCGTGTTCGACGGCTGGTCGGCCCAGTTGCTGCACCACGATCTCGTCACGTGCTACGACGCCCGCGCACGAGGCGAGACGCCCACGCTCCCAGTGCCCGCGGCCCGGCTGGGCGAACACGCGCTCTGGGAGGAGGAAGCCGACTCCCGCGGCGCCTTCCAGGACCAGTACGAGCAGTGGGAACAGCGTCTGAAGAACGCGCCCGCGGTCCTGGAGCTGCCCACTGACTTCCCGCGGCCGGTGGAACGGCGTCACGAAGTCGGCGTGCACACCTTCGCCGTGACCGGCGAGGACTACCGGCTGATCACGGCGGTCCGCGCGGCGACCGGCGCCACGCCGAGCGCGATCGCGCTGTCGGCGTTCGCGGCCGTGCTCGGCCGGTACACCGGCAGCCGCGACCTGCTCGTCGGGATGCCCGTGTGGGGCCGGACGAGGCCCGAGGTCGAGAACGTCGTGGGCTGCTTCATCAACACCGTCCCGGTACGGGTCGAACCGGATCCGGCCGCGTCGTTCGGCGCGCTGCTGCACCAGGTCCAGGACGAACTGCTCTTCGTCATGTCCTACCAGGACATCGCGGTCGACCGGCTGATCGAGCGGATCCGGCCGGAACGCAGGCCCGGCTACCAGCCGCTGATCCAGGTGATGTTCACGTTCGAGGAACTGCGCCGGGAGCCGCTGCGCGCGGGCGGCTGCGAGGTGCACCCGCTGGTGGAGATCCCCGCCGGGCACACCGAGTTCGACCTGGACCTGACCGTGACCGACCGCGGCGACGAACTGTCTTTCACCCTGCGCTACGCGACCGACCTGTTCGAGCCGATCACCGCACAGCGATTCGCCGAGCAGTACCGTGCCGTGCTCGGCAACGCCTGTGCCACACCCGATGCGCCGCTGCGTGACGTGACCGTGCTCCCACCCCGCCAGCGCCGCCTGCTGACCGAGGTCCTCGCCCGGGGACCGCAACGCCCGCTGCCGGAGTCGACGCTGCACGAGCAGTTCGAACAGCAGGTCGCGTCGAGCCCCACGGCGGTCGCGCTGACCGAGGGCGACCGGCGACTGACCTTCGACGACGTCAACCGCCGCGCGAACCGGCTGGCGCACCACCTGATCGGCCTCGGTGTGCGGCCCGACGACGGCGTCGCGGTCGTTCTGCCGCAAGGCATCGACATGGTGATCGCGTTGTTCGGCGCGCTCAAGGCCGGTGCGGCGTTCGTCCCGCTCGATCCCGCGCAGCCGGACGACCGGCTGACCGGCGTCATCCGGCGGGCCGGGATCGAGGCCGTGATCGCCACCGCCGCCGACGCGGCCCGCTTCGAGCGTGTCGTGGCCGTCGACGAGCCGTTGCCGGGCGACCTGCCGGACACCAACCCGGTCACCGCGGCGGGCCCGGACCACCTCGCCTACATCTTCCACACCTCGGGTTCGACCGGCGTGCCCAAGGGTGCGATGACGTCGCACAGGTCCGCGCTCGCGTTCACCGCGGCGGCGATCGAGGCGTACCGGATGACCCCGGACGACCGGTTCCTCCAGCTGGCCGCGGTCACGTTCGACGTCGTGGTCGAGGAAGTCTTCCCCGTGCTGCTGGCGGGCGGCACGCTCGTCCTGCCCGCCCGGTCCCTGGCCACGCTGACCCCGGACGACCTCGTCGAGCTGATCGCCGAGCAGCAGGTGACGGTGTGCGAGCTGACACCGGTGTACTGGCACGAGCTCGTGCAACGGCTGTCCGGTACCGGCGGTGTCCTGCCGGACTGCTTCCGGTTGTTGCTGATGGGCGGTGAACGCCCGGTTCCGGAGACACTGCGGGCCTGGCGTGGCCTCGGCGTGCCGCTGATCCACGTCTACGGCCTGACCGAGACCGCCGTGACCACCACCGTGCACGAGGACGACGATCGGCTGCCCACGCTGCCGATCGGCAAACCCGTTGCCAACGCCCAGGTCTACCTCCTGGACGACGACTTCGAACCGGTCGCCGCCGGTGTGCCGGGGGAGCTGTACATCGGCGGTCCCGGTGTCGGCCGCGGCTACGTCGCCCGGCCGGACCTGACGGCCGAGCGGTTCGTGCCGGACCCGTTCGCCGCGGCACCCGGCGAACGCCTGTACCGGACGGGCGACCTGGCCAAGTGGACCACGCGCGGCGACATCGAGTTCCTCGGCCGGATCGACCAGCAGGTCAAGATCCGCGGCCACCGCGTCGAGCCGGGCGAGATCGAGTCGGTGCTCGAGCAGCACCCGGCGGTCCGGCAGGCGTTCGTCACGGTTGTCCCGCACCAGAACGGCGACCTGCTCGCCGCGTACGTCGTGTGCCGCACCGACATCGATCCGGCGGATGTCGACACAGCCGAGTTGCGGCGGCACGCGGCCACACAACTGCCCGCCTATCTGGTGCCGAACGCGTTCAACGTGCTCGACCATCTTCCGCGCACCACGCACGGCAAGACCGACGTGGCCGCGCTGCCGCCGCCGCAGCTCCTCATTCGCTCCACAGTGGACGAACCGATGACCGGTGCGGAACAGGCGCTCGCCGCGGTGTGGGCCGAGGTGCTCGAGATCGACGCGGTCGGCCCGGACGACGACTTCTTCCAGCTGGGCGGGCATTCCCTGCTGGGGTTCCGGCTGACCGCGCGGATCGGCGACGAGTTCGGGATCCAGCTGCCGCTCGCCGAGTTCTACCGGGCACCCACGGTCCGCGCCATGGCCGAACGCCTCGGCCATGCCACAGCCCAGTACGACGGGCCTGTCGCAGGCAGCCGTACCGGCGTGCCCGTGCCGATGTCGTCGGTGCAGGAGCGGATGTGGTTCGCCGAGCAGCTCGCGCCGGACAGCGGCACGTACAACGTCGCGCTGGAAATGCAGTGGACCGGCCCGCTGAGCGTGACCGCGCTGGGCACGGCACTCAGCCACGTGGTGGCCAGGCACGAGGCGTTGCGCACCGTGTTCCGCGGCGAGCAAGGCGCACCACCGCACCAAGTCGTCCTTCCCGCGGCCGAAGTCCCCCTGTCCTATGTGGATGCCCGTGGCGACGGCGACCGCCGCCTGCGGGAAGCGGTCCAGCGAGCCGGCGAACGCAGGTTCGACCTCGGCGAGCCGCTGCTGCGGGCGGAGCTCGTCCGGACCGGCGACGACGAGCACACACTCGTGATCTCCGTGCACCACATCGTGTTCGACGGCTGGTCGGCGACGGTGTTCCACCGCGAACTCGCGGCGTACTACGAAGCCGAGGTGCGCGCGGGCACAGCCGACCTGCCCGCGTTGCCCGTCCAGGTCGGCGACCACGCGGTGTGGGAACGATCCGCCGCGCACCAGGCCGCGATCGCCGGGCAGGCCGAGTACTGGGCCGGTCACCTCGCCGACGCCCCGGCCGTGCTGGAGCTCGTCGCCGACCACCCCAGGAAGTCCACTCGCGACAGCGTCGCGGGCGTGGAAGCCTTCAGTGTCAACGGTCAGCGCTACCGGGACCTGATCGAGCTGCGCGACACCGGCGGCCACGGCCCGAACGTGGTCGCGCTCGCCGTGCTCGCGGGCGTGCTGGCCCGCCAGACCGGCGCGGACGACATGCTGATCGGCATGCCCGTCCTCGGCCGGACCAGGCCCGAGGTGCAGAACCTCATCGGGTGCTTCATCAACACCGTCGCACTGCGCGTTCGGCCGCTGCCGCGGCAGCCGTTCCACTCGCTGCTGGAGCAGACCCGTGCCGAGGTGCTGGCGGCGCTGGCCAACCAGGACTTCGCCTTCGACCAGGTGGTCGACCGGCTCAAACCGGAACGCGTCCCCGGCCGCCACCCGCTCGTGCAGGTGCTGTTCAGCTACGAGCACGCGACGAGGACACCGACGACCGCGGGCGACGTCACCGTGACGACACTGCCGGAGAGCACCGCGACGGCATCGGAGTTCGAACTCGACGTGACCGTGCTGGACTTCGGTGACGAACTGTCGATCACCATCCAGTACGACCAGGCGTTGTTCGAACCGGTCACCGTGCGGCGCCTGGCCGAGCAGTTCGGCACGCTGCTGGACGCCGCCACGGCGAACCCCGGCACGCCCCTGCGGGACCTGCCTGTGCTGCCGCCGCACCAGGTCGCCCAGCTCACCGGCGAGTTCGCCAGGGGCAAGGCAGTGCCGCTGAACGGCACCGCGCACCACATGTTCGAGGCGGTGGTGGCGCGTGATCCCGGCCGGGTCGCCGTGGTCCACCAGGACCGGGCGGTGACCTACGGCGAGCTCAACCGGAAAGCCAACCAGCTGGCCCACCACCTGATCAGCATCGGCGTCCGGCCCGAAGACCGCGTCGGTGTCGCACTGACCAGGTCCGTCGAGCAGGTCGTTGCCCTGTTCGCCGTGCTCAAGTCCGGCGCCGCGTTCGTCCCGCTGGACCCGGCGCACCCGTCGGACCGCCTGCTCGACATTTCCGGCCGCTGCTCGACCGTGGCCACTGTGGTCAGCCGAGCCGACAGCGCCACCTTCGCCGGACGCGGCCACGTGGTGCTTGCCGACGAACCACTGCCCGGCGACCCGCCCGGCGACAACCCGCCCGGGCAGGTCGTGCCGGACCACCTCGCGTACGTGATCTCCACGTCCGGGTCGACCGGGCGGCCCAAGGCCGGGATGACCACCCACCTGGGCCTGCTGTCGTTCGTCGTCGCGGCGATCGAGGAGTACGGGCTCGGCCAGGACGACCGGTTCACCCAGCTGGCGCCGGTCGCGTTCGACGTGATGATCGAGGAGGTCTTCCCGGTGCTGCTGGCGGGCGGCACGCTCGTGCTGGCACCCCGCGACCTGTCCCGGATCGAGCCCGCCGAGCTGCTGGACCTGTTCGCCGAGCACCAGGTGACCAAGTGCGAGCTCATCCCCGCCTACTGGCACGAGCTGACCAACCACATGCACGACTCCGGGCAGCGCCTGCCGGAAAGCTTCCGGCTGATGATCATCGGCGGGGACCGGCACGCACCGGAGGCATGGCAGATGTGGCGGCGGATGGGGCTGCCGCTGCTGAACACCTACGGCCCGTCCGAGACGTCGATCACCAACTGCTCGCACCTCGACCGGCCGGACGCACCGGCCCGCCGCGCGCTGCCGATGGGCCGCCCGTGGCCCAACAACCAGATCTACCTGCTGGACGAGCGGTTCGACCTGGCCGGTGCCGGCGCGGTCGGCGAGCTGTTCATCGGCGGGCCCGGCGTCGGCCGCGGCTACCTGGGCGACCCCGCGCTGACCGCACGCCAGTTCGTGCCCAACCCGTTCGCGCGGACACCAGGCGAACGGATGTACCGGACAGGGGACCTGGGCAGGTGGTCGGCCGACGGCACGATCGAGTTCGTGTCCCGCGCCGACCGGCAGATCAAGATCCGCGGCCACCGGATCGAACCGGGCGAGGTCGAAGCCGTGCTCGAACGGCACCCGGCGGTCAAACACGCCTACGTCGTCGCGGTGCGCAACCAGTACCTCGTGGCGTACGTCGTGGCCGACGGGGACATCGGCGAACTGGACAAGCACGCGGCTTCGCTGCTGCCCGGCTACCTGATGCCCGCCGCGTTCGTCGAGCTGGACCGGCCGCCGCTGACACCGAACGGCAAGATCGACACCAGTGCGCTGCCCGAACCGGCGCTGAGCCACTCCCGCGCGCCGAGCAGGCCGATGAGCGACACCGAGCACCGGCTGGCCGCGATCTGGGCCGAGGTCCTGCGCATCGACCAGGCCGGCCCGGACGACGACTTCTTCCGCGTCGGCGGGCACTCCCTGCTGAGCTATCGGCTGACCACCCGGGTCCGCGAGGAGTTCGGCGTGCCGTTCACGCTCGCCGACTTCTTCTCCGCGACCACCGTGAGCGCGATGGCGCACCTGCTGGACGACCGGCTGGCCGCACCCGCTGCCGCCGACCGGGTCAGTGCCGCCGAAAGCATCGAGGACATCCTCGCCGCGGTCGAAAAGGAGCTGCGTTGAGCGACAACCGCACGCTGCACGGACTCGTCGCCCAGTGGGCGAGCCGCCAACCCGGGCAGATCGCCATCGAGTACGGCACCGCACGAGTCGGCTACGGCGAGCTGGCGCGGCGGATGCGCGCCGCCGCGGCCTGGTTCGAGCCGGACCAGGTGGTCGCGGTGCTGCTCGGCGACAGCCCGGCCACAGTGTCCACATTGCTCGGTGTGCTGGCCGCGGGCAGCTCGTTCGTCTGCGTGGACCCGGACAGCCCGCCGCAGCGGGTCCGGGCGGTGCTGGCCGAGGCGCGGTGCCGGACCGCCGTCGTCTCACCGACCGGCCACCAGCTCACCAGTGTGCTGCGGGACCTCGGCGTCGACCTGGTGCTGTGCGAACCGGACGGCACGCTGACCGGCTCGGCACCGCCCGACCGGGCACTTCCCGAGGTCGACCCGGCCGCGACCGCGTACGTGGCGTACACCTCCGGCAGCACCGGCCGCCCCAAGGGCGTCGTCCAGTCGCACCGCACGTTCCTGGCGTTCCTCGACTGGCAGAGCGAGGCGTTCGACCTGCGGCCCGGCCGCAAGATGGCCCACTGGGCCACGACCACCTACGACGCCTCTTACTGCGAGATCTTCGGCGCCTTGTGTTACGGCGCAACGCTGTGGATGGCGCCCAGGTCGTTGCGCCACGACCCGTTCGCGCTGCTCGAACAACTGGCTGCGGCGGGCGTGCACGTCCTGCAGACCGTGCCCAGCTTCCTGCGGCAGGTGCTGGCCGAGGCACAACCCGGTTCGCTGCCCGCGTTGACGCACGTGTTCGCCGCCGGGGAAGTGCTCACCCCCGACCTGGCCGCACGGTGCCGCGCCACCTTCCCCCACGCGGCGCTGACCAACCTCTACGGTCCTACTGAGACAGTGCTGGCCACGTACCACCGCGTCGAGGCGGCCGACCTCGACCGGCCCGCGATCCCCTTGGGCGTCCCGATCGACGGCTGCCGCGTCCTGCTCCTGGACGCCGGCCACCGGCCCGTTCCCGACGGCGAGGTGGGCGAGGTCTACCTGGTGTCGGAGTCCATGGCAGACGGCTACCTGGCGCAACCGGCGCCGACCGCCGCGAGTTTCCTGCCGGTGCCGGGCGAGCCGGGCAGCCGGATGTACCGCACCGGCGACCAGGCCCGCCGCGACCACGACGGCACGCTGCTGTTCGCGGGCCGCACCGACGGGCAGATCAAGATCCGGGGCATGCGGGTGGAGACCGGGGAGATCGAAACCGTCCTGTTCGGACACCCGGCCGTCGGCCACTGCGCGGTCCGGCCACGCGGTGAGGGCGAATCGCTGCGGCTGGAGGCGCACGTGGTCGCGCGAGGTGAACTCACCGCGGAGCAGGTGCGTGCATACCTGTCCCAGCGGCTGCCGAAGCACATGGTGCCCACGCGCTACCGGTTCACCGACCAGCTGCCGCTCACCCGTACCGGGAAGACCGACCGCGGCGCGCTGCCCGAGATCACCGCCAGGACAACGGCCGAACCGCCACGACCGCACCAGGACAGCACCGAAGCCAAGGTGGCCGGCCTGTGGCGCGACCTGCTCGGCGTGCCCGCGGTGACCGCCGCCGACGACTTCTTCCAGCTGGGTGGCCAGTCGATGGACGCGATGCGGCTGGCCAACCGCGTGTGGTCGGCGTTCTCGGTGCGGGTGCCGTACCGCGCGGTGTTCGACGCACGGACCCTGACGGACTACACGCGGGTGGTCCGCGACGCACAGGCCACGGCACCGTCAGGTTGACGCCTTCGCGTGCAGCGCGTGCCACACCAGCGGATCCAGCAGATAGCGGTCAGCCGTTCCCTGCAGGACCAGATGCGAGTTCTCCAGATGTCTCAGCTTCCGCCGGACACGCGGCGGTGTCTCGCCCAGCAACGCACACGCGGTGCCGAGCGAGAACTCCGTCGCAGGCCACGACGCGAACGCGGTGAGCGCGGCGAGACTGTCCTGATCCAGCGACTCGAACGTGCACGCCAGCACCGCGCGCATGTCAGCCGACTGCTCGCCGAGATCGAGCGCGTCCAGCGGCGCGGCCAGCATCTCCGCCGCCAGCGCGGGCAACGAGTACTCGGCGGCCCGCGCCGCGATGATGCTCAACGCGAGAGGAAGGCCCCGGCAGTGCTCGATCAGCGCGTCCACCGCCGCCGGGTCCGCCGCGAGCGCGGCATGGCCGAGATGCCGGGCCAGCAACGCCCGCGAATCGGCGGCGGACATCGGCCGGACGTCCACCGACAACACGCCCTGCGTGGTCACCAGGCCAGGCAACCGGTTGCGGCTGGTCAACAGCACCACCGACGCCGTGCCACCGGGCAGCAGCGGGGCGACCTGGCTGCTGTCACGCGCGTTGTCCAGCACCACGAGCATGCGGCGATCAGCCACGGCGTCGCGGTACAGCGCGATCTTCGCGTCCAGGCTCGCGGGCGCGTGGTCCTCCCGCAGGCCTTCCAGCAGCAGGCTCACCGCCTGCAACGTGGTCAACGTCGGCGAGTCGTCGAAACCGTGCAGGTTCACGTACAGGATGCCGTCCGGGAACTGGCCGCGGTGCGCGTTGGCCCACTGCACCGCGAGCCACGTCTTGCCCACACCGCCGGGGCCGGTCAGCATGACCTGCCCGTGCTGGTACATCGCCTCGGCGATCGTGCCCAGCTCGGCGGACCGGCCGGTGAACGCACGCGGCGCGTCCGGCAACTGGCTGGGGGTGTGCGACCGCGTCGGCGGGCGAAGCAGCCGCTGGCGGATTTCGCGCAGTTCGGCGCTCGGGTCGACACCGAGCTCGTCGACCAGCCGCGTGCGGACCAGGTCGTAGCGTTGCACGGCGTCCGCCTGCCGCCCGCAGCGGTGCAGCGCGAGGATGAGCTGCCCGGCCAGCCGTTCGTCGAGCGGATGCGCCTCGGCCATCAACCTCAGCTGGGGCAACAACTGCGCGTGCTGCTGGTCCCGCAGCCGCGCGTCGTGGTCGTCCAGCCGGGCCGCGTGCAGCTCGGCGGTCAACGACTGCCGCAGGCCGTCGAACCACGGACTCTCCACCCCGGAGAACGGCGTGCCGCGCCACAGCTCGAAAGCAGTGGCACGCAGGCGCAACGCGTCCTTGTCGTCGGCTTCCGACGCGTACCGCAGCAACTCGTGGAACACGTGCAAGTCGACCTCGAGCGGCGGCACCCGTACGACGTACCCGCCGCTGTCGCGTTCGATCGCGGGCCCGTCCGGAAGGGCCGCGCGCAGCCGGGACAGGTAGCTGCGCAACGTGTCCTGCGCGCGTGCCGGTCGATGCGGGCCCCACACCTGCTCCGCCAGCACGTCCGGCAGGATCGGGCGATTGGCGTGGACGAGCAGTGCGGCGAAGACCGCCCTGCGCATCGCAGGCCCGAGATCAGCCCGGCCGCCGCCGTCCCCCTGCGCCTCGATGGTCCCGAGCAACCGGAATCGAACACCCATCGTCACCCCCGGTTTCCTGTATATCCGGTTTGCGCGATCACCAACCAGGCAGGATAGTGCCGTGGCGCTCGAATTCTCGTTGCTAGGCCCCGTATCTGCGTATTTCGACGGCGCACCGGTCGCCATCGGCCCGGCACAGCAGCGAACCGTGCTGGTGGCACTGCTGGTTGACGCGGGAAAGCCGGTCCCGCTCGCCGAACTGGTCAAGCGAGTCTGGGGCGAACAGCCGCCACGCCGCGCAGCCGAGGTGATCAGGACGCACCTCTCGCGCCTGCGCGCGGCACTGCCCGACGAGTTCTCGGTGGTGCGTGAGCACGGCGGGTACGTCGCCCAGCTCGCACCGGATGCGGTGGACCTGCACAGGTTCCGGTGCCTCGTGGCCGACGGCGACATCGGCCGGGCACTGCGGCTGTGGCGTGGACGCCCGTTCGACGGGCTGGAAAGCCCGTGGCTGGACGACCTGCGGACCGCGCTGGAGATCGAACGCACGGAGGCGTCGCTGCTGCCCGGCCCGGCCCGGCAAACGACCCCGGCGCTGCGGCAACTGCCCGCCAGGCCGGGCGTGTTCAGCGGCCGTGCCAAGGAAATCACGATGCTGGACGCCGCGAGCAAGATGGTGATGATCACCGCGATCGGCGGGATCGGTGGCGTCGGCAAGACGTGGCTGGCACTGCACTGGGCTTACGCGAACCTCGACCGTTTCCCGGACGGCCAGTTGTACGTCAACCTGCGCGGATACGACGCGCACCGGCCGCTGCACCACACTGAGGCGGTCCGGCACTTCCTGGACGCGCTCGGCGTCGACCCGAATGCGATCCCGCCGGAGCCGGAGGCGCAGGCCGAGCTGTACCGGTCGGTGCTGTCCACCCGCCGGATGCTGGTCCTGCTCGACAACGCCCGCGACAGCGCCCAGGTGGTGCCGTTGATCCCCGGCGGCGAGTGCACGGTCATGGTGACCAGCCGCAACCAGCTCGGCGCGCTGGTCACCCACCACGGTGCCCGCAGGCTGGCGTTGGACGTGATGACCGAGGCGGAAGCCCACGAGCTGTTCGTCGAACAGGCCGGCCACCGCCGGGCCGCGGCGGAGCCGGGAGCGGTGACGGAGATCCTCACGTGGTGCGCGGGTCTGCCGCTGGCGCTGGGCATCGTCACGGCACGTGCGGTTGCGAACTCGGCGCTGCCACTGGCGGTTCTCGCCGACGAGCTGCGTGACCAGGTCCACCGCCTGGACGAACTGGACACCGGCGACGGCCACGTGAACCTCAAAGCGGTGTTCTCGTGGTCGTACGCCGCCCTCGGCGCGACCGCCCGGCGGCTGTTCGCCCTGATCGGCTCGGTACCGACCGTGGACGTGACCCTGCCCGCCGCCGCGGCGGTGATGGACGTCGAGGTCGACGACGTCCGGCAGCCGATGCGGGAACTGGAGGCCGCGCACCTGGTGTCGTACACCGAACCGGGCCGGTACCGGATGCACGACCTGGTCCAGCTGTACGCGGCCGAACAGGAATGCACGGGCAAGCCCGCGGCGCAACAGCGCCTGACCAGTTTCTACCTGCACACGGCACACCACGCGGACCGCCTGCTCGACCCGGAACGGCCCCCGGTGCGGATCGACCCGCCGATGGCGCAACCGTGGCCACTGGCCGACGAGGCAGCGGCGTGGGAGTGGCTGGAGGCAGAGCAGCAGAACATCGTCGCGATGCAGATGCTCGCGCTGCGCGAGGAAAGACACGCGGCGGTGTGGCAGCTCACCGCGGTACTGGACACGTTGCGCCTCCGGCGGGGCCGTTTCACCGAACAGCTGGAAGGCTGGCAGCACGCGCTGACAGCAGCCGAACGAGCGGGGGAGCTGCTCACGATGGCGAAGGCACACCGGAACCTGGGCCACCTGCTGGTCCGTCTCGGCAATCTGCAGGAATCCCACGAGCACCTGACGGCAGGTCTGGCACTGGCCGAGCAACTGGGGGACGTGGAAGTGCAGAACCACTGCCACCACCAGCTCGTGCGGACGAACTCGGAACTGGGGGACAACCGGAAAGCACTGGAGCACGCGATCCGCTGCACAGAACTGGTGAAGCACGGAAGCGACCGCGTGTTCGAAGCGAAGAACCTCAACCAAGTCGGCTACGTGCACGCCCTCCTGGGCGAATACGAGCAGGCACGGGACTACTGCAGCCGGGCACTGGCGCTGGCCGAGGAGATCGACTCGCTGGTCGCCCAGGCGGACATCCAGGACAGCCTCGGCTACATCGCCTACCAGACCGGCGACCACACCGCGGCGATCCGCCACTACCGCGCGGCACTGGACCTGATCCGACGGACAGGTTCGCAGGCAGAAGAACCGGAAACCCTGGTAGCGCTGGGAAAAGTCCACCAAGAAGCGGGCGACACCCAAGCCGCCCGCCAAGTCTGGCAGCAGGCGCTGGAACTGTTCACCGCCCAGCGCAGAACAGTCGACATGAGACACGTGCAAGCCCTGCTGGAGAACTAGTCGCCGTCGCATTGCCCAGGGTGGGCAGGGTGTGTCGATGTTCCCGTGCCGGGTACTCGGACTCTGTCACCGGCGAAAGGACAGATCCATGACCACCGTGTCCCGCACGTTCACCGTCGACGCCCCGCCCGAGGTGGTCGTGCCGTACCTGGCGGACTTCGGCAACGCCGTGCACTGGGACCCAGGAACCGTGACCTGCGCCCGCAACGACAGCGGGCCGATCCGAACGGGGGCGAACTGGCACAACACGTCGAAGATCGCGGGCATCACCACCGACCTGACCTACACGCTCGAGCAGTTCGACGAAGACCGGCTCGTGCTGGTGGGCCGCAACGACACGGCGACCTCGACGGAAACCATCGAGATCACGCCCAACGGCGCGGGATCGAGTATCACCTACACCAATGAACTCGAATTCAAAGGCGCGGCGAAACTCGCGGCACCGTTGGGCAAAGTGGTCTTCGAAAAGCTGGGAAACGACACCGAGAAGCAGCTGACCGAGGTCCTCAACAAGCTGGCCCGCTAGTGCGCCCTGTCATGGTTCATACGAGACAGCGACGAAAATGAATCACGTCCGGGTCAAGGCGCGTTATATGTCACGCTGCCGCGTAGCGCCGGGGCGCCGGGAGATTCGCAATGCTGCTCGAAATCAGCCACGAGAACGGCCGGAGCGCCATTCGACCCATATTCGACGCGGTGAACGGTGAAGCTACCGTAAGTGTTGCTGCACCCACGGCCGTGCGCGACGACATCGATCCCGGGTGCGGTGTTGTCACGGAACGCGGCGCGCTGAGCCCCGACGTAGGTTCCGGCGGTGAAGGCCTTGCCGCGTGGCGCAGCGAGGGTGACGTCGAAGAACGTAAGCTGCCCGTCTCTCTGATACAGGGCCATCAGGTTGACGCCACCCTCGCTCGACCGTAATTTGAAATCGCCGCTGCGTGAGGTGACATGTTGGCTCTGCCCACCACCGACATAGTCGCCAGGTTCGCTGACATAGGAAAATTCTGCAGGCGGAGGCGCAGCAGCGCTGGACACACTTTGAAAACCAAGCGTTCCCACGGCGATGAGCCCGAAAAAGGTGAGTACTCGACGTTGTTTCATGCAAAGCTCCGTATCCGCTTGCCTGACCGGCGGCATGATCATGCCTCGTCGAGATGCACTTACCCGGCTGAAGAATCGATCAAACGCAAGTAATGAGCCATCCCGGCCAGTCCGGACAGGAACAGAAATAACCCCAGCCACCACCGCGTGGTGGAAGGTGACGTCGTCCGCTGAGAAAGCCGGATCACAACGTGCGCCACAAAGCACACGAGGAACCCGGACACGACCGTGTTCTCGGCAATGTCCCACGCCGGCGAGTCGATGTCGAAGATCGCGCCAGCGATGCTCCCCACCACCGCAAAGGCCAACAGCACCAGTCCCACAGTGCAAACCCTGCTCTTGGTCACACGCTGAATGCCCCCAACGTTGAGATACATCAACAACGCCAACCCGAACGCTACACCGCTGAGCTTGTAGAAGACCGGTAGCCAGCCCGGTCCCCACCCGGCCAACCGAATCCCGAACCCAAGCAGCACAAACACGAACAACGCGAGCACGACCCGCTCCAGGCCGGTCAACTGTCCCGCCCCGGGTTTGATGGAGACATCGAACACCCGGAGGATTGACAGTCATGGCGGCACCACGGAAGTACCCGGATGAGTTGCGGGAGCGGGCGACGCGTCTGGCGGTTGAGGCCAGGCGAGATCCGGTGTCGGCGGGTGGGGCGATCAAGCGGATCGCTGATCAGTTGGGTGTGCATCCGGAGGCGTTGCGGACGTGGGTGAAGCAGGCCGAGACCGACGAGGGGACACGGCCGGGAACGACCTCGGCCGAGGGGGCCAGGGTCGCGGAGTTGGAGCGTGAGGTGCGTGAGTTGCGCCGGGCGAACCAGATCCTGAAGTCAGCGGCGTCTTTCTTCGCGGCGGAGCTGGACCGTCCGTCGCGGTGAAGGTGGAGTTCGTCGATTCCCAGCGGGAGGAGCACGGTGTCCAGCCGGTCCTGCGGGTGCTTGAGGGCACACCCGCCGAGATCGCACCGTCGACCTACTACGCCGCCAAGACCCGTCCCGAGTCCGCCCGTGCGGCATCCGACCGGGTGCTGGCCGAGAAGATCGAGCGGGTGCACGAGGCGAACTACAGCGTCTACGGGGCGAGGAAGGTCTGGGCCGAGTTGAACCGTCAGGGTGTTGACGTGGCCCGGTGCACGGTTGAGCGGCTCATGCGCGAGTCCGGGCTTCGCGGGCTGCTGCGGGACAAGTCCCGTCGGTGATACGCCGAAGGACGTCGAAGCTGCGTTGACCGCCGGTGTGCGGGTGATCGGTGTGGCGAGTGGCAAGAGCAGCGTGGACGAGTTGGGTGATGCGGGCGCGACCCGTGTGTTGGCTGACCTCACCGATCCGGCGGAGGTCGTCAGGGTTGTCCATGCGGTCACGGAGTCGTAGCGGCCGCAAGGCCGAACGGCCAGACAACCCGAGCTGACAGCTCGGGTTACTTGTCGGTAGCCGTCTTAGCGTGCTGTCGGCACCCGAGGTTGGGCGGCGCTCTCCACGAGTCGTACTCGCACCCTCGACAACCTCAGTACTACTCGTTCGCCGTGCTGGCCTCGGGTGCCCCACGTTGAAGGGCAAGTGTCAGGGGGCCAGAGATGCAACCGTGTGAACCAGCGCGCGACCGGGTAGTTCGTGACGTCCGTAACCAAGTGGCCGAGACGTTGGTGGCTGTGGGGTCGAAGAGGCTCACACGGGTCGCGCTGTTCCGGGCCAGCAAGTGGGCGAGTGTGTCTCTGCGGGACTGCGCGGATGATGCCCGTGCGGACGACGTGAGCCTGGTCAGGGCGTTCGAGTGGCTGCGTATCGCGCTGCGCTTTGCTTCGTGCGAATGCTGATATCCGTTACGAGTCAACAGGTTTGCGATGTCATCACACACTCAAGCCGTGCAGCGGCACCTCACCGTTCCCTACGTCACGGCATGGTCTGCGGAACAAGACCTGTCTGGGGAGCTGATTTACCACTCCAGCGGCAGGATCGGCTACGCCGACGAGACTGCCATGGACCGCGACGCACACGGCATCCTGTGGGTACGGGCAGAGTCGCGCCCGGGCGAAAGTCGGCCAGACTTCGGCGAGGTCAACTCGTTGCGGCAGCGCCGAGCGATGCGGCGACTGTTGTGCCAAGTGTGCGGTGGACCAGCAGACAGGAACATCGACGGCGTGTTGTGGCTGCTGCCAGACTTCCGAGAGGACTGGCCCGGGTGGCCGGATGCCATGGCTAACGCTGAGCCTCCTATCTGCGCGCGTTGCGTCCGCCTGTCAGTCCGGCTATGCCCCAAGCTGCGGCGGGGTGCGGCCGTCATCCGCGTACGTGAATGTCCCGTCGCTGGCGTGCGCGGGAAGCTCTACATGCGAGACAAGGGCGAAATCGTGCCGGTGAAGAACGACGCTTTCGCCTTCGATGACCCAATGATCAGGTGGGTGCAGGCCTACGGCTTGGTCCGTCAGTTGCGCGGATGCACCCTGCTGGCTCCAGGAGAACTACCGGAGTGTGACTCATGAGCACGCCTGCTTCCAAAGCAGTTGAAGAGCGGCCGTTCTGGCTTCCTGGACCGTGTCCGAAGTGGTGCGACCGGCTTCATGAGGACAACCTGGATGACGGCGACCGGCGACACATGTCTGAGGACGTGTGGGATGTCCTGCTGTCCACTGAAGACCTCCGGGTCGCTGGTCAGGTTCCACACAAGCCGTCGGACTACCGGCCGACCGAGCTGGTGATCTACCTCGATCAACACGTCCGGGAGATCGGACCCCGGGTCGTGGTCGGCCAACCGCCCGGCGATCGTACGAAACTGCACTTGCTCCCGGCCGAAGCACGCCAGATCGCGCAGGCGCTTCTCGACATGGTGAACCTCATGGAGGACGGCAACTGATCAAAGCTTTACACCGATGCTTGTCCAAAAGCGACGGAGAAACCGGAGTTAAGGGGTGTCAGGCAACCCGGGGAAGGACGGTCGGTCATGGTGGACAGTGGTGAGACGGCGCGAAGTCAGGAAGTATCGGCTGCGGATGGGGTAGCGCCGGGGTTGGCGGATGGGCTGGCGCACTCTCGGCGCTCTGAATCCCTCACCCCAAACGCTGACCCGGCTGGTCATGGATCTGCTGGTCAACGGCAGGTTCGGGCAGGTCGTGCGGAAGGCCGAATGAAGGATGTACGACGTCAAGTCGTTCCTTCTGGGTCTGGGCGTGCGCGTGGCGGGAGTCGGCTGGGCGAGCCGGACATGTCGCTGTGGTTCCGTTTGGTTGACCGGGATCAGCGGCTGCTGGCTCTGCTGGCTGAGCACAAGGTGCTGACCACTCGGCTATCGCCGCCATCGAATTCACGTCTGTGCGGCGGGCTCAGGACCGGTTGCGGCGGCTGCGTGAGATGGGCGTCGTGTTCGCGTTCCGCCGGTCCTACGTCAATGGCGGCACGAGCGAGACGCGGTTCGCGCTGGGTTACGTCGGCAAGCGGCTGATCTGCGCGCAGCGGGCGCAGACGCCACCCGCTCCCAAGGCGTACGCGCAGAGCCTGGAACGGCTGGTGGTGTGGCCGAAACTTAATCATCAGCTTGGCGTGAACGACTTCTTCTGTGGCTTGGCCGCGCATCGCAATCCTGCCCGTCGTAGCAAGTTCGATGTGACCGGTGGTGTGCTGACGCAGTGGTGGTCGGAGAAGCGGTGCGCTGAATTCTTCTGCATTTACAGCGGCAACGAGGTGCGGCTGCGCCCAGACGGGTACGGGTGCTGGGAGCGTCAGGGCCGTGTGGTGCGGTTCTTCCTGGAGCATGACACCGGCACGGAATCGCTGACAGTCGTCACCGGCAAGATCGCCGATTACAGCGCCTTCTCCACCGACCGGTTCGGGATCCTGTTGTTCTCGGTCCATTCGAGTCGGCGGGAGCACTCGCTGCGAGCGGCGCTCAGTCGCGCGCAGGCCGGTTACGATCCTGGCTTCGTGATCGCCACAGCGGCACGCGACCATGATCACCCGGACGGTCCGGCAGGTCCGGTCTGGGGCATTTGGGATCCACGAGACAGCACTGCACCGGTGCGCCGGTACCGCCTGGACGAACTCCCCGAACGCGGCCCACGCTTGGACCGCAAGCTCTCCAGACCTGACGAGCCTCTGAGCGAGGCCGCGTTCGATCCGGATGACCAACAGATGGTTAACCTCATTCACCGGTCGCCTGGAACGTCAGACACGAGGAATACCAACAACTATTGGCGAGATTGATCCTCGATGTCGGACCGTGACGAGGAAGTAGCTCCACTTTGGGCGGAACCACCCGATGAGGGCAGTTCTGACCAGCAGGTTTGGTGTTACGATCAGACTAGAAAACGCGGTCGTGGGTATGTTGGCCATGTCGACCGTGTTGGTGGCCGAGAAGCCGAACGCATACGCGCGGAACTGGCTGATGTGACCTACGAACTTCTCGATTGGGCTGCGAGACAGCGTCGAGATCAATCCATTGAAGATGGTGAGGCAGCATGACTTCCGAGAATGTGAACCCACCAGCGCCGATGCTGAATCGGCGGATTGGCTCGCTGTCCGCGACCGTTCCGGTGTCCGGTCCATCTGGACTGTCAGACTACGCAGTGTCGCCCTTGGGGATGCCGGTCGCGTTGCTGCGGGATGAGGTGCGGGTGGCGTTCCTCGGCCGGACGTCCACTGAGGATCAACAGGATCCGCGCCAGTCCCTGATGCGGCAACTGGGGAACGCCAAGGTTGCCATCCCCGAGTCATGGGTGATCGTCGTGCACTTCTACGACGTTGAGTCGGGGCGTATGGAACTCGACCAGCGTGGCCAGGGCGGCAACTACGAGCGGTTCGACATTCCCATTGCGCGCGACGGTGGCATCGCTGATCTGCTGGACGAAGCGCAGCATCCGGGGCGGCGGTTCGACGTGGTGATCTGCGAGAGCGTGTCTCGTGTTGCCCGGCGAACGTTCGAAGGCCTCTCCATCGAACGGGAACTGGAACACGTCGAAGTACCGCTGTTCGCCGCCAACGAACCGATCACCCTGACCGGCAGCCGGGCGCAACGGATTCTGCAACGGCGGATCAATCAGTCGGTGGCCGAATACGAAGTCCTCAACACGCTCGAACAGTCTTGGGGCGGACTGTGCACCCACGTGCGTGAGGGTTGGAACATCGGCAAGCCGCCTTACGGCTACCAGGCCAAGACCTACCGCCATCCCAACCCGGCCAAGGCAGTCAAGGGGCTGACCAAGACCCGCTTGGAACCTGACGGCCTGCGGGCGGAGACGGTCACGCAGATCGCACTGTGGCGGTACCACGAAGGCCTCGGCTACGACGCTATCGCGGATCGCCTCAACGCTGACCTGTCCAAGTACCCGCCACCCGAGCCGCCAGGCATGCGGCGGGCGCGGGGAGCGTGGGGCAAGAGCAGCGTATACGAGGTCTTGAAGAACCCGAAGTACACCGGCTACCAGGTCTTCAACCGTCGTGCCTCCCGCTCCCGCAGTGGCAAGGTCAACGACCCGGTGAAGTGGGTGTGGTCGACCGAGCCCGCGCATGAGCCACTGATCCCGAAGTGGATGTACGACGAAATGACCACTCACCGCCAAGATCGGCGAGGCTCCCGCGACGGAGGCGGCAAGAACACGCACCCCGAGACGCTCCACACGCACGTGCTGCGGGGGATGGTGTTCTGCGAGTGCGGACGGCGAATGTTCGGCGACCAGCGACGCAACTACGCCTACTACAAGTGCTGGCCACGCAACAACAACCGGGGACGACCGGACAAGTACGCCGGACATCCCAAGGTCGTCTACATCCGCGAGGATGCCCTCCTGGACGCGGTGTCTCGGTTTTTCGCCGATCGGGTCTTCGGAGCCTCGCGCAGGGAGATCCTGGCGGCCGACATCGCCACGATCGACGACCGGGCCACTCGCACCCGGCAGTCAGACCGTCTACGGCTGCAGCGAGTCGTCGCCGACGTCGCCCGACGCCAGGACTCGATCCTGCGGCAGGCCCAAGACGGCGACGATCCATTCGCCAGGGCGCTACGTGGCACCTACAACGACTTGGAAGCAGAGAAGGCCAGCGCGTTGGCTGAGATTGCCCAGCTCGACGCGGCCGACGAGACAGAACCGAGCCGACCTCGCAAAGCGGACATGGAACTGCTGGACGCGCTGCCCTACCTCGCGCTCAACCTGGCGGACGCGCCTGGGCAGCTCATCCGCAGGTTGTTCGAGATCACGCAGCTCACCATCCGACTGCACGACGACAGCGACCAGGTGACGATCACCATCAAATTGCCTGCCGACCAGCTACCCGAGATAGCGCACGCGGCGGAGAGGATCACACAAGAAATGCCCGCTGACCTGCTGGGCTCTTGTGTAGATGCTGTATGTGCCCCCGGTGCGACTCGAACGCACACTGGACGGATTTTGAGTCCGCTGCCTCTGCCGATTGGGCTACGGGGGCTTGCGAGGGGGAACTTTACGCGATCAGGTTCACCGGTTGTCGGGGTGGGTGTGTGTCGGATAACTCCCCTGGTTACGGCGCCACTGCCGCTGCCCCCGGTACGCTGCTGTTTCCGGCTTTCGTCACCCTACAGCGAGGAGGACCCCGGTGACCGAAGTGGCTACCGAGGCCCGTGGTGTGCAGCGGCGTGTTCTTGTCGCCGAGGATGAGGCTCTCATCCGCCTTGACCTGGTCGAGATGCTGCATGAGGAGGGCTACGAGGTCGCTGGGCAGGCCGCCGACGGCGAGGAGGCTGTTCGCCTCGCCACCGAGCTCAAGCCCGACCTGGTCATTCTCGACGTCAAGATGCCCAAGATGGACGGCATCGAGGCTGCGTCGTCCATCGTCGGCGACCGTGTCGCCCCTGTCGTCATCCTCACCGCTTTCTCCCAGCGGGAGCTCATCGAGCGGGCGCGTGACGCCGGCGCGATGGCTTACCTGGTCAAGCCGTTCGCCAAGCATGACCTCGTTCCCGCCATCGAGCTCGCGGTCAGCCGGTTCTCCGAGATGCAGGCCCTCGAGAACGAGGTCGCCGGTCTCACCGAGCGGCTGGAGACGCGCAAGGTCATCGAGCGGGCCAAGGGCCTGCTCATGTCCAAGCAGAGCCTCAGCGAGCCCGAGGCTTTCCGCTGGATCCAGCGGACCGCCATGGACCGGCGTACCACTATGAAGGCAGTGGCCGAGGCGGTCGTCGAAAACATCACCTGAGCAGCAGGGCGATGGTGAACTGGGTCCATTGCGGCTGCTTTTGCCGGTCTGCCGGGTGTAATCGGACCGCCAATGTCTGGTCACCCGGCAATTCCTCCGTCGCCGACACCGTCAGCCGGTAGGTCCCGCCTATCGTCGGCCCCTGTGAATCCGTCGGGATGGCCGCTATTCGCCTTTCGTTCAGGAACACCTCGAATCCCCTGACCGGCAGCACGTCGTCCGCGTCGCGTTGGGTCAGGGTGTGGTCGAGGTTGATTTCCAACTGGAATGGCGCGTTCGCTGACGCTGTTTTTCCCAGGTCCGTTCCGTTCACGTCCCGCAACGACGCGGTCACTGTCGGCAGCGCGGGCAACCGCGGGCTCAGCTCCGGGTCCGGCAGCCGCTTCGCCGGCCCGGTCCCCACTATCTCCAAATAGGACTCCAGCACCGCGCCCGTTCCCTGCCCCCTGATCACCAACGGGCTCAACGCCGGCGTGTCCCCCGTGAACAACTCCGGCGGCAACTGCGCCACCAGTGTCACGTCCGCGCCCGGCTTGGCGGGCGAGCCCGGCGTCGCGGGCACCATCGGCACGGTCCGGTCGGCGATCTGCAGCGACATCCCGTTGGGGTCCGTGCCCGCGCCCAGCGTCACCGTCGCGCGCAGGCGAGCTTTCGCCGCGCCGATCAGCGGCTGCCTCGTCACGCCTATCCCCGGCGCGGTTTCCTGCGGCCTCAGCACCCGCTGGGTGCCCAGCGCCGTCGCGAACTCCACCACCTGCTCCGCGGGCTGCACGACCGACGACATCCCCACCGTGTCCAGGTGCACGCGGCTGCGGCGACCCGGAGGTCCGATCATCCCCAGCAGCACGGTCGACGTCGTCCACGACGGCACGACGCCGCTCGTGAGCACGATCGAGTCGTCCTGCAGCACCTGAACACCCGATGGCGTGAACACGACATCGAACTTGTGCAACGCTCCGCTTCCGCGCCTGGCCGGGCGGGCGGTCGACGGCGTAACCTCGCCACCCGTCGTGACGAGCCGGGTCCCACCGTCCGAAATGGATACGCGGATCGCCCCCGGCGGCAGCTCGGGCGCCGCGTCGCCCCGGGTCCCGATCCGGTCCGAAGTCCCTGGCACGAAGTCGAAGTCCAGCTCGCCGCGCGGGCCAGCCGCGTCGGTCACCACGGTCAGCCTGCCATTCCCCGAAATCAGCCGGAACGCCGGCCGGGACCGCAGCACCACGTCGTCGGCTCCGCAGCCGAATTGCACGGCGAGCTGGCCTTGTTTCACCCCTCGCCCCGCGCCGAGATCGATACAGCCCCGGTATCCCGACACGTGCCACCGCGACCCCGGCACTTCCGCGTGCACCGAGTCGGTCGTGTCGAACTCGTCGGTGTATTCCAGGGCAGGTCTGGCTGCCCTCGAAGGCATTCCTGTCACCCGGACAGGTGTCGAACGCCTGCCGAACGGGTCGATCGAACGCACCTGGACCTCGTGTTCGCGTTCCTCGAGCCCGTCCAGTTGGACAACGGGTTCACCGACCAGCCGAGTCCGTTCACCCCACTGGACTTCGTACCCGGCCACGCCAGCAAGTGGCTGTCCGCCAGGCAACCCGTCCGCCCACGCGAGCCGCAGCCGCCCAGGTCCTGGCGACATTCGGACTGGGCCAGGCGGCGGAACGGACTCCTCCGGGCGCGGCGGAATCACTGCGTCGACAGCGAAACTGGGAAAACCGGTGACGTCCGGCAGAGTCGTTTCGTTGCGTAACAGGATGATCGCGCTCAGAACAAGAACCGCGCCCGCGACCCAAGCGCTAATCCGGGCGCGTCGAGTCACCTCAAGCAGTCTATGCTACGGCAACTGCCAGCAGTTAGAAGGAACTTGGAGTGTCCGCTCAACGTACGCCAACGTTGCGTTCTGGTTACGCTCTCGCAGGGATGGCTGACTGTCGGCTGGTCCATCGCCTAAGTTCCGCCCAGCGCTCCTCGCAGGCGGGGGCGAAATGCGGGTTGCGGATTTACGCGACCCGGCACCGAGGAGGATTGTCTCGTGCGTAAGAAGGTAGCTACAGCTGCTGTACTCGCGGCTGGCGCTCTGTTGATTGCTTCGTGCAGCTCGAATAAAAATGAGGGTGGCACCTCAGGAAATGCTGCCGGCGGAAATCAGTGCGACACCAGCAAAGGTACTCTGACCATCGGTGTCATCGTTCCGCTCACCGGTGAATTGACCGCACTCGGCGTCGGTATCCGCAACTCGGCAGACCTCGCCGTCAGCCAGGCCAACGAGAAGTGCACCGTCAAGGGCTACAAGCTCGTCCTCGACCCGCAGGACGACGAGAAGAACCCGCAGAAGGCCAGCCAGGCCGCCACCAAGCTCTCGTCGGACCCGAACGTGGTCGGCGTGATCGGTACGCTGAACTCCTCCACGTCGCAGAACGTCCAGCCGATCCTGTCCAACAAGAAGATCGTTCAGATCTCCCCGGCCAACACCGGCCCGGGCCTGACCCGCGGCGAGCAGTACGGCACGGCGCCCAAGCGCCAGTTCGAGAACTACTTCCGCGTCTGCGCCACCGACGACAGCCAGGGCCCGTTCGCGGCCAACTACCTGGTCGGCAAGGCGGGCAAGAAGAAGATCGCGGTCGTCGCGGACGGCAAGACCTACGGCGAGGGCCTGGCCAACGAGTTCACCACCAAGGCCAAGGCGCTGGGCGCGACCATCGTGACCCGCGAGAAGGTCGGCGAGAAGGACACCGACTTCTCCGGCGTGATCGGCAAGATCAAGCCACTCGCCCCCGACGCTGTCTACTACGGCGGTGAGTACGGCGCCGCCGGCCCGTTCTCCAAGCAGCTCAAGGAAGCCGGCCTGCAGATCCCGCTGATGGGCGGCGACGGCATCGTCGACAAGACCTTCGCGCAGCTCGCGGGCAAGGCCTCCGAGGGCGACCTGGCCACCTCCGTCGGCGCCCCGGCCGAGACCCTGCCGGAAGCCAAGTCCTTCATCGACGCCTACGGCAAGAAGTTCCCCAAGGAGGGCTACAGCGCCTACGGCAGCATGTCCTTCGACGCGACCAACGCCCTGATCGAGTCGCTGGCCAAGACCCTGGCCAATGCGGCGTGGGGCGAGGACCAGCGCGCCAACCTGATCAAGAACGTCCAGGACTACAAGGGCAAGGGCGCCAACGGCGACGTCGGCTTCGACCAGTACGGCGACAGCACCAACAAGCTGCTGACCGTGTACCAGGTCAAGGACGGCGACTTCAAGAACATCGAGACCGGCAAGCTCGAAGACAAGTAACAGCGGCAATCACACAGGACTGGTGAGCTCCGCCCGATCGGCGGGGTGGTCTGACGGGGGCAGGTCGTTCGAATGGCCTGCCCCCGCCTTGTTGGAGGTAGATTGTGACAACGCTGCTACAGCAGCTGGTCTACGGTTTGATCCTTGGTGGCACCGTCGGTTTGATCGCGCTCGGGTACACCATGGTGTACGGCATCGTGCAGCTGATCAACTTCGCGCACGGCGAGATCTTCATGGTCGGTGCGTTCGGCGCCCTCGCGACGTTCACCTGGGTCATTCCCGAGGGTGTCAAGGGAACGTGGTACATCACCCTGCCGCTGATGGTGATCGCCGGAGCGGTGGTGTCCATGGTGATCGCTCTGATCATCGAGCGGCTGGCGTACAAGCCGCTGCGCAACGCGCCACGACTCGCGCCGCTGATCACCGCGCTCGGTGTGTCGGTCGCGCTCAAGGAAGCCGTCCGGATCTGGTACCCGGGCGCCACGGCGCCGCTGCCGTTCCCCAAGGAATTCCTGACGGGCAGCATCGAGATCGGTTCGATCCTCATCCCGAAAACGGGCCTGCTGATCATCGTGGTGGCAGTCGTGCTCACCGTGCTGCTCCAGGTTTACATCAACACGTCGCGGATGGGCCGGGCGATGCGCGCGACCGCGCAGGACCCCGACACCGCGCGGTTGATGGGGATCAACCCTGATCGCACGATCGTGCTGACGTTCGCGATCGGCGCCGTGCTGGCGGGCGTCGCGGGTGTGCTCTACGGCGTGCACATCAACAACATCAGCATCGACATCGGTTTCCAGAACGGCATCTTCGCGTTCACCGCGGCCGTCCTCGGCGGCATCGGCAGCATCCGCGGCGCGGTCATCGGCGGGTTCGTGATCGGCCTCGTCAAGACCATCGCCGGGCAGTACTTCCCCGGCGGAACGCAGTACGACTACGTCTGGATCTTCGTTGTGCTGATCGCTGTGCTGGTCTTCCGGCCGCAAGGTCTGTTCGGTGAGACCGAGAGGGTGCGAGCATGAGCGAGAAGACCTTTTTCACGAACCCGGGGGTCTCCCGCGTGCTGGGCGTGGCCGGTGCCGCGCTCGCGGTCGTTGCCGCGATGCTGCCGTGGACGACGTTCCTGCTCAACAAGGGAGCGTACCCGGACAAGGCTTCCCTGCAGTTCTTCGACGCACCGTTCGAACTGACCGGTTTCCGGTGGGAACTGCTGATCATCGGTGTCGTCGCGCTCGTGTGCGCGGTGGCCAAGGTGCCTGCCCAGCGTCGCGTGCTGCGCGGACTCGGCGCCGGTATCTTCGCCATCGGCCTGGTGAACTTCGGCTTCATCGCCTCCGCGGGCGGCGGCCTCGGCGCGGTCACGGCATTGGACGGCGCGTTCGCTTTCGGCAGCATCGCCGCGCTGCTCGGAGGTGTTCTGCTGGTGCTGGCCACGATCGGCCAGCCGCTCGAGGAGATCCCGCGCTGGAACACGAAGCTCCCGACCCCGGTGGCGTACCTGGGTCTGGTCGTGTCGTTCGCGCTCCTGCTCTACGTCGTCTCGCTCACGCTGACCGCGGGTGGTCAGGGCGGCGCGGCGAGCCCTTACTCCGGCCCGATGTTCCTGTCGTTCCTCGGGTTCGCCGGCGGCATGTTCGCCGCTGCCGCGGGTATCGGCGTGCTGAAGTGGATCTCGCGCCTGTCCGAGCAGCACAGGGCGTTCAGCATCGTCGTGCTGCTGCTGTGCGCGTTGCTGCTGCCGTTCACCGACGCCGGTAGCGAGTACTGGATGACGGTGGCCGCCAACATCGGTGTGTACGCCGCGACCGCCATCGGCCTCAACATCGTGGTCGGTCTGGCCGGTCTGCTCGACCTCGGGTACGTGGCGTTCCTCGGCATCGGCGCGTTCGTCGCGGCGAACCTGTCCGGCGCGGCCGCGTCCCAACTGGGCATCCACCTGCCGTTCTACCTCGTCGTGATCATCTCCGCGGCGATCGCGGGCATCTTCGGCGCCATCGTCGGCTCGCCGACGCTGCGCGTGCGCGGCGACTACCTGGCGATCGTGACGCTGGCGTTCGGTGAGATCTTCCAGATCGCCGCGCGCAACAACATCGGCGGGCTGACCGGTGGCTCGAACGCGATGCCGAACATCCCGGCGCTGGAGTGGTTCGACGGCACCGCGTTCAACGAGTCGATCACGCTGTTCGGCGCGAAACTGCCGTCCGGGGTGCTCTACTACTTCCTGATCGTGCTGCTGATCGCGGCGGTCATGACGGTGTTCGCGAACCTCAAGAACAGCCGGATGGGCCGGGCGTGGATCGCCATCCGCGAGGACGAGGACGCGGCCCGCGCGATGGGCATCAAGACCGGCCAGGCCAAGATCCTCGCGTTCCTCTGCGGTGCGGTCCTCGCCGGTATCGCCGGTGCGGTGTTCGCGCACAAGACCAGCACGGTCAGCTACGAGAGCTTCCTGTTCATGGAGTCGGTGACGCTGCTCGCGGCGGTCATCCTCGGTGGCATGGGCTCGATCCCCGGCGCTGTGCTGGGTGCGTCGCTGCTGTTCGTGCTGCCGGAGAAGCTGCGGGAGTTCTCCGACTACCGCCTGCTGATCTTCGGCCTCGCGCTGATCCTGATCATGCGGTTCCGGCCGCAGGGCCTCATCCCCGACGCGCACCGCAGAGCGGAGCTGGCCGGGGAGGACGCCGAAGGGCATACGCTGCAAGACAAACCCGGTGGCGACGAACCGGAACAGCCGAAGCCGCAGGAGGTACCGGCGCGATGACTGCTCCGATTCTCAGGGCGCAGAACGTGACGATGGTGTTCGGCGGCCTGACCGCGCTGTCGGAGGTCTCGCTGAGCCTCGACCGCGGCCAGATCGTCGGGCTGATCGGCCCCAACGGCGCGGGCAAGACCACGTTCTTCAACTGCCTGACCGGCCTGTACACCCCCACCAACGGGCAGGTGCTGCTGGACGGCAAGCAACTGCCGAGCGACCCCGCGCACGTGACGATCGCGGGCATCGCCCGCACGTTCCAGAACATCCGGCTGTTCCCGAACATGACAGCGGTCGAGAACGTCATGGTCGGGCGGCACGCCCGGATGAAGCAGGGACCGATCGCCACGATCTTCCGCGGCCCCAGGTTCCGCAAGGGCGAGACGGACGCCCGCACGCGAGCCCAGGAACTGCTGGACTTCGCCGGGATCGGCCGCAGCTACGACGAACTGGCCCGCAACCTGCCCTACGGTGACCAGCGGCGGCTGGAGATCGCCCGCGCGCTGGCCACCGACCCGCAGGTGCTGCTGCTCGACGAGCCCACCGCGGGCATGAACCCGCAGGAGACCGAAGCGACCAGGCAGCTGATCTTCAAGATCCGCGACCTCGGCATCTCGGTCGTGGTGATCGAGCACGACACGAAGTTCATCTTCAGCCTGTGCGACCACGTGTCCGTGCTGGTGCAGGGCAAGCTGCTGGTCGAGGGGACACCCGAGTCCGTGCGGACCGACCCGCGCGTGATCGAGGCGTACCTCGGCAAGCCGCCGGAGGAAGTGCAGGCCGAGGTGCAGCACGCGGCCGAGCTGGTCGGCGAGCACGGTGACAAGGGAGTTGGCCAGTGAGCCCGTTGCTTGAGGTCCGCAACCTCAGCGTCGCCTACGGCGCCATCGAAGCCGTCCGCGACATCACGTTCTCGGTCGACGAGGGCCAGATCGTCAGCCTCATCGGCGCGAACGGTGCGGGCAAGACGACCACGCTGCGGACCATCTCCGGTCTGCTGCGCCCGACCCGCGGCGAGGTCCTGTTCCGCGGCAAGCCGATCCACAAGCAGGCCGCGCACGAGATCCTCGCCAGCGGGATCGCCCACTGCCCGGAGGGCCGCAGGCTCTTCGGCCGGATGACGGTCGAGGAGAACCTGCAGCTCGGTGCGTACGTCCGCAACGACGCCGGGATCGAAGCCGACATGCAGCGGGTGTACGAGCTGTTCCCGGTGCTCGGCGAGCGGCGGCAGAACAAGGCGGGCCTGTTCTCCGGCGGTGAGCAGCAGATGCTGGCGATCGGCCGGGCGATGATGTCCAAGCCGAAGCTGCTGATGCTCGACGAACCGTCGATGGGCCTGTCGCCGATCATGACCCAGCGGATCTTCGACACCATCAAGGAACTGCAGGCAGGCGGCACGACCATCCTCCTGGTCGAGCAGAACGCCCTGGCGGCCCTGGCGTTGTCCGACCGCGGGTACGTGATCGACTTGGGCTCCACCACGCTGGAGGGCCCCGGTCTCGACCTGCTGGCCGACCAGCGGGTGCGTGCCGCGTACCTCGGCGAAGGCTGACCCGATCACAACCGGCGGTTGTGCGCGATCACAACCGCCGGTTGTGCTCAAGGCCGTCACAGCTGTTGGACGTACCCCCTGACCAGGCTGTTTGCTGTACACATCAGCCGAGGACAGGGAGAAGCAAATGGCTATCACAGGTACCGCAGCGGGTGTTCCGTTCGTCGCTCTCGAGCCGGCGGGCGTCGAGGGTCCCGCGCCGCTGGTGGTGACCTGGCACCTGATGGACGCGCCCCGGACCGAGGCCGCGATGGCAGCGGCACTGCCGATGAACGACCTGCCCGCGTGGCGCGTGTACCTCGGCCTGCCGATGTCGGGCAAGCGCGCACTGCCCGGCGGCGACGAGGAGTACTTCGGGCTGGCGATGCAGGACGCGGTCCTCAACGTCTACGGCCCCACAGCCGACCAGGCAGCCACGGAATTCCCGGCGGCAGTGGCGGAACTGCGCGAGCAGCTGTCCATCGCGGACGGCCCGGTGTACGTCGCCGGCGGCTCGGCGGGGTCGATGGTCGCCTACGAGGTCGTCACCAGGGGCGAGGTCGAGATCGCGGCGGCCGCGGTGGTCAGCCCGGTCACGCAACTGGCACCGCTGATCGCAGCGAACGAGCGCCGGTTCGAAATCACGTACACCTGGTCCGGCGAGTCACGCGAAGTCGCGGAGCGCTACGACTTCGTGCGCCGGGCAGACGAGATCACGGTGCCGCTGCTGATCGTCGTCGGCGAGAACGACGACATCGCGGTGCGTGAGCCCGCGGCGCTGGGACACAAGGCGATCGCCGAGTCCGAACTCGTCACGATCCCCGGCATGGAACACGCGCTCGCCGACGAGGACGAGACGGCACCGCGGACCGAGGACGCCAAGCGGGTCGACGCCGAGTTCACGCGGTGGTTCGCCCAGTACATCCAGGGTTGACAGCGGATCGCAACTCCTGGGGGACGACCCTGCCGCCACGCGCCTGCGAGCGTGGCGGCATGAAGGGGAGCAAAGTCGCCGCGATGGCCGGCGCGATCGTCATGACTCTGGGGATCGGCACCGGACCGGCGCACGCCACCGGGAGCGATCAGGCACAGTTCGCGCGGATCCTGAAACAGCAGTACGACGCCTGGTACGAGGAAGACGGCGCCAAGTTCGCGGCCACGTTCACCAAGGACGCGGACCTGGTCACGTTCAACGGCGACCACCTCGCCGGCCGGGACGGCATCGCCAAGGGAATGCAGTACTACTTCGACAACTACATCCCCACCTCGAAGCTGAAGGTGCTGGACGAACACATCCGGTACGCGGAAAGGCACCTGGTGTTCATCGTGCGCACCACGTGCATCGTCGAACCACCAGCGACCGGCTGCCGGGACGGTTCGCGGTCACGCAACACCAACGTACTGTCCGAAAAGGATGGACGATGGGCGCAGGAGTCGTTCCAGAACACCAGGGTGGATCCGCTGCCGCCCGGCGTGGTGCCGGTACGGGAGCCCAAGGCGTTCAGCGGCACGATCGAACAGATCCGCCAGCGCCAGGAAGACGCCTGGTTCGAGGAGGACGGCCCGAAGTTCGCGTCGACCTTCACCAAGGACGCCGACGTGGTCACCTTCACCGCCGACCACCTGCGTACCCGCAGGGGAATCGCCGAACGGATGCAGTTCTACTTCGACAACCACATCGACCACACCAGGCTGAAAACTCTCGGCGAGCACACCCGGTTCGTGCACCGGGACCTGGCGATCGTCGTCCGCACCGACTGTCAGCTCGTGCCACCGGCGACCGACTGCCGTCCCGACTCGGTCTCCCGCAACACCAACGTCCTGGTCAAGCAGGGCGGCAAGTGGTCGCAGGAGTCGTTCCAGAACACCAGGTACGTGCCGATCGGTCAGCCCGGCACCCAGGACGTCGCCGGATCGTAGTCAACCCAGCCCTCCGCGCGGCTTGTCTTGCCGACCAAGGCAAGCAGCTCGCGGAGGGCCGGGCGCTTGTTCTGCTTGTGCCACACGATCGACCACGGGAACAACGGCAGCGGCTTGAACGGCAGCACAACGAGGTTCAAATCGCGCGGCAGGTCCATGTCCGCGCCCACGAGCGTGACCCGCGGCTTGCCATAGCGGGCCTGTTCGAGCGTGTGCCGCAGGTCGTAGCTGTTGCCGCTGTCGTCCACACGCAGCCCCAGGCCCTCGCCGAGCTGGCGGATGTAGACACGCCACTCGGCCGGGCCCTTGTGGGACGGCAACCACAGTCCCTCGTCCGCCAGGTCCTCGATCCGGACCTCAGGCCGGTCGGTGAGGGGATGCTCGGGCGGCACCAGCGCGAGCAGCGGCTCCAGCCGCACGACCCGGTGATCGAGTTCATCGGGCAACGGCCGCACACCGCCGATGTAACCGAACGCGACATCCAGATCACCGTTCAACAGCGGCTCTATCGCGTTGTCCAGGCCCCGTCTCGTACTGCGCTCGACCACCAGCTGCGGATCACGCTCGGCCAGCTTGCGCAGGATGAACGCGGGCGCCAGCCGGAAGTCGATCAGGTCGAGCCGCAACGGCTGGTCACCGAGCGCCGCCACGGCCGCGTCCGCTACCCGGACCAGCTCACGGGCGTGCGGCAGGAACTTGCGGCCGTCCTCGGTCAGCTCCACAGCGCGGTTCGTGCGCTGGAACAGCTGCGTGCCGAGCGACTCCTCCAGCCGTTTGATCCGTTTGGACAACGCCTGCTGGGTCAGGAACAACGTGTCCGCCGCCCGGCTGAAGTGCCGCTGGTCGGCGGACACCACGAACGCCCTGACCTGCGCCAGGTCGAGGTCCACTCAGGAACCCGGGACGGTCTGCAGCACCATGCAGGTCAGCCGGGCGGTGCAGGTGCGGCGGTCCTGCTCGTCGGTGAGCACGATCTCGACGGTCACGGTCGTACGGCCGACGTGCACCGGCGTGGCCACCGCCGTGACGATGCCCTCCCGCACGCCCCGGTGATGGGTGCAGGACAGCTCCAGGCCGACGGTCGGCTTGCCGTCGGACTGCAACGCCGCGCACACCGAGCCCGCCGCCTCCGCCAGCACCGCGTTCGCGCCGCCGTGCAGCAGGCCGTACGGCTGACGGTTGCCTTTGACGGGCATCGTCGCGACCACCCGATCGGGGTTCCAGTCCGTGACCTCGATACCC
Organism: Kibdelosporangium phytohabitans; assembly: GCF_001302585.1. Classification (GTDB taxonomy): domain Bacteria; phylum Actinomycetota; class Actinomycetes; order Mycobacteriales; family Pseudonocardiaceae; genus Kibdelosporangium; species Kibdelosporangium phytohabitans. The sequence goes on along the minus strand of NZ_CP012752.1, from coordinate 9,276,776 downwards.
ATTTTCTCGTTGAGCTGCTCGTCCAGCTCGGCCATGGTGGAACCTCCGCGAAATAAGTTTCCTCTAGCAACTACCGCCACCCTATGCAAGGCCGCGTCAAAACTGTCGGTGGGTCGGCCTAGACTCGCTCGCGTGGCAGACCAGCATCGACTCCTCCTGATAGACGGCCACTCGATGGCCTACCGAGCCTTCTACGCCCTGCCGAAGGAGAACTTCCAGACCGGCACAGGGCAGCACACGAATGCCGTCTTCGGCTTCACCTCGATGCTGATCAACCTGATGCGTGACGAGAAGCCGACGCACATCGCGGTCGCGTTCGACCTCTCGCGCAAGACCTTCCGCAGTGAGAAGTACACCGAGTACAAGGCCAACCGGAGCGCCACACCGGACGAGTTCAAGGGCCAGGTCAGCCTGATCGAGGACGTGCTCGGCGCGTTGAAGATCCCGATGCTGACCAAGGAGAACTACGAGGCCGACGACATCATCGCCACCCTCGCCACCCAGGCGGAGGCCGACGGCGGGTACGACGTTCTCATCTGTACCGGCGACCGCGACGCGCTGCAGCTGGTCACCGAGCACACGACGGTGCTGTACCCGTCGCGTGGCGTGTCCGAGATGACCAGGTTCACGCCCGAGGCGGTGCTCGCCAAGTACGGCCTGACGCCCACCCAGTACCCGGACTTCGCGGCGCTGCGCGGCGACCCGTCGGACAACCTGCCCAAGATCCCCGGCGTGGGGGAGAAGACGATCACCAAGTGGATCCAGGAGTACGGGTCCCTCAACGACCTGATCGACCAGGTCGACAAGGTCAAGGGCAAGGTCGGCGACAACCTGCGGGCGAACCTGTCGTCGGTGGTGCTCAACCGTGAGCTCACCCAGCTGGTGCGGGACCTCGAACTGCCCGCGAAGCCGGTCGACCTGGCCGCGCAGGCGTGGGACCGGGACGCGGTGCACCGGCTGTTCGACGAGCTCGAGTTCCGGGTGCTGCGCGACCGGCTGTTCCAGACCCTCGCCGCGCCCGAGCCCGAAGCGGAGTCGGGCTTCGAGATCACGGCGTCGACCATCCAGGAGGGTGAACTCGGCGCGTGGCTCGCCGAGCACGCACCAGCCGGAAAACGCACTGGCCTGGCGTTTCGCCACGTCGGCCCGCCGGGGGCGGTGGACCTCCAGTCGATCACCGTGGCCGGCGTCGACGGCGATGGAACCTTCATCGACGTCACCGCGTTGCGTGAAGAGGACGAGCGCGCGCTCACGGCGTGGCTTGCCGACCCCGCTGTGCCGAAGGTGGCCCACGCCGTGAAACTGGCCCTGCACGGGCTCGCCCAGCGCGGGTGGGAACTCGGCGGCCTGGCGATGGACACCGAGCTGGCCGCGTACCTCGTCCGGCCCGGGCAGCGCTCCTTCTCCCTCGACGACCTCGTGCTGCGCCACCTGAAGCGTGAGCTGCGCGTGGAGGAGGTCGAAGGCGAGCAGCAGCTGTCCATGTTCGACGAGGCCGACGAGAGCGAGAAGCTCGCCGCCACCGAGGTCGTGCGCGCGCGGGCCGTCGCCGAGCTGGCCGAGGCGCTGTTCACCGAAGTCGAGGCGACCGGCGGCACGAAGCTGCTCGCCGAGATGGAGTTGCCGCTGCTGCAGGTGCTCGCCGAGATCGAGGGCATCGGCATCTGCATCGACATGGAGCACCTCGCCTCGCTGGAGGCGCACTTCGCCGCCCGGGTGAAGGAGGCCGCGCAGGCCGCGTACGGCGTGATCGGCAAGGAGATCAACCTCGGCTCGCCGAAGCAGCTGCAGGTCGTGCTGTTCGACGAGCTGCAGATGCCGAAGACGAAGAAGACCAAGACCGGCTACACCACCGACGCGGACGCGCTCACCACGCTGTTCGAGACGACCGCGCACCCGTTCCTGCAGCACCTGCTCGAGCACAGGGACGCGACCCGGCTGAAGACCACGGTGGACGGTCTGATCAAGTCGGTCGCCGACGACGGACGCATCCACACCACGTACAACCAGACCATCGCGGCCACCGGGCGGCTGTCGTCCACCGAGCCGAACCTTCAGAACATCCCGATCAGGACGGACGAGGGCCGCCGGATCAGGGACGCGTTCGTGGTCGGTGCGGGTTACTCCGAGTTGATGACGGCGGACTACTCGCAGATCGAGATGCGCATCATGGCCCACCTGTCGCACGACGAGGGCCTGGTCGAGGCGTTCAACTCGGGTTTCGACTTCCACGCCGCCACGGCCGCCCGCGTGTTCTCGGTCGAGCCCACGGACGTCAGCGGTCCGCAACGGGCCAAGGTCAAGGCGATGAACTACGGCCTGGCGTACGGGCTGTCCGCGTACGGCCTCTCCCAGCAGCTGCGGATCTCCACCGAGGAGGCCCGCGGCCTGATGGAGGAGTACTTCGAGCGGTTCGGCGGCGTCCGCGACTACCTGACCTCCATTGTGGACAGGGCGCGCCGCGAGGGTTACACCGAGACGATCTTCGGCCGCCGCCGCTACCTGCCGGACCTCAACTCCGACAACCGCCAGCGCCGCGAAATGGCCGAGCGCATGGCGCTGAACGCCCCGATCCAGGGCAGTGCGGCCGACATCATCAAGGTCGCGATGCTCAACGTCCAGGCCAAGCTCAAGCAAGCCGGGCTCAAGTCCCGGATGCTGCTGCAGGTCCACGACGAACTCGTGCTCGAAGTCGTCGCCGACGAGAAGAAAGCAGTCGAGGACCTCGTCCGCGAAGGCATGGGCAACGCCTACCACCTCGACGTCCCACTGGACGTGTCCGTCGGATTCGGCCGCTCCTGGAACGACGCCGCGCACTGAGAAGCACATCGGCCGACGCTCACCGGCTTGGGAAAGTCGGTGGCTTCGGTTGTGCGGCGGGCTGGGTGCCGGTGGTTTGGGTGGGTTTGCTGCGCCGATAGGTGACATCTGAGTTGGCTTGCCATAGTGGTGAGCCGGGAGGATGCTGGTTTGGGCGTGCGGTGGCTTGGAAAGTCAGTGGCGTTGAGAGCCTGGGAAAGCGGAGAGCATGACTGCTGCGGCAACGTTGCTGCGGTGGGCAAAGCCGTTTATCGGCTTGATGGGCCGACGCCGTAGCGAGTCCGGAGCCTGGCAACAGCCCGAGTCCGGTACGCCGAGCCAGCCACGGTGTGCCCGAGTCCCCTTCGAGAACTGACTCCGACAACACGGTGCCGATGGACACGGGCAAATTCGGCGCGAGACACCGGATCGTGAAGGCGGCGAAGAGACAGCCTCACGAAGCAGCGGAGCCGATAGGCTCGCGGTGAAGGGCCGCTACCGTGGCTAAAGTAAGGCAGCCCAACAGAAGAGCCGCCAAAGGGACGGCGCTCGTTGTGCCGAACAGGCCAGCCAGTGGGGAGATCGCGCCGCCCACCAGGAACTGGCCGCCGCCCAGCAGCGCGGACGTGACACCTGGAGCATCGCGACCGCTTTCCTGCACAGCCGTTGTCACCGCAGGAAAGAACATCCCGAAAGCCGTGCTCACGAGGAACAGGCAGGCCCCCACGATCGCCAGTGAGCCTCCGGTTGTGAGGAGCAGGGCGATGAGGACTGCGGACGAGCCGAGAGCGATGGCCAGGCCTGTCAGCAGCAGCCGTGGTACGCCGAACCGGGTCACGAGGCGTCCGAAGAGGACACTTCCGCCCATTGCGCCGCGGCGCCGTGTCGGGAACCCAGGCCAGTACGCCGAGAACCTGAATTGCTCCGATGACCGCGAGTACAACGAAAACTGTCCGCCATGCCGACACCGCCAGAACCGTGCCGCCCAGTACCGGGGCGAGGATCGGTGCCGCGGATGTGATCGCGCCCAGTGCGGAGAACTTCTTGGCCGCCGTGGTGCCGATGTACAGGTCGGTGATCACCGCACGCGATACGACCATCCCCGCCGCGCCCGCCACTCCTTGGCAGATCCGTGCTGAGTTGTGCACCTCGATCGACGGTGCCACCGCGCACACCAAGGACAACCCCGTGACCCGGAGGATCGCGCGTTCGGCTGGCGTCAGTGTGTCGCGGAGGGCCGCGGCGAGCCAGGTCGTGCCGTCGTGGAGGTGTTCGGCCAGCGCCACACGGCCGCTTTCGGTGATGGCGATCGTCTGTTGCCGCCGGTCTTCCTCGTCCCGCGAGCGTGTCAAGAATCCGGCTTCTGCCAAGGCGTTCACCGGTCGTGTCAACGATTGCGGCTGCAGGCCCTCGATCGCGGCCAGCGTCGTCATCGACAGCGGGCCGCTGTGCCGGAGGTTCGCCAGCACGGACGCGCCCACCCTGGTCAACGTTTCCGCACGGCCCGGCTGCTGCATCCGCAGGCGTTGCGACACGCGTGACACCGACCAACGCAGGGCCTGCGCGTCTCCCAGCTCTCGTCCACCATTATTGCCAAGCTAACGCTTGGCGTTAGACCCGTCGAACGGTCGAGCCGACCTCAAGAAGGTGAGCGCCAGCGTGGTATTACCGACGTGAGTTGATCAGGACCGCGAGTCCGTCGAGCGCGCGCTCCAGGCTGTACTCGAACGATGTGGCCATGGCCTGCTCGAACGCGTTCCAGTCCAGGGCCGTGATGTTCGGGTAGTCACCGGTCGTCATGATCTTCTCGAGGTACGGGGTGTGTGCCGCCCAGTAGTCCTCGTCGCTCGTGCCGGTTCGTTCGGCGGCTTGGGACGCTTCGATGATCGCGAGCGTCGAGCTGGTGACGACGCCGTCGATCAGGCTGATCGTGTTCAGCTTCTCCACGGTGGTGAGGCCGGTGTCCCGCAGCGCGCCCAGGTACCTGTCGAAACTCCGCAGCGCGTTGGGGCCGACCAGCGGCCGGGCTTGGGAGATCTGCAGCAGCCATGGGTGGCGCAGGTAGAGCCGGCGGCCGCTGTGGGCGATCGAGATCAGCTTCTCGCGCCACGTCTCACCTTCCAGCTCCGCCATCTGCTCGTGGGTGATCGCGTCGCTCACCACCCGGTCGAGGATGACGTCGATCAGCTCGGCCTTGCTCGGCACGTAGCGGTACAGCGACATGGTGCCGACGCCGAGCTTGGTCGCGACGCGGCGCATCGACAGCGCGGCGAGGCCTTCCTCGTCGGCCAGTTCGATGCCCGCTGCCGCGATCTTGTCGACGGTCAGCGACGGTTTCGGCCCTCGGCTCGGCCGGTCGTCCAGTCCCCACAGCAGTCGCAGGCTGGCCGTGACGTCGCCGCTGCCGGTGTATTCGGTAGCCATCTTGCGTGAATCATAGAACTGGGTACAGTGTACGACGTTTAGGGTACGGTGTACCCAGTTAGGGGGTAACGCAGATGAGCCACGCGGTTCTCGCCGAAGGACTCCGCAAGTCCTACAAGGACAAGAACGCACTGGACGGGTTTGACCTGGCCATTCCCGAGGGCACGGTGTGCGGCCTGCTCGGCCCGAACGGCGCGGGCAAGACCACGGCCGTGCGGGTGCTGACGACCTTGCTCACGTTCGACGCCGGGCGTGCCGAAGTCGCCGGGTTCGACGTGGTCAGGCAGGCGGCCGAGGTCCGCTACCGGATCGGCCTCAACAGCCAGGACGCCGCGGTCGACGAGGTCCTCACCGGCAGGGACAACCTGGTGATGTTCGGCCGCCTGTTCCACCTCAGCGCGAAGGTCGCGCGCCTTCGCGCGGACGAACTGCTGGACCAGTTCGACCTCACCGACGCGGCGCACAAGTCGCCGAAGCAGTACTCCGGCGGCATGCGGCGCCGTCTCGACCTGGCCGCGAGCCTGATCATGGCGCCGTCCGTGCTGTTCCTGGACGAACCGACCACCGGCCTCGACCCGCGCAACCGCAACGAGGTCTGGAGCACGCTGAGGACGCTCGTCGACGGCGGCACCACGCTGCTGCTGACCACGCAGTACCTCGACGAAGCCGACCAGTTGGCCGACCAGATCGCCGTGATCGACAGCGGCAGGGTGATCGCCGAGGGCACACCCACCCAGCTGAAGTCGCGGATCGGCGGCGACCAGATCGACGTCGTCCTGCACGACGCCCAGGACCTGCCGAAAGCCGCCGAGTTCGTCGAACGGGTCGCCGGGCAGCCACCGGAGGTCGACGGCGACAACCGCCGTGTCTCCGCGCCGGTTCGCAACCGGGTGGCGGCGCTGACCGAACTGGTCGGCGTGCTGGCGTCGGCCGGGATCGACGTCGAGGACATCGGTGTGCGCAGGCCGACGCTCGACGAGGTCTTCCTGCGGCTGACCGGGCACAGGACGGAGGTGGCGGCGTGATCCTGACTCCGGTGATCCCGCGGACCACGTGGGAGCGGTTGCGGTGGGGCGTGGTCGACGCGTGGGTGGTCACCCGTCGCCACCTCACGCACTGGATCCGCCGCCCGGTGCAGATCGTCGGCGGACTGCTGTTCCCGATCATCTCGGTGCTGCTGTTCGGCTACGTGTTCGGCAGCGCGATGCAGGTGCCGGGTGGTGGCGACTACCGCGAGTTCCTGATGCCGGGGATGTTCGGGCAGACCATGGTGTTCGGCATCGGTGTGACGATGGCCGCGGTGATCACCGACAAGGAGCGGGGCATCACCACCCGGTTCCGGTCGATGCCGATGGCGCGTTCCGGGGTGGTGGTCGGCCGCAGCCTCTCCGACATGCTGAACTCGGTGGTCGACCTGGTCGTGCTCGTCCTCTGCGGTCTGCTGGTCGGCTGGCAGTGGCGTGACGGCTTCGGCGGGGTGCTCGCCGCGTTGGGCCTGCTGCTGTTGCTGCGGTTCGCCGTGATCTGGGTGGGCATCTACATCGGCCTGGTGCTGCCGAACATGGAGAGCGCGGCCGGGATATGGGGGTTGCTGTTCCCGATCACCATGATCGCCAACACGTTCGTGGCGCCGCAGATGATGCCGGGCTGGCTCGGCACGATCGCGGACTGGAACCCGTTGTCGGCCACGGTCGGCGCGGCGCGGGAGCTGTTCGGCAACCCGGGCCTCGGCGGTGACAGCTGGGCGGCGAACAACCCGGTCCTGCTCGCGGTGATCTGGCCGTTGGTGCTGGTGGCGATCTTCCTGCCGCTGTCGGTCCGGAAGTATCGCAACCTCAGTCGTTAGTGTCCTGGGGTGGACTTCTACGAAGTGGTCGCCCGGCGCAGGGACGTCAGGGCCGAGTTCACCGGGCAGCCGGTGGCCGACGACGTCCTCGCCCGGGTGCTGGGTGCCGCGCACGCGGCACCCAGCGTCGGCATGAGCCAGCCGTGGGATTTCGTGGTCGTCCGCGATCCCGTCACCCGCAAGGCTTTCCAGGAACACGTCGCCGGGGAGCGGGACGTGTTCGCCGCCGGGCTGACCGGGGAGCGGGCGCGGACGTTCGGCCGGATCAAGGTCGAGGGCGTGCTCGAGTCGAGCCTGTCGATCGTGGTCACCTACGACCCGGACAAGGGCGCGCCCGCGGTCCTCGGCAGGCACGCGATCGCCGACGCGGGCCTCTACTCGGTGTGCCTGGCGATCCAGAACCTGTGGCTCGCCGCGACAGCCGAAGGCCTCGGCGTGGGCTGGGTGAGCTTCTACCGCGAGGATTTCGTCCGGGACCTGCTGGGGATCCCCGCGTCGATCCGCCCGGTCGCGTGGCTGTGCCTCGGGCCGGTCACGCACCTCGGTGACGTCCCGGATCTGGAACGGCACGGTTGGCGCACCCGATTGCCGTTGGCGGACGTGCTGCACAGCGAGCGATTCGGCGGCAAGTAGCGTCCACAAAGGACGATACGGTGGGGTTGCCTTTTCCGGGATGGCCGGTAACCTGGGACGATGCCGTCGCAACGTCGCGCGCTGGTCCTCGGTGGGACCGGGATGCTCGCCGGTTGCGTGGAGGCATTGACCAGCGAGGGCTGGTACGTGGTCTCTCCGAGCCGGCGGCGGCCCACGGACACCCACGGCGCGGTATGGGTTCAAGCCGACTGGGCTCAGCCGGGCGAACTGGCCGAGCGAGCACACATCGCGCTCGGCGGCCCCGCCGAGCTGCTGGTGGCCTGGGTGCACGGGAGCTTCCGGTCCCCGGTGCTGCGCGCGCTGAGCGCCTTGCTGGAAGACGGCTGCCCGGTGGTCGAAGTGCACGGCAGTGCCTCGGCCAACCCGTTGCAGGGCTGCCCTGAACCGGTGCTGTCGAGTCATCCCACCCAGCAGGTGGTGCTCGGTTTCCGCCGGAACTCCGGGCGGACGCGGTGGCTCACGCACCGGGAGACCGCCGACGGGGTGATGGCCGGGGTGCGCCGGGCGTTGGACGGGCGACGGCACGCGGTGCACCAGGTGGGCGAGTTCCGGCCGTGGAACGCGCTGCGCTAGCCCGTGACGTGCTCCAGGTGGGTGTTGCGGCGCCTGCGCAGCAGGTTCAGGGTCCACGCTGCTTTCTCTTCCCCGCTGCGGTCCTTCAGGCGGCGGAACGCCGCGAGTGCCTGCCGGACCTCGACTTCGGCGCGGCCGAAGTCCCCTGAGGTCGTGTGCAGGTCGCCGAGCGAGTGCAGCGCGTACGCCGAGCAGAGGTCGTCGCCGAGTTCACGCAGGATGCCGAGGGACATTTCCAGGTAGCGCACGGCTTTCCTCGTCTCGTCCCGGCTGCCGTGGAGTTTGCCGAGTTCGCTGAGGACTCTGCCTTCGCGGTGCCGGTCGCCGGTTTCCCGCGCCAGCAGCAGTGCGCGCTGCAGCCAGTTCGCCGCTTCCCTGTGGTTGCCGATCGCCAGCTGGGCCTTGCCGATCGTCTGCCGCGCGTAGGCTTCCGCGTGCACGTCGCCGTGCTCGACGAAGCTGTTCAGTCCTTTGTGGAAGTACGGGAGCGCGGCGAGCGGCCTGCCGCGGAAGTACCGCGCCGCGCCGATGCCACAACTGGCGAAGGCCTCGCCGATCGGGTCGCCCACTTCGGCGAACATGCCGCGGGACTTGGCGAACATGGCTTCCGCTGTGCTGTAGGAATCCCGGTACAGGTGCACCTGGGCCAGCCCGCGTGTCAGCGTGGCCTTGGTCCGGGTGTCCTCGGCGGCTTTCAACGCGATCTCGTGCACTCGTTGCCACGGGTCGAAGTGGCACCGGTGGTCGAAGTACGGCACGAGCGTGGTCGCCAGCGTGCAGGCCAGTTCGCCGAGGCCTTCGTTCGCGGCCAGTTCGACCACCGAGATCACCGTTTCGTGCTCGGCGTCCAGCCACCGCAGCGGCGCGGCGACCACATCGTCCACAATGGACTTGTCGACGGGGTGGCGTGCCGTGTCGCTGCGCAGCGGCCGGAAGATGCTGGCGGGCAGCTGCCCGACGGCCTGCTCGGTCAGCGCCAGCCAGCCGGAGACCACCCGGCTGATCGGCTCGCGGACGTCGTCGTCCCCGGAATCACGCGCGTAGCAGCGGATCAGGTCGTGCATCAGGTAGCGCGGCTGGTCGATCACGTCGACACCGGCCATGTCGAGCATGCTCGCGTCCACGAGGACGTCGACCAGCTCCGCGCTGCCGCCGCGGTCGAGCAGCGCGCCCACCGCCCACTCCGGGATCGCGCTCGGCCCCAGCCTGCCCAGCAGCCGGAACGCGGCGGCGGCGTCGGCGGGGAGCTGGCGGTAGCTCAGGTCGAAACTCGCGCGGACGGCCAGCTCGCCCGCCTTCAGCTCGCTCAGCCGCTGCGTCTCGTCGGCCAGCCTGCGTTCCAGCACGGTCAGCGTCCAGCCCCGGCGACCGGCGATCCGGGCGCCCGCGATGCGGATGGCCAACGGCAAGTGCCCGCAGGAGCGCAGAATCGCCTCGGCCGACTCCGGCTCGCCGGTCACGCGCTCCAGCCCGGCGATCTTGCCGAGCAGCTCACTGGCTTCCGCCGTGGGCAGCACGTCGAGCTCGATCTGGTGCGTGGCAGGCAGTTCCGCCATCCGCTGGCGGCTGGTCACCAGCACGCCCCAGTTGTCGGCGGGCAGCAGGCCACGGATCTGCGTGGCGTTGGCCGCGTCGTCGAACAGCACCAGCATCCGCGTTTCCGACGCCATCGACCGGTACAGCGCCGCGCGGTCGTGCACGCTGTCGGGCAACGCGGCCCCGGTCACGCCGAGCGAGCGCAGCAGGCTGCCGAGGACTTCCTTCCCGGTGCGCGGACGGCTGGTGGTCCCGGCCAGGTCCACGTACAGCTGCCCGTCCGGGAACTCGTCTTTCAACAGGTGCCCCACGTGCACGGCCAACGAGGTCTTGCCGACGCCGGGCGGCCCCACGATCGTCGCGACCGCCGCGGCCTCACCCGCTGTCGCGACCATCGCCCGCAGCGCCGCGATGTGCTTGCCGCGTCCGGTGAAATCCGGGACGTCGTGGGGCAGTTGCCTCGGCACGGTCCGCGTGGCCGCCGGTCCGGGCCGCGGCGCCTCGCCTTTCAGGATCGCCGCGTGCACCTCGCGCAACTCCGGTCCCGGTTCGACGCCGAGCTCGGTGACCAGGCGCTTGCGGATCTCCGCGTACGCGCGCAGCGCCTCGGCCTGTCGTCCGCTGCCGTCGAGGGCCAGCAGCAGTTGCCGCCACGCGGATTCGCGGAACGGGTGCTCGGCCAGGAATGGCCGCAGGTCGGCGATCGCGTCCTGGTATCGGCCTTCCGCGACACGCAGGCCGAGCAGTTCCTCCGTGGCCATCACCCTGGACTCGGCCAGCGCCGCGAGACGGTCGTCCCAGGCGGGCACGCCGGGCAGGTCCGCCAACGGCTCGCCCTGCCAGAGCGCCAGCGCCTGCTCCAGCTGCGCGGTCGCCTGCGCGAGGCTGCCCGCGGCCCGCAGCCGGCGGGCCTCGGCGACGTGCTCGGTGAACTCGGCCAGGTCGAGCTCGCCGTCGCCGATCGCGATGGAGTAGCCGGCCCGGTCGGTCCGCATCCGCGTCGCGATCTCCGGTGAGCTCGCGCGCAGCGAGCTGACGTAGGTCCGCAGGTTCGCCGCGACCGAGCGCGGCCTGTGGCTGGGCCACAACACGTCGGTCAGCATGTCGCTGGTGACCGTCTGGTTGGCGTTCAGCAGCAGCGTGGCCAGCAACACCCGCGGTTTCGTCCCGCCGAGCTCCGCGTCCCCGGCCCGCAGCGGTCCGAGCACGCGGAACTTCAACTCCGTTGTCACATGGACCCCCAGTCGCACGTCACTGCCGCTCAGTCTCATGCGGGCCGCGCCGCCGCACAATACCCGGGGTACGCCGAACCCTAAGGGAACGTAAAGTTTGTGACCGGGACCACTGCGGACAACCGGGATGCTGCTACGCGGTGCAGACGTGTCGCCGGATGCGCAACCGGCCGCCGGTGCCCGCGATCGGATCTCACGGATTCGGGCCGAGCCCGCGGACCAATAACATCACCGATTCGCGGACCTCGTCACGGGTGCGCTGCCGCTGGAACACCTGCCAGTCCAACGCGACCACGAGCAACGTGCCGAACAGCGCCGACGCGGCCGTGCCGGTCTGCACACCGGCGGGCAGCCTGCCGTCGTCGGCCAGGCGCTGCATGTGCTCCTTGACGATCGACACGATGTCGTCACGCAACAACGTCAGGGTCTCGTGCCACTGGCCCGGTGTCCGCCACAGCTCGCTGACCAGCAGCTGGGCGAACGCCGGGTAGTCGGCGAAGTACGACAGCGCGGCGTCCACCAGGTCCTCGACCTCGTCGGCCTTGCGCAGCCGGTCGGCCAGCAGGTCGACGCCGTAGCGCAGCAGCGCGTCGATCAGGCCGTCCTTGCTGCCGAAGTTGTAGTACACCGTGCCCTTGGCGACCCCGGCTTCCGCCGCGATGTCGTCGACGGTCAGCCCGACCATGCCGTTGGTCCTGGCCAGCCGCAGTGTCGCGTCGAACAGTTTCTGTTTCGTGGCTTGGGTTCTCGGGCTCACAACACCAGCTCCGGCTTCAGGCGCGACGGCGTCCAGACCCGTTGCCGCCGGGCGGCCAATGTGGACACCAGGAGCGCGCCGGCGAGGTACGCCAGCAGTACGAGCACGTCCTTGCCGACGCTCACCATCGATCCACCGTAGAGCAGGTGGCGCATCCCGTCGACCACGTATCCCATGGGCAGCACGGAATGCAACGGGTACAGCACGTCCGGCAACGTCTGCCACGGGAACGTGCCGCCGGAGCTGATCAGCTGCAGGATCAGCAGCACCAGACCGAGGAACTTGCCGACCGCGCCGAAGAAGGCGTTGAGCGCGTGCAGGATCGCGGTGAACGCCAGCGAGGCCAGTGTCAGCAGGCCGAACGCGGCGAGCGGCCGGTTGGCGCCGATCCCCACGACCGTCGTGACCACCGTGAACAGCAGGATCACCTGGACGATGCCCAGCGCCGCCGCGGGCAGCCAGCCGCCGATGGCCACCCGCCACGCGGGCAGGCCGGCCGCGACCGCACGGCCGGACAGCGGTTTGATCAGCAGGAACAGCACGAACGCACCGATCCACGTCGCCAGGCCGAGGAAGAACGGGGCCAGCCCGGCGCCGTAGCTGCCCGCCTTCACGTCGCCGACCGCGTTGATCGCCACCGGGTTGCCGATGGTCTGCGCGGTCGCGCCGCGCGTCGGGTCGTCCGGGTGCGGGATCTGGCCGAGGCCCTGGGTGAGGCCGTCGCGCAGCTGCACGGATCCGTCGGCGAGCTGCTTGGTGCCCGCGGCGAGTTTCGCCGTGCCGTCGACCGCGGTCTTCTCGCCGGCGGCCAGTTCGGCCGCGCCGGTGTTGAGTTTGGTGGCGCCGGTGGCCGCTTTGCTGATGCCGTCGGCCAAAGCGGGGGACTGGGCGGCCAGTTGCGCGGCGCCGTCGGACACCTGCTTGGCGCCGGTGGCGAGCTTGTTCAGCTGGGTCGCCGCGGTCTGGACCTTCGTGTTCGCGTTGTCGATCGGCTGGCGCGCCTGGCCAAGTACGCCCATCACGCGCTGCACCTGCTCCTCGGTGAAGCCCGCGGCCCGCAGGTTCGCCGCGACGTTGCCGTTGAACTGGTCGATGCCGCCGACGAACTGCTTGGCCACGTCCGCGATGTGCTGGCCCTCGGTGGCGACCTGCGCGTTGCCCGCCGCCACCTGCGCGGCGCCGTCGGCGAGTTTGCGTGCGCTGGCGGGCAGGTCCTTCGTCTTGTCGTGCAACGTGTTCAGGCCGGTGGTGAGCTCCTGCAGCCCGGCGGAGAGCTGGGTGGCGCCGTCGGCGAGCTTGCGCTGGCCGGTGTCGAGCTGCGCGGCGCCGTCACGGGCCTGACCGGCGCCGTCGGCGAGCTGACCGGCACCGTTGGCGGCTTCCTGGGTCTTGGAGAAGATCGTGCCGAAGCCGATCAGGAACTTGTCCGCCGCGGTCTGGCCGACCTCGGAGGTGATCGACTGGCGCACCTCGTCGGCCACCTTGTCGGCGATCGTGTCGACCAGGTAGTTGTTGGCGTCGTTGGTGGTCACCGTGATCAGGCCCTGGCGCGGCTGGAACACGCCGCTGGAGCCGAGCGCCGCGGAGAAGTCCTTCGGGATGGTCATCGAGAACGAGTACTTGCCGTCCCGCACGCCCGCGTCCGCGTCCTTCGCGTCGACCCGGTGCCACTCGAACGCGCCGGACTCCTGCAGCTTCTTGGCGACCTTGTCGCCCGCGTTGCCCAGCTCCTGCGAGCCTTCGTCTGCCATCACCAGCGCGGCCGGGATGTGGTCGAGCCTGCCGTACGGATCGTGGTTGGCGAACAGGTACAGCGAGCCGTACAGCAACGGCACGAGCACGAGGGCGATCACGGCGAGCCTCGGCAGCTTGCCCGCGGTGATCCGGCGGAGTTCGTTGCCCGCCAAGCGAAGGGCGCTCATTCTGTCACTCCGATCATGGCTGCCCCGGCGTTGAGCGCGCGCACTGTGGGAACGGCACACAGCACGACGACCGCGAGGCCGCGTTCGGCTTGTCCGGCGGCGTGCGGCCACCAGGTCTGGGGATCGCTGACGTGCCGGTCCGGCTGGTCGACCAGCAGCGCCCGCACGCCGGGCTTGGCGCCGGCCGTCTCGATCAGCAGCCGCGTCCGTACTTCCGGCGGGACATTGTCGACGCGTTGGCCGACGTACTGCTCGGCGTCCTGCGCGCGCAGCCAGTCGCGGACGGCGGCGCGGTTGGCGCGCTGACCGGCGTTCATCAGTTCCTCGGCGATCGCGTCGCCCAGTTTCAGGCCGTCTTCCGGCTCGTTGACGCCGGGCGCGTCGACCAGCACGACGTGGGCGCGCAGCTTCGCCGGGTCCTGGTCGCCGTCGAGGGTGACCGTGCCGTGCGACGGCCGGATGCGGCCGCCGAGCGCCAGGGCCAGCGCGGTGTGGCCGGCGCCGGGTTCGCCCGTGACCAGCGTGACTTCGCCTTCGCGGACGGTCAGCGAGGTCGGCCGCAGCAACGGCCCGTGCGGCCCGTCGACCCCGACTCGCTCGGCGCGGATCTCCACCGGATGCCCTTCTTTTGAACTGACTGGTCAGTTCAAATACTGCTCCGCGCGGCACCGCCTCGCAAGCCAGGACACTGTGACGCTGGTTGCTCAGGCTCTGTACAGGGTGGACCAGATGATGTCGGTCAGCACGTCGGCGACCTTGTCGTGGCCGCCGGAGTCGCTCGGTCGCAGCATCTGGTGCCCGACTCGCTCGATCATCCAGATGAGCACGGCGGCGGTCTCGCGCGGCTCGACCGGCCGGATCGTCCCGGCGGCCTGGCCGAGTTCGATCGCCTGGCCGGTCAGGTCGATCAGCCGCCGCATCAGGCCGCGCAGCTCCTCGGCGACCGACTCGTCGACCGCGGCTGCCTGGGAGACCAGCGTGAACGCGGCGCCCCGGCGCCGGTACACGTCGATGATGGCGCCGAGCGACGTCCGGAGCTGCTCGCGGTCGGCTCGATCGGCGGTCGACCACCAGTCGGTGGAGACGTCCTCCAGCTCCGCGACGACGGTCTTGGTCATCCGGCGGGCGAGATCGCCCTTGTCCTCGAAGTGCACGTAGAAGGTCGACCGGGAGATCCCGGAGACGCTCGCCAGCCGTTCGACGCTCAGCTCGCCGAAGTTCTCGCCGTCCCTGACCAGTTGTTCGGTCGCGGCGAGCACACGCTGCTCCATCGCGTCGCGGCGTTGTTTGCGGGTGGTTCGGCTCGGCGGCATGAGGACATCCTACTGTCGGACATCATCTCCGGACATGTTGTCCGGACATTGTGTCTTGACATGATGTCCGAGCCGGGTTGATGCTGGTGGACATGAAAATCGTGCAGCTCGTATTGCGGGTACTGATGTGGATCGCGGTCGGCATGAAGCTCACGACGATGGCCGGTGTGGCCGCCGCCCGGCGGCTGCCGGACGCCGACGGCGAGGAAATGGCGTTGCTCTTCCTCGCGCTGCCCGCGGAGGCGGCGGCGCGGATGGAAGGTGTCGGAATCGCGGCAGGCGCCGCGCTCGCCGTCACCGCCCGGGAACCCGGCGAGAAGGTCCTCGCCGGCGGGATGAGCAGCGGCCTGCTGGTGCTGCTGGCGGACCGGCTGCTTCGTGAGCGCGGCCATGGCCGCTGAAGACGTCCTCTACGTGTGCCTGTTCATCGCCGTCGTCTTCCGGGCGGCGACCGTGCTCGACGAGATCGGGGAGAAGCTGATGAACAAGGTGTTCGGCTGCTTCCTCACCCTGCTCCTGCTGGCCGTCGTCGCCGGAGTGTTGTAACGCGTTGACCGGCCGATGAGGACCGAGGCGTGCAGATCGTCGCGACGCCCGTGGCCGCGACCGCCCGTTCAACAACGACGCCTACGTGGGTTACTGGCTGGCCAAGGACCTACCGTGAGGCCAGCCGGACCTGGTTGCGGCCGGAGCGTTTCGCGGCGTAGAGGGCTTCGTCGGCGGCCTGCAGGAGCTGGTCGAGGCTGGTGCCGTGCCGCGGGTGGACAGCAACGCCGATCGAACACGTCACCTGGATCACCGCGTCCGCCGGGGTGCGCACCCGGGTCTCGCTGACCCGCTCGCGGATCCGTTCCGCCACGACGAGCGCGTCATGACGGGTCGAGTCGGTGAGCAGCGCGACGAACTCCTCGCCGCCGAACCGCCCGACGACGTCACTCGAGCGCACCTCGTGCGAGAGCGTCGCGGCCACCGCGACGAGGACATCGTCACCGGCCGCGTGCCCGTGCCCGTCGTTGACGGACTTGAAGTGGTCGAGGTCGATCATCAGCACGGCCGCGGGACGTGTGCTGATCTGTTGCCTCGCCGCGTCCCGCCACGCCTGCGTGTTCAACAAGCCTGTCTTCGGGTCGGTACGCGCGGCCTTGCGCAGTTGCTGCACCAGCACCCTGCCGTGCAAGGCAAGCGGAACGCCGACGACAGCGGTGAGCGCGATCGGCCAGTCGGTCAACGCCCACGCGACCAGGACACCGAGCCCCATTCCCGCCAGTTCCACCGGGGTGTCGGTGTCGGCCGCGAGAACCTCCGCGAAGGACGCGCGCGGCACACTCAACGCGATCGCGCCGGACACCAACGCGGTGCTCACCACGAGGTAGGTGATTCCCGCCGCGGCGATCATCAGATAAGTGCCGGTGTCCCGGTGCGACTCGTCGAACGCCGGATATTGGCCTGCTGCCAACAGAACTGCGGCCGCGGCGTACCCCGCGAGCACCGTCGCCGAGGCGCTGAAAGCCTGGCGGTGCACGACATGGCGACGCACCCGCAACCACCGGTGCAGGTAGTTCGACGAGACGATCACAGCCATCAGCACCGGGTGGACCAGCAGGGCCGCCGAGAACGTCCACATCGAGTTCAAGTCGGTGTACGGCGCGTTGTGCGCGCCTTCCCGGACGCGTTCGATGGACCGGGTCGCCTCGATGTACACAGCCGCGCAGCCCCAGATGACCAAGGCCCTGACCAGATCGGATGACGAGATCGCCCATGTGCGGGCCGCGCCGACGGTGAGCAGCGCCGTCGCGAGCTCGACCGTCAGGACGTAGACCAGGACGCGCCGCGGTCGCTGCCACAGCGTCCACGCCGTGACGTGTGTGATCGGAAACCTATGTCGTGCGCGCTTTCTGTTCATTCCGCGGCTCCCCCTCCGCATGCGGGAGGCCCGCCCGGCCCCCCGCAGTCGAACCTAGCGGAAATCGTGGCGCTGCGCAGCCATTTGCTTACGGTGAGCACACGTCAGTTGTCACGCGGGCGGGGGATCGCGCTGTGGTGGCAGTGCACGGCGGCGGCCTCGCGGATCGAATTGGTGCGGCACAACGCCGTCAGCACCACGATCAGCTGATGATCCAAGCCGTCCAACGCGATCACGTCCGGCACCGCGTGCAGCGCGCGGATCGTTCGGCCTCGCCCGCGCTGTCGGACAGCACCAGCTCGACGAGCGCCGGATCACCCAACGCGGGCAGCGGGGCTTGGTCGAGCCGCAACGACAACGCGAGCGTGATCGACAGCCGTTCGAGGACCATCTCGTCCAACGGCGACGCATCACCCGCACGCGCCGGCCACACGACCGTGCCGTCGTCCAGTTCGCGCCTGCGCGGTCGCGGGAACCGGGCCGCCGACTGTCAGGCCGCGCGACGACGAGTACACGCCAAGTGGACGCTCGGCCAGGTGCGCTGCCCGGCGCCACCTGGCTGGTGCGCGATCACGTCCGGGTGGCGCAGCCCGGTCGACGTCCGCGACGAGTTCGTGCCGGGCCCGCCGGACGTGCGTGTCCGGATCTTCTCGCCCGCGCCGGCGGGCGACGCGCGGCCGGGCCTCGTCTACATCCACGGCGGCGGGTTCGTCGTCGGCGACGTGGACATGACCGACAGCGGGGCCTTGGCCCTACGCGGACAAGCTCGGCATCGTCGTGGTACCGGCTGGCGCCGGAGACACCGTTTCCCGGCCCGCTCGAAGACTGCTACGCCGCGCTGGTGTGGACCGCGAACAAGGCCAGCGAACTCGGCATCGACCCGGCGCGGATCGGTGTCGCCGGCGAAAGCGCGGGCGGCGGGCTGACCGCGGGCACGGTGCTGCTCGCCCGTGACCGCGGCGGCCCCGCGGTGGCTCTGCAGGACCTGGGTATCCCCGAGATCGACGACCGGCTGGGAACCGGGTCGATGCGGGCGTACACCGACACTCCACTGTGGAACTACCCGGATGCCGTGTTCAGCTGGGTCGTGACGGTGTGCCTGTTCGACCCGCTGCGGGACGAAGGCATCGAGTACGCGCGGCGGCTCGCACAGGCCGGTGTGCCCACCGGGCTGCATGCGTACGCGGGCACCTTCCACGGATCCTCGATGATCACCGAAGCGCCGGTGACCAAGCGGATGGCGGCCGACCAACTGGAGGACCTGCGCCGCGGCCTGCGGATATGAGCTAGTGGCCACGACTGGAAGCCCGTCGAGGCCCCCGGCGGACTTCCAGTCGTGACCACTTGTAGTTTCGGCGCATGCGGACGGGGGTCGTCGAAGGTGCTGTCTGGGTCGTCGTCACCGGCCTGCTGGTGTACGACAGCCTGCACAACCCCGTGCCGTGGGAGCTTGCCGGTGGACTGACGGCCGTCGCGGTCGCTGTGGTGGCCATCAGGCGGTACCCGGTGGTCGCGTTGGCCGTGGCGGTCGTGTCCGGTGTCGCCATGCTGTTCGACTACGGCGGCCGCGTACCGATGTGGCCATTGGTGCTGATGGCCGCTGTCGTGTACCTGACCAGGCGTCAGCACGTGCGGCGCCGTGCCGAGCAGGACGCGGTCCAGGCGCGGTTGAAAGAACGCGCCCGGATCGCCGCCGACATGCACGACTCGCTCGGTCACGAGCTGACCCTGATCGCTGTGCGGGCCGGGGTGCTCGAGGTCTCCGGTGGCCTGGACGACAGCCAGCGCGCGGCCGTCGGGCAGGTGCGGGAAAGCGTGGCCGCCGCGACCGAGCGGCTGCGGGAGATCGTCGAAGTCCTGCGCGAGCCGGAGAGCGTGCGCGACCTGATCGCCAGGAGCGTCGCGTCGGGCATGGTCGTCGAGTCCACTGTGGAAGATGTGCCGGCCGGTGTCGAGCCGGTGGTGTACGACGTGGTGCGGGAGGCGTTGACCAACGCGGCCAAGCACGCGCCGGACGCTCCCATCGTCGTGACGGTCACCTCGAACCGCGTTTCGGTGGTCAACGAGCCGTCCTCCGGGCAGAGCGGGCTCGCGTCCGGCGGGAGCGGCCTGGCCGGTCTGCGCAAGCGGGTCGAACGGGCCGGTGGGGCGTTCGACGCCGGGCCGCGTGACGGCGGGTTCGCTGTCACGGCCACGTTCACGGGGACGTCGGAGGGGGTTTCGTGATCCGGGTGGTGCTGGCCGACGACGAGGCGATGATCCGGGCGGGCATCGCGGCCATCCTGGGCAGCGACCCCGGGATCGAGGTCGTCGCACAGGCCGGGACCGGCCGCGAGGCCGTCGACCAGGTCGCCGGGCACCGCCCGGACATCGCGGTCCTCGACATCCAGATGCCGGAGCTGGACGGCCTGGCCGCAGCCGCCGAGATCAGGCGGCTGCGCCCGGACACCGGTGTGGTCATGCTGACCACGTTCGGCGAGGACACGTACATCGAACGGGCGCTGGCCCTGGGCGCCAACGGTTTCCTGTTGAAGTCCGGCGACCCGGCCGAGCTGATCGCCGGGATCAAGGCGGTGGCGGATGGTGCCGCGTTCCTGTCGCCGAGGATCGCCAAGCGGGTGATCGACCAGCTGCCGCGGTCGAACTCCGGCGCACGCGAACGCGTCTCGGTGCTCACCCCCACCCAGACAGACGTACTCACGCTCGTGGGTTCCGGTCTGTCCAATGCGGACATCGCCGCCCGCCTGCACATCGCCGAGGGCACCGTGAAGGCACACGTGACCGTGATCTTCGGGCGACTCGGCGTGCGCAACCGCGTGCAGGCGGCGATCCTGGCCCACCAGGCCGGTCTGGTTCAGAGCCTGGCCTGAAAGAACCCGGTGAGGTAGTCGCGGAAGAACTTCACCGAGGCGACCGGGTCTCCCGTGCCGTACAGGTTGCTCCACACGTTCGCCGGGATCTTGTCCTTCTGTCCCAGGGCGACCGCCAAGTAGCCGTTGTCGTTGGACGACGAGTGCCCGGTCTGCGGCAGCAGCCTGCGCTCCTTCCACCCGGTCAGGCTCGGCCACGCCGCGTCCCACAGCCCGGCCCAGCCCTGCTCGCCGATCGGGCTGGTGAGCAGCGCGAACGGTTTGGCCACCGCCAGCGGCCGGTAGATCGGGCCGTCCATGCTCACCCCGGCCTTGAACCGCCGGTCACCCGCCAGCGAGTGGATCGTCGCGACGCCACCCGCCGAGTGCCCGGCCATGCCGATCCGGGACCTGTCGATCCGCACCGGCCGGTTGGTGAGCACGTCGTCCAGCACGAACTTGACGTCCAGCGCGCGTTCGGCGAGCGCCTCGGCCCAGATGTCCGGGTTGCCCGAGCACCCCTTGCACGGCAGCAGCCGCCCGCCGGGGAACTCGACGTTCTGCGCCTCGTACGCGTGGTCGATCCCGGCGACCACGAATCCGCGGGACGCCAGCTCTTCGGCCAGCGTCGTCAGCGTGGTCCGGCTGTTGCCCATGCCGGGGGACAGCACGACCAACGGCCAGCCCTTGGACTTGGGCAGCGGCGGGGCGTCGCGGTACGAGTGCACCTTGACTTTCTGCAGCGCGTCGTCCGGCAGGTCGAGCCGCAGGCCGCGCACGGCGGCCGTCGACTCCGCCGCCGTCATGTACTCGGCGCGCTTGCCCACCGGGATCGCCGGGTACCACAGCGAGACCATGAGCTCCCGGCGCTGGTCGGGCTGCCAGCGGTCGGCCCGGCCGGTGTCGGCCAGGTGGTACGTCCGCTGTCCGACGGGCAGCTTGCCGCCGGGGCCGAGCAGCCCGACGCCCGTCGCGGCGGCGGCCGATGGTGCCACCGCGACCGCGGTGGCCGCCGTGGCCGCGATGATCAGGGGGATGATGCCGAGGATTCGCATGAACACAGTGTTCTGAATCCGCGGCCGCGGCACATCGGACCACGGTCCAGACTCGGCTATGACTTTGGTCGGGGGTCCGGGCCGGAATCGGTCACCGCAGGGCCGAGGCCGGCCGGATCTCCCAGATCGTCCACAGTGGGCGATAACCCTGCCGCGCCCAGAACACCGTCGACAACGGGTTCGGCGGGTTGAAGTACAGGAAGGTGCCGTCCGTGCCCGCCGCGGCGAACTCGCGGTGCACCACCGAGACCAGCTCACGCCCGACGCCCGCGCCGCGGAACGACGGCGCCACGGAGAAACTGTTGACATAACCCCACAGGCCGTGGCGCAGGCGCGTCTCGCTCCACGACCCGGTGATCGACTCGTTGTACCAGCACTCCGCCATCGCCACCGCGATCCCGTCGCGCTCGCCGATCCAGATCGGGTCGCCCTGGTCGAGGTGACGCGCCAGCGCCGCCCGTTTCACCTGCTCGGCACCGGGCCGCAGGACCGTGCCGCCGACCATCGCGGAGTACTCCAGCTCGGCCAGCGCCAGCGGCAGCAGCGTGTCCAGGTCGCGCAGTGCCGCGCGGCGCACCTTCAGCGCGCCCGGTGACGGCAGCAGCGGCGCGCCGGTCCGGATGGCCAGCGTGGACAGCGGCACCAGGCCGTGGTCGAGGAACACCCGGGCGGCGCCGACGTCCCGGCTCGGCCAGGTGACCAGGCACGACGAGTCCGGCGCGGTGCGCAGGCGGCCCATCACCGCGCGCCACTGGTCGACCAGCTCGGCCATGCCGTGCTCGCCGAGCATCGGGTGCAGTTCCCAGACCTCCAGCGCGGACCACAGCGTCGGCATCGCGTCCGGCGTCAGCCGGGTCGGCACCAGCACACCGGCCACGCGGGTGCCGGTGGCCAGCGCGGCCGTGATCACCTCGCCGTCCGGTGGCCGGACGGCGGCGGGCAGCATCGGGTCGAGCCGGGCGAACCACGTGCTCTGCGTGTCGACCAGCCCGTCCGGGAACCTCACGTACTCCTCCGGCAGCTGAAGATCACCGTGCCGGGGAACAGCTCACCGCGCAGCGGGCTCCACTGGCCCCACTCCCTGGTCTGCCCCTCCGGCCACTCGGGCTCGATCACGTCGTCGACGACGAACCCGGATCCGGTCAGCGCGCGCACGTAGTCGCCCAGCGTCCGGTGGTGCTCGACGTAGGTGGGGCGGCCGTCGGCGTCCACCTCCACGTACGGGGTCCGGTCGAAGTACGAGTTGATCACCTGGAGCCCGGCGGGCCCCGGGTCGTCGGGGAAGATCCACCTGATCGGGTGAGTCACGGCGAAGACCCAGCGGCCCCGCGGCCGCAGCACCCTGGCCACCTCGCGGAAGATCGTCCGCACGTCGGCGACGAACGGCACCGCGCCGAACGCCGAGCACGCGATGTCGAAGCTCCCGTCGGCGAACGGCAGGTACTCGGCGTTCGCCCTGATCAACGTCGGTGTGATACCGGTCACGTCATTCGCGTGCTTGGCGTGCCGCAGCATCCCGGCCGAGAGGTCGAGCGCGGTCACCCGCGCGCCCTGGCCGGCGAGCCAGCGCGCGCACGGGGCGGAGCCGCAGCCGACCTCCACGATGTCCTTGCCCGCGACCTCCCCGAGCAGCTGCACGTCGCGTTCCCGCAGGCCTTCGGGGCACCAGAGGAAATCGGCGGCGCCGAGGAAGTCCCCGTGCTCGGCCATGTAGTCGTCGGCGTCCGCGTCCCACCACGCGATGTTGGCGGCAACGGACTCGCTCGCGTCGACCCTTCGACGAGCGGGGCCGACGGTTCCGAGAGTAGTTTGAGCGCCGGAGTACCGGTCCTGCTCGCTGTCCACGCCTGCTCCTTATGGGCATCCAGTTTGCCCGACGTTCGCGCGGGCGCGTACGATACCGCCCGCGCGGTGAATTTCGCGCTGCCTGCGGTTCAGGTGAGAAATCTGGGAATCGGGTTGCGCGTATCGGTGTTGGACCCTGTGCATGATCACACCAGCCACAGGGCGCTCATCACACCGTGCGCCAGAACTTAAAACAACCCGACTACTCCCAATCCGTACCGGAGCAACCCACCTAATGTCCACCGACACCACCATTGTCCCGGCATCCAGCGCGCCAAGGCAGCAGGTCGCAATCAACGACGTCGGGACGGCGGAGGACTTCCTCGCCGCGATCGACGCGACGATCAAGTACTTCAACGACGGCGATATCGTCGAAGGCGTAATCGTCAAGGTCGACCGTGACGAGGTTCTTCTCGACATCGGCTACAAGACCGAGGGCGTCATCCCCTCGCGTGAGCTCTCGATCAAGCACGACGTCGACCCCAATGAGGTCGTCAAGGTCGGCGACGAGGTCGAGGCGCTTGTTCTCCAGAAGGAGGACAAGGAAGGTCGCCTGATCCTGTCCAAGAAGCGCGCGCAGTACGAGCGGGCGTGGGGCACGATCGAGGGTCTCAAGGAGGCCGACGAGCCCGTCAAGGGCACCGTCATCGAGGTGGTCAAGGGTGGTCTGATCCTGGACATCGGCCTGCGGGGCTTCCTGCCGGCGTCCCTGGTCGAGATGCGCCGTGTCCGCGACCTGCAGCCGTACGTCGGCCGCGAGCTCGAGGCCAAGATCATCGAGCTGGACAAGAACCGCAACAACGTGGTCCTGTCCCGCCGCGCCTGGCTCGAGCAGACCCAGTCCGAGGTCCGCAGCGAGTTCCTCAACCAGCTGCAGAAGGGCCAGGTCCGCAAGGGCGTCGTGTCCTCGATCGTCAACTTCGGTGCCTTCGTGGACCTGGGTGGCGTCGACGGCCTCGTGCACGTCTCGGAGCTGTCCTGGAAGCACATCGACCACCCGTCCGAGGTCGTCGAGGTCGGCCAGGAGGTCACGGTCGAGGTCCTGGACGTCGACATGGACCGCGAGCGCGTCTCGCTGTCGCTGAAGGCGACCCAGGAAGACCCGTGGCGCCAGTTCGCCCGCACCCACGCGATCGGCCAGATCGTGCCGGGCAAGGTCACCAAGCTCGTTCCGTTCGGTGCGTTCGTCCGCGTGGACGAGGGCATCGAGGGCCTGGTCCACATCTCCGAGCTGGCCGAGCGCCACGTGGAGATCCCGGAGCAGGTCGTGCAGGTCGGCAACGACGTCATGGTCAAGGTCATCGACATCGACCTGGAGCGCCGCCGCATCTCGCTGTCGCTCAAGCAGGCGAACGAGGGCTTCACGCCGGACACCGAGTTCGACCCGACCCAGTACGGCATGGCCGCCGAGTACGACGCCGAGGGCAACTACATCTACCCCGAAGGCTTCGACCCGGACACCCAGGAATGGCAAGAGGGCTTCGACAAGCAGCGTGAGGAGTGGGAGCGCCAGTACGCCGAGGCGCACACCCGCTACGAGCAGCACATGTCGCAGATCCGCAAGGCCGCCGAGGCCGACGCCGCCGCTGCCGCGGGCGAAGGCGCCGAGGCAGCCGGTGACCAGAGCTACTCCTCGGCGGGGTCGGAGACCCAGGCCAAGAGCGGTGGCACCCTGGCCAGCGACGAGCAGCTCGCCGCGCTGCGCGAGAAGCTGTCCGGTGGCGTCTGATCGCCGCTGAACAGGCTCGCTAGCCAGTAGGCATGACGGGGCCCCGCACCGATTCCGGTGCGGGGCCCCGTCGCGCGCCGGCCCGCTCGGCAGCCGGCACCGACGCGACGGGCATCGGCTGACCAAGATCGTTATGAGCCGCCGCGGCGGACGTGGTGATCAAGAATCCGCTGCTCACGCCACGCCACTCCGGGACGCGCGCGCTGCTCGCGTTGTTCGTTCGTTACTTTTTCGGGGATTGGTGTCCCATTCACCCAACAGGGGGACTACGGTCTACACCTTGTGAGTGCTAAGGCGTGGACACGGAGCGCGTCCGCCGCGGTGCTGATCGCCGGATTGGCGGCCTGCGCGACGGACAAACGAACACCCCTCGTAGTCCCGGCCCCCAGCTACACCCCCTCGTCGAGCGCCGTGAAGTCGGCGTCCTCGCGGATCGTCGGCCCGTTGCCGAGCGGGTGCGGCGCGATCGGCACGCCGGAGGAGATCTCCGACGCGGTCGGCAAGCAGATGTCCGGGGCGGCGAAACTGGTCGACGGCAGCGCGGACGCGAGCATCGGCCGCACCGACCGGATCGACTGCTACTACGGGTTGGGCAACAGCGAGCAGGTCAACGACGCCCCCGTGCGCGTCGGCCTGGCGAGCTACAACGACGCCAACGCGGCCGCCACGAGGGTCCAGAAGACCGTCGACGAGGAGAAGGGCGCGGGCGCCAAAGCCAGCGAGGTCCCCGTCGGAGGCGACAAGGGCACGCTGCTGGCCGCCAGGAAGACCGTCACGCTGGTCGCCACCCACCAGGCCACCACCGTCGTCGTGATCGCCACGACCGAGGCCGTGCCCGCCTCCCAGGCCGCCGCGGTCCTCGGCAAGATCGCCGACCGCGCGCTCAGCCCGCGCTGACCCGCAACGTCATCCTGACCGTCGTCGGCCCGCCAACCGGGCTGTGCACGGTCATCGCCCCGTCGAAGGCGCTCAGCCGCCGCGCCACGCCACGCAGACCCGTGCCGCGCGACATGTCGGCCCCGCCGCGTCCGTCATCCCGGACGACGAGCTCGAGCGTGTCCTCACCCAGCCGGACATCCACGCGTGCCGAGCCGGCGTTCGCGTGCCTGGTGACGTTGAGCAGGGCCTCGCTGACCGCGAAGTACGCCGCGGACTCCACCGGCGGGTCCAGCCTGCGCGGCAGGTCCACCCTGACCTTGACCGGCAACGGCGTGTCCAGCGCGAGCGCCCTGACCGCGTCACCGAGCCCGCGGTCGGCCAGCACAGGCGGGTGGATGCCGCGCACCAGGTCACGCAGCTCGACCAGCGCCTTGGCCGAGTTGTCCTGCACCGCGGCCAGCACCTGCTTGGCCCTCGCCGGGTCCTGGTCGATCAACTGCTCCAACGCGCCCAGCCCGAACCCCATGGCGACCAGCCGCGCCTGGGCGCCGTCGTGCAGGTCGCGTTCGATCCGGCGCAGCTCCGCCTCCGCGGCGTCGCTCGCCTCGGCCCGTGTCTGCGCCAGCTCACGCACGCGCAGCGTCAACGTGGTCTCCTTGCCGGGCGAGAGCATGTACTTCACCCAGTGGCCGTTCAACCGGACCACGAACGGCGCGAGCCAGACCGCCACCAGCATCAGCACCACCGCGACGGGGAACGCCAGCAGGTCCGACCCGGCGAACTGGCCGTACCACCCGCCTCCCCACTCCCGGTCCGCCTCGGAGACGAACCAACGCCACGTCTGCGGCATGGCCAGGCCCCAGCCCGCGTAGATCGCCAACGCGAGCGGCAACACGGTCATCAGCACCCCGACGACGAGGTCCAGCGCGAAGAACAGCAGCTCACGCCACGTGACCCGGTTGCTGCGCGGCTGAGCCACCGGTACGCCCGACCAGTCGGTCGCCCGCGCGCGACGCAGGTTCGCCACCTTCCACGCCCACGGCACGGCGACCAAACAGACCAGGCTGAACAGCGACAACGCGAACAACCCGGCGCTGCGGCCCCACTCGATGACGAACTTGCTCGGCTTGCCGCGCATCGGCCGCCGCGGCGGACCGAGCAACACCGTGCTCCCAGCGGTGTGCAGCCGCAGCAGCACGGGCGCGGCGACGAAGCCGAGCACGACCAACGCGAGCCCCCATGGCGCGTTCAGCGCCCCGTGAACGATCAACGCGGCGGGCGCCAGCGCGAGCACGTTGCCGGCAGTGGCGCCCAGCACCAGCCAGCCGACGTCGCGCCAGGTCGCCCGGTCGTCCAGCATCCAGTCGACCTTGTCGTACAGCGCGGGCAGCTTCGGCGTCTTGTACAGCTGCCCCTGGCCCTCGTAGAGGCCCTCCGCGTCAGGTTGCGGGGGCACGGGCGCAGGCGCGTAAGGGCTGGGGATGTAGACGGAATGCCAGCGTGCGGCGATGCGACGGCGGGCGCCCGTGACCCGGCGGGCCAGCCCCACCGCCCACGGAATGAGCACCACCAGGCCCAGCGAGAGGCTCAGCAGCAGGACGACGGCGTGCGCCAGCAGCGCGACCAGGCCGAGCAGCGACAGACCACCCAGCACCAGCCCGCGCACCGGCGCGATGGCGACGTCCCGGATCACGCTGCCCAGTCTGCCCCGCGGGCCGGCAGCCGGACATTGCGCACAGACCCACAACACAGGTGGGGCTAGGTCTACCTACGATCAACTCATGCTGCGAGTGGGACTCACGGGCGGGATCGGGTCAGGGAAGTCGACGGTGGCCGGACGGCTGGCCGAACACGGCGCGGTGCTGATCGACGCCGACAAACTGGCCCGGGAGGTGGTGCAACCGGGCACACCGGGACTGGCGGCGGTGGTCGAGGCGTTCGGCGCGGAGGTGCTCGCCCCGGACGGCTCGCTGGACCGGCCGAAGCTGGCCGCGGTCGTGTTCAACTCGGCCGAGCAGCGGGAACGGCTGAACGGGATCGTGCACCCGCTGGTGGGCCGGCGGACCGCGGAGATGCTCGCCTCGGCGGCCGACGACGCGGTGGTGGTGCACGACGTGCCGCTGCTGGTCGAGAAGAACTACGCGCCGATGTACCACCTTGTGGTGGTCGTCGACGCGGACGTGGAAGAACGCGTCCGCCGCCTCGCCGAAACCCGCGGCATGTCCCCGCAAGACGCCCGTGCCCGGATCGCCGCGCAGGCCACCGTCGAGCAACGCCGCGCGGTGGCAGACGTGTGGCTGGACAACTCGAGCACGCCGGACCGCGTGCTCGCCCAGGCTGATGCGCTGTGGGCGGATCGCCTGGTGCCGTTCGAGGCGAACGTGCGGTTGCGCCGCTGGGGCAGGTACGGCAACCCGCGCCTGTACGACTACAACGCCGAATGGCCACTGCAGGCCGCACGCCTGGCAGCCCGGATCGAACTGGTGACCGGCGGGCTGCGCGTGGACCACATCGGCTCGACCGCGGTGCCCGGCCTGCCCGCGAAGGACATCATCGACCTCCAGGTCACAGTGTCCTCATTGGACCAGGCAGACGGCTTCGCCGAACCGCTGACCGCGGCGGGCTTCCCCGTGCGCCCCGAGAACACCGGCGACCGCGGCAAGGAGACCAAGCGGTACCACAACTGCGCGGACCCCGGCCGGCTGGCCAACATCCACCTGCGCGTCGAAGGCAGCGAGGACTGGCGCAACGCTCTGCTGTTCCGCGACTGGTTGCGTGCCTCCGTCGAGGAGCGGGCGAGTTACGTGCAACTCAAGCAGGGGATCGCCAAACGCTTCGCCTCAGCCGGCGACCTCGCCGAAGTGGCGACCGCCAAGGACGCGTGGTTCGACTCGGCGTTGCCGCGTGCGCAGGCGTGGGCGGAGGCAACTGGCTGGCAGCCGTGACAGGCCCGTGAGTCTGGTCGCCTGACGGCACGCCAGTCTGTGTCGCCGGTCCACGCCGCACGCTGCCCCCCACTGGTTGGGCAGCGTGCGGCGTGCTTGTCACCGACCGGCAAGGCGTTCCGCGGCGGCGATCATGCTGACCTTCGACCCGCTGAACGTGTCGATCCGCGGCCGGGAACCCGTCACCACGCCGGGGACGCCAGTCTCGACGTGGATGACGTCCAGCTCGCCCAAAGACTCCAGCAACTCCCGGACGTGAACGTGCCGGTGAGCCTCCCGGGTCACGATCACAACCCGGCCGAAACCCTGAGCCGCCGCGAGGATCTCCGCACGGTCGGCGTTGCGCAGCGACTTGCTGCCGGGCACGAGATCCACGAGGTACTGCCCGACACCCCACGGCATCGGCCCCGCGGCGATGGTCGGCGTCGACTCCACGTCCACCACCAGCGCAGGGCCGGTGAGCCCCACTTCGCCCTGAACACGCAGCGCCTGACGGGCAGCGCGCAGCCCCAGCGCGAGGTCCAACGGCTTGAGGTCCACCGCGACGGGCGGAATGCGGAGATCCGAACACCGCCGGGAAGCCTCGGCCAAGCGCTCCTCCGGCAAGGCACCGGAACGAACAGCCGAGACGATCGCCGAGGTGATCGCGTCCAGAACGGAGGCGTCGAACGCCTGGCCGCCGATGCACAACGCGTCAGCCCCCGCGATCAACGCGCCGACGGCCGCCGCCGGGATGCCTTCGTTGCGCCCGAACGCTCCCGCGACCGCGCCCATGTCCAGCGCGTCGGTGATGACCGCGCCGGTGAAGCCCAGCTCCCCGCGCAGCAAATCCGTCAACGCCTTCGGGTTCAGGGTCGCGGGCAGCTCGCCCCACGCCTGGACGACCAGGTGACCGGTCATGATCGCCCGTGTCCCGGCCTTGATCGCCGCCGCGAACGGCACCAGCTCGATCTCGCGCAGTTCCTCCTCGGTTCGCGGCAGCACGGGCAAGCTCAGGTGTGAGTCGTCCGTCGCCGCGCCGTGACCCGGGAAGTGCTTGGCGCACGCGGAAACCCCGTACTGCTGCAGGCCCGTCACGTAGGCGGCGACGTGTTCGGCCGCGTCCGCCGGGACCGAGCCGAAGGAGCGGACGCCGATGATCGGGTCCTCCGGGCTCAGCGTGAGGTCCGCGCACGGCGCCAGGTTCACCGTCACCCCGCACGCGGCGAGCCGTTCGCCGAGCGCCGCCGCCACTTCCGTCGTCAGCGCCGGGTTCCCGGCCGCGCCGAGGGCGAGCGGGCCGGGAACGAACGAGCCCGTGTTGACGTCCAGCCGGGTGACGTCGCCGCCTTCCTCGTCGATGCCGATGATCACGTCGTCGCGTTCCGACCGCAGCTGGGCGGTCAGTTCACGCACCTGTGCGTCGTCGACGACGTTGCGGCCGAACAGGACCACACCGCCGAGACCTTCGCCGATCCTGCGGCGTAACCAGTCCGGCGCGGTCGTACCGCCGAAGCCCGGCAGGAGAGTGGATTCGGCGAGCTTCTCCAGTGTGGACAATGCAGTTATCCCTTCACCGCGCCCGCGGTCAGTCCGGACACCAGCTTGCGTTGCACGATCAGGAAGAAGATCAGCGCGGGCACCGCGTAGATCACCGACGCGGCCATGATCCCGCCCCAGTCGACCAGGAACGCCTCGCGGAACGTCGACAGCCACACCGGGATGGTCCGCTTGCCCTGGTCCTGCATCAGCACGAGGGCGAACAGGAACTCGTTCCACGCGGTGATGAAGCTGAACACCGACGTCGCCACGAGTCCCGGCCCGAGCAGCGGCAGCGTGACCCGGCGGAACGCCTGCCACCGGCCGCAGCCGTCGATCATCGCGGCTTCCTCGAGCTCGATCGGGATGCCCTTGACGAAGCCGTACAGCATCCAGCACGTGAACGGCAGCGTCAGCGCCATGTACACCAGCAGCAGCGACGGCAGCTGGTTGAGCAGTCCCGCGTCCCGCATCAGCAGGTACAGCGGGATCAGCAGCGCCTCGATCGGCGCCAGCTGCGCGACCAGCACGAGGAACAGGAAACCCTTGCGGCCGCGGAACCTCATCCTGGCCAGCGGGAACGCGGCGAGCACACCGGCGACCAGCGCGGTGAGCACCGCGCCGAGCGTGACGATGAGGCTGTTGGCCAGGAACGCGGTGAAACCCGGCTTGCTCAGCGCCGACGTGAAGTTCTCGAACGTGACCGAGATCGGGATCAGGTCGTAGCGCGGCGAGAGCACCTCGCCGGGGGTCTTGAACGAGGTCGTGATCAGCCAGTACGTCGGGAACCCGAACAGCAGCGCCCCGACCACACCGACCGTGTTGAGTGCGATCCGCTGAGGCAGTGACTTCCTCACTTCAGGTCCACCTCCTTGGAACGCAGCAGCAGCTGGATGTACCGGGCCAGCAGGATCACGAGCACCAGCAGCATGATCATCGCGATCGCGGCGGCCGGGCCGAAGTGGCTGCCCGCGATGCCCTTGAGGTACATGTAGATGGGCAACGTGGTGCTCTCGCCGTCCGGCCCGCCCTGCTTGATCGCCCACACCTGGGTGAACACCCGGAAGTCCCAGATCACCGACAGGAACGTCACGATCGTCAGGATCGGCTGGATGGCGGGCCAGCTGACCGTGCGGAAGGTCTGCCACGGCCCCGCGCCGTCGATCCCGGCGGCCTCGTACTGCTCACGCGGCACGCCGATCAGGCCCGCGTACAGGCTGAACGCCACGAACGGCACCGCCTGCCACGTGATCAGCAGGCCGATCACGGTCAGCGTGCTGGGCCCGTCGCTGAACCAGGAGTGGCCGATGAACCCGTCGAAGCCGATCAGCGCGAGCGTCTTGTTCAGGATCCCGTACTGCTGGTCGAAGATCCACTGGAACACCGTGGTCGCGGCCACCGCGGGCGTCGCCCACGCCACCACCAGCGTGACCTGGAGGATCACCCGGACGATCGGGTTGAGCTGCTTCATCAGCAGCGCGAGCAGCAACGCGATCAGGATCGTCGCGGCCACGACGGCGGCCATGAAGGCCAAGGTCCGGACCGTGACTTCCCAGAACACGGGGTCGCCGAGGACGTCGGTGTAGTTGTCGATGCCGACCCAGACGAGCTGGCCGGTGACCAGCTCGCGCAGATCCAGCTTGCGGAAGCTGATCAGCACGAGCTGGAGCGTCGGCCAGATCAGCAGCGCGGCGATCGCGATCACACCGGGCGCCAGCAACAGATATGGCAGCACGGAGTCGCCGAAGCCCTTGCGGCGGCGCCGTGCTCGCAGGGTAGGGACACGCGGCGATGCCGGCGGGGTGTTACCCGCCGGCATCGCCGCGACGTCCTTTGTCGACGTCATGAACCCGCGAGGAGCTTGTCCAACGCGGCGTTCGCGTCGGTAGTCGCCTGGTCGATCGACTTCTTGCCCGTCAGGTACGCGGTCATCATGTCCTTGAGCGGGTTCTGGCCCGACTCGACCTCGCCCCACTTCGGGCTGGACGGCACCGCGCGGCCGTTCTGCGCGGCCTTGGCCATCACGCTGGCGAACGGGTCGCTCGACAGCGCGCTGATGTCGGTGGACGTGCCGGGCACGTAACCGCCCTTGGCGACCTCGGTCTGGTACTTCTGGCCCGACAGCAGCTTCAGGTACGCCTTGGCAGCCGCGGTGTTCTTGCTGTTGAGCGGGATGGCCAGGTTCGAGCCGCCGAGGAAGACCGGTGCGCTCTTGCCCGCGCTCTTGCCGGGGATGGCGAACGCGGCGGTCTTGTCCTTGATCGTCGGGTCGGTCTTGGCCGCGGTGGCCACCTCACCGGGGGTGCCGATGAACATGGCGACCTTGCCGCCGCCGTAGATGCCCGCCTGCTGCGGCGTGGCCTCGTCGTTGTCCTTCGGCGCCTTCGTGCCGGATGCGTCGACGAGCTTCTTGTAGAACTCCAGGCCGGCCTTGGCCTCGGTCGAGTTCAGCGTCGACTTGAAGTTCTTGCCCTCGGCCTTGGCGATGTCGCCGCCCTCGTCCCAGATGAACGACAGCAGCGAGTACCAGTACTGGCCCGGCAGGTACAGCGCCTGGAAGTCGGGGTCGCTGCCGAACTTGGCCTTCAGCTTGTCGATCGCGGCCAGCCACTCGTCACGCGAGGCAGGCGGCGTGGTGATGCCCGCCTGCTCGAACAGGTCCTTGCGGTAGATGACCTCGCGGTTGGCGGCGTAGAACGGCATGCCGTAGGTCTTGCCGTCGAACGTGGCGGAGTCCTTGAGGCCTTTGAGCCACTGCGAGCCGTTGAGGTCGTTGACCGAGTCGGTCAGGTCGGCCAGCACGCCCTGCGCGGCGAACGCGGGCGTCTGGGTGTTGCCGATCTCGATGACGTCCGGCGGTGTCTGCGAGGCCAGTGCGGTGGTCAGCTTCTGCTGGATGCCGTTCCACTGCTGGATCTCGTACTTGATCTTCACGCCGGGGTTGGCGTCCTGGAACTCCTTGTGCAGGGCGTTGGTCAGGGATTCCGGCGCGGAGCCGGTCATCAACCAGACCGTCAGCTCGCCGCTGAGCTGCTGTGGCGCGTTCGCGTTGCTTTGGGCGGTGTTGCCCGACCCCCCGGAGCCGGCGCAGCCCGCAGTCGCGAGGGAGATGGCGACAGCTCCTGCCGCCAGCTTCATCCAGCGCTTCACTCGTGCCGTCCTTTCGAGCCCGGCCACCCCGGGCGCACAAATGGTGTAGACCAATGCAGTGCAGCGTGGTCCGGACCACACCAACTGTCAAGCCGGTTGCCAAGACGTTGTAAAAGAACAGGCAGCGCGCCGTGATCCGGCCGGTTCGGTGCGTAATCGCCCCAAGACGGCACAAACCCCCTGCGAGGGATTGACCATCCGCAGGGGGTTTGTGGTGGGGATCTGGCGTGTCAGAAAGGCGGCCACACCTCGAAAACATGTTGGCCGGTCAGCCAAGCGCTCAGGTCGTGCCGGTAGTAGCTGAGTTCTTCCAACGTCTTGTGCACGGTCCGCAGCGCGAGATCGGCGTCGCCGTTGCGCAGCACCCGCCCGGCCACCGCCGCGGCGAAGTCCTCGGAGCGCACGACCCGTGCCGCGCTGCCCGGCGCCGAGGACAGGCCGAGCAACAGATCCGTCGTCCGCCACATGGTGCCCTCACGCGTGATGCGGGCGGCGGTCAGCACGCTCGGGCCCGACCGCGCGTGGCGCGAGCGGGGGCGCTGCTGGGTCAGCCGGACGTTGATCCGCGGCAGGAGCCACGTCACTTCGGAGTCGTGGAACGGATCCTCCGGTGTCGGGCATTCCACCCTGAGTCCCCAGCGTTCCTCCTGGCATGTCCGGAGGCGCCGGGAAGTACCGGACGAGTACCTGCGAACCGCGGAAACTGTGTCGACGATGTCGACCAGCTGCGGGGTGATGGTGGTGCCCACGCGGCCCGAGGGTAGTCGGAACGGTGCGGTCCGTGATCACCCAGGTTTCATTCGTTACATCACGGCTTGTGATCGGCCGTATATCGATCTGTGAGCGGTTCGTGATTGGACCGAACGGCGGTTGACAAGATCAAAACATCGAATGCGGGCGTGTCGTCACGCCCGTTCACACCCGGTGTTTGCCCTGGTCCTGCCAGGTCAGGTCGATGCCGAGCGACGCCAGCCACGCGTCGGTGTCGTAGCCGTGGCGAGTGATCCCGTCGACCGTCCGGTAGGTCCGCTCCAGCGCCCGCTGCGCCGTCTCGGCGTCGATCATCCGCGCGTTCAGCGCCGCGAGCAGCTCGTCGGTGTCCACCACCTCGAGGCGGTCGCCGGTGTGGACGTGGATGTCCAGGTAGATGTCGACCATCCGCCAGACCGGGCCGTGCGCGCCGGTGCGCGCGCCGAACTCGGTGTCCACCTCGACGAGGTCGATGTAGACGTCCTCACCCCTCGGTGTGCCCGGGTGGCGGTGCCAGCGGGTGACCCGCAGGCCGGGATCGGGCAAAAGCCATGATTCGATATACGCGAGCTTCGGGTGGCCGTCCATCTTGCGGGCCATGAAGAGCCCGAAATGCTCCAGCCGGTATTCGTCGACCGTGCGGCGGAAGCCCTTGGGATCGATGTTCTCCATGGCTTTGACGTCGAACAGCTCCACCTTGGGGCGGTGGACGTGCGGTGCGGCGTCGGGGCTGATCCTCGGGCGGGCAACGGGAACGGCGTAGTCGAAGCTCACCTGGTCATGGTGCCTACGCCGGGCGGATCACCGCACCCTCCGCAGAGGGGGGATTCCGCGTCCGATCGGGTGATAAACCCGCTACGATGCCGATCTTCCGACCCGGGGGTATGCATTCATGTTCGGCATCATCCGACCTTGTCGTCATCGGCTTTCGCCGGCGCTGCGCACTTCGTGGATGGCTCACCTCTGTGGCCTCTGCCTGGCATTGCGAGACGATCACGGGCAATTGGCCCGCACGGTCACGAATTACGACGGTCTCGTGGTGTCCGTGCTCGTCGAGGCGCAGTCGGCCGCCCAGTCCCGGCGCACGGCGGGACCGTGCCCCCTTCGGGCGATGCAACCCGCGTCCGTCGCTCAGGGTGATGGCGCCCGGCTGGCTGCCTCGGTGTCGCTCGCACTGGCGTCGGCGAAGATCAGCGACCACGTCGCCGACGGCGACGGGATGTTCGGCCGCCGCGGTGTTTCCAAAGCGGCGCAACGCGTCGCCAACCGGTGGGCGGCGCAGGGCGCGCGCACCGGCGAGCGGATCGGCTTCGACACAGCCGTCCTGCTCGACGCCGTGGGGGAGCAGCCCGCCGTGGAGAGTTCACTCGTTCGTGGTGACTCGTTGCTGCTCGCCACGCAGCCGACGGAGACAGCGGCGGCCGCGGCCTTCGCGCACACCGCGGTGCTGAGCGGGCGCCCGCGGAACGTGACCGCCCTGACCGAGGCCGGGAAGCTGTTCGGGCGGATCGCGCACCTGATCGACGCCGTGGAGGACCTCGAGGAAGACCGGGCCACCGGCTCGTGGAACCCGTTGCTGGCCACGGGAACAACCCGCGAAGAGGCCCGCAGGCTGTGTGACGACGCCATGCTCGGCGTCCGCCTGGCGCTGCGTGAGGCCGAGTTCACCGACAGCAAGCTCGTCCACGTCCTGCTGGCGCACGAACTCGACCACGCCATCAAACGCGCATTCGGCGACGTGCACGGCCCCGGTCACGGCCACGGGCACCCCGGCGGCCCACCGCCGTACCAGCCCCAGCAGCCGGCACCGCCCCACCAGCCGCCGAACCAGAAGCCCAACCGCAAGCAGCGGCGTGAGGACAAGCGCCACGACTGGCACCAGCAGGGCTGGCAACGACCGAACCGCAGCTGGGGCACCGCCTGCGGCATCGCGGTCTTCATGTTCTGCACGTGCCAGTACTGCTGCGGCAATCCGTACCACGACCCGTGGACCGGTGAGCCGAAGGAAGGCTGGTGCTACAACTGTGACTGCGACTGTTGTGACTGCTGTGATTGCTGCAACTGCGACTGTTGCGACGGGTGTGACTGCTGCGATTGTTCCTGCTAATCGTTGATCACCAGGGGGAGCCGTAATGTTCGGGATCATCAGACCGTGTCGTCATCGGCTCCCCATGCTGTTGCATGGTTCGTGGCTCGCGCACTTGTGCGGGTTGTGCCTGGCGCTGCGAGACGAACACGGGCAGTTCGCCCGTGCCGTGACCAACTACGACGGTCTGGTGATCTCCGTGTTGGTGGAGGCCCAGTCCGACGGCACGGCGAGCCGCCGGACCGCCGGGCCGTGCCCCCTGCGGGCGATGCGGTCCGCGTCAGTCGCCCAAGGCGACGGTGCCCGGTTGGCTGCCGCCGTGTCGCTTGTGCTCGCTTCGGCCAAGGTGACCGACCACGTCGATGACGGAGATGGGGCGATGCGCCGCCCCGGTGTTTCCGTTGTCGCACGCCATGTCGCCAAGCGGTGGGCGTCACAAGGCACGTCGTCTGGTTCCGCGGTCGGCTTCGACACGGCTGTTTTGCTGGACGCTGCCGCCCGGCAGTCGACCGTCGAGTTGTCGGCCGCGTCCGTCCTCGACGCGACCGAGCCGACGGAGACCGCAGCCGCCGCAGCCTTCGCGCACACAGCGGTCGTGAGCGGTCGCCCGTCGAACGCGGCTGTGCTGAGCGAGGCAGGGCGGTTGTTCGGCCGGATCGCGCATCTCGTGGACGCGGTCGAGGACTATGGCGCCGACCAGGCCGCCGGTGCGTGGAATCCCCTGATCGCAACCGGTACGTCCCTCGCCGAGGCCCGCCGGCACTGCCACGACGCCGCGCTCGGCATGCGACTGGCGCTGGACGAGGCCGACTTCGTCGACGACCGGCTCGTGCGCGCCCTGCTCGTCGACGAGCTGGACCACGCCATCCACCGCGCGTTCGCCCATGGCCAGGACGTGCCGGACGAGGGCGGCAAGAAGGACGGCAGGAACGGCAAGAAGGACAAGGACAAGGGCGACGTGGGGGAGTTCGGCGCCGGTGCCGCCGACGTCGCCGACATCGCGGTGTCCGCCAAGACAGGACGCGGCTGCTGTTCGCACTGTGACTGCTGTGACGGCTGCTGCTAGCGCGACACCGCAAAAGGGCTGCCGACCTGGGTCGGAGCAAAACTGTCGGTGGGCGGACGTAGAGTCTTCGGCGTGGCATTCGCGACCGAGTACCCAGTGATCGCCCACTCCGAGTTCCGGCCGGTGAGCGAGATCCCGCGCGCCGCCAAGACCTTCCAGGTGGTGAGCGAGTACCAGCCGGCAGGCGACCAGCCCGCGGCCATCGACGAACTGGAGCGCAGGCTCCAGGCGGGCGAGAAGGACGTGGTGCTGCTCGGCGCGACCGGCACCGGGAAGTCGGCGACCACCGCGTGGCTGGTCGAGCGGATCCAGCGGCCCACCCTCGTACTGGCGCCGAACAAGACCCTGGCCGCCCAGCTGGCCAACGAGCTGCGCGAGTTCTTCCCGCACAACGCGGTCGAGTACTTCGTCAGCTACTACGACTACTACCAGCCCGAGGCGTACATCCCGCAGACGGACACGTACATCGAGAAGGACTCGTCGATCAACGACGACGTCGAGCGGCTGCGCCACTCGGCCACGTCGAACCTGCTGTCCAGGCGGGACGTGATCGTGGTCGCCTCGGTGTCCTGCATCTACGGCCTCGGCACGCCGCAGTCGTACCTGGACCGGTCGATCGAGGTGCGGGTCGGGCAGGAGCTGGAGCGCGAGTCGCTGCTGCGCGCGCTGGTCGACGTCCAGTACACCCGCAACGACCTGGCGTTCGCCCGCGGCACGTTCCGCGTGCGCGGCGACACCATCGAGATCATCCCGGCCTACGAGGAGCTGGCCGTCCGGATCGAGATGTTCGGCGACGAGATCGACAAGCTCTACTACCTGCACCCGCTCACCGGCGACATCGTCAAGGAAGTCGACGAGCTGCGGATCTTCCCGGCCACGCACTACGTCGCCGGTCCGGAGCGGATGGAACGGGCCATCGTCGCGATCGAGAAGGAACTCGAGGAGCGGCTGGCCGAGTTCGAACGGCAGGGCAAGCTGCTCGAGGCGCAGCGGCTGCGGATGCGCACCACGTACGACATCGAGATGATGCGCCAGGTCGGTTTCTGCTCGGGCATCGAGAACTACTCGCGGCACATCGACGGCCGCGAGGCCGGTTCCGCGCCCGCGACGCTGATCGACTACTTCCCCGAGGACTTCCTGCTCGTCATCGACGAGTCGCACGGCACGGTGCCTCAGGTCGGCGGGATGTACGAGGGCGACGCGTCCCGCAAGCGCAACCTGGTCGAGCACGGCTTCCGGCTGCCCAGCGCGCTGGACAACCGGCCGCTGACCTGGGAGGAGTTCCAGGACCGGATCGGCCAGACGCTGTACCTGTCGGCGACGCCGGGTCCGTACGAGATGGGCCAGACCGGCGGCGAGTTCGTCGAGCAGGTGATCCGGCCGACCGGCCTGATCGACCCCGAGGTGATCATCAAGCCGACCAAGGGCCAGATCGACGACCTGGTCGGCGAGATCCGCGAGCGCGCGGAGAAGGACGAACGCGTCCTGGTCACCACACTGACCAAGAAGATGGCCGAGGACCTGACCGACTACCTGCTGGAGCTCGGCATCAGGGTGCGCTACCTGCACTCCGAAGTGGACACCCTGCGCCGGGTGGAGCTGCTGCGGCAGCTGCGGTCCGGCGATTTCGACGTCCTGGTCGGCATCAACCTGCTGCGCGAGGGCCTCGACCTGCCGGAAGTGTCCCTCGTGGCCATTCTGGACGCGGACAAGGAAGGCTTCCTGCGGTCGGGCACGAGCCTCATCCAGACGATCGGCCGCGCCGCCCGTAACGTCTCCGGCCAGGTCCACATGTACGCGGACAAGATGACCGCGGCGATGCAACACGCGATCGACGAGACGAACCGCCGCCGCGACAAGCAGATCGCGTACAACAAGGAACGCGGCATCGACCCGCAGCCGCTGCGCAAGAAGATCGCCGACATCCTCGACCGCGTCTACCAGGAAGCCGACGATGACGACGTGGCCGTCGGCGGCTCGGGCCGCAACGTCTCCCGTGGCAAGAAACCCACGGGCGAGAAGGGCGTCCCGGCCACCGGCGGCAAGAGCTCGGGCGTGAAGTCCGACCGCGACATCACCAAGATGCCCCGCGCGGAACTGGCGGACCTGGTGGCCCAGCTGACCGACCAGATGATGAACGCGGCCAGGGAGCTCCAGTTCGAACTGGCGGCGCGGCTGCGCGACGAGATCCACGACCTGAAGCGGGAACTGCGCGGAATGGACGCCGCGGGCATCAAATAGCACAACACACCATGCCCGGGGATCCTCCCGATCCCCGGGCATGGCTGCCGAGACGTGGCCATTGGACCTCCGTCCGCCTCGATCTGTTCGCCGAAGCGGACGGAGGTCCTGCTGTTCACTGACGCCGGATCCGCCTTCATGGCCAGAGACGCCGCGATTGCCCACGCACACAGCCAGGCCTGCCGCTGTGTCCTGCTCTCAGACTTCAGCGACCCCCGCCGCCGTGAGCACTTCGGCTGATGCGTTGTGAGACCCGTGGCTGTTGTCTCCTGGCCCGGTGGTCTGGTGCTACGCGCGTGCGGATCGACGCGCTGCGGAACGTGTAGTTGTGTGCTGTTCTGCGGACACCGGTTGACGTGCGGTGGGGCGGTGTCCTGTGAACTTTGCGGGCCAGGTCGGTGTTCCGGCTCCTGAAGCCCGCTGTCATGGGCGCTCGGCTTGACGGGCGTCGTACTCCGCTATCACCTTCTTGGGCACGCACATGCGCCATGCGTCGATGACGAGTTCGCGCATCTCCTGCTCGTCGATCGCCGAGAGCCACACCTGGACCCAGTTGAACCGCTCGTCGGACTTCGACGGCGGGAAGAACTTGTCCGGCTCGCCGCTGATCAACGCGTCCCGTTGCGCCTTGGGGTAACCGAAGCCCATCGTCGTCTCGTCCCGCGACAGCGCGGCGAACACGATCTGCCCCACCCGGAACTTGACGCGATCACGCACGATCGCCTCGTAGGCCCGCGGCAGCGTCAGAGCCACCGCGCGGATCTGCTCGACGGTCACCATGCCCGCAAGCTACCGAACGGGTCCGACAGTCCCAGCACGATTCGGCATCGGCGGCAGCCGAAGCAAGAGAGTGAGGTCATCGACGAATCACACACGCTGGGGCCGGTTCGTTCAGAGAGCGGCCCCAGCGGTGTGCTGGTCAGTCGTTGCCCGCTTCGAGTGCCGCGTGGTCGAGCAGTTCCGCGTCGTCGACCGGCGCCGAGCCGCGGTCGACGATCGCTTCGGCGCCGCCTTCGGGCATCGCACCGATCAGTTCGGTCTGCGGCAGCGGAGCGATCAGCGCCGTGTGCTGCGTGCCGACCATGCCGAGGCCGGCGTACTGCTCCAGCCGGGAACGCGAGTCGGCGATGTCCAGGTTGCGCATGGTCAGCTGGCCGATCCGGTCGACCGGGCCGAAGGCCGCGTCTTCCGTCCGTTCCATCGACAGCTTGTCCGGGTGGTAGCTGAACGACGGCCCTGTGGTGTCCAGGATCGAGTAGTCCTCGCCCCTGCGCAGGCGCAGCGTCACTTCACCGGTGATCGCCATGCCCACCCAGCGCTGCAGGGACTCGCGGACCATCAGCGCCTGCGGGTCCAGCCAGCGGCCCTCGTACATCAGACGCCCGAGCCTGCGTCCCTCGGCGTGGTACGTCGCCAGGGTGTCCTCGTTGTGGATCGCGTTCACCAGGCGTTCGTAGGCCGCGTGCAGCAGGGCCATCCCCGGCGCCTCGTAGATCCCGCGGCTCTTCGCCTCGATGATGCGGTTCTCGATCTGGTCCGACATGCCCATGCCGTGCCGTCCGCCGATCGCGTTGGCTTCGAGCACCAGGTCCACCGGCGTGGCGAATTCCTTGCCGTTGACGGACACCGGCCGGCCCTGGTCGAAGCCGATGGTCACGTCCTCGGCCGGGATCTCCACCTGCGGGTCCCAGAACCGCACACCCATGATCGGCTCGACGATCTCGATGCCGGTGTTCAGGTGCTCCAGCGACTTGGCCTCGTGGGTCGCGCCCCAGATGTTGGCGTCGGTCGAGTAGGCCTTCTCCGTGCTGTCGCGGTAGGGCAGGTCGCGGGTCAGCAGCCACTCGGACATCTCCTTGCGGCCACCGAGTTCGGTCACGAAGTCGGCGTCCAGCCACGGCTTGTAGATCCGCAGCGACGGGTTGGCCAGCAGCCCGTAGCGGTAGAACCGCTCGATGTCGTTGCCCTTGAACGTCGAGCCGTCGCCCCAGATCTGAACGTCGTCCTCGAGCATCGCGCGCACCAGCAGGGTGCCGGTGACCGCGCGGCCGAGCGGCGTGGTGTTGAAGTACGTCCGTCCGCCGGTGCGGATGTGGAACGCTCCGCAGGCCAGCGCCGCGAGGCCTTCCTCGACGAGTGCCGCGCGGCAGTCGACGAGGCGGGCGACCTCGGCGCCGTACGCGTGGGCGCGGCCGGGCACCGAGTCGATGTCAGGCTCGTCGTACTGGCCGATGTCGGCGGTGTAGGTGCACGGCACCGCACCTTTTTCGCGCATCCACGCGACAGCTACCGACGTATCGAGGCCGCCGGAGAAGGCGATCCCGACACGTTCACCGACAGGCAGAGAAGTGAGCACCTTGGACACAAGCACAATTATGCACGCCGATGTATGGTCATGCAAAGCCGGTCCGGGTGAGCTCCGCTACCTGGCCGGCAGCGACTCCCCGAAGCCGGTCCCGCGCTCGACCCACGACCGCGGCTGGTCGTCCGTGCCGAGGGCGTCCACGGCGACACGCAGCCACCCGTCCAGCTCACACCCGCGCATCACCATGGGCTTGACGTGCACGTCGTCGATCAAGGCGCCGGCCTGCTCCTCGTCATGAGCCACGGCCGTCATCACCCGGTTCACGCCGGACGACGTCCATCTCCTGCTGCACGCGCCACGCCGCACCGTCCGCGGAGATCAGATTGCGCCAGTGGTACGACACCGGCGTGATCGACGAGAAGATCCACTTCACGTACCTGCCGTCGGCCTGCCTGCCGGACAGCACGATCTCGTCGCCTTCCTCCCGTGCGATGAACTGCTGCACGTAGCCGGACGCCGGCCCGATCCACGTCGACCGCCACGCCGAGATCCGGGGGTCGTGGAACCGCACGGTCATGCCGTACTCCCGGCCCGGCACGATCCACACGTCCTGCACCGCCCGGCCCGCCAGCGCCCAGCCGAAGTGCCATTCACCCGCCATGGTCCTGGTCGTGCCGTCCTCGAAGTGGTCGGTCACCGTCAGGTCCCACGAGCCGACGAACTGCCCGAACAGCATCAGCTCGGCCGCGTGGTCCGGGTGCGGCCCGTCGGCCGCGACGATCTCCGCGATGTTCATGCGGTCCAGCGTCGGCCGTGCGGCCGGCGCTGTCTTGAAGATCCTTGCGTCTCACAGCCGTTCGGCGAGGAAGTCCGCCCACGTGCGGGTGCCCCGATCGCCGTCGAGCGTCAGGTTGTCCCCGGCGCGGTAGGCGCGTCCCGCCTTGCCGGGGATCCGCAGCGGCACCTTCGCCCGGCGCTTGCCCGCGGCCCGCAGGTAGTCGGTGACCAACGTGCGCATCTCGTACTCACGGGGACCGGCCAGTTCCGGCAC
The DNA here is from genome assembly GCF_001302585.1 of Kibdelosporangium phytohabitans. Taxonomy (GTDB): domain Bacteria; phylum Actinomycetota; class Actinomycetes; order Mycobacteriales; family Pseudonocardiaceae; genus Kibdelosporangium; species Kibdelosporangium phytohabitans. The sequence continues at coordinate 9,234,348 of NZ_CP012752.1, read as the reverse complement.
CAGACCGGCCGGTTCGCCGAGCGCCAGCTCGACCAGGCGGGCGGCGACGTCACGGGCGTCGACCGGTTGCAGCCGCATGCCCGGCACCGGGACGACCGGCAGCTTCGCCATCCCCTGCGTCATCTTCAGGACGAGGTCGTGGAACTGGGCCGCGCGCAGGATCGTCCACGGCACACCCGACTCCCTGATCGCCTGTTCGGCGGCCAGCTGTGACCGCAGCCAGGCCAGCGGGACGCGGTCGGCGCCGATGACCGAGATGAACACCACGTGCCGGACGTCTCCAGCGGCCGCCATCAGGGTGCGTGTCGCGATGTCGTCGCCCTTCGCACCGCCCGCGAGGTGCAGGATCGTCGTCACGCCGGTCAGCGCCTCGGTGATGCCGGTACCCGCGAGCAGGTCGCCGACCACGTACTCCACGCCGTCGGCGGGCGGTTGCGGTTTCCTGCTGAGGATCCGCACCTTCAGGCCCGCGTCGAGCAGCAGCGGGGTCACGTGCCGTCCCAGGGTGCCGGTGCCACCGGTGAGCAGAATCATGGTTACTCCTTGCCAGTTCGGTAGGTCTACTGGGCTGACACGACTCGGGGAAGGAATGTGACAACTGTGGACGCCGAACTTTTCGAGCAGGACCGGACACGGCTGCGCGCGGTTGCCTACCGGATCCTCGGTTCGACGGCCGAAGCGGACGACGCCGTGCAGGAGGCGTGGCTGCGCGCGAACCAGGCGGGCACCGACGACGTCGAGAACCTCAGCGGCTGGCTGACCACGGTCGTCGCGCGCGTGTGCCTCAACATGCTCAGGTCACGCGCGCAGCGCCGTGAGGAGCCGTTCGAGATCGACGTGGTCGCGCGGGACAGCCCCGAACAGGACGCGGAGCTGGCCGACTCGGTCGGGCTGGCGATGCTCGTGGTGCTCGACACGTTGTCGCCGGTCGAGCGGCTCGCGTTCGTCCTGCACGACATGTTCGCGATGCCGTTCGACGACATCGCCCCGTTGATCGAGAAGTCGGCCGCCGCGACCAGGCAGCTCGCCAGCCGTGCGCGCCGCCGGGTGCGGGGAGCGGAGCTCACGCCCGATCTCGCTCGTCAACGCGCGGCGGCGGACGCGTACCTGGCCGCCACCCGCGGCGGGGACTTCGAGGCGTTGATGGCGCTGCTCGCGCCGGACGTCGTGCTCCGGGCGGACGCGATGGCCCTGCCGACGGGCAAACCGGTCGTGATCCGCGGCGCGGACGTGGTGGCCAAGGGCGCGATGGCGTCCGCCGGACGTGCGCTGCTGGCCGAGGTGGCGTTGGTGAACGGGTCGGCCGGGCTGGTGATGGGCGTCGGCGGCAGGCTGGCCGTGGTTCTCGCGTTCACCTTCGCCGACGGCGTGATCACCGGGATCGACGTGATCGGCGACCGGGACCGGCTGCGTGCCACCGACCTCTCGGTGCTGTCTCAGACGTCAGAGGTGTAGCGCTGGGGTTTCGTGGCCCGGGCGAGGTTGTCCAGGGTGAGCTTCAGCGGGACGTCACCCATCAACGTCGTCAGCGCGCGGGCGATCACGTCCGGGCCCGGTGCGCCCGTCTCGTGCACCGACAACGTCAACGCGCCGTCCGCACCCTGGTGCAGCTGCCACGCGACCAGGCCGAGCGGCGACAGGACATGCGTGATCTCGATGGAGTTCACCCACGACCCGTTGGTCCGGCGGAACCGGACGGGTGCGCGGCCGTCCAGCCCGACCAGAACGGGGCCGTAGCGCCAGTCCAGCGCGGCGTGGTCACCGGTGCGGTAGCGCAGCAGCGGCAGCAACGGGTTCTCGCCACACGTCACCGTCACCTCACCGGCCACGCCTGGCTCGCAGCACCTGCCGTTCTCGTCGAGGATCTCCACGTACAACCGGCGCGGCAGGATCCGGTGCACGTCGTGGTCACGCCACGCGATGAGGCCCACTTCGGTGATCCCGTACAGGTCGACCACCGGGCAGGCGAAGCGTTTCTCCAGCCGTCGCCGCAGCGTGTCGCTCAACGACATGGCGCCGCTGATGACCGCTTTCGGATTGTGCCGCAACGGCAGTTCGGCCAACGCCGCCAGTGAGATGGGGTTGCCGGTGTACACCTCGGGCTCGCAGCTGTCCAAGAAGGACACACAGTCGCCCGGCACGCGCCAGCCGGACGGGTCCAGGTTGAGCTTGACGATGCCGGCGCCGCCGAGGTAGCCCGACACCGAGGCGAACTGGTACGCCACCGGCTGCGCGTAGACGTTGACCAGCGACACCCTGTCCTCGCCGCCGGACACCGCGACGCCGTGCTTGGCCAGCACGTGCTCGATCACCGGCAGGTCGAGCGCGTTGAACCCCGGGCTCATCGGCACGGTCGCCGCGGGCCCGCGTGAGCCCGACGTCCGGTACACGATCAGGTCGGACAGGTCCGCGTCGTCCGGGACGCACTCGAAAGCCCGTGACAGCAGGTCGATCCGGTCGGTCAGCGGCACGTCGGTGAACCGCTCCGGCCTGGTGTGCCCGCGATAGCGCGGCACGGTCCGGTAGACCCGGTCGACCAGGTCCGCCACCCACGGCGGCTCCTGCGTGGAGGTCCAGCCGTGCTGCCCGGCCCGCAGAGTGTCCTGATAGGACTTCAGGTCCGCCACGGACTGGCTGGTCAGCCGGTCGCCGCAGGCGTGGTTGTACAGCGGGGCGGACGGATGGGCACGCAGCCGGTCCAGCATGGCGCGGCCGTCCTCGGTCAGCGACGGCCATCGTTCCGCGTCGGTCAACGCGGTCGCGGCCATCGGCACGTAGTCGGGAACTGGGTAGTCGTCACGCATGATGATCACACCTGGCTGTAGCGGGCGGCTGCCTCGCGGGCTCGTTCCGCTTCCATCGCTCTGCGCACCGCCGCGGCCCGCTCCTCGGCGGCCTTGGTCGCCTCGAGCACCTCGTACCGCCGCACACTGTCCACTGTAGCCAAACGGTCCGCCGCCTGCTCGGCCGTCTCGCCGGAGGGCATCACCGCGAGCGCGAGCATCGCCAGCCGGGCGAGTTCCTCGCGCCGGTCCGGGTCGCTCACGAACCGCCGCGGCTCGATCAGCTCGGCCAGCTTCGGCAGGTCGTCGCGCAGGAACCGGACCAGCGGCTCGTGGTGGGTCACGTCGCGGAAGGACTCGTCGGCCACGAGCCAGCAGCTGATCAGCACGAGCTCACGCCACCGCGGGTTCATGTCGAGGAACGGCTGCGCGGTGGTGGCGTCGAGGCCCGCGCGGCCCGCCGCGGCCAGCACGTCGGAGATCACCGCGGGCGCGAAGGCCGCCGTGCTGGTGAAGTCGTTCGGCGTCTCGGCGAGCCGCCGGGTGAGCCGGGACAGGACGATCACGCGGTGCTCCGTTCGTACTGGGCACGGCTGAAAGCCGCGGCGAACTCGACCAGGTCCCGCCACTGCGAGACGCTGTGCACGGCCCAGCCCGGGAGGATCTCACGAACCGTGCTCTCCCAGCTGTTCTGCACGTTCAGCACGAGCGTGCCGCCCGCACCGGCCGCCGCCAGCGCACGGGCGCTGATCTCACCACCCGGCCTGCCGAACTCGTCGTCCTGCCGGACCATCGTGTCCACACCGGTGTCGGAGATGACCACGATGTGCGTCGGCTGCGTGCGTTCCTGTTCGAGGTAGGTCCTGCGCAGCATGTGCAACGGAAACGCCGTGCCACCACCGAAATACCCGGTGAGGACGTTCATGATCGCGTCGTCGTCGCGCACGAATCCGTCCGTGACCAGGAACTGCTTGGCGCCCGACCACAGCGTCACCTGGACGCGTGCGCCGACCCGCAGCGCCGACAGCGCCAGGATCGCCCCGGCCAGCGTCAAGTACGAGACGCGCCTGCGCGGATCGGGCATCGACCCCGACGAGTCGACGTACAGATCCAGATCCACGGGTTGTCTCGACTTCTCCGTACCCTCGGTCGTGCCGAGCACCGCCTGCACGGTCGTGACTCCCGGGATCACCACCGGCGAGCGGGTCGCGGTGGCGAGCCAGTCGACCGCCTCCAGCGGTTCGCCGATGTCCCACGCGCTGTGCCCCTCGGGCAGCGGCTCGGCTGACAACGGCTTGGTGCGCATCGGGAACCGCACAAGGTGCGGCGCTGCGCGTTCCCGGTAGTACCGGGCCGCCGCGGTCTCGTCGGAGATGTTCAACCCAAGTTGGCGCAGGAGCTGGCCGTACTCGAACGGCTCCCGGAACTGGCCCGTGCTGGTCGCGGGCGCGTGCGGTTCGTCGGCGGGAGCGTCCTGCGGGGCGAACTCGTTCACCTGCGGGTCCAGCGCCGGGTGCACGACGGCCTCGTCGTCCGCCGCGGTGAGGCCGGGGATGTGGGTGTCGTCGCCGACCACACCGACGCACACGCGCCTGCGGATACCGGAGAGCGCGTCGGTCCCGTCAGGACCCGTGGCGAGGTAGTGGAAGCACAGCGCAGCGAATCCGCCGGCGCCGCGCAACCAGTCGGTCGCGTACACCCGCACCAGCCGGGCGCACAGCTGCGCGTGGCCTTCGAGCTCCTCGGTGACCTCGCCCCTGGTCAGCGTCCCGGATTCCAGCGACCACAGGATCTCGTACGCGCGCATGTAGAACGTCCACAGCGGGGTCGGTCGCGGCGCGGTGATCCGCTCGTAGAGTTCGGCCATCCGCAGCCCGCGGCTGCGCTGCAGCCGGTCGTTGATCAGCATGTCCGCGTACAGGTTGGCCACCAGCGGCGCGGCCTGCTCGAAGCCGGGCACGCCACGGCGGACGCGGGAGAGCAACCGCGCGTTGTCGGCCAGGTCCGCCGGGCACAGCACGTGGTGGCCGATCTCGTGCGCCATCACCTCGACGGGCATGTCGCCGAGGCCCAGTTCGGCCACTGATTGCATGTCCAGCACGACCGTGCGGTCGTTCAACCGGAACATCGCGAAGCTGCCGGTCAGCCCGGCGGCCTTGGCGTCCGATGTGGACACGCAGTAGTCGGGGTCGTGGACCTTGGTGAACCGGCCCCACGCCCGCAGCGCCTCCGGCCACTTCTCGCGCCAGTTCACGACTGCGCCACGAAAGTGATCGAGTGGGTCCACGGCGTCGTGACCGCCAGCGTGTTGCCGAACGACGCCCAACTGGACGCGCCCGCGAGCTGCGGCAGCGCCCGTGATTCACCGTTCAGGGACACGACACCGTCACGGGACAGCGTGAAGGTCGGCGACTGGACCTCCGGCGTCGCGTGTTCGGTTTTACGCAGCGCGCCACCGTGGATATCCGCGTACACACGCCAGGTGTTCTCGCCGTCCGTGGCGTGCAGCAGCCCACGGCTGAGGAACACCGTCGGTGGCCGCACGAACGTGCCACCGAAGCCGCGGAACGCGCCCAGCTTGCGCACGACCCGCAGGCCCTTGGGATAGGCGGTCCACCACGGATCGGCCCGCACCTGTTCGACGTCCTGCGAGCCGGTGATCGCCCACAACAGGTCGGGGTGCAGCCGTGCGGCGACCGCGAGGGCCGATTCGCGCAAGGCGGCCAGCCCGAAACCCCATGCCGCGACCGCGGCCAGGTCCAGGAAGGCGTCGACGGTGTCGACGAGCTTGCTGCGGTGGAACAGGAACGACACCCAGGCGGTCGGGCGGGTGTCCGGTTGGGACTCCAGGTGGTGCAAGGCGTTCGCCAGCGCCACCGAGACCCGCCTCGGCTCCATCGCCAGGAACCGCGCCTGGTCGAGCAGGATCTTGTGCAACAGCGCGGACATGCGGCCGTTGGTGGCGAACGACAGGTCGACCAGTGCGTCCGTGACCTCGACCGGATCACCGCCCGCCGCGTCGACGATCGGCCCGACGAAGTCCTGGAGGTGCTTGAGGAAAGCGTTTGCGTCCAGGTTCCGCGACCGGTGCCTGGCCAGCCGGAACTGGGCGTTGTAGCGGTCCCGGTTGGCCGCCAGCGCCCGGTGGAACGGGCTGCTCAGTTCTTCCATCGCAGCCACGACCGGTAGTTCACGTAACGCTGGTGCAGGTACTTCAACGCCAGTGCGTCGTCGTAGACGTGCCCGTAGAGCTTGCGGTCCCGGCTCCACTCGGCCAGCAATGACTCGACCTTGCCGAGGCGGCGCTCCACTTCGGCCTCGCCGACGTCGTCGAGGCCGAGTTCGAACTCGTCGAGCAGGTCGCCGACCGGGTCGTGCACGTCGAGGTCGAGCCGGTCGTACTCGGCGCAGGCCCGTTCGAACATCGACCGGATCCAGCTGACCCGGTCGGTCCGGTATGGACGCTGGGCGGGCTCGTCGAACGCGGGCGACTGGTCGTTGGGCTTGAGCTTGTCGTGCAGCACGAACGGCAGTACCGACGCAAGGTCGTCGAGGCTGACCTCGGGACGGCCACGGAAATACGCCAACGCCTTGGCGTACGTCAGCACGCTCTGCAACGACCGTACGGACAACCCCGTGAGCGTCTGGGCGCCGAGGTCGGCCAGCCGGTCGCGCCCGGTCTCGCTCGCGGACAGCAGGTGCACGTCCACACCGGCGAGGTTCGCGGTGTCCTTGGTCCGGTACTCGAACTGCTCACCCGCCGGTTCGAGCAGCTCGAACTGGGCGGAGAAGAACTCCAGCCTGCGCCGCACCTCACGGGGCAGCGGCACGCGCAGGATCTCCGCGTGCATCCGGTCGTGCTCGGCCTCGGTGAACACGATCTCCGGCGGCACGACCTCCTCCGGCCGCAGCCGCTGCTCGACCCGCTCCTGCAACTCGCCGAGGAACCGCGAGTTGAACGCCAGCGCGTGCACCACGACGTCGATGCGGTCCTTGAGCGCCTCGATGACCTGGTAGGTGCCGCCGCCGCTGTCGTCGTTGGCCGTGAGATACCAGGCCGAGTCGGCGGACTCGTAGATCTGGTCGAACACCTCGGCGTACCCGTCGGACATCAGCGTCAGCAACGCCGACTGGGTGCGGGTGGGGATGCGGTTGTACTCGTCGACGATCTTGACGCGCATGCCCAGCCAGGTCCGCCAGGCGACGTCGATGTCCGCCAGCCGCTCGGCCTTGATCAAGTCCCCCGGCAGGGGGGTGCCCAGCATGTCGGAGATCGTCAGCTGCGGGTGCCCGTGCTGCATCGCCCTGCGCACGTCCCGCAACGGGTACCCGGCGAGCACGCCCATCAGGATCGCGCTGGCCGTCTTGCCCCGCCCCGGCCCGCCCACGAGCAGGCACCGGCGCCGCGTGGCGAACGTCAGCAGCGGGACGAGCACGAAACTGGAGTAGCTCTGCCCACTCGGCAGCGACAGCCGGGCTTTGCTGTCACCGAGCGTGAAGCTCGTGCCGGGGCCCTCGGCGAACTCCAGGTCGTAGTGCGGGCTGATGATCGCGTGGTTGACGATCCAGAAGTACGCCTTGCGCAGCTTCTCGTCCAGCGACACGTCGGCCGCGCCACCGGTGCTCAGCGGGGTCTCGTACAGCGCGGCGACGTCGAACTCGTCCTGCGGTGGTGCGGTGCCCGGCAGCGTCGGCGACTGCGACACGTGCCGGTAGGTCTGGTTCACCCGGCCATCATGCCCCTTTTGCCCAGCGGGCGTCGCCGGTTCGCGATGTCCGGCTGCCCGCCGGGTGTCTCGTCCGCGGCAGGTGTTGCCGCTGCGGAACACGATGGACAGACGATCCGCTCGACTGAAGAATGCCCACGTGGGACACCTCGAACTCGTCATGGGCGACATCACCGAGCAGGACGTCGATGTCGTGGTGAACGCCGCGAACTCGTCCCTGCTGGGCGGTGGCGGGGTGGATGGCGCCATCCACCGCAAGGGTGGCCCGGACATCCTCGCCGCGTGTCGCGCGCTGCGTGCCGGACACTACGGGCGAGGTCTCAAGACGGGCCAGGCGGTAGCCACGACCGCGGGGCGACTGGCGGCGAGATGGGTGGTGCACACCGTCGGCCCGGTCTGGTCGGCCACACATGACCGCTCGGAGCTACTGGCCGACTGCTACCGCAACTCGCTGCATGTCGCGGCCGGCCTCGGCGCGCACACCGTCGCCTTCCCGGCGATCTCCACCGGGATCTACCGCTGGCCGGTGGAGTCCGCCGCCACGGTCGCGGTGGCCACGATCGCCGAAACGCGCAAGCAGACACCGGACATCACGTCCGTCCGGCTGGTGCTGTTCGACAAGCGCGCGTTCGACGCGTACGAGGTTGCCGCCGCGGGGCAGTGACAACCCGGTTCACCTGGACAGGGACGCCAGCCGCCGGTAGAGGCTGATGCCGGCGTTCATCAGCGAGTAGTAGTGCGTCGGGGAGATCCGTGCCAGCGCGTCGAAGAAGTACGCGTCCGGGCCGACCAGGATCCGGGCCTTGCCCGCGTCCACTCCGGAATGGATGATCGCCGCGGCCTTGTCCGGAGTGGTCATGGTGATCCTGTCGAACTGCTTCGTGAGGTCCTCGTGGCTCCTGGCGACACCGAAGGCGTCCTGCCGGAAACGGGCGTTGCGCACGATGTTGGTCCGGATCCCGCCGGGGTGCACGGTGACCGCGTGCACGCCTGTGCCGCGTAGTTCCTGGCGCAGCGAGTCGGTGAAGCCGCGAACGGCGAACTTCGAGGCGCAGTAGGCGCTGTGGCCGGGCATGCCGGTCAGGCCGAACACGCTGGACGTGTTCACGATCGCGCCCGCGTCCTGCTCGACCAGGATGGGCAGGAACGCGCGGGTGCCGTGCACGACGCCGTGGAAGTTGATGTCGTGCAGCCACTTGTCGTCGGCCGGGTCGCCGTCCCTGACCGTGTTGGACACGTCCACGCCCGCGTTGTTGAACACCGCGGCCAGCGGGCCGGGCAGCCAGTCGCGCACCTCGGCGGCGAAGGCGGCTTGTGCGTCGCTGTCGCCCACGTCCATGACCTTGGTGAGGACCTTGCCGGTCAGCCCGGCGGCGGTCTCCTTCAGGCCTGCCTCGTTGACGTCGGTGATCGCCACCGGGGAGCCGAGCCCGTCGAGCCGGGTGGCCAGGCTGCGGCCGATGCCGGAAGCGGCGCCGGTGACGACCACCGGATTGCCCGCGAGTTTCAGGCGCGACTGGGACATCGGGACTCCCTGAGTGTGGTACGGCTTCGTACCACACTCACGGTACGTCAACGTACCGTCACTGACAACACAAAGGGGCGGCCACCCGTCGGTGACCGCCCCTTGTGGCATGTGCGCTAGCTCGTGATGTCCTTGCGCGTGAACTTGCGGACGGCGAGGAAACCGAAGAACGCCGCGAAGCACACCGCCGAGAACGCGCCCCTCGTCATCTCCGACCAGTCGATGTCGGTGGAGATCAGGTCCGACCAGGCGAACGCGTAGTGCGTCGGCAGGTAGTTGCGCAGGTCCTCCAGCGCGGTGATCTGGTCGAGGATCTGCGAGACGATCGCGACCAGCACCGTGCCGCCGACCGCGCCGAGCGGCGCGTCCGTGGACACCGAGAGGAACAGCGCCAGCGCCGCCACCCACAGCAAGTTGATCGCGATGTAGATCGTCGCCGCGTAGATCGCCGTCACGCCGTCGCCGAACGAGACCGCGTCACCCGTCGGGCTCACCGCTTCGCCCGCGCCGTACCAGATCACGCCGATCAGCAGCGACACCGACGGCAACAGCAGCAACGCGAACAGCGACAGGATCCCGGACGTCATCGCCTTCTGCGCGATCAGCCGGTGCCGCGGGATCGGCGTGGCCAGCAGGTACTTCAGGCTCGACCACGACGCCTCGCTCGCGATCGTGTCCCCGAAGAAGATCGCCACGATCATCGGCAGCAGGAACGTGCCCGACACGAACAACGCGAACACCACGAAGTTCGGCGCACTCGCCACCGCGAGGTCGACGAACGTGCCCTGCCTGCGGTTCGGGTTGGACTGTCCGATCTGGAACGCGACGACCAGCACGACCGGCAGCAGCACGAGCAGGCCCAGCATCAACTGGGTCCGGCGCCTGCGCAGCTGCCTGGCCAGCTCCACGCGGATCCTGAGGGTGCGGCCCGCCTTGTAGCCGACCACCGAGCCGTCGGACTGGACCTTCAGGTGTTCGTGGGAGGCCGCTTCCTCCATCGCCCCGATGGCCGTGGGGTCGGTGTGCACATTGTTGGTACTCATGTGTACTTCCCGCCTGACTCGAGCCCGTCGCATGAGCTGGGTGATCCGCTCGCCCCTGTCGACCGTCCGGGTGATCCCGGAGCCGATGGACCGTCGTCGAATCCACTTGTCCACAACCGGTGAGTAGCCCGTTGACCAGCCCTCATCCCCGATGGACTGGAGCAGGGACGCCCCCCGGGTCGGGTGGGGGACTGTCCGGTGGGGTTTTTCGGGGTGAGAACAGGGGGTTTCATGCCTTGTTCTCCCCGACCAGCTCCAGGAACGCGTCCTCCAGGCGTCGGCGTGGGCCTGCCTGCTCGACCGCGACACCGGCGGCGACCAGAGCACCCAGTGCCTTGGAGCGCGGTGTGCCGTCGAGGTTGGCGTGCACCTGCTTGCCGTCGACCTCGACGCCCGTGACACCGGCCAGCTCACCCAGCACCGACGCCGCCTGGTCGGGCTGGTCGACGCGGAACGTCGCCTCGCCGCCGACCGCGGCGATGTCCGCGACCTCGCCCGCGGCGACGAGCTTGCCGCGGTGCATCACGACCACGTGCGTGCACGCTTGTTCCACCTCGGCGAGCAGGTGGCTGGAGACCAGCACCGTGCGCCCGGTGGCGGCGTAGCGCTTGAGCACCTCGCGCATCTGGTGGATCTGGGGCGGGTCGAGCCCGTTGGTCGGTTCGTCCAGCACGAGCATGTCCGGGAAGCCGAGCATGGCCTGGGCGATCGCCAGCCGCTGCCGCATCCCCTGGCTGTAGGTCTTGACCCGGCGGCGCACCGCGTGGCCGAGCCCGGCGATCTCGATCGCCTCGTCGAAGTGCGCGTGCTCCAGCGGGCGCCCGGTCGCCGCCCAGTACAGCCGCAGGTTCGCCTCGCCGGACAGGTGCGGCAGGAACCCGGAGCCCTCCACGAACGACCCGATCCGCGACAGCACCGGCGCACCGGCGTGCACCTTGTGCCCGAACACCCTGATCGAGCCCTCGGTCGGCTGGATGAGGCCCATCAGCATCCGCAGCGACGTCGTCTTGCCCGCGCCGTTGGGCCCGAGCAGGCCCAGCACCTGGCCTTTCTCCACGCGGAAGGACAACCCGTCCACGGCCTTCAGCCCGCCGGGGTACTCCTTGGCCAGGTTGTCGATCACCAGCGGCACACCGGTCAGGTCCGGGTCGACGTCGTCGGCGCGGCGACGGCGGATCGCGGCGACGATCGCCACCACGATGACCAGTCCGATCACGACACCGATGCCGATCAGCGCGAACATCGGCGGAGTCTGGGTCGAGCGCGTGCCCGGCACGACCGGCACCTGCAGTGCCGTGTCGGTCAGCGAGACCGTGACGGCAGCGGGTTGCGCGGGCACCGCGTACGCCTGGTCGGTCGTGGTGACGGCGACTTCGATGCGGTGGTCGGCTTCGATCGGCCGCACGATGCCCGGCAGCGTCACGGTCACGTCCGCAGGCAGTTGCGTGACCCTCAGCGGTGACACGGCCGAAGCGGGCAGCGTCCGCGTTCCGTCCCCGGCGACGTCGTAGAGCTTCGCGAACAGCACCACGCCGTCGGCGGGCACCGGCGCGCCGGGCGCCGCTTCGACGCGGATCCGGACTGTCGACGAGCCGCTGACGAGCAGCTGGCTGGTCAGCGGTTCACTGCGCCACCTGGCCACCTGGCCGGGGATGTCGACCGCGAGCCTGCTGGCCAGCCTGGCCGACCCGGCCACGACGGAACCGAGGCCGGGCATGCTCGTGATCGACCCGGGGTTGCCGCCTGGCGGGTTCACGATCGTCTGCTGTGGACCGGCCAACGTGATCGGACGGCGCTCGGTGGCGGACCTGCCGCCGAGGCCGGGATAACCCGCCGCGGTCATGGTCCGCACGCTGGGCGCACCCTGTGCCCTGATCGCGCCCTGCACGGCGTACTCGAAGCTGGTGCCGGGGTCGGCGCCCCGGCCGCGCAGGTGGAAGTCGAACCAGTCGGCGATCTTCGCGCGCAGGCTCGGGCCCGGCTTGCCGCCGTCGTGCCCGCCCGCGTACCAGACCATCTTGACCTTGCCGCCCGCCGCGGCGATCTGGCGCGCGGTCGCGTCGGACTGGTCGAGGCCGAAAAGGGTGTCCTGCTCGCCCTGCACGATCATGGTCGGCTGGGTGATCCGGCCGGTCACCGACACCGGCGACACCGACCGCAGCAGGTCCACAGTGGCCTTGCTGGCTTTGCCGGTGGTGGCCAGTTCCGTGTACGCCGCACAGACCCGCGGGGTGAACCGGCCACATGGGCCGTTCGGCTGGGCCGCGCCTCGGCCGCCGGGTGGCGGAGCGCCCTGTGCGCCACCCGCTGCCGCGGCGGCTGGGTCCTGTGCGGCCAGTTGGTTGCTGTTGTCGTCGCTGCCCGGTTCGGAGGCGTCGACGCTCGGGTTGGCGAAACCCGCTCCGCCCATGCCCGCGGCGAAGAAGACGCCTGCCCATGAGCGTTTGAACACGCCCTGCGCGGCGAAGGCGTTGGCCGACGGTGTGCCGGCCAGCTGGCCCGACGTGGTCGCCGAGTTCGGGATCAGCGCCTGACCGAGGTCGTTGTACGTGATCACCGGCGCCAGCGCGTCGATCCGCTTGTCGTATCCGGCGGCCAGCAACGAGATCGCGCCACCGTACGAACCGCCCGTGATGCCGACCTTGGGGTCGTCACCGTCCTTTTGCACCTCGGGCCGTTTGGCGAGCTCGTCGATCAGCCTGCTGACGTCGGCGACCTCGGCGTCCGGCGCGTTCAGCGCGATCTGGCCGGTGCTGCGGCCGAAGCCGCGCGCCGTCCACGCCAGCGCGACGAAGCCCCGTTGGGCGAGTTCACGGGCGTCCGCGTCGACGCTCTCCTTGCTGCCGCCGAACCCGTGCGCGACCAGCACAGCCGGTGCGGGCGTCTGTTCCGGCAGGTAGAGGGTGGTGTCGAGCTGGGCATCGCCGCTGGAGACCAATCGGTTCTCCGTGGCGATCGTGGGTCCGTCGGACCCGCTGTTGACCCAGATCAGAACTCCTGCCGCGACGATCACGGCGGCCAGCGTGAGCGCCAGCCAGCGGAGGCGGGTCTTGGACATTCGGGGCACCTGCGAACCGTATGGGAAGGTTGCTGAGAACTCGCTGTGGGTGACCGACCGGCGGCCCGATGACCGGCCGAACGGGCGATGTGACCAAGAACAACAACCGGATGGGGGACTCCGCCTGGCGTCCGGGCGAGCCGATAGGGACAATAAGGGCTGCAGTGGAGGGGAGTATTCCTTCGCGGCGGTGTCGTCAACACGGATCTCGACCGCTGGGACCAGTGGTAATGACCCCGGCGCCGTCGGTCTGTGCGCGGATGTCGCACTGGCGGAAGAGACCTCCGGTGGAGACGGCTATGCCCGCCTGACCGGAGGTGACCCATGAGTGTGCCAGTGTGGTTGTGGATCGCGACGATTGCCGGACTTCTCGTCCTGCTCGCGATCGACCTGGTGATCGTCGACCGCAAACCCCATGAGGTGACAATCGGCGAGGCCGCCAGGTGGGTGACGTTCTACGTCGCCTGCGCGGTCGTCTTCGGTCTCGGCCTCTGGTACTTCGCCGGTGGCCAACCGGCCGGCGAGTTCTTCGCCGGGTACATCACCGAGTACTCGTTGTCGGTCGACAACCTCTTCGTGTTCCTCGTGGTCATGGGCGCGTTCAAGGTGCCCGCGATCCACCAGCACAAGGTGCTGCTGATCGGGATACTGCTCGCGCTGGCCATGCGCAGCGTGTTCATCCTGCTGGGGGCCGCGGTCATCGCGGAGTTCAGCTGGGTGTTCTACCTGTTCGGCGCGTTCCTCATCTACACCGCCTACACGTTCCTCAAGTCGAACCACAGCGACGACGACGAGGAGTACAAGGAGAACGGCGTGACCAAGCTGGCGCGCAAGTTCCTCCCGGTCACCGACGACTACCACGGCGCCAAGTCGTTCGTGAAGGTCGCGGGCAAGCGCATGGTCACCCCGATGTTCATCGTGATGATCGCGATCGGCACGGCGGACCTGCTGTTCGCGGTCGACTCGATCCCGGCCATCTTCGGCCTGACCAAGGAGCCGTTCCTGGTCTTCGCGGCCAACGCGTTCGCGCTGATGGGCCTGCGCCAGCTGTACTTCCTGCTCGGCGGCCTGCTGAACAAGCTGGTGTACCTGCAGCTCGGCCTCGCGGCCATCCTGGCGTTCATCGGCGTGAAGCTCGTGCTCGAGGCGCTGCACACCAACGAGCTGCCGTTCATCAACGGCGGCGAGCACCTGAACGTCTGGGTGCCGAACATCGCGGTGTCGCTGAGCGTCATCATCGGTGTACTGGCCATCACGACGGTCGCGAGCCTGATCAAGGCCAAGCGGGACAGGGCAAAGGAGTCAGGCGACACGTCGGTCACGACGTCGGGCTGACCCTTCTTCGGAAGGTCGTGAGCCTCGCTAAGTATCGGGTAGCGTCGGCGTGTGCGCCCAGATGACATCGAGCTGCTCACGACCACCGATTCGATCAGCCTCCGGGGTGAGTTGCTGCTGGTAGCAGCGGCTCACCCCGATTTGGCGAGCAACAGCTACCGCGGCGGCCTGCACCGGGTGGCCGTCGACGGATCGGGGACCAGTCCGTGGTCGCACGGTCACCTCGACGGTGAGCCCGCGATCTCGCCGGACGGCGAATGGGTCGCGTTCCTGCGCAGTGCCTCCGCGGACGAGCGGCCGCAGCTGTACGTCCAGCCCACCGGCGGCGGGGACGCACGCGCGTTGACCGACCTCCCGCTCGGTGCGCAGACACCGGTGTGGTCACCGGATTCGACCAGGATCGCGTTCGTCGCCCGGGTGCCCGACGAGGGCCGCTACGCGCGGGACGGCAAGCCGGGCGACGAGTCGCACCGGCGGATCACCCGGCTGGACTACCGTTGGGACGACATCGGGTTCGTCTTCGACCGGCGCCCCAGGCTGTTCGTCACCGACCTCGACGGCGAGCTCACCCAGCTGACCGACGGTGCCTGCGACGTGGGCAAACCGGCTTGGACACCGGACAGCGCCCAGCTGGTGTTCCCCGCTTCGGCCGACTGGGGCGCGCGGGAAAGCCAGCGCACCAATCTCTACGCCGTCCCGGCGGCAGGCGGCGCACCTGTTGTCGTGGTCGAAGTGCCCGGTGACGCGCATTGCCCGGTCGTGGGCGACGGAGTCGTTGTCTTCCAGGGACGTGAGTTCGACGGTGACCACACGGTCGCGGTGAACACGAGTCTCTGGGCGGCGCCGCTGGACCTGGCGGAACCTCAGCAGCCGCGCAAACTCACCGACCAGGAAACGGTCTGCTGCGAGGACGGCATCGGCCCGCAGCTGATGGGGTCGTCGGTGGTCTTCGTCGCGCTCAACCGCGGCGCCAGCGAACTGCGGCAGGTCCCGTTGTCCGCGTCGGCGGTGCCGTTCGCCGAGACCACGTTGCTGGCGGGCGCCAAGAGCAAGGTCAAGGCGTTCTCGGTGGACGGCGCGCGGATCGCCGTCGCTCTGTCCACTCCAGACAGTGCGGGGCAGGTCGCCGTGGCCGGCAGTGTCGTCGCCGACTTCTCACCACCGTTGCGTGCCAGCGGTTTGCGTGAGGTCAGGGAAATCTCCGGGCAGTCGCCGGACGGCTACGAGTCGCACGGCTGGGTGGTGCTGCCCGAAGGGCCCGGCCCGCACCCCGTGCTGCTCGCCGTGCACGGCGGGCCTTTCGCGTACCACGGTTGGGGGTTGTTCGACGAGGCGCAGGTCTACGCCTCGGCCGGATATCTCGTCGTCCTGCCGAACCCGCGTGGCTCGGCGGGTTACGGGCAGTCCCACGGGCAGGCGGTCGTGCACGGCTTCGGCACGGTCGACGTGGACGACGTGCTTTCGCTGCTGGACGCCGCTTTGGCGTTGCCGGAAGCGGACGCGTCGCGGGTCGGCGTGATGGGCGGTTCCTACGGCGGGTTCATGACCAGTTGGCTGGCGGCGCACCACGGGCAGCGCTTCCGGGCCGCGTGGAGCGAACGCGCTGTCAACGCGTGGGACTCGTTCACCGGCAGCTCCGACATCGGCTACATGTTCACCGATCTGTACGTCGGCTCGGACCGGGAGGCGCAGGCCAAGGCCAGCCCGTTGACCTACGCCGACCAGATCAGGATCCCGTTCGCCGTGGTGCACTCCGAGCACGACTGGCGGTGCCCGGTCGAGCAGGGCCAGCGGCTGTTCGTGGCGCTGCGCAGGCAGGGAACCCCGGCCGAGCTGCTGCTGTTCCCCGCCGAAGGGCACGAGCTGACCCGCTCCGGTAAGCCGCGCCACCGCAAGGAACGCTTCGACGCGGTGCTCGAGTGGTGGGCGCGGCACCTCAGCTGAGGAGCGTGTAGTTCAGCTCCTCGCAGATCCGGCCGAGCGGCAGGTCGAGTCCCGGGTGGTCGAGGGGCAGCAGCATGTCGGGCGCCGGCGGGATCGCGGTGCCCGACGGCGGGTCGAACAGGCAGATCGCGGGTTCACCGCCGTCCATCGAGCTGCGGTACCAGACGCCGTCGAGTTCGGGGTGCGCTGCCCTGATCGCCCGTGCCCACGCCTGGGTCAGTGCCTTCGCGCCGCTGGAGAGCTCCTGCGAGGCACCGGCCCTCGTCGGCCAGAGACCCGAGAGGTCGAGCAGGCGCAGCGTGCGCTGCGGGCGGAACACGACAAGGTGCGGCCGCCGGGTCGATCTGTCCACAATGGACGTCGACTGGAACACCTCGGCGAGGCTGGTGCGCACCGACAGGCCGAAGTACAGCACGCCGTTGCCGGGGCTGTCGGCCGGACGGCCCTCGGGGCCGAGCGGGTGCGGGTCGAACCGGCCGTGCGGGAGCGGGCCGGTGTAGCGGAAGGAGTTCCACCGTTGGCGGTGCGCGCCGCCCGCTGCGAAGATCCGGACAAGGCGGGTGCCGCTGTGCACCGCCACGATGTCCTCGTCGGATCGCAGCAGCGACCTGAGCGCAGCCGGAGTCGGTGGCTGGGGGAGCCGAGCCATGCGTTTCGATCGTCAGCCTGGTTGTGTCGTCCTGGCCGTCACGCGGGGGTTCCGAGGACGGCTGCCAGCGCGGCGACCCGGTCCGGATCGCCTCCCGCGAGCAGCCACTGCCGCGGGGTGCCGGGCTCCCCGCTGATCAGGAGGTCCTCCTGCGGGGTGGTCATGAACGCGGCCACCACGAGCGGTGGCTGGTCGATGGGCAGTGCCGCCAGCACGGTCTCCAGGCCGGGCAGTACACCCGATCCGGTGAACTGCCACGCGGGCAACCGCCAGCCGCCGCGGTCCTTCCAGCCGACGAGCCTGCCCGCCGCGAGGCGGTGCCTGATCCGGCTGGTGTCCACGCCGATGGTCGTGGCCGCGTCGGACACGGTCAGCGCCGAGTCGCGCAGCACGGCTTGGGCGGCGACGGCGCGCGCCCGCGAGTCGACCTCGTCCGGGCGGCGAGGCCGCAGGTCGAGGCCCACTTCGGTGAGCGTTTCGCGCTGGTCGGCTGAGAAGTACTCAGCGGGATTGGGGTTGGGTGGAGACAACCTCCTCGCGGCGTCCTCGACCAGGCCGAGGAACTCGCCGGGGGTGACCCGCAACCCTGCTTTGGCCAAAACCGTCTCCAGCGCGATGCTCATTCGCATAGACTAGCGCGGATGTGCGGGTTCGTGCGCCTTTGTGAAGAAATTCACGAAGATGGATACAAATCGCACATAGTCCAACACGGTGCGTGCAACTTCTCCCACTATGCCGTTCGAGCAGGTCCCTGTCGAGAGGTATGAACGATGCTGATCAGGCAGAACGTCCTCGAACGGATTCGCGCGGGCGAGGTCACGCTGGTGTTCCGGCGCTGGACCCGGCCGGCGGTGACGGCGGGCGGCACGCTCAAGACCGCCGTCGGCGTCCTCGCCATCGACTCCGTCGAACGGATCCCGCTACGCAGGATCACCGCCAAGGACGCCCGGTTGGCGGGATACAACACCCTCGCTGAGCTGACATCGTTTCTCACAGGCCGTGACGGCGACGTGTACCGGTTGGCGTTGCGGTTCGCCGGCGCCGACCCGCGGGTGTCGTTGCGCGAGTCATTGCCCTCGCCTGAGGAGATCGCGCGGATCTGCTCGGCACTGCGCCGGATGGACGAACGGAGTAGACGCGGGCCGTGGACGTTCACCGTGCTCTCGTTGATCGGCTCGCGGCCCGGTGTCCGCGCGCCCGATCTCGCGCAGTCGCTCGGCCGCGAGACGCTTCAGTTCAAAGCGGACGTTCGCAGGCTCAAGGAACTCGGGCTCACCAAGAGCCTCGCAGTGGGCTACCGGCTTTCCCCGCGCGGCCAAGCCGTTGTTGGACAGCAACCGATTCCCTGATCATTCGGTCGGCGCTTGACACGTCGGAGCGGCCACCCTAGCGTCTCGGGTAATCGTTTACTCGGCCTTGTGGCGGGGTGTGGATGGACAACGGTGTCGCATCACTGGTGGGGCTAGTCCGGATCAGCAAGTCCTACGGCGGGGTCAAGGCGTGCCGCGACGTGGATCTCACGGTCCGGGCCGGCGAGGTGCACGCGCTGCTCGGCGAGAACGGCGCGGGCAAGTCGACGCTCATGCGCGTGCTGTCCGGCGATCTGACCGACTACACCGGAACGATCACCGTCGGTGGCGAACCCGTGCGCTTCCACGGCCCGGCCGACGCGCAACGCGCCGGAATCGCCATGATCCACCAGGAACTCGACCTCGTCCCCGGCCTCTCGGTCGCGGAGAACATCTTCCTCGGCAGGGAGCCGCGGACCCCGGTCGGCACGCTCGACCGGCGCGCGATGCTGCGCGAGACCGCGAACCTGTTGCGCCGCGCCGGAATCGCCATCGACCCCGGCAGGCACGTCGGCGAGTTGCGCACCGGTGAACAGCAGCTGGTGAGCCTGGCGAAGGCGCTCTCGCTCGACGCCAAGGTGCTGATCATGGACGAGCCGACGTCCGCGCTGTCGTCGGCCGAAGTGGACCGGATGTTCGCGGTGATCGGCGAGTTACGCCGGTCCGGCGCGGGAATCGTCTACATCTCGCACCGGATGGACGAGATCGGCCGGATCGCCGACCGCGCGACGGTCCTGCGCAACGGATCCGTCGTCGCCGAGTTCGACGCCAGGGACATGACCGCCGACCAGGCCGCCGAGGCGATGATCGGCCGCCCGGTGCGGGCGATGTTCACCACCCACGAGGACGTCACCTCCGGCGAGACGTTGCTGGAAGTGCGGGATCTCGTCGTACCCCGCACGCGGCCGGGGCGCCGCGACCCGGCGGGAATCAGCCTCACCGTCCGCCGCGGCGAGATCGTCGGCCTGGCCGGCCTGCTGGGTGCGGGCCGCACCGAACTGCTGGAGACCCTGTTCGGCGCGGGCGGGCGCTGGCAGGGGGCGGTGACGTTCAAGGGGCGCCCGCTGCGCCACCACAGACCGCGCTCGGCGATCCGCGCGGGCGTGGTCTACATGCCAGAGGACCGCAGGATCTCCGGGCTGGCGCTGGACCACTCGGTGCTGGCCAACACCGTTCTGTCCGTTGTGGATCGAATAGCGCGGCTCGGTGTGGTGTCCCGGCGGCGGGAAACCGCGGAGACGACCCGGATCGTGCACGACCTCAGCATCAAACTGGCGTCGGTGCGCGACCCGGTATCCGCGCTGTCCGGCGGGAACCAGCAGAAGGTCGTGCTCGGGCGGATGCTGCTCACCGAACCGGAACTGCTGCTGCTCGACGAACCGACTCGAGGTGTGGACGTCGGCGCCAAAGCCGAGATCTACCAACTGCTCGGCCAGGCCGCGCAGCGCGGGATGGGCGTGCTGCTCGCGTCGTCCGAACTGGCGGAGCTGGTCGGTGTGTGCGACCGGGTGGTCGTGTTGCGCGGCGGGCGTGACGTCGCGGAGCTGCGGACCTCGCAGGCCGGTGAGGCCGAACTGCTCGCGGCATCCATGGGGGAGGTCGTCACCTTATGACCGGTACGGAGTTCGTGGCGTCCCGGCGGCAGAGCGTGCTCGCCGTCGTGTTCCGCTTCCAGAGCCTGTTCGGCCTGGTCGCGGTGTTCATCGCGGCGATCGTGTTCTCGCCGAGCCGCAACGGCGAACTGCTGTTCCTCACCGGCGACAACCTGTTCAACGTGGTGCGGGCGGTGTCGGAGATCGGGATCATCGCGGTCGGCATGACGTTCGTGATCCTGATCGGCGGCATCGACCTCTCGGTCGGCGCGATGCTCGGCCTCGCCGCGGCCGGGTCCGCGGTGCTGTTGGTGGAGAACGACTTCGGCCTCATCCCGGCTGTGCTGATCGTTCTGGCCGTCGGACTCGGCTTCGGTTTGCTGCAGGGCGTCGCGTCGGCCGCGTTCGGCATCCAGGCGTTCATCGTCACCCTGGCAGGCCTGCAGTGCGCGCGGGGTCTCGCGCGGATCTGGTCGGGCGGGCAGGGCGTCGCGATCGCCTACGGTGACGGGCCGGGCGAGGCGCCGGTGGCGTTCTCCCTGCTGGGCGAGCGGACGTTCAACGGGCTGGTACCCATCCCGGCGCTGATCTTCGTCGTGGTGGCCGCGTTGGCGATCCTCTTCCTGCGCGGCACGGCGTTCGCGCGGCACATCTACGCCATCGGCGGCAACGAGAAGGCGGCGCGGCTGTCCGGTGTGCCGGTCAAACGGGTCAAGATCGCCGTGTTCGGCATCTGCGGGCTGCTCGCCGCCCTGGCCGGGATCATCCACGCCGGCCAGCTCAACCAGGGCAGCCCCAACGACGGCCTGGGCTACGAACTCGACGCGATCGCCGCGGTCGTCGTCGGCGGCACGAGCCTGGCCGGTGGGCGCGGTTCGGTCGTCGGAACCGTGGCCGGTGCGCTGCTTCTCGGCGTGCTCAACAACATCCTGGCGCTCAACGGCGTCGACACGAACGTCCAGCTCCTGATCAAGGGGCTCGTGATCGTGGTTGCGGCGGGCCTGCAACGGCTCCGCCCGTCAACCTGAGGGAGAAAGGACAAGGCATGCGCGTACAGGCGCTCTTAGGGGTTGCTGTGGTGCTCGGATCCTTGGTGGCCTGCGGGACGACAAGCGAGAACCGTCCCGGCGGGACCGCGTCGAACGCGCCGTGCAAGGGCGCCGACGGCAAGTACGTCATCGGCATGAGCCAGGCCAACGTGGCCGAGCCGTACCGGCAACGGATGGACGACGACATCAGGACCGCGGCCAAGGCGGTGCCGCAGTTCGAAGTCCGCTTCACCGACGCGCAGCAGGACAACTCCCGCCAGGTGTCCGACGTCGAGAACTTCCTGACCCAGCAGATCGACCTGCTCATCATCAGCCCGAACGAGGCCAAGCCGCTGACCGGCGTGGTCAAGAAGGCCTTCGACAAAGGCGTTCCCGTGATCGTGCTGGACCGCAAGGTGGAAGGCGACGCGTACACCTCGTGGATCGGCGCGGACAACGTGGAGATCGGCCGCCAGGCGGGCAAGTACGTCGCCGAGCAGCTGCTGCCCGACGGCGGCAAGATCGCGGAGATCCGCGGCCTGGCCGGTTCGACGCCCGCCAAGGAACGCGGCGACGGCTTCCGCGAGTCGCTCCGCGGCCGCAAGATCGAGATCGTCGTCAGCCAGGACGGCGACTGGCTGCGGGAGAAGGGCCAGGAGAAGGCGGACGCGATCCTCAAGTCCAACCCGGACGTCTCGGTGATCTACGCGCACAACGACCCGATGGCCGAGGGCGCCCACCTGGCCGCGCGAGCCGCCGGCAAGCAGGACGCGTTGAAGTTCATCGGGATCGACGGCCTGCCGATCCCGTCCGGCGGACTGAAAGCCGTCGAGGCCGGGCGCCTCTCGGCGACGCTGATCTACCCCACCGCGGGCAAGGAAGCCGTCGAGGCGGCGAAGAAGATCCTGGTGGACTGCCAGCAGGTGCCCAGGACACAGACGCTGAAAACGCAGTTGATCACGAAGGAAAACGCGGCACAGGTCTACGCGAAGGAGAACTCAGGCAACTGAGGCCCAGACCGCTGTGCGAGGGCAGCGGCTGAACAACACCATACAGAGGAGGCGGGATGCGCTTCGGGTCCCTGCTCGCATCCACAGTAATCTCCGCCCTCGTCCTCAGCTCGGTCAGCGGTGCCGCCCAGGCGGCACCGCGGGTCACGAGTGCGACGGACAAGGGCCCGATCGGCTGGCAGGTCTATCGCCAGATGGACCAGCTGGCGGCGATGAGACCTGGCGCCATGTCGCGGCAGTTCTCCAGTTTCGACCGCGCGGGCGGCAACGACGACGGGTTCGTCGGGACGTATTCGTGCCTGCGCAAGACAGCGACCGGGTGCGTGATCGCCGAACGGACCGGCGCGGGGCAGATCGACTCGATGTGGTTCACCCGCGACTTCGGCTCGATGGTCAACAACGGCCGGATCAAGATCGAGCTGGACGGCCGGGTCGTCCTGGACAACCTGCTGCAGGAAGTCGTCGACGGGAAGCTCGGCGCGCCGTGGGTCTGGCCACTGGTCGGCAACGGCGAGGACACCTCCGGTGGCGCGGTGGTCAAGGTGCCGATGCCGTACCGCGAGTCGATGCGGGTGACTGTGCAGGCGAACCCGCTTTTCCACCACGTGTCGTACCGGGATTTCGCGGACGCCGACGGCGTGCAGACGTTCGACCCGGCTGACAAGGCACTCGACGTGGTCGCGAAGCTGCGCGGATACGGCATCCGCGACCCGAAGGGAGTGTCCGCGACCAAGGCGCCGGTCGCGACGGGCTCGGTCGCGGCGGGCAAGTCGAGGAATGTGGCGGCGCTGGCCGGGTCGGGCTGGCTGACCCAGCTGCGCGTGAAGGTCCCGCAGATCGTGGCCAGCCCCCGGGTCGGCGACGACGGGCGGGCGTTCGCGGTGGGCGGGTCGACGACGTTCAAGGTCGCGATCGACCCGGCGAACACAGGAGTGCGGATAACCAGGCGCTACGACCCGCAGGTGGGCAACCAGCGCGCCCGGCTGGTGGTCGACGGAACCCAAGTGGGTTTCTGGGAAAGCGGGCCGCGGGTCCCGACGGGCGAATGGCGTGACCAGAGCATCCTGGTGCCACCGGCGCTGACCGCGGGCAAGTCGGCCCTGACCGTGCTGAACGAGTACATATCGTCCGATTTGGACGTCAACGAGTTCCACTACAACGTGCACAGCAACGTCCTCGGTGACTGGCGCCGCACGGACGTGATGGACGTCGGCCCGAACCACCCCGGCGAGGAGCAGGCGCACGGGTACACGATCAAAGGCCTGAACTGGCAGGGATACCGGGTTTTCCGCTACCCGGTCGCACCGGCCGAGGTGGCCAAGTCGGACGCGCTGCTCAGTGGCGTGCGAGTCGTGATCGCCTTCGACGGCAAGACGGGAGTGGACGCCCCGCTCGGCGAGTTCTTCGGCTCAGGCCTGGGCGAGTACGACACGATGACGTTGATGTCGTCGATCGACACATCACCGGACGGCTGGTACACGTCCTGGTGGCCGATGCCGTACGCACACAACGCGACCGTGACGCTGATAAACCAAAGCGGCATCGAACTCGGCGACGTGACCGTGGAAACGGACCACGCCACCGACCCATCAGTCGCGGCGGCCCTTCAGTCAGGCAAGATCGGCTACTTCCGCGCGACCAAGCAAGCCGGGAACACAGTGCCAGGCCAGGACTTCACGTTCCTCCAGGCAAGCGGGCGCGGGGTGTACTACGGCGTGACGCACTCGATGCGAGGCGCTATCCCCAACGGCAACATGCGCCTGTACCTGGAAGGCGACGAACGCGTGTACGTGGACGGTGCGGCGACACCGACGATCTACGGAACAGGCACGGAGGACTTCTACGAATCCGGCTGGTACTTCCGCGACGGCATCACGTACACGATGCCACTGGCCGGGAACCCGGCATGGGAGCTGAACGGCGACGGATGCCAGCACGACTGCACAGGGGCCTACCGCCTGATGATCGGCGAGGCGGTCTCGTTCTCGTCGAACCTGCGCTTCGACATCCAGCACGGACCGGTGAACGACGCACCGGCGAACTACAGTTCGACGTCGTACTGGTACGGCCAATCCCGGCCGTCCCTGACTGAAAGCGACGTCCTCGACGTAGCGGACGACGCGAGCCGCGCGGCCCACGGATACCAGTCGACGGGAGAAACCCGCCGAACACTGCAATCGACCTTCGAAGGCAAGGACGACAAGGTCAACGTGTCCGACGGTGTCGCGGCAACCACAGGGCCGATCACGTTCACGCTGAAGCTGGCCCCGGGAAGCACCGGAGCCAGGCTGCTGCGGATGAACGACCAGAGCGAAGCCTTCCAGCAGGCGAGCGTCTTCGTTGACGGAACAGCAGTGGGAACGTGGTCGCAGCCACTGGGGAACACGTCGTCGCGGTGGCTGGAGGACACGTTCGAGCTGCCGGAGAGCGCGGTGGCGGGAAAGAACTCGGTGACCATCCGGCTCGAACCGCAGACAGGCGCACCGGCGTGGTCGGCCGCGCGCTACCGGATGCAGACGAAGACTGGATGAGGCCGGTCGGCTCTTGCCTGCCCCTGTCCGGGCAAGAGCCGATCACCGCCCCGGACAACGACTGGGGCGGTGTCAGCGGGTTGAGCTGCCGCGAGTGATGAGCGTGGCGCTCAGCGTGGTGGTGGTATAGGCCAACGAACTGTTCGCGATACGTGCGAGCAGGAGTTGCGCCGCTGCTTTCCCGATGTCGTAAGCGGGTTGGGACACCACTGACAGAGGTGGGTCGACCAGTTGAGCCCAGGGCGCGTCATCGAACGCGACCACGCCCATGTCCTTACCCAGCCGGAGGTCCAATGTAGAGAGCGCTTCGAGCACGCCGATGGCCATCGTGCTGTTGGCGACCAGCAACGCGTCCGGGCGGTCCGGTGAGTTCAGCAGGTCGATGGTCGCCTCGTACGCGCCGTCTGACCTGTATTCCGAGCGGCGGACGAGCTTGGCCGGGGTGCGGCGTTTCGCTGCCCGCAGCGCGTCCTTGTATCCCGCCAGTCGGTCGTCCGCTGTGGGGATCCCGGCTGGGCCGGTCACGCAGCCGATCCGTTCGTACCCTTGGGTGATCAGGTGCGTCGTGGCTTGTTTGGCCGCGCTTCTCGTGTCGACTAGGACCATGTCGGCTTCTGCTGACGGCAGCGCCCTGTCCACCGCGACCAGCGGGGTTCGCCGGGCCGTCAGGAGGTCTACATTGGTCGCCGTGCCAGTCGGCGAGAGCACGATGCCCGCTACCCGCTCCTGGATCGCGACGTCTATGTACCGCCGCTCCTTCTCCGGGCTTTCGTCGGAGTTGCACAGCACCACCGAGTAGCCCACTGCTTGGGCCACGTCTTCCACCCCGCGGGCGATCGAGGTGAAGAAGGGGTTCTCGACGTCCGAGATGATCAACGCGAGGACCGCTGTCTCCTGGCGGCGCAGGTTGCGGGCCGGTCCGTTGGGCTGGTAGCCCAGTTCGGCCGCGGCGGAGAGCACGCGGGCCGCCAGTGCCGGATCTACTGTGGACTTCCCGTTCAGTGCGCGTGACGCGGTCGCCGTCGAGACCCCGGCCTTGATCGCCACGTCGTTGATGGTCGCCACACCCACCGGCCTCACTCTGTGAACTGCTGTGAACGTCTTTGCAGCGCTTGGGGCACTGCGGCGATGTTGACACTACTCGGCCCGGAGAATAGCGTCACGAGTAATCGATTACTCGACTCGAGGGCAGTCTCACTGCGAACGCGTTGGAGGACTCGTGGCCCGAATCGGCGTGATCAGCATTTCCGACGGCCGAGACTACGTACACGGCGGAATCGCCGATTTCATCCGCCAGACCGAGGACAAGCTCGCCGCCCGGCTGACGGACGCGGGCCACGACGTGGTCCGCGGCTCGAGCCCGGTCAGCGCCAACACGCTCGCGACCTCGGTCGCGCGTGAGATCGCCGCGGCGGACGTCGACCTGACCGTGCTGCACTACGCGGTGTGGGCCTTCCCGCACTTCACGATGCTCGCGGCGGGCGCGATCGACGGACCGCTGCTGTTGCTGTCCAACGTCGACCCGGTGCAGCCCGGCATGGTCGGCATGCTCGCCGCGGGCGGCGCGCTCGACCAGATCGGACGCGCGCACACGCGGCTGTGGGGCGACCCGGCCTCGCCGGAGCTGATCGCGTCGATCGGCGTGCACGCCACGGCCGCCGCGGCAGTCGCCGCACTGCGGGGCTCCACGTTCGGCCGGATCGGCGGACGGCCGATGGGCATGAACACCGCGGTCGCCAACACCGACCAGTGGCAGCGGCTGTTCGGCATCGACGTCGAGGAGATCGACCAGTGGGAGATCGTCCGGCGCGCCGAACTGGCCGACGCCGGTGAGAAGGCCATGGCACGGGAATGGCTGGAACGGCACGCGACCGTCCACTACGACGGCAAGAAGCTCACGCCGGAGCTGCTCGAGCGGCAGATCGGGTCGTACATCGCGATGCGTGACCTGATCGGCGAGTGGAACCTGGACTTCACCGGGATCAAGGGACAGCCCGAGCTGACCCAGCACTTCGCCACGATGGACGTCGCCGAGGCGTTCCTCAACGACCCGTACGACTGGAACGGCCCCAAACAACCCCACGTCTGCGCGACCGAGGCGGACATGGACGGCGCGTTGACCATGCAGCTGTTCAAGCAGATCACCGGCACTCCGGTGCTGTTCGCCGACGTACGGCACTACCACGGCGATCGGGACATCTGGGATCTGTGCAACTCGGGGCAGCACGCGACCTGGTACGCGGCCCGCAGCTCCGACCCGGCCGAGAACCTGGCCCGCGTACACCTGTACCCGGAGGTGTTCTTCTTCCCCGCCGGTGGCGCGTCCGTGCACCACCTCGCGGCGCCGGGCGAAATGACGCTGGGGCGCTTGACACGGAAAGACGGCGCGTATCGAATGCAGTTGATGCTCGGCAGCTTCGAAACCTACGACGACGAGACCAACCAGGCGTTGATGAACCAGTCGACGCCGGAATGGCCGCACGCCTTCGCCCGGCTGGACGCGCCGGCCGAGGTGTTCCTGTCCCGGTTCGGGGCCAACCACATCCACGCCATCCCCGGCGACCACCGCGCCACCGTGCGTGCGGCGTGCTCGCTGCTCGGCGTGGCGCTCGACGAGTTCACCAGGGGCTGACAGCGCTGAAGACGGAGTTGATGAGCGGGTGCTGATCGGGATCGACATCGGGACATCGAGTTCCAAGGGGGTGCTCGTCCGTCCGGATGGGACGATCGTCGCCCGCGCGAGCCGTCCGCACACGGTCTCGTCACCGCGGCCCGGCTGGGCCGAGCACGACGCCGAGGCCGTGTGGTGGGCTGACTTCGTCGCGATCGCGGGTGAGCTGGTCGCCGCGGCGCCGTCACCGATCACCGGTCTCGGTGTCAGCGGCATCGGCCCGTGCCTGCTGCCCGCGTCGGCGGACGGCAGGCCGCTCAGGCCCGCGATCCTGTACGGAGTGGACACCAGGGCGACAGCGGAGATCGAGGACATGACCGCGTCGCTGGGTGCCGAGGCGATACTGCGGCGCGGCGGAACCCCGTTGTCCAGCCAGGCCGTCGGCCCGAAGGTGATGTGGCTGGCACGCAACGAGCCGGACGTCTTCGCACGAACGTCGTTGTTGCTGATGGCCAGTTCCTACCTCGTTCTCCGGTTGACGGGCCGCTATGTGCTCGATCACCACTCCGCGAGCCAATGCGACCCGATGTACGACATGCACACGGCCGACTGGGCGCGGGACTGGTGTGCCGACCTGGCGCCGGACCTGACGTTGCCGGAGTTGTTCTGGCCCGGTGACGTCGTCGGCACGATCACGGCGGCAGCCGCTGAGCAGACCGGCTTGCCCGAAGGGCTGCCGGTGACCGCGGGGACGATCGACGCGTGGGCCGAGGCGACCAGTGTCGGCGTGCGATCGCCCGGCGACGTGATGGTCATGTACGGCACGACGATGTTCGTGATCAAAGTCGAGCCGGAACCCCGGCCGCACCCGGCGCTCTGGACAACCCAAGGCGCCTTCGAGGGCACGTACTCGCTCGCGGCCGGGATGGCGACCTCGGGTGCGATCACTGACTGGCTGCGGCAGTTGTTCGCCGGGTCGTTCAGCGACTTGGTCACCCGCGCGGCCGCCGTTCCCGCAGGCAGCCGGGGACTGCTGATGCTGCCGTACTTCGCCGGGGAGCGGACGCCGATCTTCGACCCGGCCGCGCGGGGAGTGCTCGCCGGGCTGACGTTGAGCCACGGCCAAGCCGAGATCTACCGGGCGGCGCTCGAAGGCACGGCGTACGGCCTGCGGCACAACCTCGAGGTGATGGGCGGTGCACAACAGCGGGTGGTCGCGGTCGGCGGCGGCACCCAGGGTGACCTGTGGGCGCAGATCGTCTCCGATGTGACAGGCGTGCCGCAGCAACTGCCGGCTGAGACTGTCGGCGCCTGCTTCGGCTCGGCGATGTTCGCCGCATCGGCCATGGGGCACCCCGTGGCCGACTGGAACCCGCTGGCCAGGACGGTGACGCCCGACCCGGCGCGGACAGCGAAGTACGACCTGTTCTACGAGCACTACCGGGCCCTGTACCCGGCGACTCGCGACCTGGCCCACTTCCTCGCGGCGGACCAGCTCGGCAACTAAGTGGTCACGGTGTCCGCTTAGGTGTACGGTGGGTGCCATGAGAGCGGACGCGGCGCGGAACAAGGAGAAGGTGCTGTCGGCCGCCGCACTGCTGTTCGCGACCAAAGGCGCGCGGAACGTCACGATGGCCGACATCGCCCAAGCGGCGGACGTCGGCCGCGCGACGCTGTACCGGCGCTACCCGGACGTGGCCTCGATCGCGACAGCGCTGCTCGACGCACACGAACACGAACTGCAGGAACAACTGCTGCGCGGCGACCCACCGCTGGGACCGGGAGCGGCCCCGGCGGAACGGTTGACGGCGTTCTACGCGGCGATGGTCGAACTGCTCGAACAGCACCACGAACTGGTACTGGGCACCGAGGTCGGTCAGTCCCGGCTGCGGACCGGCGCGTACGGATTCTGGCGGGCGCATGTGCGTTCGCTGCTGGTCGCGGCGCAAGTGCCGGAGGCGGATGCCCTCGCCGACTCGCTGCTGGCTCCGTTGGCGCCGGATGTCTATACGTACCAGCGGAAAGAACATGGACTGTCGACGAAGGAGATCATCGTCGGCCTTGAGCGCCTCGCCCATGGCGTGCTGGGTGGTGGCGAATGATGTGCTGTTGTGGACAGCGGCGGGTTTGCCCTGAGATTTCCGGATGCCTCTCGCTGGGCTTTCTGTGATGTTGTCAATACAGGCGGGATGACGCCTGATCACGTTGGTGTGCAGGGGAATCACGACATAAGACTGCGCGGCTGATGACCCTGCGCGGTTCATTTTCCAATGGTCTATGGAGTTGTCATGGCTTGGCTGGTCTTGCTCGCCGCTGGAGTTGTCGAAGTGGCGTGGGCGTTGAGCTTGAAGCCGACTGAAGGCTTCACCCGGTTGGGGCCGACGGTTCTGTCGCTTGTCCTCATGTGTGCCGCTGTATACCTGCTGACAGTGGCTGTACGGACCTTACCCATCGGGACGGCTTATGCGGTCTTCACTGGGATCGGGGCTGCCGGAACGGTAGTCGTCGGCATTCTCGTCAGCGGCGATCCACCCACGTTTGCGAGGATCGGGCCGATTGTGCTTATCGTGTCAGGGGTTGTGCTGCTTCGCGTTCTCGCCGAGGGCTAGAGCCCGTCCTCAAGGTGACGTGGTCAGTGATGAGCAACGGCAGACGAACCAGCGTTAGCTCGGTTTGCCCGGCGCGCGATCCGCTCGCCCCCTGTGTGTGACCGGTGATGCGGCGGGCGCTGGCGGAATGCTGGTGTGCCCGCACGATGCTGGAATTCACCGACGCCTCCCGGTCCAACTCGTCGATCGTCTCGGCGATCATCCGCGCTGTGGACACCAGCATGGTCAAAGTGCCGTCGCGTGACCAGCGCCAACGACCGGTTGTCGTCGGTCTTCCACGGCCCATGGCGTTCTGGCAGGTCCCGCCAAGTCACTCACCGTCGAAGTCCTCCGCGACCCCATCCCGTCCTGCCCCACATCGACCACCTCGGCACCGTCGTGCGCGCTACCGGCATCGACATCACCTTCCGGTCTTGGCCTTCACCATCCCGTTGATCACCCGCCGGTCATCCACTCGAGGCCGCCCTTCGCCCCGGACACCGGTAACCACGCCTGGATCGCCTGCCACTGCTCGTCGGTCAGCTCATGCCTGCGCACCACAAATCCAAGATCAAACCAGACCCGCCACATCACCTTCGAGGACCAGCGCCAGTGCGATCTCGGTCAGGCCGGGTAGGTCGGCGAGGACCCAGTCGGCCTTCTTGCGGCGGTCGTCGGCAGTGAGCGCGCCCAGATCTGCCAACAGGGCGTGGAAGGCATTCAGGCGGTGGTCGATTGGTCTGTCTGCCAGGGAAAGTTTGGTCAGGCAGCGACAGTAGGTCGCCACGATCCAGAAGACGGCTTCACGGTGCAGGCCTGCCGCGATCGAGTCGTGGGAGGCGTCAATGCCGGTGGGGCGGGCACTTTCCGTTATGTCGGAAGCGAATCTGTAGTCCGCTGTTACGGCTGTGGCCGCGTCGAACACGGTTGTCAGTGCGTTCAGGTGATCGGTGACCTGGCCTTGGGTCAGGTTTGCTGAGCCGAGACGGTGCAGGAGGTGTTCGTGGTAGTCGAGTTTGTCGTTTTCTCGCAGTAGCTCTCGGACTGCGGTGTACCTGCGTCGGATGGTCGGGTTTCGCAGGGCTGCGACCAGTAACACGTGTGTTGTCACGCCTGTGCCGAACAGCCAGTTCGTCACTTGGCCGGGCAGTGGTGCGGTGGTGTCCATTGTGGTGA
Organism: Kibdelosporangium phytohabitans; assembly: GCF_001302585.1. Classification (GTDB taxonomy): domain Bacteria; phylum Actinomycetota; class Actinomycetes; order Mycobacteriales; family Pseudonocardiaceae; genus Kibdelosporangium; species Kibdelosporangium phytohabitans. The sequence goes on along the minus strand of NZ_CP012752.1, from coordinate 9,203,399 downwards.
GACGGTCGCGGATTCGGTTCATGGCGTCCGTGCAGCGGGCTTGGATCCACTCGTTGTCGCCAAAACGCCGGGCCACCTCCGTGTGCAACGCGGTCAGGTGGCCGGTCGGATCGGCGAGGATGCCAGGCAGGTGCAGGTTTCCGGCCAGGTGGTAGTCGCTCAGGACGGCTTCCGGCGAGCTGAGCCGGCTCGTGCTCATCGCCGACACCTCCAGCAGAACACCCCCGTACCGGAACTTCCCTGGTGGAAGTCTGGCCGGGTCGCCATCGATGGCGATCATCACGTCAACATCGGAGTCCGCTGGGTGTACGGCATCCGCCGGCGCCCACAGCGCTGAACCCTGGAGGAAGGCACCCGCGAACCCCAGAAGCAGGACGCCTTCGGTCTCTGTCCATCGCCGGGCCACTTCCCGGGCCTCGGAGACACGCATGGTCAGGTGGAACGAGTCGTGTTGTCGTACAGGTAATGCCAGATGGGTCTCGGTGTCTCCGGGAGCGGACTGGCGGGGAGAGGTGCCATGGACACGCCGTGGGTACCGCGACGCGCGGCGTCGTCATCGAGGACGAACTCCGGCCTCAGCTGCTCGATGTCGTAGTAACGGTGGAATACGGGGGTCTGTGAACCGGTCATGGGCGGCACGATCCAACTCCAGTCGGCCGGGCAGGTGCGCCCCGCACGCTGTTCTTTCTCCAGATGCTTGATGAACCGGCCGGATTCCGTGTGGTGATCGGTGATGGTGACATCCGCCGCGGCATACGAGTGCAGGACGGCCCGGTTGAGCTCCACCATCGCACGGTCCCGCCACAACGTCGTCTCGCTGCTGGTATCCAGCTCCAGCCTGCGGGCGACCTCGGGAAGCAGGTCATAGCGTTCGATGTCGGCGAGGTTGCGCGCGCCGATCTCGGTCCCCATGTACCAGCCGTTGAACGGCGCGGCGGGATAGGAGACTCCACCGATGACGAGCCGCATGCTGCTGATGACGGGGACCGCGTGCCAGCGCAGCCCGAGTTCGGCCAGCCACGGCAGGTCAGGGTGGGTGATAGCCACCTCCTGGAGCGCGTCGGCCGGTAACTCGTACAGCTGGACACCGGCCTCGGTTGTCTCGATCACGAGCGGTAACACGTCGAACGCGCCGCGTGGTTCGGCCGGCCGCCAGCCGAGTTTCACCACCGAGTCGGTGAAACCCAGGTAGCGGGGATCACCAAGCACACCACCGTCCTTCTTCGGGTACGCCGCATAGCGAATCAGTTGCTCGTTCCAGATCCGGGGCGCCGGGCGTCCCGGCGCCTGCGGGGCGAAGACCGAGATCATCGGCCGGATCTTGCCGCCGTTCCACGCCTGCCTCAGGTGCCGGACACAGTGTTCGGCGATGTCGTCGGCTGCCCGGATCGCCCGCAGATCACGCACCCGCAGGCTCCGCCAGTACAACCGGCCGATGCACCGGGCGCTGTTGCGCCAGGCGAGCTGGGCGCCGTACGCCAGTTCGGCAGTCGTGTGCTGATAGGTGCCGGTCAGGTCGATCTCCGCCATCACCCACGCCACCCGCCGGTCCACGTCACCGGCTGATGGGTTCTCCGCGTGGAACTGCTGGAGGAACTCCGCCGCCGCGGCTGGGTCCACCGGTTCGTCCGTGGCAGGAGGTGGTAGAGGAGACTGCCCGGATGACTGGGGTCGGTCATCGGCCTGCCACGGGCCGGGTCTGTCGCCGCTGACGATCACCGTCGAAATCTAACCGTTATCAATATCGTCGGCAACGCATTCGGGCAGTGTCACCGTCTTGTGTGTATGGCAGGGAAAGCAGGGCTACCGAGAGTCGGCACGTCGAAGATCGTCACCGGAGCCGCGATCGCGGTCGTCATCGGCGGCATCGTCGCCGCGGCCTCAGTCAGCGGCACAGCGGATTCCGGCGCTGGTCAGTACCCGGACACGGTCACCGACCTCCCTTCGGGTGCGATCTCCCTCGTCGCGTTCGACTCGTGTGAAACAGCGTTGTCCGGTCTGCGTCAGGCCGCGTTGCCGTACATCGGCCCGTACGGCTTCGGTGGCGGATACGCGCTGAGCAGTGGCGGGGACGTGGCTGTTCCCGCTGCGCCGAACGCGGCCGGATCGGCCGAAGGGCCACGGTCCCAGCTGCCGAAGCGAGAACAAGCACAGGACAGCGCGGGCGCGCCGCAGCAGGGCGGCGCTCAACAAAGCCCAGGGCATTCCTCGACCAACAACCATGAACGCAACGTCGACGAGCCGGACATCGTGAAGACTGACGGCAAACGGATCGTCTCCGTGGTCGACGGGAAGCTCAAGGTCGTCGACGTTGCCTCCCGCAAGATCACCGGAACGCTGGACACGCCTGATCTGCACGTCTCGCAGCTGCTCGTCTCCGGTGACCGCGCGCTGCTCGTGGCAAACCAGGACAGCGTCATCTACGACGGGCCGGCGCCGATCGCGCCCGACAGGCCCACGCGGCCCGGACACCCCGGTGGCGGCTGGGGATCCAAGATCGTCCTCGTCGACCTGGCAGGCACGCCGCGAGTCCTGGGCACCTTGGCGGTAACCGGTGGGTACATCGACGCTCGCCAGATCGGCACTGTGGCGCGGGTCGTCGTGCGGTCGCAGCCGCAGTTGAAGTTCTCCTATCCGGACAGGTCCGCACAGTCAGAAGCCTCCGCTCTGCAACGCAACCGCGAAACGGCCACGAAGTCGACGATCGACGAATGGCTGCCCTCGTACCAGCTCGACAGCGGGGGCACGAAGTCCGAAGGCAGGCTGGTCGACTGCGGCAGGGTCAGCCACCCGAAGGACTTCTCGGGCGCCGCGATGCTCACCGTCCTCACGATCGATCTGACCAAGGCGCTGGACAAGGGCGATCCAGTGACGGTGGCCGCGGACGGCGACACCGTGTACGGCACGGACCAGAGCCTGTACATCGCCGATGACCACTCCAGCCGCGTCATACCGATGCGGCCGGGCAGGCCCGCGCCCGACGCCCAGCCGGCGCTGGGCAAGACCCAGATCCACAGGTTCGACATCACCAGCAGCGGACCGCCGAGGTACGCGGGTTCCGGCGAGGTCGACGGCACGTTGCTCAACCAGTACTCGCTGTCCGAGCACGAAGGGCACCTCCGGGTCGCCACGACCATCGGCCCGGCCGGTGGGTGGATTCCGCCCGGCGACACCAGGTCTGCGCCGCAGACGCAGAGCGCGGTCACCGTGCTTGCCCGCGGGGACAAGGGACTGACGCAGGTCGGCCGGGTCGACGGGCTGGGCAAGGGGGAACGCATCTACGCCGTGCGGTTCTTCGGCCCGGTCGGGTACGTGGTCACCTTCCGGCAGGTGGATCCCTTGTACACGCTCGACTTGTCTCAGCCTGCCAGGCCGCGCGTGGTCGGCGAGCTCAAGATCACCGGCTACTCGGCCTATCTGCACCCGGTCGGGCCCGGCAAGGTGCTCGGTGTCGGGCAGGAGGCCAGCGAGCAGGGCAGGCGCCTCGGTTCCCAGGTCTCGCTGTTCGACATCAACAACCTGGCCACGCCGAATCGTCTTGCGCAGCAGCAGATCGAAGGCGGCACGTCCGAGGTGGAATACGATCCGCACGCCTTCCTGTACTGGCCTGAACGCAACCTCGTCGTCGTTCCGGTGATGGGCGCCAGGGATCCGGGCCTGCGAGGAGGCGGTTACCAGGCGATGAACTACGCGCTGGTCCTCAAGCTGGAAGGGAACGCCATGACCGTGGTGGGGCGCGTGTCGCACCCGGTGGGGACGATCCGGCGGTCGATCGTGATCGGTGACGAGTTGTGGACGGTGTCGGACGGCGGCCTGATGGCCAGCGATCTGGACAAGCTGGGACAACGGGCTTGGATACCGCTGAGGTGAGTTCTCGCGCATGCCTCCACGCTACTCGAACGCGTGTTCGACCGTCATCACTCGATCGGGTAGCGTGGTTTCCTCTGTAGCACAAGGGAAAGTGGTTTGAACGCGCCATGTGTCGACGGGTCGTCACGCAGCGCAGCGGTGGCGAGCAGCACGGCGCCCGCGGTCCACGTGGTGCGTTCCTCCGGCCAGACGACCTGATTGGCGAACTGGTAACCAGTCCAATGGGAACCGTCGGCGTGGCGCAGGTGCGAGATGTCCGCGAGTAGTTGCGCCGCACGGGAATCGCCGCGCAACGCGAGCGTGAGCGCGAGTTCGGCGGTCTCCCCGCCGGTGACCCAAGGCTGGTCGGACACGCACCGGACACCGAGGCCGGGCACGACGAACCGGTCCCACTGGGCCGAAAGCCGCTCGTCCGCAGCGGATCCGGTGACGACACCGCAGAGAACGGGGTAGTACCAGTCCATCGAGTGCGGCTTGGCCTCGAACACGTCCGGGCGATCGCGAATCGCCGAGCCCAGTTCGCGCGCGGCGGTCAGCCAGTCCGGCCGAGGGCTACCGACACGTGCGGCTATGGCCGCGGCGCACAGCAATGCCTGGTGGATGCTGGAACACCCGGTGATGAGGAAGATCGGCGACGAGTCGCGCCACCGGACGGCACCGTCGGACGATCGCAGGCCGAGTACGAAATCGATGGCCGCACGAACGGTCGGCCACAGTTCGGTGAGGAACTCGGTGTCCCGGCAAGCCAACGCGTGGTGCAACACGCCAACTGCGATGTAGGCGACGAAGTTGGAATCCTTGGCGGGATCGGTGACTTCTCCGGCACGGTACTCGGCATACCAGGATCCATCGGAGTTCCGGACGCGCGCGAGCCAACGGTAGGCCGCCGCGGCCTCGGCGTGGAATCCCGAGACGTCCAGCCCCATCGCGGCTTCGACGTGGTTCCACACGTCCGAAGGTCCGCCGGGAAACCACGGAATCGCGCCGGACGGCTCCTGGACGGAGGCGATCCACGCACCCGTCACGGCGCGGTCTTCCGCGCGTAGACGACAAAGCTCTTGCCCAGAAGAGGATTCAGGGCGCGTTCCACCACCCGGACCGACCTCGGCCGCTTGATGATCTCCCACAGCAGGAAACGGTGGTACAGCCGGACAAGCGCGGTCTCCTCCTCCGGCCCGACCGCGCATTTCAACCACCAGTAGGGTGAATGCAACGCATGGGCGTGGTGCGTGAACACCGGCTCCAATCCGGCGTCACGCAGCCGCCGCATCAGCTGACGGCGGCGGTAGATGCGGACGTGACCGCCTTCGACCTGGTGGTAGGCATCGGAAAGCGCCCAGCACACGCGTTCCGGCCACCACCGGGGCACGGTCACCGCGACCAGTCCACCGGGTTTGAGAACGCGAGCGGCCTCGGTGATCATGGTGACGTCGTCGGGTACGTGTTCGAGGATCTCCGCCGCGATCACGTGGTCGAAACTCGCGTCGGGGAACGGCAGAGCGAGCCCGCTCGCCCGGACGGCAGCCGTCGCGCCGGACGATTCCCCGACCTCGGCCATCGCCGCGAACATGTCGCGGACGTCCTTGAGATCGGCACCGGCCAGGTCCAACGCGATCACGTCGGCGCCGTGTTTCGCGGCCTCGAAGGCGTGCCGCCCGCCTCCGCAGCCCAGGTCCAGCACACGATCGCCGGTCCGGATCCGGAGACGCCCGAAGTGGACGGTCAGCAAGTGAGCAGCTCCCGGTAGCAGTCGGCGGTTTCCTCGGCTGTCCGGCGCCAGCTCAACCGGCCCGAACGCGCGATTCCCCGTTGCCCGAGCGCCGCGCGGCGACCCGGATCGTCGAGCAGATCGAGCAACGCCCTCGTCAACGCGGCGGAATCACCCGGAGGCACGAACACGCCCGCGTCGCCGATCACTTCGGGCAACGCCCCGCCGGTGGTGGCGACAACCGGTATCCCGCAGGCCATCGCCTCGGCGGCGGGCAGCGAGAATCCCTCGAACAACGAAGGAACGCACACGATCTCCGCGCTGCTGAGGAGCGAAGCGTATTCGTCTGAGGGAAGGTTCGACACGAAGGTGACGCCGGGCGCTGGTTCCGCGCGTCCGACGACCACCAGTTCGCATTCGCGCTGCCGACGCAGCTGCTCGGAAGCCGCCAGCAGATACCGGAGTCCTTTGATCGGGTCGTGCGAACTGGCGACACAGACGATCCTGCCGGGAACGGTCTTGCCCGGCCGGAAATCCGGATCGGCGGCGAGCGGGGCGACCCTGACGCGTTCGGCCCGGACGCCCATCCGCGAAACGATCTCGGCACGCGAAGCCGCCGACACCGTGAGAATCAGCGGAAGCCGCCGCGCGACACGGCTCTGCATTCGCGTGAAGGAATACCACCGTTCTGAACCGGGCTTGAGATCGCGGTCGACGGTGACCGGGTGGTGCACGGTCGCCACAGCCGGAATTCCGAGACCGAGCAAACCGTAGCCGAGGCTCTGGTTGTCGTGCACGATGTCGAAACGCCGGGATGTCAGATATCGGCGGACCCGCACGGAGAACGCGAGCGGTTCGGTGAACCGCCCCGACCGCATTCCGGCGAACTCGATCCAGTCCGGCAGCCGCCGCAGTTCGTCGAGACGCGGTGTGCGGAACGGATCCGGCTCGGCGTAGAGATCCAGCGCGGGCACTCGCGTGAGCCGGACACCGGCGTCGACCACCGGGTACGGCGGTCCGGCGACGACTTCGACCCGGTGCCCCAAGGCGACGAGCTCACGGCTCAGGTGTCTGATGTAGACGCCCTGGCCACCGCAGTGCTCCTTGCCGCGATACGACAGCAGCGCGACCCGGAGGCTCACCGTTCACCCGCCGAGTTCGCGCACCCTTGCCTCGATCTTGACCGTTTCCGGGTGGTTGTCCCTGCGGTGCAGGCGTTTCGACCGTTCGACGAACGGCTTGAGCCCGGCCGGATCGTCCCAGTAGAGGAAGACACCGACCCCGACGGCACGCGGATCGTCATCCCTCAGCCCTGCCACGAATTCGGCGAGGCGGCGTTTGTTCTCGAAAAACAGTGGAGGGGGGTTGCCTGATTTGAGGGTGTGGAAATCGTAGTTCAGCCGGGCGTTGATGGTCACCTCGTGGTCCGGTCCCAGTACCTGTTCCGCGTCCGGGATCAACTCGGCCGACAGCCGCGCGGAATTCACAGCGTCGCCCAGCTTTCCGGTGGCGACCGCGAGGAGGTGCCGGGCGTGCAGCGTTTCCTCGTGCCGTGCCCCGAGTTGCCTCGAAGCGTCTTCGATCACCGAACGCAGGTGCGCCACGGCCTGTCCGGCCTCGCCGGTTTCGAAAAGCAGGTAACCGATGTTGTTGCGGATGACGAACAGCTCGGGGTCGTCGACCGCGAGGACCCGCTCCGCGCGCGGCAGCAGCACCTGGAATTCACGGGAAGCCTCGGCGAGCTCGCCGATCTTCACCATGGACGTCAGGTACCGCGCGGTGGCCACGATCGTGGGCCGGAAGTCCGCGCCGGGCGCGATCCCGAGGTTGTCGCGCCACAGTTCCCACGTCGCGTGGTTCTCGGCGGGGACCGAGGAACCGCGGCTCTCCAGGCATTCCACGATCTCGTCGTGGCGGTCGGCGTACCAGAGGTGCTCGGCCAGCGCGGCGTCCGCGTAGACCTGCTCCGGGCTGCCGGATGCCCGGTCGGCAGGCGGCGCCAGGTCCAGCAGCGCGTCGGCGATCGCGGAGTGCGCGTGTGGGTTGCCGGACCCACTGCCCGCGTACACGACGGTCTCCCGGGGCGTGCCGGGCTCCAACCGGGTGACGAAGTTGTTCTGCACCAGCAAATCCCGGACTGTGCTGAGTGGCTTTCCGCTCGCGGCGACCAGGACTGTGGTCGGCACCCGGGCGTTGCGGGTCGTGGCCAACAGGTCGACCAGGTCCAGTGGTCCTTCCGAGCGCGTCTCGTACGGGCGTTCGTCCGACTCGTCGCCGTCGGCCGGGGACTCGGGCTCAGCGTCGGAAGTGGGCTCCGGGCCGAGCCAGACCGTCACCGCGCCTTGGGCGGGATACCGCGTCGACAGCACGACTTGAGCTCGTACACGACCCAACGCGGACCGCAGACGGCCGCTGACACCCATACCGACCTGGTCGATCCCGTCGACGGCGATCCGGGCCGGAGCGCGGCACAGTCCGAGCGGCCCCGACACGGCGCGTTCGAACGCGTCCGCTGCCCGCCACTCGGCGGGATCCACAGTCGACTCGAAGTCACGCGCGGCGTCGGCGAAGCCCGGCACGTTCCGGCTGAGCTGCCTGGCCAGTTCGACGGCGATCCCTTCGAAGGTGTCCGTACCGGACAGGAAGACGACCGCGTCCATCAGCTTCGGCGGCAGCAGTTCGGGCGCAACCGACGGCCGGGCGAGCGCGGCCATCAGCCGGGATTTGCCCGCACCCGCCCGCCCGGCCACGGTGATCGTCTCGACGCCCATCATCAGGTGCCCGACTAGCGTCCGCAGTTCCTGCGGCACAACGTAGTCCCGCGTCAGCCGGTCGATCAGGTCGGCCGCCGGGTTGTCGGCGGCCATCGACGAACGCCACGTCTCGGAGGTGTTCATGGCCAGCCACAGGCCCTCGTCGCCCGCGGTGATCTCCCGCCTGCCGTCGAACGCCAGGTGCACGGCGGTCTGCGCCGGGCACAGCCCGGACAGCACGACTTTCATGTCCGGGCAACGCAACCGCTCGCCCAGCGCGGGATGGCCGGAGCGCAGCACCTTCACCAGCTGCTTGCTGAAGCAGCCGTTGGCGGCGGTGCGCTCGTCGGACGCGGTGAGCACCTCGAAACGGCGGCCTGCCTGGCCGACGATCTGGATCCACCGGTTGCCTGCCTGCTGGGCGGCGATCCCGGCGTGGCAGGTGTCCAGCAGCAACACCAGGCCGTCGAGCAGCGAATGCTGCCCGAGCAGTTCACGGATCCGCTGGGCCAGCAGGAAAGCCGTGCGGCTGGTCGGCGGCAGTGTGGTGTCGCTGACCAGGAAGTAGAAGTCGTCGTAGGTGTACTCGCCGTGCCCGACCAACGCGATGAACAGCGTGGCCTCGTCCTCCGACGCGCGCTCGAAGGCCTCGGTCACGGCGTCGTCCAGCTCGGTCACGGTCGGGTCGATGAGCACCGGGCTGTCCTCGATCGCGGATACGCAACCGCCGATCGAGGGATCCAACAGGGTTTCGGCCATCTCGTGGGCGGCGGCGGGCAGGAACGACAACGGGTTCAGCCCCTGGCACTGGGACGCGATCACCAACGCATGCCTTCTTCCCACACGGTCACGATAGCCTCACCGGTATGGCGGAGGTCGTGCTCGTCCACGGGATCGCGCAGGAGCAGAAGTCGGCGGACGGACTGGAGGCCGACTGGCTGCCCAGCCTGGCCGGTGGTGTCCGGGTCGCCGGGCATCCCGAGCTGGCCGACCGGCTGTACCGGACCAGGGACATCGACGTCAGGATGGCTTTTTACGGCGACTTGTTCCTGCCGCGGGACCAGCAGGGCGGCGCCGAGGAGCTCGACGAGGCCGAGTGGGAGTTCGCCGGACAGCTCGGCCGGGAGTGGCTGCGGCGTGTCGCCGAGGACGCCAGCCGCGAGTCCGAACGTGTGCTGGCCGAGCGCGAGCTGGCCGAGACGACAGGGGAGACCCAGGGCGTCCGTGCCGCGCTCCGGCCGGTGGTCAACAGCCTGACCAGGGTGAAGCCGTTCGCTCGGTTCGGGGTCGCGCTGGCCGAGCGCATGGTGGTGAAGGCATTGCGGCAGGTCACGCGGTATCTGACTGATGAGGACACGCGTGCGGAGATCCAGCGGCGCGTCGCGGTGCTGCTCGACGAGGACACCCAGGTCGTCATCGCCCATTCACTCGGTTCGGTGGTCGCCTACGAAGCCGCTCACCAGCTCGGCCGTCCGCTGCCGTTGCTGGTCACATGTGGGTCGCCGCTGGGACTGCGCAGTGTCGTCTACGACCGGCTGCGGCCTCAGCCTCCGGCGGTCCCGCCGCAGGTCAGACGCTGGATCAACGTGGTCGACCAGGACGATCTGGTGGCCGCGCGGCCGGAGCTGACCTCGATGTTCCCCGGTGCTCAAGGCGTGCTCGAGAGCGTCTACACCGTCGACAACGGCGCCAAGCCGCACGAGGCGACGTTTTACCTGGCCAAGCGGCAGATCGGTCTGCCTGTCGCGGAAACGTTGACTGGACATCACAACCAGTGACGAGGTGTACTCGAAGACCGCGGTACGGCGGTCTGGGGGTACGCCGTGCCGCGACCTGTCGCCGACAGCACGTTCACTGAGATCGCCACGGCGGCGTCCAAGGTGTGGAACGCGGACAAACCGGCGGATACGAACACAAAGGTCAACGGCAGATCCCTGGCGTGATGCGGAACTGCGTGGCAGCGACGACTATGGACCCGTGGAAGAACCGGATCCGCGTCGGTGGCGCGCACTCTCCGTGACCCTCGGCGTCGGGTTCATGACCCTGCTGGACGTCAGCATCGTCAACGTCGCGCTGCCGTCGATGCAGATCGGGCTGCAGGCGGGCGCCGGAGCCGTGCAGTGGGTGGTCTCCGGTTACGCGCTGACCTTCGGGCTCACGCTGGTCGCGGGCGGCAGGCTGGGCGACGCGCTCGGCCGCAGGCGGATCTTCATGCTCGCGCTGGCCGGGTTCGTGGTGACCAGCGCGCTGGCCGGGGCGGCGCCGTCGATCGAGCTGCTGATCATCGCCCGGCTGTTGCAAGGTGCGACAGCCGGGATGCTCACGCCGCAGAGCTCGGGGCTCATCCAGAACCTGTTCCACGGCGCCGAACGCGGCAAGGCGTTCGGGTTCATGGGTGCGACGATCGGCATATCCACCGCGGTCGGTCCGGTGCTCGGTGGTCTGATCATCGCCGCGTTCGGTGCGGAATCCGGTTGGCGGTGGGTGTTCTACGTCAACGTGCCGATCGGGATCGCCGCGCTGATCGTCGCCGCCCGCGTACTGCCCAAAGAGGACCGTCGCGGTGTCGGTGTCCGGTCCGAGATCGACTTCGCCGGCGCCGCGTTGCTCGGCGCGGCGGTGGTGGCCCTGCTGTTCCCGATCGTCCAAGTGGAGAGCGGGAAACTCGGGCAGTGGTGGTGGTTGCTCCCGATCGCCGTCGTACTGGGATTCCTGTTCGTCCGCTGGGAGAAGAACGCGGGCGGGCGCGGTCGTGCGCCGCTGCTGGACCTGCGGTTGTTCACCACCACGAAGGGCTATTCGTCCGGCGTGGCTATCGGCACGGTGTATTTCTCCGGATTCTCCGGCATCTTCGTGGTGATGGCGATGTTCTTCCAGACTGGTTTGCAGTACACCGCATTGCAATCGGGGTTGGTCGTAACGTCGTTCGCGCTCGGCTCCTCGGTTTCGTCGGCGGTGGCTGGACGGCTGGTGGCCAAGTGGGGCCGCCGGATCACGGTGACCGCACTGAGCGCAGTCGTCATAGGACTTGTCGGCAGTGCGGTAGTCGTCCTTGTCGCACCGGCTGACGAGGTCGGGTTCTGGATCACGATCCCGTTGCTGGTCGCGGGACTCGGTGGTGGTGCGGTGATCTCACCGAACATCACCATGGCGCTGGAGAACGTGCCGACACACATGGCAGGTGCCGCTGGTGGCGCGCTGCAGACAGGGCAGCGAATCGGCACAGCCGTCGGGACAGCGTTGATGGTGGCGGCGTATCACGCCGGAGCCAACCTCGCGGACGGGCGCCCGAACGTCGGCGCGGCCGTGGCATTCGGGACCGCGACGCTGGCCACGCTCGTCGCGCTGAGTCTTGCGCTCAGGGAACTGCGGTCTCGCAGAACCTGCAACGTCGATGAAAATTTGTCCCAACGGTCTGTGATATCCGGTCAGTAACTATTACGCTTCCCCTTCGGTTCCACCCTGCAGGCAGCAAATGATCACGCACCGCCGGTGCTCCCGGCGGTATTGGTGCTGCCAGAGAATCGAAGGAGCAAGATCGGATGCGCCACTTACTCGTTCGCTCATTGATCATTTCCGCGGTCGCCACCCTCGGTGTTTTCACCGCCGGTGCCGCCCATGCCTCCGTCTCCGGGCCCGAGCAGGATCCCGTCTTCGCGGCACCGCCGGGAACCGCCGAAATCCAGGTGGCCAAGCTGACCCACGCCCAGGCGACGGCACGGCTGCGGGCCGCGGGCATCACCTGGTCGTCCAGCGGCGGCTGCAGCGACCGCAACAAGCCCAACTGCACGTCGTTCGAGCAGGTCAACCTGGCCACCATCCAGGGCGCGGAAACCCTCAAAGGGGCAAGCGGCTGCGCGTTGAACGTCACGGGCGGCACGGAGACCGGCCACGCCAGCGGTACCTACAGCCACTGGAACGGCTACAAGCTCGACTTCGGTCTCGCCACGTGCGTCAACAACTACGTGCGCAACAACTTCACGTCCGTCGGTGGCAACCAGTGGCGGTCGGGCTCCGGCAACATCTACTACCTGGAGTCGAACCACTGGGATGTCACGTACTACAACTGCGGCGGCTGCTGACAGCGTCGCAGCCGGTCAGCGGCGCCCGCGCAGGCTCCAGCCGCCACCACCGCCGGACCTGGCGCGCGTGCCGATACCGGCCAGATGCAAAGCGACGCAGAGTAAACCGGCTGTCACGATCGTCATTCCGTTGATCGTGTCACCGATCGACGCGTCGGCGAGATCGAGGATCAGGGCGAGTGCGAACAGGACTGCGCCGATCACGGCCAACATGGTGCCTCCAACATCGTCGGGCCCACCGAATACCCGCGATGCGGTGGTTTCATTCATGCGACTGGCCGTCAGCGAAATCCACACCCGTACGGAATGATTGATCCAGTGGGCGCCCTGCTGATCTGCTATTCGGTGTCCCGCGTGGGGGTTGACGCTCCAGGCGCGGGGCTGGCCCGGATGATCTCGTCGCTGGGCCGTTGGTGGCATCCGGCCGAGAACGTGTGGCTGGTGTCGACCGGCTACCGCATCGAGGAAGTCCGCGACATCCTCGCCTCACAGCTCGACCTGGGCGATCAGTTGCTGGTCCTCGACATCACCGGCCAACCGTGGGCGTGTTCGGGTGTCTACCCGGAAGCCGAGGCGTGGATGCTCGATCACGTCCGCGGTCCGACCGTGTGAACCTGCCTGGTCCACGCGTAGGTCAACGGGATCGCGACCGCGACACCGGCCATGCCGCAGAACGCGACGGCGAGCGATGCGCCGCTCAGATCAGCCAGCGACCCCGCGACCAGAGCGCCGATGCCTTGCGCGGTAAGGGCTGCCGTCGCGAGCAGGCCGATTCCCTGCGCGCGTCCGGTGTCGGGCAGTAACCGTGTCGCGGTTGCGGCACATTGGAGCGTGTACGCCGTGCTGAAGGCGCCGGTCAGTCCGAAGAGGATCATGGATGTGGTCAGTTCCGGCCGGAAAACGCAGAACACCAGAGGGATTCCCGCGAGGATACCCATCAGCGCCAGTGACCGCAGCCGGTTGGCTTCGGTGACGTAGCGGGTGAACACGTACGCCCCGACGATGCTGCCGACCGGATGGCTGGCCATGATCAGGCCCACGGCGAGCGCACCGAGCCCGAGCTCGGCGGCGTACGGCGCGGCCAGGCTCTCCGGCGCGATGTAGAACAACGACAACCACGACACCAGCGCGATCAGCCGCAGTCGCGGATCCCGCCACACCGAACCGAACGCCGTCAGCCGGACGGGGTCCTTCGCGGACCTGGCGGACGGCCGCCACCGCACACCCACCTGGATGATCAACGCGGACAAGGCGAACGTGGCCGCGTCCAACCCCAACGCCAGGTACGGATCGAGCAGGCTGACCAGCAAACCGCCGCCCGCGAACCCGGCGACCTGGGACGACTGCACGGTGACGTTGCGGACGGCCAGTCCGACGACATAACGCTGTTCGTCGAGAATGTCCGGCAACAGAGCCAGTTGCGCCGCCTTGAACGGCCCGTTGGCCATCACCACAACCGTCAACAGGAGACACAGCAGCCACAGCGGAACGCCGGGGATCGCCATCGCGGCCACGAGCACCGCGCGCACGACGTCGGAGACGACCATGACGGTCCGGCGCGGGAACCGGTCACCCAGGCCCGCGAGCAGCAGCCCGCCGATCATGGTCGGCAGGTAGGTCAGCGCGAAGGTCAGCCCGGTCAGCGCGGCCGAGTTGGTGCGCTGGTAGACCAGGACCGACAGCGCGACGCGGGCCAATTGGTCCCCTGCCTGGGACAGCAGCTCCGCGAACCAGAGCGCCCGGAACTCGCCGACGGCCAGCACTGACCGGAAGGTCACCGCCCCAGCTGTCATCTACTCAGCGTATTCGCGTCAGCACACCGTGTGAATCCTGTATTCGAGGGATACTTCCGGCCCTCTTTTCCGTCAAAGACATGTCGATCCGGCAGGGGGCCGGTCGACGAATAGGTACACGAGAGTGACCACGGGTTGGCTGAGAGGTCCATCACACCTCCGGCCGGGGAAGGGGAACCATGAACGCCACCATCATCAGCCACCGGGACCGTGCCGTGCTGCGTGCCGTCGCCGCGGGCCGCTGCGAGATCGCCGGGCAGTGCCTGCGCATCGACGGCCTGATCTGCTGCGACCAGTTCGCCGCGATGCGCCTGACCCAGGCGGGCCTGATCACCGGCGCGGACCGTGAACCAGCGAGACTCACACCATCGGGTCAAGCGCTGCTGGAGGCCGCATGACCTGACACTCCGCCCTGGGTGAGCGCTGCGAGCAGACGGGCACGGAACTCGATGTGGATGTCGCCACCGGGGAACAGCTGCTCGCCGGTGAGCCGCTCGTAGGACTGCGCCACGTCCTCGTCGATGGCGTGTGCGGCGCTGACCGTCGGCACGTCCAGCGGCACGGCGGCGATCGCACTGATCACCGTGTCCTCGAAGGTGATCCGGGCCCAGCCGACCGACCCGCACGCCGGGCACGTCCACGTCGCCAGCAGCTGGATCGGCTCGCCGGCGGCCGGTTCGCGCAACACCGGGTAGTGCACGCGGATGGCACGCCACGTGAAGTCCGGATCGCTTTCGCCGACCGTCCAGAACCCGCTGTCCGCCAGTGGCGTGACCAGTTCGGTGGACTCGTCCGCGGGGGACGTGGTGCCGCACGCGGGGCACTTCAGTGCGGCGACGAAGTACGCAGAGGGCATCTGGAGTCCTGTTTCTACAGTCCTACGGGGATCACGAGCAGCCTGCGGCCGTTGACGATTATCTCGAAGCCGCCGGGATTCGCCCGAGCCAGCCGCGACGCGGCACTGCCGGGGCCCGCCGCGGGCGGCGTGACCGACACGGCCCACCCGGCGAGGCGTTCGAACACGTTGCCGTCCGCGGTCATGAACGTGGGCACGCCACCACCCTCCACCTGCGCGAACAACGCGTCCGCGACCACCGTGCGGTCCCGGATGCCTTCCGCCTTGCCGACCGGTGTCGGCGCTGTCGTGCTCGACGGGGTCCACGGCCTGGCAGGCGGGCTTTCCAGATCGGTCAGGACCTGCCGGTACGCGGCACTGTTGCGGTCGATGTCCACCGCGAGACCAGCCGGGCGCTCGACCGCACCGAGATCCGCCGCAGCGCCACCGAGCGGCTTGTGCACCGCGTTGACGCCTGTCTCACCCATGACCGTGGCCGGTGCCCGCAGCCGCCCCATGATCGACTCCAGCGCCGCCTGGTTCGGCGGGACGAGCGTGCCTGTGGCGTCCAGCGGCTGGCCGAGCTGCGCGAACAGCTGCTGGATCATGCGCTGTTCGATCGGTTGCAACGCGCTGTAGTCCACACCGGCCAACATCGCGCGCACGGTCGACAGTGTCTGGTTGTCCACGATGAGGTCGCCCGCGCCCGCCGCCGCGTACCCCTCGGTCTCGGCGGCCTGGACAGTGCCGCGCAGGAACCGGCGCAGCCGGTCCCAGCTGCCCGCGTCGGCGTACTGGGTCAGAATTCGCCGTGCCGCACCGGTTTCCTGCTGGTCGAGGAACGCGACCAGGTCACGGGGGTCGATCTCGGCGACCACTCTGGCCAGCAGGCTGTTGTCGAACGCGTCCAGCAGGCGCGTCGCTGCGCGTGGCGTGACTCCGCGCATGCCGGTGATCACTTCGGGCGTCATCCGGGCGAGTAGTGCCTGTGCTTCCAGGCCGGACATCTCCGTCGCGGCCCAGCGGACCGCGTCCGCGCCGTGCGTCGTGACCAGCGAGGTGAGGTCGGCGGCGGGCAGGTCGCCGGTCAGGCGCAGCAACGCTTCCGGCCCGCCGACCTCGCCGAGCAGCGTGATCAAGTCGTCGGGGTTGCGCATCCGTTCGAGCAGTTGCCCGAGTTTGCGCGTGTCGCTGACCAGGTCGAGCAGCGCGGGCAGCTTGCTCACGTCGCTGATCCTGTCGACGATCAGCATCAGCTCCTCGACGTCACGGACCCGGCCGAGCAGCGTGAGCGCCAGATCCGCGTCACGGACCTTCTCCAGCACCCGCACCACGTTCACCGCTTCGGCCAGATCCAGCAGCCTGGCGAGCTTCCCGAGGTCCGGCACCAGGTTGACGAGCTTGATCGCCAGCGCCAGGTTGCCCGCCCTGGCCACCAGCGCGCGGAAGCCGGAGATCTGCGCGAACACCTTCAGCCGCGCCAGGATCCCGGTACCGGTGAACGCCAGCGCGGCCTCGAAGATCGCCCGGCCGACCAGCTCCCCGCGCTGCCGCCAGGTCAGATCCGGCCGGGTGATGGCGAGGTAGACGTAGTAGATCGCCGCGATCGCACCGACGATGACGCCGATGACCAGCAGGACCTTCCCGGCGAACGCGAGCACCGCGGCGATCGCGGCGAGCACCGCCGCGCCCTTGATCACCAGCACGACCACCGCGATCACGAGCACCACCACGACGATCGCGACCGCGATCCAGAACAGCGGGGTCTTGACCGCGTCCCAGACGCCCTTGAGCAGCGCGACCGCGCCGTTCCAGATCCCCTCGGCCAGGCCCGCGCAGAAGTTCCACACCGAGTCGAAGAAGCCGCTCTCCTCCACGATCCGGTCGACGCTGACCTCGATGTCGCGCTCGAACCGTTCCACCGCACGGTCTTCGTCACGCAACGCGGTGTCGACCTCGTCGTGCAACTCGTCGGTGTGCTCGGCCAGCTTCCGGTCCCACTGGGTGCCGAGGTCCCTGATCGCGCGGTCGAGTTCGCCGCCCACCTCGTCGGTGACCACGCCCATGCTGCGCGTGCCCTCGTCGGTGGTGTCGTGCATCTGCTGCGCTGTGGCCTGCATGGTCTCGTCGACCGGTCCGCCGAAATCCGCGCCGGCCTGCTGGGCGCTGTCGGTCAGGGCCTGTGCGTAGTCGATCAGTGTGGTCTCGGCGTCGCCGGTGGTCTGGTCCAGGCTGCCGAGGAACTGCGTCGCCAGTTCGTCGATCCGGGCCTCGCGTTCGCTCGCCGCGGCCAGCAACTCCCCGTGTGCCTCGTCGACGATCGGCTGGTAGCCGGCGATGTCCTGGTTTTCCCGCACGAACGCGGCCAGGTCGTCGGCCAGTGCCTCCGCCGGTCTGGTGAGCTGGGTGATCGTGGTGGCGACGGACTCGTCGACCGACGCGTCGAACACCGCCGCCTGGCCGCGGATCTCGGCGGCGCGCCGGACGGACTCGTCTCGCAACGACGTGCCGAGCTGGGTCGCCTCCGCGTTGATCCGGGCGGTCGCGGAGCGTGCGATCTCACGCAGCGTGTCCTTGGTGCGGTCCCGGTTGTCCAGGATCTGGGTGCGGGCGTCGGTGCGCGGCTGGTCGAGATCCCGTGCGGTCTGGGCGGCTTCGTCGCGGAAGTGCCCGCCGAGTTCGGCCGACTTGGTCCGCACGCCGGTAGCCACCGCGGTGCCTGTCCGGGTCAGCTCGGCGATCACGTCACGCCGTGCCGTTTCCACGGTGTCGCGGATTTCCGAGGCTTGCTCGTGACTGCGGTACCGCTCGATCTCGGCGGTGGCGATCTCGTCCGCGCGACGCGTGCGTTCGGCCGTCCCGGTGTCTGCCCGATCGGCTTGCTCGGTGCCTTTTTGCTCGGCCACGGCTGCCTTTTCGTCGGCGTGCCGGGCCACTGCGGCACGCTTCTCCTCGATCACGCGGTCGAGGCGTTGCAGTTCGGCGTCCGCGGCGGCGTCCACTCTGGCCAGTTCGGCTTCGAGGTTGCCGTCGATGGTCGCCTGCGCGGTGGACGCGTGTTGCTGAACCACACCAAGGGCGTCCGCGTGTGCTTGCTCGACCGCCACCGCTTTGGTGTCGGCCGTCGTGCGGTAACGCTGCTTCGATGCGTCCGCGGTTGTCCTGATCTGGTCGGCTTGTGCCGTGCTGTGCGCGAGGACCGCCATTCGCCGTGCCTCGATGTCCGCGGCCAGGCTGAGGAACTCCGGTGTGCTCGGCGGGACGACCGCGACCGGCGCCGGGCTCGACATCATCCGTGTCACCGCGGCATTGCCCGCCGACGCCTGCAACGCGAGCAGCGAATCCGCCGGGGAACGCGGCGCCGCCCCGGCCGTGACCGGCGCGGCGGCGACAGGGGCGGCGGTGTCGGCGGTCGGTACCGAATGTTCGGGCGGCACGTCGCCAAACTATGCCGATCCGGCCGGTATCACCTGCCCCAACGGGCATCAGTTGGGACAGAACAGGATTAGGTCAAATGGCGCCCAAGGCCGCGGCGACGGCGGCACGGACGGTGTTCTCGGCAGGCACGTCACCGGTCAGCTCCGCCAGCGACGTCATCGGCACGTCGGCAGGCCGCACGCGACGAACGACTGGTACACCGACAGATCCGGGTCGATGTTCAGCGAGAACCCGTGACTGGTCACGCCACGGCGGATGCGCATCCCGATGGACCCGAGCTTGCGGTGGTCCGGCGTCCACACCCCGACCAGGCTCTGCCCGCCCGGCGGGGTGTCGCGGCGGACCAGCGTGAACCCCAGCGAGTCCAGCGCGGTGATCAGGCCGTTCTCCAGCCACCGGACGATGTCGCCGGGCCCGCGCTGGTGCAGGTCGATGACCAGGTAGCCGACCAGCTGGCCGGGACCGTGGTAGGTGGCCTGCCCGCCGCGGTCCACCGGGATCACCGGGACGTCCCCATGGCTGGGCAGTTCGGCGGGCGGGGTGCGCGCGCCGTACGTGATCGTCGGCGGATGGGTGAGCATCACCAGGCGGTCCTCGATCAGGCCGCCCTGGCGTTGCTCGACCCAGCCACGCATGTCCTCGATCGCATCGAGGTACGGCACTTCCCCAGATCGATCCTCTTCACACCACTCAGGTTAGCCCTACCAAGCCACTTCGCCCTCGTCGTTGAAGAACCTCCCTGTCGGGCCGTCGTCACCGATCGTGGCCAGCCGCACGGAGATCGCCGCGCCCTGGGCGGGTGTCCGGAAACCCTTGTGTTCGGTGAGGTCCGTGTCGCAGTAGCCGGGGTCCGTGGCGTTGACGAGGATTCCGGATTCGCGCAGTTCCTTGGCGTACTGGACAGTCAACGCGTTCAGGGCGGTCTTCGACACGGGATACGCCGCACCCGCGGGCATCGCGGCGTACTGTCCGGTCATCTCGGTCAGCGACCCGACACCGCTGGAGACGTTGACGATCCGGGCACCGGCTGAGCGCGACAGCAAGGGCAGCACGGCGTTGGTGACCGTGATGACACCGAAGACGTTGGTGTCGAACACCCTCCGCATCACGTCGAGGGGCACCTTGCTCGGCTCCTGGCCCCAGCCGCCGGTGATGCCCGCGTTGTTGACCAGCACGTCCAGCTTGCCGAACCGCTCGTCGATCCACGCGGCGGCCTGCCGCGCGGTCTCCGGCTCGGTCACGTCCAGTGCCACCGATTCGGCGTTCAGCTCCTTGGCTGCCTGCTCGCGCCGGTGTGCGTCCCGCGCGCCGATGACCACGGTCATCCCCAGTGCGGCGAGCTGCGCGGCGATCTCGTAGCCGATTCCCTTGTTGGCCCCGGTCACCAACGCGATCTTCGTTTCGGTCATGTCTCCAGCTCAGCACCTGCCCGGCCGCGACACCATGACCTGATCCGCCGGGAACGATACCCTGACGGTATGGATTGGCTGGAGACGCGCGAGCTCCTGTACTTCGTGACAGTCGCCGACGAACTGCACTTCGGCCGCGCCGCCGAGCGGCTGCGCATCGCCCAGCCGCCGCTGTCCCGTGCGATCCGGCAGCTCGAACAACGCCTCGGGGTGACGCTGTTCGAACGCACCAGTCGCAAGGTCCAGTTGACCGACGCCGGTTCGGTGCTGGTGCACGAAGCCCGCAAAGCGCTGGACGCCGTCGCCGCGGCGAGCCGCCGGACGCGCCGTGTCACGCGACCGCGACTGGTCCTGGCGATGAAAGCCGGCGGGGACGGCGGCATGCTCCAGGACATCCTCGACGTCTACACGAGCGAACCCGACGCGCTGCCAGTGGAGCTGTTCGTCTGCGGCATCGGCGAGCAATCGCTTGCTCTGCGCGACGGGCGCGCCGACGTGGCGATCCTGCACCTGCCGTACGACGACGTCTCGGGCTTCGACACCGAGCAGCTACGCACGGAAAGCGCGGTCGCGATCCTGCCCGCCCGGCACCGGCTCGCCGGCCGGGAACGGCTCTGGATGGCCGATCTGGACGGCGAACCGATGCCGCGCTGGCGCGGGATGCCGGGCGACGGACCGCTGGTGCGCGACGCGGCTCAACTCATGCAACTCGTAGCTGTCGGCCAGGTGGTCGCTGTGCTTCCTTCGTCCGCACGGATCGGGCTGCGCGAGGACCTCGTCGCTGTGCCCGTTGTGGACGGTCCGATCTCGGCAATCCTGGTCGGATGGCCGGAACGGTCGTCCTCACGGGCCGTCGCGGCGTTCGCCCGTGCGGCTACTGCTGTTGCTGAGCGAGAATGCCTCCCGCACGTCGAACGGGCATGAGCGGCGCGGGCTCGGTGGTCAGGAAGTCGCTGACCAACCGGGTCACCAGGTCCGGCCGTTCGAAGAGCACCAGGTGCGAGGCCGCGGGGACGATGCCCAGCTGGGAGTCCGGGATCGCCTCGTACATGTCGACGACGTGCCGCAAGTGGATCATGTCGTCGTCGGCGACGAGGATCAGCGTCGGGCTGGTGACAGCACGAGGATCCACCGCCGCGTCCAGCTCCATCGCGGCGAACTTGTCGAACACCACAGGGAAATGGTCGCGGCCGTCGGGGGAGACCTCCGCGTAGCGGTCGACCAGTTCCGGTGGCATCTGCGCGCCCGGCTCGGGCAGGAACATCCAGCCGTCCTTGTTGTACGCGGTGCTCACCAGCACGAGCTTGCGCACGAGGTCCGGTCGCCGCAACGCGAACGCCAGCGCGAAGAAGGCGCCGGAGCTGTACCCGGCGACGTGGGCGGGCCCGCCGACCACCTCCTCGACGAACGCGGCCACGTCGTCGACGAGCATGTCCAGGCTGACCGGGCCGTCGACGTCGGGCGTGTGGCCGTGACCGCGCCTGTCCAGCAGGTGGACCTTGAACTTCGCCGAAAGTGTCCGCAAGTTGCCGTCGAAGTCCCGCGAGTCGGAGAAACCGCCGTGCAGCAGCACGAGCGGTTCGCCCTCGCCTTCGGTGTCGTACCACGAGCGAACGTTGTTGATCGTCACGTATTCGGCCACGATTCCCCTCCTGTGTTTGCCGTACACGACCTAGGACGAAGCAGCACCCGTGAACTCATCGCCGCGCAGCCCGAACAGTGGGAACAGGTGCCCGGCCTGCAGATATGTCGTCGTGTGCGTGACGAGTCCACCTGAGACCTCGTAGACCTGCAGCGCGAACGGCCTGCCCTCCAGGTACTGGCCGTACACGGGTGCGCCGTTGGCGAAACCGGCGGGCACGAACTTCGAGATCTTGCAGACGGCCTCCGGGCCCGCGCCGCGCAGCGCGGCCATGATCTCGTCACGACCGCGCATCCACCAGGTGAACGGCGGCATGGACGACGTGGCGTCCTCGTGCAGCAACGTGATCAGGGTGTCCAGGTCATAGCTCGTGAACGCCCGCATGTAGCGCTCGACGGTGCTCTGCTGGTCGTCGTCCAGCGGTTTCGGACTCGGCCGGGTGGCCAGGGTCGCGCGGGCTCGTTGCAGTGCGCTGTTCACCGACGCGACGCTGGTGTCCAGCAGTTCGGCGACCTCGTCGGCCTTCCACGCCAGGACTTCACGCAGGATCAGCACCGCGCGTTGTTTGGGCGGCAGGTGCTGCAACGCCGCGATGAACGCCATCCGGATGGTTTCCCGTTGCGCGACCACATTCGCCGGGTCCAGGACGCGGGCGTCCGGAATCGGCTGCGTCCAGGTGTTGTCCGGCAACGGTTGCGCGAACGGCGTGCCCGCCGCCGACGGTTCGGCGATGTCCATCGCGACGGCGCGGCGCTGTGCGCTGCGGAGCATGTCGATGCAGATGTTGGTGGCGATCGCGTACAGCCACGACTTCAGCGATCCCTGACGCTGGCCGTCTTTGCGCCACGCGCGAAGGAACGTTTCCTGCACGGCGTCCTCGGCTTCCAGGCTCGCGCCCAGCATGCGGTAGCAGTAGCCCGTCAGCCCCGCCCGGTACTGCTCGAGGTCGGTCATGACTCGATCGTGCCATGGTCGACGAACATCACGCCCGCGAGCGCGCGGAACAGCTCCGCCGGGTCCTGTTCGCCGATGGTCTTGTCGAGGTTGCCCGCCAGCGCCAGCGTGGCGAAGCCGTGCGCGGCCGACCACGCGGCCAGTTGCGTGAGCCGGGCGCTTTGGTCACCGGTCAGCAATTGGACCGTGCCCCGCAACAGCTTGCCGGTGCGTTCGCGTGCGGTGATCAGTTCGGGCGCGTGGCGGTGGTAGAGGTCCGGGCGGTACATCACCGCGAAGTGCCCGGGGTGTCGCATCGCGAACCGCACATACCGCACGCCGAGGTCGATCAGTCTGGTGCGGTCCTCGGCGATCGCCTCTGCTAGCGATTCGGCGAGCAGCTCGTTACCCTCGATCGCGATCGCCGTCAGCAGCCCGGCCTTGTCCTTGAAGTGGTGTGCTGGTGCGGCGTGCGACACGCCCGCCCGGCGGGCGAGGTCACGCAGGCTGATCGCGCTCGGCCCGTCGGCCGCGATCACTTCGAGCGCGGCGTCGAGGACTGCCCGGCGCAGGTCGCCGTGGTGATAGGCCATGCGAGCACCCTACCGTCAATCTTGTCGTTGACAAGATATCGTCGTGCTCCATATCTTGTCAGTGACAAGATTCTGGGAGGACTCCATGCGGCAGATGTGGCAGATGCTCGAACCCGTCCACGCGCTCGTCTACTACGCACCCGAGGTGACCGGGGAGTTCGCCAAGCTCGGCTTCGACGTGGACACCCGGTGGCCGGGTTACTTCCCCTTGCGAGCCGCGCCACTGGGGCCCGCCGGCGCCGAACTCGTCACGGCCACCTTCTACAGCTTCAACCCCGGCATGGTCGCCCGGCACGTCCCAGCCGCGTGGGACATCGCGTCGCCGGCGCAGGTGATCGAAGCACGGCTGCGCGGCGTGGACCGGGCGTTGCGCGGACTGGCCGGCGACCTCGACCTGATCGAGGCGGCGGACCTGGCCACGCAGGTCGCGCTGGCCGCGAACACCGCGGGCCGCCCACTGGCTGCCGCCAACGCCGGACTGCCGTGGCCCGAGGAGCCACACCTGGCTCTGTGGCACGCGAGCACGATCATCCGCGAACACCGCGGCGACGGGCACATCGTGGCACTGCAGGCCGCCGGGCTGGATCCCTGCGAATCGCTGGTGTCCTTCGCCGCCGTCGGCGCCGCACCAGCCGAGGTCTTCGCCAGCCGGGGCTGGAACACCGGGCAGTGGGCCGCCGCCGGGGCCAGGCTGCGAGAGCGCGGCTGGCTGGACGGCGACGGCCAGGCCACCGCCCGCGGCAAGGAGGGCCGGGAAGCGGTCGAGCGCATGACCGACGAGCTGGCGGCGGCGCCGTGGCAGGCCATCAACCCCGGCAGGCTGGCCGAGCTGGTGATGCCCGTCACCATGGCCGCCGTCCAGTCGGGCCTCCTTCCTTCCAAGAGCACACTGGGCCTCAGTCGCTAGGGTCCGCGGCATGGCGATCAATCGAGTGGTCCCCGACGTGCGGTGTGCGGACCTCGGGGCAGCGAAGCGGTTCTACGGCCGGCTCGGGTTCGAGGAAGTGATGGACCACGGGTGGGTCGTCGCGATGGCGTCCCCCACGACCCCCGGCGCGCAGGTGATGTTGATCGAAGCGGATCCGTCCGGCATGCACCCGGTCATGTCGATCGAAGTGGACGACGTGGAAGCCGCGCACGCCGCGATGCGGGCGGACGGCGCCGAGATCGTCTACGCGATCCGTGACGAGCCCTGGGGTGTGCGCCGGTTCTTCGTGCGCGATCCCGACGGTCAGATCGTCAACGTCGTGGCACACCGGTAAGCGCGTCGACGAAGCCGCGTACCCGGGCGTTCTCGTTGGTTGCGCGCCACACCGGTCCCCACTCCAGCACCGGCGCGTCGAGAATCGGCACGTAGGCGATGTCCGGGCGGTCGTGAAACCGTGCCGTGTGCGCGCCGACCGCGAAGATCCCCTTGCCCGCGCTGACGAGTGTCAGGATTTCCTGGAAGGTCTCGGCGCCCGGTCCCCGCGCCGTGCCTTCGAAACTGAGCCCGCACGGCGCCTGGAGGAACACCTGCCCGGCCAGATCGGCGAGGTGCACACCGGACCGCCGGGCCAGGCGGTGGCCCGCGGGCGCGGCGAGCAGCCACTGTTCGGCCAGCAGGACCGGGCCGGTCACCAGATCGCGGCCGTCGAGGGGCAAACAGCCGAGCATGACGTCGATCTCGCCGTCACGCAGGCGTTGCGGTGCATCACCGAGGTGCATTTCCTTCAGGCGCACCGAACAGCCCGGGAACGCCGCCCGGAAACGCTGCTCCGCGCCGACGACCATCCCGGCAGCCGCCGCGCCGACAAAGCCGGCAGTCAGCTCACCGTCGTGGCCTCGTCCCGCCTCGATCGCCCTCGCCAGACCGGCCCGCAGCTGCTCGTACGCCGGGCGCACGTCGTCGACCAGTTGCTTGCCGACGGGCGTGAGCGCGACGTGCCTGCTGGTGCGCTCGAACAGCGGGACGCCGACGCGGCGTTCGAGGTGCCTGATCGTCTGGCTGACGCGGCCGGTGGTCACGTGCAGCCTGCGCGCGGTCCGGCCGAAGTGCAGCTCCTCCGCCAGCGCCAGCAGCGCCTCGACCTCGTGGCGTTCCATCCCTGCCCCCATCGTTGAGCCTGGCTACACGAACGTTGCCCGATCGCTCGTTGTTCCACGCCGACGGCGCGGCGAGGGTGGGGACATGGATTGGATCGAGATCGTCGACGTGCTCTACCGGTTCGGTCGTGGGCAGGACCTGCGTGACCGCGAGCTGTTCGCGTCCGCCTTCGCCGAGGACGCCACAGTGGACTTCCAGCCCGCCGCGGCGAAGTGGGGCGGGGTGAGCCCGCCGATGACCGGCCGCGACACCATCGTGGACACGATCTTCACCGTGCTGTCGGACGTGGACACCACCCACGTCGTGACCAACCCGCGCGTGGAGATCGACGGCGACACCGCGCGGCTGACCGCCATCGTGGAGGCGCAGCACCTGCGCTCAGGTGACCACAGCACGTTCGCGTTGCTGAAGAACTTCTACGACGTGGAGTTGGTGAAAGAAGGCTCCCGCTGGGTGGCGCGCCGGATCGGCATCGACAACGCCTGGTATCAGGGGGAGCCCACTGCGTTCTTCGGGTGAATCAGCCGTTCGTGGGGGCACATCCGCCCGGGTGGCCGTATCCCCGTGCGGCCACTTGGTGCCACTGTCTGTCTTGGCGTCAGTCGGCTCGAGACGGGAGTGGGCTCGTTCATGCAGGCATTCACGTTGCCCGATTTCTACATGCCGTACCCGGCCAGGTTGAACCCGCATCTGGAGGCCACGAGAGCCCACACCATGACCTGGGCGAAGGACATGGGCATGCTCGACGCGCCGAAACCGGACGGCGGCGTGGTGTGGGACGAGGACGCGCTGGCCCGGATGGACTACGGCCTGATGTGCGCGTACACGCATCCGGACTGTGACGGCCCGACGCTCGACCTGATTACCGACTGGTACGTCTGGGTGTTCTTCTTCGACGACCACTTCCTCGAGCAGTTCAAGTACTCGCGTGACCTGTCCGGGGCTCGTGCGTACCTCGACCAGCTCGAACGGTTCATGACCAGGGAAGGCCAGACCCCACCGCAGCCGTCCAACCCGGCGGAGGCCGGGCTGGCGGACCTGTGGGCGCGGACCGTGCCCGCGATGTCGGCCGGCTGGCGGGAACGGTTCATCACCAGCACCCACAACCTGATGATCGAGTCGATGTGGGAGCTCAACAACATCAACATCGGCCGGATCGCCAACCCGATCGAGTACATCCAGATGCGCCGCCGGGTCGGTGGCGCGCCCTGGTCGGCCAACCTGGTCGAGTACGCGTCCGCCGCCGAGGTGCCGGACCGCTTCGCGCGCACCCGGCAGTACGAGGTGCTGACCGACGCCTTCTCCGACGCGGTGCACCTGCGCAACGACTTGTTCTCCTACCAGCGTGAAGTGCGGGAGGAAGGCGAGAACTCCAACGCGGTGCTGGTGTTCGAGAAGTTCTTCGGCATCGGCACGCAGGACGCCGCCGAGATGGTCAACGACCTGCTGACCTCCCGCGTGCAGCAGTTCGAGAACACCGCGTTGACCGAGCTGCCCGCGGTGCTGCTGACCGAGCAGGCCTCGC
Organism: Kibdelosporangium phytohabitans; assembly: GCF_001302585.1. Classification (GTDB taxonomy): domain Bacteria; phylum Actinomycetota; class Actinomycetes; order Mycobacteriales; family Pseudonocardiaceae; genus Kibdelosporangium; species Kibdelosporangium phytohabitans. The sequence continues at coordinate 9,176,732 of NZ_CP012752.1, read as the reverse complement.
CCGGCGAGCAGACCCGTTTCGGCGGGTACATCAAGGGTTTGCAGGACTGGCAGGCCGGTGGGCACGAGTGGCACGCCCGGTCCAGCCGCTACATGAACGAAGGCGCGGTCACCGGGACGCCGACTGTCCTCGGTGGACCCAACGGGCTGGGCACAGCGGGGATCACCCCGGGCAGGCTCGGCCTGCGGGTCCGCGCCAAACAGCTCTCCCACAAGCCGTTGCGGCCAGTGGGGCACCTGCCGCTGCCCGAGTTGCACATGCCGTACCCGGTCAAGGTGAGCCCGCACGAGCGGGAAGCGGCGCAGTACGTCGTCGACTGGAGCCGCCGCACGGGTGTCCTTGACGATGGCAGCGTGTGGGACGAGCGCCGGTTGTGGGCCGCCGACCTGGCGTACTGCGCGGCCCGGATCCACCCGGACTCGGACCTGGAGCAGCTCAAGATCTCGTCCGCGTGGCTCACGTGGGGCACGTACGCCGACGACCACTTCCCGGCGTTGTACGGAGCGTCCCGCAATCTGCTGGGCGCCAAGGCATCCGTCGACCGGTTGAAGCAGTTCATGCCGCTGGACATGGGCGCGGTGCCCGAGCCGGCCGACGCGATCGAACGCGGCCTGGCCGACCTGTGGCCGCGGACCGCGGCGAGCATGCCGGTTCCCGCGCGGGCGGAGTTCCGCGGCGCCGTCTCGTCCATGTTGGACAGCTGGCTGTGGGAGCTGTTCAACCAGGCGGAGAACCGTGTGCCCGATCCCGTCGACTACGTGGAGATGCGGCGCAGGACGTTCGGCTCGGACCTGACCGTCGGGCTGGCGCGGCTCGCGCACTGGAACGTGATCCCGCCGGAGATCTACCAGACGCGCGTGGTGCGCGAGCTGGAGACAGCGGCGATGGACTACGGCGCTTTCACCAACGACCTGTTCTCCTACCAGAAGGAGATCGAGTTCGAGGGCGAGCTGCACAACATCGTGCTGGTGATCGAGCAGTTCCTCGGTGTCGACCGGTGGCAGGCCCGTGACATCACCGCCGCGTTGATGAACGCCCGCATGGAGCAGTTCGAGCACATCCTCGCCAACGACTTCCCCGTGCTGTTCGAGGAATACGGGCTCGACGAGGAGGCGCGGACGATGCTGACCGGGTACGCCGACGGGCTCAAGGACTGGATGTCCGGAATCCTGGACTGGCACCGGAAAGTCGACCGGTACAAGGAAGCCGAGTTGCGGCACGGCCAGAACCCGTCGGCGCTGCTGCCAACGGGCCTGGGCACGTCCGCGGCATGGCGGGCCGCGCTACGCGTGTGAGCGCGGCTGGCCCTGCTGCACCGCCCAGCTGTTGCCGTCGGGGTCGGCGAAGTACACGAACGACCCCCACGGCAGGTCCGCGATCTCGCTGACCTCGATGCCGCGCTCGGTCAGGGCCTTGTGCGCGGCCTCGATGTCGGTGACCACGACCTGCAGGCCCTTGACCGAGCCGGGCTCGGCGTCGGAGAGCCCCTTGCCGATCGCGATCGAGCACGCCGAACCCGGCGGGGTCAGCTGCACGAACCGGATGTCCTCGTCGACCACGTGGTCGTGGTCGGCGTTGAAGCCGACCTGCTCGTAGAACGCCTTCGCACGGTCCACGTCGGACACGGGGACGGCCACGAGTTCGAGCTTGAAGTCCATCGGGGCACTCCTTCGTTGTGGGGTGACCCCAGCCTATGATCCGTAGCGGCCACTTCCTGTCCGCAATTGATCAGGAAGTGCGGACAGCTCCGTCGATGACCGCCACGGCGAGCTGACGGGCCTGTCCGGCCGGGCCGTTGAGGCCCAGCGCCTGCGCGGACGCGTTGGCCCCTTCCCAGATGAGCACCAGTTGGTCGGCCAGCGCGGGCGCGTCCCGCACGCCGTCGATCCGGGCGGTCAGGCTGTGCAGCCGTTCACGGACCCAGGTCTTGGCCGCGATCGCTTTCTGGTGCGCGGGCACTTCGGGGTCGGGGAACTCGGCGAGCGTCATCATGCAGGCGCAGCCGCGGAACCCGGCCGGGTTCATGTGCTCGATCAACGCGTCGAACATGGCCAGGATCTGGGTTCTCGGGTCCGGGCCCGCCTGGTCCGCCGCGGCGTTGAACCTGACGACGGCGCGGTCGTTCGTGCGTTCGACGTAGGCGGCGACCAAGTCGTCCTTGTTGGCGAAGATCCGGTACAGGGTGGTGGGGGCGACGCCTGCCTCGGCGGCCACCTTGTCGATGCCGACCGCGCGGATGCCGTGCCAGTAGAACAGCTCGTGCGCGATGACGAGGATGTGCTCCCTCATCTCGGCCGCGGAGCGGCGCATGAGTTCCCCCTTGCCTGGACGGTCGGCGTCGCGCTAGCTTACCGCAGAAACGTTAGGGAACGTTCCCTAACATTCACCCCGGGGAGTGCGAAGTGACTGGACTGAGGGGTAGGACCGCGCTCGTGACCGGTGCGTCACGAGGGCTGGGCAGGGCAATAGCGCAGCGCCTGGCCGCCGACGGCGCGAGCGTGGTCGTCCACTACGGGAGCAACGAAGCCAAAGCCGCCGAAACCGTCGCCGCGATCACCGCAGCAGGCGGGCAGGCACACGCTGTCCGCGCCGACCTCGGCAAACCGGACGGCGTGGACAAGCTGTTCGAATCGATCGCCGCGCCACTGGACATCGTGGTGAACAACGCGGCCGTGTTCAGCCCGCTGTTCGCCGACACCACACCGGACGACTTCGACCAGGTCTTCGCGGTCAACGTGAAATCGCCGTTCTTCATCATCCAGCGGGCGCTGCCGCTCATGCCCGACGGCAGCCGGATCATCAACGTCTCCTCCGGCGTGACCTGGTTCGCCATCCCCGAACTGGCGTACGCGATGACGAAGGGAGCGCTGAACGTACTCGGCCGCGCACTGGCGAACACGCTGGGGGACAGGCAGATCACCGTCAACACGATCTCGCCTGGGATCACCCGCAGCGACATGAACGACTGGCTGCGGGACAACCCGGCGGCCGAACAGCAGGTCGTCGGCATGGTCGCGCTCGGCCGCGTCGGCGAGCCCGAGGACATCGCCGACGCGGTGTCCCTGGTCGCCTCAGGAGACGCGCGCTGGATCACCGGCGAGGTGATCGAGGTCAACGGCGGGCTGTTCCTCGGCCCACGAAAGGCAGCGCACCACTAGCCCTTGGCCTCCTGGCAACCGCGCACGGCCAGCTGGTCGGCGCGTTCGTTGTCCGGGTGGCCCGCGTGGCCCTTGACCCAGTGCCACTCGACCTCGTGTGGAGTGGCGGCGGCTTCCAGCCGCTGCCACAGGTCGGCGTTCTTGACGGGCTGCTTGGCCGACGTCTGCCAGCCGTTGGCCTTCCAGCGCGGCAACCACTGCGTGATCCCGTTGCGCACGTAGGAACTGTCCGTGTAGAGCTGCACGACCGACGGACGGGACAGGGTCTCCAGCGCCTTGATCGGCGCCATCAACTCCATCCGGTTGTTGGTCGTGGGCGACGACTCCCCGCCGTAGAGCTCCCGCTCGTGCCGCCCGTACCGCAGCAGAGCACCCCACCCGCCCGGCCCGGGATTCCCGCTGCACGCGCCGTCGGTGTAGATCTCCACAACCCGCTGATCACCCACGCCAGCACCGTACCGGGACGGCTCAGAGCAGCGACCGGGCCTCGGCGACCAGCTCGAGCTGCTGGTCGAAGTCGGCGCCGTCCAGGACGACAGTGAACTCGTCCACGCCTGCCTCGACATAGGCGGCCACGCGGTCAGCGGCCCTCCGTGGGCTCCCGCCGATCGTGACCTCAGCGGTTTGCTCCGGGGTTGTCCCGAGGAACGCGCCCATCCGGGCGTTCATCTCCTGCCTGGCGGGCTCGTCGTTCAGCACGACGTGCACGCCAAGATGGATCTTCGGAGTGGGCCTGCCGTACTCGGCGGCGTACTCGTGCAACCGTGCCTTCGCTGCGGTGACCTGCGCGGGCGTCACCTGTGATGGCAGCCAGTAGTCGGCGTACTTCGCTGTCCGCCGTAGCCCCGCTTCGCCACTGCCGATGAGCAACGGCGGCACGGCCGCGCCAGGTGCCAGCGTGACGCCTCGGGTGGGCTCACCGGCGATCAACTGGGGCAGCACTTCCAGCGCGTCGTCCAGCAACCGCCCCCGGCTGCTCACCGGCGCGCCCACGGCTCGCCAGAACGGTGAGCCGGGGAAACCGCCGATGCCCACTCCGAGCCGGACCCTGTTGCCCGACAGGTGTTGCAGGGTCTGGATCTGTGCGGCCAGCATCACCACAGGTCGCGTCGGGACGGACACCACCCCGAAGTCGAGCGTCACCCGCTCGGTCACGGCGGCGACGGCGGAGTGGACCACGATGCTGTCCATCGCCGGTGAGCCGTCGCCTGTGAGTACGTCCGCGGCGCTGACCGAGTCGAAACCGAGTGCCTCCGCCCGCCGCGCGGCCGCGATGATCTTCTGGCCGGGGAGCCCGATACCGATCTTCATGCCGTCAGCGTCGAACGTGAACCTCGGTTGAGGTCAAGTCACCGCGTGGGCGAGTGCGGGCCGAACGCGGTCAGGAACCGGTCGCGGAACGCCTGCATCGGCCACACAGGTGCCCCCCGCCCAGGGTTGAGACCGTCGTGCCAGTCCCAGGCCGCGGTGCGGTCCAGCACAGCCGGGTCCTTCGCCACGATCGTCACCGGCACGTTGCGGGTCGCGCCGTCACCCGCCACCACTGGCTGCGGCTGGTGGTCGCCGAGGAACACCAGCACGAGGTTGTCGTCGCCGTAGGTCTGCACGTACGAGATCAGTGCGTTCAGCGAGTACTGGATGGCCTCGCCATACGCGGCGCGTGTTCTACCCGCGTCGTTCCACACCGCTTCGGGCTTGGTGCCGTTCTCCGCCTGTGGCGTGTACACCGAACCGTCGCCGACCGCGTCCCATTCGATCATCTTCGGCAACGGCACGAACGGCGTGTGGCTGGAGACCAGGTCGATCTCGGCCATCACCGGCTTGCGGTCCTGCGCGGCCAGTTCGTTGCGCTGGAACGCCGACAGCGTGTACTGGTCGGGCATCTGGGCGTAGAAGAAGTTCTTGCCCTTGTACCCGGCGTTGTGGGCGTCGTAGTACGAGTCGTAGCCGTAGACCTTGCCTTCCGGCCATTCCTTCATGTTCTGCGGCACGACACCGACGGTCTTCCAGCCCGCGCGCTTGAAGGCGTGGCTGAGGGTGAACCGGTCGCTGGACACGAAGGTGTCGTACCGCTTCTGGTTGTTGATCAACAGCCCGGACTGCAGCGTGGAATGCGCCAGCCAGCTGCCGCCGCCCGCGGTCGACGAGGTGATGAACGCGCTGCGTGTCTCGAACCCGGCGGCCCGCAGCTTGCTCGTGCCCGCGTCGAGCACGGCGTCGACGCCCGGCGAGATCACCGGGTCCTGGATCGCGACCTGCCCGTAGCTCTCGACGAACGCGAAGATCACGTCCTTGCCCCGCAATCCGGTCAGCAGCTCGGCACCCGGCGTGTCCCGGAACGCGTCGACCGAGGCCTCCGCCTGGTACGCCTCAGCGTCCTGAAGGCTCGTGCCGATCTGACGTGCGTGGTCGTACGCCAAAGCAGACGCGCTGTGGCTCGCGACGGGCTGTCCGAAAGCGGCTGCGGCAACCCACACGATCCCCAGCACCGCGAGTGCACGCGTCGACGCTGTGGGCCGAGCGGCCACAACCCGCGACAGCCGAACAGCCGACAACGCCGTCAGCACGACCATGGCAACAGCCAGCACAGCGACGCCGACCGCGGCGGCCACCGCGCCACCCTGCCCGATCGCCCCGGCGAGGAAATCGAAGCCCGGCCCGAGGAAACTCCAGTCGAACACGGGGTCGAACGGCCGGGCCAACGTCGTGTGGAAGCCCATGTCGAAGAGCTTCCAGATCAGCAGCAACCCGAGCAGCGCACCGAGCACGGCCGCCACGATCCGTCGCGGCTTCGGCGGCAGGACGAGCACCAGCGCGACACCGATGAGGCCTTCGAGCGGAATCCGCAGCACCGCCCACGGCGTCAGCTTGCTCAGCTCATTGGGCGCGACCAACGCGAACAGGACAAGCACGAACGCCAGCACCGTGAGCACCTTGGCCGTGATCCGGCGCCACTTCGGCACACTGTCCGTGGTCATGTCCTGCCCTCCGAGGTCGTCCACCCTTAGGAAGTACGGGCAGCGCCTGCCGGAGGTTCACCATGGCGTGGGAACGCCGGGGAATCCCCGTGCCCTCAGGGCGTTGACCTTGGTGTGACACCGACCAAGTTGTCCATTCTCGACCGTTCGAGCAATCGCGCGGGCAAGAGCGACGCCCAGGCACTGCGGGACACGGTCCGGTTCGCCCAACAAGCCGAGGCGCTGGGCTACCACCGGTTCTGGGTGTCGGAGCACCACAGCGTGCCCGGCGTCGCGGGATCGGCGCCGACCGTGCTGGCCGCGGCGATCGCGGCGGCCACGTCCACGATCCGGGTCGGCACCGGCGGCGTGATGCTGCCCAACCACCAGCCGCTCGTGGTCGCCGAGCAGTTCGGCGTGCTGGAGTCGCTGTACCCGGGCCGGATCGACATGGGTCTGGGGCGGTCGGTCGGGTTCACCGACGGTGTCCGGCGCGCGCTCGGCCGTGCCAAGGACGCCGCGGACGACTTCGCCGACCAGGTGCGTCAGCTGCTCGGTTACTTCACCACCGGCCTCGACGGCGTGCACGCGATCCCCGCCGAAGGACTGCGGGTACCGGCGTTCATCCTGGCCACGGGCTCGGGCGCGGACATCGCGGCCGACCTCGGCCTGCCGGTGGTGGTCGGCGGCCCGAAGATCGAACCGGCCGTCGCCCGGTACCGGGAACGGGCCCGCGGCCCGTACGTGATCGTGGCGGTGAACGTCGCCGTGGCGGACACGACCGAGCAGGCCCGGCGGTTGTTGCTGCCGGAAGCGTGGTCGATGGTCTATTCACGCTCGCACGGCGTGTTCCCGCCGTTGCTCCCGGCGGGCGAAGTGCTCGCGCTGGACATGAGCCGGAGCGAACGCGACCGTCTCGACCGCGGCCTGCGCGGCCAGATCCACGGCACGGCGGACGACGTCCTCGCCGAGCTGGACGAACTGACCGAACGCACCCGGCCCGACGAACTGCTGATCACCATGAGCACGTTCGACCGTGACCAGATGCTCGACTCGTACAGCCGTTTGATCAAGGCAGTGACGCGGGCAGGCCGAACTGCCGGAAGTGCTCGGGTCCGATGAACGACGTGATCGCCGAGATCCGGTCGCCGCGCAACGTCAGCACGGTGATCGACCACGCCTCGCCTTCGAGGTAGCCGGCCACCGCGGGCTGCCCGTTCGCGCTGGTCGGCACGTGCGTCCAGGTCCCGCACGTGAACGGCACCTTGGTGGCGTGGTCCAGCACCGCGTCGACGCCGCTGTACCAGGCCGCGAGCGGCGGCATGGCCCACGTGACGTCCTCGGTGAGCAACGCGACCAGCGCCTCGGCGTCGCCGCGTTCGAGCGCCGCCGAGTATCCCGCGACGAGCTGCTTGACCTTGGCGTCGTCTGCGGCTCGCGACTGGTTGCGCGACGGCGCCTTGTCGGCGATGACCTTGCGGGCACGTGCGAGCGCCGAGTTCACCGAGGTGGTCGACGTGGCCATGATGCCGGCGATCTCGGCCGCGGAGAACCCGAGCACCTCGAACAGCACCAAAGCCGCGCGCTGGTTGCCCGGCAGGTGCTGCAACGCGGCCACGAACGCCAACTCGACGCCCTCACGCTGCTCGTACCGCTGGTCCGGGTACGGCTCTAGCCACGCGATGTCCACCGCGCCCTGGTCGAGCACGGCGTGCTCGCTCGACGGCCCGAGGTCGATCGGCATGGCCCGTCGACCCCGGGTCTGGGCGAGGTCCAGGCAGGTGCGTGTGGCCACGGTGTAGAGCCACGTGCGCAGTGAACTGCGGCCTTGAAACGAGTCGAGCTTGCGCCACGCCTTGATGAAGGTGTCCTGCAGTGCGTCGTCCGCGTCATGGGTGGAGCCGAGGATGCGGTAGCAATGCACGTGCAACTCCCGCCGCAACGGCTCGATCAGGCGCGTGAACGCCTCCCCGTCACCCCGCTGGGCCTTCTCGAGAAAAACATCGCTCACGACCGACGATTGTGCCGCACACCCGTCGTCCTACTGGTCGAACCGACACCAGGAGGCACGGGGATGAAGACGGATCTGCACCACTACCTGCGGGATGCCCGCCAGACCATGCTGTGGAAGCTCGACGGCCTGTCCGAACACGACATCCGCCGCCCGCTGACACCGACCGGCACGAACCTGCTCGGCCTGGTCAAACACCTGGCCGGGGTGGAACTGCTGTACTTCGGCCTCGTGTTCGGCCGTCCCTTCGCCCAACACGTGCCGTGGCTTCGGCAGGACGCGGAACCCAACACGGACATGTTCGCGACGGCCGACGAGTCGCGGTCGGACATCGCCGGCCTGTACCGGCGCGCGTGGGCGCACGCCGACAAGACGATCGAGGATCTCCCGCTGGACACCGTCGGCCACGTGGAATGGTGGCCGGGCAACAAAACCACCCTGCACCGCGTGCTGGTCCACGTGGTCGCGGAGGCCCACCGGCACGCCGGCCACGCCGACATCGTCCGCGAACTCGTCGACGGCACCGTGGGCCTCAACCAGGACAACGACTTCATGCCACCGGTCGGCGAAACGTGGTGGGCTGACTACCACGCGGCCGTGACCAAGGTGTCAGACGGATTCGCCCAGCAGTGACCGATCGGCGGCGAGGAACTCGGTGAGGGTCGTGGCGGGGCGGCCGGTGAGGCGCTCGACCGTCCGGGTGGTCAGGTCGAACCATCCGTCCCGCATGTGCTGTGTCACTCGCAGTCCCGCTTCGACCGCGTGCGGCACAGCCAGAACCTCCGGTGGCAGACGGGAAATCAGCGACTGCCGTGCTTCGTCGTCGCCGCACCGCTCGTACCGCACGGACTTGCCGGTCGCCGCGGCCAGTGCCTCGGCGATACCGGGGTGGTTGACCGGCTCTGGTCCTGTCACGTTCAAGTACTGGCCTTCGTATCCGCCGTCTGCCATGACGACCGCGCCGACGGCGGCGCAGTCCGACCGTGTGACGTAGGAAACGTACGACTCCGCACCGGCGTTCGTCCGCAGCACACCGGATTCGAGGGCTGCACGCAGCGGCAGCATGAGCGGCACCATCTCCGACCACATGCCGTACCGCAGCACTGTGAACGGAATCCCGGCTGCTGCGAGGATCTGTTCGGTGTCACGGTGATCGGGGACCAGGCCGTTCGGGTTGCCGGGGTCCCCGGCGCGGAGGATCGACGTGTAAACGACGCTGCCCACATCCGCCTTGATCGCGGCCTTGATCGCGTTGATGTGCGCGGGAACGCTGTTGACGCTGACGATCAGAACCCGCTCGGCGCCGTCGAACGCGCGGACTACCGACTCGCGGTCCTCGAAATCCGCCTGCCGCACGGCAACCCCCAGGTCTGCGACGGCGGCCGGATCACGGGTGACGGCGACGATCCTGGCCGCGTCCACGCGGTCCCGCAGGTGCCGGATGGCGAGCCTGCCGTGATTCCCGGACGCCCCGGTGACGACCAGCATCAGTACTCCTTCGGATCGGTGTGATGGCCCCATCGTTTCCGGGGCACGGAATTCCCGTAAGTAGGCACATCAATGTGCCCGCATCAACCGATCGGTTGAAGCGGGCGATGCCGCGGTGGACAACCGTGTTCGGCCGATGTGCCGATGTGCCGATGTGCCGCGGTCCGGGATGGCCGAGGAACGCGCGCGGATCGCCCGCGAGGTCCACGACACCGTCGCGCAGGGACTGGCGGGGATCGTCACCCAGCTGGAAACCGTGGCCGAACTGGCGCCCGCCGAGCCTGTCCGCGGCCACATCGACACCGCACGGCAGCTGGCGCGGACCAGTCTCGTCGAAGTCCGCCGATCCATCGACGCCCTCCGTCCGGGGCCCCTGCGGGACGCCCGGCTGAGCGAAGCCGTCGAACATGCTGTGCGGACGTGGCAAGCGCAGTACGCCACGCCCGTGACTGTCACCGTGACCGGCACGCCACAGCCGATGCACCCCGAGGTCGAGGTGACGGTCCTGCGCGCGGCGCAGGAGGCGTTGTCGAACGTCGGCAGGCACGCCCGGGCCCGCCGGGTCGACGTGACCTTGTCGTACATGGAGGATGTCGTTGTGCTTGACGTGCGTGACGACGGAACCGGCTTCGATCCCGGCGAGGCGAGCGGGTTCGGGCTCACCGCGCCGCGTCAGCGGGTGCGGCTGCTGTCGGGAACCGTCGAGGTCGAGTCCGCGCCCGGCGCCGCGGTCAGCGTCGCCGTGCCTCTGATCGAGGTGGACGCGTGATCCGGGTGGTGATCGTCGACGACCACCCGGTGGTGCGCGACGGGCTGCGCGGGATGCTCGGCACCCAGCCGGACTTCGGGATCGTCGGCGAAGCGGCCGGTGGCGCGGAGGCGTTGACAGTGGTCGCCGCCGGCCTGCCGGACGTCGTGCTGACCGACCTGCGGATGCCGGAACCCAGTGGTGCCGCGCTGATCCGTCTTCTGCGTGTGAACGCGTCCCCACGGCACGCGTGCTGGTGCTCACCACCCACGACACGGATTCCGACGTGCTGCCCGCGATCGAGGCGGGAGCGATCGGGTACTTGCTCAAAGACGCGCCACGGGAGGAACTTTTCCGCGCTGTGCGGGCCGCGGCCCGCAACGAGAGTGTCCTTTCCCCGTCCGTGGCAGCGCTTCTGCTCAGCCGTGTCCGTCCACAGCGGCCCTTGCTGTCGGCGAAGCTGAGCGCGCGGGAACGTGAGGTACTGCCTTCGTCGCGCAGGGCAGGACCAACCGGGAAACCGCTGCCGCGCTGCACATCAGCGAAGCGACCGTGACTACACACCTGCTGCACATCTACGCGAAGCTGGAGGTGCCCGACCGTGCCGCGGCTGCCGCCGCTGCCTACCAACGGGGCATTTTGAGCTAGCGCAGGCCTGGGGTGTGCGCGGCGAGCAGCGCGAGGAAGTCGTTGGCTGTCTGGCTGCGGTAGCCGCCGACGCGCCGGACGGCGACGACGGGGACACGTGCGTCGACACTGGGGACGTCGATCACGCGCAGACTGCCGATCCGCAGTTCTTCCCGGATGTTGTTGACCGGCATCAGCGCGACGCCGAGCCCGGCCTCGATCAGCCGTTTCTGCGCGGTCAGGCTGTCGACCGTGGTGATCGACGGGTTCGGCAGGCCCGCCGCGGTCAGCTGCTGCTCGAGCAGGCCGCGGAACGAGCTGCCGCGGCCCCGTTCGGCGGGGAAACCGAGCCACTTGTCATCCCGCAACACGCTCAGATCGTGCAGCTGTCCGGCCGTGACGCGGTGGTTCGCGGGCACGACGACGTACAGCTTCTCGTCGCCGAGCGGGATCGACTCCAGCTTCGGGTCCGCGTCCGTGTTGTAGCGCAGGCCGAGGTCAGCCTCGCCGTTGCGGACGAGCGCGCTCACCTCACGGCTGGTCGCGGTCCGCAGGTCGACGGAGACATCGTCGGACTGAGCGGTGAACTCACGCAACGCGTCCACGATGTGCGAGTCGGCCAGCGTCCCGACGATGGCCAGGCGCAACGAACGAGCCTGCGGGGCCCGGTCGCGAACAGCACGCTCACCGTCGCGCACGGCGGCCAACGCGGCCTCGGCGTACGGCAGCAGGGCGCGCCCGGCGTCAGTCAGCGCCACCCGGCGCCCTTCCCGTTCGAACAACGCGGCACCCAGGCTGCGCTCCAGCTCATGAATGCGACGGCTGACGGCGGGCTGGGACCGGTGCAGCCGCCGTGACGCCTCGGTGAACCCGCCCACCTCGGCGATGCAGACGAAGGTCTCGACCTCATCGAACGTCATGCGATCAGTATTCCTGATGGATTGAGCAAAGAACTATGCATTTGATTGATGGCATAGTCGGGGGCACAGTGATAGTCGTGACAAACGACCAGGCAACGAAAGCCGCACGTTTCCGCGAACTGCACCACGGACCATCGCCCCTGCTGCTGCCGAACCCGTGGGACGCGGGAACGGCGCGCCTGCTGGCGGCCATGGGCTTCGACGCACTGGCGACCACGAGCCTCGGCGTGGCCAACAAGGTGGGCCGGACAGGCGCGACCCAGCAGGAAATCCTGGACAACTGCCGCGAGATCGACGAAGCGACACCCCTGCCGGTGAACGCGGACCTGGAGAACGGCTTCGCCGACGACCCGGCAGAGGCGGCGAAAGCGATCGAACTGGCAGCGCGAGCGGGCGTGGTCGGTGCGTCCATCGAGGACCACACCGGCCGCCCCGATGCCCCGATCTACGACTTCGAGCTGGCCGTGGACCGCGTCCGCGCGGCCGTGGAAACAGCGCACGCCCTCCCGGTGCCTGTCCTGCTGACAGCACGGGCGGAGAACCTGCTGCACGGCGTGAACGACCTCGACGACACCATCCGCCGCCTGCAGGCTTTCGAAGAGGCAGGCGCGGACGTGCTCTACGCGCCCGGACTGCGGACCCTGGCCGAGATGCGCACAGTGGTCGACTCGGTGGGCAAACCCGTGAACGTCGTGATGGGCTTCGCCGATCCGGCCATCACCGTCGAGCAACTCGCCGAGATCGGCGTCCGCCGCGTGAGCATCGGCGCGGCGCTGTCCAGGATCGCCCTGAAGTCCTTCATGGCAGCCGCGCAGCAGATGCGCGCCGGGCGGTTCGGGTTCGTCGCCGACCTGCCCCCGATCGCTGACCTGCACCAGCACTTCATCTGACCCGGCTACTGTTGGTCACGTGTCTCGTACGGGGATTGCGACCGTTCTCGCGCTGCTGGGATGCCTGCTGGCCGGGCCTGCGGTGGCAGCCTGCACGCTGGACCACCAGGTAACCGACCAGGACAGGTACGTGCAGGCGGTCACGCCCATCGCCGCTGATCCGGCCGTGCGCCAGGAGCTGGCCGACCGGGTCACCGACGCGATCGCCGCGAAACTCACGCCCGGTGACCTGCGCCTGCCCGACAGGGTCCAGCAGGCGCTGCACTCGGGCGTGACGAAGTTCGTCGACAGCGACGACTTCCGTTCCGGCTGGGTGTCGGCGAACCGGACCGTCCAGCCCGAAGTGGTCACCATGCTGCGAGGGGAACAGAGCAGCCTGCGGATCGTCGACGACACAGTCGTGCTCGACCTCGGCGTTGTCTCCGACCGGGTCAAGGCACGGCTGGTGGCTGACGATGTGCCGTTCGCGGACCGGTTGCCGCACGTCGACGCGTACGTTCCGCTGTTCTCCCGGCCCGCGATCCGGCAGGCGATTCCGTCTTTCGCCCTGGTGCAGGACCTGAGCGCGATCCTGCCGATCGTGGCCGCCGCGTTGATCGTCGCCGGCCTCGCCCTGTCCGCCCGGCGTCGCCGGACGCTGATCGCCGCCGGCGCCGGGCTTGCCGTTTCCGGTCTGGCCGTGCTGGTCTACCAGTGGATCAGCCGGAGCCAGCTGATCTCACGCAGCCAGTCGCCCGAGCTGACACGCGCGTTCTACGAGGCATTCACCGGCAACCTGCCGGTGCTGCTCTGGGTGCTTCTCGGCGCCGGTCTGGTCGCCGTGCTCGTGGGCGTCGTCGTGCGTCCGAAATCGACCGCAACAAATCCACACGGCCGAAACGTCCAAGGAGCGTGACACCAGACCTGAGCAGCCGGCAGACCCGAGGTGTGCATGACGTTCGATGATTTCGTGGCAGAACGGCTGGATCCGCTGCTGCGTTACGCCACGGTGCTCTGCTACGACCCCCACCTGGCCAAGGACATCGTCCAGGAGGTGTTACTGCGGGCACAACAGCAGTGGCCGCGCATCTCGACCACAGTGGATTCACCTGCCGCGTACGTCAAACGCATGGTCACCAACGAGTTCCTGTCCCTGCGCCGCCGGGCGTCCACCCGCGAGGTGGGCGCGTCCTTGCGCGTGCTGGACGAGCTGGGCTCACCGACCGATGATCCGACCGGGCAGTACGACGAGCGCGAAGCCATGATGGCCGAACTCGCCACCCTGCCGCGCCGGCAGCGTGCGGCGCTGGTTATGCGGTGAACAAGAACGCCGACGGAACTCGTGCAGATATCGGTCCACGACAGCCTGTTTGCCCGCCGGGATCGGCGCTCGTTCGACGAAGTCCGTGAGAACGACCCTGCCGCCGGGACGCAACGACTGGCAGATCTGCTCGAGCACCCTGGCCCGGTCAGGCATGTGGAAGATCGACTCCACGGCAACGGCCGCGTCGAAGGAGCACGGCGAGAACGGCATCCGCGTGGCATCGGCGTGCCGGAACTCGACCCCGGCTACGGACTCGGCGAAAGCGTTGGCGCGGTTGATCTGTTCGTGGCTGTTGGAGATACCGGTGACCCGTGCCCCGGTACGCGCCGCGATCCGTGCAGCGGGCCCGCCGACACCGCAGCCGACGTCGAGTACGTGATCGCCTTGCCCGGCCCGCAGGCGGTCGGTGACGAGGTCGGTCAGCCGATCAGCGGCGTCACTGAGCGGAACGCCGCTGTCCGGCGGGTCCCAGTACCCGAAATGCATGTTCACCCCGGACGCCGCGTCACGCAGCACAGTGAACCGGTCATAGAGCCGGCCGACCTCGTCGGGTACCGGCAAGGCTTGTGACATCGATGGCCCCCTTCTGTGCCGAATCGGATCGAGCGCCCTCGGCCAAGGTAGATCATGAACAGACCCGTGCGTAGCGACCTGGCAATCCCCTGACGAAGAATTGGAAGACGTCCGTCGAGCAGGAGCAACGAACTTCGACCCTTGCGACGATCGACAGGCGCAGGTGCTTCAGCGGTAAGCGTCGCGGTCGACCTCGTGCCGGACGGCCTCGAGCGCGGTCCGCAGCTCGGCAAGTCCCACCGAGCCGAGCGCCAGCCGCAAAGCGCGCGGCGCGGTGGGTGTCGTCGCGAACGGTTCGGCGGTGGCGACCGCGATCCGTTGCCGGGCAAGGGACGCGGCGATCCGATCCGGCCGTGCTTCCTGTGCCAAAGGCAGCCACAGGAAGTAGGACGACGGGTGCCCGACACACGGCAGGCCAGTCAACACCTCTCGGGCGATGGACTGACGTCGGCGGGCGTCATCACGCTTCTGGGTTTCGAGACTGTCCACAGTGCCATCGTCGAGCCAACGGCAGGCTATGGCCGCTGTGACGGCTGGTGTGTGGTACGTCGTGACCCGGATCGCGCGTTCGAGCGCCGGCACAAGCGAAACCGGTGCGACGACGAAGCCGATCCGCAGGCCGGTCGCGATGCTCTTGGACAAACCTGACACGTAGACGGTCGTTTCCGGTGCGAGCGTCGCCAACGGCGGTGGAGCGTCCTCGGCGAGATAGGCGTACGAGGCGTCCTCTATGATCGTCAGTCCATGCCGCTGGGCGATCGAGACCAGTTGTGTGCGTTGTGATTCGTCGAGTACCCAGCCCAATGGGTTGTGCATGGTGGGCATCGCGTACACCGCCCGCACTGGACGTTGACGGCACAACCGTTCCAGGGCACGGAGATCTGGGCCGGTGTCGGTTACCGGCAGCGGCGACAACTCGAGCCCGAGTGAGCGTGCGAGCATCGTGAAGCCCGGGTAGGTGACGGCGTCGACCGCGATGACGTCGCCGGGACGGAACAACGCCATAGCCGTCACCGCCAGGCCTTGCTGGGAGCCGTTGACGATCAGCACCCGTTCCCGGCCGACGTCGAGACCTCGCCGTTCCAAGTGGCGGGCGACAGCAGCACGGTCATGGGTACGTCCGCGCTGCGGCAGGTAGCGCAACAGCGCGTCGAGGTCGCCCGTTGTGGCGAGGTCACGCAACGCGTGGCGCAGCAGGTCCGCCTGGCCTGGCACCGACGGGTAGTTGAAGCTCAGATCGATCGCGTCGACGGCCACCGACTGGTGATCGACGCCCTCACCGGGCGCCGCGGCGAGATCACGCACGAACGTGCCGCGTCCCTGCTCGCAGCTGACGAGACCCATCGCTTCCAGTTCGGCGTACACGCGGGACGCGGTCACCACGGCGATGCCCTCGTCGGCGGCCAGCCGGCGGTGCGTGGGCAGCCGGGTACCAGCCGGCCACTGCCCGCCCCGGATCCGCGCTGCGAACGCGTCCACCACGCCCTTGTACCTCGGTATCCGCACCTCGGGATTGTAGGCATGACAATTCTTGGACTGTCATGGATCGCCGGTCGTAGCGTGCGTCGTGGACACGAGGAGGAGCCAGCCATGCACACCGCGATCCTGACCTTCGAGGGCTACAACGAGCTCGATTCCCTCATCGCCCTCGGCATCCTCAACCGGGTCAAGAAACCCGGCTGGCGGGTGTCGATCGCCGGCCCCACGCCACGGGTGCGTTCGATGAACGGCGTCACCATCGACGCTATGATCGACCTCGACGAGGCCTGCACCGCCGACGCCGTCATCGTCGGCAGCGGCTCGATGACCCGCGAAGTCGTCGAAAACCCCGAGATCATGAACGCCCTGCGCCTGCTCGACCCCGCACGCCAACTGCTGGCCGGGCAGTGCTCCGGCGCGCTGGTCCTCGCGAAACTCGGCCTGCTGGCCGACGTGCCCGCCTGCACCGACCTCACCACCAAGCCGTGGGTCATCGCGGCCGGGGTCGAGGTGCTCAACCAGCCCTTCTTCGCCCGCGGCAACCTCGCCACGGCGGGCGGCTGCCTCGCCTCGACCTACCTCGCCACCTGGGTCATCGCCCGGCTGCACAACCTCGACGACGCAAAGGAAGCGATGCACTACGTCGCGCCTGTCGGCGAGAAGGAGGAGTACGTCGAACGTGCACTGCGCAACGTGACGCCTTACCTGGAACCGGCCTTGACCGCGTCCTGATCCCGGCGCCACCACTCACGCGTCGGTGCCGGTCCGTTCGGCAAGGCCCGCTGTGGCGGCGTCACGAACATCCGCGTCTGGGTCCTCGGTCAACTGCCGCACAACTCGATGGCTTGCCGATCACGGTAGGCGACGAGTGTGTTCGCGAGTTCGGCGCGGACACTCGGATCCGAATGCGTGAGCAGGTAAACCAGATCCTTGGCGTCGCCGCGGTTGCGGGCAGCGAGCGACCACAGCGCTTCGCCGATCTCGTCCGGAGTGGTGGCGGCCGTCATTTGCGCCACCAGCTCCGGCTTGGTCGGCATGGGCGGATCGCCGTACCGGGCTCGGATGTCCGCGGCCTTGAACGCCCCTCGCGGCAGACACACGGGACACGCGCACGGGCGACGACCGTGTTCGTTCGGGGAGTACCGCCACCCGCTCACCTGGTTCACCCGCCGGACCCGGTGCAGCTCACCACGGGTGATCGCCCTCGCCACAACGACTTCGTATCCCGCGCGTCTGGGAATATCGGGGCCATGAACAACCTCGGGTTGCTGCTGCTGAATGACAACGTGGAACAGGCCCGGCTGTGGTTCACGCGAGCCGCTGAGCGGGGAAATTACCAAGCGGTGCACAACTTGTCACAGCTGCGTCAACTGTGACGTGTTCCGCGGACCAGCCGTGCTCGGCGGGACGGCAGGGCAAGCATTGCTTCTGCCTGCGCCAGAGCGGCGGACGACCAGGGGTGCCGTCACAGAGCGGGTGTCCGTACGCGGGCCCTGGCTGGTCGGCGGCCTTGCGGAGGCGGCGGTCGATGCGGCGCCAGACGGACAGGTAGTGGGGATGGGCGATCAGCTCACCCGTGGCGGTGTGAACGCCGTCGACGACGGAGATGTCCCGGGACGTGGGGCGCTTGGCGGAGGGGCGCCAGATGTCCTCGGTGACGGACTGCACGAGTAAGAAGCCGTTGTAGGAGCACCACGTTTCGAAGGCCGCGTCGCCTGACAGCGGAGGGTGTGACTCGGTCAGCGCGGACGACCAGATCCACATGTTGGCCCGGTGCCCGGACGGGGTCCGGCCGTGCCGGTCGAGGCTGACGTCGTCCTCGGCCCAGGCTCGGCATTCGCGTCGGCCGTCGGCGCCGGGGCCGGAGTCCGATCCGGTCAGGTGCCACGGCCCCAGCTCGTCGGGCAGACCGGCGTGCACCGCGGCGACGAACTCCTCGGTCGTCACGTGCACGCTGCGGCGGTGCCCACCTCGGCGGCGCCAGCCGTCGACGTCGAGCCGCATTTCGGCTGGCTTGTCCGGCGCGATCAGTCGTCCCCGTGCCACCGGTCCAGCCTAGTGGCCCGTCTCGCGGGGACAAGCAAACGATCAGTCCGTTCGGAACGTCTCACCAGACGCCGAACCGCCGCGTGACGTCCTACGATCAGCGCGAACCGCGCATCAGTACCACTATGTCAAATGGACCGAGGAGGAACCTCCTGTGTGGACACCCGTGTCACGACACGTCGAAAGGCAGCCGCGACAGTGATGACCGCGCTTCTGGCCGCCGCGGTGGCCGCACTAGCCCGATCACTGGCGGCTGTCCGGCTGTCGCGCTGGAACCTCGGCGCACCGGCGGTCATGGTGCTCGTGGGTGTCCTCATCGGTCTGGCTGTCGAGGACTCGGTCGCGGCGGCGCTCAACACGACCGTGGCCCAGCACGTCGCGGAGATCACGCTGGCGTTCTTGTTGTTCGTCGACGCCACCGAGGTCCGCGGTGGACGGTTGTGGGGCAACTCGCCTGGCCTGGTCACGCGGGTGCTGCTGCTCGCGATGCCGGTGAGCGTCGTCGTCGCGATGTTGCTCGGCGCACTGCTGATCCCCGGGCTGCCCTGGTCGATCCTGCTGATCATCGCGTGCGTGGTCGTACCGATCGACTTCGCGCCCAGTGAACAGGTCGTACGCGACCGACGGCTGCCCGCGCGAGTGCGCAGCGTGCTCAACGTCGAAGGCGGCTACAACGACGGCATCATCTCGCCCGTCTTCGTGTTCGCCATGCTCGTGGCCACCGAGGGCGCCGCGGCCATGCCGATGGACGCGTTCACCATGGCGGTGACCCAAGCGGCGAAGGCTCTCGGCGCGGGCATCGTGATCGGCGGGGCCGTCGCGTGGCTGATGCACCGCTGTGACCGGAACGGGTGGATGACGGCACAGTCGCGCCGGATCGCGGTCCTGCTCACGCCGCTCGTCGCCTACTGCGCGGCCGTGGCGATCGACGGGAACGGCTTCGTCACCGCGTTCGTGTGCGGGATCGCCTTCCGCTACCTGCACCGTCTCCTCATCGCCCGCAGCTTGCACCGCGCACCCGCGACCCAACGCCCGCACGCCCCGACCGCGCTGACGCAGGACTTCGGTCTCCTTGAAGACGTCACGGCTCTGATGACCATGACGATGTGGTTCGTCGTCGGCCTCGCGGCCGTGGTCATGTTCGCCGTCGGCGTGAGCTGGCAGGCCATCGTGTTCTGCGCGGCCGCCCTCACAGTCGTCCGGATAGTCCCGGTGATCGCATCGCTGACGAGGTCGTCGCTGCCGTGGCGGGACCGGCTGCTGCTCAGCCTGCTCGGGCCGCGCGGCACCACGACCATCGTGTTCGGACTGATCGCGTACAACGGCCTGCCCGAAGGCGACGCCGCCGACACCGTCCTGCTGACCACAGTGCTGTGTGTCCTGGGCAGTGTGGTTTTGCACGGCGGCGGCTCCAACCTCGCCATCAGCCGCCTGACCCGCGCGAAGTAATACCGAGTTTCGGCGCAACCGCACTGGTCCGACGGTCGTTGCAAGATCGACGGCAGGTTGCGCCTGGCGGCCCTGGCTCACGGTGGACCGCGGCAGGCAAGGTTGGTGTCGACATTTCACTCGGGGGGAGTTCCACGTGCGCGTTTCAGCTGTACTCGTAAGCCTGGCTGTCGTCGCCGGCGTTGGTCAGCCGGTGGCAGCGGCACAGCTACCGTCACCGAACACATGCGCGGGCAACGACACATCCTGCGTCCACGCGTGGGGTATGGGCGGCAATGGCGCACTGGGCGACGGTAAGGCCCAGTCAAGACTGTATCCGGAACCCGTGCCGAATCTGCCGGGGATCACCGGGATCGGCGGCGGGCTCAGCGCGGAGATCGTCGCGGTGCACGCCGACGGCACCGTCTTCGCCTGGGGCAGTGCGGGACTCGTGATGCCGGGCGGCCAACAGCGGAACACGCCGCTCCAGGTGCCCGCACTGTCGAACATCATCGAGGTGGAGGCCGGTTACAAGAACGCGTTGGCGCTGAAGTCGGACGGCACGGTGTGGTCGTGGGGCGACGGCTCGAGGGGCCAGATCGGCGACGGCCAGGAGTACGGCGAAGGTGGCACGAACGTGCCGCAGCAGGTCGTAGGTCTGACCGGCGTGGTGGACATCGCTTCCGGCGACTCCAACGGGTACGCGCTGAAGTCCGACGGAACAGTGTGGGCGTGGGGCGAGAACAAGCGGAGCCAGCTCGGCAACGGCGTGGTCTGCCAGGATTGCTACTCGAACGTGCCCGTGCAGGTGGCTGGTCTCACCGGGGTCCGATCGGTGTCGGAGGACGGCTTCGCGCTCAAGGTTGACGGCACAGTGTGGACGTGGGGCGCGAACGCCTCGGGCATGCTCGGTATCGGTGAACCGTCCAGCACGTTCCGGGCCGCGTCACCGATCCAGGTCTCGACGCTGTCGGATGTCGTGGAGATCAACGGTTGCGGGCAGAACCGCTACACCCGCAAGTCCGACGGCACAGTGTGGTCGTGGGGACCGAACAACTCCGGTCAGATCGGCAACGGCACCCTCTACGGTTTCCAGCGCGCCCCGGCCCAAGTCTCGATCAGTGACGCACGGGGGCTCGGCTGCGGTGAGGCCTACAACGGCTACGCCATCACCGCGGACGGATCGTTGTGGTCGTGGGGAAGCAACATCTACGGCCAGCTCGGCGTGGCCACCTCGGACCCGAGGTCGACGGTGCCGGTCAAGATCTCCGGCCTGTCCGGCGTGAGCAAGGTCAGCGGGCACTACTTCGGCGCGCTCGCCCTGGTTCCCGCTCCCTGACAGCGAACGGCATCCCGGTGCCGCGCACCGGGATGCCGTTGCGGCGACGATCAGTCCACGGCCGCCCGGAGGCGGGCGATCGCGTCGGTTTCCGCCTCGTAGAGCGCACCGAGCTGGGCGCCCATGTTCGCGAACTCGGTCATCGCACCCAACGCGTGCCACATCTCGGCGATCTCCCGCCACCGCGGTGCCAGGCCGGAGTGCCCGGCCTGATCGAGGAAGTCGGCGAACAACGGCCGCAGGTTCCCGCCGGTGACGCCGATCCGGCCGTCCACACCCTCCTGGACGCCCTGCAACGCGAGGCCGAGCCCCTGCCCGTCGGCGAACACCCGCGGCCACGCCTTGGCAGCCTTGGTGTCGGTCATCATCCGTGACCACTTGCGCCACGCGGGCAACGAGAACGAGTCCGACTTCGACGACAGGTGCGCGACGACATCCCGCAGGCCCTCGCGGACCGCGGCATCGACGTCAAGCTCGCGGTCCTGGTCGGTGATCACGAGCGCCTGGTTCTTCCAGCTGCCGACGCGGGCGACAGCCCGGTCCAGGTCCGCGCGGGCGACAGTCAGCGCGGCCAGGTTCCGGTCGTCCAGGTACACCCGGTCGTCGCCGGCGAGGGCGTACACCACGACCGGGTGGCCGCCGTGCCCGTCCAGCGCGGGCGGGAGGTCCCAGTAGCCGATCTGGTAGCGGTCGGGCCACACCATCACCGCGTTGCCCTCCGCGAGTTTGCCGGTCAGCCACGCCTTCGCCGCCGTGGGCGCGGAGCGGTGCCATTCGGCCGCGATTCCCAGGCGGGTGAGGACTTTCTCGGTGCGGCGGCCGATGTACTGCCACGAGTTGTCGAAGCCGAGCGTCACATGGCGGCTGTTGTCGTGCTTGAACTCCCACAGGATGTAACCCGCGCCGATCCCGCCGCCGATACCGAACACCAACGCCTCGGTCAGACCCGAGATACCGCGGGCGGCGAGCATGGCGGTCAGGCCCGCCGCGTCGGGGTCCGTACCTCCGCGCAACGTCCACCCGCCGACCGGCGCAGCACCGGCCACATGGGCCAGCGCGGTGGTGTAGCGCTCGCCGGTCTTGGCCATGCGAGCACGAACTTTGGCCTTGAGCTGCTTGCGTGACGTCATCACCAAACTCCTCGGCCGTCGCCAAAGACACCCGGACCCCACGCACCCAGATGCCACGACAGCCTTGGTCAGGCATGACGAAGACGATGTCCCGAGGCACACAGGTCCCCTCTGCCTCCGCGAAAGCCGGGCGGCGTGGGCACCCGGTCAGGAGGTTGGGCGTGGAACTCGCCGGGGCCATCGTAGCGGACCACCGGTTCAGTCCCGAATGGTCAGCGACCAGGGGACGAGACAGTCCACCTGAAGCAGGATCGGCCCGGCAGACAGCTCGATCCGGCCGCGAAACGGTCCAAGGCTGACGTAGTGGAGGTCGTCGCGGCCGGTGCCGTCGACGGCGAAGCGGTAAAGGTGCGCGTAGCCCTCGCTGGAAACCTCGAACGTCACGCTGGTGCGCGGTCCCTGGTAGTACACGACGTCAGGGTGGCTGCCGCGAACTGTGCCACGTAGCTCCTGGCAGGTGTCGGCGGGACGAAAGCCGATGACCCACCGTGCGATCCCGTTGGACCGCGTGCCTTTGCTGATCTTCACGTGCGTGTACTCGGGCGGGACGACAGCACGGACCCGCCGACTGCTGAAGTTCTGCGAGCACAACATGTCGCCTTGTTCGAGACGATCGGGCGTGTCGATCAACCCGTGGACGGAGTAGCCGCTCATCCAGTTGCCTTGGATCTCGAGCACGGCGGACACCTCTGATGACGGGCGATTCACCGGCACGACCCCGTTGCCCCATCCCCGATAAGGCAGATCGATCTTGTCCATGGTGTGCACTATCCCACTGAGGGCGTGTGCCGGTCAGCTGGTCGCGGCAGCCGGGGGGAATTGTCGGTCGAGTGGATATCCGGAATTCAGATCAATGCGGGTTGTGATTGCTCCGATTGGGTGCTCCTGTTGGGGATGTCCATTCTTGAGCTGGTGGTGCGGTTGAATCCGACTCGTCCCTATCCGAGGGGGAGGGCATGGGCTGGTGGAATCAACCACGCGATGCGAAAGGGCGATGGGTGCGCGGCGGCGGAGGCATGGTCGTCGCGGTATCGATTGTCGGGACCTTGTCGCTGGGCGGTGGCACAGGAGCCGGAGCCGGCGGAGCAGCCTCGGCGCAGTCCGCGACCGGCCAGGCCGTCAGAGCGAATGTGACCAGGGGCAAGGGAAACGCGAAGCAGGGCAAGCGCGACTACGCCTGGCGGGACATGGGGTTCCGGCGACTCAAACAAGTGGGCGAGCAAGCCGCGAGTTGCGTGGTCAACTCCTATGGCGACGTGCGGGATTTCTTCGTCCGAACGCCTTGCCGCTCGCTTGACCGGATGCTGTTCACACTGGGGGACGACGACAGGAATTCGGTGATCCTAGCTGTGTCGTGGGTGCGCATGAGCACTCCCGACAATGCTCGAAAACTGCAGTGGCTTGCCGATACCTACGGCACGGGCAGCGTGTCACCGTTGGCGGGAGCGCTGGTCGAAGCCGCGGGCGTCAAGTTCACCGGACGGTACTACGACTCACGCAGATCTGGAGATCTGGTGGTGATCGCCGAAACTGAGCCACTTCGCGGAGATCCCCAGCCCGAGTTCCTCGACGGGTTAGCCGAAGTGGCATCCGAACTCCCCCGGCCGTAGTGCCGATGTGGACAGTCGCGACCTCCGTCCACTCGTACGCCTTACGACCCTCCGATCGGTGGTGAGACGCGCCCAATCACGGCCTCGATGCTCATATTGACCTCCGTCGCGCTGGCATGGCTCGATCGAGCAGGCGCGTCGAGCAATCGCGGCAAGATGTTGGTGTCGAGCAAGCCTCACTTCTTGTGCGGGTTACTGCTCATAGGGGTCTCGGGGCTCCTGGTCGAGCGCGGCTTCCTGATCGGCGCGGCAGGCGTCGGTGTCGACATGTGCCGCGTTGCGGACATGTCGACGAACTCGGCTCGTGAGATGAAGCGCCGGTGTCGGCGCAGTGGGATCAGTTCACCGATCTGGTGGCCGTCGCGGGTGACAGTGATCGACCGGCCACGTTCACAGTTGTGATCACCAGTCGCGGAAACGTTTGCGCTGTCATCGTGTGACTCGTGAGCCATGCGTGCTGTTCCCGGAGGATCTGTCCGACCACTCGATGGGATGAAGAACGCTGCGTTGAGTAACGACCTTTGGCTCGGTTTCGACGACAGGCGCACCAGCGTTGAAAGGGGAGTCCTGCGTCTGCTGACTGGGTTCCTAATTGGTGTGGCGTTCGCGTTCGTGTCCGCGTGTGGTCATGATGTTTTGCCGACGAGCGTGGGGATGACGAGCACGACATCACCGACGTCGGCGACCGCGCCGACTACGGCTGACTCCAGTCCAGGAGCGGACGCCGCGTCAGTGCACGACGTCATCACGCAAATCAATCTCCAGCTGCCGATGATCGTCGAAACGGGATCCGTGGCGAAACTTCCGACGACGGTAGTCAAAGACGGCGTCTGCGGTGGTTCCGTCACGAGGACTGCGGAGATCTACCTCACCTCGTCCGGAAACGCGTTCAACCCGGTACGGGCCGTCGTTTGTGCGTGTGAGTGGCGCAGCTGGTTCGGTGCAGACCCCAGCCCGATTGCTGAGCGGTGTCGGTAGTTCACTACATGCGCTTCGGTTGACGCTGTTTCGGCATTCGGAACGGACGTGTTGCCACGTTTGTCGGCTATCACGCAGACTCGGATGACTATTACGGTGGGCAAGTTCTACGACTTGACGGTGTTCGTTCTCGACCAGGCAAACCTTGCCTTTGTTTTCACCCCGATCGGTGTGACCCCGCCACCTGGTACCGAGACGATGGGCGCGTGAGGCGTCACAACTTGATCGGCTGTTGCCCTTTCATGGTGTTGATACGCGTGGAGCATCCATGTCGCCGTGCGGAGCTCCACGCGTAAGTGCAGTCACCAGCCGCGTTCGCGCCATTCGTCGATGTGCGGCTTCTGCTCGCCCAAGGTCGAGTCGTCGCCGTGGCCGGGGTAGAACCACGTGTCGTCCGGCAGGACGTCGAACAGCCGAGCCGCGACGTCGTCGGTGAGCGACTTGAAGTCCTCGGGGGAGTTGGTCTTGCCCACGCTGCCGGGGAACAGAGTGTCGCGTCAGCGGTGAACATGTTGATACGACACGGTCATGGCGCCTGGTGAGGGACCGTCGGCCGGGTGACCGCTACGACAGTCAGCAGGTCGTGAAGCCCTTTGAAGTCGTCTGGGTTGGTGGTGAACAAGGGGAGGTCTTCGGCGATGGCGGTGGCGGCGATCATGAGGCCGACCATCCTGCGTCGTGGTTTGCGTCCGCTGGCGATCACCGCTGCGGATACTCGTCCGTAGGTCCTGGCTGCTTCTGCGTCGAAGGGGACGGGGTCGAACTCGCTTTCGGCACGCTGTAGTACGTCGAGCCTGCGGGCACGTTCCACGTGCTCGTCGTAGGCGTCTTGTTCGTCGTTGCGCCGTACTTCGTGCGGTCCTGCGGAGAGTTCGGCGAGCGTGATGGCGCTGATGGCCATCTCGTCCGGGAGTTCCGCGGGGTCGATCCAGCGGCGCAAGATCAAGATGTTGGTGTCGAGCAGGCCCTGCTCGTGCGAGCTACTGCTCATAGGGGTCTCGGGGCTCCTGATCCAGTGCGGCTTCTTGGTCGGCACGGAAGGCGTCGATGTCGACGTGTGCAGCGTTGCGGGACATGGCGACGAACTCGGCTCGCGAGACGAACCGCCGACGTCGGCGCAGTGGAATCAGTTCGCCGATCTCGTGTCCGTCGCGGGTGACGGTGAACGACCGTCCACTTTCGACGGCGTCCATGATCTCCTTCGATCTGTTGCGGAGGTCTCGCTGCGTGATCTCAGGTTGCGCAGACATGGCACTATTCTAACCGGGAGTGGCACCTGGTGCTACACGGTGCTGCACGTGGCCGCTCAAGCATCAAGCGACCACGTTCACAGTAGTGATCACCAGCCGCGTTCGCGCCATTCGTCGATGTGCGGCTTCTGCTCGCCCAAGGTCGAGTCGTCGCCGTGGCCGGGGTAGAACCACGTGTCGTCCGGCAGGACGTCGAACAGGCGAGCTGCGACGTCGTCGGTGAGTGACTTGAAGTCCTCGGGGGAGTTGGTCTTGCCCACGCCGCCGGGGAACAGAGTATCACGTCAGCGGTGAAAAAAACGGTAGCCTGGAGCCATGCAGGAGAGGGTGGCGGTCTACGCGCGGATCTCGGAGGACGTGCTCGGCCTGGAGAAGGGTGTCGAGCGGCAGCTCCGCGAGGCCCACGACCTGGTCGAACAGCGTGGCTGGACGGTCGCGGCCGAGTACGCCGACAACGACATCTCAGCCCTGCACGGTGCCTACCGACCGAGGTACCAGGCCCTCCTGGAGGATGCACAGCGAGGCCAGTTCACTCGCATCGTCGCCTACCAGCTCTCCCGGCTCTGGCGGAACCGGCGCGAACGCGCGGAGGCGATCGAGCTACTGTCGAAGCGACGGGTGTCCATCACGCTGATCAAGGGCAACGACATCGATCTCACGACGCCAATGGGCCGCTCTTTCGCCGCGCAGATGGGCGAGGCCGACACGCTCGAATCCGAGCTGAAGAGTGAGCGTGTCGCTTCGGCTGCGCTGGAACGTGCTCAGGCCGGGCAGGCTTCTGGTCATGTGCTCTACGGGTGGCGACGAGTCAACGAGTTTGGCCGTGGTGGCAAGCGAATCCGCTTCCACGACGAACTGGATCCCGAGCAGGCCGCAATCGTGAAAGAGATCGTTGAACGGCTCCTCGCGCGCGAGAGCCTCACGAAGATGGCTGCTGACCTGAACCAACGCAAGATCCCTCCGCCACGAGTAGCCGCCGGCCGCGAGCCGAAGCGGGGGCGTCCAGACGTCTGGAGTTCCTCGTCGGTGCGTTCGATCGCGATGCGATGGGCGAACTGCGGCAAGCGCGTTCACCACCGTGGCAGGGAGGACGAGCAGATCCTTCCAGCTGCCTGGCCACCGATCGTCACCGAGGCACAACAGAGCGAGCTGCGAACGCTGCTCAGTGACCCGGCGCGCGCCACCAGTAAATCCGGCGCGCGGCAGCACTACCTCACATTTGCGCCGGACATCGCACGATGCGGGAAGTGCGGCGGGCGGCTACGGGTGGTGCAGAAGAGCGGGCACCCCACCTACGTATGTAACCCGAATGGCTGTACTGGGCGACGGAAGGAGTGGGTCGACGACCTGGTGGAGCGGGTAGTACTCAAGCGGCTCGCCCAGCCCGACGCGCGGGATCTCTTTCGGCGGGACGACACCGCTGCGCAGCAGACCCGCGACGAGATCCGCGCCGTCGAGAGCAAGCTTCTCGAGCTGGCCGATGACTACGACGCTGATCTCATTACGCGCGAGCAGTTCCATCGCTCAACCGCGCGCCACCGGACGCGTCTGGTGGAGCTGGAGAAGCAGGTCGAGAAGTCAGTACCTGGTATGCCAGCCTCGCTGGTGGCCGAAATGGTCGGACCGAACGCGAAGGAACGCTGGGTTAGTTTGCAACCGGCACAGCGACGGTCGTTGCTGGCAGCAATGGGGTTCCAGCTGGAGTTGGTAGCAGGCATGCGAGGTGGGCCGGGCTTCAAACCCGAGTCCGTCAAGATCTGGTTCGTGCGGGACGACGGCACCGCGGCTTGAGTTTGTCTACTCTGGTCTCGTGGGGGATGAGCAGCGCTTCTGCTACTCGGCGCGCGACATTCGCAAGGCGCTCCGGGAGAGCAGCCCGGAGGACGCGCCGCGCGGTCTGATCGAAGGATTCAAGGCCTTCGTCGCGAGTGACAAGACTGCGAGAGCGCGCCTTGCGGGCAATCACCCGAAGCGTCGCAGACTGCTGGATCGCGCTGAAGACCTGCCGTTCACAGTCCACCAGGACTTGATGAGGCTCGGTCCTGAAGGCGCACTCATGCCCGACGCCCGTGACGTGCTGTGCCACGAATGGCACTTGGAGCCACCAGACCGCAGAAGCATGGCCAATCAAGCGGAAGCGGCCTTGTTGCTTGTCAGGTTCCTGGCTCTACTGGTCTTAACTGCCAGTCGAACTCATCCGTTCATGGTGTTGCTGGTGCTGAGCCAGCTCCTCGAAGCGAAGCAAACGCCGCAGAACTCGGCGACTTGGCCTGCACCCCAGAACCGCCCCGCTCGTGTGGTGAAGCCGCCCGGCCAACTGGTGCTCGCCGAGCCTCGGCTGGCCCGTGCGCCCAACCTTGCGCGTCCCTCGTCGCCGTGTGCGGCGAGGACCGTGCCGGGCTGCGTTCGCCTCGGGGGAGCGCTGTAATCACGCAGCCGCCACGGTCCTCCGTCATCGGAAAGGCCACGCTGTGGCAGAGAAAAGGGGGACATCGAGGCCGTCCAGACGAGACGACATCGATGAGTACGCAGATCAAATCGTTCGTGCCGCGCCGCCGTTCAGTGCGCGGCAGCGAGTGCGAATTGCCGCGATTCTCAACGGCGAGGACGCCGCAGGTGAGGTCGGGCAGCAAGTTAGAAAACAGGACACCCGATCGGGTGTCCACTCACGACGACGCCAGGAGCGAGCGTCATGAGTAACCGGAAGGAGGCGCGTCGTCAGCGGCGAGTGCCGGGAGGCTCGCCGCACCGGATCAACGTGCGGACGACGGCCGAGACGTACGCTCGCTTGGTTGTCGGTGCCGCCGCAGCGCGCCTGTCGTTGCCGCGGTACCTGATCGAGTCGGCGTTGCGTCGGTCGACTGGTGGCTGGAGCTTGCGCGAGCAACGCTGGTGGGCTGAGCGTCTCGACGTCGTCGAGACGCGATTGATCAGAATCGGTACCAACCTGAACCAGATGGCGGCTGCGGCCAACACGACGGGCGAACTGCCGGACGTGCTTACTGGAGCAGTGCGCTACCTCCAGGCGACGCTCGATCAGCACCGGGAGATCCTGAAAGCGATCGATCCGGCCGATCGCTCGCGCCGGTGATCGCCAAGGCGCCCGAGAACGGGAAGCGCGGCAGTGACACCCAAGGCCTGCTGCGCTACCTGTTCGGCAAAGGCAAGGCGAACGAACACACCGATCCACACCTGGTCGCCGCCTGGGATCCGGAGTGGCTCGAAGGCGGCGCGTTCGCCCAGCTGGTCGGTCACCGCGGGTGGCTGCCACGTTTAGCCCGTGACATCGACGCAGCCATGACTGGACATGAGGTCCACGTTGCTGACGGCCACGTCTACCACGTCGTGCTGTCCGTGCCACGAGCCGACGGCCAACTCGGCGACGAGGTGTGGCAAGCGCTCATCGACGAGGCGATCGAGCACATGGGCTTCGGACCGGACACGGGCGGCGTCGGCGGCTGCCGCTGGGTGGCCGTCCACCATGGCCTGTCGGTCGAAGGCAACGACCACGTCCATCTCTTGATCAACCTTGTGCGCGGCGATGGAACAATCGCGAACACCTATCGCGACTGGCCACGATGGCGGTCCTGGTGTCTGACCGTCGAGGAACGCCTAGACCTCATACGTACCGCTCCAGCAGGTGCCGGCCGCAAAGCCACCTCCCGCGCCGAGTTGGAACGCGCGGCGAGGGCAGGCAACCGCACCGATCGGCAACGGCTGACTCAGCTCGTAGCCGAAGCCGCCGCCATGGCTGGCAGTGAGCTTGACTTTCTCGCGCACCTGCAGCGCGCCGACGTGCGCTACAAGCCTCGCCTCTCAGAGGACAAGGTCATCGGCTACGCGGTCGCTCTGAGCGCGGACGAGGAGGACACCGAGCCATTGTGGTTCTCTGGCTCCACCCTGCGTCGTGACCTGAGTCTGCCTCGGCTCCGCGCCCGCTGGGAGGACCACGGCCTGCGCTGGGACGCCATCGCGGAGCAGTTCTGGACCGGCGAACATGCGGTCAACACCGGCGATGTGCATCGAACACAGGCCGCATGGAGAGAGCTGACCCGGCTCCTTGAAGCGGCTCAGCCAGCAGTCGAAGAACACGTCGCCCACGATCGCGACCGATGGAGCCACACCGTCGGCGAGATTGTTGACCTCATCGTTGCGTTGGCCCGCTTCGATCCCGAGCCCGACCGCCTGCAACGAACAGCCGACCACCTCGCCCGTGCCGCGCAACTCGAAAGACACCAGCGTCGCCCTCAACCGCGCCAGCGAGGCGTCGCGCTGCCGTTGCTGGTGGCCGCTACCCGCGCAGCCGCCGCCTGCAAGGACCCCGCACCCATTGTGTTGGCCGCAGTCGTGCTCTTGATCTGGTCCATTGTCAAGATCCTGCAGCTCGCTGTTGACCGACGTCAGCCACCGCCAACGGCATCAGCTCGCCAGCAGATCGCGACTGCCGCCGACCAGTTGGCCGACCATCCCATCCTGCGCACCGCGCAACGAACTGGCGAATGTGGCTCTCCTGTGCTGCCAGAGCCCGGCATGGAGTTGGTGTCGCGAGCGCCTTTCGTCACCAACCGACTGCACGGCCTTGATCGGCCATCAACAACTCGCACACCGCCTGCACAACCGGGAAACGGGGGTCGCTCGCGATAACTCCCCAGTTGCTGACTTGGTCGGCTACGTCTTCAGGTCATAGGAGGCCGATATGGACAGTCGCGACTTCCGTCCATTCGTACGCCTTGTTGTCTCGGTTCAAGTCGATCAGTGATACGGCCGCCACGGTGACCTCGGCGGTGTGTTTCCCGTGCGCGGCAACCGATGCTGCAACGGGCTCGACTGGACCCGCGCTGTTGGAGTAGCCAAGTGAGACATGCGCGCGCCACCCGTCGGCAGGCTCTGGGACGTTCTCCGCTCCCCACACCTCGCCGATCGCGTCGCGGATCGCTTGCCGGACACGGGCAAGCGGTTCGATCGGGCGAACTGGCATCTGGATTGTCTCCGGGTCCGCGTGAGCCGGCCCGATCGTCACTGTGAAGGGCTCCAATTGAGCGCACCGCTTCTGTGCCGCGGAAACGATCCGATCCACATCGCCGCGGTCGACCTCATCGGTGAACCCGATGCCCTGCATCGTCAAATGCAGCCAGCGCAACGGAACCGGGTCGAGCGTCGGTAGCTGGCTGAGCGCGGGCGCGTAGGCGTCGACCAGCTCAGCAGCGGCAGGTTGGTCAGCAAAGGTGATGTGCCAGGTGTAGAACGACCGGCCCACCTTCCAACCGGGTCGCCACCACCAGTGGTCTCGCATCGGTTCCAGTTGCGACACTGAACCTCCTGTTCAGCTGGTCAGTTCGGCGACGACAGGGTGTCGAGCGAACTCGCGGATTCCGTCCCCTATCTGCGTTGCGAGCGGCTCGGCGGTGTATCCGGCGGCTGCCTTACGCACCTCCGCGAGGCGATGCAGCAACGGCCTTACTCGGTGCTCCGGCGCGGTCGCGAGCACGGGAGCCAAGGCGTCGGCTGCGCCGTCCAGTTCGCCAAGCGCGAGCCGGGCTCGAACCTGCTGGAGTCGCACCATGCGTTCGGATCCGGGGTTTCGCCGGTCGTCCGGGCTGGCCTCGAACCGTGCTACTGCACGGTCCGCGTGATCGGCAGTGACCGCCGGTTCGCCGAGAGCCAACGCGGCATCTGACCAGAAGCCTTCAGCGCGCTCTACACGACAGGTGAACGGTCCAGCGAGGTCGTCAATGTGGCCGTCCTGCACTTCAACGGTTCGTTGAGCGGTTACTAGCGCGTCACGTGCCTGCTTGGTTCGGCCAGTCCGGGCGAGGTCGAGGGCGTAGGCGCTGGCCAGGAACGTGGACGCGGTGCCGGTGGCGTAGGTCAGCCCGTCGGCGGCGTACTGGGCGGCGCGCTCGAAGTCGTCCTGCCAGAACGAGGCCGTGTGCTGCGTGGCGCGAACCCAGGCGCGCAGGCCATTGTGGTCGGCGTTCTCGGCGCATGCCCACGCTGTGCGTGCGTGGGTCTCGGCGATGTCTGGCCGGCCCAAGTCGACCGTCATCCATGCGAGCAGCGTGAGGGACCATCCGGCCGCCGCGTACAGCTCGCGGGCCTGTGTAGGCCGTTGACGGCCGTCGAGGAGCGTGAATGCCCGGTCGCGCAGGGCGCGGGTGCGGGCGAACAAGGGCAGTGTGGGGACCTTCAGGTAGGTGGTGGCGATCTGGCGCACGTCGGCGTGCAACTGCTCCACGGTCATGTCGCCGACGTTCGTGGCCTCGACTCGCGCCAGCAGTTCGCTCGACTCATCGGCCGCGTCCATGAGCACCACCTCGACATCCATGCGCGACGTTCTGTCCTGTGGCCTGTCCATCCGCGTCGGCATCTCCGTGCCGGGCTGTGCGAACCCCAGTGCCGCGTCGTCAACCGCTCGCAGGACGTGGCGCAAGGCGGCCCTGTAATGCGCATTCGGCCAGCGGACGGCGCCGCGTTCGTATCGGGCGATCGTGTGAGCGTCCAGGTCATACCGTTGGCCCGTGGACTGCCACAGCCATGCATTCACGGCCTCGGCCAACTCTCGGCGAGACATCGGTTCGCCTGGCAAAGTCCGAGAGGGCGTGCGTTCACGAGCTTCTTGCAGCAGTTCGTTGCGCTGCACGCGTCACCTCCCGACAGGTGCGCAAAGTCTAACGGCGCAAGCACTGGCTGATGATTGATCTGTCCGGGGTTGCCCTCACATGCCCGGCGATGCCCTGTGATCTGCCCTCCGCGTGTCAGCGGTCTGGGCCGACTCTTGATCACATGACGCCCTGGCCCCGATCGACGGTCGACTGTTTCCCGACATACGACCAGCCGCGCTTCCTCCGACAGGGTTGCCCGGCCCGCGCCTCGGGGCCGGGGCGTCTCCAGGCGACCCGCGTCTGGTGTATGGCGTGATCGTCGCGATGGACTCGAATCTGCTGGACGAATGGCTCGAAGAGCTTCGACGCCGCCGATGGACACATCATTACTTTCCCGATCGTCGAGCCCCGAAGGTGCACGCCTCCTTGTTCACCTGGCGCGGCGGCATCGTCGACGTCATCGCGATCTTCGACGCTGGCACCGCGTTGGCCTACAGGGCGCCACTTCCGCAGGGCGGCGACCCGTTCGACCCAATTCGGGTTACCTGGGCCTTCGCGGGCGAACCGATCTGGGCGATCCGCGGTGTCTTGGCGCTTCCGGAGCCAGGTGGGCACGGGGAGCCTGTATTTGTCCAGACGCCGCCACCACTGTGCGCGGGTCTCGCTGAGCTGGCCGGGCAGAACCGTGTGATCAGGCCACCGACGAGTTGACCCCGGCCGGCCGCATGCCTCCGCATGCCCAGAACCATCTACTGAGAAAGTGACTGAGTGAACACACTACGAGACAACGACGCGGCGACATCCGAGCGCGCAGACGCACTGCGGGCGGCGATGGTCGAGGACATGCGCAGTCACGGTGACTTCCACGCTGACCAGGTCGGCCACGCATTTGCCACGGTACCGCGGGAAGGATTTGCGCCAGGCGCACCGCTGGAGCAGGTCTACAACCGCGACGATGTCGTGATCACCAAGCGTGACGAGAACGGCCTGGCGCTGAGCTCGGTGTCCGCGCCGCGGATCCAAGCGTTGATGCTGGAGCAGGCCGATATTCGCCCTGGGATGCGCGTTCTGGAGATCGGCTCCGGCGGGTACAACGCGGCGCTGATCGTTGAGTTGGTCGGGCCGGACGGCGAGGTCACCACGGTCGACATCGACCAGTTCGTGGTCGACCGCGCGAAGGAGTACCTGACCGAGACCGGGTATCCGCAGGTCCGGGTGTTGCAGGTTGATGCTGAGGGCGGCGTGCCCGAGCACGCGCCGTTCGATCGCATCATCGTCACTGTCGGAGCCTGGGACGTCCCGCCAGCGTGGACCGACCAGCTCGCCGAGGACGGGCTGCTCGTCGTGCCGTTGCGCCTGCGTGGCCTGACCCGGTCCTTCGCCTTCGCCCGCGAGGAGAACAGGCTGGTCGCCGCGAACTATCAGCTGTGCGGATTCGTCCCGATGCAGGGAGCCGGGGCTAACGCCGAGCAGTTGGTGCTCCTGCACGGCGAGGACGTTGGGCTGCGCGTCGACGACGACCAGCCGGTGGATGCCGAGGGCCTGCGCGCCGCGCTGACCACACCCCGGGTGGAGCACTCCTCGGGGGTTGAGGTCGGCGGGTTCGAGCCCTTCGACGACCTGGATCTGTGGCTGGCCACCGCGTTGGATGACTTCGGGCTGCTTGTGGCGAAGCCTGCTGCGATTGAGGCCGGTCTGGTGGAGCGCTCCGCCCGCATGGGTGCCAAGACAGCACTGGCGGGCGGCAGCTTCGCCTACCGGGCCTCGCAGGCGACCTCGGAGGACCGCACGGCGTTCGAATTCGTCGTTTACGGCCACGGCCCGGACGCCGACCGGATCGCGGGCGAGTACGTCGAGCTGATCCGCGAGTGGGACCGCGCGCACAGGCGCGGACCCGGCGCACGGGTCGAAATCTTCCCTGCCGCAACTCCGGACGCGGAGATTCCTGAAGGCCGCCTGATCGAGAAGAAGCACACGCGCGTCCTGATCTCCTGGCCGCACCCGACATCGTCCTGACAACGCGCGCCAGATCGTCCTATCCGGAGATTCACCCAGCCTGCAAAGGAGAATCGCAATGACGATCCAGTTGGACACACCGACCCCGGCCGCTGCGCCGGACACGGACTTCGACCTCGACATCAGCATCGTCGCGTCCGGGCCCGTGGTGGCTGACCTGATGCGCAACACCGACGACAACTGCGGCTCGTCCTGCCAGAGCGCCTGTTCGAACAGCACCTGCTGACGCCGCGTGTGGTGACGGCCTGGCGTCGGGTGCCCGACACCTCGCCCGCCAGGCCGTTGTTCATCTGAAGGGGGTTGTTGAGGTTGTTCACCGTCATCGATGCGGTCATGCTCCGGCTGGCGACGCAACTGTCCGATGTGGATGAACGCGACTGGCCGGACCTGACCGGTGGGCACGTGCCGCAGTGGCGCGACTGGCTAAGGGATCAGTTCAGAATGATTTTTCGTAGGCAGATGACGGAGCAGGCAAGGCTGAGGATGGCTTCGTGGACATCGGCTCGGCGTTCGGTGCGGATGCGCAATCGCCGGAAGCCTTTGAGCCAGGCAAATGTTCGCTCTACCGGCCAGCGGACCTTTCCCAGGCCGGAGCCGTGCTCGGCGCCTCGACGGGCAATGACCGGGATGATGCCCCGGTCACGCACCAAGCGGCGGTACTTGTCGTGGTCGTAGCCGCGATCGGCATAGAGCCGCACTGGTCGTCGTCGTGGTTTGCCGACCACGCCTCGAATAGGCGGAATCGCCTCGATCAGTGGGATCAACTGGGTGACGTCGTTGCGGTGCCCGCCGGTGAGCGTGACCGCGAGCGGAGTGCCGTGTGTGTCAGTGATCAGGTGGTGCTTCGAGCCAGGCTTGCGTCGATCGACCGGACTCGGCCCGGTGTGGTCCCCCCTTTGAGCGCCCGCAAGTGCGTGGAGTCCACCAAGGCGGCCGAGAGGTCCAGCAGGCCCGCAGCGCGAAGCTCGGCGAGCACCAACTCGTGAAGTCGCTGCCAGACCCCGGCGTCGTGCCATTCGGTCAACCGCCGCCAACAGGTAGCACCCGAGGCATCGAACAAGGCTGTGGGCAGCCGGTTCCAGCCGATTCCGGTTCGCACCACGTACAGAATGCCCTCCAGTGCGGCCCGGTCGTCGGCGCGCTTGCGGCCGGGATGGCGAAACCGCCGTGCACGCGCTGGAATCAACGGCTGCAGGCGCGTCCACAGCTCGTCGGTCAGGACCGCCTCCTCACCCATCCGGCGATCGTGGAGCACCAAGCCGCATCAGCCAAGCCGACACGCCATCTCATTCTGAACTGGTCTCTAAGTCGAGCCTGGGCGGACGAGGCGTTCGCGCACGCGGTCGAAGCCGCCAGCCCGGACCTGGCCCGCCGAGTGATCGCGGTGTGCGCAGGGCACGAGCAGCGGCCCCGCCAGGTGCGCGGCGCGGTCGTTTCGCTGCTGCGGTATCGGCTGCGGGCAACGAGCCGGGCAACGCCGTTCGGCCTGTTCGCCGGAGTCGCACCGGCCGCGTTCGGTTCGGCCACCACGGTCCGCATCGGCGATGACCACCGCGCCACCGCCCGCGTCAACGCTGTCTGGCTCGCCGGCGTGGTGACTGAGTTGGAGCACAGTGCACCGTTGGCCGGGCGACTGCCGGTGGTACTGAACAACGTCACGACCCTGCGCGATGGCAGGCTGGTCGTAGGCCTGCGCCAAAACCCCGCTCCTGCAATGAGCCGCACCGATCCGGCTGAGGTGTCGGTCCGTCATACTCGCGCGATCGAGGTGATCGTCCGCGCCGCGCGCACGCCGATCCGCCTGGATGACCTCGCGGCCCTGCTCGGTGCTGAGTTCCCCAGCACTCCGCAATCGGTCATCGCACAGATGCTGGGCCAGCTGGTCGACCAGCGTGTGCTGATCAGCAGCTTGCGCCCACCGATGACCGCCACCGATCCACTTGGCCACGTCCTGACCGCACTGGTCGACGCCAATGTCGAGGACGTGCCCGCTGCGGTGCCGCTGCTCGGGCAGCTGCGCGACCTGCACGCCCGCCTGGCCGAGCACGACCGCACCGCTGACCTGGCCAAAGCGCGGGAGCTGCGGACGACCGTGACCCGGGCGATGAGCGACGTCGCCGGTACCGACCGGCCGCTGGCGGTCGACCTGCGTGCCGATGCCGAGCTTGTCTTGCCCCGCGCGGTGGCCACCGAGGGCACCCGAGCGGCGGCGGCGCTAGCGCGCCTTACGCCGCACCCATTCGGCAAGCCGGTCTGGCTGGATTACCACGCCCGTTTCCTGGAGCGCTACGGCATCGGCGCGGCCGTGCCGCTGCTGGAGCTGGTGAATCCCGACATTGGACTCGGTTTCCCTGCTGGGTACCGGGATTCGCTCCTGGAACGACCCGCGCCGCGAGTGTCCGAACGGGATGCCGCGCTGCTGCGGCTAGCGCAGAATGCGGCCTTGGATCGCTGTGTCGAGGTCGTGCTCGATGATGCCGCGATCGCGGGGCTGGAGGTAGAGAACCTGGGGCGTGCGCAGTGGCCGCCGCACACCGAACTGGCCGTGCAGGTCCACGCACCGAGCCGGGCCGCGCTCGATCGGGGCGAGTTTGAACTGGCGGTGAGCAGCGCGTTCCGCGCCGCCGGAACCACCACCGGCCGGTTTCTCGATCTGCTCGACGCAGTCGAGCGGAATCGGATGGCCCGCGCGTACGCCGGGATGCCCATGGTCAACGACGGCGCGCTGCGGGTGCAGATGTCCTGTCCTCCGCTGTACGCCGAGACCGAAAACGTCGCTCGCAGCCCACAGGTGTTGCCCGACCTTCTGGCGGTGAGCGAACACCGTGCGGAGGACGTGCTCGTGCCGGAGGACCTAGTGGTCCTCGGCGACGCGCATCGGTTCTACCTATGGTCCCGCTCGCGGGCGCGCCCGGTCGAGCCGGAGGTGTTCTCTGCCGTGGAGTTCACCAACTTCGCGCATCCGCTGTTGCGATTCCTCTGCGAGATCTCCACCGCGCGGGCTGCGGTGTGTGGGCCGTTCTCGTGGGGCACGGCTGGGCAGCTGCCGTTCCTGCCCCGGCTGCGTTACCGCCGCGCCATCCTCGCGCCCGCCCGCTGGACACTGTCCGCGGCCGACCTCCCCGACCGGAGAGCATCCTGGCCGGACTGGACAGCGTGCGTGGCCCGCTGGTGCGACCGGATGATGGTGCCCGCCGCGGTCTGCTTGGGCGGCAACGACCAGCGCATCCGCCTGGACCTGGACAAACCCGCGCACCTGCACCTGCTCCGCGCCCAGTTGGACCGCCACGGGCACGCCACCGTGCACGAAGCCCCCGCCGCCGACGCCTTCGGCTGGCTGGACGGACACGCCCACGAGATCATCGTCCCGCTCGCGGCCACCCACTCCAGGGCCTGGCCGCCCATCTCACCGCGCACCGCACCCGTCGCCGTGATGACCGCACAGGACGGGCACCTGCCCGGCGCCAGCGAGTGGCTGTTCTGCAAGCTCTACGGGCATCCCGATCGCCACACCGCCTTGCTCATCAACCATCTGCCGGTACTGCTGTCCACATGGGGCGGACCAGTGCAATGGTGGTTCCTGCCGTACCGCGACCCGGACAACCACCTCCGCCTGCGGGTGCGGCTGCCCGACACCGCAGCGTTCGGCCCGGCCATCGCCCAAGTGGGCACCTGGGTAGCTGGGCTGCGGCGCCTCGGGCTGATCGCAACGATGCAGCTGGACACCTATCGCCCGGAGACCGGCCGTTTCGGCAGCGGCACCGCGATGAGCGCTGCCGAGACGGTGTTCGCCGCCGACTCCGCCGCCGCAATCGCCCAACGCGCCCACCTGGCCGGCCCGGATGCGGCTGACGCCCGCGCGCTGACCGCGGCGAGTCTGCTCGACCTGGCCGCCGCGTTCACCGGCGGCACCACCGAAGGCGCCGCCTGGATGATCGAGCACATCTCCACAGACCTGATCCCCGCTCCGGATCGCACGGTCTACAACCAGGCGCTCCGCCTCGCCAACCCACGCGACGACTGGGCCGCCGTGCA
The DNA here is from genome assembly GCF_001302585.1 of Kibdelosporangium phytohabitans. Lineage (GTDB taxonomy): Bacteria > Actinomycetota > Actinomycetes > Mycobacteriales > Pseudonocardiaceae > Kibdelosporangium > Kibdelosporangium phytohabitans. The sequence continues at coordinate 9,138,144 of NZ_CP012752.1, read as the reverse complement.
GCAACTGCCTGGAGGAGAACAAATCGCCCTCTCCTGGGCGCAACGGCAGACCACGCTGGCCGCCTACCGCGACACACTCGCCTCCGCCGGTGAACTCGCGCCGGACGCGGTGCTGGCGTCCCTGCTGCATCTGCACTGCATCCGCACGTCCGGGATCGCGCCGGAGACCGAGCGGATGTGCCACCGCCTCGCCCGCGCCGCCGCCCTACGCCACACCGCCCACACGGAAGTGACCTCGTGATCCACCCGGACCCGTCACTGCTGGCCCTGGTCGACGACATCGCCGCAGGTCTGCACGACCCTGACACCGCACTCGCCACCGACGCCAGCACGCACCGGCCACGACCGCAGTCGCTTGCCAACGGCGCCGCCGGGGTCGCACTACTGCACATCGAACGCGCCCTCACCCAACCCGACCTATGGGGCACCGCGCACGCCTGGCTCTTCGCCGCCACGAGCGTTGACCTGCACGCCAGCCCCGCAGCCAGCTTGTTCTTCGACGTCCCGGCCCTGGCGTTCGTCACCCACGCTGCGGCTGGGGACACGGGCCGCTACCAGCGGGCACTGACCCAGCTCGACACCGCGACGGAACAGTTGACCCGCGCCCGCCTGGCCGCAGCGCACGCCCGTATCGACTGCGGCGATCGGCCGGCCCTGTCCGAGTTCGACCTGATCCGCGGCCTCACCGGCCTCGGCGCCTATCACCTCCACCGGGCCCCGCACGCCGAGGTGACGGCCGCTGTGCTGGCCTACCTCGTCCGGCTCACCGAACCCCTGCCCGGCGGGGATGGGCTGCCCGGGTGGTGGACCGACCACGGCCCCACCGGCCAACCGCCAGCCGAGTATCCCGGCGGGCACGGCAACTTCGGCATGGCACACGGGATCACCGGCCCCTTAGCGCTGCTCGCGCTGGCGCTGCGGCGCGGCGTTGTGGTCGACGGGCACCGGCAGGCCATCGGCCGCATCTGCGCGTGGCTGGACGCCTGGCAACACGACCACCCCTCCGGTCCTTGGTGGCCCCGCACGATCACCCTCGACGAAGCCCGCGCCGGACACTGCAACCAGATAGGTCCGTTGCAACCGTCCTGGTGCTACGGCACACCTGGCATCGCACGCGCCCAGCAGCTCGCCGCCATCGCCACTGGCGACACCGCCCGCCAATGCACCACCGAGACGGCGCTGCTCGGCTGCCTGACCGATCCCGGCCAGCTCGCTCGGATCATCGACCCCAGCCTCTGCCACGGCGCCGCCGGACTCCTGCAGACCGCCTGGGGCGCAACTGGTGACGCCACCACCAGCGAGCTCAGCGCCTGCCTACCGCACCTGGCCGGGCTGCTCGTCGAGCAGCTTCAGACCGCGCCACGCAGCGTCGGGCTACTCGAAGGCAGCACAGGCGTGGCACTCGCCCTGCACACCGCCGCCACCGGCACCGCCCCACGATCGGGCTGGGACGCCTGCCTGCTGCTGGCCTAAACCCGTTCCGGAGAAGCGACATGGACACCGGCACCAGCTCGCAGCGCCCGACATGGCAGCAGTTCGTCGTCGAGTTTGGCGACTATGCCGCCGCCGAACAGACCGCGGTCACGCACCTGCTGCCGATCATGGACCGCGTCGAAGCAGATGGCCTCGTCGCGTCGTGGTGGTTCATCCGCAAAGCGCCCGAGTGGCGGCTGCGCTACCTGCCGCCCCACCAAGCCGCCGAGGCCGCCGCTCGACACACCCTCCACACGGCGCTGGACACTCTGCGCGAGACCGGCCACATCGCCGGATGGGTCGAGACGATCTACGAGCCCGAAGTCCACGCCTTCGGCGGTGCCGAGGCCATGGCCGTCGCACATCAGCTGTTCCATCTCGACAGCCGACATATGCTCGCTCACGTCGGCAGTGGCCGTGACCAGCGGCGGGAGTTGACCGTCCTGCTCTGCAGCGTCCTGATGCGGGCCGCCGGGCAAGACTGGTACGAGCAAGGCGACATCTGGGCCCGCGTCGCCGAGAACCGACCGCTCTCACCCGAAACTCCGCCGGACCGAGCGCGAGCTTTGGAGCCCGGTTTGCGGCGCCTGATGACCGTTGACGCAGGTCCCAGCAGCCCGCTGGTCGGGCCCGATGGCAAACTCGCGCACGTCGCCACCTGGTCAACCGCGTTCCAAACGGCTGGCACGGCGCTCGACGAACTCGCAAGCCGGGGAGCACTCCGCCGTGGCCTGCGATCCGTGCTGACCCACCACGTGATCTTCCATTGGAATCGGCTCGGGCTGCCCTACGACATCCAGAGCATCGTTGCTCGTGCCGCACAGGAAGTGGTCCTTGGCGATTGACCCGGGCGCCAAGCCGACCCTGATAGCTGCCCAGTCATCACAGCGGCCTACACGAACACTGGACCGGACGCATGCCTGCTCGTCAGACCCCCGCACGGGCCTTTGCGTAAAACCATTGAAGTGCGTCTACGACTCGATCACGTGCGTCAGGGGCAACGAGCACAGTCAGCGGGAAGCCCGGTCGAAGCTCGATCTTGGCAGCGGCAATGGTTACACCGGCGGCGAGATTGAGACGGCGGCGCAGCTCCTCGCGCATATCGAGGTTGTCGAACGGCGTCCGAATACGGAGGTGCTGAAAAACGACTTCGAATTTTCCGCTTGGGTAGATCGCCGCGGGCCAGATGTTGCCGTTCTCCTCGTACTTCTCCCGCGCTATGAGGAAACACGAAGTTTCGTTCTGGCCAGTGCCGTATTCATTTCGGCCGCCTACCTTGGTCCAGGCATCAAGTACCAACAGTGTCGCTTCAGCGACCTCAGATCCTTGAAGGGCGATGAGTTGTTCAATGAATCGGTCTCGCAACGTTTCTTGTGTCGCGTCTGTCACGGGAGTCGCCGTCGGCAACTCGTCCGTGCTGACTCCGATGAGTTGTGCCAATGCTTCCAGATCCATCCGTTGGGCTTCAGATGCACGGCCGTGGTCATCGAAGCTGACTCCTTCGGCGCGTAGCAGGTCGTGAGGATCATCGGTCCGGGTGGGATCAAGCCACTTGAAGCCGGGGGATACCGTGCCGCCAACCTGGAGGACACGATGGGCATGCGGAGCCGGCATCGTGGCCAGACGTGTGCCGACCGCAACGGGGTGGCTGCCGATGATGGCTGCGAGATCGCCGTAGGTCGTCCACGAGCCGGCAGGTAGTTCGGCAAGGACCTTGTTCATGAGATCCCATGCGGGGTTCGCCTCCCGCTGGGCATCGGGAAGAGGCCCTGGCCACACCGAGATGACACGTTCGGCCAGTGAATCCGCGCGATCATAGATCTCTGATCTGCCCCACTCCGGTTGCCGAGCGATCTCCTGGTTCATCAGCAGGCCGCTTGTTGCCAGCTGCGTCCGTTTTACGGCGAACGCGCTGTTGCTCAGTTTTGCATTGTAGCCGGTAAGGGTGAGGTTCCCGAGCGTGTGCACAAGGGCTTCATGGACTTGCTCCAAACTTTCGCCCGGATCAAGGTTGTCGCCCAAGGCCGTGCGCCACTCGTCTGTCAGAGTCTGGGGCATGACGTGCTCAATAGTCAGTGACGAGAGGTCGACCGGTTCCTTGCTCGCGTATGACTCTTCCAGCCATTGGAGTACAAGCGAGCGCTGGTTTGGCCGACCGTTGATGTAAAAAGGAATCGCGCGCAAGCCCTTTCGTATTTCGTCGTCACTGGCATAGTACTTGCGGCCGGTCGAGAGATACCCAAGGACGGCCTTGTCCACAGGCAACGTCTGGTCCATCTCGGTCACTACGGACAGCAGGATCCGGTTGAGATTGGCCGTTGCGCGACCGATCAGAAGACGGCGGACGAAGAAGCTCTCCACGACCAGCATCGCCGAGGTGATCTCCTCGGATGTCGCACTGCCAGCATCTCGTCGATCGAGCAAATGCAGCAGTAACGGATACACGGTGCTGGTACCCCAGTCCCGAAGACGTCGGAGCCTGACCCGCACCTCTTTTACCTTCTCGAGAGTCGGGTCGAGAATGCTCTTCAGCAGGACACCCAGTCGGCTGAAGCGGGCCACCTCCGCTTCGATCTCTTCTTCCGTGCACATACGATCGAGCCGAGCCTGCTGTCCGGCGTAGGTGTCGGTCTGCTTGATCCTGGAGTCCCGCTGAACCAAATCGAGCCAGAACAGCAGTTCCAGGTCTTTGCTGTTCAGCTGATCCTGTAGTGGTAGCCACAGCGCGTTGTAGACACTCTCGCCGCGAGTCGGCAAGCGCATGAAGAGGTAGTTTCGAAGAAGATCCGCCTGAGTCAACTGCAGGCCAGTGTTGTTCAACGACTCGAAGATGCGATGGGCATTGTCCCCCTGCTGGGCGGTCACGGAGACAAGCGCTAAGCCTGAAATAACCGCGTTTTCGATATGATCGATGTCAACCAAGTTGTCGGCATCGTCCATGGTGAGGAGTTGCGCGGAGAAGTACCGATACGCTGCTCCCACAGGATCACTGCCACCGGCTTGCGGGGTTGAATCCAGGCAAGCGACGTACGCAGGCCGGTCGGCCTGGGTAGGTACCAGCTTGAGTCGCTGTTGTTCGGGTTTCCAGTTGTTGATCAGATATTGCTGGTTGATTCGGTCTCGATGTTCTGGTCCTTCCTGAGCGACACGATGGTCGCGGATCGCGCACAGCAGGATGGTCAGGGTTGTCAGCCGTTGCTGGCCGTCAACAACGAGATACTCCTGGACACCAGTTGGGCCGTTGCTGGGACTGGGCGCGAGGACAAGCGAGCCGATGAAATGCGAGGCGTCCGGATGCTTGATCCGGTCCTCAGCCAGCTGCGTGATGTCCTCCCACAAGCGGGAGAGCTGCGTCTTCGTCCAGGAGTATGTCCGTTGGTAAAGCGGAACTCGATACTGCTTGGATCCTTCCAGCAGCTCCTGCAGCGTCGTCTCGCGCGCGGCGACCATGCCGTATCCCTCCCACTCGGCAATCCAATGACTCTACTGGCGGCGGCTCTGCTACGACGCATCGCCCGATCGGGTGATCGTCCTGTCGTGAATGGATGTGACGGCGCTCGAAGGGTTCGGCTCCTCCGCCAAGCCGTACATGCCAGGATGAGCGGATCGACAATATGCGGAACGTGATGAAGGTTGGCGGATGGTGGAGTCCAGCTCGACGGTGATCAAGAACCATGCGACGTTCATCTGGTCGGTCGCCGACCTGCTGCGTGGCGACTACAAGCAGTCCGAGTACGGCAAGGTGATCCTGCGCGCTTCGCAGGTCGGTCTGGTGCGGGCCTGCCGCGGATCACATATCGACCCGCCGGAACGCTGCCCTTCGTAGGCGAAGACGACTGCCGAGCGCGACTGCGCTGTCCTGAGCAAACGACTACTCGTCTGGGCGGCGCAGCAGCTCAAGGTCATCCCTGCTCAGAGACATCTGTAGCGAGCTTCACTCCAGCGTCGATCACGTACACAGGATCGAGTGCCCTGCGGTTCACCTATCCAGTGCCATTACCACCGAGATAGCTTCCGTGGGCTCGGTCGTTGCTCGTGCGGGCAAGGAAGGGGTACCACGTGGACGATCGGCTTCGTGACTTCGGAAAGGGGTCGCCGAACTTTGGGCTCCTGTACCGCCACCAGCCCTTGCTGTCGATCTACGGTGCCCTCGCTGAGGCGACCGCCTTCACGAACCCGAACTCCTCGTTGGTCCAGGCTGGCCAGTTTGGTGAAGTTCTGGCCGAGGAGCTTGTTGCACGGATCGGGATGCGGATCGAGGGCGACCGTCAGGTCGACCGCCTGACCGCTCTGACCAGGGCCGGCGTTCTCGTGAGCGGAATTCGCGAGGACTTCGACCAGCTTCGCCGCGACCGGAACACTGCCGCCCACAGGCATCTTTTCGACACCGCACGCGCGCTGGCCGCCGTACGTATCTGCTACAAGCTTGGGCTCTGGTTCCACGACGCGATCGAGGGCCGCCGGACGGTCGCAGAGTTCGTTCCGCCCACCGACCCAGGTGACAACGCGCAGGTCACGGATCCGGCCGAGCTGGCCGAACTCCGCGAAGCTCTGGATGGCCACCGCCAAGCGCTGACACAGGCCCGTATGCGCCTGGCCGAGTCCAATACCGCCTTGGAGGCTGAACGCAAGGCCCGCGCTGAGGCCGAGCGCTTGATCGCCAGCGCCGCGGCTAATAAGGAGGCGCTACTCGCTCAGGTCGAACAGCTGAGTAGTCAGATAGAAGAGCTCAGAAGCGCCCAGCACACGCGGTATGAGGAAGCGCGCAAGCAGCCACGCCAGGTCGACGCCCAGCGCCGAGACGCGATCGTCCACCGAGCGCAGCGCCCCGCGCCGCTTAACGAGGTGCAGGCTCGCGACGCAATTGACGCGATGCTGCTTGCGTGTGGCTGGTTCGTCCAAGACCGTGACCAACTGAACCCGCTTGCTGGCCAAGGTGTGGCCGTCCGCGAGTTCACCCTCGCGACAGGTCGGGCCGATTACGTTCTCTACGTAGACGCCAAGATTGTTGGTGTCGTGGAAGCCAAGCGCGAAGGTGACCACCTCTCTAGCGCTGTCGAGCAGAACGACCGGTATGCGGCCGGGGTGCTGAAAGAACATCGGCTCGCAGTCTGGCGGGAGAGCGAGCCCTTCGCCTTCCGTTACGCCACAACAGGTGCTGAGACCTACTTCATCAACCGGCTCGACCCTGAGGCCCGGTCCCGTGAGGTCTTCGCCTTCCACCGCCCCGAAACGGTTGCGGACTGGATGCGCCGTGCTGAGGAAGCACCTACCGTGCCTACCTTGCGGGCTGCCCTGCGCAGACTCCCGGTGCTGGAGCCGAATGGGCTGCGTCTGGCGCAGGTAGACGCGATCACTGGCCTTGAGGAGTCCCTGGCCCATGATCGGCCGCGGGCGCTGATTCAGATGGCCACCGGTGCGGGTAAGACCTTCACCGCGGTGGCCCAGACCTATCGGCTGCTCAAACACGCTAAGGCGCGCCGGATCCTGTTCCTCGTCGACCGCAACAACCTGGGCAAGCAGGCCTACGACGAGTTTCGCAAGTTCACCACTCCCGATGACGGACGCAAACTCTCCGACATCTACAACGTCGACCGGCTCGGCGCCGCGGGGCTTCAGGACACCTCGTCAGTCGTCATCTGCACCATCCAGAAGATGTACTCGCTGCTACGCAACGAGGCACTCGTCGACGATGATCCCTCGGATGAGGCCGGAGACAGCCTGGCCTACGAGGACACGTACGCCACGGACCAACCCATTGAAGTCTCCTACAATCCCGCAGTGCCGATCGAGTCCTTCGACATGATCATCGTGGACGAGTGCCACCGCTCGATCTACGGTCTGTGGCGGGGAGTGCTGGAGTACTTCGACGCGCACTTGGTCGGTCTGACCGCCACCCCGACGCTCCAAACACTCGGCTTCTTCGGCCGCAACCTGGTTTCCGAGTACACCTATCCGCAAGCGGTCGCGGACGGGGTGAACGTCGACTTCGACGTCGTGCGGATGCGAACAGACCTGCGGGAGAAGGGCGCGGCAACGATCGAGGCCGGAACGACCGTTCGCGTCAAGGACCGGAAGACCCGGCGGCAGCGCTACCAGGAACTGGCCGACGATTTCACGTACACGACTGGGCAAATCGGCCGGACAGTGGTCACGGTTGATGAGATCAGGGCGGTTCTCATCGCCTACCGAGACAACTGGCGGCGCTGGTTCCCTGGTCGAACCGAGCTGCCGAAGACCTTGATCTTCGCGATCGGCGAGGACCATGCCGAGGATGTCCTCGCGCAGGTCAAGGACGTGTTCGGGCGCGGGGACGACTTTGCGAAGAAGATCACGTACAAGAGCCGCCAAGCCGGCGAGGACCCGAACGAGTTGATCCGCTCGTTGCGGACCTCGCCTCGGCTGCGGGTTGCCGTCACGGTAGACATGATCGCAACCGGTACCGACATCAAGGCGCTGGAGTGCGTAATCTTCATGCGTGAAGTCCGTAGCGCGGTGCTGTTCGAGCAGATGAAGGGCCGCGGCGCTCGGACCATCGATCCGACGGAGCTCCAAGAGGTCACCCCGGACGCGGACGATTCAGTGCGCAAGGACCGTTTCGTGCTCGTGGACGCGGTGGGCGTGACAGATTCTCCGCTGGTCGATGCGAAGCCGCTGGTACCGGCAGGCGAGCGGCAGGTCTCGCTGGCAAAGCTGCTCGACAAAGCTGGCACGAAGTCGATCAGCGCGAGCGAGGCCGAGATCATGGCGGGGCGGCTGGCGCGCCTCAACCAGCAGCTGACTGACGAGGAGCGGGACCTACTGACCCGGGCAGCCGGCGGGCGGACCCTGTCGGAGATCGCAGGCGCCATCGTCAACGCGGTAGACCCCGATCGGCAGGAGCGAGCGCTGGAGGAAGGCGGTCAGGCTGCGGCCCGGCAGTTGATCGAGAACGCGATCGCCCCGCTGACCGAGCATCCCGAGCTGCGACGGCACATCATGGAGATCCGGCGAGACAAAGACTACCTGTTCGACGAATTCACCCCTGTTCAGGTAATCGACCTGGTCGAGGTCCCGCGCGAGGAGCGGGCCAGGGAGCAGGTCGACCGGTGGAGCCAACTCCTGAAGGAGAACCGTAACCGGCTCGCCGCTATCGACATCGTGCTCACCAGTCCACGCTCCGTGTCACCTGCGGAGGCGTACGCGTCGTTGAAGGAACTCGCACACGAAATTAGACGTCCGGACTACGCATGGACTCCGCAGTCGTTGTGGGTCTTCTACGAGGACCTGGGCAAAGCAGCCCACTACCCAGGGAAAGAGGCAGGCGTGCCTGACCTCATCTCCCTCATCCGGTACGAACTGGGCGTAGACGACGAGCTGAAGCCATACCGGTCGCTGGTGGAGGAACGCTTTGAAGGTTGGCTGCTCAAGCAGCGTCAAGCGGGAGCCTCCTTCTCCGAGGAACAGTTGTGGTGGCTGCGGGCCATCAGGGACGTGGTAGCGAGCGACGTCGGTATCAGCCCGGCCGAGTTCAACGCCGAGCCCTTCAAAGGCAAGGGCGGAGGGCGCGGCTTTGCACACGCGTTCGCGGGGCGGGATGTTCGGTCTTTGTTGAGTGATCTGAATCGGGAACTAGCTTGAGCAGGTTGAAGAAAGTGACACTTCCGACTGGGTGGACCTGGGCCACATTGGGTGATGTAGCTAGGTGGGGCAGCGGCGGAACCCCCAAGAGTGGCGTCTCTCGCTACTACGGTGGAGATATCCCTTGGGTAGTCAGCGGCGACCTGAACGACGAGCCAATACGCGCATCCACATCAACCATCACCACTGAGGGCCTGAACTCAAGCTCTGCAAAATGGGTTCCCGAGGGGTCCGTCTTGATTGCCATGTACGGCGCGACGATCGGTAAGCTAGCTATTACCGAACGGCCACTCACCACCAATCAAGCAGTAGCGTTCGCAACTCCAAACGAGAATCTTATCGACAAAAAATTTCTATTTTGGTACTTGCGGGCACAGCGCGAAGACCTCAGAAAAACCGGAAAAGGTGGGGCGCAGCCAAATATCAGCCAGGCAATCCTAAAGGCATGGCCCATCCCCATCCCGCCACTCGCGGAGCAGAACCAAATCGTCGAAAACCTCGAAGGTCAACTCTCACGTCTCGACGCCGCCAGCAGCCTAGTTGCGTCATGCGCTAACCGCTTCAAAGCCCTGTTGCCTCGAGTTATGCAAGCAGAACTGCGTCAGACTGGGGCACCTATGGTGCAGCTTTCCGAGCTTGCAGACGTGAGACTAGGCAGGCAAAGATCCCCCAAAAATCATACAGGCGACCAGATGCGCCCGTACCTTCGCGCCGCGAACGTCAGTTGGCAGGGACTCGCACTAGACGATGTCAACAAAATGAATTTTACAGATAAAGAGGCAGAGATCTATCGTCTACATGCGGGAGATATTATTCTTAGCGAGGCATCCGGCAGCCCTGGCGAAGTGGGAAAACCCGCCATCTGGAACAATGAAATCGAAGACTGCTGTTTTCAGAACACCCTAATCCGCGTGCGCCCCCGAGAGGGTGTTAACCCGCAGTTTTTGCTTCACTTCTTGCGAAGTGAGGCGCTAAGTGGAGAATTTCGCAAAGGCGTGCGCGGTGTAGGAATCCATCATCTCGGCTCTGCAAAACTAGCGGCATGGAAAGTTCCCCTTCCTTCCCGCGCGGAACAGATTCGGATTGTGGAGAGGCTGGACGCGAAAGTCTCCAATCTGGAGAGCGTTCGCGCTTTTCTGAGCGGACCTAACGGTTCTTTGAGTCGGGCACGCGTGCTACGTCAGGCAATTCTCAACCGTGCCTTCACCGGTAATATTGTCCCGCAGAATCCCGCCGACGAGCCCGCATCCGTGCTCCTCGACAGTATTCGCGCTGAGCGTGAGTCCAAAGTTGGCAAGGCCAAACATATTTCCCGGCGACCCCGCAAGGCCGAGGCCACCACAGACATTCCGCCCGCACCCGCCACCGCCGTTCAGCAGGAGCTTCCGCTGTGACCCTCGCATCCCCCGCCCAGGCTCACGCCCAGACCAACGCGCTGGTCTCCAAGCTCTGGAACTACTGCAACGTCCTTCGGGACAACGGTCTGTCCACTATTGAGTACGTCGAGCAGCTCTCGTATTTGCTCTTCCTCAAGATGGCTGATGAGATTGCCTCCGACCCGTTCACCGAGCAAGAGGCAAAGACAGTCGTACCGGCGCCGTACGACTGGCAGTCGCTCGTCCGCCTCAAGGGTATCGATCTTGAAGTCCATTATCGCAAAACCCTCGAAGTTCTCGCGAAGAACCCTGGAACCACCCTCGGCACGATCTTCGCCAAGTCGCAGAACCGGATCACCGAGCCTGCACTCCTCGAAAAGCTTGTTGTCGACCTGATCGGCAAGGAGGACTGGACGATCCAGGGCACGGATCTCAAGGGCGATGCGTACGAGGGTCTGCTCGCTAAAGGCGCTGAAGACACCAAGACCGGGGCTGGCCAGTATTTCACGCCCCGTGCACTCATCGACGCCATGGTCGATGTGATGCAACCGCAGCCCGACGACACGATCACCGACCCTGCCTGCGGCACTGGTGGCTTCCTCATCGCCGCGCACCACTACATCCGCGAGAATCACATGCGGGATCTCTCCCGCGAGCAGCGCCTCGCGCTCGGGTCCGGCAAGATCTGGGGCAACGAGCTGGTCACCGGGACGGCCCGCCTCGCCGCCATGAACATGCTGCTGCACGGAATTGGTGACGCCGACGGCCGCTCCCTTATCACCGTAGGTGATGCCCTCGCCGAACAGCCTCGCCGGCATGCCTCGCTCGTCCTCGCCAACCCGCCGTTTGGCAAGAAGTCCGCGATCACTGTGGTCGGCACGGACGGCAAGGCGGAGAGGGAAGATATCTCCTACGAGCGGGATGACTTCCGTGCCACCACGACCAACAAGCAGCTCAACTTCCTTCAGCACATTATGTCTCTGCTGGAAATGGACGGCCGAGCGGCTGTTGTCCTCCCGGACAACGTGCTCTTCGAAGGCGGTGCGGGCGAGAAGGTGCGCCGCCGTCTGCTTGAAGAATTCGACCTGCACACCATCCTGCGTCTGCCCACCGGCATCTTCTACGCGGGCGGTGTCAAGGCAAACGTCCTGTTCTTCGAAAAGAAGCCGCCCCGCAGCGGCGGCGCGCCCAACACCTCGAAGCTCTGGGTGTACGACTTCCGTACTGCCAAGCACTTCACTCTCAAGCAGCACCCGCTGGGCCGAGCGGATCTGGACGAGTTCGTCGAGGCGTACCTGCCAGGCAAACCGCGCAACGAGCGGGTGGAGTCGGAGCGCTTCAAGTCCTTCGACTACGAGGAACTCATCGCTCGTGACAAGGTCAACCTCGACATCACCTGGATGAAGGACCCCGCCCTCGACGACGCCGATAGCCTGCTGCCGCCCGAGGTAATCGCGCAGGAGATTGTAGAGGACCTACAGGCTGCGCTGAGCGAGTTCGCAGCCATCGCGGAGGCCCTCGGTGGTGAAGTTCCAGCCGACATCGATGCGATCTCGCCAGATGAAGCAGGGTGACGCGAATCGAGTTGCCCTGCCCCTGCATTCACCGGCATCGTGATGTCGATCAATCGACGGGATGGGGAGCCCGATGACCAACGCACATCCGCAGACTCGTGAGTTCCGGGCGTTCCTGAATAACATCGAGTACGCCCGGAAGATGATCCTGGCAGGTCGCAGCTTGGCCGCCTTCCAGTCTCCCGTTATCGACATCGGCGACTTCTACCGGGCCGCGTGGGTGCAGGCTGTCAGCGCCATCGACCACTGGTTCCACGAGGAGCTGTACCGCCGAGTCGCCGAGCTGACCGCTGAGGACAGCCCCGCGATGCCTTACCAGCTCTCCAAGTTTGAGCTGCCGCTGGTGAAGGTGGAGGAGGTACGGCGAGAAACTACTACGCTCGCCGATGCTGTCTCGGAGCACGTCAGGGCGAAGTGGTCAAACGCGGCCCTCCAGAACCCACGCAAGATCAGTGAGGCACTCAAGCTGGTCTCGGAGGAGGACATCTGGGCCAAGGCAGCAGCCAAGCTGAACGAGTGGAACCACGGTCGCACGTCCATGAACGCGCAGACTCTGAAGCAGCAGTACAACTCCATCACTGAGCGCCGTAACAAGATCGCCCATGACGCTGACCTGTTGGACGGCGACCTCAAGCGCCGGCGACCTATCTCGGACGCGGAGGCTACGGACGCCATCGACTGGATCGAGCGAATCGCCCTCGCCATCGCTCACGTCCTTGGGTAGTAAGTTGCGATCCGCGGCCGGCTGGCATCGAAGTAACGCTTGCACCGGGACATCGACGGCGTCACCCTCAGCATCCGGCTTCCCATCGACGAGCTGTCCCAGATCGTCCATGCGACAGAAAGAACCACCAACACCACGTCAACCGCACAAGAACCACCTGCCCAGGCATCTGGTCACCCCTCACCACCAGCCCCGGTGTCTCGCTTCACCAGTGTCGCCAATCCGGTCGCCAGACCCAGCACCAGCACCGGAACGCACGCCACGAGGACCGTGACGAGCGGCGGGGCGCTGGTGAGGTGCGCGGCGCGCATCAGGTGGCTGGCCACCTGCGCCGTAGCGCCGACCACCAGGCTGGCGATCGCTGACCAGCGGGCGAACAGCCGAGTGCGGTCGGACAATGAGGCTGAGGACAACCAGGTGCGCAGTGCGTAGCCACCGTAAGCCTCGATGCCCAGTGGGAGCACGATCGCGGTGTTGATCCGAAGCTTGTCGAATAGGCCCGGGAGTGGCTGCACCATTCCGAAGCCGGTCAGCTGTCCCAAATCGACCCACCCGCCCCACACAGCTACCGCTGCGGCCAGCCCGATCAGGATCAGCGGCCATGGCCGAGACTGGCGGGTAAGGACAGGCGTCATGGGGTTGCTGGTCGAGGCCGTGAGAGTCTGGTCAACGTTGGTGCTCTCGCTGGCGGACGGTTTCTCCAACGCCGCCAGCACTTTGCGCACCTGGTGATCCGTGGCACCGGTCAGCCTGGTCAATGTTGGGCGGCCGGGACGCGGACGACCTTCAGCTTCCGCCTCGGCGAGGAGAACACGAACCCGGTGGACCAGACCTTCGTCGACGGTGGGCGCGCTCATCGGCTTGCCTCCAGCAGGGCGTTCGGATGGCAACGAGGACACATGCGCGACCGGCTCCGCTCCGCGTCGAGCCACACGACCCTGGCGGAGATCGGGTCTCTGGGCCGAGCGTCGCACTGGCCGCACGGCACAGGCACGCGAGCGCCCTGCTGGGTGCGCTCGCGCGAAGGACGGTTCTTTGGACGGTTAAGGGAAGGTTCGGGTGCAAGCTCTGCACCCCGTGACGTCGTTGTTTGCACCCCGTCGTGCCGAGTTTGCACCTCGTGTTGTTCAGCGGGGTGCAGTGTCTGCGCCCCGCTGTGGATAACCAGGTCCCAGCCCTTCGGACGCCGATCAGCTCGCTTCACGTAGGCGGCTACGATCTCCGGGTCGGACGGTTTGATGAGCCCGAGGTCTTCCAGCGCGCGCAAGGCGTACTGCACCGACCGCTCCGACAGGCGGGTGTAGCGGACCAAGGTGGAGACGGCTGGAAAGGCGTTCTTGCCGTCTGGGTCCGCATGGTTGGCCAAGCCGACGAGGACGATCGCGAGGCTGGACGCGTCGCGACGGTCGCCTGGGATGGGTGCCTTGTTCAGCGCCCAGAAGATTGCTTCGATGCTCACCGGACGCTCTCCGGAGCGTCGACAGCGCGAGCACGGTAGATCAACGAGGCGATGGTGCCGACGGTCTCGATGTCCCAGTCGGCCAGCCAGTCGATGATGCGGCGGTCATAGGCGCCAAGGTCGACACCATCGAGTGGTTCGAGCAGAGCTGCTACCCGGTCGGCGTGGCGACGAGCACGCCATTGGTCGTTGGTCTCGCCGAACCGGTAGGGGTCGGGCTCGTAACTGTCCACATCGAACGGTGGACGGATGCGCCGTGGTGCACGGTTCAGCGGGGCGATACGGTGCTGCATGATCGGACCTCCATCGTCCGGTCATGGCCCCGACTGCTGCCCTACAGCAAACGGGGCCGCCTACATGTCAGGCAGCCCCGTTCGGAACGTCTCACCAGCCGCGAGAACGCCACTCGTCGAGCTTGGGGCGCTCTTCGCCCAAGGTCGAGTCGTCCCCGTGGCCGGGGTAGAACCACGTGTCGTCCGGCAGTTCGCCGAAGATCCGTGCCTCCAGGTCGTTGATCAGGCTGTTGAAGTCTTCTGGGTTTGTTGTCCGCCCAGGACCGCCGGGGAACAGGGAGTCGCCGGTCCACAGGTGCGGGTGGCCGCTGGGATCGCGGTAGAGCAGGGCGATCGAGCCGGGGGTGTGGCCTCGCAGGTGGATCACTTCCAGTGTGCATTCGCCCACCTCGATCGTGTCGCCATGTTTCACGAACACGTCAGGGGGTACTGGTAGGGGGTCAGCATCGAGGGCGTGGGCCACTGTGTTCGCGCCGTTCGCGCCCGCGATGGCGCCGAGGGCTTGCCAGTGGTCGGGGTGTTGGTGGGTCGTCACGATCGTTCGCAGCCTTGGGCGGTTGCGGTCGTGTCCGATGAGGTCTTCGATCCTCTCCGGATCGTTCGCCGCGTCGATCAACAACGCTTCCCTGCTGGCGTTGCAGACCAGGAGGTACGCGTTGTTGTCCATCGGCCCGACGGACAGCTTGCTTATCGTCAGCTTCTCGAGGGTGCGCCTGGCGGCCGCGCCGCCTGGATCCACATGACCCGTGTAGTTCTCGACAACGTCCACGGTCGCCGACAGTAGTCCTTCAGGACCTGCTCAGTGTCTTCACAGGTTGGCGAATTACGCTCCGATCACGAAGTCGTCCTTGTCCGCCGATCACTGCGAGCTCGTGACTACCACACTTTCTGCGACCGACGCGGAGGCCACGCCGCCTCCCAGACGGTCGACGCGCCGGATCAGCTGGGACATCCTGCGGGTGTTCGCCGTGTTCGCCGTCGTGGTCGAACACATCACCCACCAATCCCAGATCAACCACCCTGAGCTGGGCGGGTACCTCTTCTCTTTACCGCTTCAGTTCGGTGCCAGCACCATGCTGGTGATCTCCGCCTTCTTCGTGTGCGTCACCATCGGCCGTCATCGCTGGCTGTGGAACCGGATCGCCCGCTTGGTTCCCGCGTACCTCGTCGCTGTCGTCGCCACCTACGCCGTCTCGCGGATCGCCGTGACCGTCTTCAACGGCTACGCGTACGCGGACGGTAGTTGGCTGTTCGGCGTGCCTGTTTCCGGCACGCCCACCCCGTATCCGTGGTATCTGCCCACTGGGCACGACCTGGTCGGCAACTTGCTCATGGTCCAGGCTTGGGCGCCCAGCTTCCACTGGATCGACGCCGCCTACTGGACCCTGCCCGTCCAGATCGTCGCGTTCGCCATCGCCGCGTTCCTCTTCCCGCGCAAGTGGCTCAACACGCGCAACGCCCCGGTTTGGCTGTGGTCGTTGGTGATCGTTCCTGTGGTGCTGCGGTTCACCGTCCGCGGTGACGACGCCCCACAGTGGGTCAAGTCCGTGTTCGACGGTCTCGCGTTGCATCGCGTGCACTTGTTCGGTGTGGGTATCGCCGTCTGGTTGTGGTCGACCGGTCGGCTGCGTGGCTGGCATCTCGGCGTCTACATCGCCGCCGCGTTGGTCGCGCAGGACGCGCACGCGTACTTCAGCGACACGCCGTCCACGATCGCCTTCGGTGTCGTGCTGCTTCTCGTCTGCGCCGCCGCTGGTGGGCCTGACTGGGACATTCTTCTTGTACGCAGGCTCGCGCCTGCCATCACGTGGCTCGCCGGCATCTCCTTCGGCGTCTACCTCGTCCACCAGGAGCTCGGGTTCATCCTCGCCCGCGCGTTGCTGGACGTCGGCGCCCCGCCGTTCGAGCGGTTCGCCGCGTCGTTCGCCATGGCCGTCGTGCTCGGCTGGCTGCTCACCAAGTTCGTCGAGCGGCCGATGCACCGCCTGCTGACTCAGAGCCAGGCCGGTAAGGCCGGCAGGTCTCCCGCCAGCCCGGTGCCGTCTCCTCGCCCGATCAGCCAGGCCAGCACGGTCGGCGCCGGTCCGCCCACGTCCGGGGAGTCCTTGGCCGCCGCCAGTTCCCAGTCGCGCTGACGCCCGTCGGCGAGGTCCACCCGCAGGCGCACCGGCGGTACGTCGGTCCGCTGGGCGAACTCGCCGACGATCTGGTCGAGCAGCCGCTCGACGTGCCCGTCCGGCAGGTCGGCGAACCCGATCCCGCCGTCGAGGTCGACCGTGTGCACCGCCGTCTCCTGCCACCGCAGCCACGGCACTTCGCACGCCGTGATCTGCCGCCCCGTGGCCAGTACGACCGATTTGCCCCACGAAATGTCATCCATATGAGTGAGAGCGTCAAAAAATCTCTCGACCGCCGCCGTCAGGTCCTCCCTCAGGACCTGCGTGATCCTGTGCGCCCCTTCTTCGATGTCCGCGTCCCGGTCGGCCCTGCTGGCGTACATCGGGTGCTCGACGCCGGTGCGGGCCCAGGTGAGCAGGTTCACGAGCGCGTCGGCGTTGCGGGCGAGATGCGTCACCACGTGCGCCCTCGTCCAGCCGGGCAGCAGGCTCGGCCGTCTCATCGCAGGGTCGTCGAGCGCCTCGACGACACCCGTCAGCAGCTCGGTCGTCAGCCTGGCGGAGGCCGTCCCGAGCTCGGCGTACTCGGCTGCGGACAGTGCGCTGCGGGGACCTGGCAGGGAATCGTCCGGGGTGGCCGTTCGTTGCGATACACGTGGTTCAGTCATGTGTCGTGTCCCGACTTCGCTGAGCAACATGGCGCTCACGATGAGCTGATGACGACCAGGGTACGGGTAGATCACCAGCCGTGGGGGAGACTCCAAATCGGTTTTGTCGGACCCCCGGCCTAACATGGTCGCGGCAGCCTCGATCGAACGCATATTCGAGAGCGCTCGCCCCGATGTCAACACCGAAGGGACCCCTTGTGGCCGACCGTCTCGTGGTTCGCGGTGCCCGCGAGCACAACCTGCGGAGCGTCGATCTCGACCTGCCGAGGGACAGCCTCATCGTGTTCACCGGGCTGTCCGGGTCCGGGAAATCGAGCCTGGCGTTCGACACCATCTTCGCCGAGGGGCAGCGCAGGTATGTCGAGTCGCTGTCGGCGTACGCCCGGCAGTTCCTCGGCCAGATGGACAAGCCGGATGTCGACTTCATCGAGGGCCTCTCGCCCGCGGTGTCCATCGACCAGAAGTCGACGAGCCGCAACCCGCGGTCGACTGTGGGCACAGTCACCGAGGTGTACGACTACCTGCGTCTGCTCTACGCACGCGCGGGCAAGCCGCACTGCCCCACGTGTGGCGAGGCGATCAGCAAGCAGACGCCGCAGCAGATCGTCGACCAGGTCCTCGCGCTGGAGGAGGGCACGAAGTTCCAGGTCCTCGCGCCGGTCATCCGCAGCCGCAAGGGCGAGTACATCGACCTGTTCCAGACGCTGCAGTCGCAGGGCTACTCCCGCGCCCGGGTCGACGGCGTCGTCCACCCGCTCGGCGAGGTCCCCAAGCTCAAGAAGCAGGAGAAGCACGACATCGCGGTCGTGATCGACCGGCTGACGGTGAAGAAGAGCGCCAAGCAGCGGCTGACCGACTCGGTCGAGACCGCGCTGCGCCTCGCCGACGGCCTGGTCGTGCTGGAGTTCGTCGACCTCGACGAGAACGACCCGCACCGCGACCGCGGTTTCTCCGAGAACCTGGCCTGCCCCAACGGCCACCCGCTGGCGATCGAGGACCTGGAGCCCCGGTCGTTCTCGTTCAACTCGCCGTACGGCGCGTGCACGTCCTGCTCGGGCCTCGGTGTCCGGATGGAGGTCGACCCCGAGCTGATCGTGCCGGACGACGAGCTGTCGCTGGGCGCGGGCGCGATCGCGCCGTGGGCGGGCGGGCAGACGGCCGAGTACTTCACCCGGCTGTTGACCTCGCTGGCCGAGAGCGTCGGCTTCCGGATGGACACGCCGTGGCGGCGGCTCCCGGCGAAGGCGCAGAAAGCGGTCCTGCACGGCACGAACGACCAGGTGCACGTGCGCTACAAGAACCGCTATGGCCGTGAGCGGTCCTACTACGCCAGTTACGAGGGCGTGATCCCGTTCCTGGAGCGCCGCCAGGAGCAGACCGAGTCCGACGCGATGCGCGAGCGCTACGAGGGCTACATGCGGGAGGTCCCGTGCCCCGCGTGCCAGGGAACGCGCCTCAAGCCGGAGATCCTCGCGGTCACGCTGAACCACAAGTCCCAGGGCGACCTGTCGATCGCGGACGTCTGCGCGATGAGCGTGTCCGACTGCTCGGAGTTCCTCGAAGGACTCAAGCTCGGCCAGCGCGAGACCATGATCGCGGGCGCGGTGCTCAAGGAGATCCAGGCGCGGCTGCGGTTCCTGCTCGACGTCGGGCTGGACTACCTGTCGCTCGACCGCGGCTCGGCCACCCTGTCCGGCGGTGAGGCGCAGCGGATCCGGCTGGCCACGCAGATCGGCTCCGGCCTGGTCGGCGTGCTGTACGTGCTGGACGAGCCGTCGATCGGCCTGCACCAGCGTGACAACCACCGGTTGATCGAGACGCTGACCCGGCTGCGGGACCTGGGCAACACGCTCATCGTCGTCGAGCACGACGAGGACACGATCCGGACGTCGGACTGGGTGGTGGACATCGGCCCCGGCGCCGGCGAGCACGGCGGCAAGGTCGTGCACTCCGGGCCGGTGTCGAAGTTGTTGAAGAACAAGGAATCCATGACCGGGGCGTACCTGTCCCGGCGCAAGGAGATCCCGGTTCCGGAGATCCGCAGGCCGATCGACCGCAAGCGGCAGCTGACCGTGGTCGGCGCGCGTGAGCACAACCTGCGCGGCCTGGACGTGTCGTTCCCGTTGGGCTGCTTGGTCTCGGTGACCGGGGTGTCCGGCTCCGGCAAGTCCACGCTGGTCAACGACATCCTCGCGCAGGTGCTGGCGAACAAGCTCAACGGCGCGCGGCAGGTGCCGGGCAGGCACACCAGGGTCAACGGCCTCGCCCACCTGGACAAGCTGGTGCGGGTGGACCAGTCGCCGATCGGCCGCACCCCGCGGTCCAACCCGGCGACGTACACCGGCGTGTTCGACAACATCCGCAAGCTGTTCGCGCAGACGACCGAGGCGAAGGTCCGCGGCTACCAGCCGGGCCGGTTCTCGTTCAACGTCAAGGGCGGGCGCTGCGAGGCGTGCGCGGGTGACGGCACGATCAAGATCGAGATGAACTTCCTGCCGGACGTGTACGTCCCCTGCGAGGTCTGCAAGGGCGCCCGGTACAACCGGGAAACCCTCGAGGTGCACTACAAGGGCAAGACCATCTCCGAGGTCCTCGACATGCCGATCGAGGAGGGCGCCGAGTTCTTCAAGCCGATCACCTCGATCCACCGGCACCTCAAGACCCTGGTGGACGTCGGCCTCGGCTACGTCCGGCTCGGCCAGCCCGCGCCGACGCTGTCCGGCGGCGAGGCGCAGCGCGTGAAGCTGGCCAGCGAGCTGCAGAAGCGCTCGACCGGCAAGACGGTGTACATCCTGGACGAGCCGACGACCGGTCTGCACTTCGAGGACATCCGCAAGCTGCTCGGCGTGATCAACGGACTGGTGGACAAGGGCAACACGGTGATCGTGATCGAGCACAACCTCGACGTGATCAAGTGCTCGGACTGGATCGTCGACATGGGGCCGGAAGGCGGTTCCGGCGGCGGCACGGTGGTGGCCGAGGGCACCCCGGAGGACCTCGCGGACGTCAAGGAGAGCTACACCGGTCAGTTCCTCCGGCAGGTACTGGAGGTATAGCAGGAAAAGCAGGAGGGCGCCGTCGGGATGTCGTGCTCCGGTTCCGCCGTGTGGGCAACCGCGCCTGACATCTCCGACCTGGCCGAGCCCTCGCCGGAGCACGGCCGCGGCCTGAAGCGGGCGTGGCCGTGCTCCTGGCCGCGCGGATCAGGCGGGGTCACCGCCAAGCAGGGGCGTACGCGTTCCACACCGGTGTCGACGAAGGACACGTGCGGAAAAACCCGACCAATCCGGGTTGTGAATTGCTCCGAACGGGGTTGAACCGCTCCTGACATCTCCTCGTGTGTGTGGGTGAACAGGGTCACGCGAAGGGCGGGGCCACACCAGGAGGTTAGTCATGAAGGGCGCTCGTGTCGGCGTGCTGACTGCCATCGCCGGTCTGGGGCTGCTGGGCCTGACCGCTTGCAGTGGCGATGATCCCGCTCCGAGGGTACAGATTCCGCAGCAACCGCAACAGCAGGAATTGCCGGTCGCGGACGGGCCGCGGCCCAACCTGGTCGCCGCCGAGGTGTCCACGCTCGGCCGGGTGGTGACCAACCAGAACGGGATGACCCTGTACCGCTTCGACAAGGACACCGCACAACCCTCGGTTTCCAACTGCTACGACACCTGTGCCAAGCAGTGGCCGCCGTTGTTGGCCGAGGGCAAGGAAATCACGTTCAGTGGCGTGCCGCAGAACATGGTCGGCACGGTCAAGCGCAAGGACGGCACCCGGCAGATCACCATCAACAAGTGGCCGGTCTACATGTACGCCAAGGATTCCGCGCCCGGCGACGCGACGGGGCAGGGCGTGGGCGGTACGTGGTTCGCGATCACGCCTGACGGCAAGAAGTCGCAGGGGGTCGTGCAGAGCGCCAAACCGCAGCAGCAGCCGAAAACACAGCAACCGCCCGCCGGTGGCTCCGGTTCCGGCTACTGACGCGCGAGCGGAGGGAATCACGTCGTGAGCGCCTCACTAGCCATCGCAGGAGGCCCGCGATCACCAGTGGTCCGTCCAAGTCCAGTAACCTCCGCACCGACTCGATCCACAGCGGAGAGGAACCTGGTGACGACCCCAGGCTGGTGGCCGCGGCGGTCGCGGCGCGTTCGTGGCGAAGACCTTGTCCGGTCCTTGTACAACGAGCACGGCGCGAGCCTGCTCGCGTACGCGACCCGGCTGACCAACGACCGGGCCGCGGCCGAAGACATCGTCCAGGAGACATTGCTGCGGGCGTGGAAGCACTCCGACGCGCTGACCGACGAGAAGGGGTCGGTCAGGGGCTGGCTGCTCACCGTGGCGCGAAACATCGTCACAGATCGGGCACGGGCCCGCGCGGTCCGGCCGCCCGAGGTGGCGGAGGTGACTGAGTCACCGTCGGTCGAACGGGACCACGCCGACCAGGTGGTGGACTCGATGGCCATGCTCGGCGCGCTGGACAGCTTGTCGCCCGAGCACCGCGACGTGCTCGTGGAGATCTACTACAAGGGCCGCACGGTCACCGAAGCCGCACAGGTGCTGGGGATCGCGGCAGGTACCGTGAAATCACGTTCTTACTATGCATTGCGTGCCCTGCGGGCCGTGATGTCCGGCGGCAAGACAGGGACGGAGGTGCCCCGGTGAGCAACCCACACGACCACTCCTCGCTCGGGGCGTATGCCCTCGGGGTGCTGACCCCGCGGGAGGCCACCGAGGTCGAGGCACACCTCCGTTCGTGCCCGGACGGCCGGCGTGAGGTCTCGGACCTGGTCAACATGCGCGCGGCGCTGGACTCGGTCCCGCCGGAGGCCTTCATCGACGGGCCGCCGCCGGGTGGTGATCTGCTGCTGCAGCGCACACTGCGCCGCGTTCGCGCCGAGGAGGGCCAGCAGCCCGCCGCGCGCCCCGCGCTCGGGCGTCGCCTCGCCGCGGTCGCGGCGGCCGTCGTGATCGTCGGAGGGGCGCTCGCGGGTGGCATCGCCATCGGGGGCAGCGGCAGCGACCCGGGGATCGTGCAGGAAGCGGTGGGGGTGCCGTTCGCGGCCACCGACGCGGCCACCGGCGCCAAGATGGACGTGAAGGTCGAGGCCCTGGCCGGCTGGGTGAAGGTGCACGCGAAGGTGGCGGGCATCAAGCAGGGGGAGAAGTGCCAGCTGATCGTCACGGGCAAGGACGGCGTGCAGAAGGTCGCGGGCAGCTGGCTGGTGACCGAGAAGGCCGAGGACGCGGGCACGACGCTGGACGGTCCCGCGCTGGTCGACCCGAAGGACGTGAAGTCGGTCGACGTGATCACCTTCGACGGACGCAAGCTGGTGTCCGTGCCGGTGAGCCTCTGAGTTGACCGGGATCGGCGAGAAGCCGCGGAGTGGTGCCGGGCAGGCGCTGCGCCGCGGCGTCCGCACACCCGTGAACCGCTACCGGTTCCGTAGCTTGTGGACGGTCCGCGCCGCTGCGGGCGACGTGTTCGACGTCGTCACCGACCCGGGGACGTATCCGTTGTGGTGGCCCGACATCCACGGCGTCGGGCGGATCGACGACGACACCGCCGAGGTGGTCTGCCGGTCGGTGCTGCCGTACGCGCTGACGTTCCGGATGCACCGGGCCGAGCAGGATCTCGACCGCGGCCGGATGATGATCGGGATGACCGGCGACCTGGAGGGTTTCTGCCGCTCGACGGTGGTGCCGGGGCGGCGGACCGTGACGCTGGAGATCACCCAGGACGTGATCGTGAACAAGCCTTTGCTCCGGGCGCTGGCGCCGGTCGCGAGACCGGTGTTCCGCGCCAACCACGCCGCGATGATGTGGCGTGGTCAGCGCGGACTGCGCGGGTTTCTCAAGCACTAGCCGGTCCGCCACCGACCGACTCAACGGAAACTAAGCGGTGACTCATCGCGGCTCCCTACGTTTCGGATCGACGTCCTCGGACGACGATTGAGGGGAGTCCACCGTGCCGGTGTCGGCGGGACGAGATGAGTGGCAGGTCATTGTTGCCGGAGCGGGCAATGCGGGTTTTTGTGCTGGTATAGCTGCTTTGCAGGCCGGTGCGACCGCGGTCGCCGTCGTTGACGCGGCTCCAGGGCAGCTCAGGGGCGGCAACAGTTCGCTGACCAAGAGCATGCGCTTTTCCTGGCGGGACAGTGCGCAGCTCGCCAGGCTGCTGCGGACGTCGGACGCGCGGCTGGTCGAAGAACTGGCGGCCGGGCGGTCGGAGTACGCGAACGAGCAGTACCTCGATGATTGGCTGCGGGTCTCCGGCGGCGAGGTGGACACCGCGCTGATCGCCTCCATCATCGGTCGTTCGGCCGGCGCGATCACCTGGATGTACGAGTCAGGGCAGCGGTGGGAGCCGAGGAGGAACCCGCTTCCCGGCGACGTGCCCGTGGTGCTCGAAGGCGGCGGCCAGGGCTTGCAGGACCGGAACTTCGGCCAGTTCGAGCAGTTGGGCGGCAAGGTTTTCCACGACAGCGCGGTGACCGACATCGAGGTGACCGTCGACGGGCTGTACCGCGTCAAGGGCTCGGGGCCGGCGTTTCCCGCGACGTGCGCTGCCTTGGTGCTGGCGTCGGGTGGGTTTCAGGGCAACGAGCGGATGCGCGAGCGCCACCTCGGTGAACCCTGGCGGAATGTGAAACTGCGCGGAGTGCCCTTCAACAAGGGCGTGCCGCTGATGGCGGCCATCGCGATCGGGGCCGACCAGGCAGGCAACTGGGCGAAGTGCCACGCCACCCCGCAGGGCATCCTGTTGCCCGACCACATGCTGCCCGGTCAGATGCGGGAATCGCACGCGTTGGCGCGGTACGCCTATCCCAGGGGGATCGTGGTCAACCGGAAGGGGCACCGGTTCTTCGACGAGGCCGCCGACCACGGCAACCTGACGTACGTCACGCTGGGCCAGAAGATACTGGAACAACCGGAGAAGGTCGCGTTCCAGATCTTCGACAAGGCCGTGCTCGACGCGCGACTGCTGCCGGAGAGCTACCTCGAGGACCCGGCTTCCGTTGTCGCCGCCTCGATCGAGGACGGCGCGC
Organism: Kibdelosporangium phytohabitans; assembly: GCF_001302585.1. Lineage (GTDB taxonomy): Bacteria > Actinomycetota > Actinomycetes > Mycobacteriales > Pseudonocardiaceae > Kibdelosporangium > Kibdelosporangium phytohabitans. The sequence continues at coordinate 9,113,800 of NZ_CP012752.1, read as the reverse complement.
GGCGCCTTTTCATCGATGTCGGGAACCTGGTCGAAACGGTTCGCGCGCACCCGGGGGTCGGCACGCCACCCTACTTGTTCGTCCCGGTGGTGTGCGGCCTGACCTTCACCTACGGCGGGCTGTCGGGGAGTCCGAACGCCGAGGTGCTCGGCGGCGGCAGGCCGATGAACGGGCTCTACGCCACGGGGGAGATCGTCGGAGGTCTGTACGACCAGGGATATCCGGCGGGGACCGGCCTCCTGCTCACAACACCCGAGATGCCGTGATCCGATCGAGCCTGCCCCGACGACCACGATCCTCATAGGAGCCCACCGAACTTCTTCGCGTAGGTGGCGGCGGACGTGCCGGCCGCCCTGCCCAGCACCGCACCGGCCATCAGCGGAAGTTGATGTCGGCGAGGCTGAGCAGCGCGGCCGTCACCGCCTTCGGGTCGCCGGTGGACTCGGCGATGGACTGGCCCGCCGACGCGACCTCGAGCCAGTCCACTGTGTACATCCGAAGCCAGAAGTAACCGCGCAGCGACTCGGCGATCAGTCCCGCGACCGGCCACGGCTGGTGCTGGGCGGCGTGTGTGACGACGGCGACGAGGTTGGCCCGCTCGGTGTCCAGCCATGCCAACGCGTCGGTGTGGTCGTCGAAACCCGCTGCCCTGGGCTGGTCGCGTTCCGGCGGCAAAGACAGCCGTTGCATCTCGGGGTAGAGCATCGCGGCAGCTTCGTCGACAGTGTGCAGGTACCAGTCGTAGAGCGCACGCAGTGCACTGTCGCGTTCGGACTCGGTGTCCTCGTGCCTGCTGCGTTCCTTTGCGTACTGGCGAAGCAGGTCATGGCAACCGTACCGGCCGGGGACGCGTTCCTCGAGCAGATGACCGGCCGCGAGCGTCGCCAGCCGCGCACCCGCGTCCTGACGGGAGATACCGGCGAGCGCCGCTGAGGCCTCGGCGGTGATCCCGGGGCCCGGCACGGAGCCGAGCAGCCGGAACAGCCGCCGTGTGCCGTCCGGGAGTGCCGAATACGACTGGGTGAAAGCCGGCAGCACGGCCGTTTGCTCGTCTCCGGCTACCCGCAGCGAGTCAAGCCGATCGCCGGAGCGGAGCTGGTCGACGTACCCGGCGACAGCGAGTCTGGGCTGGCCCAGCAGTTGCGCCGCCGCGATGCGCAACGCCAGCGGCAGATGCGCGCACAACTCGGCCAAGTCCGCCGTGGCCCGCGGTTGCGCCTCAATGCGTTCGGTGCCAAGCAGGCCGCGCAGCAGAGCGTCGGATTCCTTCGCGGTGAGCACGTCGAGCGTCAGTTCGTACGCGCCGTCAGTGGCGACCAGCCCGGCGAGCACGCTCCGGCTGGTCACCAGTACCAGGCAGCCCGGCGCGCCGGGCATCAGCGGACGGACCTGCTCCGGCTGGAACGCGTTGTCGAGCACCACGATCATGCGCCGGTCGGCGAGCAGGCTGCGGTACAGCGCGGCGGCCTCGTCGACTTCGACCGGAACCCGGTCGGCGGCCACGCCGAGGGCACGCAGGAACCGGGCGAGCGCCTCGATCGGCCGCATCGGTGAGCCCGTGCTGTATCCGCGCAGGTCCACGTGCAGCTGGCCGTCGGGGAAACGGTCGCGGACGCGGTGCGCCCAGTGCACAGCCAACGCCGTCTTGCCGACACCGGCAGTTCCGGCGATGGCCGAGATCAGCACCGTCGTGGCGGTGCCGCGGTCGGTGAGCAGCTTGTCGAGCTGGTGCAACTGCGTCTGCCTGCCGACGAATCCGGCGACGTCGGCAGGCAGTTGGGCCGGTGTGCCCAGGCTTGCGGCCGTGGCGGTGCCGGCGATGGACAGCAGGCCCGGATCGTCGGCGAGAATGTCCTGTTCGAGCCTGCGCAGTTCCGGGCCGGGCTCCAAGCCGAGTTCCTTGACGAGCTCCGCGCGCCCCTGGCTGTAGGTCTCGAGCGCCTCGGCGCGACGGCCGCAGCGGTACAGCGCCAGCATCAGCAACCCACGTAATCGTTCTCGCAGCGGGTGTTCGGTGGTGAGGCGGTGCAACTCGTCCACGGTCTCGACGTGCCTGCCCAACGCCAGGTCGGTGTCCAGCCGTGTTTCCAGCGCCGTCAGCCGGTATTGCTCGAGCCGGGCAGTCTCGGCCGCCACGATCGACGTAGCGGGCACGTCCGCGAAGGCAGGCCCCTGCCACAACGCCAGCGCCGCGGCGAGTTCACCGGCGGCGGCGTGCAGCCTGCCCTCGCCCAGGTCGCGCTGGCCGGACTCGAGGAGCCGTTTGAACGCCGCCGCGTCCAGTTCTTCGGCCGCGACAGCCACCTGGTAGCCGCGGTTCTTGGTGAGCAGCAGGTCGTTGGCGTCGGCGCCGAGCAGACGGCGCAACCGCATCACGTATCCCTGCACGGTGTTGTGCGCGGTCCGAGGAGGCCGCTCGCCCCAGATCTCGTCCACGAGACGGTCCGCGCTGACTGTGTGACCCGCGCGGGCCAACAGGACCGCGAGCACCGCCCGGGGCTGGGCGGCTCGGATCGCCGACCACCGGTCGCCGGTGTACACCTGCAACGGACCGAGTATTCGAAACCGCATCAGTTTCTCCGGCAGCGCTGGCTCGTCGTGGGCCTCACGGTACCGCTGCCAGTCGGTGACGTTTACCGCCATTCGCAATACGGCACAGATCAGCCGAAAAGGTGCGGACGAGGCAGCCGGTGAACTGCTGATCCGGAGGTGGGACCAGTCAAAACGGCGAAGTGCCGGTCACACCGCGGATGGGCGGCGTGGCCGGCACTTCGCTGCAGTGCCCTGCCGGTTGCTCAGGCCTTGACCGAGCTGTCCTTCGTCTCGGCCTTGTCTTCCTCGCCCGGCCCGCCGTGGTCGTCGGACAGTGTGGATTCGTCGAACGGTTCCTCACCGGACAGCACCCGTTGTGCTTTGTCCCGGTCGAATTCCTTCGTCCACGTACCGAGCAGCACGGTGGCCACGGCGTTGCCGGTGAAGTTGGTCAACGCGCGCGCCTCGGACATGAACCGGTCGATGCCGACGATGAAACCGACGCCGCCGACCAGTTCCGGCCGGTGTGACGACAGGCCACCGGCCAGCGTGGCCAGGCCCGCGCCGGTCACCCCCGCCGCGCCCTTCGACGCGATCATCATGAACAGCAGCAACTTGATCTGCTCGCCGAAGTTCAGCGGGTCGCCCATGGCCTCGGCGATGAAGATCGTCGACATGGTCAGGTAGATCATCGTGCCGTCGAGGTTGAACGAGTAGCCGGTGGGCACCGTGATGCCGACGACCGGCTTGCTCACGCCGACGTGCTCCATCTTCGCGATCAGCCGCGGCAGCGCGCTTTCCGACGACGACGTGGAGAAGATCAGCAGGTACTCGCGGGCCAGGTAGCGCATCAGCGAGAACAGGTTCACCCGGGACACCAGCCACAGCATCCCGGCCAGGATGACCGCGATGAACAGCACGCACGTGATGTAGAAGCCGAGCATGATCACCAGCAGGCTCTGCAGCGCCGCGGTGCCCGTCTTGCCGACGACGGCGGCGATCGCGCCGAACGCGCCGACCGGGGCCAGCCACATGATCATCGACAGGACCTTGAACACCAGGCGCTGGATGTGCGCGATCCCGCGCAGCACCGGCTCGCCCTTCTTGCCGAGGCTCTGCAGCGCGAAGCCGACCAGCAGCGCCACCAGGAGGGTTTCCAGCACGTCCCCGCTGGTCAGGCCGGACAACAGGGTGGTCGGGATGATGCCGAGGATGAACTTGGTGGTGTCCTCCTGGACCTTGACCTCGGCCTGTCCGAGCTTGGCGACGTCCTTGGTGAGCTGCAGGCCGTCACCGGGGTGCAGGATGTTGCCGACGATCAGACCGATGGCCAGCGCCACGAACGACATCGCGATGAAGTAGCCGATCGCGAGGCCACCGACCTTGCCGACCTGCGCGGCCTTCCTGATCGACCCGACGCCGAGCACCAGCGTGCAGAAGATGATCGGGCTGATCATCATCTTGATCAGGGCGACGAACCCGTCACCGATCGGCTTGAGTTCGATCGCGGTTTCTTTCCAGATGAGGCCGAAGGCGATGCCGAGGGCCACCGCGACGATCACCGCGATGTAGAGGAGGTGGGTGCGATCCCGGCGGGTGCGCCCTTCAACTGTGGACAAAACGGGCCTCCTGGGAAGGCATGACGTGACGGCAGGTCGTGCTGAGTGGTTGTGCAGACTATCCGTGGCGATATGACCCTGGTCACGGTTGTGTTCATTTCGGTCGCGCGTCGCGGAGGTTACGGATCATGCGTGAGTGGAGCCTCGCCCGCCAGTTGCTGGTGCTGCAGGTCGTGATCGTCGCCGTGATCGTCGGCGGTGGGTCGATCCTCGCGTACCTCGACGCGGCCAGGAACACCGAGGACACCGCGCGGCGGGAAGTCGTCGCGGTCGCCAAGTCCGTCGCGGACGCTCCCACGCTGGTCAACGCCCTGGCGACGCCGAATCCGAGCACCACGCTGCAGCCGTTCGCCGAGGCCGTCCGGCACGACACGGGCGTCGACTTCATCACGATCATGAAAACCGACGGGACCAGGTACACGCACCCGAATCCGCAGGAGATCGGCAGGCAGTTCCTCGGCAACACGCGCGACGCCCTGGAAGGGCGGGTGCTGACCGAGACCTTCGTCGGCACGCTGGGGCCGTCGGTCCGTGCGGTCGTCCCGGTTTTTTCAGCCGATCGTGTGGTCGCGATGGTGGCTGTCGGGATCACGGTCGCGGCGATCGCCGACGAGCTGTCCAGCAGGCTGGTCGCCGTGGTGCTCGTCGCGGCGGCGGCGCTGGGTGTCGGCCTGATCGGCACGTACTTCGTCAGCGCGCGGGTGCGGCGGCAGACCAGGAGGATGGGCCCGGCCGCGCTCGGCCGGATGATCGACTACCACGAGTCGATCCTGCACGCGGTGCACGAGGGACTGCTGCTGCTCGACCGCAACGGCGTGGTGACCCTGTGCAACGACGCGGGCAGGGAGCTCCTCGGGGTGGCCGAGGACGTCGAAGGCAAGCCGTTGTCCTCACTGGGACTGCCCTCGTCCCTTGTGGACAGCCTGGTGTCCGGCGGGCCGGTCCGCGACGAGATCCACGTCACCGACCGGAGCGTGCTCGTGGTCAACAAGTCCGAAGTGCCCGCGCACGGCGCCGTGGTGACGTTCCGGGACCACACCGACCTGCAGGCGCTGACCGGGGAACTGGACTCGGTCAAGGGATTCGCCGAGTCGTTGCGGTCGCAGGCCCACGAGGCCGCCAACCGCCTGCACACCGTCGTCTCGCTGATCGAGCTGGACCGGACCGGCGAGGCCGTCCGGTTCGCCACCGAGGAACTCCAGATCGCGCAACAGCTGACCGATCGGGTGGTGGGCTCGGTCCGTGAACCCGTGCTGGCGGCGTTGCTGCTCGGCAAGATGGCTGAGGCGAGCGAACGCGGTGTGGAGCTGGTGATCACGCCGGACACGCACATCGAGGAGACAGCGCTGCCCGGCCGTGATCTCGTGACGATCCTCGGCAACCTGATCGACAACGCGTTCGACGCGGCGATCGAAGGCGACGAGGCGCCCAAGGTCCACGTGACCGTGCGCAGTGCCGACCCGGGAGTGCTGATCAGGGTCGCCGACACCGGACCGGGACTCGACGAGGACGCCTCGCGCGCCGCGTTCACCCGGGGGTGGTCCACTAAGGACTCCAGCAGGGGACTGGGGCTGGCGCTGGTCGGCCAGGCGGTCCGCCGCTACGGCGGCACGATCGAACTCGGCCAGGAGATCGGCGCCGTGTTCACCGTCCGGTTGCCCGCCGGGGGGCAACCGGAGCCCGCGCCGCACCCGCGTGACGGCAGGTGATGAGTCGGTTCCGGTACGTGGTACACCATGCCCAGATGCCGGGCGGCGGCCTTCGTGGGAGACACTGTTCGGCGGTAGGCCGGACGAGCCCGCCACGTGAGGCTGTCGAGATGATCAGGGTTTTGGTGGTCGAGGACGATCCCGTCGCGGCCGACGCGCACCGGCTCTACGTCGAGCGGGTGGCCGGGTTCTCCGTGTCCGGTGTCGCGCACACCGGCGCGGAGGCGAAACGGTTCGTCGAACAACACCCGATCGACCTGCTCCTGCTCGACCTGTACCTGCCCGACGCGCATGGCCTGCAGATCAGCCGCGCGATACGGGCGACGAACCCGAACATCGACGTCATCGCCGTCACCTCGGCCCGCGACCTGGCGATGGTCCGCGCGGCGGTGTCCGCCGGTGTCGTGCAGTACCTGCTCAAACCCTTCACGTTCGCGACACTCCGGGACAAACTGGAGCGGTACGCCCAATTCAGGGACACGGTCACAGCGGCGGGGGAAGCGGCGGGCCAGGCCGACGTGGACCGTGCACTGGCGACCCTTCGCGGTACGGAAGGCATCGGCCTGCCCAAGGGGATGAGCGCCGACACGCTCGAATCGGTCGTGGCCGCGTTGCGGGAGACTCCTGAGGGGCTTTCCGCTGTCGGCGCTGCTTCCGCCGTCGGCATTTCGCGGGTTACCGCTCGGCGTTACCTCGAGCATCTTGCCGATACTGGGACTGTTGTGCGTCGTCCGCAGTATGGGCAGGTTGGTCGTCCCGAGCTTTTTTACCGGTTGGCTTGATTTTTTGCACGTCACACGATTTTCCCTCGCCGAGGGGCTGACCTCTGGGCAGGAGCACCCCCGAAGCCCTTCACTGCGCTTGCGCGCTCGCCGCTGTGGCTGGTTCCTTGCTCCTTTGCGCGTGCCGCTTTTGGCTGACTTGTCGCTGATCGGGTGGGCGACTCTGTGCTTTTCGCGTTGGCCTGTCCATGGTTGCCGGGTGTGGACAGGCCGTCGCTTCAGTTCTCCGGCAGTTCGCGGGTTCGGCCGTAGACACCTGGGCGGGTTTGCCATGGGTGTGGGCCGGTGAGCGGCCGGTACTCCACACCCATGGCATCCAGCCTGGCCAGGTGGTGGTTGACCAGACGGGCTTCGAACTCCTCGTAGGACCTGCCTTCCGGTTGCGACCAGACGACTTCCGCGAACGCGGTCAGGCGGGGGAAGGCCATGTATTCGACGCGCCGGAGGTTGTCCAAGTGCTCCGACCAGATCTGGGCCTGTGCACCGAGTACGTGCTTGTGGAACTCGTCCTTCAGTCCTGGTGGGATCGGCTCGTAGCCGTAGACGTCCTCCAGCGTGTGCACGAAGCCGACCGCGATCGGCTCGTCCGGGTGCCTTGACTGCCTGTGGTCGAGGTAGACGTACTGCTCGGGGCACATCACCACGTCGTGCCCTGACGACGCTGCTGTCGTCCCTGCTTCTTCGCCTCGCCACGAGCCGACGACCGCGTCTTCCGGGAGGTCTCCCACGTCCAGGATCTCGTCCCAGCCGAGGGCGCGCCGTCCGTGTTTGGTCAGGTGGGCCGCCAGTTCGCCGAGGAACCAGCCGTGCAGCTGGGCTTCGGACGTGTATCCCTGCTCGGCCATCCGCTTGGCCGCGACCGGGTTGTCCTTCCACTGCACGGTCGGCACTTCGTCGCCACCGATGCAGATCACCGGACTGTCGAAGACTTCCATCACGTGGTCGAGCACGTTCTTGTAGAACTCGACCGTCGCGTCCGAGACGTTGAGGATGTCCTCGCTGATTCCCCACTCCGGCCGCACTGCGATCCGCGTACCGGTGTTGCCCAGCTCGGGGTATGCCGCGATCGCCGCCTGGCTGTGTCCCGGTACGTCCACTTCGGGCACGATCGTGATGTGCCGTTCGCGGGCGTACGCGATCAGTTCACGCATGTCCTCGGTGGTGTAGAACCCGCCGTGCGGCCGTCCGTCGTTCTCCTTCGTGCCGTTCGGCGGCCTGCCCACCCATGACCCTGTGCGCCAGCTGGCGACCTCGGTCAGCTTCGGGTACGCGGGGACCTCGATGCGCCAGCCCTGGTCGTCGGTCAGGTGCAGGTGCAGCACGTTCAGCTTGTGCGCCGCCATCAGGTCGATGAACCGCAACACCTCGTACTTGGGCTTGAAGTGCCTGGCGACGTCCAGCAACACGCCTCGCCACGCGAAGCGGGGCGCGTCCTCGACTGTGCCGCAGGGCAGCTCCCATGGTCCCTTGTGGAGTGACGCGGCCCGGAAGCGGTCGGCTCCGTGGAGCTGCCGCAGGGTTTGCGACGCGTAGAACGCGCCTGCCGGGTCCGCGGCCTCGATCCGGACGCCTTCCCGCGTGATCGTGAGGCGGTAGCCCTCCTTGGGCAGGTCGTCGGTGAACGTCACCGACGGCGTCACCGGCTCGTCGCTCACGAACGTGCCGTCCGCCGGTGTCACCGCGGACGGTTTCGGGAGCAGGCCTTCGAAAGTCGTCATCCTTTGACAGCTCCAGAGATTCCGGACGCCAGGTGCCGCTGCACGAAGATGAAGAAGATCAGCACCGGGATCGTCATGAGTGTCGCGCCCGCCATGATCCCGCCCCAGTCGAGCTCTTCGGGCTTGTAGAACACCCGCATCGCCTGGGGCAGCACGCGGTTGTCCACGTCGGAGAAGATCAGCGTCTGCGCGAAGAGGAAGTCGTTCCACGCGTGGATGAACGCCAGCACGCTCGTCGCGACCAGGCCCGGCGCCACCAAGGGGAACAGCACCTGCCACGTGAACCGCATGCGGCTCGCGCCGTCCAGCGCCGCCGCCTCTTCCAGTTCCGCGGGCACCGCCGCGACGAACCCCCTCAGCATCCAGATCGCGAACGGCAGGCTGAACGCCAAGTTCACCAGCACCAGCGGCGCCAGCTGGTTCAACCCGAACGCGGGCGCGCTCGTACCCACCTGCTGGACCATGAAGAACAACGGGATCGTCAACGCCTCGACCGGCACCATCTGCGCCACCAGCAACATCACCAGCAGCACCGTGCGGCCCTTGAACCGGAACCGGGTCAACGCGACCGCGGACAGGAACGACAGCAGCATCGACAGCGCCACCACGCAGATGGCCACGATCGTGCTGTTGAGGAAGTAACGCCCGAAGCCGTTGGAGCCCAGCACCCGCTCGAAGCTCTCCAGGCTCGGCGCGAAGGTCCACGGCGTCGCGGACTGGATCTCACCGGCCGGTTTGAACGCCGACAGCACCATCCAGTACAGCGGGAACGCCACCATCGCGGCGATCACGCAGCAGACGATCTCGGCGACCAGCCTGCCTGGGCTGCGGCGCTTCTTGCGCAGGGGAACGCTCACGGTTGCCATCCGGACCTCCGTTGTGTCCGCAGGTACACCACCGTGATCAGCATCAGCAGCACGGTCATCACGACACCGATCGCCGCGCCGAGGCCGTATTCCTCACCGGCGAACGCCTTCTGGTACGTGTAGACGTTCAGCACCAGGTTGCGTCCCGCGACACCGCCGCCGTTGGTCATCACGTAGATCTGGGTGAACAGCTTGAAGTCCCAGATGATCGACTGGATCGTGGCGATCACGAGCAGCGGCTTGAGGATCGGCAGGATCACCTGCGTCGCGGTGCGCCGCCACGTGGCGCCGTCCAGCTGCGCGGCCTCGATGATCTCCGAGGAGATGTTCTTGATGCCCGCGTACATCGTGACCATCACGAACGGGAACGAGCACCAGATCACCTCGCCCGCCACCAGCCCGAAGGCGGAGAACCGCTCGAAGGTCCACGAATGCCCCTGCATCCCGAGAACCTCGTTGACCACACCGAAGTTCGCGTCGAACAGGAACAGCCACACGTACGACCCGGCCATCGCCGGTGTCGCCCACGCGCCCAGCGCGGCGAGGAACAGCAGCATCCTGGGAACCGCGCGGACGCGCGTGGCCAGCACCGCGAGGCCTGTGCCGACCAGGAGGCTGCCGACCACGCACACCGCGGCGAACAGGATCGTGGACACCAGCACCGACCAGAACTGCGGGTCGCCGAACAGCTCGATGTAGTTGTCGACCCCGATGAACTCCAACGGTTCCGCGCCGCTGGCCTGCGGCTGGTTGTAGTCGTACAACGAGATCTGCACGAGTTGGAACAGCGGGTAGGCCATCAGTGCCGCGAGCAGGATCCCGGCGGGCAGCAGGTAGAACGCCGCCGCCCGCCCGTCGCGCTTCTTGCGGGCAGGCCGCCGCGGCGCCTGGACCTCCAGGTCCGGCGCCGCGGGGGCGATTTGCGTCGTCATCAGCTACCGAACGCCTTGTTCATCTCACCCGCCGCCGCGTCCGTTGCCGCGTCGACGGACTGACCGCCCGTGGCGACCTGCTGGATCGCGGTCGGGATGATGTTCTGCGCGTCGATCTTCGTCCACGCGGGTGTGGCCGGGACGAACTTCGTGCCGCTCTGCGCGGCCTTCACGAACGGCTCGACGAACTTGTCGGCACTGGCGACCTGCTCCTGGACGTCCTTGAACGTCGGCAGGTTGCCCATCGCGGTGTACATCTTCTGCTGGTACTTCTTGCCGCCGAGCAGCTTGATGAACTCCAGCGACAGCGTGTACTTCTTGCTCGCGCCGAACACGCCGAGCAGGTTGCCACCGGCGAACGGCGGGGCCAGCGAGCCCGCGTCCTTGCCCGGCAACGGGACGACGGCGTACTTGCCCTTCACCACGCCTGCCTCGACGGCCTTGCGGTTGAAGTCGCCACCGATCGTCATCGCGGCCTTGCCACCGGCGAACTGGGCGACGGACTGGCTACCGGTCAGCTGCGCGCACGCGGCAGGCGGGCAGATGTCGTCCTTGAGCAGCTCGGCGTACTGCTTGAGGCCGTCACGCGCCTTCGGGTCGGTGAGCCCCGAGGTCCACTTGTCACCGTCCTGCTTGGCCAGTTCACCGCCGTTGGCCCAGATGTACGGGAACGCGGCGTAGATGTACTTGCCGCCGACGGCGATGCCGTACAGGTCCGGCTTCGACTGGCGGATCTTGCGGGCGGTCTCGGTCAGCTCGGCCAGTGTCTTCGGCGGCTGCAGGCCGAGTTCGGTGAAGACGTCGGTCCGGTAGTACAACGCGCGCGTGCCGGTGTACCAGGGGATGCCGTACGTCTTGCCCTTGACCTTCGCGGTGTCGAGCACCGACGGGATCAGGTCCTTGCTGTCCGGCCAGGCGGTGATGTCCTTGGTCAGGTCGGCGAACCCGTTGGACGCGGTGTAGCCGGCCAGGTCGGTGTTGCCGAACTCCGCGACGTCGGGCGAGGAGTTCTTGTCGTTGAAGGCGCCGTTGAACCGGGCCGCCCGGCCGTCGACCGGCAGGTACTCGACGGTCACCTTGACGCCCTGGTGTGCCGCCTCGAACTCCTGCTTGGCCTCGTTGACCGCCGCTTCCTTCGGACCGTTGCTGGCCTCCTGGAACATCCACACCTTCAGCTCACCGGTCATCTCGCCGACCGGCTGGCCGGGGTTCCCGTTCTGCTGCGGCTGGTTGTTGGTGGCCTGCGGTGGTCCACATGCGACTACTAACGCCCCCACAGCGGCTGCAGCCAGCAAACCTTTGATCTTCATTGTTCCTCCGGTTGCGTCTGATGCAACGCGCGTTTCGCATAAGGCAATGCCGCGATGCTAGAACGGACAATTGCCCGGCACAAGGGTCTAAACCAATGCGCAACAAAGAGCCCCTGTGGCAGCGCGGGGAGCGCGGCCACAGGGGCGGATAACTACTTGAAGGACACGATGCCGACGTTGTTCACCTTCGCTGTGACCACTGAACCACCGAGCGTGCCCGTGCGGGGATCACGAGGCAGCACGTTGATCGTGCCCGCGCGCTGGTTCGACACGTACACCCTCGTCCCGGCCGGGTCGAAGGTGAAGTGCCGCGGCCACGAGCCGCCAGTCGGCGTCGTGCTCACGAACGTGAGCGTCTTGCCGGTCTCGCAGACCGTGAACAAGGCCAGGCTGTCGTGCCCGCGGTTGGTGGCGTACACGAACCTGCCGTCCGGCGAGATCTGGATCTCGCCGGGGTAGTTCTCCGGCGGTGTCGCGCCACCGAGCGTGCTGATCACCTGCCCGGCTGTGAACTTCCCGGCCGCCGCGTCCCAGGCCAGCACGGTCACCTCGGACCGCAGCTCACCGAGCACGTAGGCGAACCGGCCGTTCGGGTGGAACGCCAGGTGCCGGGGGCCGAGACCCGCGGCCAGGGCGAGCTGCTGGTTGAGCTTCAGCTTGCCCGCGTTGTCGATGCCGTACACGTACACCGAGTCCGTGCCGAGGTCGACGGCGACGATCCACCGCCCACTCGGGTCACTCACGACCTGGTGCGCGTGCGCGGCCCGGCTGCCGGAGTGCGTCACGACGTCCGTCACCCTGCCGACCTTGCCGTCGGCCTGCAGCGACAGCACCGAGACGCTGCCGCTGGAGTAGTTGGCTGTCAGCAGGTATTTGCCGTGCACGGTGGCGTGCGTCGGCCCGGCTCCGTTGACGTTCACCGTGTTGAGCACCCTCGGCCGCTGCGGGTCGGTGATGCTGAGCGCGGTGACCTTGCCCGGATCCGTCTCGATGGTCGTGTACACCACCCGGCCGTCACGCGAGTACGCGAACCACGACGGGTCCGGGATCCCGCTGACACCGCGCGTGATGGTGAGCTTGCCGGTCGCCGAGTCGACGGTACCGACCTGGAAGCCCGGCCCGGGCGGGTTGCCCCAGCTCGTGTAGCTCCCGATATACACAGTGGACACTGCTCTCCCCTGAGCCGATGCCGGTACGCCGGTGGCGAGCATGAGGCCACCGACTCCGGCCGCGCCGAGAAACCGGCGCCTGTTCAAATCCGTCACCTGTGCTGATCCTCTCCTTGCAGGGGTGGTGGCGACGACCGGGGGAGCCCAGCGGTCTCGACGGCGCGGTTTCCCGCTGGCCGCACGAACCGAAAGGTCCAAGTACAACCCGGTACGGGAAACCTTCCGGCCGCGACGCCCAGCGGAACCTGGATCCGCCGAACACCACCAAGGCTCCCCGGTCGTCACCACTAGATGAAGATCATCAAGACCGCCGCCACCGCGAAGGCGACGACGGACAAGATGGTTTCCAGCACTGTCCAGGTCTTCAGCGTGTCCTTGACGGAGATGCCGAAGTACCTGGACACGATCCAGAACCCGCCGTCGTTGACGTGCGAGGCGATGATCGAACCGGCGCAGATGGCGGCGACGATGAGCGCCAGTTGAGGTTGGGTGTAGCCCGCGTTGGCGATGGTCGGGCCGACGATGGCCGCCGACGCCGCGATCGCCGCGGTGGCCGAACCCTGTGCGATCCGCAGACCGCACGAGATCAGGTACGCCGCGACGAGCACCGGCAGGCCGATGTCCGCGAGCGACGACTGCACGGCCTTGCCGATCCCGCTGACGGTCAGCACCCGGCCGTAGAACGCACCGGCGCCGACGACCAGCAGGATCATCGCGACCGGCTTGAGTGAGGCGTTGGCGATCGTGGAGACCTCGCTGCGCGTCATCCCGCGGCGGTAGCCCAGCAGCCAGAACGCCAGCAGCACCGAGATCGTCAGCGCGATCGCCGGCGTGCCGAAGAACGTGGCGATCCCGGCGGCGACCGACTTCTTCGGCAGGATGATGCTGCCGAACGTGCCGATCAGGATCAGCACGAGCGGGATCGCGATGATCGTGACGACCGTGCCCAGCTTCGGCTCGGCCGGTGCCGTCGCGGTGCCCGGCCCGTCCTGCCTGCGACCGGCCTTCGCGGCCTCCAGCATCTCCTCCGGCACGTCGATGTGGATCCGGTTGCCGATCCGGTTGGCGAACCACAGCCCGACACCCCACGCCGGGAGCGCGCAGATCGCGCCGAACAGGATCACCCAGCCGAGCCCGACACCGAGCAGCCCGGCCGCGGCGACCGGGCCGGGGTGCGGCGGCAGGAACGCGTGCGTCACCGACAGGCCGGCCAGCAGCGGCAGGCAGAACAGCAGGATCGACTTGCCCGACTGCTTGGCCACCACGTACACCAGCGGCGCGAGCACGAAGATGCCGATGTCGAAGAACACCGGGATACCGAAGATCAACCCGGCCAGGCCCATCGCCAGCGCGGCCCGCTTCTCGCCGAACGCCTGCAGCAGCTTGCGGGTCAGCACCTGCGCTCCGCCGGACGCCTCCAGGATGGCGCCGAGGAACGTACCCATGCCGATGATGACCGCGATGTGGCCGAGGATGTTGCCGAACCCGGTCTCGATCAGCGAGCCCGAGTTGCTCGACTGGATGGAGCCGACCAGGGTCTCCACCGGGATGCCCGCGGCGAGCGCGGTACCGACACCGACGATCAGCAACGCGATGAAGGGCTCGACCTTCCACGCGATGATCATTGCCAGCAGCAGTGCGATACCGACCGCGGCGAGCGTGAGCAGCCCGCCTGTCGTGTGTTGCAACCAGTCCACCATGGACTGCTCCATATTCTCTCAGTGACGCTTGGCCAGTGCGACGGCGTCGACGAACTCGCTGGCCCGCTGCCGGATCTCGGCCAACCTCGACTCGGCGGCCAGTGCGGGGGAGACCACGCCGCTGCCCGCGGTGACCGCGAGCGCTCCGGCTTCCAGGTACTCCGCGGCGTTGGCGGCGTTCAGACCGCCCGTCGCCACCAGTGGAGTTCCCGGGTACGGGCCGTGCAGGTCCTTGAAGTAGTCCGGACCCAGCCGCGCCGCCGGGAACACCTTGACCGCTGTGGCGCCCATGTCCACAGCGTCGGCCACCTCGGTCGGGGTCATCGCCCCGAGCACGACCGGCACACCCCGCCTGGTCGCCTCGGCAACGACCTTCGGCCGCAGACCGGGCGTCAGCAGGAACTTCGCGCCCGCGTTGATCGCGTCACGGGCGTTCTGCTCGCTCATCACCGTGCCCGCGCCGAGGATCAGACCGTCCACTTTGGCAGCCTGTGCCATCAGTGCCGGTGCGTTCGGCGTGGTGAAGGAGAACTCCACGATCGGCAGGCCCGCCTCGACCAGGGTCGAGCCCAGGCCCACCGGATCGGCGATCTCCGGAGCCCGGATGATGCACAGCGAACGCCACGCACTCAGCTCGGCGATGAGATCCATGTCAACTTCCTATCGGTGATCTGACATTGCGGGCTGGCTTTGTCGCGCCGGTCGTTCACGCCTCGCAACACGCCCGATGCCGCCCCAGTCGCGGCGGCAAGTGGGCGCCACGCGGTGTCGGCTGCGTGGGGCGAGGTGGAAATGACCGGCTTCTGGCGACAAAGCCCGTCCGAGCGGAGCGAGGACCATCAAACACTGTTTCGCAACGAGTGGCCGGGCGTGGCGCCGGTGTGCGTCCCGTCGTCGATCACCGGCACACCGTTGACGAGCACGTATGGAATACCAGTCGCGACCTGGCGCGGCTCGTCGAAAGTCGCGGTGTCGGCGACCGTGTCCGGGTCGAACAGCACCAGGTCGGCGGCGTGGCCCTCACGGACGAGACCCCGATCCGGCAGGCGCAAACGATTGGCGGCCCGGCCGGTCAGGTGCGCCACGCACTCCTCCAGCTCGAGCACGCCCAGCTCACGCACGTACCGGGCGAGGTAGCGCGGAAACGTGCCCCACGACCGCGGGTGCGGGCGTTCGCCGACCAGGATCCCGTCGCTGCCGCCGGTGTGCGCCGGGTGTTTCATGATCGCGCGGACGTTGTCCTCGTGGCCGACGTGCATCAGGCACGAGGTACCCATCCGCTCGTCGATCAACACGTCGAAGTACAACTCCGCCGGTGGCCGCCCGGCGGTGCGGGCCGACTCGGCGACACTGTGCCCGACCAGGTGCAGGTTCGCGTCCCTGCGGACACCGTTGATCTCGATGGAATCCCAGTCGACCGGCACGCCGTGGCAGCCGTCGGACCCGTTCTCCTCCAGATCGGCGCGGATCCGCTCCCGGGTGTCCGGATCGGACATCCTGGCGATCGCGGCGTCCGGCCCGCCCTCGGTCGACCAGCTCGGCAGCAACGCGCTCAGGTACGTCGCACCGGGCAGGTACGGGTACGTGTCGAGCGTGATGTCGCAGCCGTCGGCGATCGCCTCGTCCAGCAGGGCCAGCAGTTCCACGCCACGGCCCTTGTTGACCGGGAAGTTCATCGTGGCGTGCGCCAGGTGCAGCGGGCAGCCGGAGCGCCGCGAGACGTCGACCATCTCGGCGTACGCCTCCAGCGCGCCTGCGCCGTAGCTGCGGTGGTGCGGGCTGTAGTAACCGCCGAGCTTGCCGGTGACCTCGCACAACGCGACCAGTTCCGCGGTGTCGGCGTACATCCCCGGGGTGTAGGTCAACCCGGAGGACAGGCCCATCGCGCCTTCGGCGAGACCCTGTGCGACGATCTCCTTCATCCTGTCCATTTCGGACTCTGTCGGTGGCCGCGCCTCCCAGCCGACCACCATCATCCGGATCGTGCCCTGCGGCAGCAGGTACGCCGCGTTCACCGCGATGCCCTGGTCGAGGCGGTCGAGGTATTCGCCGACGCTGCGCCAGTTCCAGTCGAACCCGGCCGGGTCGTCGTTCCAGCCGGCCAGCTGTGCCCGCAGTCCGGCCAGCGTCTCGTCGTTGACGGGCGCATACGACAGCCCGTCCTGGCCGTACACCTCGCTGGTCACGCCCTGCGAGACCTTGGCCAGGTGGTCGGGCTTGGCCAGCACCTGCAAGTCGGAGTGCGAGTGCATGTCGATGAAGCCGGGCGCGAGGACCAGGCCGGTCGCGTCGACCACGCGCGTGGCGTCCAGTCTTCGGCCGGTCGCGATCTCGGCGATCCGGCCCGCCTGCACGCCGACGTCGGCCCGGTAGCGCGGCGCGCCGGTCCCGTCGACGACCGTCGCGCCGCGGAAGGCGATGTCCATTTCGGACTCCTTTGTCAGAAACACGCCTGTCAGAAGTAAGTTCGGATGAAGTCGACCACGGTCTCGCCGTCGGCGCCGACAGCGGGCAGCAGCTGCCACTTGTCGAACACCGTGCACGGGTGCGACAGGCCGAGCCCGATCCAGTCGCCGACCCGCACGTCGGCTCCATTGGGTTCGAGGTACGCGTGCTGGTCGTTCAGCGAGCTGATCACCGCGCCGGTCAGCGGCAACGTCCTGCCGTCACGGCGGATCAGTTGCGGCTCGGGGAGTCCCTCGTCGAAGGACGCGTCCCGCTTGCCGATGGTCAGCAGCGCGAGGTTCTCCTCGGGCTTGGACGTGACCTGCGCCCACGCGCGCAGCGCGCTGCGGAAGCTCGACGTGCCGTCGATCCGCGAATGTGCGCCCAACGGCGAGTTCTCGCGGTAGAAGCCGTCGTCGTGCGTGACGTACGCGCCGCTGCGCAGCAACGGGAACACGTTCAGGCCCGCCGGCCACGGCTGGGTCAGGGCGTCGGCGACGTGGTCGAAGTACGCGCTGCCGCCAACCGTGACGATCACGCGCTCGGGGTCCTCGAACTTGTCCGCCAGCTGGACGGTGACCGAGCGGATCTGGGTGAGGAAGTCGTCGATCGCGTTGAGGCCAGCGGAGTCCGCCGCGTGCGCGAGCGAGCCTTCCCAGCCCGCGGTGCCGACGAGCTTGAGCACCGGGCTGGCCACGATCGCGTCGGCGACAGCTTCCGCCGTCTCGGCCGTGCGCGCGCCTGTCCGGCCGCCGGGCGCGCCGACCTCGACGAACACGTTGACCTGACGCTGTGAGCCTGCGAGGCCTTCGGTCATCAGCTCGACCGCGCGGACCGAGTCGGCCCAGCAGTAGAACTCGAAATCGGGGTTGCCGTCGAGCTCGCGGGCGAGCCAGCGCAGCGCGTTCTGGTCGACCAGCTGGTTGGCCAGCAGGATCCGGGTCAGGCCGAACGCCCGGTACACCCGCAGCTGGCTGGCGTTTGCGGTGGTGATCGCCCAGCACCCGGCTTCGAGCTGGCGCTGGAACAGCTGCGGCGCCATCGTCGTCTTGCCGTGCGGCGACAACGCGAGACCGCGGGATTCGCACCATCGGCGCATGGTTCCCAGGTTGTGTTCGATGGCATCGTTGTCGAGCACCACGAGTGGGCCGACGAAGCCGTCGGTGAACAACTTCGGGTTCGTGGCCAGTGCCTCGGCCACGGTCTTGCCGAACAGCGCGTCCGGCATGCCCTTGAAGCGCCAGTCGATCCGCTCGTCGGCCAGCCGATTCACCGCGTCGAGACTCATCCTCGCCGGTTCGACCATCTGGTTACCCTCCATTGCGTATCTTGCAACGGCTATTGCGCGATGTGCTGCGGTGGTGTGTAGCATCCCCATCGCCGCCAGGTCAACGTTCGCAACGAGCCCCCTGCGCCGTGGTGATCGGCCCGGCACGGGGAAAGGATGGAAGTCCAGTGGAGACCGATGTGCTGTGCCTCGGCGAGACCATGGCGCTGTTCGTGCCGGGGGAGCCGGGACCGGTGGACCAGGTCCGCACGTGGATCCGGACCGTCGGCGGCGCCGAGTCCAATGTGGCCTGCAACCTGGCCATGCTCGGTCTGCGCGCGAAGTGGGTCAGCGCCGTCGGCCAGGACGCCTTCGGTCAGGCCGTGGTCGCCGCGGTCGAGTCGAACGGCGTGGACGTCTCGGGTGTCGTGATCGACCCCGTCCGGCCCACCGGGCTCTACATCAAGGAGAGCAACGCGGGCGGCAGCCCGGTCCGCTACTACCGCCGCGGTTCGGCCGCGTCCGGGATGGGCCCTTCGCTGCTGGACCAGCTCGACCTGCACGTCCGCGTCCTGCACCTGACAGGCATCACGGCCGCGTTGTCCGACTCGTGTCTCGACCTGATGCGCGCGCTGGTCGCGGTGCCGCGGGAGACGTTCCGGCTGTCGTTCGACCTGAACTGGCGGCCGAAGCTGTGGCCCGGCCGCGACCCGTCCGTGCTGCGGGAACTGGCCAACGCGGCGGACATCGCCCTGGTCGGCGACGACGAGGCGCTGGCCGTGTGGAACACGAGCGACCCCGCGGAGATCCGGCGCATCCTGCCGGACCCGCCGACGCTCGTGATCAAGCACGGCTCACGCGGCGCGACCCTGATCGAGGGCGGCACCCAGCTTTTTCAGCCCGCCCTGCGCGTCGACGTCGTCGAGCCCGTCGGCGCGGGCGACGCCTTCGCGGCCGGGTTCCTGGCCGCGACCTTGGCAGGCGCGTCCCCGGAACACAGACTTCGCTCCGGGCACCTGCAAGCCGCCACGACACTGCGGACGCACGACGACGTCGGCACACCGCTGCCGTCCGAGCTGGTCACCTCATTGCTCAACGCGGACGCGGACGCGTGGGCCGCCGCTCACCTCACCGAGCAGGGAGTCTTACAAGCATGAGCAAGCTTGCGCGCGAATCACTCAACACAGGGCCCGGCTCATGCGACATGGGCGAGCACGGCGGGAAGCAGGCATGAGCCAAAGTTTGGACAGGGCGCTCACCCTGCTGGACGGCCTCGCCGAAGGCCCGCGCACGCTCGACCAGCTCGCCGAGGTCATCGGCGTGCACAAGTCGACCGTCCTGCGGCTGCTGCGGACACTCGAGTCCCACCGGTTCGTGCAACGCGACGGTGTGCGCTACTACCGGCTTGGCACAGCCCTGTTCGACTTGGCGCACCGCTCGCTGGAGGACCGTGACGTCCGCCGCAGTGTCGAAGCCGCACTGCGGGACCTGAACGCGCAGACCGGTCACACCGTGCACCTGGCCTCCTACGAGGACGGCGAGGTCGTGTACATCGACAAGTTCGAGAGCCGCCACCAGGTCCGGATGTACTCCCGGATCGGCAAACGAGCGGCCCTGCACTGCACGGCGGTCGCCAAGATCCTCGTGGCAGCGCTGCCGGACGAACGCCGCCGGGAGATCGCCAAAGGCATCACGTACGAGAAGAAGACCGAGAACACGATCATCACGCCCGAGGCGTACCTCACCGAACTGGCGACCGTCGCCGCACGCGGGTACGCGGTCGACAACTCCGAGCACGAGGACTTCATCCACTGCATCGCCGCACCGATCCGCGGCGCACGCGGTGAGGTGCTCGCGGCGATGTCGTTGTCCGTGCCGAAGGTACTGTTGGATCTTGACGGGTTGCTGGGGCTCGTTCCCGATTTGTTGCGCGCGGCGGAGAAAGCGTCCGTCGAGTGCGGGTATCACCGATAGGAGACAAGAACATGGCCAGGACCTTCATCCACCCCGAGGGCACCGTGCAGCCGGCGGTGCCGCTGTCGCACGGGGTGCGGAAGGGCAACATCCTCCAGGTCGCCGGCCAGGTGGCGTTCGACCAGCAGGGCGAGGTCGTCGGTACGACGGTGGCCGAGCAGACCCGCCAGGTCCTCGCGAACGTCAAGCGGGTGCTGGAAGCGGGCGGCGCCTCGTTCGACGACGTCGTGATGTTCCGCGCGTACCTGACCGACGTCGCCCACTTCGGCGAGTTCAACGAGGCCTACGCCGAGGTTCTCGGCTCGGACTTCCCGGCGCGCACCACGGTCTACGTCGGCCTGCCGCCCGGCCTGCTCGTCGAGATCGACGCGCTGGCCGTTGTGGACTGACAGCTCACCGTTGGCACGATCGGGCTCGCTACGGCGGGCCCGATCGTGCCAAGGGGTCGTGTTGCGGCACTGGACGAGCAGTACGCCACACGCACTCTTCCGGGCCCGTTCGCAGACCACCACGCGTGGCATCGCCGTCTCACCGACTGGTCCGCCAGCTCGCCTCTGCTGAGCACATCCACCTTGCCGAACACGGAGGTCAGGGCGTGTGCGCGGTGATGGGGTGCGGGTCGCGATGTCCGGAGTGGATCGACCGGTGGTCACGTCGAGGCAGACGACTTCCGAGCACCGGGCAACCCGCACGGTATGGCGGTGGAAGGCAGGCCGCCTGGCTACCACCCCGAGCGGGCCTGCCTTCGCAGCGAGGACCAGGTTCGGCGAAGAACTGGCATCGCGCAGAGTCATGATGATGGCCCGAGTCGGCGAGACATCCCCAAAACTGGGGAGATTGCTTCCTCGACCTGCTTGTGTCGGATAGTGGGCAGGCGCCTCGTTACCTGGGTTTTCCGCTACGAAGGTAGCGCATCGCCGACAGCCGCTCCTAGGCTCACCGAGCGCAGTCCCGACAGGTTCCCACTACCTGGATCCGTCACCTCGGACAGCGTGTTCTCCAACGAAGAGACCAGGTTCGGCGAAGCACAAACGGCATAGGGATCGATATGACTCATGGCGTCGCGTCGGTGGTGACAGCCGGGGTCGTGGCCCTGGCGTTCTTGTTCCTGGTGGGGTTCGTGGTCTGGCGGCTGACAGCGACGGTTCCCACTCGCACGACCCGTGTTCTGATGGCGGTGGCTGCCGTTCTCACCGGCCTTCCCGCGGTCGTCTACGCGTTGCTGAACGCGCAGGTGTGAGCTCCGGCCATGGGACAGGGACTGATCGAGGAAGTCGTCAAATGGCGTAGGCGCGGGCTGTCCGAGCCGTGGCTCGAGGACTCGTTCATGGCTGAGTTGCCGTTGAGCGCGTTGCAGCGACTCGAACGCTGTGCCTGGCTGCTCAACAGCAGCGATCATGACGTGACCGGACAACGGCTCGCGGGTGAGGACTTGGCTCCGGTGCTCGTCGTGCTGACTGGGGCTGTGAAGATCTTCCACGCAAGGTGGGACGGACCCGATGTGCTGGTCAATGTCGCTGGTCCGGGCGACGTACTCAACGCCGAGGAAGTGCTCACCGGTTCTCGGACCATCACCCGCCTAGAGTGGAACGAGCACGCCCATCTCATGGGCGTCTCGCACCGGAAGTTCCGTGAGATCCTGGACCGCGACGAGGACATCCGGCACGCGCTGGTGCGGACGATGGCGCGGCGGGTCCAGGAGCTGACGGCCCAGCGGGGGCACATCGGCCGGAGAGTCGACCAGCGGCTGTGGGCGTTCCTCGTGCAGCTGGCACGCCGGCATGGCATGGCACGAGCGGACGGCGTGGTCTTGCAAGTGGGCCTCACCCGGCCCGATCTCGCCGCCGCGATCGGCGCGTCGGCGAATTCCGTGGACACAGCGATCGTGCGGTTGCGCAAGGCCGGGATGGTGACAACCGGTTACGCCTCCATGGTTCTGCACGAGGTGCCCAACGAAGACGAACTCGACAGGACCTTCTGGCACTGGAGCGCCTAGAGCGTCGGCGGGCCTTGTTCCACGCGGCGCAGCACGGGATCCAACTCGGTGATCAGTTCGTCCTGCTGCCTGCGTTCGTCCCACCAGGTCGCGCCCGCGTCGGCCAGCGGGCCGATCAGGTCGCGCGCCTTGGCCGGGTCCGCCGGGCTCGTCCCGCCGAGCACCACCTCGAACGGCCCGGGGTCCCGCTGGCTGTCGACGTACTTGACCAGGTCGCGGACTTCGTCGACCGGCGGGGTGAAGCCGTGCCGGGCCGACAGGAACAGGGGTACGACGCCGTCCCACCTGGCCGCGCGGCGCATGGGCCGCTTGTTCGGCCAGTAGCCCGCCACCCAGATCGGTACGCGGGGGCGTTGCACCGGTGTCGGCAACAGGGCCACGTCGTCGGCCGTGAAGTGCTTTCCCTGATGTGTCACGGTGTCACCGGACCAGTAGCGGTCCACCAGGTGCAGGCCTTCGTCGAGCATCTCCGCCAGCACCACCGGGTCGGTCGGCTCGCCGAAGCTGCCGTACTCGTCTTCCACCGGCGCCCCGAGACCGGTTCCGAGGATCACCCGTCCGCCGCTGAGGTTGTCCAACGTGGACACTTGGCGGGCCAGTTGGTGCGGGCGCCGTCGCGCGACCGGGGTGACCAGCGTGCCGAGTTTGATCCGGTTGGTCGCCAGTGCCGCCGCCGACAGGAGCATCCACGGGTCACCGAAGGGGCGCCGGATCTGTTTCCGGTGCACCACGTGGTCCCAGACGAACAGCGCGTCCCACCCGGCTTGCTCGGCCGCCACCGCCACCGCGGCGACGGTGCGGGGGTCCGCGAAATCACCGAAGTTCGGGATGTTCACCGAGAAACGCACAGTCCCATGCAACCACGTGGCGCAACCCGGTTTTCAGTCCCTCGGCACCTCGGCCGGCATCTTGGCCGAACCGAACACCCTGGAGATCTCGATCCCGTAGCGCATCACCAGCGGCCCGACCTCGCGCACCCGCGCGGGCTTCATCCGGGATGCCAGTGAGGACACCGAAAGCGCGCCGATCACCTCGTCGCTGTGGTCGAAGATCGGCGCCGCCACACAGCGGACCTCCTCCTCGTTCTCCCTGTCGTCGATGGCGTAGCCGCGGCGCCGGATGCGTTGCAGGTCGGCGCGTAACGCCTCGGCGTCGGCGAGTGTGCGGTCGGTGACCGGCGGCAGACCGCGGTCGATCGCCTCCTGGACGGCTTCTTCGGGCAGCCACGCGAGAATCGCCTTCCCCACGGCTGTCCGGTAGGCCGGCACCCGGTTGCCTATCCGGGAGGCCATTCGTACCTGGTGGTCGTTCTCGACCTTGTCGACGTAGACAACGTCCGGCGGCTCGTACACGACTAGATGACAGGTCTCGCCCAGCGCGCGTTGCATGCGCCGCAGCGGCTCGGCGGCCACGGTGCGCAAGTCCAGCGACGCCAGGTAGGCCTGGCCGAGGCGCAGTGCGCCGTGGCCTAGCCGGAACCAGCCGGTCTGCCGGTCCCGGATGAGCAGATTTGTGTCGAGCAGGGGAGTTGTCAGGCGCAGCACGCTGCTCTTGCTGATCTTCAGGTCCTCGGCGATACGCGACAGCGGGACACCGCGGGTCTCGTTCGCCCGGTCGGACACGTACTGGAGTACCGAAAGCGCGCGTCGCAGGGACGACGACTGATTACGCGAACTGGGCTGACTGGACACAGCGTGAAGCATGACACGTGGTCTGGACCTGTTACGGCGACAACACGACATTTTGCACTGCACAACAACCCGATCAACTCGTGGCACCGCTGACCTGCGCGGTGGTCGTCTGGAGAGCGCTGGGGGTTCGTGCTCGAAGGGGTGACTATCCAAATGAGTGAGGTAGGACGCCGGAATTTTCTGGTGGGAGCGGGCGCTGCGGCGGTGGGGGTCGCGGCGACGGGCACGCTCGGCGGTACCGCGGTGGCGCAGGACGCGGGCCAGCAGGAGGTGGCCGCGGTCAGCTTGCCCGCGGCCACCGTCAAGCCGGGTGATGCCAGGTACATCGACTTGGTCAGGGGCACCAACCCCCGCTGGATCGGTGCGCCGGAACAGGTGCGCGTGGTCAACTCGACCGCGCAGGTCGTTGCCGCGGTTCAGGACGCGGTGACGGCGGGCAAGCAGATCGGTGTGCGCAGCGGCGGGCACTGCTACGAGGACTTCGTCTACAGCGGCAAGCAGGTCGTGCTCGATTTGTCCGAGTTGGACGACATCGGCTACGACCCCGCGGTGAACGCCATCTCGGTCGGCGCGGGTGCGAACCTTTTTCAGGTTTACGAGGCGCTGTACCGGGTCTGGGGCGTCATCATCCCCGGCGGGTCGTGCGGCACGGTCGGCGCGGGCGGCCACATCAGCGGCGGTGGCTACGGGCTGAGCTCCCGGCAGTTCGGTCTGACCGTCGATTACCTGTACGGCGTCGAAGTCGTGGTCGTTGACGCTTCGGGCAAGGCCAAGTCGGTCATCGCCACGAGAGAGGCCAACGACCCCAACCGCGACCTGTGGTGGGCGCACACCGGTGGCGGCGGTGGGAACTTCGGCGTGATCACACGGTTCCTGCTGAAGTCACGCACCGCGACGGGCACCGACCCGTCGACGTTCCTGCCCAAGCCGCCGTCCGAGATCTTCATCAGCTCGGTCGCCCTGAACTGGGCGGACATCACCCAGGCCGACTTCACCAGGGTGGTGGACAACTTCGGCAAGTGGCACGAGCAGAACAGCGCGCCGAACTCGCCGTACGCCGGGCTTTTCGGGTTGCTGAAGCTGAACAAGCGGACGTTCGACCCGGCGACGAAGGTCGTCGGCGGGCAGGTCGCGCTGCTGACCCAGTCCGACGCCACCGCGCCGAACGCCCGCAAACTGCTCGACGACTACCTGAACGCGGTGTTCGCCGGTGTCCAGGCGCAGCGGACCGCGTCGGTCGCCCAGACCGGCCACCACCCCGCGCTGGCGCAGTTCGACGAGCCGCAGCGGTTGCCGTGGCTCAACGGCACGTACGCGCTCAGCGGCGGCGGCTGGGAGTTCCGCGGTGACTACAAGTCGGCGTACCTGCGCAAGGGGCACACCGTCGAGCAGATCGCCGCGACCTACCAGGCGCTGGCGACCACGGATTACAACAACCCCAACGCGTTGGTGCAGATCGACTCGTACGGCTGCAAGATCAACGCGGTGGGCTCGGCGGACACCGCGGTGCCGCAGCGCGACTCGGTGATGAAGCTGCAGTACCAGGTGTACTGGAAGGATCCGGCGGAGGACGCCAAGCACCTGCAGTGGTTCCGCAACTTCTACTCGTCGGTGTACGGCTCGACCGGTGGTGTTCCCGTGCCGAACGCGGTGACGGACGGCTGCTACGTGAACTACCCGGACATCGACCTGTCCGACCCGTCGTTCAACAAGTCCGGTGTGTCGTGGTCCACCTTGTACTACAAGGGAAACTACGCGAAGCTGCGTCAGGTCAAGGCGAAGTACGACCCGCGCAACATCTTCCGCCACCGCCAGTCGATCGAGCCCTAGCTCGCCAGCAGCGCGGTTATTTTCGCGGTGTCCTGATATTCGCGCCAGTGCACGATCTTGCTGTCGCGCACGGTCAGGACGCCGATGAACTGGGCTGAGTGCTGCTCGCCGGTGGCGTTCACCGTGGCGGCCAGTTCGTACTCCACGACGATGACTTCGGGATCCGTCGTGTCGTGGATGGCGATGGTGCTGCATTCGGTGAACGTCACCGGCAGGGCGGCCCTGCCTTCTCTCGCGATCCGCGTGAAGGTCTCGCCGCCTTCGACGCGTTTGGTCTGCCCGAACGGGGTTTCCACGACGACGTCATCGGCCATGAGCCCGTGCTCGGTTCCGGTGAGCCAGTGGTCCTGCATGCGCGCGAACGCCTCACGGGGTGTCATCGGGCCTCCCAGGTAAGATGAGTAGCGACTCACTTTCAACGACGACGATAGTGAGTGACGACTCATCTTGTCAAAGGAGGGCCATGCGCGCCGACGCCAAGCGCAACCGGGCCAAGATCCTCGCCGCGGCCGAGGAAGTCTTCGTCGCGGCAGGCTCCGACGCGTCCACGGAGGAGGTCGCCAGGCGCGCGGGTGTCGCGATCGGCACGGTCTTCCGGCACTTCCCGACCAAGAACGACCTGCTCGCCGCGATCATGAAGGAACTGGCCGACCGGCTCGCCGGTGAAGCGGAAACGCTTGCCGCCGAAGGTGATCCGGCCACCGCCCTGTTCACGTTCTTCGCGGGTGTCGTCGAACAGGCCGCCGGCAGGAAGACCGTGGTGGAGCTGCTGGACGTGGACATCCGGGTGGACAGCCAGCTCCAGACCATGCGCGACGCGATCGGAGCGCTTCTCACGCGCGCGCAGCAGGCGGGCGCTGTCCGCGCCGGTGTCCGGCTCGACGAAGTCATGGCGTTGCTGACCGCCACCAGCGCCGGTGCGCTGCGCGCGGGCTGGGACCGTGATCTTCGTACGCGCACGCTCGACGTCGTTTTCGCAGGCCTGCGGCCACGCTGAAAATTTCTTGGATCCCGCTGAACCGCCCCCTGACCCCGCTCGTGTTGTGGGTGAGCAACCACGGCCCCGCACAGATGCACCGGGGCATCAAGCGGGAGAAGGGATCCAAGTCATGGCATCACCTCGGGTGAGGCACATCCTGGCCACCGCGGCAGCAGTCGGCGCCGTGCTGGCCACCGCGGCGTGCGGGGCGAGCCCCACGGCGACGCCCGCGGCCAACCAGCGGCAGCTGGAACAGCAGCCGAGTGTCGCAGCGCCGACCGGGACGGTGCCCGTTGACGACGCGCCGGCCGCGAACGCTTCCGCCGCCGGGTCTTCCGGTCTCAAGGCGACCGAATCCGGTGCGCTGGGAACGATTCTCACCGACGCGGAAGGCAAAACCCTTTACCGCTTCGACAAGGACACCGCGAAACCGCCGAAGTCCAACTGCGCGGACGTCTGTGCCAAGGCGTGGCCGCCGGTGCCCGCGTCCGACAACCTGACGCTCGAGGGCGTCGACAAGGCGATGATCGGCTCGATCGACCGTGCCGACGGCGTCAAGCAGCTGACCGTCGGCGGCTGGGCGATGTACTACTACGAGAAGGACGCCAAGGCGGGCGACACCACGGGTGAGGCCGTCGGCGGGGCGTGGTGGGTCGCGGCCCCGAACGGCACCCGTGCCAAGGACAAGATCAAGGCCGCCGCGCCGGGCACCACGGTGGTGCGCTCGATGGACGTGAAGCCGTTCGGCAAGGTGCTGACCGACGACAAGGGCTTCACCCTCTACGTCTTCGACAAGGACACCAAGAGCCCGTCGGCGTCGAACTGCAACGGCGACTGCGCGGCGAAGTGGCCGCCGCTGAAGGCCGAGGACAACATCATCGCCGAGGGCGTCGACAAGAGCCTGATCGGATCGGTCACCCGCCAGGACGGCACCAAGCAGGTCACCGTCGCGGGTTCGCCGGTCTACCGCTTCGCCAAGGACACCGCGCCGTGCCAGGCCAACGGCGAGGGCGTGCAGGGCACCTGGTTCGTGGCCGCGCCGGACGGTTCGAAGGCCAAGGACAAGTAACCCCGATCGTGTGATCCGGCGCTGGCCTCCCCTCCTGCGCCTCACCGGCGCCGGGTCACAGTTGGGTCCGATCCCCAACACCCGAGAAGCGGCCCCCGGGAATCTCCCGGGGGCCGCTTGGCGTGTTCAGTACACGGGGCCGGTGTACTTCTCACCGGGGCCCGCGCCCGGCTCGTCGGGGATGGCCGAGCCCTCGCGGAAGGCCCGTTGCAGCGACTGGAGGCCCTCCCGCACCGGCCCGGCGTGCGGTCCGAGGTACTCGACGGAGGCCGTGACCAGCCCGGCGAGCGCGGTGATCAACCGCCTGGCCTCGTCCAGGTCGCGCCGGGGCGAGGTGTCCGGATCGGGGTCGGCGAGCCCCAGCCGCTCGGCCGCGGCCGACATCAGCATCACGGCGGCCCGGCTGATCACCTCCACGCTGGGAATCTCGGCGAGGTCGCGGACGTTGGCACTGTCGTCGGCGCTGGTAGCAGGGTCTGCGGTGGGGTCGTTCACGATCTGGTACCCTTCCATCTGCGACCAGCCCCTGTGCGAACGGGGGCGGCAAGTGGAGCCCCGCTCCCACCCGAGTCACCGCGCAGGTGTCCGGGTCCGGTCTTTATCGCAGCAGCGCGAGCTCGCTGCGGCACGGCGTGCGTGCGCGTCGTGGATCGGTGTAGGCAGCGGGCCCCGCGTCAGAGATGGCGACGGGGCCTGACGCGTTACTGGGGTCACACCGCAGGCCGCAGCAACCAGCTAGAGAGACTTTGTACTCGGGAAAGAGGAGGCACCATCAGCTCCGAGTCACGTATCAACGACCGCATCCGGGTGCCGGAGGTCCGACTGGTCGGACCGAACGGCGAGCAGGTGGGGATTGTCCGCATCGAGGACGCGCTCCGCCTCGCTCAGGAGGCGGATCTCGACCTCGTCGAGGTGGCCCCGCAGGCCCGCCCGCCTGTCTGCAAGCTCATGGACTACGGCAAGTTCAAGTACGAGAGCGCGCAGAAGGCCCGCGAGTCCCGGCGCAACCAGGTACTCACGGTGATCAAGGAGCAGAAGCTCCGGCCGAAGATCGACCCGCACGACTACGAGACCAAGAAGCGCGCCGTGGTGCGCTTCCTCGAGCACGGCAACAAGGTCAAGATCACCATCATGTTCCGCGGCCGTGAACAGTCCCGCCCGGAGCTCGGATACCGGTTGTTGCAGCGGTTGGCCGACGACGTGGCCGAGCTGGGGATCATCGAGTCCTCGCCCAAGCAGGACGGCCGCAACATGATCATGGTCCTGGCGCCGCACAAGAACGCCAAGCCCAAGACGAAGGCCACCACGCCGCAGTCCGACACCGACCCCGCCGAGTAGGCACCGGGGGTCACCCGAAGTAGTGAGCGCTTCCGCCCGTTCGCAGCGGGCGGAAGCACCTAGATGAGGACGACCATGCCTAAGAACAAGACGCACAAGGGCACTGCCAAGCGCATTCGCGTGACCGGCAAGGGCAAGTTGAAGCGCGAGATGACCGGTCGCCGGCACATCCTGGAGAAGAAGTCCAGCAAGCTGACGCGTCGCCTTGAGGGCACCACTGACGTCTCCCCCAACGACGAGAAGCGCATCAAGCGCCTGCTCGGCATCTGAGCTCCCAGTCCTTTGACCACCCGGGGCGCCCCGAACGCCCCATAGAGACAAGCAGGATGGACCCGTGGCACGCGTCAAGCGGGCAGTCAACGCCCAGAAGAAGCGCCGCACGACCCTCGAGCTGGCCAGTGGCTACCGCGGCCAGCGCTCGCGGTTGTACCGCAAGGCCAAGGAGCAGGTGCTCCACTCGCTGAACTACGCCTACCGCGACCGCCGCGCCCGCAAGGGTGACTTCCGGCAGCTGTGGATCACCCGGATCAACGCCGCGGCGCGTCAGAACGGCATGACCTACAACCGCTTCATCCAGGGCCTGAAGGTCGCTGGTGTCGAGGTCGACCGCAAGATCCTCGCCGAGCTCGCGGTGAGCGACCCGGCCGCGTTCACCGCGCTGGTCGAGGTCTCCCGCGCCAACGTCCCGGCCCAGGACGCCTCGGCACAGGACAAGGCCTGAGCGAGCACACACGGCCCGGGGCGGTCCAGCTCTTCACCGAGCGGACGCCCCGGGTCGCTGCTGCCCGGCAGCTGACCAAACGCGCGGGCAGGGAACGGGCAGGCCGGTTTCTCGCCGAGGGCGCGCAGGCCGTCCGGGAAGCCCTGCGCCACGGCCAGGTGTACGAGATCTTCGCCACCGAGACGGCCGAGGCACGCAACTGCGAACTCGTCACCGAAGCGCGGCAAGCCGGCGTCCCGGTGTCCACGGTGACCGATCGAGCCGCTGACGGGCTCTCGGAGACCGTGACCCCGCAGGGCATCGTCGCGGTCTGCGAACTGGTGGACGTCTCGCTCGACGAGGCGCTCACCGAGCCCAAGCTGGTCGCTGTGCTGGTCGGCGTGTCCGACCCGGGCAACGCGGGCACGGTGACGCGGGTCGCCGACGCCGCGGGCGCTGACGCCGTGATCTTCGCCGGCGACACCGTGGACCCGCACAACGGCAAGTGCGTACGCGCCTCCACCGGCAGTGTCTTCCACCTGCCCCTCGCGCGTTCCCGCAACACCACGGCCGTGTTCGACGCGTGCCGCGCCGCCGGGCTGCGGCTGGTCGCGGCCGACGGGCATGCGACGACCGAGCTGACCGGGCTGGACCTGAGCCGGCCGACCGCGTGGGTGTTCGGCAGCGAGGCGCACGGGCTGGACGCCGAAGTGCTCGACGCTGTCGACGACGTGGTGAGCGTTCCCGTCTTCGGCAAGGCCGAGAGCCTCAACCTCGCGACCGCCGCGGCGGTTTGCCTTTACGCAGGGCGTTTGCGCTAAGACCTGTCGGTGTTCGGCGAGCGTGCGGTACAAAACTTCCCAACTGCTCCGGGAGGAGATCACCCTGGTCACGGGCGATCGGGTGCTGCTGAGCGGCAAGCCGGTCACGCCGATGCCCGGCAAAGGCCGCCAGGGATGGGGTTCCGGACCTACGAGGTTTCCGGTCACCGGTATGTCATCCCGTCGGATGCGCTCGACGCCGTCGGGTCCGGGCGGATGGACCGGCGGCTGTTCGACATCACGTCCCTGAGGGAATTCGGGTACGCAGACACCCCGAGCGTCCCGCTGATCGTGTCCGGCGAGGCGATGACGGCGGCGAAAGGCCAGTCGTGGCCGGGCTTGCAGGCGAGGCCCGAGAAGATCTGGCTGGACGGCAAGCGCAAACTCGCGTTGGCGGAAAGCGTGCCGCAGGTCGGTGCCCCGGTCGCGTGGCGATCCGGCTTCACCGGCAAGGGCGTGACGGTCGCCGTGCTCGACACCGGGATCGACGACACCCACCCGGATTTCGCCGGCCGGATCGTGGACAAGCGCGACTTCACCGGGAAGGACACTGACGACAAAGTCGGGCACGGCACGCATGTCGCGTCCACGATCGCGGGAATGCGGTGGGCGGCGCGGGACAAGAAGGCCCGCGTGGTGAACCTGGGCCTCGGCGGGCCGGACGCCGAGGAGATCGACCGGCTTGAGGTGGCGATCAACGAGCTCAGCGCCGAGACCGGCGCGCTTTTCGTTGTGGCGTCGGGGAACTCGGGTCCGAGTGCGGGTTCGGTCAGCTCGGGGACGCGTGGTTCTCCGGCCGTGGGCCGCGGATCGACGGCGCCGTCAAACCCGAGATCGCCGCACCGGGCATGGCGATCGTGGCCGCGCTGGCGCGTAACGGCAACGGGGACCCCGTCGACAAGTCGTACACGACGGCCAGTGGCACGTCGACGGCCACGCCGCACGTCGCGGGCGCGGCGGCATTGCTGGCGCTGCGAAGACCGGCGAGCAGGGGCGCGGAGCTGAAGTCCACTTTGGTCTCTTCGGCGACGCCGCTGGTGTTCGACGCGCACTACGTCGGAGCCGGACGGTTGGACGTCGGCCGGGCGATCAAGCAGACCGTGGTCGCTGTCGAGAACTCACTCAACCTCGGAACGCAGCGCTGGCCGCACGATGACGACAAACCGGTCAGTGGCACGGTGACTTACCGCAATACCGGTTCAGCGCCGGTCACGTTGAACCTCGCGGTGTCCGGTGCGCCGTATTCCGTTGAACAGAAGGAAACCACTCTTCAGGCAGGTGGAACAGGCACGGTCAGGGTCACGGCCGACACCCGGACGGGCCCCGACGGGCAACTGGCCGGCAGGCTCCCCGCGACGACGGGCGAGGTCAGGGTTATCACGCCCCTGGCTGTCCACAAAGAAGTCGAGAGCTAAGACCTGGAGGTCACGCAGCTCGGCCGGGACGGCAAGCCGGTGCGGATCGAGTCCATGGTCGTGCTGGGAATGGACAACGGCAAGGCGTTGCACCCGTATGACCTGGACGGTTCGGTGGTGCTGCGCAAGCCGAAGGGCCACTACATGGTCGACACCCACATCCCGGCCGAGGACAGCTACACCCACGTCTTCCTGCCGTCACTCACGCTCCACCACGACCAGAGCCTGACGCTGGACGCACGGCAGGCCAAGCCCGTCCGCCCAGCCGTGCCCAACCCGAAGGTGACCGCGGCGCTGCTGGATGCCGGCCTCGTCAGGCTCTTCGACACGCCCGACGGCCGCAGCGGCTTCCTGTCCGGCGCGATCCTCAGCGGCGGCCCGCCGTTCCACGGCCTGCACCAGGGACCGCCGTTGCGGCCGGACGAGCTCGGGGCGTGGATGGCCGTCAAACTGGGCGAACCGGGCAAGGGCAACGACTTCACCGGAAGTCCGGTGATGTACCACCTGCTCTGGCAGGCGCATGGCACGTGTCCGACCGGTTTCGAACCGGTCGTGCGCCAGGACGAGCTGGCCGAGATCCGGCAGCGCTACCACGCCACGCCTGCGGGGAAGTTCGGCTACACTTGGACTTTCGGCTACCTGGAAGGGCTCGGGCACCTCGCCACCGGTGGCCCGCTGGGCGTGCCGTTGCCGTTCGAGCGGACCGAATACTTCCAGAGGGCCGGTCGTGGTCGCAGAGTTTCGGCCAGTACCGCGACCAGAGCTTCGATTCCGAGAGCAGCGACCTCCACGGCCGCACCGAGATCCGCCAACCGGGAACGAGCACGGTCAGGCACTGGAACCGGGGTGTGTTCTCGCCGTCGTTCGAAACCGCCGCGGACGCGCCGTCGCACTATCTGTCCACCAGGACCGGCAACGAGATGAACACCTTCACGCCGCCCTACGCGGACTCCACGACCGGCCGGAGCGGTTATTCGATGACCGGGCAACGCAAGAGCCGCATGGCCTTGTACCGCGACGGCCAGTTGGTCGCCGAGAAGCCGGACATGTTCTCCGGGCTGTTCCCCGACCTTCCCGAAGCCGAGTCGGCATACCGGGCGGAGTTGTCGCTGACGCTCGACGAGAAGACGTTCCCGTTGTCCACCAGGACGTCCACCGCGTGGACGTTCCGCTCAGCTGCGACAACGCGGACGCGGGCGTTGCCGTTGATGAACGCCAGGGTGGCGCCGAACCTGGACGCCCACAACTCGGTGCGCCCCAACCAGCTGTTCATCATCCCCGTCACCGTGCAGCACAATCCCGGTAGTCAACCGTCCACAGTGACCGAAGTGGCCGTCGAGGCGTCATTCGACGACGGTGCCGCGTGGCGTGATGTGCCGGTCTACGCGGGCAAGGACATCTGGTACGGCCTTGAGGTCAATGCGGCGCCGGACAGCTACGCCTCGCTGCGGGTGACCGCGACCGACGAAACGGGGAACAAGGTCGAACAGACCGTGATCCACGCTTACCGGATCAGCTCCGCAACCGGGCGCTGAGCATGCGTGCTGTCCCGTCCTGGCTGACCGGTTTCGACTGGGTTTCCAGTGCGCGGGACAGCACGTCCAGGATGCGGGCGACGATGCTCGGCGGGGTCTCGTCGCCGAGCAGCTCGACCGAGTCCTTCGCCAGCTGTTCAGCCGTCTCCGCCGCGCCCATCGCCAGGTGGGAGCGGGCCGCGCGGACCATCAGGAAGATCTGCCAGTCGGGCTCGCCGAGCTCCACCACGAGGTCCACGGCGCGGAGGTTGTCCGCCAACGCCTCAGCGTGCCGCGCCATCTGGGTGTACGTGTAGCCGCGCAGTTCCAGCAGCTCCGCGGTCAGCCGGTCGGCCACGTCCCCGTCGGGGATCTGGGTTTCCGCCCGTGCCAGTGTTTCCAGGGCCATCTCTGGGTTCTCGTCCGCGATCACGGCAGCCGCCTTGATCCACGCGCGGAAGGACTCGACCGGCAGTTCGGCCTCGGCCCACAGTTCGGCGGCGCGGCGGTGGCAGCGTTCGGCCTCCGCCGGCTCGTCCAACGCCTGACCGGTCGCGCCGAGACCGGCCCAGACCATCGCCTGCGAGGCCGCCGGGGCGTTGCCGACCAGCTCGAGCATGGCCTGGAAATGCCTGCGGCCCTGCGCGTGCTCGCCGAGCTCCGCGCAGACCGAGCCGAGCCGGTAGCGGATCCGCAGCGTGGCCTCCAGCGCTGTCTCGTCCTCCTGCGGCAACAACCGCAGCGCCTCCTCCAGCGCCTCGGCGGCCTCGACGAGCCGGTCGTGCGCCAGATACCCCGACGACAGGACGAAACAAGCCTGCGCGATCTCCAGCGGGGTGCCCTCGGTCCGGCAGACAGCCACCGTGTCGACGAGCTCCCGCAGGTACTCGCCCGCGCGGTCCATGTTGTCGACCATGGATGCCCGGTGCAGCAGCACAGCCGGTTGCCAGGGCCCCGGGAAGCCGCGGACGAACTCGGCCAGCTCGCCCGACGTCCGCAGGGCCAGGTCGACCTCACCGCGGATCTCGGCGATCGACATCCGCGCGCTCAGCGCGTGGAACCGGTCGCCGGGCCGCAGCCCCGGCACGGCGAGCACCTCGTCGATGATCGCGGCCGCGTCGTCGAAGTGGCCCTGCCGCGCGGCGTGGTCGCCCTGCTCCAGCCGGACGGACGCGGCCCGCTCGGACGCGGTCTCCCCGGCCAGCTCCCCGGCCTCGGCCAGCAGCCGCGTCGCGTGGGCGTGCTCGTGGCGGTTGTCGAGCAACTCGCACAGGATCAGCCTGACCAGGATCCGGCCGGTCGGCGAGGCGTGCGCGTCGGCCTGGGCCAGCGCCTGCTCGGCCGTCGCGATCCCGCCGTCGAGATCACCCGCCTCGGCCTTGAACACGCCGAGGCGCGCGTGGAACCGGGCCGCCTGGTCGAGGTCGCCGAGTTCGGCCAGGCGCTGGATGGCTCGCGCCAGGTCGTCGAGCACGTCCGGGCCGGGGAACACGACAGCGCGCCGTGCCGCCAGCTGGGCCGCGAGCTTGGTGGGCAGCAACGGATCCAGGTCCGCGGGCAGTGACTTCAGCAGCCGGTGCCCGGTGAGGAAGTCGTTGTCCTCGTAGGCCAGGTTCGCCCGGTAGGCCAGCTCCACCGGGTCCGCGGTGACCGGTTCGGCGGGCGCGATCGGGTTCGGAACGGCCAACGGCACGTGCACGGCATCCGGAGCGTCCATGATGGACTTGACGCGCTCGGACTGCCGCGTGGTCCCGTTGCGCTTGTCGAACTCCTCGGCCAGATCCAGCGCCCGCGTGGTCAGGTACGCACGGAGCCGGCCCGCCGTCGTGATCTCCACGCCACCGCCGGGCTGCGGCACGGCCAGTTCGATGTGGTCGGCGTCGAGCCTGCTCAGCAGCAGCGACGTGCTCGCCGCGAAGTTCATCGTGCCGATCGGGCTGGTGGCGTGGTGGACCTGGTCCAGGTGACGCCGCAGCAGCTCCATCCCGCGCGGCACGTTGCCGGTGACCGCGCAGAACTCCAGGTGCAGGCCCACATAACCCTGGCTGGCCTGCTCGCGCGACTGCCGGTACGCCAGCAGGTGCGCGTTCTTGGCCCGTTCCACCTCGCCCAGCGCCGTCAACGCGGGCAGCAGCGCGGTGAGCACCCCCTGCGGCTGCGTGCTGCACGTGAACCGCCCGGCCAGCGCCGGTTCGGCGTGCCGCAACGCTTCCTCGTACCGCCCGCGCATCACCAGGTGCTCGACCTGCTCCTCGACCACGCAGCCCGCGCAGTCGGACATGTCGTCGCGCTCGGTGGCGATGAACCGGGCGAAGTGCTCGTCGGCCAACTCGAAGTCACCGACGTGCGTCGCGGTCAGCGCACGCTGCCCCCACACCGGCTGCAGCGAGAAACCGAACCGCTGGAACCGCGCTTCCAGCTGGCCGAGCACCGATTCGATCTGGGCCAGCGTGAACCGCGGGTCGCGGCGCAGGCCGACCGGCACCCACTTGTGCGCCCAGTTCAGGCTGCGCATGCCGCGGGTGGTGAACACCGACGGGTCGCGCTGCTCGGCCGTGTGGCACCACGCGATCGGTGCGAGGATGAGGTCGTAGCGGTTGAGGTAGTAGCAGGACTCGATCAACGCGAGGCGGCAGAGCGCGGGCAGCTCCTTGTCGCCGCTGGCGTCCGCGGCGCGCGCGGCCCGTTCCAGCGCCTCGTGCTTGGCGATGCCCGTCGGCATGTCGGTCGCCTCGGCCAGCAGCCGGGCCGCGTGTTCCACGGGATCGGTCGGATCGGTCATCGGCGCACCGCCCGGTCGAGCAGGTCGAGGAAGGAACGGTTGAGCGCGGCCGTGTCCTTCGGCCGCATCGGCCGCCGGGACTGCAGCAACGCGTGCACGTACAGCGATTCGACCGTCAGCTCGGCGAGCGTCCGGTCGGTCAGCTCGGACAGCCGCCGCACCAAGGGATTGCGTGTGTTGAGCACGAGTTGCTGGCTCGCGGTGGACTCCGGCTCGGCCAGCCTGCCGAGCAGTTCCGCCCACAGCGGGTCGCTGTGTTCGCTGATCTCGGCGTTGTCCCGCTGCCGTTCCCGGTTGGCGTCGGTGATCAGCAACGCGGGCAGCGAGATCGGGTCGAACTCGCGCGGCACGGCGTCGCAGTCGTGCCGTTCCAGCACGGTCCGCGCGAGTCTCAGGCTCATGCGCAACTGGTCCTCGACCACGGGATCCGGCCGGTCCATGGCCGCCAGCAACTCGCTGGGCACCACACGCCGGGTCGCCACGGCACCGTCGACCTC
Source organism: Kibdelosporangium phytohabitans (assembly GCF_001302585.1). Classification (GTDB taxonomy): domain Bacteria; phylum Actinomycetota; class Actinomycetes; order Mycobacteriales; family Pseudonocardiaceae; genus Kibdelosporangium; species Kibdelosporangium phytohabitans. The sequence goes on along the minus strand of NZ_CP012752.1, from coordinate 9,077,145 downwards.
GGCCACCCGCCGCATCAGCTCCGAGTCGTACGCGTAACCCGCGTTCAGCAGGCCGAGCCCCTGCGCCTGGGCGACAGGCGCGAGCTGGCGGAACTCGTCGACGTCCGGCGTGAACAGAATGCTGTTGTGGCGCCTGCGGAACTGGCGCAGCGTCACGTACCCGTCGGTGGTCTCGAACGGCAGCCAGTGCTCGACCAGGCGCAGCAGGTCGTCGTCCACGAGCGCCACGGACTTCATACCCAGTTGGTGTTTGGCGAGCAACGCGGACGCGCGGTCAGGCTCTGTCGCGCCGAGCCGCACGAGCCAGTCCTTCAGCACTGTGCCGAGCTCGTCGCGCACCCCGAGCAGCGCCTCGTCCTGGTACAGCGACTCGCGGCTCGCCGTCGGGCGCAGCGCGGACGAGTTCACCGCGCAGCGGACGAAGTACGCCCAGTCGGGAAGCAGCCCTTCGACCGAGTCGCCGACCAGCATGCGCTTGAGGTAGACGCGGTGTGCCTGGCGCGAACCGGGATGCGCCGTGTCGGGCATCACGAAGGCCGCACCGGTCAGCCCGGCCGCGGGTATCTCCAGCGGCAGCACGTCGAACGGCCGGAAGCCGAACGTCCGCTCGCAGTAGCCGGCCAGCCGCTCGACGTAGGCGTCGTACGGCTCGTCCGACGGCCGCAGCCACGGCAGTCGCGGCTGGGCGATCCGCTCGGTGCCGACCAGCACCTCGGCGGGCAGCAACTCGCCGAACTCCCTGGCCAGTGCGGCGACCATGTCGTGCTGCAGCCAGTGTTCGGCGTCCCTGCGCGGGACCAGCGTCACAGTCGTGCCGATCTCGGCCCGCGCCGAGTCGTCGGCCACCACCTCGTACGTCCCGGACGCGCCGGCGGTCCAGCGCACCGCGGGACCACCCTTCGCCGACCGGCTGACCAGGTGGATCTCCTCGGCGACCAGGAAGCAGGACAGCAGGCCGACGCCGAACTGGCCGAGGAAGCCCTGCCGCGCGAAACCCAGCTCGTCGCGCTTGGAGGTGCGGCCGAGCGTGGACACCAGGGTGTGCACCTCGTCCTCGGTCAGCCCGATCCCGCTGTCGGAGATCCGCAGCGTGCCGTCACCGGTGTGCTCGGCCGGTTCGAGCACGATCCGGGCGGGGCCGCCGTCGCGCGCGGTGATCGCGTCCGTCGCGTTCTGCAGCAGCTCCCGGATGTAGACCCGAGGGCTGGAGTAGAGGTGCTGGCTGAGCAGCTCGATGATGCCGCGGAGATCGACGCCGAACGATCTGGACATGAGTGGTAGCTGACCTCGGAATGAGATGGGACGACGCGAGTGTCGTGCGCGTCACTCTATCGGGCGAGTGCGCTGCCTGTTACTCCACCGAGGGCATGAGCGCTTATGTGACCTATTGAGTTGCGCGAAGTGAGGGTCGCCTACGATCGTTGGGCTACCGTCGTTGCCTGATTCCGCGCGGCGGCACAGCACCCGCACTCGTGGACCCGAGGAGATGTCCAGCACCGATGTCCGGAGCCAACGACCCCTACGACCCTAAAGAGGTCGCGGCGCTCGCGCCGGAGACGCTTCAGCAGGCGGTCGACAAGGCTAAGGCCGAGTTTTCCGCCGCTGACAGCCTCGAAGCCCTCGCCGCGGTCAAACCGGCCCACCTCGGTGACAAGTCGCCGTTGATGGTCGCCCGCCGCGAGATCGGCGCGCTCGCGCCCAAAGCCCGCTCCGAGGCGGGCAAACGCGTGAACGAGACCCAGGCCGCGATCAAGGCGGCGTTCGACGAGCGCCGCGCGCAGCTGGAGATCGAACGCGACGAACGCGTCCTGAACGACGAGACGGTCGATGTGACGCTGCCGTGGGCCCGTGTGCCGCGTGGCGCCCGTCACCCCGTCGCCACGCTGTCCGAGTTGATCGCGGACGTCTTCGTCGGCATGGGCTACGAAGTCGCCGAAGGCCCCGAGGTCGAGGCCGAGTGGTTCAACTTCGACGCGTTGAACTTCCTGCCGGACCACCCGGCCCGTACGACGTCCGACACGTTCTACGTCGCGCCCGCGGACTCCGGGCTGGTGCTGCGCACGCACACCTCGCCGGTGCAGATCCGCTCGCTGCTGGACCGCGAACTGCCGGTGTATGTGGTCTGCCCTGGCCGCACGTTCCGCACCGACGAGATGGACGCCACGCACCTGCCGGTGTTCAACCAGGTCGAAGGCCTCGCGGTGGACAAGGGCATCACGATGGCGCACCTGAAGGGCACGCTGGACCACTTCGCCCGCGCCATGTTCGGCCCGGAGTCCAAGACCCGCTTCCGGCCGCACTTCTTCCCGTTCACCGAGCCGTCCGCCGAGGTGGACGTCTGGTTCCCGGAGAAGAAGGGCGGCGCGGGCTGGGTCGAGTGGGGCGGCTGCGGCATGGTCGACCCGAACGTGTTGCGCGCCTGCGGCGTGGACGCCGACGTCTACTCGGGGTTCGCGTTCGGCATGGGCATCGACCGGACGCTGCAGTTCCGCAACGGCATCCCGGACATGCGCGACATGGTCGAAGGGGACGTTCGCTTCACGACGGCGTTCGGAACGGAGGCGGAGTGAGGATCCCGCTCAGCTGGCTCAAGGCGTACGTCGACGTCCCGGAGACGGCGACCTCGGAGGAGATCTCCGCGGCGCTGGTCGGTCTCGGCTTCGAGGTCGAGGAGATGCGTTCGCTCGACGAGGTGACCGGCCCGCTCGTGGTCGGCCGCGTCGTGGAGATCGAGGAGCTCAAGGACTTCAAGAAGCCGATCCGCTACTGCCAGGTCGACGTCGGTGACGGCGAGGACGACGACGACGTCCAGACCCGCGGCATCATCTGCGGCGCCACGAACTTCGCCGAGGGCGACCTGATCGTGGCCGCGCTGCCGGGCGCGGTGCTGCCCGGCGGGTTCGCGATCTCGGCGCGCAAGACCTACGGCCGCACGTCCAACGGCATGATCTGCTCGGCCAGCGAACTCGGCCTCGGCGACGACCACTCCGGGATCCTGGTGCTGCCCAGCGGCGAGGCCAGCCCCGGCGACGACGCCGCGCCGCTGCTCGGCCTCGAGGACACCGTGATCGACCTGGAGATCACGACCGACCGCGGCTACGCCATGTCGGTGCGCGGCCTGGCGCGTGAGCTCGCGATCGCGTTCGAGACCACCCTGGTCGACCCCGCCGCGATCAACGTGCCGGGCGCCGAGGGCGAGGCGCACGGCGTGCACATCGAGGACCAGCGGGGCTGCTCCCGGTTCGTGGCGCGGCGGGTGACGGGTCTCGACCCGACGTCGCCGACGCCGTGGTTCATGCGCAGGCGGCTGATGCTCGCCGGGATCCGCAGCATCTCGCTCGCGGTGGACGTGACGAACTACGTGATGCTCGAGACCGGGCAGCCGATGCACGCGTTCGACACGTCGTCGGTGAAGGGCAACCTGACCGTGCGGCGCGCGCAGCCGGGCGAGAAGCTGACCACATTGGACGATGTGGAGCGCGCGCTCGACCCCGACGACATCGTGATCGCCGACGACACCGGCCCGGTGTCGCTCGCCGGGGTGATGGGCGACGCGTCGACCGAGGTCCGCGAGGACTCGACCGACATCCTGCTCGAGGCAGCCGTCTGGGACCCCGCGTCGATCGGGCGCGCGGTCCGCAGGCACAAGCTGCCCAGCGAGGCCTCCAAGCGCTTCGAGCGCTCGGTCGACCCGGCGCTGGCCCCGGCCGCCGCCGAACTGGCCGCGAAGCTGCTGCGTGAGCACGGCGAAGCCCGGATTCAGCCGGGCCGCACCGACGTCGGGCGGCCGGAGCTGCCGGGACCGGTGATGATGGAGATCGACCTGCCGGACCGCGTCGCGGGCGTGAACTACCCCCGTGGCGTGACGGCGCGCAGGCTGAGCCAGATCGGCTGCAGCGTCGAGGTGACCTCGACCGAGGCCGGTCGCGCCGCGGTGATCGCGACCCCACCGACCTGGCGGCCGGACCTGACCCGGCAGGCCGACCTGGTCGAGGAGGTGCTGCGGCTGGAGGGGTACCACACGATCCCGTCCGTGCTGCCCGCCGCGCCCGCCGGTCGTGGCCTGACCCCGTCGCAGCGCCGTCGCCGTGCCGTGGCGCGCACGCTGGCGGATGTCGGCTACGTCGAGGTCAACCCGATGAACTTCGTGTCGCCGGCCACCTGGGACGCTTTCGGGCTGGCCGCGGACGACGTGCGCCGTCAGACGGTGAAGGTGCTCAACCCGCTCGAGGCCGACCGCAACGAGCTGGCCACGACACTGCTGCCCGGTCTGCTGGAAGCGTTGGCGCGCAACGTGTCCCGCGGCATCAGGGACGTGTCGCTGTTCAACGTCGCCCAGGTCGTGCTGCCGAGGGCCCAGCAGGTGCCGGTGCCCGAGGTGTCGATCGACCAGCGGCCGACCGATGCCGAGATCGCCACGCTCAAGGCAGCGCTGCCCGCGCAGCCGGTCCACGTTGCGACCGTGCTGACCGGCAACCGCCAGCGCCCGGGCTGGTGGGGCAAGGGCGAGCCGGCCACGTGGGCGGACGCGATCCAGGCCGCACGCGACGTCGCGGCGACCGCGGGCGTCGAGCTGACTGTCCAAGCCGGATCGTTGATGCCGTGGCACCCTGGCCGCTGCGCGGAACTGCGCGTCGGCGGTTTCCCGGTGGGCCACGCGGGCGAGCTGCACCCGAAGGTCGTCGAGGCGCTCGGCCTGCCGAAGCGCACGTGCGCGATGGAGCTGGACCTGGACCTGCTGCCGATCCAGCAGCACCGGCCCGCGCCCATCGTGTCGCCGTACCCGCCGGTCCTGCTCGACGTGGCCCTGGTGCTGGACGCGTCGGTGCCGGTCGCGGAGGTCACGGACGCGCTCAACGCGGGCGGCGGTGACCTGCTGGAGGACCTGCAGCTGTTCGACGTGTACACCGGTGAGCAGCTCGGCGAGGGCAAGCGTTCGCTGGCGTACTCGCTGCGGTTCCGCGCGCCGGACAAGACGCTGACGGTCGAAGAGGCCACAACGGCCAAGGAAGCGGCTGTCGCCGTGGTGGCGGACCGGTTCGGCGCCACACTTCGCTGACCAAAACCTCGTGAGTGGTTCGTCCGGTTCTAACCGGACGAACCACTCACGACGTTTTTTGGCGGTCCAAGTGGGCCGGTGGGCGGCCACCCATCGGCCCAACTGTGATCACGGTACTTCCAGGCGGGCCTTCGCGTGTCGCATAGTGGGGATCCACCATGGACACGAGGGGGCTCGTTGCGCGCGTTTCTTGTTGCACTCACAGCGTTGTTGTTCACCATCGGCTTGGCCGTGCCCGCGAACGCGGTCGAACACGGCCGGATAACCGGAAAGTTCGACGGTTCCACCGGCGGGGTGCGGATCCTTCTCACCGACACCAAGGGCAACAGCGCGTCGGGGTCGGTGTTCCCGGACAGTGCGGGGCGGTACCGCTTCGACAAGGTCGCGCCGGGTGACTACCACATCCGGTACATCTGGAAGGACGAGACCGACCAGTGGTTCCCCGGGCAGATCAAGCGGCAGCTCGCCAAGGTCGTCCAGGTGCGGGCGGGCGAGGAGTTCGTCGCGGACGACACCGAGCTGAAGCCTGGCTCCGTGCGCGCCACCATCACGGACGCGGTCACCGGCAAACCGATCAAGGGCGCGTGCGTGTGGATGACCAAGGCCCCGTACTCGAGGTCGTTGTGCTCGGGTGAGGACGGTGTGGCGAGGTTTTCGCGGCTCAGGGCGTGGAACTGGAACTTCGTCGCCAACACGCTGGTCGGCGGGTACGTGGCCGGTTACGTCGACAACGTCGACGTCCTGCCGGAGGTGACCACTGACCTGGCGATCTCGTTGACCCCGAAGCCGTAGGGCGAAACTGTCGGCCCCCGGGCGTATGGTCCGGGAATGAGCAGTTTGGCCGACGCGGTCCGCACCGAACTCGAGCGCGCCGCGGATCCGCGCAAGGCGCCGGAGATGCAGCGGTACATGAAGTCCGAGATGCCGTACCGCGGTGTGGCCAAACCGGAGCGGGCCGCGTTGACCAAGAAGCTCTTCACCGAGCACGTGATGTCCGATGTGGACGAGCTGGTAGCGGTCACGTTGGAGCTGTGGCGTGAAGCCGAGTTCCGCGAGGAGCGCTACGTCGCGATGGACCTGACCGGCGACCGCCGCTACAGGGACTGGCAGAACCCGGATCTGATGCCGTTGTACGACGAGATGATCGTGACCGGCGCGTGGTGGGACTACGTCGACGAGATCGCGATCCGCCGCGTCGGGCCGATTTTGCAGGCCGATCCGGAGACCATGACGCCGATGATGCTCGAGTGGTCGGCCGACGCCGACCTGTGGCGCCGTCGCACGTCGATCATCTGCCAGGTCGGCGCGAAGACCGACGTCGACACCGAACTGCTCACCAGTACCATCGAGGCGAACATCACCGACAAGGACTTCTTCCTGCGCAAGGGAATTGGCTGGGCGTTGCGCCAGCACTCCAAAGTGGACGCGGCCTGGGTGCGGGTCTTCGTCGACTCGCACCCAGACCTGTCACCGTTGTCCCGACGTGAGGCGACTAAGTATGTCTAGGACCACGAATGGCATATACGGCCAAGCCCGTCAGTCCGAGCGCCGCGGCCGTAAGCAAAGCCCCGGTCGACTCGGGGCTTTGCACCAGCCAAGTCAGGACGTCGTTGTCGGTCGGCCCCGCGACGACGCACACGGCCACCCAGACCACGGGCAGCGTCCACGCGAGTTGGTTACCCAGAAACGGGGCGCCCAAACCTGTCAGCCCGACCAGTCCGGCGGCATCGCGGAGGATGATCCCGGCATCCCACGAGCCGGCCGCGGTGATCAGGCCGAACACCACTGCGGCCCCCAAGACCACGTGCGTGCCGCGCCACAACGGCCACGGCAACGAACCGGTCCGGTCGAGTTGGGCGTCCGGGCTGCTGAGCCCCGCTGACACCGCCGCGACTCCCATGGCCAGCGCCAACAGCAAGATCTTGTCGTCCGGGTTGTCAAGCGCCCGGACACCGATCGCCGACGCGAGCATGAGCGCGAAGGCCCCGAGCAACCCGCGAGACCGTGCGTACAACACCAGCAGGCGCATCAGCAGTCACGCGCCTCGGCGCGCAGTGCTGCGATTCGCGCGGGCTGCTGGTCGGCGGGCATTGCCCGGACTTCGTCCCAGAGCTTCCCCGCGATCTCCGTCGCCCCTTCGGTCAGCTCTCGTGGCGAGACGGGCTTCGGTTCGCCGTTGAGCCACGACGCCACGACGGCTCGTTTGGCTTCCGACCTGTCGTATCCCGTTATGCCGTTATCGCACCGGACTCGTTCGGGCCCAGCCAGAATCGTCTGTTTGACGTGCTTCGTGAACCCGAAGTCGCTGATGACGAAGTACGCGGTGTCCCCGGACGGCGGGAGGGAGTCGGTTTTGAACGGACCTGTCCGTGCCTCCACCGCCGAGGTCGGCCCGCCGGGGAGCTTCGCCAGCTTCGTCAACGCTTCCTGCGCCGGGCCGACGTACTCGCCGAGCTTGTCCTGGTGCAGTCGGGACACGCACACGCGCGGTCCGCTGTCGGCGCAGACCAGCGCGGAAGCAGTCTCGTCCTGCTTGAACACCCCGTCCCGTGACGGCAGCAGGAAGTACGTGAGCACACCGGCGGCGACGGCCGGGACCAGCGCGAGCACCTGGGCCCTCCGGCCGGCGAACGTGAGCAGTCCGAAGCCGGTCACGGCCAGCCCGAGGAACCACAAGCCCTGTACCGCGGTCACGCCGTCAGCCACTGCGAGGAACGGGTTGTTCGGATTGTTGATCACCGGTGTCATCAGCGCGAACTGGTGCGACACCGTTCCCTCGATGACGCTGCCGCTGCTGGGGCCGCCGACCAAGGCAAGCGTGGTCGCGGCGAAGGCCAGTACCGCCAGGATCGGCGCCGTCAACAGATATGGCAGCGCATGCCCGATGCCCATGCCGATCAACACCGCTGCGACCAGCGACAACATGCCCACGATCGTCACCGGCAGCCAGTCGGCGTGGAAGTAGCTGGCGTTCCCGAGCACCTGCGCCGCGCCGACGAGGAAGATCACCAGATACGCGCCGACCATACTCAGGCACAGCGCGGCTACCGGTGGCACCGCACGCTGGACCGCGGTCTTGGGCATCGTCACCATCAGCTCGTCGACCTCGGCCCGGCGGTCCCGCCTGCCCTGCCACGCGCCCGCGCCCAACGCCAACGGCCACAACATGTTCAGCAGCCAGCGTTGCCAGATGGCCAGGGATGTCCAGCCTTCGGTCCACGCGTCCGGTCCCTTGTGCCACGGCCCGGGCAGTCCGTAGAACACGCCGAAAGCGATCAGCAGCGTCAGGAAACCGGCCCACAACGCTGCCGAGCGCCGCAGTTCGATCTTCAGCGCCCTCATGACGCACGCCCGAGCAGTGCCGAGTAGCCGCGTTCGGCCGGGCTGTCGCCTGCGTCGGACTCGCTGCCCGCCGCTGCCAACGTCTCCGGTGTCCCCTGGAACACCAAGCCCCCCTCGTTCATCAACACGACATCGGTGCACGCGTTGGCGACGTCCTCGACCAGGTGCGTGGACACCACGACACAGGTGTCGGTGCTCAGCGAGCGCAGCAGTTCACGGAACTGCATGCGTTGCGCGGGATCCAGCCCCACGGTCGGCTCGTCCAGCAACAGGATCCGCGGATTGTTGACCAGTGCCTGCGCGATGCCCGCGCGCCGGACCATCCCGCCGGACAACGTCTTGAGCTTGTCGTCGGCGCGGGAGGTGAGGTTCGCCCGGTCGATGGCCCGCTGGACCGCTCCCGGGATCTCGGCCTTCGGCATCTCCTTCAGCCACGCCATGTACTCGACGAACTCGCGCACAGTGAACCGCGGGTAGTACCCGAACTGCTGTGGCAGGTAACCGATCTCCCGCCGCAGCATCCGCAGGTCGCTGCCACCCGGCTTGCGGCCGAGCAACTCGACCGAACCGCCTGACGGGCGCAGAACCGTTGCCAGGCACCGGATCAGGGTCGTCTTGCCTGCGCCGTTCGGGCCGAGGACGCCGTGCACCCCGATACCGAGCGACAGGTCCAGGCCGTTCACGGCCGTCCGCCGACCGGCGCGCACCCGCAGCTCCGAGGTCCGGATCTCCGATGCGTACGTCGTCGGAGCGGTTTCCGCCGCCCTCACCACGCGTCCCAATGTGTTCCCCTTTATCAACGCAGCAGTCGCGCGAAGCTGTCGGCCCGCAGGCCCAGCACGGCGACGCACCCGACAGTGATCAACGCCCAGTAGGGCAGGCTGCCCGGCAGCAGCACGTGCGGCAGGTCGTTCTCGGCGAGAGCGGGAGCCACGCTCACCAGCGTCCACACCCCGGCGAGCACGACGGCGGCACGTGTGACCCCGATGAGCAAGCCGAGAGTGAGCGCACCGGCCGTGAACGCCAGCGACGGCAACAACCACAGCGCCGGCGAGGCCCGTCCCGGCAGTCCTGCCAGGAACAGCACGGGAATCATGATCACCAGCACGGCCACCGTCCGCCGCAGGACCAGTTCGAGACCCGCGCGGGGCGTCCCGGCGACGAGTTCGTACATCGGGTCCGCTTTCTTGTTCCAAGCCAGCGCGACACCGAGCATCGGCGCGACCGGCGCGACCAGGAGCACGACCGAGGTGTCCAGCACCATGAGCGTGTCGAGCAGCATCGCGACGGCCGCGATCAGGATGATCGTGCCGACCCACGGAAAACCGGCCGGGGTGATCCAGGTGGACAGCCGGCGGCGCCTGGCGGGCACCTCGGCAGGCGTGATCCCGGCCCACACCGTGTCCAGCAGAGGAGCGATGCCGTCGGCGTGGGACGCCAGGAGCTGACGGCACGAGGCACACGTCTCCATGTGTGCTTCCAACGCCCAGACCTGGTCCGCGGGTATGCCGTTGTCCCCGTTGACATACCTGCGGACCAGGTCCCCCGACACGTGGCTCATGACAGCGCCTCCCGTAGCAAGATCCGTGCCCGGCGGGCCCGTGTTTTCACGGTTCCCTCGGGCACGCCGAGCAGGACCGACGTTTCACGCACGGTCAGCCCGTCGAGCACCATCGCCTGCAACACGTCACGCAGCTCGGGTGCCAGGCCGTCCAGCGCGGCACCCAGCTCGGCCCCGACCGTCCCTGCCAGCGCCTCGTCCTCCGCGGCAGGCGCTTCCAATGGGGCGTCGTGCCGGATCTCGGCGTGCCTCGCCTGCTTGCGGAAGACGTCGACCAGCCGGTGCGCCGCGATCGTCCACAGCCACCCGACCGCGCTGCCGTCCACCGCCGCGCCCGCGAAACCACCTGCCGCACGCCAGACCGCGAGGTATGTCTCCTGCACGACCTCGGCGACGACCTGGTCGTCGGAACAACGGCGGCGCAGCCGCACAGCCAGCCACGGTGACGTGCGGCGGTACAGCTCCTCGAAGGCCGCCCGGTCGCCTTTGGCGATCCGGCGGACCAACGCCGCTTCGTCGTCCGTCATGCCCAGCTAGACGACGGGATGCCCGGAATGGTTCTCGTCCGGCGGAATCACTTCGAGCCCGAGCGCGCCCCACGCGGCGTCGACGGACACTTTCCGCAGCTCTTCCTGGGGAACTTCGGCGAACTCGATCGTGCAGTCCTGCAGTCCGCCCAGCGCGATCGTGGCCTTGGTCGCCTCGGCGAGGGTCGGGTTCGGACCGATCAGCAAGGTGGCGACCCGCCTGCGCCAGGCGATCACGAGTTCGACCAGGCCGAGATCGCTCAGCGTGGTCAGCTCCTGCAGCAGCAGCCGGACGTCCCGGCGGTGGCGGTAGTGGAAGTCGAAGTACCCCTCCAACAACGCCCGTTTGTCCATCCCGGACGGCGCGTCCCGCTGGGTCTCCTCCTGCTGGTCGACGAACGCCTGCGCGTCGTCGAGCAAGGGTTTCATGATGCTGCGCAGCAGGTCGTCCCGCGAGGCGAAGTGGTAGTACAGGGCCGGTTTGCTGATCCCGAGCCGCTCGGCGATCTCACGCAGGCTGGTCCTCTGCACACCCTGCTCGGCGAAGAGTTCTCGCGCCGCGTTCAGGATGCGCTGTTTCGTGTCGGCCACGCGACAAGAGTAGGTGACCTACCGGCAGGTCAACATCAGCGATCCCTGACTTACCGGTAGGTCAGATCCATGGTATTGTCTGACCTACCGGTAAGTCAGAAAGAGGGGGATCATGAAGGTACTCATCTCGGGGGCGAGCATCGCGGGGCCGGTTCTCGCGTACTGGTTGGCGAGGTACGGCCACGAGGTCACGGTCGTGGAGCGTGCGCCCGCGCTGCGCAAGACAGGTGGACACGCGGTGGACCTGTTCCGTCCCGCGATGGACATCAGCGAGCAAATGGGCGTGCTACCGCGGATCGAACGGGCGGCCACAGGCGCCGAGCGGATGACGGTCCACCGGCCGCGGGTGGCCAGACCAGCCAGGATCGACCTCGGCAAGATCTACGGTGTCACCTCGGACAGGCACGTCGAGATCATGCGGGACGACCTCAGCGAGATCTACTACGACGCCACGACCAGCGACGTCGAGTACGTCTTCGGGGACTCGATCACCCGGATCGACGGGACCGGCGCAGTCGTGTTCGAGAACTCGGCGCCCCGCGAGTTCGACATCGTCGTGGGCGCCGACGGACTGCACTCGAACGTGCGGCGGCTGACCTTCGGCGAGGAAGCCGACTGCACCGAGTTCGCCGGGGCGTACCTCGCCGTGATCAGCGTCCCGAAAGCCCTCGCGGCCGAGGGCGAGTTCACCATCCACCTGGACGTGGACCGAATGGCGGGGATCTACAGCGCGCAGCACATGGCGGACGCCCGTGCGCTGTTCCTGTTCCGCAGCAAGCAACTCGACTACCACTACCGTGACGTGCCGCGACAGAAGCACTTGCTGCGGCAGGCGTTCCACCGCCTCCACCCGGACGTGAACCGCCTGCTGGACCAGGCCGAGAGCTCACCGGCGTTCTACTTCGACTCGATCACCCAGCTCCGCCTCGACTCGTGGTCCCGCGGCCGAGTCACCCTCGTCGGAGACGCGGGCTACTGCCCAGGCCCAGCCATCGGCGGCAGCACAAGCCTGTCCGTCATCGGCGCCTACGTCTTAGCCGGCGAACTGGCCGCGGCAGGCGATGACTACGAACGTGGCTTCGCCGCCTACGAGCGGGAAATGATCGGCTTCGTCTACCGCAGCCGCGAATTCGCCCTGATGGCAGCCAGAAACCTGATCCCCCGCAACAAGTTCGGCGTATGGGGCCTGGTCAACGGCGCCCGGGCGATCTCAGCCCTCCCACCGTCACTGGGGCGCGCCCTGGCCAACCTCAACCCGTCAGGCCTCCGGCTCCACGACTCCTTCAAGGTGAAGACCTATGACGTACCCCAACCAACCCGTCAACGCTGACACCCCGCCACCCCAGCACGTCCACCGACACATTCGCCTGGAGTTACCCCGTTCTGGCGGACACCGCGAGGTTGTCCCGGTTTCACGGACTCGGTGATGTTGCGCCGGTTTCACGGACTCGTCGGTGCGGAGATCAGGATCGAGGGGGCAGTGGTCTCGAACTCCAGCGGGCTCATCCGGTCCAGCGCTGAGTGCCTGCGGCGGCGGTGGTGGAAACCTTCTGTATTCAATGTCGCGTTCGTGAGTTCGAGTCGGGTCCGTCGGCGTTGCCGGTCAAGTAGCTCGGTCTGCTGCGACCCCAGAACGCTTCGGCCATGGCGTTGTCGCAGGGGTCCCCGACGATGGCCAGTGAGGGCAGCAGCCTGGCCCTGCGGGTGCGTTCGGTGAAGCTCCATAGTTGGGTCGGGCCGTCCCGACGGAACTGGCGTTTGCCCAGATCAGTCACGGTCACGGCTGGGTACGCGGTTAACCCTGCGCCGCAACGCTACACCGGCCAGACCAGCCGGGTGCATCAACAACGCCACCGACTTGCGTGACACCACGACGCCCTGTCCATGGACCAACTCCACACGCAACCGCGGCGCCCCGTAGGTCTTCTGCGAGGCCTCGTGCACCACGGCGATCTGATCGGTCAGCCACGCCTGCCGAATGGCTCGCCGCGAGGGCGGGCGTCCCCGGGCGTCGTAGAACCCGGACCGGACACACCGAGCGACAGGCAGGCCTGCTTGGCTGGGACGCCCTCAGCTGCCAGTTCGGCCACGAGGGGGAAGCGGACTTTGGGGACAGCACCTGCTCCACCGCCGTAGCCGCTTCGCGCAGGATCTTGACCTCGTTCTCCAGCTCAGCGATCCGCGCCTGAGCCGGGGATGTACCACCCGAGAGCCCGTCCGCACGACGTTCATCGCCAAGACACCCTCGATGGGCACTGCGCCGGGCGGGAGCGAACAAGGCGGTGGCCGAGCACCACCGTTCGGCACCACCACGTTGGAGGCCGTGCGCGTCCGCGACGCGGAACAACGCCTCTGAGCCGCTGCCAAGGCCGCGGACTCGATCGCTTCCGGACTCGGCGAGACCAGGCCCCGGTCGATCTCATCCTGCTGCCTTCAGTGGTAGCGGCATTGCCTCAGTTCATGGACTAGCTTGAGTTTCAACCTGTTCGGCGGGTTGGGGCGTGCTGGACTTGCCCTTCTTCGCTGTCGTCGAGGTGATGACCTGCAGGTCGTAGTGGATGGCCGGTCGGCCGTTGTGGCGTCCGGATGGCCGTCCAGGACCTGGCCGAGACGGTGTTTGACCGCGGTTTTCAGGGATGAGGCAGAGACAAAGCCCGCCCAGCGCATGGATGCGGTGCGCGACAGCGCACCAGATCGGCGCGGCGGTTCCGAAAGAGACACTGACACGGGCGTACTCATCGAAAGGGGCGAACTGCATCGACTCTTCCAACAGCCCTCAGGTCCTGCTTTCGCTGCAGGTGTCCGTGTCCACGGTGTCCGGCAGAATCCGCAGCGGCATGGCGGCGGCGGTGTGCCCGCGGACGAGTCCGCCGCCGAGGCTGCATCGGCTGCTGCCGCCATCCCGGTTGCGTCAGCCAGGTGGCGTAAGCCAGGCGTGATCACTCCGGTCGGTGGAACTCCAGGGCGCCCGGTACGGACTGCCAGTCGACGGACTTGAAATCGAGCGTCATCCCTCGGTCTGGCGCCGGGCGATGGCGGGCAGGCTTCGCGTGAGGCTGGCGAGGCTTTTGTACGGCTCGCCTGACAGCACCTTGTTCGCCACGGTGAAAGGGAAACCGACGACGCCGTTGACTGCCACGGCGCAGGCGCCGGGTGCTTGGTCGTGCGTGATCCACTGGCCGCCGTGGGTTTCGACGATGACCTGGCCGGTGTATGCGCCGACGAACTGCCACCACAGGTCGAAGCGTTCGCCGCCGAGTGGCTCCACAGCCGACAGTTCGGCACACACCTCGTCGAGCGATTAGAGACTGTCCACGCTCCAGTCCAGCTGTCGCTGGAACTGCGCGTCGACCAGTTCGACGCACTCGCTCGCGACGCGCTGGAGTTCGAAGGAGGGAACGGTGTTCACGTGGTCCACGGTGTCACGAGCGCGGTCGCCGATCGAACGAAGTACCATTTCGGTGTCCACCACCATGGATGACGCGAACCGGCCGCCTTCACGAACCGAAGCGATATCCCGCGCCCGGGATGGTGTGGATCACCGGCGGTTCGCCCAGTTTGCGGCGCAGGTTCATCACGGTGACCCTGACCACGTTCGTGAAGGGGTCCGTGTTCTCGTCCCATGCCTTTTCCAGGAGCTCTTCCGCGCTGACCACAGCGCCCTCGGGTGCTCGCATGAGGACGTCCAGGACACTGAACTCCTTGGGCGACAACGACAGTGTCCGTCCGTCGCGCTCCGCGTACCGTTTCGCGGCGTCCAGCCGGAGGCCTTCCCGGTCGAGCACGGGCGGCAACGCGCGATGCGCCCGGCGCGACAGGGCGTGCACCCGGGCGACCAGTTCGGCGAACGCGAACGGTTTCGTGAGGTAGTCGTCCGCGCCGAGGCCGAGCCCGTCGACCCTGTCCCGGATGGACGCCGCGGCGGTGAGCATGAGCACGCGTGTCTCGCCGTCGCCTGCGACGATCCGGCGGCAGACTTCGTCGCCGTGCACTTCGGGCAGGTCGCGGTCGAGGACGACGACGTCGTAGCGGTGCACGGCGACGTGCTCCATCGCCGCGTCGCCGTCGTAGCAGACGTCCACCGCCATGTGCATGTGGCGCAGGCCGTCGGCGATGGTGTCGGCGAGCATCTCCTCGTCCTCGGCCACAAGGACCCGCATCGGCTCTCCTTCCCCGGTACGGACATTCTGTACCGCGGCCGGATAAATTGCCGATAAAGGCTCAGGGGCGCAAAGTCGGGAGGAACTCGGCGATCAGCGCCGCGATCTCGTCCAGGTCCTCCTCCAGCGCGAAGTGCCCTGTGTCGAACAGGTGTACTTCGGCGTCCGGCACGTCGTCCCGGTACTTCTCGCCGCCCTCGGTCAGGAAGAACGGGTCGTTGCGGCCCCAGACGACCAGCGTCGGCGGCTGGTGCTCGCGCAACCAGGCCTGCCACCGCGGGTAGCTCTCGACGTTCGTGTGGTAGTCGAACGCCAGTTGCACCTGGATCGCCGCGCGGTCCGGCTGGTCGAGGAAGTACTGGTCGAGTACCCAGCCGTCCGGGGCGACCGGACCGCGGGCGCCGGTCTCGTACTGGGAGCGGGTGAACTCCTCGGTCAGCATGCCGCGCACTTCGGTTTCGTTCTGGCTGTAGATGAACGCCTTCGCCTGCTCGCCCAGGCCTTCTTCGTAGGCGTTGCCGTTCTGCACGACCAGGCCGGTGATCCATTCCGGGTGCCGCGTCGCGAGCCGGAAGCCGACGGGTGCGCCGTAGTCGAAGACGTACATGGCGAACCGGGACAGTCCGATCGCTTCGACGAACTTCTCCACGACATCAGCGAGGAAGTCGAACGTGTACCGGCCTTCGGGGGCATCGCTGTGGCCGAAGCCGGGGTAGTCGGGCGCGACGAGGTGGAACCGGTCCTCCAGCGCGTCGAACAGGCCCCTGAACTGGTGTGACGCGGACGGGAACCCGTGTAGCAGCAACAGTGCCGGTGCGTCGCGAGGTCCGGCCTCGCGGTAGAAGACGCGTGCTCCGTCGACCTCGGCGGTCTTGTACTCGAGCATTTCACATGCCTCCTTGACTCAACTTAACATTAGCCTAATGTGTCAAGGGGGTGATGTAGCATTAGAGGCATGGACATGGTGGTGGGTGAGCCGCTGGCGATCGACCTGATCAACACGGTCACGTCGGAAGGCGACCTGACGACGTCAGCCGAGATGTTCCAGCGTTGGCTCACCGCCGAAGAAGGTCGCCTGACCAGGCCGGACGTCCCGGACCTGGCCGCGATCCGGACGCTGCGGGGCCACGTGGCGACCGCCGTGGCGAGTGCTCGCCGAGGCGCGGAACCCCATGCTGAGGCCTTGGACGCGCTCAACTCCGCGATGCGCGCAGCACCGGCCTACCGCTCGCTCGCGTGGGACGGTGGCGCCCTGACCACCAGCACGCGCCGCGTCGGCGACGAGAACGCCCGGCTGCTCGCCGAACTGGCGGAGGCCGCGTGTGAGCTGCTGACGAACCCGTCGGTGACCGGGATCCGCTCGTGCGAGGGCCCGGACTGCGTCCTGATCTTCCTCCCCGCGCACCCGCGCCGACGCTGGTGCTCGCCGAACCTGTGCGGCAACCGCGTCCGCGTGTCCCGCTACTACCAGCGGCACAAGGAGAGCTAGCTACCGCATCCTGCGGTAGAGGTCGCGCAGCAGGGCGATCTCGGCGCCGTGGTGCAGCACTTCCTGGTTCATCCACCACACGATCTCGATGAACGGCACCTCGGGATCGCTACCGGCCGGATAGGTGCTGTAGCCGACTGTGTCCAGCGCGGCATCGTCCGCACTGTCCACAGCGGACCGCCAGGCCGCGGCGCCGCGCTCGAACGCGGCGATGCCCGCTGCGGCGTCCCCGACGTGCTCGTAGTCGTCCTCACTTTTCGTGTGGGTGCCGTGCACGTGGTCGGCGCGCGCCACGAGCATCTCGCTCAGGTGCCCCAGGCGCCAGGCGATCGTCGTGACCGGCGGTGGCACGGGATGCGGACGGCCACCGTCACGTCCCCACTCGCCCCGGCCCGCGAGGACCGTCGCACCTGGACCCGGTCCGGCCGAGCGCCGCCGGATCGACCACGATCCCGCCACCGGCTCCCACAGGTACTCGGCGTCCGTCAGGGGCTCGACCGGCACCTCGTTGCCGTCACCGCTGTCCACCGACGGGCCGGTCAACCGCTGGATCAGACGGCCGCAGGCGAAGTCGAACTGGTCAAGGAACGGCACGAGCCGTGGTGGAGTCCCCATCCGCGCACGATCGCACAACCGCCTCGCTGCCGCCAGCGAAATCACGCCCCTGAACGCTGCATCCGATACGCCCGGAAGGGGCACGGGACGCGGGCTGGTCGGACCGAAATGCGCGGTAACTCTTACGACCTGGAGCCGGGCCGGTCAGAGTGGGGGACCGGTATCCGGTGTACCGGCTGAACTGGGGAGATGGATCATGCGGAGAAAGCCGTCGGCAACCGCGTCACGGACGGGAGCGCTTGCGTTCACCGGGGGACCAGGTGCGGCGCAGGCCGCCCCGGCGCGCGGCAGCTCCGGGTACCAGACACGAGCTCGCTGACCCGTCGGCCTCGCCCTACGTGGGGCAGGGCGAGGCCGTCACACCTCGCCGCGTTCGGCGGCGCTGCGCTCCACGCAGAACTCGTTGCCCTCGGGATCGTGCAGGACCGCCCAGCCCGTGCCGTCCGGATTGCGGTGGTCCTCGAAGATCGTGGCACCGAGCTCGAGCAGGCGGTCGACCTCCTCGTCACGGGTGGAGCCGTCCGGGCGCAGGCAGATGTGCATCCGGTTCTTGATCGACTTCGACTCCGGAACCTGCTGGAAGAACATGTTCACGCCGCCGCCGAGGCTGATCGCGACCTCGGGGTCGCCCGGCTTGTCGGCGTCGTCGACCGGTTTGCCGTAGACCTTGCTCCAGAACTCGGCCAGCCCGTACGCGTCCAGCGCGTCGACCGAGACGTTGTGGATGGAGGAAACCATTCCGCCATCCAAGTCCAGCCGGGCGGACCGGGCAAACCGAATTACCAGCCGGGCAGGTCGTCGACCGGTTTGGCGTTCGCCTCGTGCCGCGCGATCGTGCCGTCCAGCGCGGCCGACAGGTCGACCCCGGTCTGGTCGGCCAGGTTGATCACGGTGAACGCCAGGTCGGCCAGCCGCTGCTCCCAGCCTTCGGTCGGGCGGAACGGACGGCGCCCGTTCGCCGTCGCGGCAAGCACTTCGTCGGACAACCGGCCCATCTCCGACAGCAACGCCAGTGTCAGGGTGGGCGCGTTGGCATGGAGGCCGAGTTTGTCAGCGGCCTTGGCAACCTTCTGCTGGACTTCTCGCACGGCGTTACACATTAGTACTCCAGTCCCGGTTCATCGCCTCCTCGATCAGGGTTTCCACGATCTTGCTCTCCGGCACGGTCCGGATCACCTCTCCCCGGACGAAGATCTGGCCCTTGCCGTTGCCGGACGACACGCCGAGATCGGCTTCCCGCGCCTCACCGGGCCCGTTGACCACGCAGCCCATCACCGCGACGCGCAGCGGCACGGGAAAGCCGTCGAACGCGGCCGTGACCTCCTCCGCCAGCTTGTAGACGTCCACCTGCGCGCGCCCGCACGACGGGCACGAGACGATCTCCAGCCGCCGCGGCCGCAGCCCGAGCGACTCCAGGATCTGGGCGCCTACCTTGACTTCCTCGACCGGCGGCGCGGACAGCGACACCCGGATCGTGTCGCCGATCCCGGCGGCGAGCAGGACGCCGAAGGCGACCGAGGACTTGATCGTGCCCTGGAACCGCGGCCCGGCTTCGGTCACGCCGAGGTGCAACGGGTAGTCGCAGCGCGCGGCCAGCTTGCGGTACGCGTCGATCATCACCACCGGGTCGTGGTGCTTGACCGAGATCTTGATGTCGCGGAACCCGTGCTCCTCGAACAGCGAGCACTCCCACAGCGCCGACTCCACCAGCGCGTCCGGCGTGGCCTTGCCGTACTTCTCCAGCAAACGCTTGTCCAGCGATCCGGCGTTGACGCCGATCCGGATCGGCACGCCCGCGTCGCCTGCCGCCGACGCGATTTCCCGCACCTTGTCGTCGAACTGCCGGATGTTGCCCGGGTTGACCCGCACCGCGGCGCAGCCCGCGTCGATCGCGGCGAACACGTACTTGGGCTGGAAGTGGATGTCGGCGATCACCGGGATGGTGGCGCGCTTGGCGATCCGGGCCAGGGCGTCCGCGTCGTCCTGCGAGGGCACGGCCACCCGGACGATCTGGCACCCCGCCGCGGTCAGCTCGGCGATCTGCTGCAGTGTCGCGTCCACATCGGACGTCAAGGTCGTCGTCATGGACTGCACGCTCACCGGAGCGTTCCCGCCGACCGGGACGTCACCGACGAGCACTTGGCGGGACTGCCTGCGCAGCGACGGCGGGCCAAGCTGTACCAGGGTCAAGACAGTGCCTCCAGGCGTTTGAGCACAGTGGTGGTGATGCCGGCCGCGTCAAGGCCGTGCGCCCGCAGGATCTCCGCGCGGGACGCGTGCGGCAGGAATCTCGGCGGCAGCGCGAACGTCGCCGCACACGTGTCCGAACCGTTGGCGGCCAACGCCTGCGCGATCCGTCCGCCCAGCGCGCCGGGGGTGGTGGTGTCCTCGACGGCCACGACCAGCCGGTGTTTGCCCGCCAGCTTCAGCAGGCTCGGGTCGACCGGGGCGATCCAGCGCGGATCGACCACGGTCACCGGTACGCCGTGCTCGGCCAGTTCGTCCGCGGCTTCGAGGCACGCGGCAGCCAGCGGCCCGACCGCCACCAGCAGCACCTGCGCCGCCGGGGTTTCCCGCAGCACGTCGCAGTGGCCGGTCCGCCGCACGGCCGGGATGTCCGGACCTGCTGTGGCTTTCGGGTAGCGGACGACAGTCGGCCCGTCGTGCACGTCGACCGCTTCACGCAACAACTCCCGCAGCCGCGCCGGGTCGCGCGGGCTGGCCAGCCGCAGGCCGGGCACGACAGGCAGGATCGACGAGTCCCACATGCCGTGGTGGCTCGGCCCGTCCGGCCCGGTCACCCCGGCCCGGTCGAGCACGAACGTGACTGGCAAGCGGTGCAAGGCGACGTCCATAAGCACCTGGTCGACCGCGCGGCTCAGGAACGTCGAGTACACGGCCACCACCGGGTGCATCCCACCGATCGCCAGACCGGCGGCCGAGGTCACCGCGTGCTGCTCGGCGATGCCGACGTCGAAGATCCGGTCGGGGAACCGGGCCGCGAACCCGGCCAGCCCGGCCGGTTCGGCCATCGCGGCGGTGATGCAGACCAGGTCGTCGCGCTGGGCGCCGAGTGCCGTGATCTCGTCGGCGAACACCGAGGTCCACGTGGGTTTGCGGGCGGCGCCTGCCGGGCCGACCGCGTGCAGCCGGTCCGCTTCGTCCTGTTCGGCCGCGGGATAGCCCTTTCCCTTGCGGGTCAGGCAGTGCACCACGACCGGCTGGTTGAGCCGGACCGCCCCGCGCAGCGCCTGCTCAAGTCCGGGGATGTCGTGCCCGTCCACCGGGCCGACGTAGGCAAGGCCCATGTCCTCGAAGAAGTTGCCCTTCCGCTCGTGCCGCAGCGTGGCGAGGTGGCTGGCGATGCCACCGATCGTCGGTGCGTACGAGCGGCCGTTGTCGTTCAACACGACGACCACCGGCCGGTCCGGTGCGGCACCGATGTTGTTCAACGCCTCCCAGCACATCCCGCCGGTGAGTGCGCCGTCGCCGAGCACGGCCACCACCCGGCGGTGGGAATCGCGCAACGAGAACGCCTTGGCCAAACCGTCCGCATAGGACAGTGCGGTCGACGCGTGCGAGTTCTCGATCACGTCGTGGTCGGACTCCGAGCGCGACGGGTAGCCGGACAGGCCGCCGGGCTGCCGCAAGGTGTCGAAGTCCGCCGCACGGCCGGTGAGGATCTTGTGCACGTACGCCTGGTGCCCGGTGTCGAACAGCAGCACGTCGTCGGGGGAGCGGAACACCCGGTGCAGTGCGATGGTCAGCTCCACCGCACCGAGGTTCGGCCCGAGGTGCCCGCCGGAGCGCGACACCTTGTCGATGAGCAGGTCCCGGATCTCGCCGGCCAGCACGGCCAGGTCGTGCGGGGAACGGGACACCAGATCAGCGGGGTCCGAGATCATGGTCGCCTCGCCGCGGGCGGCAGCGTGAACTGGATGGTCTCCTTGGTGATCTCCCTGTTCTCCACGCTGATCGGGTTCAGCGCGGCGACCACCTCGTCGACCAGGCCCGGTGGCGCGGACGCGCCCGCGGTGATGCCGACGACACGCACCCCGGCCAGCCACTTCGCCTTGATCTCGCTGACGTCGTCGATCAGGTAGGCGGTGGTGCCGTGCCGCCGCGCCAGTTCGACCAGCCGCACGGAGTTCGACGAGTTCGTCGAACCGACCACGAGCACCAGGTCGGACTCCTCGGCGATCGCCCGCAACGCGTTCTGGCGGTTCGTTGTGGCGTAACAGATGTCGTCCGACGCCGCGCCCTTCAGCTCGGGGAAGCGGGCCCGCAGCGCGGACACGACTTCAGCGGCCTCGTCGACCGCCAGCGTGGTCTGCATCAGGTACGACACCTTCGCCGGATCGGGGACGTCCAGTGCCTCGGCGTCCTGCGGGGTCTCCACCAGCACGGTCTGGTCCGGCGCCTCGCCGAGCGTGCCGTCCACCTCCTCGTGCCCGGCGTGGCCGACCAGGACGACCGTGTCGCCACGGGCGGCGAACCGGCGTGCTTCCGCGTGCACCTTGGTGACCAACGGACACGTCGCGTCGATCACGTCGAGCTCACGCCGCTGCGCCTCGGCACGCACCGCGGGGGAGACACCGTGTGCCGAGAACACCACAGTCGCGCCGTCCGGCACGGCGTCGAGTTCGTCGACGAACACCGCACCCCGCGTCTGCAGGTCAGCGACCACGTGCTTGTTGTGCACGATTTGCTTGCGCACGTAGACGGGTGGTTCTCGGTGCCGCAGCACCTCTTCGACTATCTCGATGGCTCGCTCGACCCCGGCGCAGAACGACCGCGGCGACGCGAGCAACACCTTGACCTGCATGGCGGAGCTGCCCTTCAGCAAAGACCGGTCAGTGGTCGCGGTGGGTGACCAGGCCGGCCAGCCCGGACAGTTCGGCGGCTGGGCCCGCGGGCGGATCGGCCGACCGCAGCCGGTGGATCGCCGTGGCCAACCGGTCGTCGGCCTGAACCCGGCACCATTCCCGGCCACCGGCCAGGTCGATCAGCTCGGCGGCGCGTGCCACGTCGGTGCCCGACAGCGGCCGGTCCGAGTGGTACAGCTCGCCCAGTTCCTGCCCGGCGATGGTGTGCGAGTTCAACGCGGCGACCACCGGCAGCGACTTCTTGCGGTTGTGCAGGTCGGAGAACACCGGTTTGCCGGTCGACACGGGGTCTCCCCAGATCCCGAGCAGGTCGTCGACCAGTTGGAAAGCCAGGCCGAGTTCGTCGCCGAAACACCGGAGGTGATCGACCTGCGCACTGCGCCCGCCGCCGAACAGCGCCCCGATCGAACAGGCGGCGCTGATCAGCGCACCGGTCTTGCGGTGCGCCATCGTCACGCACTCGGCCAGCGCGATGTCCCTGCGGTCCTCGAACTCCACGTCGAGACTCTGGCCCTCGACGAGGTGCTGGATGGCGGCGCTGAGCACGCGCATGCCCTCGACGGCGTCGGGGTGCCCGCTCGCGGCGAGCACGTCGAACGCCAGCGTCACGAGCGAATCGCCGGCCAGGATCGCGGCACTGCGGCCGAACACGCTCCACGCCGTCGGCCGGTGCCGTCGCGTGACGTCACCGTCGATCACGTCGTCGTGCAGCAGGGAGAAGTTGTGCACCAGCTCGATGGCGACCGCGGCGGGTACGGCGGCCGTCGCGAGGCCGCCGACCGCCTGTGCCGCGAGCAGGGTCAGCGTGGGCCGTAAGGCCTTGCCACCGGACGCGTCCGCGGGCCTGCCGTGCTCGTCCCACCAGCCGTAGTGGTAGCCGGCGATCCTCCGCATGGATTCCGGCAACGTCTCCACCGCGGCGCGGGTGGCGGGCTCGACCAGGTCCCTGCTCCAGGCCAGTACTTCCCGGGGGGTACGGCTTTCGGCCGTCACTTCACGAGTGGTCATGGCGTCAACGCCCGAGCTCGACACTCTCGAGGATGCCGAGTGCGTCCGGCACCATCACCGCGACCGAGTAGTAGGCACTGACCAGGTAGGACATGATCGCGCGCTCGTCGACGCCCATGAACCGCACGTTCAGGCCGGGTTCGTACTCGTCGGGCAGGCCGGTCTGGTGCAGGCCGATCACGCCCTGGTTCTTCTCGCCGGTGCGCATCGCGACGATCGAGGTGCGGCCGGTGTCGCTGACCGGGATCTTGTCGCACGGCAGCAACGGGATGTTACGCCACGTCTGCACGATCCTGCCGTCGATTTCCTTGGTGTTGGGGTAGATCCCGCGGCTGTTGCACTCGCGGCCGAACGCGGCGATGGCTTTGGGGTGCGCGAGGATGAACTGGGTCTTGCGCCGCCGCGAGATCAGCTCGTCCATGTCGTCCGGGGTCGGCGGGCCGGAGTGGGTGTGGATGCGCTGCTTGAGGTCGGCGTTGTGCAGCAGGCCGATCTGCCGGTTGTTGATCATCTCGTACTCTTGCCGCTCGCGCAGCGCCTCGACCGTCAGCCGCAGCTGCTGCTCGGTCTGGTTCATCGGCTTGTTGTACAGATCCGCCACCCTGGTGTGGATCCGCAGCACCGTCTGGGTCACGCTCAGCTCGTACTCGCGCGGCTTGAGCTCGTAGTCCACGAACGTGCCCGGCAGCAGGTACTCGCCGGACCGCCCGGACGCCAGCTCGATCTCGGCCTCGCCCTTGTGGTTGCTCGCCTTGCCGCGCAGCCGGGCGACTTCGGCCAGGTGCGCCTGCAGCGACTCGGACCGCAGGGTGATGCGGTCGAACTCCTGGCGGGACAACGTCATCGCGATGCAGCGGGTCTTGGCCTTGACCGTGAAGCTCCACTCGTCGCGGTGCCCGGTCAGCGCCTGCTCGCCGAAGTACTCGCCGTCGCCGAGGGTGTCGAGCACGGTTTCCGTGCCGTACTCGCCGAGACCGATCTTGCTGGCCTTGCCGTGTGCCATCAGCACGAGCCGGTCGGCGGCCTGTCCTTTCTGGATGATCAGGTCACCTGCCTCGAACTCCTGTTGTTCGAACCGTTCGGCGATCGCGGCCAGCGCATCGTCGTCCTCGAAGGAGCGCAGCAGCGCCAGTTCCCGCAGCTCCGGCGGGACGACGCTGATCCGCCCCGCGGCGCTGGTGAAGCTGACCAGTCCGTCGCCGATGGCGTAGGTCAGTCGCCGGTTCACCCGGTAGGCGCCACCTTCGGCCTGTACCCACGGCAGGACGCGCAACAGCCAGCGCGGCGTGATCCCCTGCATCTGCGGTACGGACTTGGTCGTCGTCGCCAGATTTCGCGCGGCCTGGGTGCCGAGGCTCATCTGTTGCTGCGACTGGGGGTTCTCGACCTGTGTCACGTGTTCGACCGCCTTGTTCCTAGTTGATCAGTTGAGCGGTGGGGACGAAAAGCCGGGGATTCGACGCTGGCCGATGCCGAGCGAATCGATGGCCCGCGGTGGGGCCGCGCATCGGCCAGCGCCCGCTCGGCCACCTTGACCGGTGAGGGCACCACACCTTCTGCCGTGCCCAGCCGCTGGGAGCGCCGACGGCCGACTGGGTGGACAGGTGTGGCAACGGTCAAGGTCTGGTGGCCGAGGGGAAGGGGGTGACCGATCTACTGTCCGCGCTGCCGGGCACGAGTCACTCGACGCGGCCCAGTTCGACGTTCTCGAGCACGCCGAGCGCGTCCGGTACCAGGATCGCCGCCGAGTAGTAGGCGCTCACCAGGTACGACATGATCGCCTTCTCGTTGATGTTCATGAACCGCACCGACAGCCCGGGCTGGTACTCGTCCGGCAGGCCGGTCTGGTGCAGGCCGATGACGCCCTGGTTCTGCTCGCCGACCCGCATCGCGATGATCTGCGTGCTGCGGGTGTCGGAGATGGGGATCTTGTTGCACGGCAACACGGGGATGCCCCGCCACGACGGGACCTGGTTGCCGTTGAGGTCGATGCTCTGCGGGTAGAGGCCGCGCTTGTTGCACTCCTGGCCGAACGCCGCGATCGCGCGCGGGTGGGCGAGGATGAACATCGGGTCCTTCCACACCGTCGCCAGCAGTTCGTCGAAGTCGTCCGGCGTCGGCGGGCCGCTGCGCGTCGGGATGCGCTGTTTGAGGTCGGCGTTGGCCAGCAGGCCGAAGTCGCCGTTGTTGATCAGCTCGTGTTCCTGGCGTTCCCGCAGCGCCTCGATGGTCAGCCGCAGCTGCTGCTCCGTCTGGTTCATCGGCTTGTTGTACAGATCCGCGACCCTGGTGTGCACGCGCAGCACGGTCTGGGCGACGCTGAGTTCGTATTCCCGCGGTGCGAGTTCGTAGTCGACGAACGTGCCCGGCAGTTCCGGTTCGCCGTCGTGACCGGACGCGAGGTGGATCTCCGCTTCGCCGTGCACGTTCTGCGCTTTTGACGGACTTTCCCGATACGCCGTCACGTGTTCACGCAACGCGTCGGACTGGTCCTGCAATTCCTGGAATGCCCGCTTCGGCAATGCGAGAATGATCGTCGGCGTGACCGCCTTCGCGGTGAACTCCCAGATGCTCTGATCCTGGACGAGTGCCTGGTCACCGAAATAGTCGCCGTCGACGAGCGTGCCGAGCACGGTCAGATCGCCGTACTCGCCGGTGCCGATCTTGTTCACCTTGCCGTGCGCCACGACGTAGACGAACTCGGCCTCGTGGCCGAACTCGGCGATCACGTCACCGGGCTGGTACTCCTGTTGCTGGAAGCGACCGGCGAGCGCGTGCAGCGCCTCCTCGTCGTCGAATGTGCGCAGCAGCGGCAGTTCGACCAGATCGGGCCCGACGATGCTGGTTTGTGAACCGGTGTTGGTGACCGCGATCCGGCCGTCGCCGACGGTGTAGCTCAGCCGCCGGTTGACCCGGTAGGCCCCACCCTGGGCCTGCACCCACGGCAGGATCCGCAGCAGCCAGCGCGAGGTGATGCTCTGCATCTGCGGAACGGATTTGGTGGTCGTCGCCAGATTCCGCGCCGCCGCGGTGGCAAGGCTCTGCTGTTGATCACCGTTCTCTACGCCAAGATTCGACTCCACCGTGTCGGTCACAACGTGCCGCCATTCTTCCTAGTCGGGTTGCGTGGGCAGTGAAAAAGACAAGGGGGTAGCTGATGATTGGCTCGCGACAAAGGAGGAACACCCTTTCGTGTTCCGCTGAATGATCCAGTTCGGACGGTGCCAAGACGGAGGCTAGCACCACGTTTCGAGCACGCGCAGTCACCCAAAAGGCTTGCCGGACAGGGGAAAAGAATCATGGGACGATTCACGCTTTCCCCGTCGGGGCGGCTGTCAATTGAACCGAAAGTGCCGTCGCGCGAAACCGCGTTCACTCACCCGTAGCAAGTCGATACGGCAAACGTGTGTACTCCGCCGGGGCGCCGGTCCCGCGACTAGTCCATCCGGGTCAGTGACGACTGGTCCATCGAGGCGAGGATCATGCCCGCCATCCTTGCGGGGTCGCCCTGCTCCGGACGCAGTACCAGCTCGGGCGCCGACGGTCGTTCGTAAGGGGCGTCGACGCCGGTGAACCCGGTGATCTCGCCCGCCCTGGCCTTGGCGTACATCCCCTTGGGATCGCGCGCCTCGCACGTGGCGATCGGAGTGTCCACGAAGATCTCGAGGAACGGCAGTCCTGCCTGTTCGTGCGCCGCGCGAACCCGCTCGCGATCGGCCCGGTACGGGCTGATCAGCGACACGACCGCGACCACGCCCGCGTCGGCGAACAGGCGTGCGACCTCGCCGACCCGGCGGACGTTCTCGGCCCGGTCGGCCGCACTGAATCCCAGGTCGGCGGTCAACCCGTGGCGCAGGTTGTCCCCATCGAGAAGATAAGCCGGACGGCCGGACGCCACCAGTCGGCGTTCCAGCTCCACGGCCACGGTCGACTTCCCGGACGCCGACAACCCGGTCAGCCAGACCGTGCAGCCGGTCGTGCCGCGCTCGGCGCGCTGGACCGCGGTGGAGTGCCAGACCACGGACTGGGCCGGCCCGGTGATCATGCCCGCGGCGACAGTGTTGTTGGTGGTGTCGTCGACCAGGATGAAACTGCCGCACGCCCGGTTGCGCCGGTACGCGTCGAACAGCAACGGCTGTCTGGTGCGCAGCTTGACCCGGCCGATCTCGTTGAGCGACAAGGACTCCGCAGTCTCGTCGCGATGCAGCGTGGTGATGTCCAGCCGGTAGTCCAACGACGTGACGGCGGCCCTGGTGGCGCGCGTGGTGTTGATGACGGTGTATTTGGCGTCCTTGCGCAGCTCACCGTGTTCGGTCAGCCAGCAAACCATCGCGTCGACGTCGTGGCCGATGTGCGGGCGGTTGTTCGGGCGGCAGATCAGCTCGCCACGGCCGACGTCCAGTTCGTCGGCCAGTTGCAGCGTCACCGCCTGCGGCGGGAACGCCTCGGTCACCGGCTGCCCGCCGGGGCCCCAGATCGCGCTGACGGTCGTGGTGAACCCGGACGGCAGCACGAGCACCTCGTCGCCCGGCTTGAACACGCCACCGGCGACCGTTCCGGCGTACCCGCGGAAGTCCTTGTGGCGGATGACGTACTGCACCGGGAACCGGGCGTCGATCAGGTTGCGGTCGGAGCTGATGTGCACCTCTTCCAGATGGTGCAGCAGGGAAGTGCCCTCGTACCAGGGCATCGACGCGCTGCGGTGCACGATGTTGTCGCCGTGCAGTGCCGACACCGGGATGAACGTCAGGTCCGGCGCGGACAGCTTCATCGAGAACTGCCGGAATTCCTCGCGGATCTCCTCGAAGCGTTCACGTGACCAGCCGGCCAGGTCCATCTTGTTCACGCACACCACGATGTGCGGGATGCCCAGCAGGCTGGCCAGGAACGCGTGCCTGCGGGACTGTTCCAGTATGCCTTTGCGCGCGTCGACGAGGACCAGCGCGAGGTCCGCGGTGGACGCCCCGGTGACCATGTTGCGCGTGTACTGGATGTGGCCGGGTGTGTCGGCGATGATGAACTTCCGCTTGGGGGTGGCGAAGTAGCGGTACGCCACGTCGATCGTGATGCCCTGTTCGCGTTCCGCGCGCAGCCCGTCGGTCAGCAGTGCCAGGTTCGGCGAGTCCTCGCCGCGGTCCCTGCTGCTCTGTTCGAGCGCGGCCAGCTGGTCTTCGAAGATGGTCTTCGAGTCGAACAGCAGCCGTCCGATCAACGTGGACTTGCCGTCGTCGACGCTGCCCGCGGTGGCCAGGCGGAGCAGGTGCGGCATCAGAAGTAGCCTTCCTTCTTGCGGTCCTCCATGCCTGCCTCGGAGATCCGGTCGTCGGCCCTGGTCGCGCCGCGTTCGGTGACCCGGGTGGCGGCGACCTCGGTGACGACTTCCGCCGCGGTCGCCGCGGTGGATTCGACGCAGCCCGTGCAGGTCGCGTCGCCGACCGTGCGGAACCGCACCGACGCGCTGAAAGGCTCCTCGCCGGGCAGCAACGTCACGAACCTGGTGTGTGCCAGGAGCATTCCGTCGCGCTGCACGACCTCACGCCGGTGTGCGTAGTAGATCGACGGCAGCTCGATGCCTTCCTGGCTGATGTACTGCCAGATGTCGAGTTCGGTCCAGTTGGACAACGGGAACACCCTGATGTGCTCGCCGCGCCTGTGCCGTCCGTTGTAGACGTTCCACAGCTCGGGCCGCTGGTTGCGGGGATCCCACTGGCCGTACTCGTCGCGGAAGCTGAACACCCGCTCCTTGGCGCGGGCCTTCTCCTCGTCCCGGCGGGCCCCGCCGAAGACGGCGTCGAACCGGTTCTCCGCGATGGCCCTCAGCAAAGTCGTGGTCTGCAGGCGGTTGCGGCTGGCACGTGGCCCGGTTTCCTCGGTCACGCGGCCGGCGTCGATGTCGTCCTGGACGCGAGCGACCACCAGCCGCACGCCCGCCGACTCGACCGCGCGGTCACGGAATTCGATGACCTCGTCGAAGTTGTGGCCGGTGTCCACGTGCATCACCGGGAACGGCGGCGGCGCGGGCCAGAACGCCTTCATCGCCAGGTGCAGCATCACCACGGAGTCCTTGCCGCCGGAGAACAGCAGCACCGGCCGTTCGAACGTGGCCGCGACCTCACGCAGCACGTGCACGGACTCCGCTTCCAGTGCGCGCTGCGTGGTCAGCTCGTAGGCGGTGCTCACGGTCAGAAACTAGAACAGGTTATTGCGCTGGTCAATCGCCGGAGTGTTCACTTCAGGCATGACTGAAACGGATGTGGTCGAGGTCGAGGAGATCAAGCGGCTCAAGCACCGGTACCTGCGCGCGGTCGACCAGAAGCGCTGGGACGTGCTGGAGGCCGCGCTGGCCGAGGACGCGGTCGCCGAC
Organism: Kibdelosporangium phytohabitans; assembly: GCF_001302585.1. GTDB lineage: Bacteria > Actinomycetota > Actinomycetes > Mycobacteriales > Pseudonocardiaceae > Kibdelosporangium > Kibdelosporangium phytohabitans. The sequence goes on along the minus strand of NZ_CP012752.1, from coordinate 9,047,543 downwards.
TACGGCACACGGGCGATGGGCGAGCCGCTCGTGCTCACCGGGCGTGCCGCGATCCTGGAGTTCATGCGCCAGAACCTCGGCGGCGACCGGATCGTCACGTTCCACTTCTGCGGTCAGCCGGAGATCGACGTCGACGGCGACGCGGCCACCGGCACGTGGGCGTTCCAGGACACCGTGATCGTCACGGAACGCAGGCTGGTGATCAAGGGTGCCGCCTACTACGAGGAGGAGTACGTCCGCTCACCAGGGGATGGCTGGCGGATCCGGCACATCACCTACAACCGGATCTACGAGGTGACGGTGTCCATGGATGATCTGCCCAGCATGCGGTTCCTGGCAGGCGTTTGACCAAGAGTTAGAACGCGTTCTAGTCTGATCGGGTGTTCACCGAGTCCTTCGCCGCCGCGATCGCCGACGCCGAGAAGATCGTCGCCGAAGCGCCGCACGTGCGTACCGAGCAGGACCTGACCGAGGGCTACGACTACCTCGCGGGCAACATCAGGGCCTCGTTGCAGATGGCGTGGGCCTACGACCGCGACTTCCCCTACTTCGTCCAGTCCACCGGGCCCTGCACCAAGATGGGCCTGGACAACCCGGACACGCTGTACTTCCACGCCAACATCAGGGCGGACGCGGAGTACGTCGTGACCGGCAGGCGCGGCAGCACGGCCGACCTCAGCTTCCAGGTGCTCAACGGCGACTACTCCCCGGTGGACGTACCCGACAGCCTCACGGCGTTCGACGACCGCGCGTTCGACATCGCCGATGACGGCACGTTCGAGATCCGGTTCGGGCCCGGCCAAGCCGGGCCGAACTACTTCACCCTCGGCGCGGGCTCGGCGATGCTGGTCGTGCGTGAGGTCTACAGCGACTGGACGGCCGAACAGCGCGGCACGATCACCATCCGGCGCGCCGGCACCACCTCGACGGCACCGCCCGCGCTCACCCGTGACCTGATCGCCAAGCGGTACGCGGCGGCGGGCAAGATGCTCACCAGCAGGCTGAAGACGTTCCTGGCCTTCCCGAGGTGGTTCTACCTGAACCTCCCGGTGAACACGATGACCGAACCCCGCTCCACCCCGGGCGGGCTGACCACCCAGTTCTCCTCCGTCGGGCACTACGACCTCGCCGACGACGAGGTGATGATCGTGACGGTGCCCGTGTCGCATGCGCCGTACCACGGGTTCCAGCTGGGCAGCATGTGGTACGTCTCGCTGGACTACATCAACCACCAGACCAGCCTGACCGCCGACCAGGCCGTCGCCGACCCGGACGGCCGGATCAGGTACGTGATCAGCGAACGCGACCCTGGCCTGGCGAACTGGATCGAACGCACCGGGCATTCCCGGGGCTACCTGCAGATCCGGTGGCAACGGCTCTCGCGTGACCTGAAACCCGAGGACGGCCCTGAGGTCGAGGTCGTCCCGTTCGCCGAACTGGCGCAACGGCTGCCGTTCCACGAGCAGGCCCGGATCACCCCCGAGCAGTACGCCGAACGCATCGCCGCCCGTCAGGCGGCGGTCGCGAGGAGAATGGTGGGCTGATGTTGTTGCAGGACAAGGTCGTCGTGGTCTCGGGGATCGGGCCGGGACTGGGCAGGTCGATCGCGCTGCGGTGCGCGCGACAGGGCGCGGACATCGTGCTCGCGGCCCGCACGGAGTCCCGGCTGGCCGAGGTGGCCAAGGAGGTCACCGGCCTCGGGCGGCGCGCGGTCACCGTGCCGGCCGACATCGCCTCCGAACAGGACGCGGTTCGCCTGGCCGAGACCGCGATGGAGTCGTTCGGGCGCGTGGACACGTTGGTGAACAACGCCTTCGCCGTCCCGCCCATGGGTGACCTCGACGGTGTCCCGTTCGACGGGATCCGGCAGGGCTTCGAGACCAACGTCCTCGGCGCGCTGCGGCTGACGAACCTGTTCCGCCCCATGCTGGAGGCCAGCCGCGGCTCGATCGTGATGGTCAGCTCGATGGTGATCCGCCACTCCAAACCTGCCTTCGGCCCGTACAAGATGACCAAGTCCGCGCTGCTGTCGATGGCGCAGAGCCTGTCCACCGAACTGGGCCCCAAGGGCGTGCGGGTCAACACCATCGCGCCCGGCTACATCTGGGCCGGCAACGTGAAGTACTACTTCGACTACCTCGCCAAGCAACGCGGGATCAGCCCGCAGGAGGTCTACGACGAGGTGGCGGCCGGCATCGACCTGCGCAAGCTGCCCGAGCCCGACGAGGTCGCCGACACGATCGTCTTCCTCGCATCGGACCTGGCCCGCGCGGTCACCGGCCAGTGCCTCGACGTCAACGGCGGCGAATACCACCACTAGGAGCCAAGCGTGGACATCGAGTCGTTGCACGCGTCGGCCACGAAGATCACCGGCCTGACCGACTTCGGCGACCAGGACTACCTGGACGGCTTGTCGGTGCTGGTGGACTCCTACCACCGGGAGGCGGGGCTGACGGAGTTCGGGCTGCGGGTGCAGCGCGCCGGCCTGCGCTCGGCGCTGGTGGCCCGGCTGCTCAGCGAGACGGCGTGGAAAGCCCATCCGGAGCACGCGGCGGTCCCGATCGAGCGGCCGATCTTCGTGACCGGCCTGCCGCGCACCGGAACCACGGCGCTGCACCGGTTGCTGACCGAGGACCCGGCGCACCAAGGGCTCGAACTGTGGCTCACCGACCTGCCGCAGCCACGCCCGCCCCGCGAGACGTGGGGCGACAATCCGATGTACCAACGGATCCAGGCCGGGTACGAACAGCACCACGTCGAACACCCCGAGTTCATGGGCCTGCACTACATCACCGCGGACATGGCCGAGGAGTGCTGGCGGCTGTTGCGTCAGTCCATGTTGTCCGTCTCCTTCGAGTGTCTTGCCTACGTGCCGACGTATTCGGACTGGCTGGCCGGGCAGGACTGGACGGCCGCGTACCACCGGCATCGCCGCAACCTCCAGCTGATCGGCATGCCGGACGCGGGTCGCCGCTGGGTGCTCAAGAACCCCAGTCACCTGTTCGCTCTCGACGCGCTGATGGACGCCTATCCCGACGCGCTGGTGATCCAGACGCACCGGGCGCCGCGCACGATCATCGCGTCGATGTGCAGCCTCGCCGAACAGGCCACGGACGGGTGGTCGACGGTTTTCCGGGGTCCGGTCATCGGCCGTTCCCAGCTGGAACTGTGGGCACGTGGCCTGGAGAAATTCAACACCGATCGGGCGAAACACGATCCCGCGCAGTTCTACGACGTGGAATACGCGGATCTCGTGGCCGATCCGCTCGGTGTCGTCACGGACATCTACCGCCATTTCGGCTTGGCCGTGTCCGGCGAGGTGCGTGCGGCGATGGCGGCTGTGCACAGTTCGGGCGATCGGCGCCGCTCGCACCGCTACGACCTGGCGGATTTCGGGCTGACCGAGGCCGAGGCGGACGCCCGGTTCAGCTCCGCGCGGCGGTGACCGCGACCGTGGTGAAGCGCATGGTGAACGTGCCGCCGACAGCGTCGATCGCGGCGCCGGTGCGTTCCAGCAGCGTGGCCAGGGCGTCGGGTGGGAGCAGGCTCATGCCGCCGTGGGTGGGCAGCCGGTCGAGCCACTCGGCCCGGGTGTAGTCGCGCTGCCACTCGAACCGCCAGTACTCGACCGCCTGGAACTGCCCGGTCCGGTGGATCCCGTCCGCTGTGCGGTCCGACATCGTCTGGTACGGCTTGTCCTTGTTGGTGAGCTGTGCGGTCGGTGAGTCAGGCGCGACCTCGCGGAAGATCGTGAGGAACGGGCCGGCCAGTTCGGCCGGCGGTTCGTCGGTGTTCCAGAACGCGGCCAGCAGCCCACCGGGTCGCAGCAGTCGGGCGGCCTTGGCCGCTCCGGCGTCCGGGTCGACCCAGTGCCAGCACTGCGCGGCCGTGATCGCGTCGAAGGTCCGTTCCCCGGCGTCCCATTCCTCGATGGTCGACACTTCGACCTCGAGTCCCTGTGCACGCGCGTGCTCGGCCATCCTGGCGTCGGGCTCCACGCCGAGTACTGTGCACCCGGCTGCCTGCAGCTGCCGGGCCGCGATGCCGGTTCCGGTGCCGACGTCGAGCACGTCGCGGCCGGGTGCCGTGGCGGTGATCCGGTCGATCAGCGGCTGGGGGTAGCGCGGTCGCGTCCGGTCGTAGCGTTGCGCGTCGGTGCCGAACGACTCGGCCACTTCCCTGATGCGATGGGGTTCGGTCGGTAGAGTGGGCATGCGCCCACCATAGTGGGCAAGTGCCCACTCGACAACGGAGGACCTTCGGTGCCGACCGGCGTGAGCATCCGTGACGTGCGCGCCCAGCTCTTCGCAGCCGCCGACCGCATCCTGCTGAGCGCCGGTCCCAGTGCCCTGACCAGCCGCGCGGTCACCACCGAGGCGGGCTGCGCCAAGGGCGTCCTGCACAAGCACTTCGACGACTTCGACGCGTTCCTCGCCGAGTATGTCCTCGACCGCGTCGAACAGATGGACGCCCAAGCCGCCGCCCTGCGCGGTCGCGTCGGGACAGGAAACGTCGTCGATCACCTGACCGGCGCGTTGATCTCGTTGTTCGAATCGGTCGCCGTCGCGGTCGTCGCCCTGGTGACCTTCCGGGACGAACTGCGCACGAGACTGCGGGACGCCTGGCCCGCGGGCGTCCCGGTGCTCACCGAAGGCGCGATCATGCTCGGCGCCTACCTCGCCGACGAACAGCGCCTCGGCCGCGTCCCCGCGGACGCGGACGTCGAAACCCTCGCCGCGATGCTCATCGGGTCGACACACATGCTGTACGCCGACCGCGCGACAACACCGCAGGCGTCAGCCGTCCGCAGGATCGTGACGACCCTGGTCCGTTCGGAACCGTGACCACGCGGCCGACGGGCGCGCCTCGGTGAGCACGTACTCCCGGAACGCCTCCACCACCGCCGGTGCGTAGTGCTCCGGGCACCACCCGATCCCGATCGTCCTGGCGCACAGCGGCTCCGAGATCCGCAGCTCCACGATGTCCGGCAGGGGACCGGGGGCGGGCGGCAGCAGCGCCACGCCGCAGCCCGCGCCGACCAGCCCGCGCAACGTGAACGGCTCCTCGCCTTCGAACGCGATCCGCGGGGCGAACCCGGCCTGGTGGCACAGCCGTTCGGTGATCAGGCGCAGGCCGAACCCGTCGGCGAACGTCACGAACGGCTCGTTCTCGACGTCGGCCAGCCGGACCGTGCGACGCCGCGCGAGCCGGTGCCCAGTCGGGACCACGAGCGTGAGCGGCTCCTCGACGATCGGCCGCCACGTGACGCCCGGCTGGTCGGACGGTCGCGCGGACAGCACCACATCGACCTCGCCGTCGAGCAGGTACCGCTCGTTGCGCGTGGTTCCGCCCTGCCGCAGCAGGAACTCGACTTCCGGGTAGAGGGCGCGGAAGCCGCTGAGCAACGTCGGCACGAACTCGTTGCCGAGCGTGTTGAGGAACGCGAACCGGACCGTGCCGACCGTCGGATCCGCGGCCGTGCCGATCGTCCTGACCGCGCCGTCGATCGACTTCAACGCGCGCTTCGCCGCGTCCAGCAACGTCTGCCCGTTGCTGTTGAGCCGCAGCACGCGGCCGACGCGGTCGAACAGGGGAGTGCCGACCTCCTGCTCAAGCCGCGAGAGCCCGCGCGACAACGCGGACTGTGACACGTGCAACTCGGCCGCTGCGGCGGTCACGGTGCGGCCTTCGGCGACCGTCACGAACCATCTGAGCTGGTCGATCTCCACATTGATGCATGATACGCATCAATCCCATCTATTACGGTCATTGGACGCATGAGTGCTGGTGGCGGACAGTGATGATCGTGGATTTGCTACTCGTCGCGGTGACCGGGCTGGCTGCCGGCGTGATCAACGCGATCGCCGGTGCGGGCGCGCTGCTGACGTTCCCGGTCTTCCTCGCCCTCGGACTGACCCCGCTCCAGGCCAACGTCGCCAACTGCATCGGCGTCGTGCCAGGCAACTTCGCCTCGACGATCGGCTTCCGCCGTGAACTGGCGGTCCAGAAACCGCTGCTGCGGCGGATCGCCCTGCCCGCCGCGATCGGCTCGCTGATCGGCGGGCTCGTGCTGTTCGCGTTGCCGGAGAAAGTCTTCACCTACCTCGTGCCCGCGCTGCTCGGCCTCGGCGCGCTCCTGGTTCTCGTGCAGCCACTCGTGGCCAAGCGGCTGCGGTCGGCGCAGAAGCACCGCGGCCCGCTCAAGTCCGTCATCTTCACCACGTCGGTCTACGGCGGCTACTTCGGCACCGGCATCGGTGTGATCTTCTTCGCCGTGCTCGGCCTGTTCGCCAAGGGAACCACGCACGAGCTCAACGCCGTCAAGGTCGTGCTGCAGGGGATCGCCAACGGCGTGGCCGGTGTGCTGTTCTGCTTCATCGCTCCCGTGCCGTGGCCGGAGACGCTCGTTTTCGGTGCCGCCACGATGATCGCGGGCCCGGTGGGCGCCTACCTGTCCCGCAAGATCCCGCCCGCGCCGCTGCGCTACGTCATCGGCGTGCTCGGCCTCGTCGCCGCGGTACGCATTGCGATCGCGTGATCACCTGTTACACGACCATGACGGCAGGCTGACACGGCTCTGCCAGGTTCGACCGGGTGAACAGAACAGCAGCGATGGTGGCGATCGTCCTGGTCGCCACCGGGATTTCGGCCACACCCGCCCAGGCCGCCGCGCCTGAGTGGAAGCCCTGTACCGAAACGCTGGACCGCTGGAAGGAGGTCTTCCCCGACGACAAAGGTGACACGGAGTGCACCTTCGTCACAGTTCCCCTGGACTACGCCAAACCCGGCGGCCGCACGCTCAAGATCGCGGTCAGCAGGCTGAAAGCCAAGGGGCAGCGGCGCGGAGTCCTGCTGGCCAACCCCGGCGGCCCCGGTGCCACAGCCATCTCCTACCCCCGTGACCTCAGGACCAGCACCATCGGTGGCGTCGCCGACAACCACGACCTGATCGGCTTCGACCCCAGAGGCGTCGGCTTCAGCGACGCACAGTTCTGCGACCAGGACTACGACCCGCTCCCGCCACCCAGTGACGCGCAGACCAACGCCAGGGCGTCGTTCGACGCTGAGGCCACGTGGAACGCCGCGTGCTCCGACGACGATCCCGAATTCGCCGCCAACCTGACCACCGAGAACACCGCGCGTGACGTCGACATGATCCGCCAGGCGTTGGGGGAGCAGAAGATCAGCTTCTACGGCGTGTCGTTCGGCACCGCTGTCGGCGCGGTCTACCGGTCGCTGTTCGACCGGCACGTGGACCGGATGTGGCTCGAATCCGTGATGCCACCCGTGATGGACATGCCGGCGATGGACACCGACGCCGCGGCGGTCGCGGAGGCCAGGTTCGAGCCGTTCACGAAATGGCTGGCTGACCGCGACCACGAGTACCACCTGGGCAGGACCAGCGCGGAGGTCCGCAAAACCGTGCTGGCCCTGCGCGCCGAACTGGACGCCAAGCCACGCGGCGAAGTCACCGGCGTGATGGTCGGCAGCCTCGCCACCCCCTCGCCGTCCGGTTACGCCTACTCGGCACGGGAACTGGCGACCTTGTCGGAGAACACCGAAGCGCGGATGGCGGCCTCGGCGGTGAAACCTTCGACGAGGCCGCAGTTCGGCGACTTCAACGGGTTCGCGTTCAACTTCGTGAACAACCGCGCGATGTTCTGCAACGACGGCACGGGAGGCCGGGACTTCGCCGAGATCTGGGCACAACGCCAGCAGCGCGTCCAGCAGTACCCGGCGGCCGGCGGCCTGCTGCAGATGAGCTTCCAGTGCCCGAAGTGGCCGATCCCAGCCAGACCGTGGCAGCTCACCAAGGGCACGAGCACGTTGCAACTGTCCGGCCACCGCTACGAGAACGACACACCGTACGTGTGGGCGCAGCGGATGCAGGCCAAGATCGGCGGTGCGTTGCTCACCGTCGACGACGACGTCCACGGATCCATCCGCCGGATCCCGTGCGGCGCCAAGGTCGTCGAGTTCTTCCGGACCGGCCGCACCGACAACGGATCGTGCGAGGGACTGTCATGATCAAGCGAATCCTCACCGCGACCGCGTTGTCCTTCGTCGCACTGGCCACTCCCGCCGCAGCGGCCACCGACCTGGCCGGGACTGTCCTCATCGGAGGGTGCTCAGGCTCCCTGGTCCGGGCACCGGGTTCCTCGGCGCACGACCCAGCCTTGGTGCTCACCAACGGGCACTGCTACGAAGGACAAAGCGTCATCCCGGACGAAGTGCTCGTCGACCAACCGTCCAACCGCCTGATCAATCTGCTGGACGGCAAGGGCGCGACAGTGGCCACACTCCGCACGGCCAAAGCGATGTACGTGACGATGACCGGCACGGACATCGCGCTGTACCGGCTGCGCGAGTCCTACGCCCAACTCGACAGGCAGTACCACGTACGGCCCATGACCTTGTCGGCAGAGCGGCCCAAACGGGGCGCGGACGTCGAGATCGTGTCGTCCGGCTGGGCGAAGGTCCTGCCCTGTGAGCTCGACGGCTTCGCCTACCGCGTCCTCGAAGCGACCTACGTGACCAAGGACGTGATCCGATACGACTCCGCGTGCGAACCCGGCCCGGGAGTGTCCGGATCACCGGTCGTGTCCGGCGGTCAGGTGGTCGGCATCCACAACACGAGCAACCGCGAAGGCGGTCAGTGCACGGAGAACAACCCGTGCGAAATGGACCGCTCCGGCGCCATCTCGGCCCGCAAGGGCGCCGGGTACGCCACGCAGACGTACTGGATCACCACGTGCGTCCAGCCCGGCAACCGCCTCGACCTGAGGAAACCGGGCTGTCTGCTGCCTGACTAGACAGGGCAGCTCAACGGTCCCCTGGTCTGTCCGCCGCCTCTCAGCGTGACAGGCTGGGGGATCGCGGCTGTGCACACGATCTGCGTCACGGCCACTGTGGACAGAGCGGCGACGTCGGCTGTGACGGTGACCGTGACGCCGTCGACGCTCCGCGGCCCCAGTTCCCGAGGGACCTCAGTGGTGTAGAGGCCGCCTGGCGTGGCTCCCTCAGCCAGGAGTTCCAGCGCGGACAGCTTGCTGGACTCGTGCCGCGTGGGACGCAGCACCGGCGTGACCTCGCCGTCCTGCACCAGGTAGATCACGGCTCCCGTCGCACGCGACCCGCCGATCGGCGCGGTTGGTTGCACACCACACCCCGCGAGCAGCAACGCGACCATCACCAGGGCACGTTTCACCGTGAACCTCCCGAAGGCAGCCGAAGCGTGAACACCGCACCACCGTCCGGCCGGTTGCCAGCCGTGATCGTGCCGTTGTGCAGTCTGGCGTTCTCCCACGCGATCGCCAGGCCGAGCCCGCTGCCCTCGGACCGGGTCCGTGCCGTGTCCGCCTTGTAGAACCGGTCGAACACCTGCGGCAGCACCTGCGGATCCAGGCCCGGACCGCGGTCGGCGACCTCGACGACCACCCAGCCGGGCTCGCCGCGCAGCGCCACCGACACCGGCGCTGACCCGTGTTTCAACGCGTTGCCGACCAGGTTCGCCACGACCACGTCGAGCCGTCGCGGGTCGAGCCGCGTGGTCACCGGCTCGAACGCGGTGACCACGTCGGACCAGCGGCGGGCACGCAGTGTCGCGGTGATCGCCTCGGCCACGTCGACGTCCTCCACCGCCAGGGTGGCCGTGCCCGAGTCGAACCTGCTGACCTCCATCAGGTCGTTGACCAGCCGGGTCAGGTCACGGGTGCCCTGGCTGACCAGGCTGGCCGCCTTGCCCGCGTGCTCGGTCAGGTGCGGCGCTTCCTCGTCGAGCACGTCCGTCACCGCTGTCATCGCGGCGAGAGGTGTGCGCAGTTCGTGGGACACGTCCGCGACGAACCGCCGGGCGTCCGCGACCTGCTTCTCCAACGCGGCCGCCGTGGTGTTGAACGTTTGCGCGACGCCCGCGAGCTCATCGGTGCCGCGCACCTGCACCCTGGTCGTCAGATCGCCTTCGCCCAGCCTGCGCGCGGCAGCGTCCAGCTCACGAACGGGCCGCAGCACGCTGTTGGCCGCCAGCCACGCCAGGAACCCGCCGAGAACGAGCGACCCGATCCCGATCACCCACGCGAGGAGAGCCAACTGACTGATGCTTTCCTGCTCGTCCTGAAGACCCCGCGCACCGTAGAACTCCAGATCGGACAAACGCAGACCCATGAGCACACCGGCGTTGCCGTCCCGGACCACCCGCTGCCACGCGACCACGCCGGTGGCGGCCTTGGCACGCAGCTCCAGGGGGATGTCGGACGGCCGCAGGCCACCGGACAGCGTCCGTCCCCTGTAGATGATCACGCCGTTGCTCTCCCGGTCGGACAGCACGCCCGCGTCCGGCACGGTCATCGACGCCACCCGGTCGGTGAACTGGCGCACCGCGGACTCCTGCGCCTTCTCCAGGATGACGTTGCGCGCCTGTACGTACATCGCCCCGGCCACCGCCGCCGCCGTCACGCCGCTGAGCAGGGCGAACGCGATCAACAGGCGGGTGCGCAGGCTCCTCACAGCGGCCCGAACCGATAGCCGAAGCCCCGGACAGTCTGGATGTAGCGCGGAGCCGCCGGATCCGTCTCGATCTTGGCGCGCAGCCGCTGGACACACGCGTCGACCAGCCGCGAGTCGCCGAGATAGCCGTGCTCCCACACCGATTCGAGCAGCTGCTGACGGCTGAGCACCCGGCCGGGCGACGAGGACAGCTCCAGCAGCAGCCGCAGCTCGGTCGGGGCGAGGCTGACCTGTTCGCCGTGACGCCGGACGACCAGGCTGGACCGGTCGATCGCGAGGTCGCCGTACTGCTCGGCCTCGGTGTGCGGCGGCCCGGCGTCACCGGCGCGGCGCAGCACGGCGCGGATGCGTGCTTCGAGCACCCTGGGCTGGATCGGTTTGACCACGTAGTCGTCGGCGCCCGCTTCCAGCCCGGCCACCACGTCCATGTCGTCACTGCGGGCGGTGAGCATGATGATCGGCAGGGTGCCGGTCGCGCGGATCCTGCGGCAGACCTCGAACCCGTCCATCCCGGGCAGCATCAGGTCGAGCACCACCACGTCGACGCCCGCCAGCCTGCTCAGCCCCTGCTCGCCGGTCCCGGCCGTCCACACCGAATGGCCCTGCCTGGTCAGCGCCAGTTCCAGCCCTTCGCGGACGGCCTTGTCGTCTTCGATCAACAGCACCCGGGACATGCCACCAACCATCGCAGGGCCGCCCGGAGTTCGCCTGTCCACCCCCACGATGATGCCCGGCAGCCGTCCCGGCGCCGTCCGCGGAATGTCATGGTCGTGTCACACCTACGCCATTACACAGCTGTTACACCGTACGGAAAGGACAACGACACTCGCCGCTGACAGTGGAAGTCATGACCACACGAGACCGTCTCATGGCGACAGCGACGAAAACGCTTGCGCGATGCTTGTTGCCGCTCGCACACCTGAACGCACCCGGACACGCCAGGCACGTCGCGTGCCAGTGGGCGCTGGGCGTCCGCTACCCGGCCGAGGACCTGCGCGGCCTCACCCCAGCCGCGCACGCGGCCTTCACCACGGCCCGCACGGAAGCGTTCTGGCGCGACGGTCAGCTGATCGGTCTCACCTCCGGCCACCGCGACGCCGCCGTACAGCACCGGATGTACGTCGCCGACCTTCAACGGTCCGGCCTGCCGCGAGTCCTGCACCCCGCGGAGTCACCGCACGTTCGCGGCGTCGCGATGGATGTCCGGCCACGGGAAGGCGCCCGATGGCTGGAGGAAAACGGCGAGCGCTACAACCTGTACCGCACGTACGACAACGAATGGTGGCACTTCGAGTACCGGCTGCGCCGCCCCGAGCGGTTGCCGTATCCCGGTGCTGTGCGCGCCTACAAGTAGCTCATGTGGACAGCGTCGATCGACCAGATCCGCGCCTTGTCACCGCCGCAGGCCTCCAGCAGCGCGGGAAAGTACTCGTGCAGCGCCTGCTCGTAGCCCAGTGTGCCGTCCCGCAGCTCACCGGCCGCGGCCACGATCCGGTCGAGGTCCGCGTGGATCCTCGTCTGGGTCATGCTCGGTGTGCGCGGCCCGTCCTCGCTGTCGACCACAGGCAGCGTGCCGAACGTGCTGTAGCTCGGGAACCGGTCGGTGTCGGGGATGATCGACCGGAAGGGGACGCCGTTGAAGAAGAACTCGAACCAACGCCCACCGGACAACGCGAGCCACGGCGTGCCGACGGCCAACGCGGCCATGCCGAAACCCGTGTGCGGCGCGAGGAAGAAGTCGCTCGCCTCGACGGCCGCCAGTTGCCCGGTCAGGCTCCGGTCGAAACAGTTCACAGGTCCGGACCGGTGCGCGAGCAGCCGTGCGAGGTCCTCTTCGGTGAGCGCGGTCGAGGTCCGGTCGTTCTTCGCCAGCTTGCCGACCAGGACGATCCGGGCGTCCGGGTACGCGTCGGTGAGCGCGTCCATGATCATCAGCCACGAGTCGGCCGACGGGTAGAGCTCCGGCTCGCTCGACCCACCTGGCATGATCGTGATCGTCCGCTGCTCTGCTGCCCGCCGTGCGTGTTCGGGAAGCTGAAGACGCAACTGCTGGTGCGGCAGATACCCGACCTTCGGGCTGGTGACCACAGTCCGGCCCTTGCCCGGGACCAGGTGCTGGTCCGTGGCGTCGTAGTAGTCCTTCAAGCCCGGGAACAGCTCCAGCTGGAAGTCCTGGTAGCGGCGGGACTCGTCGATGACCCAGTCCCAGTGCCGCGGCAGGTGCTCCACCCGCCGCAGCGAATCCGGGCAGCTCTCCAGAAGCGGGTGGTCCACGGCGTAGCTGGCCGACACGAAGGGGCAGAAGCCGGCCAGTTCCACCGCGGTGGCCGCGTTGAGAGCGACCGAGATCTCCAGATCCGGGTTCGCCGCGTGGTGGCCGTTGGCGTAGTACAGCGCCTCAACCGCGTGCCCGACCGGATGGCAGTAGAAGAAGTTCACCAGCGCGCGTTCCATTGCGCTGTTCTTACCGTGGGTCGTGCTCCGGCGGAACTCCTTTATTCCACGGACAGCGAGATCCGGTCCAGATCCGGTGCCGCTGCCTGGTCGTTGGCGAACGTGATGCTGTTGGCCCCGGCGTTCAACGCCACGGGAAGCGAGGTGGCGTACGGCGTGTTGTTGCCGGCTCCGTCGACCTTGACCTCGGTGGGCTGACCGCCGTTGACCGAGACGAAGAACGACCGCGGCCCGTTCACCGTGAAGTCGATGTGGAGCTTGTACTGGCCCGTTGTGCGCACGGTGACATCGTCGAACCGCACCAGCGCGTCCGGCGAACCACCGATGTTGCGCACCTTCTCCCCGCCCGAGCACTGACCGCAACTGGTCAGGCCGGTGCTGCCGAACTCGTTGGCCGAGTCCTCCGCCTCGCGCATGAACACCCGGTCAGCCGGGCGCGGTTTGACGTCGACATCGGTGGTGACCTGCTTGCCGCGGCCCAGGATCCGCAACGACGCGGTCACCGGTGCCGACACGGCCTGGACCTGCGCCGGGGCTGTCAGCGTCCACTCGCCGGTCAGCACCTGCCCGAGCCGTAACGTTTGGACGGTCGCGGGCGAGCCCTGCACGGTCCAGCCCGCCGGTGCGGTGGGCTTCAGTTCTACGCCTGTGATCGGGTCGTCGACGTCCAGCCGTAGCTTCGCGGTCACCTTGATCGCCTGCCGGTCCGGGCCGATCCACTGAACGCCGTGTGGCGTCACGGTCATCGTGGTCGTCGGCGTGTAGGAAGCCGGTGGGAGCGTTGCGATCGCGATCCGGTCGACTCCCGGGCCCCGAACGTCGTTGCTGTGCAACACGATGGTGTTCGCGCCTGCGTTGAGCGGCACGGGGATCGATGTGTTCGCGGGGACATCGGCACGGTCCGCGGGCAAGGGGACGTCGATCGGTGCTCCACCGTTGACCGTGACCGCGAGCGACGTCGCCTGGGCGGACGTCGCGGTGAGTTCCAGCTTGTAGTCACCGGCTGTCGCTGCTGTGACGTTCTTGTAGGTCACCGAGTTGCGCGCGCCGCCGCCCAGCCCAGCCACCTGCGCCGAACCCGAGCAGGCCCAGCAGATCTGGGGGCGGGCGCCGCCGTTCAGGCCGGCGTTCTCGGCTTCCAGCGGTGTCCGCGCCCAGGGCGACAGCGGATACCCGTGTCCCACCTTGATCTCGTCTATCTGCAACTCGCCGAAGTGACGAGGTGCCTGCGGCCCGCCCCACGTGTTCAGCACGTCCAGCTTGACGTACCGGGTGTTCTGCTGGCCGATGTCGATGAACCGGGTGCCTCGGGCGCTGGGCATCGCACCGGCTTTGACCTGCGTCCACCGCACGCCGTCGTCGCTGATCGAGACCTTGTAGTCCTTGATCCGCGCGGAGTCCTCCGGCCGGCCGAACGAGACCCGCGCGTACGTGGGCGACCACTCGCGCTGGTTCACGGCGAGATGCGTGGCGTGTTCGCGCTGCTTGAGGTCCAGTGTGACACTGACTGGGAGCTTGTCGTCGGCGTCCCAGTAGGTCTCGTAGTCGCCGTCGGTGAGGTTGCCTGCGGGAAAACCTTGCCTCGTGGACGTCGCGGTCGCACTCACGTCCTTGTAGTAGCCCGACTGCACCGGTGTGTCTACTTTGAACACGGTGTCGTAGGCGTCCCAGTCGCGGATGTCCAGGATCGTCAGGTAGCCGCCCGACTGGTTGAACTTGAGTCGTTCACCGGTCCGGGCGTTCGTCACGCCCGTGACCCAGTACCCGTTGTCCCGAAGGCGGAGCATGTTCGTGCTCGGCCTGGTCACGGCGTGGATGTACTGGGTTTTCGCGCCAGGCTTGACCGTGATCACGCCGTGCGCGCCGTCGTTCCAGAAGCCCGGCTGCATGCCGCCGTACATGTAGCCGCCGCCTTCGGTGCCGTGCAGGGAATCACGGATCGGCGGCACCCAGCCGGCCATGAAGTCGTTGTACCTCTCCTGGCTGGGCGGGAACTTCCCGTTCACCATCGGGGTTTCGGCCATCAGCGACTTCATCGACGAGCCCGCGTTGGTGATGTACCGGCCGGTGGACAGCCGGAAGTCGACCGGGTGGTCCTTGCCGTCGTACCACCAGTCGCCGGTGGTGGGCAGCTTGTAGTCGGCCTCGACGAGTCGCGGCATCGGCGTCCACGCGGCCTGGGGGTAGTCGTAGGACGGCGTCATGCCGGTCTTCTGCTCGTTGCTGACCGTGTCCATGATCGGCGTGTCCTCGTTGTTGTTGCTCAGCAACCAGGACGGCCGCAGCTGGCGGACCTGTTCGTAGAGCTTGTTCTGCTCCCAGTACTCGTTGTCGTTGTCGATCCAGAAGCCGGCGAGGTCCGAGTAGTTGCGCATCACCTCGAAGAACAGGTCGTAGCTGTACATCCCGAAGCCACGGCGTGTCGTCAGGTCCACCTGCTGGCCCTTGTGGGCCGAGTACGCGGCCGAATCGAGCATCTGCTTGCCCTGCTCGCTGTGCCACTGCGGGTCGTCGGTCATGTAGAGGATGACTTCGACGTCCTTGGCCTTGCCCGCCCGCACCAACTCGCCGAGCAGGTCGCGCTTGGTGCTGCAGCTACCGGGAATGGCGCTCGGCCACGGCTTGGCGTAACCGAGTCTGCTGTGGAAGGTGGCCAGGACGATGTAGGAGGCGCCCAGTTCGCGGGCCTCGTCGACCCAGTAGTCCGGCGACCAGCCGCCGCCGGTCACGTCGCGTTCCCACTCCGCGCAGTCCAGGTGCTTCGGCGCGGTGAACATGCCCCAGTGCAGGAAAAGCCCGGCCGTTGACGCTCGTAACCACTGCTGTCTGGGGTGCTCGACCTCCGCGTTCGCGGTGGGCGTGATCATCGCGAGCACGACGGCGAGCACGCTCAGCAGGATGGTTCGGATGCGTCGTTGCATGGCTCAGCCCTCTCCCGGTCGCCCTCAGACATCCGATCAAACCTGGCCTCTGAACCGCCGTCAAGATGCATTGGGCCGAAATGTAGACGGTTACATCCGATGAGTGTCGGCGTAACGCCCCTGCGGCCATCGCAGCGGGAAGGTCTTAGACGGTCGCCGCGGAGGCGATGCGGCAAGGTCTGGGCAGAATCCGCCGAAGACCACCGCCTGGCGCCGCCGCGACAGGCTGGTGATGAGCGGCACACGTGAGAACCGTGCACCGCGCTAGCACAGGCTGGGCGATGTGCAGCCGCTGCGCGGCGCGGCCGAAGTTCAACTCGCCGAGGGCACCACGACGTATCCGAGTTCGCGCAGGTCCACAATGGAAATCCCACACGAGCGAAAGGCCCGGTTCCGCCAAGTGCTGGGGAACCGAGCCTTTCGGCTGTCTGGTGGGCAATACTGGGATCGAACCAGTGACCTCTCCGGTGTGAACGGAGCGCTCTCCCGCTGAGCTAATCACCCGCTGGCCTGACAGAGACAAAGCTTACAGGAGCCTTCAACCGGAATGTAACCACCCCCCGTTGTCCGCCCTGACCTGCGGATGTCGGCGGAGCGTCTGGCGGTGCGGCGAACATCGGGCGGAAGATTCACGCATTGGCGCTACCAAGTTCAGGCGGAACCCAGCAGTATGTACCCGTAGGTCCATCAGGTGATTACAGGACGGAGTCGCTCGATCGCATAGTGTCGAACTGGGGCCCCGAACGGGTGAAGATCGGCCGAAATGCTGTCGAAGGGCGAAACCGCGGCGTCACAGGACTGGAGCTCAGTCGTTCCATGGCTGGGAAGGGAGAAGAAGGGTAGCGACGATGCGCAACGATCACGTGACGCTCCGCTCAACGGCGGTCTTCGACCTGCTTGCGCCACGCACACCGGCAGTGCCGGTGAAGGTCGAGCTGCGCTATGACACCCGCGACCCGTATGCGGTCGTCGCGGCGTTCCGCACGGGCCGGGCAGGCTGGGTGGAATGGGTGTTCGCGCGTGACCTGCTGGCTGACGGGCTGATCGCCGAGGCGGGGGACGGCGACGTGCGGATCAGGCCCGCGGTCGACGACCCGGAAGTAGTGGTGATCGAGCTGAGCTCGCCGTCGGGCCACGCGGTGTTCGAGGCGTCGGCGCAGGAGCTGGCGGACTTCCTCGACCGAACCTACGACGTGGTGGTGCCGGGCAACGAGCACACGTGGGTCAACGTCGACGAGGCGCTGACGCACTTGATCTCCAACGACCTGACCTGAGCAAACAGAAAAAGGGACCCCCCTTTGAAACTGGTTTCGGGGGTCGGATAAAGTTGTTCACGCACCACCGAGACGGGCCGCAAGCCCGGAACGAAGCTGGGGCAGGCGGACGTAGCGCAGCTGGTAGCGCATCACCTTGCCAAGGTGAGGGTCGCGGGTTCGAGTCCCGTCGTCCGCTCGGCGTCGGCCCCTCGGGCCGGCCGGACTCCTGAGAAGTAAGCAGGAACTGGCGCAGTGGCCGAGTGGCTTAGGCAAGGGCCTGCAAAGCCCTGTACGCGGGTTCGATTCCCGCCTGCGCCTCGGGCGATTAGCTCAGTGGGAGAGCACTACCTTGACACGGTAGGGGTCACTGGTTCAATCCCAGTATCGCCCACCAGTTATACACACTGGTCAGACGGCCTGTTGGTGATCATCACCGGCAGGCCTTCTGCTGTCCTGGGAGCAAATTGGGAGCAAATGATCTTGAACCCATTTCAGCTTCGGTAGTGGTCACTGGTCCGGTGCTCCCAGTTTGCTCCCATCGCCGTTCCAGCGCGGCGAGTAGAAGGTCGATCATGGCTTGGCTGACGTGTGAGTAGATGCCCCGCACTCCGGGGAGTCGATGTCCCATTCTGGCGGCCTGGGCGACCTCGGGGACGCCATCTTCGATCAGCCAGGTTTTCTGGGTGTGGCGCAGGTCATGGAAGTGCAGCCCGGGGAACAGCGGGCTCAAGCCTCGGGTCTTTGAGCCTTCGACGGCGGGAAGCCAGACCCGGTTGCGGAAGTTCGAGCGCCGGAGCAGTCCGCCGTCTGCGCCGGTGAACACGAATCGGTGGTCGTGGTTGTCGAGGTGTTCGCGTAGCAGCGCGGCGAGGAATGGCGGCAGGTGGACGGTTCGGACGCTGGCTGCGGTCTTGGGTGGTCCGAGGACGAGTGTGCCGCGTACTTCGTGCAGGGCGCCTTTGTCGGGGTCCACGATGATCCTTGGTTCGTCGAAGTGGAGGTTGATCGTTTGCAGGGCGGCGAGTTCGCCCCAGCGCATGCCGGTGTAGGCGGCGGTGATGATGAGCAGCCAGTCTTCGCGTCGGCGGCTTCGTTCGGCGATGCGTACGACTTGCCAGCCTGCGGCGTGGGGTCGTTCCGGGCCGCCGTCTCGGTTGATTCGAAGTTTCCGGCAGGGGTTGGCGGTGATGAGGTCTTCCTCCACGGCTTCGCCGAGGATCATCGAGAGGATGGTGACGACGTCGGCGACGGTCGCTTCGGCGAGTGTGCGGCGTAGTGATTTGACCCAGCCTTTGACCGCTAGGCGTTGGATGTCGCCGATGGCGGTGTCGCCGAATTTGGGCAGGATGTGGTTTGCCAGGTGTGAGTTGTACTTGGCCCAGGTGCCTTCGCTGACGTCGTGGGCTGCGGACCAGGTGGTCACCCACTCGCCGAGCAGTGTCTGACTGGCTCGGGGGTCGACCCATGTCCCCTTTCGCTGTTCGTAGTTGAGGTCGTCGATCCGGTCTTGGGCGGCGTCGCGGGTGTCGAAGCCGGGTTCGGTCATGATGGAGCGGTCGTCGAGTCGGTAGCGGACTCGGAAGCCGTCTCCGTGTCGTTCTATCCATGCCACTGTGGAGTCTCCTTTGCGGACAGTGGTCCGTTGTTCGGGCAGTGGGTATTCACGCTCGTTTCGCTGAAGAGAGCCAGCGGTATGTGGTCACCCGATCGCATAAATCTCCTGCCGGGCAGAGGTTTTCTAGTTAGCGACGCAGGGGATCGCTGGTGGACGTTCGTATGCGTGACGCGGCGGACGGTCTCCGCGCGTCGGCGATGATCGCTTCCATGTCCGCGCGGGAGAAGCGCAAGTGCTTGCCGAGGAACGTGCAGGGAACTCGGCGTTCGGCCGCGCGTCGACGTAGCCACGACTCCCGCACCTGCAGGGTGGTGGCGGCCTGTGCTGGTGTGAACAACAGCTGGCCTGAATCGGTGCCTGCTGTGGTCGCTGCGTTGTCGGACTGGGTTGTGATGGTGTCGGCCCCGTTTAGATGGTGATCGAACGGCTGGGGTGAAGGGGAAGATGACGTGTTCATGGCGGTCTACTCGTTGCCCGTACGTGGTGGGGCGATCGGGTGGGAGCGGCGGTTGGCGTTGGTGAGCTGTTCGAAAGGGGTCATGGGCGGATGCGCCCAGGTGTCCGACCACACCCACTTCGATCGTGGCACCCGCATGCCGTGGTTGGTAGGTCCCCAGACTTGGCGGCCGAGGTACTTCGGGTTGCGCAGGATCACCCGCACGGCAGCATCTGTCCATGCGCCGGGATGGCCCGTGTGCTGATCCAGGGGTTCTGGGTACCGCGCGACGGTCAGGCGTCGGCGAATTTCCTTGATGGGCAGGCGTTCGGTCGCGCGCCACAGGAAGATCATCTGCACGGTGGATGCTTCGACGGGCTCGGTCCTCAAGCGGGTTCGCCACCGCGGCGCCCCACTGGTTGGGCAGAGGCGTACGCGTTGCGCGCGGTGGCCGTAGGGTACGTCTCCGGCGCGCACCAGTTCTTCGGTCGCGGCTCGTGCTGTGGCGAGGTTGTATGCGTGGTAGGCGCGCAGTAGCTGTGTTGAGGCGTGGGTTTGTCGGTGGGATCCGTTCGCGACGTCGAACATGCGGATGCAGGTGGTGATGAGGCGCTTGGTCAACGTGTTGTCGCGTTGGGCGTCTGGTGGCATGGCTGTTGTCCATCCACTAAGAGATCACTAAGGACGTGGGGTCTGCGGATCCGCGAGGGGGACCAGTGCGTTTAAGCGGTGGTCGGGTCCGCCGCGACGCGCACCACGCGGCCGGTCCGGTCGAGCCCCTCGACGGCGGCGAGTGCCTCGGCCAGTGCGTGGTCCGGCTCGGTTGCCGGGCACGGTCGATCACGCCGTCCGCGCCGACCGGGGTCAGTCGCGTGTGGCCGTCGTCGGTCGGCCAGGGCAGGAGCGCGACCCGGCTGCCGGGTTTACTGAACGAGCTGACGATCGTGTGGACGATCGGGTGCGGCCAGGCCGTGCTCAGGTCGATCGGAGCCGAGACCGTCGCCGGGGTCGGCGTCGCGGCCGACCCGCGGGTCCGTGGGCGGGTACTCGCGGAACCGGGCTTGGCAGGGCTGACCCGGGTGGTGGTCGACGGGGTCGGATACGGGCGGCGGTCGCCGCCGCGGCGGGAGCCTGTGCGGGTGCTGGCCGGGCGGGTGGTGTCACCACGCCGCGTCGGACCGCGGCTCGCGGAGGGTTCGGACTGGGTCATGAAGTCCTCGCAGTACCTGTGGGATGCGCGCTGCGGTACCTGGCGCCCGGTGACACCCCCCGACTCCGAAAAACTACCCACTTTTCCAGGGCTGTTATCTAATCTTTATGAACCAATATTTCCGTCGACGCAGGTGGAGAATGCGCACAAGGCTCGCGCGTGTACGCCGCATGGAGCCATCATCGGGGGCTGTGCGTGCCGAAACCACGTCCATCAAGGTCAAGCGGCACGTTGGTATTCGTGGAGGATTCCGCCGAGGCAATCGTGTCGGTGGGCGGTGAGGCGTTCGATCTGGCCGGGTTCGAGTGTCGGCGGCAGGGCGCGCAGAGGTGCTGCGGTGGTAAGTGATCGGTGGGTTCGGTGCAGGTTGTAATGTCGCTCGTACCCATGAAGTGCGTGCCGGAGGTGGGTCTCGTTCCAGATCAGCGTGCGGTCCAGCAGTTCGGCCCGTAATGTCTTCACCCAGCGTTCGGTGATCGCGTTCGTGCGGGGCGTCCGGACATCGGTCAGCACCGTGGTAATCCCAGCACTGCTGAGGGTCTTGCTGATCAGACTGGGATATTTGGCGTCACGGTCGCGGATGAGGAACCTGACCCGCGCGAGGTGTGCGGCGTCGTGGAGATCCATGAGCAGGTTGCGGACGGCCTGCGTCACCCACGCGTGCGTGGGGTGCGCGGTCGTGCCGAGCACGTGTACACGCCGGCTCGCGTGGTGGATGGCGACGAGGATGTACTGACGCACGCCAGTCAAGGTGACGGTTTCGACGAAGTCCCTTGCCAAGATCGCCTCGGCCTGGGATCGCAGGAAGTCGGCCCACGTGACCGTGACCCGGTGCGCAGCCGGGTCGACACCGGCCGTCTTGAGGATCTCCCACACCGTAGAGGCGGCGATCGGGATACCGAGGATGACGAGTTCGTCGTGGATACGCCGGTAGCCCCGCGGAGGATTCTCGTTCGCCAGGCGCGGGACAAGGTGGCGGATCGACGCGACCGTGCGCGGACGCCCAGTCCCTCGGCGCGCGCACGATGATCCGGAAATATCCTTGGTGGATCGCGAGAATGATCTTCTGGCGTCGGCCGATCAGTAGGACGGACCTCGAGCAACGCCTGGCCGGGCTGAGTCAATCCCTCAAGGAAGTGCGAAGTCCGTTCCTGGAGCACGCCCGTCAGCAAGAATTTCCGGATTGGCTGATGACGATGCCCCGTCAACCGGCGGCCGAACAGGCCACGTCGATGCCACAGGTGGCCGCCCGTTGGGGCACCCAGGCGTGCCGAATATGCGTCGCTATCACACTGGCAGTGTGGGGGTCAGGGGTTCGAATCCCCTCAGCTCCACAGGTGGTGAATTTTCAAAAATCAGCCTCTGACCTGGATAAACAGGTTCAGAGGCTGATCTTGTTTCTCGGTCCTAAATGGATGGTCGACGACAGATCTGGAGCACGATGATCAACGTCACGAAATAGGGTCACCTGTCTGCTCCAGGATGTCGACTTCGTTCGTGTAGATCTTTGTGTGGGCCAATGCCCACGGGCGGCTCCGATCGGTGGTGTCGGGGTTCAATGGGCGGTGTACTCGTCGCGTCGATGACGTTAGGCCGCTGTTTGACCGGTCGCAGCGATGGTGGTGGTCGCGGAACGGAGCGCGTCGGATTCTACTGTGGGCGTTGATTTGGCCCTGTTTTAGTAAGTCCTCACAGGCGGACCTTGGGGACGCCACTACAACACGTGGTGCCTGGTCAGCAGACTAGAAGCACTGCTCAAGAAGCTGCCGGGCCGGACGACTCCACCCCGTCCGACACGACGAGGTCGGCGACCCCCACACTGCGAGGCAGCTCGACGAGCAGCAGGTCCAGGGGCTCATCGCTGGCTACCGGTCCGGTGCGACCGTGTACGAGCTCGGTGAGGAGTTCGGGATCAACTGGCGGACAGTGAGCCAGACCCTCCATCACCACAACGTGCCGATGCGCCGCTGCGGGCTATCTCCTGAGCAGACCGACGACGCAGTCCGGCTTGTAGGAGGCCGGCTGGTCGTTGGCGCGAATCGCCGAACGGATGCATGTTGACGCGACGACGGTGCACAACCGGCTGCGAGAGCGAGGAGTCAAGACGCGGGATACGCACGGGCGGGAGCGATAAGACTGCCCGCCACACTCCAAAGCCCTGCGCAGGCCTGGCCCTCTACGCCTCCTGAGCGAACTCCAGGACTTACTCGCGGTCTCGACCGGCGTCTACCATACCTGCCGACAATCCGTCCAGACCTCAACCGCGAAACAGAAAGCCCGTGCACGAGCCAAACAAACTCAAGCGCAACATTACAGCTGACACATCCCCCTAGCGATATCCTAGAAACGAAGAAGTGTCCTTGGCTGCTGCTTTTGGGAAACGAGCCGACCCGCGCTGCCAGATCAAGTGTACGAAGCTCTCAATGTGCTAGCTTTGGTGCACAGCTGCTATTGTGACCATGTGCTAGCGATCATCGAGCTCGAGCTATAACGCGGTAGCAACAGTCATCCCTGAGGCGTCCCTGATGCCGCGTTGTCATGCGTTTTCCACCAGCCAGCTCTTCACCTGCTCGAGAGCCAGACGACGCATCGATACCTTGTCCTTTTCGTCATCTGTCATTTCAGCAAAAGTCTTGTTTGATCCGATCGGAATAAAGATCGGGTCGTAACCAAACCCGTTGCCACCTCGTACTGCTTCGGAGATAGTTCCCTTCACTGTACCCTCGAAGACCTTTGTCGTCGTGCCGTCGCAGAACCCAATTGCGGTGGTCACCGAGGCGTCTCGACCGTCCCAGCCCGACAGCATCTTAATGATGCCCTCATTTCCCACATTGTCCAAGAACCACGCAATAAAGGCCCCAGGAAGCTTGCCCCATTCATGGACCGTCAGACCTGTATCATCCACTAGCACTGGCTCTCGCAGCTGTGCATACGCCGCCTCCGCCTTCGCTTTCGCCACGGCTACAACGTCTACCTCCTGGGTCTCAGGAAGATTCAACTTCACGGATTCCAGAGGCCTTTCCAGCATGCGCGAAAACTCAACAACCTTGCCTTTGTTTCCCGTAACCAGATGCAGTTTCAAGATACCTCTCCTTTACTTAATGAGATACTAGCGTGGTTCACGTGCCAGTATGTTTGCTTTCTGATGCACTAATGCAAGCGCCTCCGGAAAACAGCTTCTCACAGCGCGTACACCCTGACAATACGATTTAATCGTCGCAAGGTCAGTTCGATGGCCAGGAGAACAATAGACAGGCTCACATCGCCCCTTGAAACGAACCGCAATGCCAATCTCCGAACCGCTCCTGCCCTTTATTGGCGCAGTAGCACCGTCGCGTGACGGAACCGGGCTCGCGCGTCCACTGAGCAGCTTTCTGGTGATTCCGATTGTCGGAACATCGTACAGAACACCAATGTGCGCCGCCAAGCCGAGGCCGCGGGGATGAGCTACTCCCTGAGAATCGAAGACAATCAATCGTGGCAGGCCGGGCAGTGAATCTAGGAGCTCACAAATCGCCGGTCCCTCCCTATATACGAAGAAACCCGCAACATACGGGAAGTCACTCAATGCCCGGGAGACCATGTATGAGTCAGGGTCAATTTGCGAGCCGGAGATTAGCATGGAGGTACAGACCGCTACCGCTTCTCCAGCGCCTTCAGAGTAGGCAACCCCGACGGCAAGCGCGTACGGAAGGTCACTAAGCTGAAGAGGCTGATGGACCAGGCCAGCTTTCACGCGTTGCTGATCTTGCTTAGCCTCTGAGACTGATAGGTCCCAGTTTATCGGCATCGGACCATCTGTCATGACTCCCTCCTGCCAAGAATGTCCGTGACTGGTCGCACTTCAATTCGGTGCTCCTGAGGACTTACGTTAACGACCTCGACTCTGATTGACTCGCCAGGGCTAATGACATCCTCAAGGTCAACTCGCGTCGGCTTACCCTGCTCAAGATGTCTGACCGACAGAACAGCAGTCTCACCGGTCGATAGCTGCACCAAGGCATAGCGAGAAGCTACGCGTACAAGCGTCCCTATGAATACCTCGCCCGGAGCGTATGTATCCTCAAACTCTTGCAAGGAACTAATGCGCTCTTCCTTGACAGCCGCCAGCCTTGACACTTCGTTCGCAACAGCACGGTCCTCATGTTCAGAATACTTAGAGGCAGCGGACAGCATGTCAGAGTCGCTCAGTTGTACAGGGTGTAGCACAAACGCCTCTCTCGTTGCCTTACTCGCCGCAATCAGAGAATTAAGAACATGTGACCGGTCAGTCAAGCCTGCCAGGGAGAAGCTCTTCTGAATCGCTTCTTCTTCAGAAGATGTTAGATTCATTGTCCGGCCAATGACTTCCTCGAACACTTCCCGAAGCATATCGATTGACACGCGCGGCTTCGGGACAGGACGGGTCGCCCGGCCGTCGGCCGCAGTTTCATCTAACGGGTACTGTGAGGTAGTTCCAACTTCAATCTTCTCAAGCTCGTCCCGGAGATCTTGAGCTATCTCGTCCAGCACAGCTAATGCCGTGGCCAACCGTTTGCTGAGCGACGTAACGAGCTGCGGAACACGTACACCAGGCTTGAAGGTATCTTCGTGCGTCAGTTCACCCCAAGAGTGTTGCAACAGCGTCCGTATCTGAATCTCACAAACCACCGGAACATATTTACTCCCCTGCGGAACGTCGACTTCAACTAAAAGATGGACCGCTCGGTAGCCGCTGGGTTTCGGTTGCTCGATGTAGTCTTCAGACACCTTTTCTTTACTTATGCCAGCTGGCGGCGGCAGAGTAGCCGAGTTCTGTACTGCACGAGTTATTGCCTGCACGTCCCGCACAGTATTGCAGGTTACCCTCGTGGCTGCTACATCGGTGATGACATCAAAGACATCTGATGGATCTTTGATTCGACCAGCATACTTTGGATTCTGAGACTTGGCGAGCAACCGATCAGCTTCCTTGATTCGTCCAGGTTCCACCCGCAATCGTCGTTGCTGACTCAAGTTGAACAGAGTCCGATCCCTCGTAATCGCCGACAACGCGTCGGCGACCCTCTTGAGTCCCAGCTCGTATGTAGTCACACGATCTCTATATAGAGCCAGAAGTTCAGTAGCAAAGTCGTCATCCACATGCCTCGAAGTCATGCAGCCTCGCTTCGCCGGCGCGAAGTACGACGCAGACATTCCCGCTGTTGTTGGGACCAGTTCGCCATCTCGCGCGACAATAGTCCTTGGTCGCCCGCCAGTAACGACCGAACAGCGGAGAGAACCACGGGATGGAACTGTGCAATCCCTCGATCGGTGGAGGCGCGAGTGGGCTCCTCTATTAGCCACGTATTTTCTAAGACTACATCGAAGATTCCCCGACTCGTCAAAAGATCGAACTTATGCCTGCGAAGGAAGATCGAGCGCGTGCTTAAGTCCTTCCTATCGATCAGTCGGCTGCATTCAACGAGGCCATGGCTCGGGTTCGCCCCCTGAGACACGAAGCACTTCCAAGTGCGCGACAGGCGATCGGATTCGAGCCAAAGTCGAATCATCGGTGCCTTGCATATCCAAGGCATGGCCCACGTGTCCAGAACAAGCCCGTCCGAACCAATCGCGATCTCCAGTAGCCTTCGTTCAAGCTCGTCGTCTATCTCGTCGCTTGTACGTCGCTTCTGTATGCTATCGAGATTATCGAACCACACATTTTCCTGATCTGGATCATTCATGCCGATAACTTCAAGGAGTATCTTAGTGGCCGAAACATATTTATAGTCAAGCGCTTCAGCCAGTAGACGGGCATGAGTAGTCTTTCCGGCAGCGGTGAGGCCAGCGAAGGCGATGTTAGGCCGCCCGGCGTACGAATCGTTGCCACTTGACTCGCCTTCGGCACCGATTATCGTGTGTCTACCCACTTTCAATACTCCTCACTAGCGGACGATGTTTGCCTCACCGCAACGCTGATAGCCATTCACCTATAAACCCTGCAGGTGGGAATACACCGAGTAGGCGACCATCTCGAAAATCCCATCCCTCGCTGCTGCGCGCAGAACTACCGAAGGGGTCTTTTCGGCGCGGGCTCCTGCGCTGGCAGTTCAAAAAGGTTGGTCGACCGGAAGCCTCGTGTCACACGTTGTTCTCCTCGTCAGGAAGACTCGTACACTCAATCGGTGGCTAGCGCGCGAACGTTGCACGGTTCTCAAATCGTGACAGAGGAGAGCCATCACGCAGTACGGTCCCCAGATCAACTACAAACTCACTGGTCACGGCGAGGCTGCAATAGCGCAACACATTCACTATCTCTCGCTTCGCCTGAAACAGGCTCTACTGCCAGCCGACAGAGGAGCCACAGAGGCAGGGTTGGGCTGGCGCCTGTCTGCGACTAACGAGGGAAGAACGATTGCATGCAACGGCTTGAGGCTCACGAAGTCCCGCTATACAAGGTGTTCTGCAGCGACTACGACTTCCGCATCCCTGACTACCAACGTCCCTACGCCTGGGAGGTCGAGCAGGCCACACAGCTGCTCGACGACCTTGTCGACGCGCTCGATCGAAATCACGACGAGCCGTACTTCCTCGGGTCGGTCGTCCTCGTCAAACGAGGGGACAGCTCCGACGCCGAGGTGATCGACGGCCAGCAACGCTTGACCACGCTGACGATCCTGCTGGCTGTACTCCGAGACCTATCCGTCGACGACGAAATCCGCGTCGATCTCGAGAAGATGATCGCTGAACCTGGTAACAAGATCCGCAAACTAGAGCCAAAGCCTCGTCTTGCCCTCCGGCACAAGGATGCCGCCTTCTTCCGCGAGCGCGTCCAGAACACAGGCTCGATCGCAGACCTGCTGTCGATGAAGACGGACGGACTCAGGACAGACGCGCAGACAGCCCTGCAAGCCAACGCGAGAGCACTCCATGCCGCGCTGACGGAGTGGACCGAAGAGCAGCGCCTTGAGCTGGTCAGCATGCTCAGTGAACGCACCTTCTTGGTCGTGGTGAGTACGCCCGATCTTGACAGTGCACATCGGATCTTCAGCGTCATGAACGCCCGCGGTCTCGATCTTTCGCCCGCGGACATCTTCAAGTCGCTCATTATTGGGAACCTGACGGACGGAGCCTCAGGCGCCTATGCCGCCAAGTGGGAGAACGCTGAAGAGGCGCTCGGACGCGAAGACTTTGCCGACCTGTTCCTTCACCTCCGGGTCATCTTCGCGAGGGAACGTGCGCGGCGCGAACTGCTGAAGGAATTTCCGGAACAGGTGCTGGTACACTACCTGCCGGGCAACGGGGCAGTCTTCGTCGATGACGTGCTGGTGCCGTACGCCGACGCCTACGAGCAGGTTCGCGACCAGAGTTACACCGCTGCCAGCGGTGCCGAGAAGGTCAACGCCTGGTTCAAGCGCTTGGAGCAGCTGGACAACAACGACTGGCGTCCGCCGGCCCTGTGGGCAGTGCGCGAACACGGCGATGACCCGGATTGGCTCGATGACTTCTTCCGCGCCTTGGAGCGGATTGCTGCGAGCATGTTCATCCGGCGCATCTACACGAGTCCGCGGACCCAACGCTACGCAGACCTGCTGCGAGAACTGGTTGCCGGCCAAGGGCTTGACGCTCCGGCCTTGCAGCTCAGCGAAGAGGAGAAGGACGAGACTGTCCGGCGACTCGGCGGCGAACTCTATCTCGTGACCAAGGTTCGCAAGTACGTGCTACTCCGGCTTGATGAGACATTGGCCAAAAGTCCAGGCGTCACATACGACCACCCGCTGATCACGGTCGAGCATGTTCTCCCGCAGTCACCGAAACAGGGCTCGGGTTGGCTGGAGGCCTTCAGCAACGACGCCCGGGCGTACTGGACCCACCGGATCGCGAACCTGGTGCTGCTCAACCGAGCGAAGAACTCGGAAGCGCAAAACTACGACTTCGCGAAGAAGAAGAGCAAGTACTTCACTGGCCGGAAGGGTGCAGCGCCGTTCGTCCTGACCATCCAGGTTTTGCAGCATGACGAGTGGACGCCAGAGTTGTTGGAGCGGCGGCAGGAGGAGCTTGTGGAAGTGCTAAGCACAGAGTGGGATCTCTAGGACAACCGCGATGTTGGACTCGGTAGATGCTGATAGGGCTTCTTGCCGCTGCCCAGCCTGCACTCCAGTTTCGTCCTGGTCCAATCAGGCAGGTGAGTGGCGAGATCGACCACCGTCGACTGGGCTGCCAAGAGCCGAACGCGGTGTTGTAGCAGGCCATGCAAGGTGTCCACCTTAGACACCTTGCGGAACGCTACTAGAACTTGTGGACCTTGGGGGAACTTACTACAACACAAAACCCCAGGTAGAAGCCCTGGAAGCCCTGCTCCGGATGCTGGCCGACCCCACGACACCCGCTCTACCGCCCGTTGACCGGCCGAAACCAGGTCCGGCACGGCAACTCGACACCGACCAGACCCAAGCGCTGATCCAGGGCTACCTAACGGGCGCCACAACCTACGAGCTGGGTGCCCGGTTCGGCATCGACCGCCGAACGGTCAGCAACATCCTCCACCGGCACGGCGTGCAGATGCGCCGACGCGGCCTCTCCCCTGACGAAGTCGACGACGCGATCCACCTCTACAAGCTTGGCTGGTCACTGGCACGGGTCGGCGAACACCTCAACGTCGACCACACCACAGTGCTGACCAAACTCTGTGAACGCGGCATCCCCACCCGCGACTCACATGGTCGACCGCGATCTTGAACGGATCGGTCGCCGAACCAAGCCGGAGCCCCGAAGTTCAACCATGCCCTGGCCTGCCATGCATCGGCCAGGGCATGGGCGCGATGAACTTGTCAGTGTGTTTGTTCGAGCTGGGCTTCCCAGTATCAGCGCCGGCCTCGTGTCACACTGCCCAACGAGGTCAGTGCCTCGGATGTGCTGCGCAGACGATTCCAGACCCAGCCGCGACTTGCCGAAGAAACCGACTAGCTCTGGGACTCTCGGGCGGCACAATCAGGACCCTGGCCGACGGAGGAGACGAGGGAAGCGCCGCTGTGATTCAGCTGAGATTCGCCGCAGGACTCGGGACCTACAACCTGAACGTTTCGCCCGACACCGTATCGATCTTCAAGGGGATGGGCACGCACTACGTTCATCTCCAGCTCCAGGTCGGCATCCCCGAGATCGGTGAGGACGCTGGGCAGTTGCTGTGTCTGGAAACGACCCTCTACGCTCCTCGGGACACCGGCCCGCGCGTGCCGCTCGCCTCAGCGAACGTGTCGGTCCCCTTTCAGCCCACCGGGGAGATCCGGCCGGAGACTCTGCAATATCTCATCACGCTCAACTGCTGGCCCTTGAACAGCACCGCGTTGGTGACCTACGCCTAGAGTTGCAGGTGCGCGGCTTCCTACCGCAAGGCTCCGGCTTTCCGGGCGGACCCGAGGGCACCGAGTACATCGGCATCGCCGAAAGCCGGTGGCGCCAGCAACTTGCCAGCCTCGGCCGCACGCTCGGTGCCGAGATGGTGATTCCCTTCCCGGCGGACGACGAACCGCGCCGGGCGGTCGCCGACTTCCTGCGCGAGGCCCAGCGGCTACTCGGTGGCAACGAGATCGACAGTGCGATGGCCCAGGTGCGCAAGGCGCTGGAGACGATCAGGACGACTAGCGGCTGGAACTGGCCCACGCCAAAGAAGAAAGAGGACCGCACTGCAGAAGACCGGTGGGCCTTGATCCGATCGGCACTGGAAGACCAAGCCAGCGGGGCGTTGCATGTCGACGGAGGCACCAGGGACTACGCCTACAGTCGTGCGGAGGTCGAGACGCTGATCGGCATGACCGCAGCCCTCTTGCGAATCGTGCCCGTGACTCCCGGTTTCGGTCAGAGTTGACCGCGTGAGGGCACGGCTTGCCGGACTGCCGTCACCGGGGTAGCGGTGAGCCAGGTGCCCGTCAACCTCGCCGCGCACCAGTGGCTTGGAGGTCCACACTGGCGTCAGATGATCTTCACGTCGTGATGGTCGCTCGCGACGACGATGCCGTTCTTCACCACGTATGCCTCGACATAGTGAGTTCCCCGGTAGGCAGTCGACTCGCGGTGCACGTTACGGCCCTCGTTGCCTCCATGACGGATCTGTCCGCGCAATTGCCCAGACACCCGTGCAGCCTCGACGCCGTGGTTGCGAACCTTCCACAGCACCTCATACGGCTCAGGAGTGTTGGTGACTAGGTGGAACCGGAGTTCACGATGCTTGGGGACGACACGCAGTCGCCGTAGGTTCTTGGGATAGGTCCCTAGGACCACGGCGTCGATCCGCGCGTCGTAGCGCAACGTCACCGAACTGTACTTGTGTTGGATGAACTCCTCGTGCGGAGCCACATCCTTGACCTGGATGGCGTTGGAGGCTTCAGTTAGCGAGGCCGATGCGCGCAGTGCCTTGTTCGCGAGGACCTGGGAGCGAGCGTCCTTAACCTCATCGGCGGCGAACTCGGGCCCGAACATCTTCTGCCACGCCACAAGCGCGGCCTGGTCATCGTCGTCTGGGTCTGCTGCACGGTTAGGTGACATCTGAGTTGGCTTGCCGTGATGGTGAGCTGGGAGGATGTCACTGTGCCCAAGCCCTACCCCCAGGAGTTCCGCGACGATGTCGTGCGGGTCGCTCGTGAGCGCGAGCCCGGTGTGACCGTCGAGCAGATCGCCAAGGACTTCGGGGTCCACCCGATGACGTTGTTCACGTGGCTGCGCCAGGCCGACGCCGACGAGGGCGCGAAGCCGGGCATGACCAGGAACGACTCGGCCGAGCTGCGCGAGGCCCGCAAGAGAATCAAGCTGCTCGAGCAGGAGAACGAGGTCCTGCGCCGCGCGACGGCCTATCTGTCCCAGGCGAACCTGCCGGGAAAAGGCTCTACCCGCTCGTGAACGAGCTCGCCGCGGACGGTATCCCCGTCGCGGTGACGTGCCGGGTCTTGAACATCGCTCGACAGCCGTACTACCGGTGGCGGTCCCGGCCGGTCACCGGGACAGAATTCGAGCGGGCGCTGCGGGCGAACGCGTTGTTCGACGCGCATCGCGATGATCCGGAGTTCGGCTACCGGTTGCTGGCCGACGAAGCCCGCGACGCTGGCTCGTCGATGGCGGATCGGACCGCGTGGCGGATCTGCTCGTCGATGGGCTGGTGGAGTGCGTTCGGCAAGAAACGCGGCCGCAACGGCAAGAAGACCGGCCCGCCGGTCCACGACGACCTGGTCCGCCGCGACTTCACCGCCGCCGCGCCGAACCGGCTGTGGCTAGCCGACATCACCGAACACCGCACCGCTGAGGGAAAGCTCTATCTATGTGCGGTCAAGGACGCCTGTTCCAACCGGATCGTCGGCTACTCCATCGACTCCCGGATGACCTCCCGCCTCGCCGTCACCGCTCTCACCAACGCCTTCGCCCGCCGCGGTGACACCGCCGGTTGCGTGGTGCACACCGACCGCGGATCGCCATTCCAATCCAGGAAATTCGTCCGCGCGCTCGCCCGTCACGGCCTGTCCGGCTCGATGGGGCGGGTCGGCGCCGCCGGAGACAACGCCGCCATGGAAAACTTCTTCGCGTTGCCGCAGAACAACGTTCTCAACCGGCGCACCTGGAACACTCGCGAGGAACTGCGGATCGCGATCGTCACCTGGATCGAACGCACCTACCACCGCCGCAGACGCCAGGCTGCCCTCGGCAGGTTGACCCCTATCGAATATGAAGTAATCATGTCCACGCCAGTCAGTCAGGCTGCGTGACTACCACTGTCACCTACCCGTGCAGCAGACCCAAGCGGTTCTCGACTCCGTGCGAGGGCCGCACAGCTCAGACGCAGTAGCAAGCAGTCTGGCGCGAGCCTCCTCAGCAGTGACATCGCGTAGGTCGAGCGGAGTGCGATAGGAGTCGGACGAGAGGTAACGGGCTGGTGGTTCACCATTCGACTTCGAGCCGATCAGGGGAGGGATCCTTCGACTGTTGGGCACGAGCATCGGTCGCGCCCACTTGTGTGTCCGGCCCACCCTTGACTGTGGGCAGGTCGGTCGATTCCGGTGACACGACGTAGATGCAATAGGAGGCGTGCCGAGTCCTTAGTACTCCAGCAGCACTTAGTGATCTTGGGTCTGTCTACGCTGGTAGTGGGCTTGTTTGGCCCGGTATTGGTGGCGTCGGCGCCAGTGGGAGCAGGCCCAGGTCACGGCATGGTCGGGAACAGTGGTGATCAGGTGTGCCAGGAGACGCTTGACCTCGCCCAGCGTGACTGGAATGAGGCCGCTGCCAGGGCTTTTGGGGCGATCGCCGCGGTCACCGCGAGGTAGGTGTGGGCGAGCATGGCCAGGGTGATGTGCCGATACCAGGCGTCGTAGCGGCGGACCTGGTAGTGGTCCAGGCCGACCTCCGTTTTTGGCGGTCTGGAAGCATTCCTCGACCACCCAATGCGTTCCCGCTACCCGAATCAGTTCGTCATCGGTAGTTCCCGTTGGGGCGCAACATAAGTAGTAGGCCAGTTCGAGCTCGCCCTTGCTGTTGGGGGTCAGGGACCGGCGCACCAGCAGCCATCGCGACCAGCCTGGTGGTGTGGTGTCCTCATAGGTGGGCAGGGAGGCGACTGCCCAGTCGAACAGTCGTGGTCCCTTGGCGCCGTCGCCACAACTACGGCGTTTCCAGGCGTCCTTGGGTGCCTGTGCCGCAAGGACATCGGCACGTGATGTGCCGGCCGCGGCAGGGATGGTTTGGTTACAGGCCACGGCGAGGACGTAGCTGAGACGCCTGCTTTCCAGCCAGGTGCGGAACTTGTGGTCCTTGCCGTAGGCCTCATCGGCGGTCACCCACGTGGCCGGGACACCGGCGTCCAGGGCCCGGGCGAGCATGGCCTGGGCCAGGACGGTCTTGGTCGCGAACTCCACCCCGTCGGGCACGGCGGCTTCTCGGCATCGTGCGCGGTCACCGGTCCAGGATTTCGGCAGGTATAACTCGCGGTCGATCACAGCACGTCCTTTGCTTGTGGTGTAAGCAAGAAACACGCCCAGTTGGCAGTTCTCGACGCGCCCGGCAGTGCCGGAGTACTGCCGTTGTACCCGGCGGATTTGGTGCCTTTCTTCAGGAATCCGGTCTCGTCAACCACGAGCACGCCCGCGCGCTCACCGAGGTGCTCGACGGTGTAGGCGCGCAGGTCGTCCCGGATCCCGTCGGCGTCCCAGGCAGCGGCGTTGAGCAGGCGCTGCATGCCGTCCGGGGTGGCATCGCCGGCGGCTTCCGCCAGGGTCCAGCCGTTCTTGTCGGCCAACGGCGCCAACAGGCCGCGAACGTAAGCGCGGGCACGTCGTCGGGGCTCAACTCGATAGAACCGGCTCGCGACCCGCGCGAACAGGTCGTCCAGGCCAGCAATCCAGGAGGTCAGGTCCTCATCGGTCAACACAAGATCAACAAGCTACACGACCAAGATCACTAAGTGCTGCTGGAGTATTAGGAGGTCAAACCTCGAGCTGAGCGTCCTGTCGTGCTGAGCGCCGCCGCGACGGAGTTGGTGTTGGTGTCTGATTTGGACGGATGAGACTTTCGGCAAGTGCAGGCGCGTGGCTGGTGAACTCCCGGAGGACGGTCATCGTTGTCCGAGACGGGAGGCCGCCAGTTCGCGGAGCAGGGCGGCGCTGTCTTCATCGACGGGCAGGAAGGTTTCCAACGCGAGGCCGGACGCGCTGACGTCCAGCGGCGCGCCGAGGGTGGCGATCACGGTGTGCAGGCCGACTACGCCGAGCCGGGTCTTGAGTTCGAAACCGGCCATGACGCCGTCGCCGGTCCACCGGGGCGGCTGGCCGGATGCGGCGGTGAGGTGCCGTTCAGCTTCGAGCACGAGGTCGAGGAGCGCGTCGTCGGCGTCCTCGTCGGCCTGTCGGCGCAATCGGGTGATGAGGGATCGGCTGCAGACGGGGGTGGCGGTGGCGATCCGTGGCAGGCCCTCGGGGTGTGTGGACAGCCGCAGCATGTTGGCCGGCGGGGTCAGCAGTTCGGGATCGACGCCGTCCCAAAACAGGTCGGCGGCGGCGTTGGCGGCCACGAGGTCCCAGCGGGCGTCGAGCACGATCGCCGGGTGTGGGTCGTGGGCGGTGAGCAGCGTGTCGAGCGCCTGCCGTAGCGGGCGCATCGCTCGGTCCTGGGAGCCGGGCCCACCTTGCGGCGGCGCGTAGCCGCCTGCGAGCAGCAGCCGGTCGCGCTCGCGCAGGGGCATTTCCAGTGCGTCGGCGAGGTGCACGAGCAGTTGCCGGCTGGGAGAGGCCCGTCCGTTCTCGACGAAGCTGAGGTGCTTGGTGGAGACGCCGGTCGCGGTGGCGAGCGCCAGCTGGCTCATGCCGCGGCGCCGCCGCCAGAACCGCAGCACCTCACCCGCGCCAGCGTCCATGCTGCCAGCGTAGGCCCCGGGCGGCACTGCACCCAACAGGTAATGGCCAGCAGCGCGCCCGGAGAGCGAAGGTCGGTTCATGCGCAGCTACCGGCTCGACGCGGGCGCCGGCCTCGACGGTCTCCGCCTCGACGTTTCCGAACTCCCCGTACCCGGCCCCGGCGAGGTCCTCGTCGAGGTGCGGGCGGCCTCGCTCAGCTACCGCGAGGCGATGATCCTGGAAGGCAGATACGTGCTCCCGGTCCGGGACGGCGGGATCCCGCTCGCCGAGGGCGTCGGCGTCGTCTCCGCGACCGGACCGGACGTCGATGGTCCCCCGCTGGGCACGCGGGTCGTCGTGGCGGCGTTCCCGCGTTGGCAGGACGGGCCGTTCTCCCTCGACGTCATCGACCAGATAGGTGGCTCGCTCGACGGGCTGCTCGCCGAGCACGTCGTGCTGCCCGCCACCGCGCTCGTCGAGATCTCGGACGACCTCGCCGACCTCACCGATGCCGAAGCGGCCACCCTGCCGGTCGCCGGCCTCACCGCGTGGAACGCGCTGACCGGGGGACGCGGCATACGCCGTGGGGACACCGTGGTGACCCTCGGGACGGGCGGGGTGTCGCTGTTCGCGGTCCAACTGGCCACGGCGCTGGGCGCGCGCGTGATCGCGACGACTGGGAGCAGCACGCGGACGGATGTGCTGCGTGAGCTCGGGGCGGACGTGGTGGTGAACTACCGCGACACGCCGGACTGGCCAGCCGCGGTCCGCACGGCGACCGGCGGGCGCGGGGCCGATCTCGTCGTGGAGGTGGCGGGCAGTCTGGAGTCGTCGCTGGCCGCCGTCGCGCTCGGTGGGGAGATCGCCGTGGTGGGCTTCGTCGGTGGGCGCCCGGCCGCGTCCCTGGACCCGATTGCGGTCTTCGCCGCCGGCGCGACACTGCGGCCGGTCGCGATCGGCAGCCGGGCCCAACTCGCCGCGCTCCTCGAAGCGGTGCGCACCCACCGGATCCGGCCGGTCCTCGGCCGGGTCTTCCCCTTCGACGACGCACCCGAGGCGTTCCGCCATTACCTCAGCGGAACCGCCTCCGGAAAGGTCGTCATCACCCTCGAACCGACCCGCGACAACGGGAAGAAGTAGCGGCGACGGCACACCGGGACCGCGACCTGGACAGGCGACCTGCAGGACGGGAGCGATCGGCTGGTCGTCGGTCCGGCACGCTGGGAAGTCGGTTACAGCTTCCGTTCCCGCTTCACCAATGATGCCGTGGGCAGCACGAACCCCGACACAGACGAGGGATCTGGACTTGATGGCGTCGACGCTGGCGGTGGCCTCGCCGCCGAACGCGAATCCCTGCGAGCCGTCAAAGCAGTCGTGGAGATCGTCGATTCGATCACTATCCGTCGAAGGCTTGATGACGTGCACTGGGCGCGTTCGGTGCCCACACGGGCATTGTCCTCAACGCATACAGCCAGTTCGGCGGGCTGCGGCATGGTCGGAATCAAGATGATGCAGGCTCGGGTCGGTCACCGACTCCAATCGACGACGGTGATGCATACCGGCGTGAGCGGCGACTGGATGAACTCGATGATCCGTGGTGTTGGATCGGGCTTCAGCCGGGTACCAGATCATTCAGCCGTGGAGCTGCTGGCGCTCGTTGAGCGACTTCTCGAGCCTCATGGGAGAGGAGGCGAGGGGCCTGCAGGGGTGGATCAAGAGCGTCGCGCGAAGCCACTGAGTGGCAACCGGACGAGGTGACCAGGGAACACGATGAACTTATGTGCTGAAGGTCGAGTCCTTCCCACTGTCCAACGTCATCGTGAAGGTCGACTCGGCCGGGTGCTACCAGGACAACTTCGTCAATGTTCTGAACAACGACGACGTGCCGCTGCGGCCGCTCGACCCGGTCCTGGACAAGGTCGCCAGGGTGGCCGCGTTCGTGGGGCAGTTCGTCTGGAGCATGGCCGACAACGCGACGTTCAACATCGCGCACGATCAAGGACGGCATGGATGCGAGCCGGGCCCGCAACTTCGGCAGGCAGGAGGGCAAGCTGGTACCCGAGTCGTCGTGCCGTTCTTCGGCCAGGTCACCGGTCGCCGCGACGGCATTTCTGCTGGAGGTCAGCTGGCGACGCGTCCGCGCTGGGCACGCTGGCGGCAGGTCGGGCCGCAGTAGCGGGCCGGTCGGCCAGTGGTCCGGAGGCTCAGCGGCGTGCCGCACACGATGCAGTGGGTGGTGGTTTCGTGACCTCGGTTGTCACGGAAGTCGGCGGGTTCCGTGACAACCGGGGTGCGCAGCCCGTCCAGCAGCAACCGCACCAGCCAGCCACCGCGCGCCTTGCTGCGGTGTGTCGTTTGCAGAACGGCGCCACCGCTGATCAACGCGGTCAGGTCATCCGCCTGCACGTCGACGTGGATCGCCCCGGCTTGTTTCGCGTTGCTCAGCAAGCGATCCAGCGCTTCTCGGAACCGGCGCGCCGCGGCCGTGAGCGTGGCGCGCGGCCGGCCCCGGTCGGCGGCCAGCGCGTCGCAGACAGGTTGCCGCCCGGCTGACGTCTCGATCACGTCGACCAGGAACCCGAACAGCGCGTCACCGGGCGCGGCCCGGGCGGCCCACCGGTCGGCGACAGCGACCATCCGGTCGATGTTCTCGGCGGGAACGGCTTCCAGCAGGATCTCCTTGCTGGGGAAATGCCGGTAGACCGTGCCCGCGCCGACCCCGGCGCGCCGCGCGATCCGGCCGAGCGACACGTCCATCCCGTTCTCGGCGAACACCTTCATCGCGGTGCGCCGCACGAGTTCCCGGTTGCGGCGCGCGTCGGCGCGCTCGACGGCGTGCGTTGGAGAGGTCATGTCACGTAAGCCTTGTCCGTGGCAGGAAACGGGTTGATCATTCCGGATCGTGTCAGTATCCACCATCACGGGAACGGAAGCCATGACCACACCGATCCTCGTCACGGGCGCGACCGGCAAACAGGGCGGCGCCACCGCCAGACGACTGCTGGCCGAGGGACAGGCGGTGCGAGCTCTCGTCCGCGACACGGCGGCTCCCGCAGCGGCGGCGCTGGCCGCGGCCGGTGCCCGGCTCGTCGTCGCCGACTTCGACGATCCTGCGACCCTGCCGCCCGCGTTCGACGGCGTTGCCGCAGTGTTCGCGATGCCGCCCAGTGCGTACGGACCGAAAGGAGTCGACTCGGATCGTGAAGCGGCCCGAGGCCGAGCGTTGATCGACGCGGCGGCGTCGGCGGGAGTGGACCAGGTCGTGTTCAGCACGGTCGCGTCGATGTCGACGAGATCCCAGTCGGCGGCGGGGAAAGCGTTGATCGAGCAGTACCTGCACGAGCACATCGCGCATCCCACCGTGCTGCGCCCGGTCAGGTTCATGACCAACTACCTGGGTGTGGGCTCGATCGGCCTCGACGGCATCGTCGACGGCGTGCACCGGCACATGTTCCCCCCGCACGAGCCCATGCAGGTCATCGCGTTGGAGGACATCGCCGATCTCGCCGCACTGGCCTTCGCCGATCCGGCCCGGTTCGCCGGGCGGACTGTGGAGCTGGCCGGTGACCAGCCGAGCCCGGTCGAAGCCGCCGCCGCGATCAGCGAGGCCACCGGCATCCCGGTCCGCTACGAACAGCTCACCCACGCCGAAGCCGCGGCCATGAGCCCGCTTCTGGCCGAGACCATGCAGACATGGGCAGCGGGTGAGCGCTGGCACGCGGACATCGAGGCACTACGGGTGATCCACCCCGGCCTGCGCACCCTCACTGACTGGCTCGACGAATCCGGCGCCGCCATGATCCGTGCTCACCTGGGCACATGAAATCCATGACCAGGGCAGGAATCCGGTAGATGCGGTCGGATGATGACCTTTCCGTTCGAGTTGCTGCGTAATGCACTGAGCCAGTGGGGAGCGGAACCGCAAGCGCGGGACAACGCGCTTGCTGGCTGCGCAGTCATCGATGAGTTCGCATTGGACCGCGACGATGCGCTGCTGGCGGTGCAGTGCGACATCAGCGAACCAGTATTGTCCTCAACGACCACTGGGTCGCGGTACCTGATGAGCCGACTGAACGAGCTCCCGGCGGATCCACATTGAAATGGCGAGCCGCGAACACGCACCCGAAATGAGTCGCGCCACACCGCCCGTCAAATACTGGTACTACTGCCTTCCACGCAACTCGGCTGAATCTTGTGGCCGCACGAATCGGGTTATTCGGCAAGAGGTGCTGATGTCTTATCGCGACAGATAGTTCGGCGACAACCGCGCTCCAACGGCGAGTGCCCCTATCGGCAACGTTGAGACAGGGTGATGCTGTCGATTGACGTTCGATGCGAAAAATCTATACGATGATCCGATTGCTAGAATATCGCCCAGCAAAATTTGGCAGCGAGTGACAATTATGTCCCTCGAATGCCGCTTGGTCATGAGGTAGCCTGCTGCTATGACAGGTGATGTCGGGGACCGGTCGATTCCCACCGTCCATCAATTAAGAATGTTTCTCGTGCTTGCCGAAGAGCTACATTTCGGCCAGGCGGCCGCGAGGTTGTACATGAGTCAGCCGGCATTGAGCCGTCAGCTGAGCGCGCTGGAACGTCACCTCGGTGTCGAGCTGATCGCCCGTACAAGCCGTTCGACCGCCATCACCGCCGCCGGGTCGGCCATCCTGCCGGACGCTCGCATGGTGGTACAGGCGATGCGCAGGCTTCAACGTCTGGCCGGAGAGCACACCCGCGGCTTGGCGGGTCGGGTCGTGATCGGCACGGTCGGCGCGGAGGCGGCGATGGTGCATACTGTCGCGATCCTCGATGAGGTGCGCAAGCGTCATCCTGAACTCACACTCGACGTGCGACTGCTGGTCCTGGGCGAGCAATACTTGAGTCTGAGCACTGGCGAAGCAGATCTGGTCTTTTGTCGCCCGCCCGCCGCGGACGACATTCGGACTCTGCACCTCAACAGTGAGCCTCGAGTCGCCTGTGTGTCGGCGGACGATGAGGAGTGTGGTGGCGCGTTGGTCGGTTTCGTTGATCCAGGCGGTGTAGGTGTTGAGGGTCATGGCGGCGTCGGCGTGGCCGAGTCGGCTGGCGACGGTGCGGAGGTTGACGCCGGCGAGGATGAGTTCGGTGGCGTTGTAGTGGCGGAGTTTGTGCAGTGTGGTGCGGATTCCCAGCCGGGTGGTGAGTCGGCGGAAGCGTTGGCTGAAAGTGTTCGCGCGACGCAGGTTGATCCATCTGGTGTGGAGGAGAACAGGAAGGCGTTGGGGGTGAGGGTGATTCCGTAGGTGGCGGCGTGGTGGCGGCGGTGGTTGAGGTTGGCCGTGAGGAGGTTGGTGGTGTCGGGGTCGCACCAGGCCATGGCGGACAGCGCCTGGGCCTCGTCCACGATGACGTGGCCGAAGGTCCAGTCCCGGTCGGCGGCGGCGCGCTCGGCGGCCGTGCGGTGGTCCTCCTCGTCGTTGCGCTCGGCGAGGCGGCTCGCGTCGATCAGGTCGTAGGCGGTGAGGATGTCGGGGTCGGCCTCGTCCTCCAGCTGCAGGATGTCGAGGACGCCCTGGGTGTAGTCCTGCTCGTCGCGCCTGCGCTGGTCGGCCTGGGCGCGCGCCAGGCGGTCGTCGACGCCCTGGAGTTCGGCCGCCTCGTCCAGGAGGGGGGCATCGGCGGCGGTCCAGCCGAGGCGGGGGGAGCGCAGCAGCAGCGCCCGCTCGTCCTCGCGCAGGTCCGGGAACGCCACCTCCAGGCGGTCGGGGTCGGCGTAGAGGTCCGACAGCAGGGTCTGCGGGGTCAGCAGCGGCCACAGCTCCTCGATGGCCGCCCGCACCTCGTCGTCGGCGGCCAGTTCGCGGCGGATGTCGGCCAGGTCGCCCTCCTCCAGGCTGTCCGGCAACGCGGGCCAGTCCGCATACGCGACGAGCAAAGCGGGGTTGCACGGGTTGTCCCAGGTGGTGGCGCAGGGGTACGGCAAGTACGGCGTTCGCAGCGTCGTGCTCGTGCCGGGTCTGCTGGACACCGGGCTTGGCGCGGTCCTGGTCCCCGAGTTGCAGCAGCAGAAGGTCGACCGGTCGTTGCTTGGACTCGGCTCGGCGGGGCAGGTGGCGGCGACGATCGCCTTCCTGGCCGGACCGGACGCCGATTACATCAACGCCACGGTCCTCCGTCAGGACGGCGGCCTTGCCTACTAGCGCGACGGTCGCCGGGGCGACGGTGACGGGCCGGTGCTCACCGCGGGTTCGCGGTCGAGGGCCCGGAGCAGGTCGTCCCGGAGGTGACCGCGCTCGGACGCTGTCAGGTGCGCCAGTGGCGACTCCCGGGACACCAGGTCGAGCAACCGGTGTCGGAGTTCGATCCCCGGCGCCGTGAGCACCAGGTGGCGAGCTCGGCGGTCGTGCGGATGCGGTCGGCGTTCGACAAGACCCGCCGCCTCCAGTCGGTCGATGACGAAAGTGACGTTGGACGGCTCGCAGCACATGCGTTCCGCCAACTCCCGGGTGGTGAGCGGGGTGTCGAGATCCCGCAGGGCATTGGCCTGAGGGAGAGTCAGCCCCAGTTCGGTGACGCATCGCCGGGAGTGCTCGTCCAACCGGCGTGACAGCTCGTAGACGAGCGCGCGCAACTCCTCGGTGACGTCCTTGGTTAGCGGCTGCGACGCGCTCGGTGACATGCGTTGATTCTAACAGGAACCGTTGAAGCTATGATACAGCTAGCCTTAATGGTTTAAGCTTGACGCTAATCGTGTCACCGACACCGATCATGAAGGCAGATCCATGACCACACTTGCAGGCACCGAGCCTTCCACCGCCCCGGATCGCGGGGTGCTCATGTTCAGCGCGATCGCTGTCGGCTTTGTCATGGCGGCGCTCGACGCGACCGTGGTGAACGTCGCAGGCGCGAGCATCAAGGACAAACTGGGCCTGGGGCTCGACCACCTCACCTGGGTCGTCGACGGCTACATGCTCACGTTCGCCTCGCTGCTGCTGCTCGCGGGCGCGCTTGGCACCAGGTTCGGCGCGAAGCGGGTCTATTTGATCGGCATGGCGCTGTTCGTCCTGTCTTCGCTGGCATGCGGTCTTGCGCCCAATGGTGACGTGCTCGTCGCCGCCCGCGTCGTGCAGGGCGTGGCGAGCGCACTGTTCCTGCCGGGTTCGCTCGTGCTGCTGGTCGGCGCGTTCCCGGAACCCGCGCGCCGGGCGCGCGTCGTCTCGCTGTGGTCGGCGGCAGGAGCGGGCGCGTCCGGCCTCGGACCGGTCATCGGTGGCGTGCTGGTGGACTCGTTCGGCTGGCGCAGCATCTTCATGATCAACATTCCGATCGGAGTGGCAGGATTCGTGCTGACCGCCAAATTGATCAAACCGGTCCGGGAGGACACCAGTCGGAAGGTGAAGGTGCTCGGCCACGTGTTCGGCGTGATTGCCCTGGCAGGACTCGCCTACGCGCTGATCGAAGGTCCCGGCAAGGGGTGGGGCTCGCCGCAGATCCTGGCGGCGATCGTGATCGCCGTCGTGTTCGGCAGCGCGTTCGTGGTGCGCGAACGCCGGGCTGAGGACCCCATACTGCCGCTGAGGCTTTTTCGCCAAGCCGCTTTCGCGATCCCGAACGCGGTGGGTGTGCTGCTCAATTTCGGCCTCTACGGCGTCCTATTCATGATCGGTCTGTTCCTCCAGCAGGTGCACGGTGCCACGCCGCTGCAAGCCGGACTGCAGATGCTGCCGATGATGATCGTCTTCGTGGTCGGCAACCTGGCCGTCGCGCGATTCGTACCGAAGATAGGCACGCGGCTGCCGATGATCACCGGGTTGTCGGTCGCGGGCCTCGCCTCCGCGCTGATGGCCATGGTGTCGCCCAGCACACCGTACTGGTTGCTGGCACTGGCGATGTCGATCGCCAACCTCGGGCTCGGGGTCACCGCACCCGCCATGACCGCCGCGCTCGTCGAAGCGGCGGGACCGACGAACGCGAGCATCGCCAGCGCCACGTTCAACGCGGGCCGCCAGGTCGGGACGCTCCTCGGCGTCGCGGTGGCAGGCACCATCCTCGCGTCGTTCGCGGACTGGTACGGGGGTGCGCGCACCACGTTCCTCGTCGCTGCGGTCGCCTACCTGGTGGCCGTGGCACTCGTGCTGCGATTCATCCGCCGTGTTCCGCGGTGATGCACCCAACTGATTGCTTAGTACTCCAGCAGCACTTAGTACTGCAACGACAGGTTGTAATCTGTGGTCGTGTCGTGGTAGTTGATCTTGGTGTTGGTGGAAGAGATGGCGACTGGGTGGTCGGCAAGTTTCGAGGCGTTCATGGGTCGGTTCGCGGCGCGGTTTCCCAGGGTCGAGTCCCGGCGGCAGATGCGGTCGTATGTGCGGGGTTTGCTCAGCGAGACCGAGCGGAAGAATGGTTGGACGCTGGCCGAGGCCGTGGGAGACGCTGGGCCGGAACGGATGCAGCGGTTGCTGAACTTCTACGCCTGGGATGCCGACGGTGTGCGTGATGAGGTGCGTGGCGCGGTGATCGAGGTTCTCGGTGATGAACGGCAGGGTGTGCTGATCGTCGATGAGACTGGCTTTCTGAAGAAGGGGACCACGTCCGCCGGGGTCGCCCGTCAGTACTCCGGTACCGCCGGTCGGATCGAGAACTCGCAGATCGGTGTGTTCCTGGCGTATGCCTCGGAGCGGGGCCGGGCGTTGATCGATCGGGAGTTGTACCTGCCCAAGGAGTGGATCTCTGATCGGGAGCGCTGCCGCCGGGCCGGTATCCCGGATGAGGTGACGCTGGCGACCAAACCCGTTCTGGCGCGACGGATGATTGAGCGCGCTAGGCGTGGCGGGATGCCGTTCGGGTGGGTCACCGGCGATGAGGCCTACGGCGTGGACACGAAGTTGCGGATGTGGCTGGAATCCGAGGACATCGCCCATGTCCTGGCGGTGGCGAAGAACTCGATGGTGGTCACCATGCAGTTGACCAAGGTTCGGGTCGATCGGGTCATCGCCGAGGTGACCGAGGACTCATGGACACGGATGAGTTGTGGTGACGGTGCTCATGGTCACCGGGTGTACGACTGGGCGCTGGTTGATATCCGCCCGCTGCGATTGACCGAGCGAGGGCATTGGCTGCTGGCTCGCCGCAGCCTGACCGATCCCACCGACATCGCCTACTACGTCTGTTTCGGCCCTGGTG
Source organism: Kibdelosporangium phytohabitans (assembly GCF_001302585.1). Lineage (GTDB taxonomy): Bacteria > Actinomycetota > Actinomycetes > Mycobacteriales > Pseudonocardiaceae > Kibdelosporangium > Kibdelosporangium phytohabitans. The sequence continues at coordinate 9,003,650 of NZ_CP012752.1, read as the reverse complement.
AGACCACTCTGGAGCGCCTTGTACGTGTCGCGGGATCTCGTTGGGCCATTGAGGAATCCTTCCAGACCGCCAAGAACGAGACCGGGCTGGACCATTACCAGGTTCGAGGTTATGCGGCGTGGTACCGGCATATCACATTGTCCATGGCTGCCGCGGCATTTCTGGTGATCACCAGAGAAGCCGCGAAAAAGGGGGCACCACATCCGGTACCGACCGCGCCCTGATTCCGCTGTCCGCCAACGAGATCCGCCGCTTATGGAATCGGATCACAGCACCGGTGGTCCACACGATCCGCCACGTCGTGCACTGGTCGAACTGGCGACGAACAAGCCAGACCCGCGCCCTTATCAGCCACTACCGCAGACGCGGACATCACAACCTGTCGTTGCAGTACTAAGTGCCATATATCAGATACTGTTCACGTTCATAGACTTCCCTTCGGTCTTCAAACTAAGCGAAGACGCCACACTCACCCTTACAGTCGCCACCATACTGTTTTGCCTTGCATTTATCGGTATCAGATACGCCCAAAAACACGATCGATTTCGCTGGGCCTACATCACCCTTGCTTTTCTGGGCGCAGGATACATTGCAATGCTTTTACATTTCACAGCTATCGAAAAAGAGCGGGACCAGAAGCCCGGGACAGGGTCCACACGGCCCTCCGTAGATTTAATCCCGCAGCGCGTGTCACCCAATGGAGCAATCGCACTTGTAATACAAGGATTCCTGCCTAATGAAGCGATAGACATCAAGTTTTCTTTCCAGAACGAAGAGCGGCGAGTACAGCGTTCATCAGTAGACGACAGAGGCGTTCTCATCCTCCACGACCAAATACTTAGCACATCCTGTTGCGCCGGACAACAAATAGAACTGATTGTATCCTCAAATGACAAAACCCGGGTTGCGCGTAGCCTCCTGCAAGTGCTCGACCGATAGATCAACTCAGTTTTCAAGACTCTTCGAGCGACGCAAGCCCTACGTGGTTCCCAACGCCACGCCGCGCTCTTGGCCTACGATGACCACCCAATCTACGGACAAAGCATGATCGTCTGACATGTGATTGCGGCTGGCATATCTGATCTTCGTTCGATTCGTTGGGTCGCTTGTTCTGCTCAGCCGATCCTCGGGACCAAGGTGTGGAGCTCAAATACTCATCGCGGCTGGTCAACTAAGGCTGTCTCGTAACCCGTTGATCGGCTGGTTGGGCTTGTGGTTGATCATGGTTGAGTGCAGGTGATCTCGCGTCCCGATCGGAGTGAATCACCCCGTTCACGGGGCTGCAACCAGGTCAGTTCCGCAAGCTCGTGCGAGTGGTGGCCCAACGCGGTGGCGAGGCGATCGCCGACGGCCGCCCGGGCCGGCCATGGCGGCTGACACTGCCCGACCGGGTACTGCTGGTCGCGACCTATTGGCGGACGAACCTGACCATGCGACAGATTGCCCCGTCGAACAAGCAGTCACCACGTTCCTTGGAATCGTCAGTCACCTCGACGACCAGTACCGGCTTTACTGCGCTCAGCTGATTCTCGACGTCTGATCGGAAAGCAAGTCTCCCAGACATCCACTTGCCATACTGTCAACTGGTTCCGTCGAACAGTCGCGCAATGTCGTTGCTGTGTACCCGATACTGGATGGCGGAGATGTCAAACAGTACTGTCGTGGGATCGGTGCTCAGTCCGCCGGAGATCTCAGCTCGAAGCGCGTTGATCGCGGCGTTGAGCGCGTCGATGCTGGTGGTGTCTTCGCATCCCCGGACGACTGATCGGAGATTGATCAGTTTGCGCAGTCCTGCCCCATCACGTTGTGCTGCCGCCTTCTGGGCATTGGCGAGGACCAATCTGTGCCACTCGTCTGCATTGAGTGCGCGCTCGCCGCCACGGCGAACCAAATGGAAGAACGCCATGTAGGCAAGGATCTGATCGAACGAATCCTCTACTCCCGTTGTGGCGCGAGCAGACTGGACGTCCACGACAAGCGGAGGGCCCGTCTCATCGTGGAACACGAGTCGTTCGATGCCTGTCGGCGCTCGTGTCGCGAGGGTGAGCGCAGTGGTGAGGTTTCGCGCCTGGGTCGCGTCGAGCGTCACCTTGATTGGCGGCACCGTGTGAAAATGGATCTCCGTGCGGTCAGAGGAGACCGACACATCTGATCGAGGCCAGCCAAAGATCAACGCGGTGAACTGCATGCTCTGAATCTCAGGGAGAGTGCTGTCCGATTCGAGCATCGGCATGACGTCGACACCTGTATCGCACGCGAACAGCACTACTCCGAGGGTCATCGCAAGGGCCAGCAGATTACCCGCGACGACGATGTCAACGAGCTCCGCCGCGGTGACATGCTTCTTGAGGTTTCCGCGATCGTTCAGGATGTCGACACCGTGTTCCTCGGTGATTCGATACCCCCTGTGCGCCTGAGCGTTGCGCAGGTCCAAGTCCAAGTCGGCCACCAAGCCACTGTGGGCAGACGCTCGCAGTCTCAGGACACACTTGTTGGCCCCCGCCTCAAGAGCCGCGCGATACCCGGTGCCAGCGAGCGACGCGGCGATCAGGGCTACCGGGTGCCGCGTGCTGGACTCCACAATCGAATGCGCAGCCGCCACCATCGCATCTACTGCGATCCGTTCGTCGCCGAAGGCTACGGCGAGGACGTGAAGCATGTTGCCCGACCGGTACATCTCACCAAGGGCTCGAGAGAAACTACTCTGAAATACCTCGGATTCCATCATGTCACGGCAACGCAACAGGTCAGCCCGCAAGGCGGCTACCGTCGCCGAAATCAGGTCTCCGAGAGACTCGCGCTCGCCGACAACTGTCGCGATGTCCACGCACACGCGCATGAACTCGCCTATACCTGGCGGCAAAGACGTGCTGACACCGTTACGTACCAACATGCTGCGTACGACCGACTCGCTGTTGTCAGCGTCGGCCATCCCGGCAGCAGTGCTGGCGACGATCTGATCCTCCGGCGACATGCCCGCCATCACGGCCTGGCGATCCGTCGCCGCCTTCCACTTGTCATACGCCGCGTCTACTCTGTCGATCTGCGTCTGTAGCGCACGTTGGGCACGTTCCGCATCCAGCATGGACGGTGCTCCGAAGGCATCCAAGGATGCACGCCAGACACCGACCAACCCGTCCACCATGTCGTCGATGTAACGGTAGAGCTCTCGCCATGGACGCAAACGTGGGACCGCCGCAAACGACTTGGCAACGAGGTGCAAGTGCTCCGTCAGAACTCGCGCTTCTGAGAGTCCTCTCTCCTGCGCATCCAGAGCCCTCCAGAAATCTGGCATCCAGGTCTCCAGACCGGTGAACACCTGCTTGAACAGACCACTCCCGGCTGTGGTGAGCTCGACCGGCGGACCTGCCTCAACCGAACGGAGGGCATCGGCGATACGTTGCCGACGTTGTACCGGAAGGTTGACCTCATGCGGCGGCGGCCGGTGCCCGCAGGACGGGCATGTCACCGCACGGACCCTCACGTCCCCGCAAACACAGTCGATCTGCGGAAACGACAACCGGAAACCTGGTCTCGTTCGACGTCTAGCCATGTTCATCAACACCAATCAGCCAACATGACCCCCGCCAGCGCGCGGGCCAAGGCGATCGCGAGTTAACTGGATAGAATACCGATACTGCCCACTTCATACGTCAGCGAAACGCCAACGGACACTCAGGACGCTGACAGCGCCGCCCAGAGCGGACATGGCCCGAATCTGCAGCGGCCAGCAGACCCGTCAGATGTTGGTGGTGTACACCTGCGATGGCCGAAAACCTCATCCGTACTGGTCAGACGGTGTCACCAACATCGACTCCGTCGCCGCATGCGCGCAGGGAACAGCACGGCAGGATGATGGGTCGTGCTGCTGCGACTGGCCTACTTCGGCTGACCAACACCTTCGCCATGCTCCGCCTGCTCCCGATGAACGACCGGGACAAGGACATCGAGATCCTGGTGTTGCGGCACCAGATCGCAGTGCTGCAACGGCAACTCGGCGACACCAGGGTGCGATTCAGCCCGACTGACAGGGCGTTACTCGCCGCGCTCCTGCACCGACTACCACGCCAGACCTTGCACAGACTCCGACTGCTGGTCCGCCCGGATACGATCCTGCGCTGGCATCGCGACATGGTCCGCCGACGCCATGCCAAGGCATCCCGACCGAAACGCCCGGGGCCGGCCCCGCACCATAAGATCAATACGAACTCTGGTCCTGCGCCTGGCCCAGGCGAACCCGAGCTGGGGCTACCGCCGCATCCACGGCGAACTCCTCGTCCTCGGCATCAACGCTGCGTATGGAAGATCCTCAGCGCGGCGGAATTCGTTCGCCTTACCGCTGGTGGTTGGTGAGAATCACGGGTGTGGGGATCTTGCACGTCTTCGACATGGACGGCACGTTGCTCGGCGGAACCACGGCCAGCGTGCAGGTGGCCAGGGTGTTGGGCGCCGTCGACGACCTGACTGTCCTGGAAGCTCGATTCGCCGCGGGTGAGGTGGATACGCGCGGGTTCGCTGTCGCCGTCCACGAGATGTGGCGGGACTTGACACCCGCGGTCGTGGCGGCCGCGTTCGCGGCCAGTCCGTGGCTGACCGGGATCCCGGAAGTGTGTGCCGACATCCGCCGTCGGGGCGAGTGGTCGGCGGTGATCACCATGTCCCCGGACTTCTTCGCCTCACACCTGCTCAATCTAGGGTTCGACGAGGTCGTGGCCTCGCGGTTCCCGGCACCGCCCTTCGCCGAACCGATCGATCCAGCAGGGATCCTGACCCCCGACGACAAGGTCACCATCGTTGAGGACCTTCGCAACCGCTACGGACTGCCCCGATCCCGTTGCATCGCATACGGCGACTCGATGTCCGACGAACCTCTGTTCCGCCACCTGGACATGACAGTCGCGGTCAACGCCGACCACCATCTCCAAGGACTCGCCACCACCTGTTATCAGGGCAACAACCTCGCCGAAGCCTACGATCTCGCCCGCGCGCTCATCCCGTCGCACACCAACACCATCAAACCTTCCACAGGTAAGTGCCAAAGCTGACGCCGAGGGGCTCGTGGTCACCTCGGGCCACTAGGTCCGGACCCCGGCCGATCCAGACAAGACATTCACTCTCGCGCCGATCAAACCGCCCAGCACCTGACCAGCCAGTAACCGGCTCGGCATCGGCGTCAGTTCTGCCGTCCGCTGGCTACTGGTCTCCGCCGGAGACTGGACCGACCTGCGTCGCGGAGCTCAGCCGTCGGGAAACGACCAACACCTCTGATGGGACGGGGTATTTTCGACATGGTGATTCACACACCGCAGCGCATGGCCGTCCTCGCGGAGATTGCCGCGAGCGTGGCCACACTACATCCGGACCGTGTCATCCGAGTGGGGGTGGACGGCGTCGACGGCGCGGGCAAGACGACGTTTGCCGACGAACTCGCCGACGCCATCACACCGACGGGACGGCCAACCATCCGCGCAGGTGTCGATGGATTCCACCACCCACGACACGTCCGCCACCGCCGCGGCCGAGACTCTCCCGACGGCTTCTTCCACGACTCCTACGACTACGCGCAGCTGCGCACGATGCTGCTGGACCCTCTCAGTCCGGCCGGCGACCGTCGCTACTGCACTCACGCCTTCGACCACGAGACTGATCAGCCGGTCGAGCCGACCTGGGCGCACGCACCCCATGACGCGATCCTCATCATCGACGGGATCTTCCTGCACAGGCCCGGACTGCACTCCTGCTGGGACTACAGCATCTTTCTCCACGTCGATTTCGCCGTGTCGCTCGCACGAGCCGCCGAACGAGGCGATCTGGACCCCGACCCGGCGGCCCCCTCCAACCAACGCTACGTCCAGGGCCAACTCCTCTACCTCAACCAGTGCCAGCCCCACAACGTTGCGTCCGTCGTGATCGACAACAACCACCTCGGCACACCGCGTATTACCCGGCCAGCGACCCCCACCCGGACAGAGTGACTCGATCACAGGACAATGGCCCGGGGCGCATCCGAACGGTTGAATAACCGACGTCGCCACCTCCTCTGACGACCCGATGAACGCGGTCGACGCCGCGTTTCGCGAATGGACGGTCGAGGACGGCGACACCTACGCCGGCATCACCCGGCACGTGCTCGCCACGTCCCCCGGGCCGGGCCGCTGATGCCCCGCCGTGGTGACCAGCAGCCGGGCTTTCATCAGGACCGCCGACGGGTGCGACCGCTTCGCGACATTATGCGGGTGATCTTTGTCAAGTGGTCATGATGCCTCGTTGGTGTCGATTCGCTTGAGGAGGCGTTCGAACAGTTGCTGGCGTCCGGTCTGCTGTTTGGTTTCGGCGTCGGGGTCCGCGCCGGGACTTGACCGCGGGGATCGCCATCACCACGGGTTTGAGGGCGGAGGAGTCGTTGGTGTTGGCGGCGGACACGGCCACCGGCAACGGGATCCCCGCGCGGTCGGTCAGCACGTGGATCTTCAATCCGGTCTTGCCCCGGTCGACCGGGTTCGGTCCGGTCATGGATCCCCGTTTTTGGCCCGGACGGATGCTCCGTCCAGGACCGCCCGGGACCAGTCGATCATGCCTTGGCTGCCCAACTCGTCCAGCACCGCGCGATGCAACCGGCACCACAGCCCGGCCTTGGTCCACTCGCTGAACCGGCGATGCGCCGTGGGAACGGTGACCCCGAACGACAGCGGCAACAGTCGCCAGGCACAGCCACTGGTCAACACGAGCACGATCGCGGTGAACACCGCCCGGTCATCCACCGGCGCCGTTCCACCGCCCTGCGGACGCACGCCAAACCCAGGAATCAACGGCCGCGCCAACGCCCACAACTCATCCGGCACCAACCGTCGCGACAGATCATCCACCACCCCGGTTGATCATGACACACCATGATCAACCACATGAGACACCCTCTTAGTTAAATATGCCGTGACGACGTCTCACAGCTCGTCCATCCATAAATCGTAGTCATATTCACGGCCAAGGTGAGATTCGATGTAGGTTTCGAAGGGTTCTAGATTCATAACTGTGTCTATTTTGACTCAAAACAGCCTGTACTGGTCGAAAACTCGGTTGCCGGTTCTGGTCTGGGCTTTTACGCGGCTGGCCGGTACTCGTTGAGCAATCCGCCGAGACGCTGTCGGCGTCGGATCGTGTCGATTCGGGGGCGGGAACGGGATCGTGTTCGGTTCGTCGTTGGGAGCACGCAGAAGCATCCCGTCGCCTTGGTGGCTGCGCCCGGCGTTGTGATGGGCGACGTAGATGTCGAGCACGTGGTGTAGGTGGCGTTGTCCGGTGATGAGGATCCGGTCGGTGCACTCTCGGCGGAGGGAGCCGATCCAGCGTTCGGTGAAGGCGTTCATCCGCGGGGCTTGCGGTGCGGTGAGCACGATCTCGACGCCAATGGAGGCGAAGACCGCGTCGAAGGCGGCACCGGACTTCGCGTCGCGGTCGCGAATCAGGTGTCTGAATCGGTGCCCGGCGTCCTCCAGATCACCGGCGAGACCGCGGGCCACCTGAGCCACCCACAGCCTGGCGGCGTGGGCGGTGCCGGCGGGGCTGGTGGGATCGGTAACTCCGGGACCGTCAACGGCGATGCGGGCGCCGACAACATCACCGCCACCGGCGGCAAGGGTGGTAACGGTGGCGCTGGCGGCAACGGTGGCACCGGCTGCGCCGGACCCGGTGGAGCTCGCGGTCTCGGCGGCGCGCTGGGTGCCGGTGGGGTCGGTAACTCCGGAGGTATCAACGGCGGAACGGGCGTGAACGTCATCAACATCGTCCTCGGTGCCAACGGAATCGTCGGCGCCAACGGCGTCGCCGGAGTCAACAACGGTGGCGTCTGCTCCTGCTGACCACACCAATCCGGCGCCACGGCGTCTACGGTCCCGGCTTGGTCGTGGGCACACGCCCGCCCACAGCGGGTGGTCGATCTCCACCGTCCTGACCACCTTTGTCTGTAGCTCAACGTGGTGTCCGCGCTAGGGAGTGGGTTGTTGCGTCGAAGATATGACCTCGACGCAACAACCCGGACCGGTGGAGGTGAACGACTAGAGCCAACCGAGGATCAACCGTGCTGAACATAAACCTGCTGATTGGGTCTGGTATCTCACAGACCGGCAGGTTTAGTGTAATAATCATGAGTGGGGAGCCCGATAGGTCTCGCTATTCCAGAGTGGTGGTGTAGTGTTCGAGGTGGTTGTTCCTGACCGCCGGTGACCGCTCCTGCGGGACGTTTGAGTTCTTGCTCAACCACCATCGGTCTCAGTTTCATGAAAGTCACTATGCGATACAATCGCACAATTCTTGCCCTTGCCGGGGTCGCTGTTCTGACCACCGGCACGGCCCTCCTTCTCCCCACGGCGGCCCAAGCCCAGAACGCGTCCGTCCCGTGCACCGAGACAGCGCTGGTCACCGCGGTCACCTCGGCCAACGCGGCCGGTGGCGGGACGGTGACCCTGACCCCGGGCTGCACGTACACCCTCACCGCAAGCCATGGCGACGACGGTGTGAACGGTCCTGCCGGGCTGCCGATCATCACCACGCCTGTCACACTTGAAGGCAACGCCAACACCATCGCCCGTTCCACCGTGGCGCCCGCGTTCCGCATCGCCCAAGTCGGCCCCACCGGCGGAATCACGCTCAAGGCGGTCACCGTCAGCGGCGGCAACGCAGCCACGGTCGGCCATAACGACGGCGGCGGCATCCTCAACTTCGGTGCGGTCACCCTGACCGGCAGCGAACTGTCCGGCAACACCGCCGGCGGCCGCGGCGGTGCCCTCCACAGCACGGGCACCCCGGCCGCGGCGACGTTCACCAGCAGCACCGTCAAGAGCAACACCGCCCATCAAGGCGCCGGTATCGCCAGCGTCAACGGCACGCTCACCCTCACCAGCAGCGTGGTCAACACCAACACCGCGACCGTGAACCCCGGCGGGATCTACTACGTCGCCGGATCGGCATCGCTCAACACCACCACGGTGACAGCGAACACCCCGACCAACTGCGTCAGCAGCCCGTCCCCCGTTCCGGGATGCATCGGATAACAAAAACGTTCCACCACAACAAACACACCGGGCCACCACATTCACGAGGTGGCCCGGCTCCCGCCCCTGTTCGCCTCACCCAGATCGGCGCTATCCACAGGGGTGGGCTTCCGCGTGGGGCGAGGGATCCCTGTCGCGCAGGCCGGCCCACAGGACATAGCCGCGTGACTTGGTCATGCATTCTGGTCCCGGCACTGCGGGTCATCTGATCCAATGGAGGGACGCGACCGTGAAGCCCCGGTACCTGCCGTTCTGCACATTGACGTCGGCTCGTGATCATTACGCTCGCTTCTCAGTGGCGTTCCTCGAGGCCGGCGGCGTCGCGCAAGGCGTGCGCGGCCTTCCGCAGGTCGGGATCGGTGTCTGCGTTCGAGGCCATCAGCGCGGCCAGTGCGGTGGCGATGACGTTGAGTTTCTCCTGTGCGGCTTCGTCGGCGCGGCGGCTGGCGTTCTCCAGCAACACCACCAGAAGCAGCGTGACGACACTGGGGACCGTGTGGATGGCCGTTTGCCATTCCTTGAGGTCCGTCCACAACGGCAAACTGATCAGCCAGGTGACGACAATGCCCGCGCACACGAAGAAGAACGGCGCCTGGCTCGCTTTGCTGTGGGACCATTCAACGAACCGGTCGAACGGCGAGCGTCGATCTCCGCCCTTACGGCTCTCTGCGGCGGGAGTGTGCTGCATCGCTACAAAGTAGCGAAGCACCGGCTCTACCGCCCCGCTGTTCGCGGGCCGCCCATGCTGGCACAACGTGATCTACCGACACCTCGTTCTGGCGATGGTGCGGGGTAGCGCGATCACCGGGATCACGCTCAGGACGGTGCGACCGAACGCACCCCGCCGGATCGGCGTCCCGATCCACATCGCCCTTGGCTGGGGCGGAATCTTCGTGTTCCCCGGACTCGCTGCTCATACGGGCCCCGCCCCGTGACACTGCTCGCCTCCGGCGGCCTCTCGTACACAATCGACGCTGTCTGTACCGCTACCGCCCTGTACCGTGCCATAACTCGACTTCTGACCCGGTGACCTGCCGTTTTGTCCCGTACGAGGCTCGTGCGATGCTCACCAACGTGCTGTTTCGACTGATCTACTTGATCACAGTGCGATTGGTCGGCTGGCTGGCTTTACTCCTCCGACGCTCCGCCACCAAGGATGTCGAGATCCTGGTGTTGCGTCACGAAGTGTCGGTCCTGCGCCGCCAGGTCGGCCGACCACGTCCCGAGTGGCCGGATCGCGCGATCCTGTCGGCACTGACGCGACTGCTGCCCCGCGAACTGCGCCGACACCGCATCGCGACACCCGGCACGCTGCTGGCCTGGCATCGCCGTCTCATCACCCGGACATGGACCTACCCGAACCCACCAGGACGCCCACCGATCACTGACGAACTCCGCGAGTTGATCGTGCGGTTGGCCCAGGAGAATCCTCGGTGGGGACATCGCCGCGTACAGGGAGAACTCGCCCGGCTCGGACACCACATCGGTGCGGGCAGGATCCGCCGCATCCTCGCCGCCGCCCGCATCGGCCCCGCACCTCGACAGCCGGACACCAGTTGGCGCACCTTCCTGCGCGCCCAAGCAACGGGCCTGCTGGCCACCGACTTCTTCCATCTGGACACCATCAGCCTGCGTCGCCTGTATGTGTTGTTCGTGATGGAGGTCCGCACCCGCCGGGTCCACATCCTCGGCGCAACCGCACATCCAACCGCAGCGTGGACTACGCAAGCCGCCCGCAACCTGCTGATGACCCTCGACGAGCGGATCTCCAGTTTCCAGTTTCTCATCCGCGATCGAGACACTAAATACGCTACGTCGTTCGACGCGGTGTTCGCCTCCGAGGGCATCGACACGGTGAAGTCCCCACCGCGAACGCCCCGAGCAAACTGTTACGCGGAAAGGTTCGTGCGCACCGTCCGATCCGAGTGCACCGACCAGATGCTGATCTACAACGAACGGCATGCCATCACAGTGCTCGAACAGTTCGTACGGCACTACAACGATCACCGTCCACACCAGGCCCGTGAGCAACGCCCACCCAACCACGAACCTGCCGTCTTGATCTCACTCGATGACCCGATCCGCCGACATCGCGTCCTGGGCGGAGTGATCAACGAATACAGACGCGCTGCCTGAACCGACCACAAACCGCAGCTCACAGGCTAATTCGTACGTTTTGGCACGGTACAGGAGTACGGGCGCGACGTGCGGCACGACGTCTTCGAGAGCGAGAACTTCGCTCTGACCTGCGGCCGGACGCTACGGCCCGCGCGGATCGCGTACCGGACGTACGGGACGCTGAACGAGGACAAGAGCAACGCGATCCTCTACCCGACGTGATACTCGGGCAGGCACTGGGACAACGAGTGGCTGATCGGCGACGTTCTGTTCACCAGGTCTTCTCCCAGAGCCGCATGCCAGGCAGGTCCGAGCAGTTCCAGCAGGGCATCCAGCCGGGCCAGCACGCCGGTGCGTCTTTTGATCACGTTGGACCGTAGTTTGACCGCCCGCCGCAGCGGTTCTCCCGGCCCGAGACCGACAGCGGTGTGCAGCCCTTCGAGATGCAGCAGTGGCAGCTTGGCCAGGATCTTTGAATCCAGCCGGTCGGACTTGGTGTGCTTGGCGTAGTAGGACCGCAGGTCGGCCGACTGCTCTGGTGGCACCATGACCACGGTGGCGAGCTGGCGGCGAAACCAAGCCGCCAACGGCACCCACGCCTTGTCCTAACAGGACGCGTCCCCCGGCGATAGCCCCGCTTGCCCCACGATCAACAGGCAAGAGGCCACAACCCCACTCGGTCACCAAGTCTCGCGCGGGTGCCGGAGAAGCTGGTACGGCCGTCGCATCACCCGACGCATCCCAGGCTAGCGCCGCAAACGTGGACGCGGTTACCGCCGACCCGACGCCGGAGGAACAGGACGCTCCGCGGTCGGTGGCCACCGCGATCTGGACGCCGGAGCTGGCAGGCAGGTGGACCATGAACAACGACCTCGCCGACGTCCCTTCCACGGCCACCGACTCGATCCTGCGCTGCTCGGAGGCATTCTCCCTGGTACCTAAACCGCCCGGGTTCGTCCGCCGGGCCGGCATACCTGGTGAAGTACGCGCGAAATCTCGCCGACTACTTCCGCACCGTGCAAGGCACTGGACGTACCGGGTCTGCGTGGTGAACACGGCACGCAACTACCGGACCGCCATCGAGCGGGCGTCCGAGGGTGTCTGACCCGGCCGGGCCGCTCACTGTCCGGCAAGGACCGCTGATCAGGCCGGCAGGATCTTTGTGTCAAAGCCGCAGTGAGGGGCTGTGGGCAAGCTTTGGTGTTCGCGTGTCCACAGCCCCTCACGTGCCCCCTCCCGATCCACTCTGGTCGCCAGGTCCTGGTCTTGTTCTGCATGTTCGGCTTTGCTGCCCTTTTCCTTGTGGTGGCTAGCGGTTCGCGGATCCATGACCTGCGAACGCCCTGGCGAGCGGCGCGCCAACCACCAGGGGCGCGAACGAGCACTCGCTGTCGAGTTCTGCCCGCTGGCGCGGAATGCCGTGCGCGGCAACGGAAACTTGATCGCGGCCCGCACGCTTGGCGGTAAGCAGGGCCGTGTCGGCCGCCAGCAGGAGTTCGCGCAGGTCCGACGGGGTGTCGGCGACGGCCAGGCCGATCGAGACCGACAGCCCACGAATCGTCACAGGGGCACCCTCGACCGCGACGGCTCCGACAGTCAGCTCACGGACACACTGGCCGATCCGTTCTGCCACAGTGATTGCCTCGGCATGGCCGGCCGCCGACAGCAACACGACGAACTCGTCGCCCCCGTAGCGGCCAAGCAGATCGCCACGCCGGGTGCAGGACCGGAGGACTTCGGCCGCCGCCAGCAGCACGGTGTCGCCTGCCAGGTGCCCGAAGCGGTCGTTGACGGACTTGAAGTGGTCCAGGTCGACCATCAGCAGCGCCTCGGCAGGCAACCGTCCGTGCAACCACTTCAGCGCCTCCTCGGTCCAGCTCGGCCAGTTCAGCAGACCGGTGCGAGCGTCGAGTGCCCATCGGCCATCGAGCGGACCGCCGCACGAGTGGCATCTCGCAGATCCTGATTCCTCCACTGAGCCCCCTGTGATCGCGCTCGGCCCGAACTGCCGGGCCGAGATCTACAGTTATGGCGGGACGTCCACATCAGTTGACATCTTGCCTAGACAGGCTGGACCCGACGAGTGACACTGTCAACCAGGATGGGCGCATGCGGGGACGCACTACCCGATCGGAGCAAGCTCACCGGGGGAGCCGGATGGGTCGCGGGACCACGTCGAGCACAAGGAGGTGCATCCCATGTCCGAGCCGGAGACAGGCGGTTCCCTGGCAGACAAGATCGATTACCTGTTCCGGACCATCCGAAGGCCGGACGGCACCGAACACAGCATGGAAGAGGTCGCCCGGTGGTGCGCGGAACAGACAGGCGAATCCTTCTCCAAGCAGTACGTCTCCCTCCTGCGGAAGGGACAACGCGTCAACCCCACCAAGCGGCACATCGAAGCGCTGGCCCGGTTCTTCGACGTGCCGGTCGAGTTCTTCTTCGACGCGGCCAGAGCCGCCGAGATCCGCGCCAACCTCGATCTCGCCATCGCCCTGCGCAACGCCGGTGTTCGCCAGGTCGCCCTGCGGGCGACCACCCTCGACGAGATCGACCTGCAGGAGGTGCTCCGGCTGATCGAGGACATCGGCCGCAGGAGGAAGGATGAGGAAGGCAAATGACGGTATCCGGCAGTCCTGTCGGTGGACTGTGAACGCGTCCACCCTTGCCGCGCCCCCCTGCGATGCGCAACGCTGAGCTTCCCAACGGCCACGCCGGGCAACCGCTCTGCCGGCGGCTGGTGATGCGGTGGCCGCAAGGAGGTGGAGGTGTGGACGAGATGTGGTCTCGCTGCGAGGCCGTCCTGTCCCAGCTCGACATTCCCAGCCCGTTCCACCTGCACGACTTCGTCACGACCCTGGCACGAAAGCGCGGCAAGGCGATCGAACTGGTCGCGGTGCGGCTCGGGCCTGGGACCCCGTGTGGAATGTTGATCAGCACGGACGACGTGGAATACGTGTACTACGCGGCCAACACCTCCACCGTGCACGCGGACCACATCGCACTGCACGAGATCGGTCACCTCGTGTTCGGTCACCACGCGAGCCTGCCCGCCATCGACGAGTCTGCGGTACGGGCGCTGTTGCCGGCATTGTCCCCACAACTCATCCAGCGTGTCCTCGGCCGGACGGTCTACCTCGACGAGCACGAGCGCCAGGCGGAACTGTTCGCCTCCATGGTGCTCAGCCGAGGCCGGGACGCGGCCGCAGTACCCGCTCACGTCGACCGATGGCGGGATCTGCTGACCTGATGATCAGTCTGCTGTTCTACCTGGTTGCCGCGATCTGCTTCACCGCAGCGCTGTGGCATGTGGTCCGCCGGAAACACGTCACCCCCGTAGTGGTCACGTCGGCCGCGCTCGGCGCCGCGCTCTTCCTGCTCGCTCCTGCCAGCCAGGTGGTGGAAAGCCAGCTCTGGCCGAGTCTGGGCCGGTTGGCCTCCAACGTCGCGACCATGATCGCGGCCTATGGCGTCTGCCTGCTCGTCGACGCACTCACCACTTCCAATGTGGACCGGCGGGCACACCGAGTCCGCACCCGGGCCTTCCCGCTCGGCGTCGCAGTCTTGGTGCTCGTCGCGTCGTTCTTCGCAGCAGGCCCGTTACGGGAAGGGCTCGGTCTGTTCGGCGGGCTCTATCGCAGCCACCCCACCCTGGTCCTCTACGCCCTGACCTACTCGCTGTACCTCGGGTACGCCGTGTTCGACGTCGGCAGGCTCGCCGCCCGCGCAGTTCTGCCCGCCCGCGGCTTTCTCCGGGTCGGCTTGGTACTGATGACGTTCGGCAGCGTCCTGGCCCTGGCCTACCTGGCGTACAAGGTGTTCGAGGTGGGTCGTGAAGTCCTCACCGGCCGGCCCGCCGAGGCGTTCTGTTCCGGCCCGTTCAGCACGATCCCGTGCACCTTGGCCGTGGGGACGCCTGCCCTGTCGGTACTCATGATCATCGTTGGTTTCAGTGTCCCGGCAGTGGGCGCGGCGCTGGCCTGGTGGCACGACCGACGGGCCTACCGTCGCCTACGCCCGCTCTGGGCAGCACTGGTCGAGGCCCGCCCCGAGATCGCGTTCGACCCTGGTGAGAAGGCGCCCGCGCAGCCACCGCTGCGATTCCAGCTGTATCGGCAGGTAATCGAGATACGAGACGGCATCCTCGCCGTCGCGCCGGACGGCGAGGTGGCCGGTGACCCCGGCGGCGCTGCCGAGCAACTGCACATCGCACTGCGCCGAACCCGGCGGAACCCGCTGCCTGCACCCGAACCGGCACCGTCTCGTAGCCGGCCCGACGACACCGGGCAGGTCGACTTCGACACCGAAATCACCTGGCTGACCCAACTCGCCCGCGCCTTCGTCCGGCAGCAGGACGCAAGCGGCCGGCCGCCGTCTACCCGCTGAGCGGAAACGCCTCCACCAGGTCCCACCCGTCGTCGTAGGCCACGATCCACACACGGTCGGCCGAACCGGTGAGCGGCAGGAACCGGCGGACCCGCTCCGCGACCGCCGCACCATCCTCGGCCCGAAGACCCATCGCGAGCGTGACATGCGGAAGCGGGTCGGCGCCGAACCTGCCGCCGTAGGGCACCACCTGCGGCCACCGCGCCCGGATTCCGGCGGCCAGCGACCGCAACGCGGGTACCGGCAAGTGCACGAATCCCGGCGTGGACAACACGTCGAGGAACTCCACAGCGATCGGTTGCGTCCTCGCGGCGAACTCCCGCAGCCACCCGAGCACCTCTTCGTCCACATGAGACACATCAAGGAACGGGTACAGCAGCGACACATGCGCGGCGACGCCCTCCCGAACTGCCTGAGGATGAGTGCCCGACACCTCCCACAGCAACCGGTCCGCAGCCGGAACCGGGACCACGATCGCCGTCTGCCCTGGTGTTGGCACAGCGCACCTTCCCCTGCAGTGTGCTTCCGCTATCGTCGATCTTATACTTGGCCCGGTTGCCTGTGCGTGCCGAAAACCACGTCCATCCAGGTCAAATGACACGTCGGTACTCATGAAGGATTCCGCAGAGATGGTCGTGTCGGCGGACGGTGAGGCATTGATTTGAGTTAAGGGGTCGCAACGCATCGTGCATCCGAGTCATGTCTGTCAACAACGAGGCTCTCTGCCTGCCCCCGTTGGGAGCGCTGCGTGGGAGCAGGTTGGGAGCAACCCGGCGCGTTGGACCGGCCTCATCTGCACTCAACGAATGTCAACGGACCTGTCATGACGTGCAGAAGTCGTGTTTCCGCAGGTCAGACGTCTTGTTGTCGTACGTTGACACGGTAGGGGTCACTGGTTCAATCCCAGTATCGCCCACCAGTTATACACACTGGTCAGACGGCCTGTTGGTGATCATCACCGGCAGGCCTTTCTGCTGTTCCGGGGGCGAACTGGAAGCAAACGATCTTGAACCCATGTGTGACTCGGTAGTGTTCGCCGGTCCGCTGCTCCCAGACTGCTCCCACCGCCGCTGAAGCCCGACCAGCAAGCGGTCGATCATCGCCTGGCTGACGTGGGAGTGGATTCCCCGCACGCCAGGTACCCGATGTCCCAGCGGTGGTTCTCCGTGTCCCGCGCGGAACAGCGCACGCGGTTCCTGATCCACCAGGTCGATCCGGTGCTGCAGTGGGAACTCAGTGCCCACGACATCAAGTCGCTGGACTACTGGGACGCCTGCACCGAAGCGAAGGTCGCGATGTTCCGCGAGACCGACACCGAGTGCGCGCCGTGGATGGTCGTCAAGAGCAACGACAAGAAACGCGCTCGGATCGAAGCGATGCGCAGCTTACTGGCACGCATCGCCTACGACGACAAGGATCTGGACGTCATCGGCACACCGGACCCACCCGTCGTGGGCGCGGCGGCCACGTTGCGGGAAGAAGGTGAGGACGAGGCCTCGCTGAGCCCGACGCCGATCGCGCCGGGCACACTGGAGTCATGGGCCAGGACTGCATCCCGACGACACATAAGGACACCGCGAACTAGACGTACCTGTTGCGGCCCGCGAGGCCGCCGAAGACGATCTGCACGCCGAGCACGACGATCAGCATGATGAACGGGACGGTCCACGCGTCGGTCAGGTCGTGCAGGAGGCCGAACAGGAACGGGCCGGTCGCGCCGATCAGGTAGCCGAAGCCTTGTGCCATACCGGAGAGCTTCGCGGTCTGCGCGCCGGTGCGGGCCCGCAGCGCGATGGTGGTCAGCGCGAGCGAGAACACGCTCATGCCGAAGCCGACCAGCACGGACCACAGCAGCGGCGAGGCCGACGGTGCGAGCAGCAGGCCGAACAGGCCGGCGAGCCCGAACACGCCCAGCCCGACGACCCACCACGTCTGGCTGCCCTGGCGCGCCGCGATCGGCGGGACGATCAAGCTGATCGGTACCGCGATGATCGACATCAGGCCCAGCAGCAGGCCCGCGTCCGCCGTGGACACACCGGCGTCCATCAGGACCTCCGGCAGCCAGCCCATCACGACGTAGGCGAGGAAGGCCTGCATGCCGAAGAAGAGCGTGATGATCCACGCGAGCGGGCTGCGCAGCAACGAACGCGCGGCCTCGACCGTGTTCTCGCCGTCCTTCGCGGCGGGTGCCTTGCGGCGCGTGGCGAAGATCCACACCACGAGCGCGAGCACTGCCAGTGCCGCCCAACTCACCAGCGCGGGGCGCCAGCCGCCGAACGCGGTGTCGAGCGGCGGCGTCACCGAGGACCCGATGGCACCGCCCGCCTGCAGCGCGGCCGTGTAGACGCCGGTCATCAGCCCGACCTTCGCCGGGAACGAGTTCTTGACGACCACCGGCACCAGGACGTTGGCGAACGCGATCCCGGCCGAGGCCACCAGCGTGCCGCCGAGCACCACCAGCGGACCGTCGAGGACGCGCATGACCAGCCCGACGCCGAGCACGCCGAGCGCGATGCCGACCGCGGGTCCCATGCCGACGCGGCGCGCGAGCACCGGCGCGGCGAGCCCGGCAATCGCGAAGCACAGCGCGGGCAGCGTGGTAAGCGCGCCAGCCCAGGTCGAGGAGGCGCCAAGCGATTCCCGCGCTTCGCCCAGCAGCGGGCCGACGCTGGTGATCGCGGGCCGCAGGTTGAGCGCGGTCAGCACCACAGCCACCGCGAGCAGACCGGTTCCGGCGAGCGCCGCGGAGCGGTCCTTCGACGGCGGTATCTCGATCGCACCGTCGAGTTCCAGCTCCAGGCCGCTGTCGGAGGCAAGCTTCGGCGACGTCATGGACCTACTATGGCAAACATGGGATGATTGGACGAACCAACTGTGACGGTGTTCTCACGTGCTGGTCCGCCGAGAAAGGACGCAGCCCATGCATTGGCCACCGCACGACGTTCCGGCCTCGTCGACGAGGTGATCGGGCGGCTCCGCACGGCCATCGCGGCAGGTGAGTGGCCGGTCGGCGAGCGCATTCCCACCGAGCCGGAACTGGTCGCCTTGCTCGGCGTCGGGCGGAACACGGTCCGCGAGGCGGTGCGCGCGCTGTCCCACAGCGGGCTGCTCGAAGTACGCCAGGGCGACGGCACCTACGTCAGGGCGACCAGTGAGGTCTCCGGCGCGATCCGCAGGCTGTGCGGCTCGGAACTGCACGAGGTGCTGCAGGTGCGACGCGCGCTCGAAGTGGGAGGCGCCCGGCTCGCCGCCCTGAACCGCACCGAAGAGGACCTCACCACCCTGTCCGACCTGCTCGCCAGACGGGACCGCGCGCACGCCGAACGCCGAACCGGGGACTTCGCCCACATCGACGCGGAATTCCACCTCGCGGTTGTCCGAAGTGGACATAACACGCTGCTCGCCGAGCTGTACCACGGGGTCACCGAGGTGGTCACGGCCAGCGTCGCGGCCACCGCGGAACCGAGCGGCGACATCGCCGCGATCGGCCACAGCGGGCTGCTCGAAGCGATCGAAGCCAAGGACGCGGAGCTGGCTGCCGCTGAAGCGGGCGGCTTCCTCGACGAACTCCTGGCCACCCAAACGCGGCGCAGGGCCGAGGACCGGTGAAGGTCTGCGCCCATTCTCGCTCCTCCGGGCGATCTTGGAGTATCAGTGTGTACGGGGCTACCGGAGTGTGCCCGCGGCCACGAACTCCCGGGCGCGGCACGCGGCGAACGACGGCACCTTCCACTTTGCTGTCCACTGTGGACATCACTTGGTCGCAGGGCAGCCGTTGCGCCCGCCCGAGCGAAATTCAGTGCACAGGGGCGCTGTGAGACCCGGTGGCGGCCGGCTGGAGAATGAAGGCCCTGTTCCACTCACGCGAGCGCCCCTGCGAGGTCTGATCGTGCAGTACGTCGAGGTCGAGAAGAAATACGCGGTTGCCGACGTGGAAGCTTTGAAGACCCGGCTGCGCCGGTTGGGCGGGAAGCCAGGTGAGCCGACGCACCAGGTCGACCAGTACTTCAACGCGCCGCATCGCGACTTCCTCGCGCCCGATGCCATCTCCGAATGGTTCCGGGTGCGCACCGACGAGCGCGGCAGTTCGATCAACTACAAGCGTTGGCTCCCCGTCGACGCGATCACCAAGACACACGCCGACGAGTTCGAGTCCATGGTGGACGATGTGGAGGCCGTTCGGCGGATGCTGCAGATGCTGGACTTCCTGCCGCTGGTGACGGTCGACAAGACGCGGGAAGAGTGGACGATGCCGACTGTCGAGGTCGCGTTCGACCAGGTCCTGCACGCCGGTGACTTCGTCGAGTTCGAGTTCAAGGGGGATGCGGACTCCGTCGAGGAGGCCACCGCCCGGTTGGACGAGTTCATCGCCGGACTCAACGTCGAGCTCGGCGAGCGGATCGACCGCGGCTACCCGCACATGCTCATCGGCCGTGAACACTGACAGCCCATCGCCGTTGCCTCTGGCCCGAATGAAGAGTTGACGGACCTGGTGGGCGCCTACGGATCAGGCTGACCGTGCCGGCGCAGTCGGCTCCCGTGGACGGCTGCTTCCGGGTGGGCACATCCCGGTCCATGCTCAACATGGAGAGCAATCCGTACGGGAAGGGCGTGATCAGGCCGGTGCTGCCGTCCGGGTTGGTCGTCGGCGAGGTGTCCAGCGTGAAGTTCTTCCGCACGGGCGAACCGGGTGCGCAGTGACAGGCGTTCCGACACCGTGTCGGACCGCCAGTGTGGGACTTGCGCCGCCGAGCCGATGAAGCGGGGGCTGCCCTGACCTAGTGTCGCGAAGATCTTCGCAACTCACGAGGAATGGCAGGGACGACGATGGCCCGGTGGGACCTGGACGAGGCAAACGGGCGCATCTACTCCAGCGGCTGGCGGGTCGGCGGCGGAGGCACGCTACCGGTTGTCTCGCCAGGGGACGGCGGGCGGGTGGGGCTGGCTGGGATCGCCGACGAGCACGACGTGGAGCGGGCCGGTGCGGCCGCGGTGGCGGCGCAGGCCGAGTGGAGCCGCGCGTCTTACCGCACCCGCGCCGACGTCCTGATGCGCGCCGCGGACGTGATGCGCGACATCCGTGCCGACATCGAGAACGTGCTCGTGCGTGAGAGCGGATCGCTGCCGGCGAAGGCGAAGCACGAGATCGACAAAGCCATCGACGAACTGGTTGCCGCGGCCGGTCTGGTCACGATGTCGCAGGGCGATCTCCTTCCGGTGGAAGATCCGACGACACTGGGCCTGGCCCGGCGGATCCCGGTCGGCGTGGTCGGCGTGATCGCTCCGTGGAACGCACCGCTGATGCTGGCCATGCGCTCGGTGGCTCCGGCGATCGCGCTCGGCAACGCCGTGCTCGTCAAGCCGGACGTGAAGACCGCCTTCTCCGGTGGTGCGGTGATCGCCCACGTCTTCGAGCGCGCAGGCCTGCCCGAGGGTGTCCTGCACGTGCTGCCGGGTGGTGCCGACACGGGGGAGGCCGTGGTGCGCTCGCGGCACACGAACGCGATCTCGTTCACAGGTTCGTCGGCCGCGGGCAGGCGCGTCGGTGAGGTCGCGGGTGGTCTGCTCAAACGGGTGGTGCTGGAACTCGGCGGGAACAACGCGTTCATCGTCATGGCGGACGCCGATCTCGGCCGGGCGGTCGTCGGCGGCGCCGGGGGTTCGTTCCGGCACCAAGGACAGATCTGCATGGCCACCGGACGACATCTCGTGCACGAGAGTGTCGCCGACGAATACGTCGAACGGCTCAGCGCAGCCGCCGGGAAACTGCGCCTCGGCGATCCGCAGGCGCCTGGGACGACGCTCGGCCCGCTGATCACGGCCACGCAGGCTGAGCGCGTGCACGGAATCGTCGAGGCGGCGATCGCCGGTGGCGCCCGGGTCGTGCGTGGCGCCGCGCACGAGGGGGCGTTCTACCAGCCAACCGTGCTGGACGGCGTGACCGCTGACAACGCGGCCTTCCACAGCGAGATCTTCGGTCCTGTCGCCCCGGTCACCCGCTTCTCGACGGAAGAGGAAGCGCTCGCGCTGGCCAACGCGACCGACTACGGCCTTTCCGCGGCAATCCACAGTCGCGACATCGCACGCAGCCTCGGCTTCGCCGCGCGTCTGCGAGCCGGAATGATCGCCCTCAATGGCCAGACCATTTACGACGCCGCGCACATCCCGATGGGCGGGCTCGGCGCGTCCGGCAACGGCGGGCGGCACGGCGGCCAGTGGAACCTCGACGAGTTCACCTACTGGCAGTGGGTGACGATTCCGACGATCCCGGGCTGAGCGCAGGCTTTCCGACACCGCGTCGCGCCTTCCTACACAGTGTCGGACAAGTGCGGCGGAGATTCCCGCAGCGGACCGATTCCGTGCCGGAGCAGGTTCCGTAACTTCGAATTGTCGCCCGGTGCGGGCCTGCCAAGTCAGACTAAGGAGTCGGAGTACATGGACATTTCCGGTGCCACCGGGGCGCTGACCGGCGAGCAGTACAAACGGAGTCTCCACGACGGCCGCGAGGTCTGGCTCGACGGGAAACGCGTGGAGAACGTCGCGGAACACCCGGCGCTGCAACCGACCGTCGACGAGTTCGCCCGCCTGCTCGATCTGCGTTTCGCCACCCCCGAGGCGAGGCAGGCGACGCTGTTCAAGTCGGAGGAGACCGGCAACGAAGTCAGCTACGCCTTTTCGCTGCCGAAGAACCGGGAGGAGCTGCGTGCCAAGTTCGCCGCGTCGGAATGGTGGATGCGCGAAAGCCTCGGGCAGCTCGGCCGTTCGCCCGACTTCATGTCGAACGTGGTCGCGGGCCTCGTCGACTACGCCGACGAGCTCGAACAGAACCGCGAGGGCTTCGGGGAGAACGCGCGGAACTATCACCGTTTCGCGATGGAGAACGACCTCGTGCTGACGCACGCCCTCGGCGATCCGCAGATCGACCGCAGCGCCAGCCCGCTCGACGACCCGGATCTCGCCCTGCGGGTCGTGGAGGAGCGCGAGGACGGCGTGATCCTGCGCGGGGCCAAGCAACTGGCCACGCTCGCGCCGTTCTCCCACGAGGTTCTGGTGTACCTCAACGGCGTCACAGCCGCGCGCGGCGCGGAGGACTTCGTGATCTGGTTCGCCCTGCCGATGAACACACCGGGGCTGAAGATCCTGTTGCGCGAACCGCTCGGCGCACCGCAGAGCGGACACGCGCACCCGCTGGGCAACCGGTACGACGAGCAGGACGCGATGCTGTTCTTCGACGACGTTTTCCTGCCGCGCGAACGCATTTTCCTGCTCGGCGATTCCCTGCGCGCGCTCAAGGGCCTGAGCAGGATCAACGTCTGGAGCCTGCAGAGCACGCACATCCGTTTCCTCGCCCGGATGAAGTTCTTCACCTCGGTGGCGAAGAAGCTGGCCCACTCCATTGGCGTCGACACGTTCCGCGGCATCCAGGAACAGCTCGGCGAACTGATTTCCTACGTCCAGACCCTCGAACTCGCGATCAAGGGCGCCGAGGCCGACGCGATCGTGACGCCTGCCGGGCACCTCGCTCCGGGCAACAGCAACGGCGTGGGCTTCTGGTCGGCGGACATCTCCGCGCGGATGGTGCAGATCCTGCGCCAGATCGCCGCTTCCGGCCTGATCATGCAGCCGACGGAAGCCGATCTCGCGAACCCCGAGCTGCGCCCGTTCCTGGACCTCTACATGCGCGGCCACGACATCGGCGCCGCCGAGAAGGCGCGGTTGTTCCGGCTCGGCTGGGAGCTCGCCGGGTCGAGTTTCGGGATGCGCCAAGAGCTTTACGAGTACCTGCATCGGGGTGACCCGGGAGCGGGCCGCACGCGGCTGCTGCGCTTCTACGACACGTCGGCGACGGACGCGCGCGTCGACGAACTCATCAGCAAGCCGCTCACGAGCGCCTGAGATATCCGAGGGAGCGTTCCGTGATCATCGACGTCCACGGCCACATGTCCGCGCCGGACGCCTTCTACGCCTGGAAGGCCTCGCTGCTCTCGCACCGCGGCGCGCACGGCGGCAAACCACCGGCCATCAGCGACGACGCGCTCGTTGCCGCGTATCACCACCCGCATCCGAGCTTCGGGGACATCTCGCACCTCTCGCACCTCGACGGCGCGGGGATCGAGCTGCAGATGATCTCGCCCCGCCCGTTCCAGATGATGCACAGCGAGCGGCCGGCGAAGCTCGTGCAGTGGTTCACCGAGGAGACGAACAACCTCATCCACCGCGCGACCGAGCTGTTTCCCGGCCGGTTCAAGGGCGTTGCCGGACTCCCGCAAAGCCCGGACCTGACGCCCCGGGAGTGGACCGCCGAGTTGCGTCGCACGGTGACCGAACTCGGCTTCGTCGGCGCGATGCTCAACACCGATCCGCACGAGGGCACGGAAACCCCGCTGGCGCTGGGGGACCGGTACTGGTACCCGGTGTACGAGGTCCTGTGCGAACTCGACGTGCCCGTGCTCCTGCACGCGGCCGGGTGCAAGCCACCCGCCCGGGAGCCGTACAGCCTGCACTTCATCCAGGAAGAGACCGTGGCGGTGTGGAGCCTGGTCAACGCCAACGTGCTCAAGGATTTCCCTGAGCTGAAGGTGATCGTCTCGCACGGCGGGGGAGCGATCCCGTACCAGGTGGGCCGGTTCCTGCCGTCAGTCGTGCGCACCGGAGTGTCCTATCTAGACAAACTGCGCCAGTTGCATTTCGACTCATGCTTGTACACGAAGGACAGTCTTGAGCTGCTCATGAAGGTCGTCGGCACTGACCGGGTGCTGTTCGGATCGGAGAAGCCGGGGACCGGTTCGCAGATCGACCCTGCGACCGGCCGCTGGTTCGACGACATCCACCTGCTCATCGACGACATCGACTGGCTCGGCGACGAGTGTCGCGCCGACGTCCTTGAGAACAACGCACGCGCACTCTTCCGGTTGTGAGCAGCGAGAGGAAGGACCAACCATGGCCGAGATCGTCGCCGGGTTCGGCACCTCGCACGGACCGCAGCTCAAGGCCCCGCCGCCGGAAGCATGGGCGACGAGGGGGAAGGCGGACCGCGACAGCAAGGGGTTGAAGTTCCGCGGCGGAACGTACACCTACGAGGAACTGCGCGAGCTGCGTGCGGACTTCTCGCCCGAGATCACCACTGAGGTGATGCGACTGCGCTGGGACAGCTGCCAGCAGTCGATGGACCGGCTGGCGGACTTCGTCCACGCGCAGGATGTCGACGTCCTCGTCATTGTTTCCAGCGACCACAAGGAAACGTACGGCGACGAATGGCTCGCGCCGTTCTCGGTGTACTGGGGCGACGAGGTCGCGCACGTGCCGTTCACGCAGGAGCAGCTCGACGCGATGGCTCCCGGCCTCGCCGAGGCCGCGACCGGCGATGTCCCGGACCGCACGATCATGCGGCCCACGCATCGTGCACTCGGCAAACACATCATCCAGTCCACCCAGGCCGAGGACTTCGACACCGGGGCCACCGAGGTCATCCCGGCGGGCCGATACGAGAACCACACGATCCCGCACGGGTTCGGATTCGTCTACCAGCGGTTTCTCGGGCAGGAGTCGACGGTGCCGATGGTGCCGGTGTTCATCAACACGTTCTGGGAGCCGAATCCGCCAGGGGCCAAGCGCTGCTATGACTTCGGTCGCGCGGTCGGCCGGGCCATCCGGTCGTTCCCCGGCGATCTGCGCGTCGGCGTCGTCGCGTCAGGCGGGCTCAGCCATTTCGTGATCGACGAGAAGCTGGACCAGGATTTCATCCAGGCACTGCGGGACCACGACGCGGGTTACCTCACCACGGTTCCGGCCGCCGAGATGCGGTCCGGCGCTTCGGAGCTGCGCAACTGGATCGCAGTGGCCGGGATTGCCGACGAGGCGGGCCTTGACGTGACGAGCGCCGATTATGTGCCGTGCTACCGCACGGAGGCAGGCACTGGCAACGCGATGTGTTTCCTCACCTGGGAACGGAAGTGACCATGTCTCCCGAAGAAATCGTCGCCGCACTGCGCGGACTCGACAGCTGTGCGGTTTCCGACGCATTGGACACTGTCGGGCTGCCCGGCGCGGTCACCGCGCTGACCCCGATGTGGCCCGCGGGCACGGTCCTGGCGGGGCGTGTGCGCACCGTCACCGCCGCCCCCAAGGCGACGGCCGGACCGGCGACTCACATCGCGACGCCGCTGGTGGCGATCACCGAGCCGGACGACGTGGTGGTGATCGACAACCACGGCCGTACGGATGTGTCCTGCTGGGGCGGCCTGCTCGCCGAGGCGGCGGTACGGCGTGGTGTGGCGGGCGTCATCGTCGACGGTGCCTGCCGTGACGTTCAGGAGAGCGAGGCGCTCGCGCTCCCGATCTTCGCGCGGACGGCCGTTCCGGTCAGCGCGCGGGGGCGCATCGTGCAGGAAGCCATGGACGAGCGGATCCAGGTGGCCGGTGTATCGGTGGCCGCGCACGACTACGTGATCGCCGACGTCAACGGAGTCGTCTTCATCGCCGCCGGTGACGCCGACCGCGTCATCGGCCTCGCCCAGCGCATCGCGGAACGCGAAGCCCGGATGGCCGAGGCCGTCCGCTCGGGCCGCGACGTGCAGGAAGTCATGCACGATTCCCAGTTCCCCACGGTCACCGCGGAGCAGCGCTGATGTCCGACCCCATCCTCGACCGGTTCGCCGTGCTCGGCACCGCGACCGTCTCCGACGCCCTCGACAAGCTCAAGCGTCCGGGCAGCCTGATCGGGCTGGCTCCGCTGGCGGACGGTCAGCGCATGATCGGCCGCGCGTTCACCGTTCGGTACGTGAGCGCGCAGGTCCCGGCCGGGACCGTCGGCGACTACATCGACCAGGTCGAGCCGGGCCAAGTGGTCGTGCTCGACAACGACGGCCGGCTCGATTGCACCGTGTGGGGCGACATTCTCACTGCGGTGGCGCACCAGCGCGGCATTTCGGGCACGGTGATCGAAGGCGTCTGCCGCGACACGCACCGGGCGCTGTCCATCGGTTACCCGATCTACAGCCGCGGTCGCTTCATGCGCACCGGCAAGGACCGGGTCGAGGTGGCCGAAGAACGCGGACCGGTGACCATCGGCGGCGTGACCGTCCGGCACGGCGACCTCCTGATCGGCGACTCCGACGGCGTCGTGGTGATTCCACGAGACTGCGAGGAACAGGTGCTGGAGACCGCCGAAATGATCCACACGCGCGAGGAGGCGATCCTCGCCGCTGCTCTCAGCGGCGTGACGATCGCCGAAGCTCGCGCGAAGTACGGCTACCACGACCTGCAGCGGGCGGACACATGACCACTTTGGACGGGGACACGCCGGAACTGTTGACACTGGGCACGGCCACCCTGTATGAGGCTTCCGGTCTCGACTGTTTCCTGGACGCCGCGTTCCGACCGGCCTGGGAGGGTGCGCAGGTGGTCGGCCGCGCGGTGCCGGTATCGGCGCAGATCGGCGACAACCTCGCGCTGCACCACGGAATCGAGGCAGCCGGTCCCGGCGATGTGCTCGTCGTGGACGCCGGTGGCGCGCCCTTCGGGTATTGGGGCGAGGTGATGGCCGTCGCGGCGCAGGCACGTGGCATCCGGGGTCTGGTCATCGACGGCGGCGTGCGGGACACGCAGCAGCTCGCGTTGCTGGGCTTCCCGGCGTTCAGCACCGCGATATCGATCCGCGGGACGGTCAAACAATGGCCGGGCACAGTGGGGCTCCCGATCAGCCTGCGCGGCAGGGTGGTCCGCCACGGCGACATCATCGTGGCCGACCGGGATGGGATCGTCGCGCTTCCGGCAGTGGAGTACGACCGCGTCCTGGACGCGTCCCGCGCCCGTTCG
The DNA here is from genome assembly GCF_001302585.1 of Kibdelosporangium phytohabitans. Classification (GTDB taxonomy): domain Bacteria; phylum Actinomycetota; class Actinomycetes; order Mycobacteriales; family Pseudonocardiaceae; genus Kibdelosporangium; species Kibdelosporangium phytohabitans. The sequence continues at coordinate 8,976,282 of NZ_CP012752.1, read as the reverse complement.
GCGAAGGAGGTGTCCTTTATGGATCGACTCCGTTCTGGTGAGACGACGCTGGACGTCTACGACTTTCGTCGTCTCGGCTCCCCGATCCGTGCTGAGGTGAACCCATGACTGCCGACGACGAGCGAATCGACAGCTTCCGCCAGGCGGCTGGCAGGTTCGCCTCCGGTGTCACAGTCGTGACGACCGCGCTCGACGGGCACCTCTACGGAATCACGGCGACGTCGTTCGTTTCCCTGTCGCTGAACCCGCTTCTGGTGACTGTCTCGATCAACGTGCACAGTCCGATCCTCGGCGAGATCCGCGCGAGCGGGGTTTTCGCGATCAACGTGCTCGGCCGTCACCAGCAGGAGGTGTCCGCCTGCTTCGCCCGCCGAGGACGCGGCCGGAGCAAGGACCGGTTCGACGAGGTCGAGACGCACAGGGAGGCCACCGGAGCGCCGGTCGTCACCGGCGCGCTGAGCTGGTTCGACTGCACCGTGCACACGATGCTGAGCGGCGGCGACCACATCATCCTGGTCGGGGAGGTCGTCGCGGCGGGCGGCGGAACCGGGCAGCCGTTGCTGTACTGGTCCGGCGAGTACCACGAACTCGGTGCGGAGGGGAGCGGGGCGGACATCGGCCGCATCGCCGACTCGCTTTCCGTCCAACTGCACCTGCTCGGTATGCGGACCGATCAGCTCCTGGAAGCCCAGCACGCGGTCGAACCCGCGGCCGCCGCGCTTGCCGCGCGCGAAGCCACCGACGACCAGGTGGCGCAACTGCGGGCACTGGTCGAGGAATCGGAGAAACACGTCCAGGACGTCGGCCGGTACAACCCGCTGTCGCTGGAATTCCATGCCCGGCTGGGGCTGCTCAGCGGGAACCCGGCGATCGCCGCGTCGGTCGGCGCCCTCAACCGTCCGCGGGAGAGTGTGTATGCCGTGCACACCAACGCCGAGCGAGCGACCCGGACGGTGGGTGCGCATCGCCGCATCCTCGAAGCGATCGAGGGCCGCGACGAGGCCGCCGCCCGCAGGCTGATGACCGAGCATCTCGGCGTGGTCGCGCAGGGGATTCAGTGTTGAGGACCGTGGACGCGGACGTCCTCATCGTCGGCGCGGGCCCGGTGGGCCTGGTCGCCGCGCTGGACCTGAACAGCCGCGGCGTGTCGGCGATCGTGGTGGAGGAACGCGAGTTCCTCGAACCGCCGAACGTCAAGTGCAACCACGTCGCCTCGCGCACCATGGAGAGCTTCCGCAGGCTCGGGATCGCCGCCGAGGTGCGCGCGGCCGGACTCCCGCACGACTACCCGCAGGACGTCGCGTTCCGGACCTCGCTGACCGGCCGGGAGCTGTCGCGCATCCCGATCCCGGCGAGCGGGGAGCGGTACACCTCCCGCACCGGACCCGACACGAACTGGGCGACGCCGGAACCGCCGCACCGGATCAACCAGACCTTCCTGGAACCGATCCTCGCCCGGCATGCCGCGGCCGCGTCCGGGGTGACGCTGCTCAACCGGACCAAGTTCCTTTCGCATGAACAGGATGGGTCGTCAGCTTCGGCAATGGTGTCCGATGTGGATGGTCGAAACGAACGCACGCTGCGCGCCCGCTACCTGATCGGTGCGGACGGCGGCCGCTCGGCGGTGCGCAAACAGATCGGCGCGAAGCTCAGCGGTGATCCGGTACTCCAGCACGTGCAGTCCACCTGCGTCCGCGCGCCGGAGCTGTACTCGCTGATGTCGGCCGACGAGCCGCGCGCGTGGGGCTACTACACGTTCAACGCCCGCCGCGTCGGGCACGTGTACGCGATCGACGGCAGCGAAACGTTCCTCGTGCACACCTACCTGTCGCCCGAGGAGGCCGGGACTGAGGGCTCGGTCGACCGGGACGCGGCGATCCGCGCGATCCTCGGGGTGGACGAGGCGTTCGAGTACGACGTCGTCTCGAAGGAGGACTGGGTCGCGCGTCGCCTGCTGGCCGACCGCTTCCGCGACCGCCGGGTGTTCCTCGCCGGCGACGCCTCCCATCTGTGGGTGCCGTTCGCGGGTTTCGGGATGAACGCCGGTATCGCGGATGTGCTCGACCTGACCTGGCTGCTCGGCGCTCATCTGGCCGGCTGGGCCGAGGAAGGAGTGCTGGACGCCTACGAAGCCGAGCGGCGGCCGATCACCGAGCAGGTGTCGCACTTCGCGATGGACCACCAGCGGAAGCTTGCGCGCCCGGGACTTCCCGAGGCGCTTGAGGACGACACCCCGGAAGGGGAGGCGGCGCGCCAGGCCTTCGGAACCGCGGTGCGCGAGCTGAACGAGCCGCAGTTCGCCGCCGCCGGGCTGAACTACGGGTACGCCTACCACGGTTCCCCGATCATCGCCTACGACGGCGAGGACGCCCCCGGCTACACGATGGGTACCTACGTTCCGTCCACGGTGCCTGGTTGCCGCGCACCGCACTTCACTCTTGCTGACGGATCTTCGCTGTACGACCACCTTTCACCCGGCTACACCGCTGTTGTCCGGCGCGGTGCCGACGTTGCCGTGCTGACCGAGGAGGCGGACCGCCGGGGGATCCCGTTCGGCGTCGTCGAGGTGGACGTGGTGCCGGAGGTGTATCGGCATCCGATCACCCTGGTTCGTCAGGATCAGACGGTGGTCTGGCGGGGTGGTGCGCCGGACAGGGAGCGGGCCGCGCAGCTGTGGGAGAAGCTGCGCGGCGCGAACCCCGGTTGATCAGCGGCGGATGACCTTGGTGGCGGCCATGGCTTTCAGTCCCTCGACGCCGAACTCCAGCCCGTAGCCCGAGGACTTCGTCCCGCCGAACGGAATCGCCGGATCGACCCCGCCGTGCTGGTTGACCCACACGGTTCCCGCCTCCATCCGCCGCGCCACCGCCTCCGCCTTGTCGGGATCGGGGCCCCACACCGAGGCGCCCAAGCCTTGGTCGGTGCTGTTGGCCCGGCGGATCGCGTCGTCCACCTCGGCGTACCGGATCACCGGCAGCACCGGGCCGAACTGCTCCTCGCCGACCACGGCGGCGTCGTCCTCGACGTCGGCGACGATCGTCGGACGGTAGAACAGCGGTCCCAGTTCCGTCGCGGGCTCGCCACCGGTGACGATGCGGGCGCCGCGTTCGCGGGCGTCGGCCACCAGCCGGGTCACGATCTCGAACTGCGCGGGGTTCTGCACCGGTCCCAACCGGTTCGCCTTGTCGCTCCCTGGGCCCATGGGCGCTTTCTCAGCGCGTTCGGCCAACGCCGAGACGACGTCGGCGTAGATCGATTCGTGCACGTACAGCCGTTTGAGCGCCGCGCACACCTGGCCGGTGTTCATGAAAGCCGCCCAGAAAAGCTTGTCGGCGACGGCGTCCACGTCGGTGTCGGGCAGCACGATCGCGGCGTCGTTCCCGCCGAGTTCCAGGGTGAGGCGGGCGAGGTTGCCCGCCGAGCCCGCCACGATCCGGCGACCCGTCGCCGTCGACCCGGTGAACACGATCTTGGCGATCCGCGGGTGCGCGGCCAGCGCGGCGCCGACCTCGCGATCCCCGGAGATCGCGGTCAGCACGTCCGCGGGGAGGTGCCTGCGGAAGATCTCGGCGAGGGCGAGAACGCTCAGCGGGGTGTTCTCGGACGGCTTGAGCACCACTGTGTTTCCCATCCGCAGCGCCGGTGCGAGGTGCCACACGGCGATCATCACAGGGAAGTTCCATGGGCCGATGGACGCGACCACACCGAGCGGGACGTAGTGCAACTCCGCGCGCGACGCGCCATCGTCCTGCAACACCTGCGGTTGCAGCACCGTGTCCGCTGCGGCCCGCAACCAGTGCGCTGCGGCGTGGGTTTCTCCGGCGCCACCGGCTTTGCCCTGCTCGTGGGTGATGATCTCGCCGAGTTCCTCAGCACAAGCGTCGATGTCGTCGGCGATGACGTGCAGGAGCCGCGACCGTTCGGCGTGTCCGAGATCGGCCCAGCCGGGCTGAGCGGCGGCGGCGGCGGAGATCGCGGCGGCCAGCTCGTCGACCGTGTGCACCGGTGCGTAGCCGACCACTTCCCGCGTCGCGGCGTCCAGGATCGGCCGCCCGCGATCCTCCGGAACCGAGACGGCGGTCAGCAGTGAGTTCATGAGAGGACCCTCCCGAGAAGACGACATTGGTTCAACGCAGGCCTGCGAGGGTCGCCACGCGCAACCCGGTGTGCAGCTCCCGCCGCACCTTTCCGTCAGAAAGATCGACATCGGCGACCGCGCGCACCCGGTCCAGCCGGTAGTAGAGGGTGCTGCGATGGACGTGCAGCGCTTGCGCCGTCCGCTGCGCATCACAGCCGCAGTCGAGGTACATCTCCAGGGTGTGCGCGAGATCGGGGCCGGACTGCGCGTCGAGCAGCCGCCGGACGGCGTCGGGGAGATCCGCCGCGCCGAGGTCTTCGAGCGGGAGTTGCAGCAGCAGCCGGTCCAGTCCCAGATCCGGCCAGTGGACCACACGCCCGCACCGGGGATCGGCGCCGCCGCCACGCAGGGCGATCCGGGCTTCCCGCCGTGATCGGTACACACCGGACAGTGGCGCGTGTGCCCCGCCGACTCCGGCGAGCAGGCCGGAAAAGGCAGGCTGCGCCAGGAGAGTCGACAACCGCTCGGTGTCGATCTCGTACGGCACGAGCAGTACCGCTTCACTGCCGAGCACCGCGCCGACCGCTTTCAGAGTGCGGAAGCCGGGGATGGCCGACAACGCCCGGTCGAGCACCAGCCGGAGGGTCGCCGAACTGGGCTCGGCCTGGGGCGGGGTGGTGATCGAGATGACCGTGTAGTGCGGGACCGGGGGGAGCAGACCGCTCGCGAGCAGTTCGTCGGCCGCCCGGACGCGCTGGTCTTCGTTGCCCTCCAGAAGTCCGGTGAGCAGGCGCAGCGCGCGATCCTCGTCCTCGCGGTTGCCGAGTGCCACGGCGGCCAGCAGCAGTCCGATCTGTGCTCGGCGTTCGCGAAGCCCGTCGTCGTCCTCGTAGGCGGATTCGTCGCCCTCCGGGATCGTCGAGGAGAGGTAGCCGACGAGCCGTCCGTCGTGCCGGACCGGGGCGACCAGCCGGGTCTGCCCGCCGTCGAGCGGCGGGATGCGGACCGGGCCGTGCGCCTGACCCACCCGGTAGTCCCGGATGGACTGCCGGGCCCGGGAAGATCCTTTGTGGGACAGGATGATCGCCAGCCGCGCGTGATCGACGTCCTGGTCGTGCACGCTGAACGCGGTCACCGTGAAGTCCACGTCGAACACGATGACCGGCCGGCCGAGCCGGTCGGCGTAGGCCTGGACCTGTCCCTCGAGATTCATCGCCCGCCCTCCGTACCCGTTGCCGGTTCGCCCGAGCTTTGATTATATTCATTATAGACAATTGGCGATAGGGGTTCGGATGGCACAGATGACAGGTGGTGACGCGCTCGCCAGGGCGCTCATCAGCGAGGGCGTCGACACGGTCTTCGGTATTCCCGGGGTGCAGCTGGACGGGCTCACCGACGGCATGTACCGCATGCGCGAGGAGCTGGAGCTGGTCGTGCCCCGGCACGAGCAGGCCACCAGCTACATGGCCGACGGCTACTACCGTGCGTCCGGGCGGCCGGGAGTCGCGATGGTCGTACCCGGGCCCGGCGTCCTGAACGCCGGTGCGGGAATGGCGACGGCCTACGCGTGCTCGTCGCGGGTGATGCTGCTGGCCGGCACGATTCCGTCGCCGCTCGTCGGCTCGGGACTCGGTGCGCTGCACGAGATCCCGCGACAGAGCGACACCGTCGACGGTCTGACCAAGTGGTCCGTCCGGCCGGAGCGGGTGGAGGAAATCCCGGATCTCGTGCACGAGGGGTTCCGGCAGATGCGCACCGGGCGGCCGCGTCCCGTGGCGCTCGAACTGGGCCCCGATCTCCTGCACACGGTGGCCGACCTGGATCCGGGCGAGCCGTTCGCGGTGCCGCAGCCGCAGGTCCCGGAGGCGGAAGTCGCCGAACTCGCGCAGTTGCTGGCGGCGAGCAGCCGTCCGGTGATCCACGCCGGCGGCGGCATGCGCGACCCGCGTGCGTTCAAACTGCTCGCGCGGTTGGCTGAACTGCTCGACGCGCCCGTGGTCATGAGCGAGAACGGACGCGGCGCGATCGACGCGCGGGATCCGCACGCGCTGCCCGCGTTCGCCTTGTGGGAGCTGAGGGCCACCGCGGATCTCGTGGTCTCGTTCGGCAGCCGGTTCCTGACCGCGTTCGGGCAGCAGCTGAACATCGGCGGTGCGCGCCTCGCGCTTGTCAACATCGACGCGGCCGACCTCCGCCCGCCCCGGCGCCCGGATCTCGCGGTCAACGCCGACGCGGTGGCCGTGCTGGCGGCACTGGTCGAACGACTCGCGTCGCGCTCGACCTGGGGTGACGAGCTGCGCAGGCTCCGTGCGGACTGCGAAACCCGTATCCGGAAACAGGCCGCGCCACAGATGGAATTCGTCGACGCGCTCCGCGCCGCACTGCCCGAGGACGGGATCTACGTCAACGAGCTGACGCAGATCGGATACGTGTCGACGTACGGGTTTCCGGTCCAGGCGCCGCGGTCCTACGTGTGGCCCGGCTACCAGGGCACGCTCGGCTACGGGATGCCGACCGCGCTCGGCGCGGCGGTGGGCGCGGCCGGTCGCCCGGTGGTCGTGGTGACCGGTGACGGCGGCATCGGCTGGTCGATGCAGGAGTTCGCGACGGCCAAGAAGTACGGCATCCCGCTGGTGACCGTGCTGTTCGAGGACTCCCGGTTCGGCAACGTGTGGCGGATCCAGCGCGACACCTACGGCGGCCGGTTCATCGGATCCGACCTGACCAATCCCGATTTCGGCATGCTCGCGGAGGCGTTCGGACTGGACTTCGCGCTCGCCGAGGACGCCGAGGCCGTCGAGAAGCACGTGACGGCGGCGATCGCGGCCCGCCGCCCGGCGATCGTGAAGGTGCCCGTCGGAGTGTTCCCGTCCCCGTGGCCGCTGATCCACGAGAAACACTGAGTAAAATCGCCGCAACCGAGCACCTCGGAGGAGTTCTTGCCGCAGATCACCAATACCGTCGTCGCTGTCCAGGTCGCCCGAGTGCTCGAGGATGAGATCATCTCGCAGGGCTGGAGCGCTGGGCACTTCGTCGGGCGTCGCCAAGAGCTGATGGCACGCTTCGGGGTGGCGCCCGCGACGCTGAGCGAGGCGATCCAGCTGCTGCGCGCCCGCGGGATCGTGGAGGCGAAGCCTGGTCCGGGCGGTGGGATCTTCGTCGCGACGCGCTCGCCGTTCACCCACCTCAGCGATCAGCTGCTGCAGCTGCGCGAAGGCAAGGCGACTGTGGAGAACTGCCTCAGCATCCTCGACGCGCTCGACGGTTCGGTGCTGCACGACGCGGTCGAGAACGCGAGCGACGAGGACATCGCCGAGATCGCCGCGTGCGCGGAGTCGGTGCGGGCGGCATGGGGCACAGCCGAGGGGCCCACCGCGATCTGGGCGCTGCACGCGCGGATCGCCCAGGTGTCGCCGAACGAGCTGTTGCGCAGCCTGTACACGAACCTGGTCGACTACATCATCGCCGCGCGGCTTGAGGGTGTCACCGCGCCGTCCACTCCGGAGCGTCTGCGGACCCACCTCGATTTCGCCGAGGCGGTCGCCCGTCGGGACCACAAGCTCGCGAACTCGGCGATCTCGCGGCATCGCCGCGAGACGGTGGCCGCCAAGCCCTCCTGACCTCATAAGACAGTGAACTTTGCAGATGGACGCGCGCTCATAATTGTGTATATTCATTACAGTTAATGTTCGGCTTGAGGAGGATGCATGCTGCTGGAGCTCCGCAGTGTGGTCGACCGAGTACTCGCCGCCCCCGATCGCTCGGCGCGCGGTGCGCAGCCGCCGCCGATCCGCTTGTCACAGAACGAAATGCCGTGGGCGCCCGCAGAGGTCGTCGTCGCCGCCATGACCGAGGCGGTCCGCATCGCCCACCGCTACCCCGACTACCACCGTGTCGCGGCACGCACCGCGGTCGCCGAGGCGATGGGTCTCGACCCGGGGCGGATCGCGATCGACAACGGCTCTGGCACCCTGCTGCACGCCCTCGCCCGGCTCGTGTGCGAACCGGGCGTGCACGGTGTCCGCCCCGCGCCGTCCTTTGAGGCGTATGCGGCCGCGCTGTCGCTGGCCGGTGCTGAGTCCACAGAGGTCGGTCTCGACGGGAACGGCGCGATGGATCTCGACGCGATGCTCGCCGCGGTCGGTCCGGACACTCGCATCGTCTACCTCTGCAACCCCAACAACCCGACGGGCGGGCTGCGCGGCGTCGACGATGTCCGGGACTTCCTGCGGGCTGTCCCGCCGAGCGTCCTGGTTGTCGTTGACGAGGCGTACCGCGAGTTCGTGTCTTCGGAACCGGTGGACGCCACGGTCGGATTGCTCGACGAGTTCGAGAATCTCGTGCTGCTGCGTACACTGTCCAAAGCGCACGGTTTGGCGGGGATCCGGGTCGGCTACGCCGCGGCCGCGCCGCGAATCGCGGAAGCCCTGCGTCGCACCTCGGTCGGGTTCGCGCTCAACAGTGTGGCCGAAGCCGCGGTCGTCGCGGCACTGGGGCCGGACGGATTGGCGGTGGCGAAGGAAAGAACCGCGGTCATCCTCTCGGAACGCGCTCGCGTCGAGGCCGCGCTCATGGCCGGGAACGTCTCTTTCGTGCCCAGCCAGGCGAATTTCCTGTTCCTGAACGGAGATGCGGCGGACCTGCTGGCCCGGCTGGCGGCAGGCGGCGTTCTCGCCCGGCCGTTCCCGAAGGCAGGCGGGGCGCGGGTGACGATCGGGCTGCCCGAGGAGAACGACGCCGTTCTCGCCGCCCTCCTCTGATCTGGTGCCGCGGCCCGATGCGTGTCTATGATCGCGCGGCCGCGGGTTTTTCCTCCGACACTGTGTCGGAGGAATCCGGAAGGACTTCGGAGCGGCGCTCGAAGAGCCGCCGCATCCGAGTTTCCTACGCTCACAGGCATGACAGACGGAGTTGTCTGTCCCGGGTGGGACCCCCGATCGCCAGCCGGAAGGGATGTGGCAGTGACGGAGCGCCTCTTCGACCATGACCGGCGGGCATCGATGCGCCGCTCGGTCACCGGTGGTGTGCTCAAAGCGACCCTGCTCGCCGGGCTCACGCTGATTTTCGTCTACCCCGTGGCGATGATCGTGCTCGGGGCCTTCCGTGACGGGCTCCCGTCGGACAACTTGCCGTTCACGGTCGACGGCCTCCTCGCGGCGTTCAGGACACCCGAGACCTGGCAGACCCTGCGGAACTCGATCGTCCTGGTAGTCGTGTGCGGCACCATCTCGGTCGCCGGGGGCGGGCTGTTCGCCTGGATCGCGGCCAACACGAACGTTCCGGGGCGGCGGCTGCTCACGCCGCTCATGGTGATCAACCTCTTCGTCCCGCCGCTGTTCCACACACTGGGCTGGATCATGCTCGGCAACGCGCAGAACGGATTGCTCAACCAGTTCGGCCGGGCGCTCGGCACAAGCGGTTCGCTGATGGACATCCAGGGCTGGGGCGGGCTGATCCTGCTGACCTCGCTGGGGTACATGCCGTTCGCGTACCTGCTGCTGCTCGGCGCGTTCAAGAACCGGGACCAGTCGCTCGACGAGGCCGCCGCGATCAGCGGGGCGGGCACGGTGCGCACGTTCTTCACGATCACCGTGCCGTCGGTCGGCCCGGCGATCACCGGCGCGGGCCTGCTCATCGCGGTGCTGGTGTTCCAGTCGTTCGACGGACCGCAGTTGATCGGCCGCCAGGCGGGCATCTACGTCTTCTCGACGCAGATCTACCACTACGTCCGGGATCAGGCGCCCGCCGAGTACACCAAGGCGTTCGCGCTTTCGCTCGTGCTGATCGTGCTGGTGCTGCTGTTGTTCCTCGCTCAGCGCTGGATGCTGCGGGGCCGCAGCTTCACCACGCTCACCGGGAAGACCTCGCGGCGTGATCCGCAGGAGCTGGGCCCGGTCCGGTGGCTGCTGTCCGCGCTCATCGTCGTGGTCGTGCTGCTGAACTTCCTGCTCCCGCTGTTCGCGATGGTGCTCGGCAGCCTCCAGCCGATCTTCGGCGTCGCCAGTACCGGTTTCACCCTCGACAACTACGTCACGATGCTCACCGACCCGCGGTTCAGCGCAAGTCTCGGGCTCACCGCGTGGCTCGCGGTCATCGGCGGTTTCGGCTCGATCTCGATCGCGCTGCTCACGACGTACATCACCGCGCGGCGCAGGGGATTGCTGCGGAACTACACCTCGTTCGCCGTGTGGATTCCCTGGGCGCTGCCCGGCGTCGTGCTCGGCTTGGCCTACATGTTCGCCGTGCTCTACGTCCCCGCCTTCCGCGGGCTCTACGGCTCGGCGTTCCTGATGACGCTCGTGCTCGTCGTCGCCACGATTCCGGTGTCCAGTCGCATCGCCGAGGGCGCGCTGGCCCAGCTGTCGCCCGAACTGGAGGAAGCGGGCCGGATGTCCGGCGCGAGCGCGGGACGGGTGTTCGTGACGATCGTGCTGCGGCTGGTCATCCCGAGCTTCCTGGCCGGGTGGTTTCTGTCCGCCCTCTTCATCTCCGGGAACCTCGCCGTGCCGATGCTGCTGGCCCCGCCCGGCCTGGAACCTGTGTCGCTGACCGCGTTCCAGCAGTTCCTCACCGGGGACATGTCCCGGGGCGCGGCGCTCTTCATGATCATCCTGATCGCCGCGTTCGCCGTCCTCGCGCTCGCCGCGCTTTCCGCCAAGCTCGGCGGCCGGCTCCTTGGTCGCACCGACCGTTCCGCGGGCCCGCTTTCCCGACTCACCCCCTGACCGAGAGGACGAACAATGGAGTTCTCCCGCACGAAACTGCGCGCGTCCGCGCTGGCGATCACCGCCGGTCTGCTCGCCGCGCTCACCGCCTGCGCGTCGGCAGGCGCCACCAAATCGAGCTCGCCGATCGAGGTACCCGGCGCCTCACCCGAGGCCAACAAGTACATGAACGAGCTGTACGACAAGGCGTTCGCGGCCGGGAACACCCAACTCGTGCTGTACGGGCCCGGGGTGACCGCGAACCAGGCCCTGAACGACGTGTTCACGAACCGCTTCCCCGGCATCAAGCTGCTCCCGCAGGACCAGGCCGACGCCCAGACCCTCACCAAGCTCGACGCCGAGGCGCAGAGCGGCAAGCGCATCGCGGACATCTACGTCGGCGGCGAATCGCCCCAGGCGGCGGCGAAGCCGAACATCTGCACGACCGTGGACGTGCGCACCGCCGATCCCGGCTTCACGATCCCGACCGAGAACGACGGCAGGCTCATCTACTTCGCGTTGCGCTACTTCGGTTTCGTGTACAACGTCAACGAGGTCAAGGAGCAGGACGCGCCGAAGTCCTGGCACGATCTGCTCGATCCGAAGTGGAAGGGCAAGATCGCGGTCGGCGACATGACTGTGCCCGGCGGCATCCGCTACATCCTGACCTCGCTGATGCTGCCCGAGAACGAGCAGAAGTGGGGCCGCGCCTACATGCGGGACCTGGCGGGCCAGAACCTGCAGATCTCGCAGTCGGAGCCGATGGTGCCCACGGACGTTGCCAGCGGCCGGTTCCCGATCGGCATCGCCGTGTACTCGGGTTACTACGAGGACCAGAAGAAGAAGGGCGCGCCGATCGGCATGGTGTTCCCGCTCCAGGACGGCGGGAACTTCATGGCCCGGTCGGCCCTGTGCGCCATCAAGGACGCGCCGCACGCCGAGGCCGCGCAGTTGTACGTCAACTGGCTCTACTCGCCGGAGGGCCAGAAGGCGCTGGCGGAGAAGGACAACTCCTACGGCCGGACGCCGACCGCACCTGGCCCGGCCGGTCTGCCGTCGCTGGACAAGCTTTCGCGGCTGCCGTTCTCCAACCCCGATCCCGCGTTCAACAAGCCCTACTTCGACTTCATCAACCAGGCGTTCAAGAAGTGACGCCGGTGTCGTTCCCGTTGTGGCCGAAGAGAAAGCTCACATTGCGATGACCGAGGTCCAGGTATCGGGACTCACCAAGAAGTACGGCGTGCTGACGGCGCTGCACGAGCTGGACCTGACGATCGCGTCCGGGCAGTTCGTGACGTTGCTCGGCCCCTCGGGGTGCGGCAAGACGACCACGTTGCGCTGCCTGGCCGGGCTGGAGCGGCCGACCTCGGGGCGGATCGTCATGGGCGACCGGGTCGTGGTCGACACCGCGCGGCGCGTGTTCGTGCCCGCGGACAAGCGCCAGGTTGGCATGGTGTTCCAGAGTTACGCGCTGTGGCCGCACCTGAACGTCACGGACAACATCGCCTACCCGCTCAAGGTCGCCCGGATGCCTGGCCGGGAGCGCGCGCAGCGCGTGCAGGAGATGCTCGACGCCGTCGGCCTGTCCGGCCTCGGGAAGCGCCCGGTCACCGCCCTGTCGGGCGGCCAGCAGCAGCGCGTGGCGCTGGCCCGGGCGCTGGCCGCCCGGCCGGGCATCATCTTCTACGACGAACCGCTGTCCAATCTGGACAGTAAGTTGCGGTACCAGATGGGGCAGCAGGTGCGGTCCCTGCACAACCGGTTCGAGACGACGTCGGTCTACGTGACGCACGACCAGGAGGAAGCGATCACGCTGTCGGACCGGATCATCGTGATGAACGAGGGTGTCATCGTGCAGGACGGGACGCCCAGCAGTCTGTACGACCGGCCGAACTCCGCCTACGTGGCGGATTTCATGGGCTTCCAGAACATCCTGCCGGGCAAAGTCACCGACGTGCGTGGCAAGATCGCCGAAATGCGTGTCGATGGCACCTCGCTGTTGTTCTCCGGGATCAGGACCGGTGACGTGTCGGTGGGGGACAGGGCCGACATCGCCTTCCGCGCAGCGCACGCCCGGCTGTGCCCCGCCGTGAGCACTGGAACCGGGAAGTTCAGCGGCACTGTCGTGCGCAGGACCTACCTCGGCGGCGCCGTCAACCTCCTCGTGCGGGCGGACGGACTCCCGATGCGCGTGCGCATCGAGACGGCGGAACTGTCCGCGGACGAGATTCCGGCGGCGGGCGAGGACCACACCTTCGCCGTCAACCCGGACCGGGCCGTCGTGATCCCGCACGAGGGCGCGACGCCTGCCGAGGACGACTACCTGACCACGATGACCGATGCCGCCACCGCGACCCGCTGACGCCGGACGAAGGGAAGAATCCGTGCCCGACTTTCCCACGCCCCGTTCCGACGGGCCGCGGATCCGGGAGCTCGCCGAGATCGGCGGGCGCTCCGACACCCGCGATGTCCTCGCCCACGCGACCAAACAGGCGCAGCGGGAGTACGACGACTACTTCATCGTCGACATCGACGCGCACGTCTCGGAGGACCACTTCTGGGGCGAGGTCCTCGAACGCATCGACAACGACGTGTGGCGCCACATCGGGATGGACCAGTTCGGCAAGTTCGCCGGCAACAACGCGCTGCTGAACATCCAGCCCGGGATGTCGCACCAGAGCGTCGGCGGGCGGATCGGGCACCAGGGGCGCAAGGAGCCGATGGACGGCGAGTCCGGGCACCCGTTCGTCACCGCGGCGCGGCGTGGCATGGACGCGATGGGGCTGGACTACCAGGTCGTGTTCCCGAGCGCGATGCTGCTGCTGGGCATGCACCCGCAGGACGAGGTCGAGGTCGTGCTGGGGCGGGCGTTCAACCGCTGGCTGACCGAAGTCGTCCTGCGGCAGGACGATCGGCTCAAAGGCATGTTGTACCTGCCGTACAACACGCCGGAGGTCTGCGAGGAACTCGTCGAGAAGTACGCCGACGACGAGGGGATCATCGGGTACACGGTGTGCTCGACGCGCAACAACCCGGTGCACTCGGATGTGTACACGCGGTTGTACAAGCTCATTGAGGCAAGTGGGAAACCGCTGGCCTTCCATTCCGGCTACCACTGGGGCGACCCGTCATTCGCCCAGTTGAACCGGTTCCTGTCGATGCACGCGTTGTCTTTCACGCACTACAACCAGATCCACGTGACCAACTGGATCATCAACGCGATGCCCGAGCGGTTCCCGGACATCAAGATGGTCTGGGTGGAAAGCGGACTGGCGTGGATCCCGTTCCTCATGCAGCGGCTCGACCACGAGGTGCTGATGCGCCCGAGCGAGGCCCCGGGCCTGACTCGCCTGCCGAGCGAGTACATGAAGGAAATGTGGTACACGAGCCAGCCGATGGAACGCACCAGCATGGAGCTGCTGGAAGCGGGGATGAAGGCGTTCAACGCCGAGACGCAGCTGCTGTACTCCTCGGACTGGCCGCACTGGGACTGGGACGCGCCGTCGACGATCACGCGCCTGCCGTTCCTGTCGGAGCAGGCCAAGCGCAACATCCTCGGGCTCAACGCCGCCCGCGTGTTCAACCTCCCCACCGACCGCCGCAAGCCCGCCGCGACGAGCGTGCTCCAGCAACGCCCCGGGATCTCGTGACATGACTTCCACTCCGGAACTGACCTCGCTCGTCGCGCGCCTGGGCGAGCTGACCTGTGACGTCACCGAGCACGACCGAGCCGCCGAAGTCGCCGATCAGGACATCGCCGACCTCCTCTACGCGGCAGCCCGCCTGTTCTCCGCGAAAACCGACCGAGTCGGCAAGATCGCGTGGCCGATCCGCGAGGACGCCCTGACCGCGACCGAGACGGTCGTCCTGGTGACAGCGCTGCTGGACGCCGCCGACGTGAACCTGTTCGACATGGCAATCTGGTACCGGAGGGCGGAATGAGCACAGGGCACCGCGACGTCGTCGTCGCCGGGCTGGCCGACCTCCGGGAACGCGAACGCGTCGTGGTCGAAGTGGACGGTCTGGAACTGGGCGTCTACCTCCACGCGGGCGAAGTGCGGGCATGGCACAACGTCTGCCCGCACCAGGGCGGCCCGGTGTGCCAGGGAAAGATCATGCCGAGGACGATCCAACCGCTGCGCGACGACCGCAAGAGCGCCGGGCCCGCCTTCCACCCGGCCGACCGCAACATCGTATGCCCTTGGCACGGTTTCGAATTCGACATCCTCACGGGACGGCATCCGGCGCATTCCGGCGTCGGACTGCGGCCGATCCCGGTCCGTGTGGAGGGTGACGAGGTGATTGTGACGATCTGACGGCTGGTGCTCGTATCTTCCTCCCCTGACAACATCCGGCAGCTCACCTTGTGGGGCGGCGTTCTCCGGACTGTCAGGGATGTGGTCGAGACGAAGGAGATCAGGATCGTCACGGCGCTGATGATCGCCGCCAGCAGCGCGCTGGCCAGAGTGTCCTTCGTGGCCCAGGCGACGTACACGCCGAGTATCGCGGCGACGACAGCGTTGACCAAGCCCACTTGCTCGTTCGACCAGCCGAGTCCGAAGGCGACGGCGAGCGCGACGAGGGCCTTGATGACCCCGGCGGCGCATCACCAGCCGGTGCGCGTCCTCCCGGCAAAGGGAAGGCGTGGCGGCCGGTGTCCTGGCCCCGGCGATTGCGGGCGACCTACACCCGCACGAAGGGCGTGATGCATGTGCTCGCCGCGCTGGACCTCGCGACCGGCAAACTGTTCTACCGCATCCGCCACCGCAAACGACATCGAGAGTTCCTGGGACTGCTCCAGGCGCTGCGCGACCGGTGGCCCGGTGAGAGGTTGCACGTGATCTGCGACAACTTCTCCCCGCACCGACACCCCACCGTCACCACCTGGGCCACGGACAACCAGGTCGAGCTCGTGTTCCTGCCGACCTGCGGGTCGTGGCTCAACTGGATCGAGGCCGAGTTCGCCGCCCTGCGCTACTTCGCCATCCGAACCTGGACCCATTACCCGGCCAAGGTTGCCTGACGAGCCGCTAGTTCTTCCCGCGTCGGTACTCGCTGGGGCTGCAACCGTGTTCTCTGCGGAAAGTGCGCGAGAAGTAAAACGCGTCGTTGTAGCCGATGGTCCTGGCGATCTCGGAGATGTCGCGGGACGTGGTGGCCAGCAGTTCGCGCGCCCGGGCCATCCGCAGGCGCTTGGCGTATTCGACCACGCCGCAGCCCGCCGCCGTCCGGAACAGGGCCGCGAAGTGCGAGGGGGACAGGCCCGCCGTGCGCGCCAGCTCCTTGACGATCACCGGCTTCGCGAAGTTGTGCCGCAGGTACTCCTGCGCCTGGCGGACCGGCTCGGTGGGCTGGTTGGCTTCGGTCAGCGCGTCCGCGGCCAGCTGTGCCAGCAGGGTCCAGCCCGCGCCGGAGGCCGAGATGAGGTGCGGGAGGGTCTCGTCCCGTTCGAGGAAGCTGATGGCGTCGTCGATCGCTGAGACGGCACGGTAGGCGTCGCGCACCTCGATGACGGCTTCTCCGCCGTCCGGCGCGACGACCGAGAGCAGCTCCGAGACCTGGGAGCCCGCGGCGTGCAGCCACCAGATCGTCCAGGGGTCGCGCGAGTCCGCCCAGTAGAAGTGCGGGCGGGACGGGGGCAGGACGAGGGCGTTTCCCGGCCTGATCACGCTCACCCTGCCGTCGACCTCGCAGTGCCCGACCCCGTCGGTGCAGACGATCACGATGGCTTCTGGTGCGCTGCGTGGGCGGTGCATGCCGTGGTTGGCCGCGCTGGGGAAGTACCCGGCGTCGGTGACGAGCAGACCCGAGGTCGGGGCTCTGCGCAGGGCCGACGCCACCAGCGGCCGCGGCAGCACGCGCAGCCTCTGACCTGGGAAGCCATCGGGCAGCAGCATCCGCACACTGTACAGTCGGCCGTCGAATCGTCCAGGTGACTCGGTCGATTAGGCCATCCCGCCGAACGGGTACCCGGTCATAGCGTTGCCGCATGTCACAGGGTGAATCGACGCTGATCCTGCCGTCCCGCCCCGCCGAGCACGCCGAGGCCGGGGTCGCGGCGTGGCGGGCGGGGGTGGTGATCGACAGCTACCTCCCCGAGGCGCCCGACCGGTATCCCGCCTACCTGGACCGGCGCGTCTATCAGGGCTCCTCCGGGCGGGTGTACCCACTGCCGTTCCATGACCGGATCAGCCCGGTGAAGGCCCCGGCGGAGTGGGACGCGGTGCACCTGGAGAATCGCTGGCTGCGGCTGATGGTGCTGCCCGAGCTCGGTGGCCGCGTCCACGTCGCTTTCGACCGAACCCGCAACTACGACTTCTTCTACCGCAACCCGGTGATCAAGCCCGCTCTCGTCGGCCTGACCGGCCCGTGGATCTCCGGTGGCGTCGAGTTCAACTGGCCGCAGCACCACCGCCCCGCCACGTTCCTGCCGGCCGACGTCGAGATCGAGCACGAGCCCGATGGCGCCGTGACCGTGTGGTGCTCCGACCACGACCCGTTCGACCGGATGAAGGGGATGCACGGCGTCCGGATGCGGCCCGGCAGCGCGGTCCTGGAGTTGCGGGTGCGGCTGTACAACCGCTGCGAGCGGACCCGGACGTTCTTGTGGTGGACCAACATCGCCGCGCGAGCGGATGAGAACTACCAGTCGTTCTTCCCCCGTGACGTGCGCGTGGTCGCCGATCACGCCAAGCGCGCGACGACCGGTTTCCCCGCCGCGGATCGGCCCTACTACGGGGTCGACTACCCGGCCCGGCACGACGAGGTCGGCACGGTCGCCGGTGGCGTGCGGGTCCGCGGCGACCGCCTTGACTGGTACCGCAACATCCCGGTGCCGACCTCGTACATGTGCGTGGGCAGCAAGGAGACGTTCTTCGGCGGCTATGACCACGCCGCGGGAGCCGGGTTCGTGCACGTCGCCGATCGGCAGATCGCTGTCGGGAAGAAGCAGTGGACCTGGGGCGCTTCGGAGTTCGGTGATGCGTGGGGGCGCAATCTGACCGACGACGGTTCGGCCTATGTCGAGTTGATGGCCGGGGTTTTCACCGACAACCAGCCGGACTTCTCCTTCATCGCGCCAGGGGAGACGAAGGTGTTCTCCCAGTTCTGGTATCCGATCCAGGAGATCGGTCCGGTGCAGGCGGCAACCGTGGACGCCGCGGCGCGGGTGGACCTCCGGGGAACGAGCGCGCGGGTCGGAGTCGCAGTGACGGCTGACCGCCCCGGATGCCGCTTGTTGCTCGTTGACGGCGCTGGGGCCGAGGTCGCCGAGGTGCGCGCCGACATCGCGCCGGGCGAGCCCTTCCAGGAGAGCATCCCGCTGACGCGGCCCGCTGATCGACTCGTGCTGCGCGTCCTGCACGGTGACGAACTGTTGGTGGAGTGGGATTCCCTGGTTACCAGCGCGGACGATCAAGTCACCCCGGCACGCGAACCCGCCGCGCCCGAGGACGTGCCGACCGTGGAAGAGCTGGCCGTGATCGGCGCGCACCTCGATCAGTACCGGCACGCGACGCGCTCGCCGGAGCTGTACTGGCGTGAGGCACTGCGCCGCGATCCCGCGCATGTCGCGGCCAATGTCGGGCTCGCTGGTCGCGCGTATCAGCGTGGTGACTTCGCTGAGGCGGAGAAGTTGTTGCGGGTAGCCGTTTCCCGGCTGACGACGTTGAACCCCAACCCGGTCGACACGACCGCGCTGTACTGCCTCGGTCTCGTGCTGGAGCGGCTTGGCCGGGCCCAAGAGGCTTACGACGTGTACGGTGCTAGCTCCTGGGCGCGTGCGTGGCGGGCACCGGCGGGCTATCGCATGGCCCGCATCGACACCGCACACGGGCGGAACACGGAGGCGCTGGCCAGGCTCCAGGATGTGCTGCGCACCGAGCCGGAGCACCTGCAAGCCCGAGCGCTTCGGGTGATTGTGTTGCGCCGTAACGGAAAAGACCGTCAAGCGGCCGAACTTGCCGAAGCCACCCGTGCGCTTGATCCCCTGGACTGGTGGATGCGCGATCTGGTTGGCCTGCCTCTCACCACGGACGCGCAGACCTGCCTTGACATTGCGCTGGAGTATGTCGGCGTTGGTGAGCACGATGCGGCGCTGCGGGTGCTCGGCGTCGCCCGCGAGCGGGAGGGTTCTCGCGCGATCGGACAGACAGCGGCCGGGCCGTTGCTGGAGTACCACCGAGCCGAGGTGCTGCGCAGGCTGGGCCGAGACCAGGAGGCGCTTGAAGCCGTTGAGAGGGCGCAGAATCTCGACGCGACATGGTGTTTTCCTTCGCGGTTGGACGACGCGTTGACGTTGGAGCGTGCGGCGAACTCTGACGACACGGACGCGCGGGCCCGCGCGTTGCTCGGACACTGGCTCTACGCCAACGGACGCCCCGATGACGCGTGCGCGGCCTGGAGTGCCGCGGCGGCAATCGACCCGGATGATCCCGTGGTGTGGCGGAACCTGGGGCTCGCGGCCTTCAACCACCTCGGTGACGCCGACCGGGCATGCGCGGCCTACGACTCCGCGCTCGCCGTGGCGGGGGACGACGCCAGGTTGGTCTTCGAGCGGGACCAGCTCAGTGCGAGGCGCGGCGTGCCGCCCGGGCAACGGCTGGACTGGCTCCTGCGCAACCGCGCCCTGGTCGAGACGCGGGACGACGCCACCATTGAGCTCGCGCACCTGCTGATCACCGCCGACCGGCTCGACGAGGCCCGCGAACTGCTGCTCGGCCGCACCTTCCAGCCGTGGGAGGGCGGTGAGGGCGACGTGCTGCGCGTGTGGGACCGGCTGTGCCGCTTGCAATTCACAGTGGACGACGCGTTCGCGCCGCCGGAATCCCTCAGCGAGGCACGGCATCCGCTCGCGAACACCGCGCAGCTGCACCTGGTGCGGGGTGACGTGCTGGGCGACCGGGCGGCGTGGGAGCTGGCCGCCGCGCAGCAGGGCGACTTCCTGGGGATGAGTACCCAGCCCTACTCAGAGGCGACGTACTCGTCGGTGCTCGCGCTGCGCAGGCTTGGTCGCACTGAGGAAGCCGACCGGCTCACCCAGGCATTGCGCGCCTTCTGTGACACGGTGGAGGCGAGCCCGGCGACCGTGGACTACTTCGCGACTTCGCTGCCGTCGATGCTGTTGTTCACCGAGGACCTGGCCGCTGCGCAACTGCGCCGAGTGGGCTTTTTGCGGGCACAGCTCGACATTCTCGACGGCCAGCACGCTCGCGCAGGTGACCGGTTGGCCGCGCTGCTGGCTGAGGACCCGCACCACGTCGACGCGCTGGACCTCGCCCGGTCGATCCGGACTCCGACGCGGTGACGGCGTCTGTGCACCGTCACCGCGCGCGGGATTCCTTACGGATCAGGGCTGTCCGCCACGGTTCCGGTCGCGGCCGCGCCGGCGTAGTTCGCGAGGCGCTCGGCCATCGGGACCCCGGCGCGATGGGCTCGCCGGCCGGTGCCGCCGCGCTGCCACGGCGCCGGGCCGGTCAACGGGCGGAACTCGACTCCGGCCGCCGCCAGCCGGTCGAGGTGGTGGGGCAACCGCCGGTGGAGATCCTGTGTGCGGGCGCCCCAGGCGATCTCCGCGAAGGCACACGTTCGCGGGTACAGCAGGTAGTCGACCAGTCGTGGGTCCTCGACGAACTCGGTCCACATCTGGCACTGGATCCCTCGCACACGAGCACTCTCGACCTGGGACCAGTCCTGCGGGATCGGCTCCCACGAGGCGACGTCGCCGAGGGTGACCGGGCCGCCGATCGCGAGCGGCTCGTCGGGATGGGCCTCCTGGAAGTAGTCGAAGTAGGTCGGCATGACCGGCGAGAGCACGACGTCGTGACCGGCTGCCGCCGCCCGGCGAGCGACCTCCGCGCCACGCCACGCCATGACCAGCGTGGTGGTCGATTCCGCGGCGGCGCCGGTTGCCTGCGTGGCGAAGCTGTCGTCCCACGTGACCGGTGTTTTGCCGTGCTCGGCCAGCATCTGCCGCACTTCGGCCATCAGGGCGGCGAAGATCTCGGCGCTCCCGGAAAGCCCTCGCTTGTCGGCGAACGCGCGCACCACCGGGTCGTTGTCCCACGCCCGCAGGACGGACTCGTCGCCACCCACGTGCACGTAAGGGGAAGGGAACAACGGGAGCAGTTCGTCGAACAGGAGGCGCAGGAACTCCAGGGACTGCTCCGACGGAGCCAGGAGCGCGTCGTGCACACCCCAGTTCGTGTGCACCGCGCGATCCGGCACGGGCGGGGACCCGAACTCCGGGTATGCGGCCAGCAATGCGCCGGTGTGGCCGGGAACGCCGATCTCCGGGATGACCGTGATCGCGCGGTCCGCCGCGTAGGCGACGATCTCGGCGAGGTCGTCGCGGGTGTAGTAGCCGCCGTGCGGTGTGCCGTCGTGGACGGCCTCGTCGGAGTAGTGGCTGACCTGGCTCGTCGCCCGCCAGCTGCCGACCTCGTGCAGGCGCGGGAAGCGGAGGCTCTCCACCCGCCAGCCCTGGTCGTCGCTGAGGTGCAGGTGCAGGGTGTTCAGCTTGTGCGCGCTCATCAGGTCGATGTGGCGCAGCACTTCCCGCTTGGGCAGGAAGTGCCGGGCGACGTCGAGGAGCATTCCGCGCCAGCGGAATCGCGGGCTGTCCTCGACGCGGATGACCGGTACGACCCACAGGGTGCCCGACGGCGCGGCCTGCCGGTAAGCGGCGTCGGGAAGGAGCTGGCGCAGGGTCTGCACGGCGTACACGACACCGGACCGGTCCGCCGCGGTGATGGTCACTCCGTCCTCGGTCACGTCGAGTACGTAACCCTCGGGAGGGGTCGCGCCCGCGCCGAGCCGCACCTGGACAACTGCGCGTCCGGCGACAACCTTGCTGGTCACGGGCAGCAGCGCGATCGCCCGCAGGACCGCCGCCCGTTCCTGCGCCGGCACGTCCAGGCGCACCGGGAGTTCGGCCGGAAGCTGGAGCACCCCCGCGCCGAGCAGCACCGAGTGCGGCTGGGGAACGAGGTGCGCCGCGCGCTCTCGGGCGTCGTCGTGGCTCATGGTCGCTGCCTCCCTGCATGCGTGTTCATGTTTCTTTCTGTTCATTCTGTGTCTAGAGTGAGCACATATTGCTCATTTGAGAGCTATTGTGCGCACAAACGAACGAAAACCACCAGGAAGGGACACCGATGTACCTCCCGATCGCCGAGGTTGCCTGCGTGCCGGCTCGGGCGCGCGTCTTCGAGCAGGGCTGGCAGTCCTGGAGTCCCACCGGCACCTACCGGGGTGACGCGACCTCGCCCCGGCCGTCCTCGGCGCAGATCGCGGCGAGCTGCTTCCGCTTCGACCGGCCGATGCCGGAATCCGGCTTCCAGGGCGAGGGACTTGTCGTGATCGACCCGGGCGACGGCGGCCCGGTGCGGTCGTGGTCCGCGGTGGACCACTCCGCCGAAGTCCCCTCCATCCGCGTGCAGGCGCTCGGGGACCGGCTCGTCGTCTCCAGCCTGGGCACTGTCCGGGAGACCGAGCACGCCGACCTCCCCCGCGCGCTCGTCGCCTGGGCCGAGGAGGTGGCGGCCGACGGTGGCGTGACGGCGGTCCGGCCGCTCGGTCCGGGGTGGAGCAGCTGGTACGGGCACTGGAACAAGGTCACCGAGCAGGACATCGCCGACACCCTGGTGCACGCCGAACGACTGGAGCTGCCGCTGGAGATCATCCAGCTCGACGACGGCTACCAGAGCGCGATCGGGGACTGGCTCGACATCCGGCCGGGCTTCGGATCCCTTGACGGAGTGACGAAACGCGTCGCCGGCACCGGGCGGCGCGCGGGCATCTGGCTGACGCCGTTCTTCGTCGCCGCCGACAGCCGGGTGGCGACCGAGCACCCGGACTGGCTGGTGCGGGGCACGCCCGCGATGCGCGAGTGGGACCGGGACATCGCGGTGCTCGACGTGACGCACCCCGGCGCGGCGGAGCATCTCGGCGGCGTGTTCAGATCCCTTGTGGCGACCGGGTTCTCGTTCTTCAAGATCGACTACATCTACGCCGGGGCGCACCCCGGCCAGCGGCACGCCGACGTGTCGGGGCACGACGCCTACCTGGCGGGGATGCGGATCATCCGCGAGGCGGTCGGGCCGGACTCGACCGTTCTTGGCTGCGGCGCACCGATGCTGCCCAGTGTGGGACTCGTCGACGCCATGCGGGTCAGCCCGGACACCGCGATCGTCGTCGAACCCAAGTCCGGGGACGTCAGCCAGCCCTCGCAGCTCGGTGCGCGGCTGGCCGGGGCCGCGCGGGAGTTCATGCACGGCCGGTTGTGGGTCAACGATCCCGATTGCCTGCTGGTGTCTCCGCGCGTGGAAGACCGCGCCGGCTGGGCGGATCACGTGGCCTCCAGCGGTGGGTGGCGGTGTTCGAGCGATCGCCTCGCCGACCTCGACGAGTGGGGAGTCGCGCGCACCCGCGAGCTGCTCACGCCGACAACCGGTCCTGCCTGATCTCTCCGGAAGGGAGTCCGCCATGGCTCAGGTCCTCACGGTGCCGACCCCGCCGCCGCCGGTCTCGACCCGGCCGGTGCCGCCACGGCGACGCCGTCGCCGGGTGTGGGAAACCCTGACGGCGTACGCCTTCGTGGCCCCGAGCCTGTTCGGCGTCGTCGCGTTCCTGTTGCTGCCAGTACTGATCGTCGCCGGGTTGAGCCTGTTCGACTGGAAGCTGCTGGCCGCGCCGGAGTTCGTCGGGCTGGCCAACTACGAGCGGCTCTTCGCCGACGGCGGGATCGGCCACTCGCTGCTGGTGACCGTCGCCTACGTGGTCCTGACCATCCCGGTGCAGACGGTGCTGGCCCTGTTGCTCGCGCTGCTGCTCAACCAGCGAGTGCGCGGCGTGAAGATCTTCCGCGCGATGTTCGTCCTGCCCTGGATGGCGACGCCGGTGGTGATGGGCCTGGTGTGGGGCTGGATCTTCGACCCGGCCAACGGCGCGGTCAACTCCTTCCTGGAGATCTTCGGGATCGACGGGCCGAGCTGGTTGTCCTCGTCCAGCCTCGCGCTGCCCGCGGTGGCGGCGACGCAGGTGTGGCAGTTCGCGGGCTACAACATGCTGTTCTTCCTCGCCGGGTTGCAGTCCATCCCGAAGGACTTCTACGAGGCGGCCTCGCTGGACGGGGCGTCGCCGGTCCGGCAGTTCTTCGCGATCACCCTGCCGCTGTTGCGCCCGACGCTGTTCTTCGTCCTCGTCACCAACGTGATCGGCTCGTTCCAGGTCTTCGACACCGTTTTCGTGATGACCAACGGCGGTCCCGCCAACAGCACCGAGGTCATCAACTACACGATCTACCAGACCGCGTTCCGGCAGTTCGATTTCGGCTACGCCTCCGCCATCGCCATGGTGCTGTTCCTGATCATCCTCGCGGTCACCATGGCGCAGGTCCGGTACTTCAACCGCACCACGACCTACGACTTGACCTGAGAGGAGCCGACCGTGACCACGACCACCCGGCGACGGCGGCCCTCCCGCCGCGCCGCCCTCTACGCGACGCTGATCATCGGGGCGGCCATGTCGGTCTTCCCGTACTGGCTGATCGTCTCGACCGCGTTGAAACCGCGTGGGGAGCTCTTCGAGGCGGCACCGTGGGCGCCGCCGTCCTCGCCGACGCTGGAGAACCTCGGTGCGCTGCTGAGCTCGGACTTCGCGCAGTCCATCCTCAACACCCTCATCTTCGTCACTGTCCTCACCGTGGGGCAGCTGATCTTCACCACGCTGGCAGCGTATGCGTTCGCGCGCTTGGACTTCCGGGGCCGCAACGCGCTGTTCTGGCTGTACCTGGCCACCCTGATGGTGCCCAACGTGGTGACCCTGATCCCGCTGTTCCTGATCATGCGCGAGCTGGACCTGGTGAACAGCTGGTACGGGCTCGTCGCGCCGTACGTCTTCGGCACGCCGTACGGGATTTTCCTGATGCGCCAGTTCTTCCGCAGCATCCCGCGCGAGATCGAGGAGGCCGCGCGGGTGGACGGCGCGGGGCACCTGACCATCCTGTGGCGGATCATCCTGCCGTTGAGCAGGCCGATCCTGGCCACGCTCGCGATCGTCACGGTGATCTCGTCCTGGAACAACTTCCTGTGGCCGCTGATCATCACCAGCAGCGCGGACACCCGCGTGATCACCGTCGCGATCGCCGCCCTGCGCTCGGAGATCGGCATCGACTACACCCGGATGATGGCAGGCAGCCTGCTCACGCTGTTGCCGATGCTGCTCGTCTTCGTCTTCTTCCAGCGCTACATCGTCCGGTCGGTCGCCCTGACCGGACTCAAGTGACACGAAGGAGTGTCCCCATGCAGCTCTCGACCTTCCGGCGGAAGATGCTCAGCGCGCTGACAGTCGGCGCGCTCGTCGGGCTGGTCGCCGCCTGCGGCGGCAGCGGTGACAGCAACGGCAAGACGACACTGACCTACCGAATCTGGGACGAACAACAGCAGAAGGGGTACGAGAAGGTCTTCGAGGCGTTCAAGGCCAAGCACCCCGACATCGACGTCAAGATCGAGCTCCAGCCCTACGACCAGTACTGGACCAAGCTCGTCACCGAGCTGGTCTCGGGCACCGCGCCCGACGTGTTCTGGATGACGCCCGCGAACTTCCCCGAACTGGCGACGAAGGGCGCGTTGATGGACGTTTCCGCCGCCGTGGAGCAGTCCGGCCTGACCAAGGACAAGTACCACACCAACGTTGTGGATTCCTTCACCTACAAGGAGAAGATGTACGCCGTCCCCAAGGACTGGGGCGTGCCGGGGATGCTCTACAACAAGCAGGTCTTCGCCGAGGCCGGGGTCGAGATGCCCACCGAGCCGCTGACCTGGGCGCCCGACGGGTCCGGGACGTTCCTGCCGCTGATGCAGAAGCTGACCGTCGACGTGAACGGCAAGCACCCCAACGAATCCGGCTTCGATCCGGCCAAGGTCAAGCGGTGGGGCTTCGCCTCGTGGAACCACTCGGGCACCCAGTGGCTGAACTGGATCCCGAGCAACGGCGGCACGACGATCACCAAGCCCTACGGCACGTTCAACTTCAACGAGCCCGCTTCGGTCGAGGCGTTGCAGTGGGGCGTCGACCTGATCAAGAAGTGGCACGTGTCCCCGCCCGCCGACCAGACCAACCCGCCCGCGGGCCGGGCGACCGAGATGTTCCAGCGCGGCGAGGTCGCGGTCTTCCCGGCCAACAACGCGCTGCTGCCCTTCGTCGCCCCCAGTTCGACCTTCCCGATCGGCACCGCATCGCTGCCCGCGGGCAAGGCGGGCCGCGTCGTGATCATCAACGGTCTCGGCGAGGCGGTCTACTCCCGCACCAAGCGTCCCGACCAGGCCAAGCAGCTCGTGTCGTTCCTGGCCACCCCGCAGGCGCAGGCGATCATGGCCGAGGGCGGCTACGTCTTCCCCGCCATCAACGACCTCGCCCCGCGCTACGTCGAGCACTGGAAGGCCAAGGGCATCGACACCCAGCCGTTCCTGGACGAGGCGCGCGGCAAGACGGTGAACTTCCCGATCGTGTCCGGCTTCGCCGCGGCGGAACCCAAGATCAACCAGATCTTCAACGACATGTACCTCGGATCGGTCAAGGTCCCCGACGCCGCCGGCGCGGCTGTCAAACAGGGCAACGCCCTGCTCAACCCTGAGAAGTAAGGAGGGCGGCCATGTCCGCACTACCCAGGAGGTGGCGCGGGGCGGCGATTGCCACCGCCGCGTTGCTGGCCGTCTCACCGGCACCGACCGCGACGGCCGAGCCCGCGCCCGGGGTGCCCGTGCAGCTGCTGTCGATCACCGACCTGCACGGCTACTTCGGCGAGTACACCACGACCGTGCCTGGCTCGCATGCGGGTGAGCCCGCGAAAACCGTTGGTGGCGGGGCATATCTCGCCTCGCACCTCAACCGGCTGCGCGCACCGATGAACTCCGTGCTGTTCTCCGCGGGCGACGATTTCTCCGGCTGGCCGTCGGAGACCGCGTGGTTCTGGAACGAGCCGACTATCGAGTACATGAACATGATCGGCGTCGAGTTCTCCACTGTGGGCAACCACGAGATCGACCGGAAACCTGCCTACCTCGAGCACATGATGAAGGGCACCTGCCGGGGCCGCCCCGACCGCGACCTCTGCTTCACCGACTCGACCGGGAAACGCTTCCAGGGCGCGGACTTCGACTACTACTCCGCGAACGTGATCAACGAGGCCACCGGTCGGCCGCTGGTCAAGCCGTACCACGTGCGGCAGGTCGACGACGGTCGCGGCGGCACGCTCCCGGTGGGATTCATCCACGCCACGACCACCCACACGCCGCAGGAGCAGCTCTCCTACTGGCCGAGCGAACTGAAGTTCCTGCCCGAGGCGGAGACGATCAACCGCTACGCCGAGGAGCTGCGCGGGCGGGGCGTCCAGGCCATCGTCGCCGTTGTGCACGAGGGGTTCTCGCAAGCGAACGGGGCGGGGTACAACGACTGCACCGCACCGTTCGGCCCGCTTGCCGACATGAACAAGCAGATCAGCCCGGCGGTGGACGCCATCGTCGGCGGGCACTGGCACGCGCTGGTGAACTGCATGCTGCCCGACCCGGCCGGTAATCCCCGCCCGGTGGTGGACGCGGCGAACCACGGCAGGCTGATCAACGAGATCAACTTGGAGCTGGACCCGGCGACCGGCGATGTCCGCCGAGACCGGACGACGTCGGTCAGCCACGCCAACACCCGTGACGTCGCACCGGATCCCGAGGTGCAGCGGATGGCGAAGTACTGGAAGGACCGGCTCCCCGCGCGGGGCAACCAGCAGGTCGCCACGGTCACCGGCGATCTCACCCGCACCTCCGGCACCGACGAGGAGTCCACGCTCGGCAACGTCACCGCCGACGCGTTCCTCTGGGCGGCCAACAAGGACGGACAGGCCGACCTCGCGGTCGCGATGCCGGGAATCTTGTTGCGCGACGTACTTTTCGCCCCTAATCCGGCCAATCCCGCAGACGCGCCAGGCCGAGTGCTGTTCTCCGAGCTGGTCTTCGGCACGGTCTACGAGAACGGCATCGGCCCGGCCGTCGTGCGCGGGACGGTGACCGGCGAGAAGCTCGACGAGCTGATCGAGAGCCAATGGCAGCGGGGAGCCGACGGTGTCGTGACGTATCGGCACATGGCCGTTTCCGGCAACGTTTCCTACACCTACGACCCCGGCGCCCCGCTCGGGCAGCACGTCGACATCAAGAAGATCCGGATCAACGGCAAGCCGGTGAAGGCCGGCCGCGAGTACCGGATCGCGACTCTGGCCAACAACTTCTTCGCCCGCAATGCCACACCCGGGTTCACGGCGCTTTTTGAGGCCAGGAACCAGGATCGGAGCATCTACTCCGGCGCGGACGCGCTCTGGAAGTACATGGAGGCGAGGTCGCCGGTCCGGCCGCCGAAACTCGACCGGGTCCGGCCCGCACCTGGCAACCGACCGGCGTAGTCCGGCTGTCTCACCTGAACCGGGACGGAGGGGTTGGCACGTGTTCGCTCATCGAGTCGAACTTGCGGACACAGGTCAGCCCCTCCGGGATCTCGATGCTGCTCGTCGAGGTCCAGCCCCGGGTCAGGGTGGGCCAGTCGGGCACGTCGGGGTGGAAGTGCGGCCGGAACGGCTCGTAGCCGTCGATGAAGGCGGCCGGTTCCGATCTCGCCTGCCACCGGATGTCCGCCGACAACCGCAGCCGGTCGCTGAGGTTGGGGCGGGCCCCGTGCACGGTGAGGCTGGTGAACACGAGCACGTCCCCCTGGCCGAAGTGGGTGCTGCGCCAGTCGTCCACGCCGCTGCCCGCCACCTGCGCGGTGACCCCGCCGGGGCCCTCCGCCCGGGACACGCCGAGCACGCCGAGCTTGTGCGACCCGGCGAGGACCTCGAGCCCACCGGCGTCGGAGGGACAGTCGGCGAGGGGGATCCACATGGTCAGGGTGTCGACCGCGCCCTGGATGAGGCGGTAGTCCTGGTGGGCGGGCGTGGGTGTGGCCCGTGGCGTCGGCGCCGTGATGCGGGCGATGTGCATCGGGTGGCAGAAGACCTCCTCGCCGAGCAGCCGCTGAGCCAGGCCGCGCAACTCCTCCCGTTCGCTGAGCTCGTGGAAGGACTGCGTCGCCTGCACGGCGGAGTACATGCCGAAGAAGGTGGACTTGCCCTCCTCGACCGCCCGGTCGGACGCCCGCAGCTCGTGCGGCTCGGTGCCGGAGGCCAGCCACCTGCTGTCGTGCAGCACGGCCGCGATGTCGGCGCGAACACCGGTGACGTAGTCGCTGGGCAGCAGGTGGGGGAAGTAGAGGTAGCCGTCCTCGGACATGCGCTCCCGTAGCGCCGCGACGTCGTCGGCGATGTCGCTGGAATCGATCAACTGCTTCATGTTCTGCCTCCGCCGTGGGGTCTCGACTGATTCGACTGTAGGAAAGGCGGGGCATCGCGGACATGGCTGAACCTGCCGAGGACATGACAGATCCTGCTGCGACGCCCTCGCCTCCGGCCGGCTTGCTCGTCGTCGGCGAGAGCACCTTCACCAAGCGCATCGAGGCGATCCGGCCGACCGGCTCGCCGAGCTGGCTGCTCATGTGGACAACGCGGGGGCGTGGCGTCGTGCACCACGGGGACACGGCCCTGACAACCAGCGCGGGGCAGCTCGTGCTGATCGAACCCGGCGTGCGGCACAGCTACGGAGTCGCGCCCGACGCCGGGAAATGGTCGCTGCTGTGGGCACATTTCCGGGCACCACAAGGAAACTGGCTCGGGACGAGTGGCCGTCTGACACCGGCGGCGAGTGGCGCCGCGGAAGCCATCGATGCCGCCTTCGACCGGCTCCGCCGTTACGCCCGGCTCACCGCTGATCACATCCCGCCGTCGCCGGTCCACCTCCCGGCCTTCGCCGCCCGCCCCGAACAGCAGGCCCTCGCCATGTGCGCGCTCGAAGAGATCGTGCGCTTGGCCCACCTCACCGGTGTTCCCGCCGCGCCGCCGGGGCCCGACCCGCGCATCGCCCGGGTGCAGCAGCTCATTGCCGAGACACCGGAGGCCCCGCACACCCTGAACTCGCTCGCCGCCGTCGCCGGGCTGTCACCGTCGCGCTTCAGCCACCTCTACGCGAGCGCCACCGGCCACAGCCCCATGCAGGAGGTGCGTACCCGCCGCCTGCGCCGCGCGGCTCGGCTGCTGACCGGCACGGGAATGTCCGTCGCCGCGGTCGCCGGCACCGTCGGCTACGGTGACCAGTTCCACTTCAGCCGCGCGTTCCGCCGCGAGTTCGGCCTGCCGCCGAGCAGTTACCGGCACAACGGCGAGGTTCCCGGTTGGGACTGACGGGTGCGGAATCTGGCGGGCGTCCCCAACACACTGCCAGCAGGAGCTGAGCATGACCGAGTCCTGGGGCGGTGGTGGCGCGTCCGCGTATCGCGAGACCGCGAAGGGCTACATCGGCGCGCTGGACGGCATCGCCAAGGAATGCGAGAACACCGCGGATGGTGTGACCATCGCCGGTGTCGTGGTCGGCACGGTCCGCGGCCTGATCTTCGACATGATCGCGAGCTTCATCAGCCGGGTGACCACCCAGGCGCTGATCGCGGCCGCGACCTCAGTGGTCAGCCTCGGCAGCTCTATCGCCGTGTTCATCAGCAGCGTGCTCATCGACCTCGGCATGCTGCTGGCCAAGATCGGCAGGAAGCTCGCCAAGCTGCTCAAGGGCCTGTCGAAACTCGCCAGGAATTTCGCGGACAAGTCGGACAACCTCAAGCGAGCCGCGGACAAGCTGTCCGACCGCGGACAACAACTGCACAACTGGGCCGACCGCCCGGACGGCAGACACGTTCCGGTGCCGCGCCGACCGCGGGCCGGGGAAGGAAGTACAACGATCGCAGTGACAAGTGGGCGGAGTCGCACGCTGGTCAGTTCGCGGAACACCCGGGAACCAGGGTCGTCAAGGAAGGGGCCAAATCGATCAAGGATCGGTCGAACCCCGATGACGGGGAAAGGTAGCCGTGGGACAGAGCAAGGTTGCCAAATCGCGGCTGTTCCTCTCGGCCGTCCTGGCCTGTTGACGGTCGCGATTGCGGGCTTCCCGCTGTTCCCCCTGTGGGGTGCGATCGGCTTTCGCGACGGTATCAGTGGAATGACGGTGCGTACGGGCACGCGACGATCACCGCTTGCCAGAACAGCGGCTTCGCCACCGGCTACGGGCTGATTCACCGATGTGAGGCGGTGGTCGAGTGGCCGAGGGCCTACACCCCGCATCCACCACCAGTCAGGGAGGTTGTCCAGGCGAACCACGCGTTGAGCGGCGAGGTCAAGGTCGAGGATCGGACCACAGGCCGATCACGAAACCGGACCACGGTGGTTCCGGCCGGTCACCCACGGGAGGGCTCCTTGGGCGCCGTTCTGCTCCAGATCCTGCTGGTCGCTGTGATCATCGGTCCCGGCGCCGTCGTCTGTTGGCAGGCGGAGAAAAGGCTGCGGAAACCGCTACCCGAAACGCCTTCGGAGAACGCCGACCTGCGGGCCGCTCAGGTCTCCCGCGACAAGGCGAGGCGACGTCGCCGGAAAAACAACCGATAGGGGTTCGTGCACACCTCGCCATGTCTTCTGAGCTGTGCAAAGACCTTCGCTGCGGTCAGCGGCCGTGACCGCGTCCTCGGTTCCTCGGCTCTCGCGCTGTGGAATCCGTCCCGAGGGGCTCAGTGCCTACCTTCTGAGCGCTTGTGTCCAGGCCCGTTCGAACTCGCCAGCAGTGATCCAGGACGCGACGAACTCCTGCTGCGCGTTGATCTCGTCAGGCGGCGGGACGGGGACTTAACCCAAGCCTGTGCCGCCCACCTGGTGTTTTTCGTCAGCCCAACCAAGACGGCCATTCCGAAAGCGCTCTACCTTCCGACGCTCGTAGCCATCGGCACCAACCTCGTTGAGGATCTCCACGGGCTCCTCAGCGAATTCGTGCAACCACGCGACCCGCAGGTACCACATCTGCGCATCTCTCCCGCCTGCACCAGCCTCAACTCTTCAACTACTGCGCAGCCTACGCGGGCGGGCCGCCTGGTGCTCGCGTCCTCCGACTGGCGTCCCCATCGCCAACCCCTGGCCGCCGGACGCGCCGCGATGATGGCGATGCCGCACTGCAGGCGCAGTGCTTCCCGGCGCTCGGCCTGGGGCGCGTCGACCACCAGGGCGTCGACCGCCGCGGTCAGCGACGGCAGCCGTCGGGCCACTTCGCTGTACGAGCGGTGTACTCCCGCTGGGAGCGCGATGTGGGAGCAGATTGGGAGCAATCCATCGCGTTGGACCGCACCCACCTGCGCTGAACTGCTGTCAACGAACCCGTCATGACATGCAGAAGTTGTTTTCCCGCAGGTCAATCCTGATGATGTCGTGCCGCATAGCTCCGCGGAGTGCTTGTGTGGTGTCGCGACGAGGTATTCGGTTTCGTAGGCGCCTGCGGTGACGCGGACGCCGTAGCAGGGGTTGGCGGGGATGATGCGGGTGCGCACGATGGCGCCCATGATGGTGGAGAAGGTGGCGAAGATGGAGGCCGCGGTGGTCTCGGCGTGCCACGACCCCGAAGGAGACCTCGGCATGGCGCGGATCGGACCACAAGTGCCGTTGAATCAGCGCTTCCTGTTCCTCGCACCATTTCTTTGCGGTGTCCTCGGTAGAACCCGGACCTGCTGGTGTAGGTGCCGTCCGGGCTTTTGCAGAAGCCACGCCAGTTCCCTAGGCTGCCGTGGTTGGGTTGCGCGTAGGCCAAAGCTGCCCCGTTGGGGAACGTGAGTCAGGCGACGATGCGCGGTCGCTGGTATGGCTGGGCTGCGGGTTGTGTGGGGTGCGCTGGAGTATCTGTTGAATGTCTGCTCGGGTGAATCGGTGGTGCTTGCCGAACCGGTGGTGCGGGATGGCTCCGGCTCCTGCTCGGCCCTCCAAGGACCGTGCTGATAGTCGGAACAGGTCGGCGAGTTGTTCGGCGGCGAACAACTCGCCGGGGTCGGCGGGGAGTCTGCTGGCGACTTCCTTCAGCGCGGTGGAAAGGATGTGGAGGTGATCGATGAGCACGAGCGACCACGGTGGAACGTTCGCGGAAGTGTCGGTCATCGTATGCTCCACCTCTCGTGAGCGGCGGAAACAGCTGGCAGAGCGGATTTTCACCAGCTGTACCAGCTGAAACAGCTGTCACACAAGGCCTTCACCCGACAGAACGACCCGCTTGCACCACCCACCGCCCTGTGGCGGTCGACGCGATCTCCCACGCGTCAGTTTTAGACCTAGGGCGGTGCGTACAAGCCGAGGGCGAGCCCGGCCGGACGCTGGGACCGGCCGAGCTCAGTGGCGTGGCGGTGTCAGGCGAGGTCGTACCGGTCGAGATCCATGACCTTGGTCCAAGCCGTGACGAAGTCCGCTACGAACCGCTCACGGGCGTCCTCGCTGGCGTAGACCTCCGCGAGGGCACGCAACTGGGAGTTGGAGCCGAAGATGAGGTCGACCGCGGTCGCGGTCCACTTCACCTCGTCGGTGGCCGCGTCCCGGATCTCGAAGACGCCCTCTTCGGACTCCGATGCCTTCCACCGGGTCCCCGGCGACAGCAGGTTGGCGAAGAAGTCGTTGGTGAGCAGGCCGGGCCGGTCGGTGAGCACACCGTGCTGGGTGCCGCCGTGGTTGGCGCCGAGGCCGCGCAGACCGCCGACGAGGACGGTCATCTCGGGTGCTGTCAGGTCGAGCATGTAGGCGCGGTCGACCAGCAACACCTCCGGCTGGAGCTTCTCGCCGGACCGTACGTAGTTGCGGAACCCGTCCGCGCGTGGCTCGAGTACCTGGAACGACTCGACGTCCGTCTGCTCCTGGGTGGCGTCGGTGCGGCCCGGGTGGAACGGCACGGTCACCTCGACCCCGGCGTCCCGCGCGGCCTTCTCGACGGCCGCCGAACCGGCCAGCACGATCAGGTCTGCCAGCGAGATCTTCGCACCGCCCACGTCGTTGAATTCCCGTTGGATCCCTTCGAACGCTTCGAGGACGCCGGTGAGCTGCTCGGGCTGGTTGACCTCCCAGCCGCGCTGGGGTTCGAGGCGGATCCGGGCACCGTTGGCGCCGCCGCGCTTGTCGGTGGCCCGGAAGCTGGCCGCGGAGGCCCAGGCTGTGGTGACCAGCTGTGCGGTCGTGAGGCCGGAGTCGAGGACCTTCGCCTTGAGCGCGGCGATGTCGGCGTCACCCACGAGGTCGTGGTCGACCGCGGGCACCGGGTCCTGCCACAGCTGGGGTTCGGCGACCCACGGCCCCAGGAACCGGCTCACGGGGCCCATGTCGCGGTGCAGCAGCTTGTACCAGGCCTTGGCGAACGCCAGCGCGAACTGGTCGGGGTTGTCCAGGAAGCGCCGGGAGATCTTCTCGTAGGCCGGGTCCACGCGCAGCGCCAGGTCGGTGGTGAGCATGGTCGGCTTGTGCTTCTTGGCCGGGTCGTGCGCGTCCGGGACGATCGGCTCGGCGTCCTTGGCGATGTACTGCTTGGCGCCGCCGGGGCTGGTGGTCAGTTCCCACTCGTAGCCGAACAGGATCTCGAAGAAGCGGTTGCTCCACTGCGTCGGCACGTCGGTCCACGTCACCTCAAGACCGCTGGTGATCGTGTCGCCGCCCTTGCCGCTGCCGTGGGTGCTCAGCCAGCCGAGACCCTGTGCTTCCAGCGGTGCGCCTTCGGGTTCCGGGCCGACGTGGCTGTCGGCGACGCCCGCGCCGTGGGTCTTGCCGAAGGTGTGGCCACCGGCGATGAGGGCGACGGTCTCCTCGTCGTTCATCGCCATCCGGCCGAAGGTCTCCCGGATGAAGTGGGCCGCCGCGGCCGGGTCCGCGTTGCCGCGGGGTCCTTCCGGGTTGACGTAGATGAGCCCCATCTCGGTCGCGCCGACCTCGGGCGCCATCTGCGACTCGCTGACGTAGCGCTCGTCACCCAGCCAGGCGTCCTCCGGGCCCCAGAAGATCTCCTCCGGCTCCCACACGTCCGCACGGCCGAACCCGAAGCCGAAGGTCTCGAAGCCCATCGACTCCAGTGCGACGTTGCCTGCGAGCACGAGCAGGTCGGCCCACGAGATCTTCTGGCCGTACTTCTGCTTGACCGGCCAGAGCAGCCGCCGGGCCTTGTCGAGGTTGGCGTTGTCGGGCCAGCTGTTGAGCGGGGCGAACCGCTGACCGCCGTCGCCCGCGCCACCGCGTCCGTCGTGGATCCGGTAGGTGCCCGCGGCGTGCCAGCTCATCCGGATCATCAGACCGCCGTAGTGACCGAAGTCGGCCGGCCACCAGTCCTGCGAGGTCGTGAGCACGTCGGTGATGTCGCGCTTGAGGGCGTCGACGTCGAGCTTGGCGAACTCCTCTGCGTAGCTGAACCCCGCAGGCAGCGGGTTGACCTTCGTGGAGTGGGCGTGCAACACCGACAGATCAAGCTGGTTGGGCCACCAGTCGCGGACCGTGCGCGGACGACCGCCCGTCTTCGGTGTCGGCGAGTCGATCGCGGGGTTCTCGCTCTCGCTGCCGTGCGCGGTCACCGAGTCGTGCGCGACCGGGCACCCGGCCGCCGCCTTCTGGTCGACGCCCTGCGCGCTGGATGGGGCGTTGTCCTTGGGGGCGTTCATGTGTTTCCTTCCGAGCTGGCGGATCACTGAGTGGTGCGTTCGGCCGAGCAGCCGGGACAGGTGCCCCAAAAGACGACCTCCGCCTCGTCGATCACGAAGCCGTGATCGGCCGAGGCGGTGAGACAGGGAGGGTGGCCGACCACGCAGTCGACATCCGCGATCGCGCCACAGGACCGGCAGACGGCATGGTGGTGGTTGTCACCGACCCGCGATTCGTAGCGGGCGATGGTGCCCAGAGGTTGGATGCGGCGCACCAGACCCGCATCGTTGAGCGCCCGCAGGACGTCGTACACCGCTTGGTGGGAAATCATCGGATGATCAACCCGTACCAGGTCGATCACCGTCTCGGTGTCGACATGCGAGTGGTCGCGCAGCGCGGCCAGCACAGCCAGTCGTGGTCGCGTCACGCGCAACGAGGCTGCTCGCAACTGGGTCTCGAAGTCGGACTCCATACATCCGATGATAGGACGCTTATCTGGAATCAGTCAAAACGAGCGCATCACCGTGGTCCCAAACACACACTGAGCCATAGAACGCGCCGCCGCATCTCGAGATCCCGGCACGCACCGGTGGTCTACCCGCTCTCGGCCTGTCCGGAACGTGTCCACCAAGGACTTTGCCCGGTTGTCACAACGCGTCAAGCCAGCCGGAACTTCCTACGCTGTTCCCAGCACAAGAGGCAGGTTCCGCACCTGCAGGACGGTGACATCGGGTGCGTCCGGCACGACGAGACTCACCGGTGCTCGCAGCTGGCACTGGTCGCCACGTGGTGGAAACCGCCGGAGCCGCGTCCGCAGCTCCATCGGCTTGTCCGCCCGGAGCTCCATCGTGCCCCCAGGTTGACGGACAACCGCGGCGAGCCGAAAGGTCAAGGACAAGTCGAGTCCCGACGAATCCTCGGTCAGCAGAATGTGCCCCTCGGCGTCGTCCAACCGCATGTCGATGGCGCCGCCATCCTCCGCGCCACCCGCGTCCGGGAGTTCTGCCGTCAACGTGACGGAGAGCAGTTTCAGCGTCGCGCTGGCCGTTGTGTCCCCAGATCCCGCTTCGGCTCGCGCTGTGCAACTCCCTGTGAAGGTCACCTTCAACGGCTTCGCGCGAAGGTCTATCTCGGCATCGGGTGCCGCACAGCTGATCTCGAACTCATCGCCGTGCGACGGAAGAGTCGTACGCGACATGTCTGCCCCTGCCGGTCGGTGCCGATGTGCCACCTGGGTGTACCCGGGCCTCCACGGCGTCAACCGTCCAATGCGCTGATCGGTCCAATGCGCTGATCGGTCCAGTGCGAAGGCGGGTCGGCTGTGGTCTTCGCCGAACAGGACGCAGACGCTCTGCGGGGGTGCCCGTCAGCCTTCTCGTTTCCCGATGCGGCCGGACCCCTGGCCGGGCGGCTTCATTATGTGCATAATGTTATGTGAATAACGACTTTGGGGAGCCCGTGGACTTCGAACAAGCTGACGCCGTGAACCAGGCCATCCGGCTGCTGAGCCTGCGGCACCGGGCCAGGGCCGCCGCGCTGCTGGCTCCACTGGGCCTGCATCCCGGCCAGGAGGCGCTACTGCTCGAGCTTGCCAAGGCAGGGCCGATGACCCAGGCGCGGCTCAGCGACGCGCTGGGATGTGAGCCACCCAGCGTCACACTCATGTCCCGCAAACTCGAGGGCGCCGGGCACATCCGCCGCAGGCCGGATCCGTCGGACAAGCGCGCCACCATCGTGGAGCTCACCGGCAGCGGTGCGGCACTGGTTGAGCAGGTCAAGGCGCTGTGGTGCGTGTTGGCAGCGGAAACGGTGCGGGGCCTGCCTGCCCCGACCGTCGCCGGGCTGCCTGACGTTCTGCGGACTCTCATCGGCAACGTCGGCACCAGACGCCACTCACCTCGTCACCACACCCCGGCAACGGGATCGAGACGACATGGACATACGGAGGACAGCGTGGAATCGACGGACGGGTACGAGCCCAGCAAGTTGGACTGGGTCCGCGAGCACGTCGAGCAGATCGTGCGAACCGGCACGACCGACGGCGTGACGATGAACGGCTTCCCGATGGTTCTGATGACCTATCGGGGCGCCAAGACGGGAAAGGTGCGCAAGATTCCGTTGATGCGTGTCGAGTACGAGGGCCGCTATGCCGTGGTCGCGTCCAAGGGGGGCGCGCCGACGAACCCGCAGTGGTACGCCAGTCTGCTCGTCGATCCATTGATCGAGCTCCAGGACGGCACGGTAAGCCGGGAGTACCAGGCACGCGAGGTGCTCGGTGACGAGAAGGCGCACTGGTGGCAGCAGGCCGTGGCCGCCTACCCGGACTATGCCGAGTACCAGCGCGGGACCGATCGTCAGATCCCGGTCCTCGTGCTCGAACCGGTCAGCGGGGACGCACCTGCCGGTGAGGCGGCTGGGGGCTGACAGTCGCTTCGCCAGACGGGAGGACATGCACGTTCGACCCGTTCCAGGGTCAGGATGCCGGCGCGGTGAGTCGTATCGACGGACCTCGGTGGTCGACAGCATCGCGAGTCTCGTCATCGGGTCCGATCACCTCGTCGCTTCTCATCCAACGTGTGCCGTGGCGAAGTCGACGAGAGCTGGGATGACGTCGTGCGGTGAGGGCATGGCGGCGATGTCGGCGGCCAGTGCGCGTGCGGCGTCCCGGTGCGTGGTGTCACTCAACAGGTGTGACACGTGCTCGGTGATCGCCGCGGCGGTGACGTCCGGGGGCAGGAGGTGTCGTCCGGTGCCCTGTCCGGTCAGCGATTCGGCGTTGACGAACTGGTCGGCTCCCTGCGGGAGGATCAACTGCGGGAGCGCCGAGGCCAGTGCGCCGAGCATGGTTCCGGTGCCGCCGTGGTGTACGACGAGGTCAACGTGGGCAAGCAGTTCGGCCTGGGGGACGAAGCGCTCGACGTGCACGCCCGGTGGGAGGGGGCCGAGGAGCGTGGGGTCCCCCGGCCCGACGGCGACGATCACGTCGACGGGCAGTGCGGCGAGGCCGTCGATGGCGGCCCGCATGACCTTGACGGCGCCGAACGCGACCGTGCCGAGTGTGAGGTAGACCAGTGGGCGGGAGCGCGTCGCTGTGGCGGTCGCTGGGAGTTCGCCGGGTTCGTTCCATGGCACCGGCCGGACCGGGATTCGGGTCGGGACATCGGCGGTGGCTGGGTCGGGCAGGCCGGTGGGCCAGATGTCGAGGCAGGCGTCGCCGAGCATGGGGTCGGCTGGGGTGTGGTCTCCCCAGAGCCATCCCAAACGGGTGGCGCTGTGCTGCCGGGCCGATGCGGGCATGGATCGGCCGATGACGTGGGAGATGATCGGGACGCCTGCCCGTGATCCGACGGCCGCCGCTCCGACGTCGCTCTGTTCGTAGACGATGAGGTCCGGGCGCATGGTGCCGATCAGCGGGGTGAGGTCGCCTATCGTGTGCCGCGGCAGCAGATCGCCGAACATGGTCAGCATGAGTTCGAGGACGTCGTGGTCGCCGTGCAGCCGCCGGGCTTCGGCTTCGGCGTCGGGGATGGCGATGCCCACCTTGTGCGCGGCGAAGCCGAGCGCTCGCAGGGGTGGGAGGAAATCGGTGCCGGTGCCGAAGACCACCTCGTGCCCGGCATTTCGCGCCGCGAGTGCCAGCGGGATCAGTGGATGGACGTGTCCGGCTGCCGGCCGGCAGGAGAAAAAGATCCGCATGGTGCCCCTTCTGGTGCGCTACCTCGGAACGTACAACGGCGACGGTGCCGGCCCGAGCGGTCAGCTCAGGTCGTGGCGGCCGGTGGCCAGTCGGCGGTCGAAGAAGGACAGGATCTCGTCGCGGGCTTTGATCGTGGGCTGGCCTGCCTCGTCGATCAGGTGTGCGGTCACGACGCTGTGCGGGCTTGCGACCACCGCGGCGAAGAACGGGGGAGTGTCGGGGTTGGCGGCCTCGGAAGGCAGTACCCGTGAGACGAACCGCTCGCCGAGGGCGTCGGCGAAGGCCGCGAACCGCTGAGCTCGACAGAACCGGTCACCCTCGAAGCGGTAAGCCATCACGGTCAGGTCCTCCTGCTCGAGGCGTGCGCGGATCGCCCGCAGTTCGGCGGGTGCGACGTGCACACCGGCCGGATCGTCCAACGGCAACGACGGCTGCGACAGCACTGGGGCGAGCACCGCGTGCTCCATCATCATCGAGAGTGCGAAGTTGCCGGTGAAGCACATGCCGATCACGCCAACGCCCGGCCCACCGCATTCGTCGTGCGCGCGCCGGGCGAGCGCACGCAGCCACAGGGTCACCGGGCTCGACTCGTTCGCCGCGAAGGCACGGAACTCCGCGCTCACACACGCCTTCCGGAAGACCGCCATCCCCTCGTCGACGGTGGGCACGGCTCCGTCGCGACCGAACAACGATGGCATGTAGACGGTGAAGCCGGCATCCCGGGTCCACCGGGCGAAGCGCGCGACCTGCGGGCTGATGCCTGGCATCTCGGGCAGGACCAGTACGGCAGGCCCTGTCCCGGAGACGTGTACGACCTTGGTGATCGCGTCGAGGGTGACGTCGCGTGCCTCGAAATCCTCGAGTGAGTCGTCGTCCATGAGCCAGACAGTGGCCTGCGGTGGCCGGGTTCCGCCAGGGGCAGGATCGCCATTCGGGAGGCTATTCTCGCCATATGCGTGCCGAGCGTCCGATCCGGATCGGGGTCATGGCCTACGAAGGTTGTTTCGGTGCGGAGATCTTTGGAATCACCGATCTGCTCCGCATCGCCAACCACGTCGCGCGGCGGTCCGATGTGGCAGCGGGGGACGTGTTCGAGGTGTCGGTCGTCGCGCGGCGCGGTGCCTTGGTGCGGGTTGCCGGCGGCATCTCCGTGGGGGCGCGCCAATGGCATCCTGGTCTCGACACGCTCGTCGTCCCGGGTTTCGAATTGGCTTCGGCCGAGGGCCTCACAGGCAGTCTCGCCCGTTGGCGTCAGGAGACCTCGTTCCTGTCCTTGGTCGCTGCCCGCGGTGTGCCTGTCGCGTCGGTGTGTGTCGGCGCGTTTCTGTTGGGTGAGGCGGGTTTGCTCGACGGGCGTACCGTGACCACCTCGTGGTTGTTCGCTCGCGAACTGGCCGCGCGTCACCCGCGCGCGACGGTGGACGCCGACGCGATGATGGTGGCCGATGGAAATGTCACCACGACCGCGGCCTTCAGCACTGTGCATGACCTCGCGATGCACCTCGTGACGCGGTATGCGGGGGACCAGGTCGCTCGCTCGACATCCCGGATCGGGCTCGTTCCCGACAACAGGGACAGCCAGGCCGCCTACGTCGACCGCGAGGTGATCGCCTCGACAGGTCCCCGGTTCGCTCGCTCGGTCCAGCGGTGGCTCGTGGACCGGCTCGAGCAGCCCTACGACCTGCCGGCCATGTCACGGGCCTTCGAGGTCAGCCCCAGGACGATGTTGCGGCGGTTCGCGCTGGAGACAGGGCGAACGCCGTTGGAGTTCCTGCGGGAGGCGAGGGTGAACGCCGCGACGCGCCTGCTGGAATCGACCGACTGGCGGGTGCCGGAGATCATGGAACGCATCGGTTACGTGGATCCGAGCTCGTTTCGGCGTCTGTTCGCCCGGCAGACAGGCATGACCCCGGGCGCCTACCGCCGTCAGTTCACGCGTACCGCGAGGTAGGCAGGGGCAAGTCCGTCATCGCGCCGACTCCGGCCGTGGTCAGAGCTTCTCGGCGATCAGGCCGCCGCGGTGTCGAGCAACGCGGCGATGAGCTGGGCACGGGTGCCCTGCTCAGTGGCAGGGCATCGGCACGAAACGGGGGCAGTGCCGTGCTCGACCACGCCGCTCCACCGACAACCCGCTGCGATCGGCCAGCTCGATATTCGGTCGACTCACGGACACCGCGGTCGGCATCCTGGCCGCCATGGATGATGCAACCACCTCCACCCCAGACACCGGAGGGTCCTTTGTCGACACAAGCTGGCTCGGTCCCCGCATCGACGTCCGGCCACTGTTCGCGACACAGCTCAGCGCTTTCGTCGGCCTGCTCCGGCAGCTGACAGTCGAGGAGTGGCGCCGCCCAACCGTCTGCCCCGGCTGGACCGTGCACGATGTCGCCACGCACGTGCTGGCAGACCACGTCGGCCGCCTGTCCATGCACCGAGACGGCTTCTTCG
Organism: Kibdelosporangium phytohabitans; assembly: GCF_001302585.1. Lineage (GTDB taxonomy): Bacteria > Actinomycetota > Actinomycetes > Mycobacteriales > Pseudonocardiaceae > Kibdelosporangium > Kibdelosporangium phytohabitans. The sequence continues at coordinate 8,934,772 of NZ_CP012752.1, read as the reverse complement.
CGCTGCAACCCCACGACGGCGAGGCCTTCCCGGCGTTCATCCATCGCATCAACGACGAATGGGTCACCGCGGCACGCCGTGTCAGCCCACCCCTGCTGATCGACCTGTTGTCCACCACCGGCCAGCAGGTGATCGATCTCTGGACCACGGTCGACCTGGACGCCCCTGGCTGGACCGTGAGCTGGGCAGGACCAGACCCGGCGCCGAACTGGCTCGACGCCGCCCGCGACTTCACCGAATACTGGACCCACCACCAGCAGATCAGCGAAGCCACCCAACGGCCAGGTCCCAGCCGGACCGAGTTCCTCGCGGCCGTACTCGATACCTTCATGCGCGCCCTGCCACACACCCTGCGCGACACCCATGCCCCAGAGGAAACGGCCGTCGAGGTGGCGATCTCTGGCGCCGCTGGGGGGACATGGACCTGCGCACGCACTAACGGGCGATGGGCGCTGCGCCCCGGCCCGCACCCGCGACCAGCCGCTGCCATCCGCTTGGACGCCGATACCGCGTGGCGCCTATGCACCCGCGGAATCACACCCAGGCAGGCAAAGTCACGCGCGACCGTCGATGGTGATCAAAGTCTGGCCGACACGGTGCTCACCATGGTCTCGATCATCCACTGAATTCCGCCATGGCGGAACGCTGGGCACGGACACGGGTCTGGACATGGACCTCTGAGGACCACGCCATGCACACACGTCCGTGGAGCCGATCGGTCGGTTATTCGCCCGCCAGCGGGGCACCGGAGGTGTGCCCGCCAACACCCCAGTGCTGTTGTTGCACTTCCTCGATCATGACCCAGACGCCCTCGCGCTTCCCGCCACAGGTCCGCAGAAACGCTTCAGTCAGCTCCTTGATGAGCGCTTGTTTTTGTTCATCGGTACGGCCGGGGAACATCGAAACCTTGATCAGTGGCACGCCATCTCCTGCTTTCCTTTGCCGTCAGCATATCAAAGTTGGACCGTGCTTCCGGCGAGCGCCGGGCCCGATGAGGCGGGCGGCCAACCCCACCGCTCCCGAACCACACGCACCACAGTGGACAGTAGAGACGACGGTTCACCAGCCTGGCAGTGACGAGAAGTGTCGCGCGTCCGTGCCGCTTTCGCGGACGGCTGTGATGAACCCGTGGGGGAGACAGGCTCAGCCTGTCGGTGTGCTTGGGTGGGTCTTCCCGGCCAGGCCGCGTCGGATGGTCATGGTGTTCAACATTGCGAAATGAGGTCTTCGTGCCTGGCAGCGGAAAGTGCTGCCGTCCAAAAGCGTCAGCGCGTGGCACGCCGGCACGCCAGGTCCTGGCACCGGTACTGCCCTAGGCGACTACATCCACTCCGCAGTTGGACGAATGGCCCCCGTGAAGGGCCATCGCGACACCCCATGCCAGGCCGCCGTGAACTACACAAGCCGCTGGCGCACAACCGGTTGGCCAACGACTGTCATCTATCCGTCCACTAATCAGTGGCCGACTACCCTGACACGAAGCCAATCAGCGTCATCAAGCCACATCGCTGTGGCGGCCATGCCTCGAACTGCCCAGGGTGAACCAGCGAATGCGCAACGCCTGTGCCACGACGGGCAACGGCCCCAGAAGGTTGCGGCGGCAGCGTGTCTGCGGCTCGCCATTTCGACGTACCGGTTCGGCGGCACGGGTGGACCGGATCGGCGGTACGGGTGGACCCAGAGTGGCAGCGTGAAGCGCTACGGCAACTCCATCGGGTACTGACGTGGGCGGCCCGGCTGTAGCAGGGTTGAGCCGAGGCCGATCGGCCTGCTGTGCGACGACCGCCCAGCGGAAGCGGCCACAGCGACGCGGGCGCTTCGGAAGCGGACAGCGTGACACGCGTGCCGCGACAGTGCCTGCCACGGACAATGAGGAAGGTGTTCGACCATGCCCGATGAACCCGGCGCGTACGCGTCCGCCAACGGAATCCAGCTCTGGTACCGCGACGAGGGGAAAAGCGACGGTGAGCCGCTGCTGCTGATCATGGGCCTGAACTCGCAACTGATCTTGTGGCCCGACGAGATCGTCGCCGCGCTGGGTGAGCACGGCTTCCGGGTAATCCGCTTCGACAACCGCGACTGCGGCCTGTCGAGCAGGATCAAGTCCGACACCGACGACCGCCCACCGCTCTATCACCTGGCCGACATGGCCGAGGACACCGTCGGCCTGCTGGACCACCTCGGCATCGAGCAGGCACACGTCGTGGGCGCGTCGATGGGCGGCATGATCGCCCAACTGGTGGCCATCCACCACCCCGGACGCGTCCGCACCCTGTGCTCGATCATGAGCACCACCGGCAACCCCCTCGTCGGGCAACCGTCCGAGGAAGCCCGGGAGAAACTGCTGGCGCCGACACCCGACGACCGCGACGAGGCCATCGAGCACATCACCGACATCTTCCGCGTCATCGGCTCCAAGACCCACGCCGACGCCGAAGAGGCACGGCGCCGCCACCTCGCCGAGGCCTCCTACGACCGCAGCTTTTATCCCCAGGGCACCAAGAACCAGTTCGCCGCCATCCTCCACGCCCGCAACCGCACCGCCGACCTGGGCAGGCTGACCATGCCCACCCTCGTCATCCACGGCGCCGAGGACAGCCTCATCAACATCACCGGCGGACAGGCCACCCACAAGGCCATCCCCGGCTCCGAGTACACCCCGCACGCCGACATGGGCCACGACCTGCCCGAAGTCCTGTGGCCGAAACTGGTCGACGACATCGTCGCCAACGCACACCGAACGGCCGAGCCCGACGCCGTCTCGGGCAACACGATCGGGTGACCCTCTCCACCCCGCGGCACGACAACCCCGGTCCCCATCGGAGCCTTCCACGCCGCCACGTTCTGAGCGCCGGCCACAGCGCACGTCGCCCTACCCCGCTCGTCGCCGTGTACACCTGCGGCCGGAGCGTGAGTCACCGGAGAGGTGCTCCAGCCACGCACCGCCCGCCACCGCCGGTGTGGCGCGCCCGGTTTAGGTAACGGTGATACCGGGTACAGGCCAGGCACGCCTTGAGTACGCAGGGTGGGCCGGAGGTTGTTGTCCGATGAACAGTTGCACCGCTGCAGCACCCGCAGACGACAACGACTTCGCCCCGACGGGCGACTTCGCGGAACTCCAGAGGCGCGTCGAGCGGCACTCGCAGCGGCTGAGCCAGCACGCCCGTGAACTGCGTCGGCTGCGTGATGATCTGGACGAGCTCGATCAACGTATCCGTTCGGCGTGAACGCGGCGAGGACATCGGCCACAGAGACGCCGCGACGTGCTCAACGCAGCTGGCGGCCCGTGTCGAAACGTTGACGCTGGCCGCACCGCAGAAAGGCACTGGTACAACCCGGTACAAGCCCCATCCTGCGGCACGCCCAGCGGAAACCTGGAACCGCCGAATAAGACCAGCGACGTTCCGAGACGAGCTAGATCGCCGTCAGCGCCTGGGTGGGACTCAGCCGGGCGGCGCGGCTCGCCGGATAGAGGCCCGCGACTATGCCGGTGGTGATCGCGGCTGCGAGCCCGAGACCGACAGCTGCCCATGGCAGGACGACCGGCAGGTCTCGTGCCAGGGAGTTACCCACGCATGCGGCGATGCCCAGCAGGGCACCGAGCCCGCCGCCGATGGTTGACAGCACCGCAGACTCCGCGAGGAACTGGGCGAGGATGTGGCCACGGGTGGCGCCGAGCGAGCGGCGCATGCCGATTTCCCCGCGCCGCTCCAGCACCGAGATGATCATCGTGTTGGCGACACCGATTCCGCCGACCAGCAGCGCCACCGCCCCCAACCCGAGGAACAGCTGGTCGAAGGCGGAGCGGGCGGCCAACTGCGCGGTCAGCGCGTCCGATGGTCTGCTGACTGACACGTTCTGCGGGTTCTCGGGATTCACCGTGGCGGCGAGCACGGCCCGTACGTCGGGGACAGCGGCATCGGCAGAGCGCTCGTAGATGGTCGTCGGGTGACCGCTGAAACCCAACTGGGTCTGGGCAATCGGCCACCCCACCAGTGCCGCCCGGTCGATCTCCGGCGCGAGCGGCAGCGGAGCCAGCAGCCCGGTCACGGTGAACCACTGGTCACCCAGGTAGACCTGGTCGCCGATGACACGGACACCCAGCCTGGCCGCTGCCACCGAGCCGAGCACCACGGCGGGATACCGCTCGGTCGCCGAGGTGAGGAACGAGCCCGTGGCGACCGATCCGCCCAGCGTGCTGAGCAGGTCCAGTCGAGCCGCGAGCACGGCGATGCCGTTGGTGTCGGCTACGTCGATCTTGCCCGTCCGCCGCACGGAGTGACCACGGACGGCGCCGACCGCGCTGACCGACTCCACGCCGTCCACCTGGCCCACCATCGCCACCGACTCGGCTGGTAGCTCTGTCTGCTGGCCGTAGAGGTCGCGGCCGGGCGACACGGTCAGCATGTTGGTACCGAGGCTGCTGATCTGGGCGACCAGACCGGCCTGGCTGGCCGCGCTGATGCCCAGCACGGCGACCATCGCCGTCACGCCGACCGCGATGCCCAGCAGCGACAGCACCGCCCGTCCCGGTCGTCCACGAACACCGGACATGCTTTCCCGCGCCAAGTCTGGTACGCGCAATGCCGAGGACGGCGGCAGCGCCCGGGTCGGCGCGCTCATCGCGCACCTGCTGACGAGGAGTCCTCGACCACGGTTCCGTCCAGGATCCGGACTTGCCGCGGCAGTTGTCGGGCGACGTCCGTGTCGTGGGTGATCACCACGATGGTTGTGCCGTCGTGGTTGAGCTGGTGCAGCAGGTTGAGCACGATCGCGCCGGCCGCGGAGTCGAGGTTGCCGGTCGGTTCGTCGGCCAGGACGACAGCGGGATTGGTAACCAGCGCGCGGGCGATGGCAACCCGTTGCCGTTCGCCACCGGACAGCTGGGCGGGCCGGTGGTCGAGCCGGTGGCCCAACCCGACACGGTCGAGCACTTCGGCTGCTCGCCTGCGTCGCCGACCGTGCGGCACACCGAGGTACGTCAGCCCGGTCGCCACGTTGTCCACTGCGGACAGCGTGCCGCTGAGGAAGAACTGCTGGAACACGAAGCCGATCCAGTGCGCCCGGATTGCCGAGAGTGTGCTGTCGCGCAGCGTGGACACGTCGTGGCCGAGGAGCCGCACTGTGCCGCTGGTCGGCGTGTCCAAGGTGCCGAGCAAGTGCAGCAAAGTGCTCTTGCCCGAGCCGGACGGCCCGACGATCGCCACCAGTTCACGCTCCCGGACCGTCAGTGAGACATCGGTGAGTGCCGCGACGCCACCGCTGTAGACCTTGCTTACCTGGGTCGCTGTCATCGTCTCGCTCACCGGGCCGGCACCTGTACTTTCATCCCCTCGCCCAGTTCGGCCGCGGATACCTCGACCTGGCCGGCGGCGAAGAAGCCAAGCCGGACGACGACACGGCGCGCCGTCCAAGTCCTGTCCGCGCCGGTTTCGATGACGTCGACGGCGTAGTCACCGTTGGGCATCGCCAGCAATGCCACCAGGGGCACCGCGAGTACGCCCCGGTGGGTGGCACTCACGAACTCCACCGAGACAGGGGCGCCATCGAGGGTTCCCGCTTCGTCAGGTCTGTCCAGGCTGATACGGACCGGCAGGGTCGCGTTGACTGCGCCGTCGTTGGCACTGTCGTTGTTCGAACCGGGAGGATCGCGCGGCACCGCGGTGGCGACTGTGCCGACTGAGGTGACCTTGCCCGATGTCGCCGTCCCGGCAGGCAACAGAACTCGTACCGCGCCGCCCACGACCGCGAGGCTCTGCTGGGCGACGGGCATGTCGACGGCGACGACGCGGGTGGTGCTCGACGCGGTGACCACCACAGGAGGCAGCGGTCCGCCGAGTGTGGCCCGAATCTCGACGATCCGGAGGCTGGTGGACGCGACGACGACCTCGCCCGGCTTGACTTTCCCTGTATCGGGTACGCCGATCGCTCGTTGCCAGCGGGCCACGGCGTCGCCGACAGCGGTCGAGAAGTGGTCGCTGTCGGTGTTCAGAGTCGGGCCGAACCCGAACGCTCGCAGATTGGTCCGCAGCAGGCGCACATCCGGGCCGTCGTCGATGCCGACAGCCAGTTCTCGCCACAGCGGCGTGTCGCCGTGCAACAGCGGAACCGGCCGGTTGTCCACGGCGTACACGCGCTCACCGAACCGGATCACGGCCCCCGGCGCCGGCAACCACGTCGCGACACCGCCGCCAGGAGCCGCGGGTACCGAGAAGCTGCTGTCGTAGCCGAGGATGCCGTTCACCCGGGTGGTCTGTGTGAGGTCGGTGCGCATCACCTCGGCGGTGGGTGGGATTTCCTGGGCACCGGTGACGGCGGTGGGCCGACCCGGTCGCAGCACCACTACCAGCGCGACGCCGACGACGATGACGCCCGCAGCCACCAGCCGCCACCAGCGGCGTCGAGGACTACCTGCCATTGGACTGCCCACTGGCGGGTCGCGAACTGGTCGACTGGGTTTCCCGCCGACAGTCTTCTACCGCTTTCATGGCGTTGGGGTCTTTGGAGTCGATGTTGAGCCGCAGCGGCTGGCCGGGCGCGGGGTCTTGCACCGGCACCCCGCGATCACGCAGGCACCGAGCCAATGCCACGGCTTGGTCCTGCTGCTGCGGGTCGTCGGGGTTCTTGCCGCTGCCTTGGCCGAGGAGGTGGCGGCATTCGTCAATTGCAGCGGCCATCGCCGGGTCGGTCTTGGCTTTGGCGGGCAGTTCCACGGTCTGCGCTCCGGGTGAGGGGTCGGGTAGCTCGAAGCCCTGGTCACGGACACACTGAGTGAAACGGATCGGGCCGTCGGCGGCGACGGGCGTCGTCGTGGTCGCCGGCGAGTCGCCGGCGTCCGGCGAGCACGCCGCCAGCGACACGACGCCGAGCAGCACTGGTCCGGCGAAGCGGACAAACAGCGGAATCAAGGTGGACACAGTTGCCTCCAACAGGGGACCCGCGACTACCGCGGTGCGTCAAAGATGTACCGAACCGGTGTTTTCGCGCCTGTTTCACTTCGCCGTTATGCTGCTGAAACACTGCTTTCGCCACAATCGACCGCTAACAGTGCAGGAGGTCTGAACGTGCGGGTGCTGGTCGCCGAGGACGAACCCGCGTTGGCCGAACTGGTCGCCGAGGGGCTGCGCAAGCATGCGCTGGCTGTGGATGTCGCACTGTCGGGTGACGAGGCACTGGAGCGGTTGGAGGTCAACCGGTACGCGGTGGTGGTACTGGACCGAGACCTGCCAGGTGTCCACGGCGACGAGGTCTGCCGCCGCATCGTCGCGGGACCGTGGGCCAGCCGGGTGTTGATGCTCACCGCGGCGGCGACGAAGCACGACCTCATCGGCGGGCTGTCCCTCGGAGCGGACGATTACCTGGTCAAGCCGTTCGATTTCGACGAGTTGGTCGCCAGGGTCCGTGCGCTGGCCAGGCGCTCGGCCGACGTGATCTCTCCCGTACTGCGCCACGGGGATCTCGAACTGGACGTGCCCAGGCACCAGGCGGTCCGGCGTGGCCGTCATCTACTCTTGTCCAAAAAGGAGTTCGCGGTCCTGGAAATGCTGCTCGGCGCGAGGGGCAGCGTAGTCAGCGCGGAAAGCCTGCTGGAGAGCGTATGGGACGAGAACGCCGACCCGTTCACCAACGCGGTGCGGGTCACGGTCAGCAGGCTGCGGACGAAACTGGGCGATCCGCCGCTGATCGTGACCGTCCCCGGCGTCGGGTACCGCATCTGAGGCGCGCCAGTGTCCGGTGGCGGCTGACCCTTCTCTACGGCGGCCTGTGCCTGACTTCGTGCCTGGTTTTGCTGGCCGTGGTTCTGCTGCTGTTCGGGCCGAACATGGCAGGGAGCGCCGAAGTGATCATCCGCGACGCGGTCAGCGGCGAACGCAAGACGAGTGTCACGGTGCTCCCCAAGGAGGCTCTGCAAGGCAGTGCGGCGTTGACACCCACGCAGATCAAGAGTCTCGCGCAGGCCATCCAAGCTGACGCGCAGGCGCAGTTCTTCGTCGTGTCCGCGATCGCTGTCAGCGTCATGGTGTTGTTCGCGTCCGTGGTCGGCTGGTGGGTGGCCGGCCGGGTGTTGCGACCGTTGCACGCCATCACCGCGCAGGCTCGCAGTATGTCTGCGCGCAACATCCACGACCGGATCGTCATCGACGGTCCAGCCGACGAACTGCGCGACCTCGCCGACACTTTCAACGGCATGCTCGACCGGCTGGATCGCGCCTTCACCAGCCAACGGCGTTTCGTCGCCGACGCCTCGCACGAACTGCGGACGCCGTTGGCGATCGAGCGCGCGATCATGCAGGTTCGCCTGAGCAACGCCACACCGCAGCAGATCGTTGGTGTGCGGGAGGAGTTGCTCGCCGCCAACCGTCGCCTCGACTTGCTCCTGGAGGGTTTGTTGCTGCTTGCCCGCAGCGACAACGGGCTGCCCGAACGTCATCCGGTCGACCTCGCGGCCGTGGCCGATCGGGTCGTCCACAGCGCGTTGGTCAACGCACCGCCAGGTGGCCCAGGCGGCCTGCAAGGCCAATTGACTACCGTGCCTGTAACCGTTCTGGGTGATGAGGTGCTGCTGACGCAACTATTGGACAACCTGGTCCGTAACGCCATGCTGTACAACGTCCCCAACGGTTGGTTCACCGTCACACTCGCCGCCGACGGGACCGTCACGGTGGCCAACAGCGGCCCATTGGTGTTGCCGGACACTGTGGACAGCTTGTTCGAACCGTTTCACCGAGGCGCGAACAAAAGACTCGCCTCGGCCAACGGCGCAGGCCTCGGTTTGGCGATCGTGCGCTCCATCGCGGAAGCCCACGACGGAACCGTCACCGCCGCCAGCCGTCCAAGCGGAGGCCTTGAGGTCACAGCTCGATTCCCCCACCTATAGCGTCGTGAGCGGCGTCATCGTCGGTGTTACCCGCACGGTGATCGTCGATCTGCTCGAGCAGATCGACATCGGTGCCCAGCACCATGCCGCCACGTCGTGGCAGTTTGCGGGTGGCCACTCTGGCCAATCAGACGCCGCCAGTTCCTTCGGAACAGCCCCCGCCTGTGCGGGGACGACGAACGCCTGCCTTGAACAACCAGTTCAAAGGGCTTTCGGTTTCACCGGAACGATCATGTGCAAGGTTGTTTGCGGTGGTCCCCGGAGGACCAGAACCACGGTCCCACCGGGGGCCGTCTCATCGTGCGTTGGTGACGCCGTGGAGCAGTCCGGCCGGGTCCGGAGCCGGACCCGGCCGGACTGGGCCGGTCAGGACGCGACGATCGGCAGTGTGATGGAACTGTTGGTGTTGTCGATCTCGACCAGGGTCCGGCCCCATGGTTCCTGACCGGGTCCGGGCTCGTTCGCGCACCAGTTGGTACCGGGCACCTCGGTGCCGGTGCAGTTGGTTCCGGCGATCACCACGCCGATCCGATGACCAGGCTTGAACACGTAGTCCTCGGGCTTGAGCCTGAGTTTGTACGTGTAGAACTTCTCCGGCTGGATCGGCTCGTCGAACTCCAGGGTTCGGCGGTTCTCGGTGTCGATCTGGACCTTGGTGACGATTTCGTACGGCCGGGTCTGCACGTCCTGCGCGTGCCTGCTGTAGCACCCGGTGTCCGTCGGGCTGCCTTGGCCGATGCAGTCCTTACCGGACGCTGCCACCAAGCCGGACAGGTAGTCGTCCTCGTCGGTGACTGTGCGCGCGTCGGTGCCGTAGTCGACCAGCAGGGCCGTCAGTGGCGTGCCGGACACGCTTGCCTTGGCTCGGAGGGTGACCTCCGCTACCCCGCTGACTCGCGTCGCCGCCGTCAGCGGTTGGCCGGTGTACAGCACTCGGTTGAAGGACGAGGTGTCCGGGTTCACCATGTCACGTTGAAGCTGTGAGTACTTCTCGGCGAACTGGGAAACGCCGCTGCCGGTGTTCCTGTTCTCCGACAGGGTGGGCCCGAACCAGAGGGTGCGCGGGGCGGAGTTCGTGGCCGGCCACGCGGCATGGGCCTCCCACTGGTTGGCCGACCGTTCCAGCTGGACCTGAGGTTCGTCCATGATTCCGTTGCGCACGCCAAGCAGCCAGTAGTCCATCCACCGGTGGATCTGGGGCAGCCACCGCTCGCGGTGCGCGTCGATCGGATCGACGTGCGCCTGTTGCGTGAGCATCAACTTGCGCGGGACGTTCGCCGCCTCCAGCGCTTTCCACCAGTCGAGGGCCAGGTCGGTGGTGACGTTCCAGTCGTTGAGGCCGTGCACCATGTAGACACTGGCCTTGACCTTGCCGGCCGCAGGCAAGTAGTCGCGCTCCTGCCAGAACGCGTTGTACGTGCCGTAGGTGTCGTCACTGGCGGTCGCGAGTTCGTTGTGGACACCCGCGCACCGCGTCGCACCCAGCCTGGACGTGTTCCCGTCCGAGACCGCGCTCCACCGGGCGTAGTCCTGGAAGCGCGGCAGCCCCTGGTTTCGCATGTACGGATACCAGCTGCCGAACGCCGCGACCGGCACCACGGTCTTGAGGTTCGGCACATCCATAGTGGACACGAGGTTGCCGAAGATGCCGCGGTGCGACCGACCCACCCAGCCGACCCGGCCGTTGTCCCAGTCGGCACTGACCGGCTGGCCCGCTTTGTTCGTCGCCTTGCCGCGGTCGTCCAGCCAGTCCAGGACGGCTTTCACCGCCTGCACCTCGGGCTTCCCGTCCACGGTGGTACACCCCTCGGAATATCGGGTGCCGGGACTGTCCACTTGCACCACCGCGTAACCCCGTGGCACGAAGTAGTTGTCGTAGTACTCCGGGAACCGGGTCGGAATCCCGTCGTCATCGAAGTCCTTGTACTCACCGTCCAGCGATGCCGCCTGGTAACGTTTCCTCGGGTCGTCGGACCGCGCCCCCGCTGTGAGGTCCGGGCCGAAATACGGGCTGGCCTGGAAGATGACCGGAACCTTCATCCCCTGAGCTGTTTGCGCGGGGCGGATGACGTCGGCGACGACCCGGTCGTTGCGCCCGTCCCGATCCCCGTCGACCGGCGCCTCGACGTACACAGTTTCCCGGATGGCGTCCGCGTACGAGAAGGTGGGCTGGCTGACCCCGTCACGAACCTGAACCACCGGAGCAGCTGCCGCGGATCCCGCCGTGACACCTGTCCACACAGTGACTGACACAGCCAAAGCCGTGAATACGGCAAGGCCTCTCTTGTACAAGCTTCTCACCCCAGTTACTAGCATGATAAAAGTCGTTCGCGATCGAACGCTACTCGCTCGACCAGGCCTTCGCGAAGCATTCATCCACCACTGAAACCGGCTGAACAGTGCGCCATCGCTGGGAAATCCGTACTGGTCAACGCCTGGCTGGCTTACCGGAGGCCTTGTTCGCACCCGGGCCCGGCCGGGTCGTGACCTCGGGCGGGTTCGGTTCGGCGTGGCAGCGTTCGCAGTTCAGATATGAGTGGACCGTGCCGCCGCAGTCGTCGTGTACGAAGATGACCGGTGGTCCTTGGGGTGCGGCCCACCGGTCACCCCACTCAGCGAGCGCTACGATCACGGGTTGCAGGTCAAGGCCTTGGGGCGTGAGAACATATTCGTGCAAGTCACTGTCGCCCGCGACGGGCCGGGTTCGCATCAGCCCCGCCTCGACGAATCTGGCCAGCCGGTTGGACAGGATGTTGGGAGCGACGCGGAGTTGCCGCTGGAACTGGGTGAACCGGGTCGACCCGGCGAACACGGCGTTGCGGATGATCAGCAGGCTCCAGCGTTCGCCGACCACTTCCAGTGCACGTGCGACCGAGCAATTCTGCCCGTCGTAGGTTCGGCCCAGCATCGAACGTTCCCCTCACCGCCAAGTGGAAGCTGTTCGTCGCAGACGATCTATCAGCCACTTGCATCAAGCTAACACAGGGAGTGGGGCACGCTGCGGCCGTTACTCCTCCTTGATGTAAATGTCGTTGCGACTAAATAATGCCTGAGTTTGAAGGTGTTCGGATGCGCCCCTCGAAACTGTCCGATCGCAACGTTTCCAGGCCCGGCGGGGCGTCCTCGCGAACATCAGGCGGACGAGTTGGCGCGCGGCTCAGGCCGCATGCGCAGGCCATCACCATAGCGCCGACTGTGACGTCAACGCGGGTCTGGGACCGGCTGCTGTCCCCTGACCGGGCGTGACGGGTTGGGCGCTTATGGAGCGAGGACAGTGCCGTGCGTTGCGACGACACCGTTGAGTACGCCCATTTGGGGTAGTGGGGTACCGATCATCCGGGTGAAGGGCTATGTTGGCATTAGCCCCAGACCTCGGTGCGTGATGTGTCCGCGACACTTGCGGACGCGGATCATGAGCCGAGGTTTTTTTACGATGAGGCATCCTACGCAGCCACCCCACTGATCGGGTCGGCGTGTGCGTTGTCGCTCCTGCTGGCGTGCCGCGCCGAATCGGGTCACCCGCTATTGTGTTTCAGGAAATGAAGGCGTTATGCGACGCATTCGCGCCGTTGTCCAGGGCCTGTTCGCGACCACCATCGCCGCCGGAGGTCTGGTCGCTCTCGCTCCGGCGGCTCAGGCCATCACGATCCCGGTGGCGTGTAGTGAGAACGCGTTGGTCGCGGCGGTGGACCTGGCCAACTCCACTCCTATCTCCGACACCCTCGTTCTGGCCGGAGGCTGTACGTATGGCATGAGCACCGGTCATGGTGGCGCGGTGAACGCGTTGCCGGTGATCACGACCCCGATCGAGATGATCGGCCCGGCCACGGTCACCAACGCCTCGCTGCTGGGCTTGGGTCTGTTCCGGATCGCTGAGGTCGGCCCGACTGGTAGCCTGACGCTCACCACGGGGGTGGCGTTCACCCGCGGCAACGTGCTCGGTCATGGCGGCGGCATCCTCAACCGCGGTGCGGTCACCCTCACCGGGAGCACCCTGTCAGGGAACACCGCGTCGGGTAACGGTGGCGGTCTGGCCAATGTGGACACTCCGTCCGGTACGGCGCCCGCGGCGACGTTCACCAACAGCCCGCTGTCGGGCAATCTGACCCTGCTCGGTGACGGCGGCGCCGTCTACAACGGACTGCGTGGCACGCTCACGGTCACCGGGGTGACCGGTAGTCCGTTGTTCGTCACCGGTAACAGTGCTGGCCGGGGTGGCGGGATCTCCGCGGTGAACTCGACCGCGACGACCCTGACCCAGACTGCCGTGACCAACAACCACGCGTTGCTGACGCTGGGCAATGCCGGTGGCGTCTACCGCCAGGGCGGCACCATGACCACCACGAACACGCCGATCACGGCCAACACCGCCAACAACTGCGTCGGCAGTGCCCCCGCGGTCCCCAACTGCACCGGGTGACCCCCGGGGCGAATCCCGCCAGGCGGACAGCCTGAATCTGTTTCATCCCACTGTAAGGAGCACTCCTCATGGGCATCGTCATCATCGGCGGCCTGATCGACTCCGTGGTCGGCATCGTCAACGGCGCCGCGGCGGGCATCATCGGCGCCGCCAGCGCTGTCGTCCGGCCCCTGCTGCCGCTCTAACCCCAGAATCCAACCCGGCACGACCTCTCGCCAGGCCGCACACCTGGCGAGAGGTCGTGCCTTTCTCCGTGCGGGTGCGCCCGGTCGCAGTGACGTTGTCACGATTTTGTCGACCTACGGGAACGGTGCCGGTGAAGTCAACAGCAACTCGACATCGCCAAGCGGTTTCTGCTGGCGGGGATCAACACGAGTTGGGTTCTTCTGTGCTCGTCGGTTTCGGCAATGCGACTTGTCGGTGGTCGATGTCGCCGATCGGCGAAATGGTTCAGGATTCGAGTGGCACGTCGACCGGGTTTCGGTTTTCTGTACTCGTCGACTGAATTTCGCCGGACGGCGACTATTCCTCAATCTGGGTGTCCTTCGGAGAAGGGGCAATGACTTTGTGGCAGCGGTTGGTTCGCATTGTGGGTAAGCGGGGTGGCGTTCGGGTGGCCGGTCGCTGTTCGTCTTCTGATCAGGCTCGGCGAGGTGGAGGCTATGGCGTCGAAGGGTGTTGGTGGAATCCGGTGCCCTCGTAGCGGCACCGGGCAGTGACCCCAGCCCCCGGTCACCACACCACTCCCCGGGGTTCGTGGCATCGGCCCGGACCCACCCCACGGGTGGAGTTGATTCATGAGATCGACAGCACACAGCACAATCACGGGCAGGGTCGGCCAGGCTTTGATCGGCCTGGGCACCATAGCCGGATTCGCCTTGGCGGCCCCGGGAACGGCCCACGCCCAACCGGTCGGGTGCACCCAAACCGGCGAGAACTTCGTCTGCACCGCCGGTATCGCCGCTGGTGAAACGCTGACCGGTACCGGTAATGCCAATCTCATCACCATCACCGGCGGCCCTGTCAACGGCACGGTCAACGCGTTGGGCGGCAACGACACGATCAGGGTCACCGGGGTGACCGGCGCCGCTGGTACTACCGGTGCTCCGGGTGCGAACGGCACCGTGGGCACCCCGGCCGGGACCGCTGGTGGCAACGGTGGTGTCGGGGCCACCGGCGGTGTCGGTGTCGGCAGCACGGGGATCATCGATGGCGGTGCGGGCACGGACACGATCACCGTGACCGGCGGCCTGGGCGGCAACGGTGGCAACGGCGGCAACGGCGGGACTGGTCTCGCCAGCGGTGCCGGAGGCGCGGGTGGCAACGGCGGAGTCGGTGGTGTTGGCGGCGGTGGCAACGCCGGGACGATCGACGGCGGTCTCGGAGGCGACACGATCACGACCACCGGCGGCAAGGGCGGCAACGGCGGCCTGGGTGGCGTCGGTGGCTCCAGCGGCGCGACCGGTGGCGGAGCGGGCGCTGGCGGTATCGGTGGCGCTGGTGGTGCGGGCGGCGTCGGTAACTCCGCGACCATCAACGGCGGTGCCGCTGATGCGAGCGTGGACACGGTCAGCGCGATCGGTGGCGCTGGTGGTCTGGGTGCCGCTGGTGGTGTCGGCGGCTGTGGCTACGGCGGCGGCGGGGGTGGCATCGGCGGTGCCGGTGGTGCCGGCGGCGTCGGTAACTCCGGGACCGTCAATGGCGGTGACGGCGCCGACGTGCTCAAGGCCACCGGCGGCCTCGGTGGCAACGGCGGCCTCGGAGCCAAGGGCGGCAACGGCATGAGTGCTACCCAGCCTGGCGGCGCGGGCGGCGTCGGCGGTGCCGGTGGCGCCGGTGGGATCGGTAACTCCGGAACCGTCAACGGCGATGCGGGCGCCGACAACATCACCGCCACCGGTGGCAAGGGTGGTAACGGTGGCGCTGGCGGCAACGGTGGCACCGGCTGCGCCGGACCCGGTGGAGCTCGCGGTCTCGGCGGCGCGCTGGGTGCCGGTGGGGTCGGTAACTCCGGAGGTATCAACGGCGGAACGGGCGTGAACGTCATCAACATCGTCCTCGGTGCCAACGGAATCGTCGGCGCCAACGGCGTCGCCGGAGTCAACAACGGTGGCGTCTGCTCCTGCTGACCACACTGGTCCGGCACCAGGGCAACCCCAGGCGGGCCTAGTCGCGGTGTGGCGGTGGACTTGTTCGCCAGGTTCACCGCCGCAGGAGGCGCTCTCCTTACGTATCCGCGAGACGCCGGGCCCACCGGTGACGTGGGTTTGTTCGGCGGTGGCGGCCTTACCGTCCTGCCGGTGAGGGGCACTGCCGATGCGGTGCGATCATCGGGATCGCCCGCCTGGCGTCGGGGCGGCGCACAGAGCACGGGTTTCCGCTTGCGCGCCTCGATGGGCAGTGGGATGTTCGCCATGACGGACACGTGTGCCGCCTGCGCGCCGGACGCGTTGCTCGCGACCGAGGCGGCCAGGTGCTGTCCGTCATCCAGCACCACCCGTCTGCACCGTTGCGCAGTTGGCGTTCGTACGCTCCGCGCAGCCGGGCTACTCCGTCAGGCGCGCACAGCGTCAGGTACGGACAATCCTCGAAGGCGATGTCCACCTCCTCATCGCCCACACCGGGATTCTCGGTCGCACGCTTGAAGAACGCGTAACCGTGGCGGGACATGGCGACGTCGACGCCGAGGTTGAACTGCCCCCGGATCGCGGACGCGGAGCGCGGGGTGGAGGAGAAGGCGTAGTCCTGATCCGGCTCCAGCACCCTGACTCGATCCGCAGGCCCGGGCCGCGCGAGGTAGTACGCGATCGCGCTGCCGATGATGCCGCCACCGACGACCACGATGTCCTGGTTCATGCTCTCCTCGCTCGCCATCCCGTTCTTCCCATTGTCGTCGCTCGGCTCGAGACTCCAATTCCGTGCCGGATCACTC
The DNA here is from genome assembly GCF_001302585.1 of Kibdelosporangium phytohabitans. Classification (GTDB taxonomy): domain Bacteria; phylum Actinomycetota; class Actinomycetes; order Mycobacteriales; family Pseudonocardiaceae; genus Kibdelosporangium; species Kibdelosporangium phytohabitans. The sequence goes on along the minus strand of NZ_CP012752.1, from coordinate 8,918,542 downwards.
ACCGGGTCGCCACTGCCGCGCACGTGGTCGCGATGACCAGGAGTACCGCGACTGCTGCGACGACCAGGAGCAGACCGTCAGCGGATGAGGACGTGGCGAAGTAGACGCTGCCGAGGCCCGCGACACCGATCACCTCGGCGAGCACGGGCCCAGTGGAGTTCATGGCTGAGACAGCCGAAGCGAACCGGGGTTTCACCAGCGAGGTGACCTGTGCGATCAGGGGACTGTACCCGGCGGCGTGTCCGGCGCCGGCCAACAGCAGCATCGGGAGGTGACCCCACGCAGCCCCGTCCGCCCGGACGAGGAGCACGGCCAGTGTCGTCCCCGCGGCGAAGATCAGTGGGCCGACGATGGGCATGGCGCGCTGCAGCCATGGTGGACAACGGTTCCAACTCAGGCTGAGCGCACCGAAACCGAGTGCGTACGGCACGAAAGCGAGTCCCGTTTGCAGCGGGGTGTAGTCGAGTTCGGACTGCAGGTGCAGCGTCAGGGTGAGTACGAACACGGTGTAGCAACCCATGACTATGCAGCATGCCGCGAGCCCTGGCTTGACTCCTTTCGGTTTCAGCGCCGCGAGGTCGAACACCGGTTGTCGTGCCGTGGATTCGTATCGGACGAAGACGCCCAACAGCACCGCTCCGCACACGAGCGTGATCCACGCCCAGGTGGGCCACTGGTGGTCGCGGCCGAGGATGAGCGGGAGGGTGAGCGCGGTCATGGCTACGGTCAACAGCGCGACACCGGCGAGATCGAGGCGAGCGTGTTCGTCGGTACGCGAGCTCGGCAGCACACGCGAAGCGACCGACAGCACGATCATGCCGATCGGGACGTTGATCAGGAAGACCGGCCGCCAGGACAGACCGAACAGGTCGACGTCGGCGACCAGTCCCCCGATCAGTTGGCCGAGCGCCACTCCCAGTGCGAGGACCATGCTGTACACGCCGATCGCCCTGCGGCGTTCGGCGCCTTCCCAGTGGCGGTGGACGAGTGAGAACACCTGCGGCATCAGCAGCGCGGCACCCAGCGCTTGAGCGATGCGGGCGAGCACCAGCATGGCCGGGTCGAGAGCCAGTCCACACAGGAGTGAGGCACCGGTGAACCAGCCGAGTCCGGCCAGGAACGCGCGCCGGTATCCGATGACGTCACCGATCCGTGCGCAGGTGACGAACAGCACGCCGGTGGTCAGCAGGTAACTCGACACGAGCAGTTGGATCTCGGCGTCGCTCGCGTGCAACCCGGCACGAATCGTCTGCGCAGCCACGGACACGATCGACCCGTCCATGGAGACCATGACCTGTCCCGTGAGCAGGACAGCCAACATCGGACCTCGGCGGGTACCGGTCGCTGCGAAACGAGCAAGGCTGACCATGGCTCCGAGCATCGACCACAGGTGACCGGCAGTATTGAAGAAATTTGCGATCACACCGCTCGCGTGACGGATACGACGCAGCCGACCGAGGCAGTGGTGAGGTTGCCGCCAGTACTTCGACCGATGCGGGTACTGATAGCCGCGCTCGTAGTTTTCCGATCAGCAACGCCGCCGCGTCCGCGGCGGGTTCCGAGAGGAGTGACTGCGAGATGAGCGAGAACACGAGCCTGGTCCAGGACGCCGGGCTGGCCGCGTTGGATCGGCTGGTCGGCACGTGGAAGGTCACCGGCGGTGCCGAGGGCACGGTCACCTACCGCTGGCTGGAAGGCGGCCACTTCCTGATCCAGGACATCGACCTCGAGCAGTACGGCGAGCGGATCACGGGCATCGAGGTGATCGGCCGGGAACGCCCGTTCGGCGCCGAGCAGGCCAGTGCGGACATCAAGAGCCGCTTCTACGGGAACAAGGGCGACACGCTGGACTACGTCTACGAACTGGAGGGAGACGTCCTGACCATCTGGGGCGGTGAGAAGGGCTCACCGGCGTACATGCGGTCGACGTTCGACGAGGCCGGTGACGTCCTCGCCGGAGCGTGGGTCTACCCGGGCGGTGGCGGCTACGAGACCACGAGCACCCGGGTCGCGCCGGCGGACCGGTAGCCGAACCTTCCCAGTGGTAGTCCTCGTACCCGGGCGATCACGTTGTGTGAGACATGCTCGTGGTGCGGGAGAAGAGAAGATGGAGAGTCACATGTCCGAAGTCACCCCCGCTCGGGCGGGCCGCAGGGTCGGCGCCGAGGTCACCGTGTCGATGGACGGATACAGCAGCACCGGATCCGAAGACGACATGAGCTGGGCAATGGACCACATCTCGAGCGGGCAGAGCGAGATCTACTACGAGGGGATCTGGCGGGGTGTGGGTACCGCGGTCCTTGGCAGGACGAACTGGGTGGGTTTCACGTCCGTGTGGCCGGCGATCACGAACGACCCGAGCAGTTCGGCACGCACTCGCGATCTCGGCAACTGGCTGGCGACCGTGGAGAAGGTCGTCTTCTCCACCACTCTGACGCAGGAGGACCTGGAAAAGTCGGAATGGACCAACGCGAGAGTCTCGGCGGACGTCGAATCGGAGGTCGCCGCGCTCAGGAACCGGCCCGGGCGGGACATTCTCGTCCTGAACAGTGCCAGCATCATTCGAACTCTGCTGCGGGCGGACCTGATCGACGACCTCTACCTGACCGTGGTGCCCTCCACTCTGGGCAGCGGGCGCCGGGTGCTCCCCGACGACTACGCGTCGAAGTGGCAACTCGCCAGTGCCACGGCTTTTCCGTCATCCGGGGCGGTCGCACTGCATTACCAGCGCCCCGGCGAGTGACCGCTTTGCAGTAGTGGCGTTCGGTGACTGCCGGGCGCAGGGGCCCGCAGATCGACAGCGTTGCGCGGTGTGCCTCGCGCGAGCCCCTGCGCCGGCGGGAGTTGTTACTGTGCACGGGTGATCTTCGGGCGATCGGTGCAACAGGCCCGGATCGACAGTCTGCTTGCCGCCGCCCGCAACGGAACCGGCGGTGCACTGGTGATCCGCGGCGAGGCGGGAATCGGCAAGACCGCTCTGGTCGATCACGCCGCTGCGGGCAGTGCCGGCCTGAGGGTGCTGCGCGGGGTGGGGATCGAGTCGGAGGTCGAGGTTCCGTTCGCCGGGCTGCACCTGTTGCTGCACCCGTACCTGGAGCACGTCGACGCGCTCCCGGGGCCGCAGGGCACGGCGTTGCGGGCCGCCTTCGGACTCGTCGGCGCCGGCACCGTCGAGCGGTTCCTGATCGGCGCCGCCACGCTGTCGCTGCTGTCCGAACTGGCCGGTGGCGGGCCTCTGGTGTGCCTGATCGACGACGCGCAGTGGTTCGACCGGGCATCCGCGGACGCGTTGCTGTTCGCCGCCCGGCGGCTGCGGCAGGAACCGGTGGCCATGTTGTTCGCCGTCCGGGACGGGACCGGGCGTTTCCCGGCCGAGGGCATCGACACGGTCGTCCTGCCCGCCCTGGGCCGCGACAGCGCGATCGCCATGCTCAACGAGCACGCGCGTGGCCTGGCAGGCGCGACCAGGGCCCGGGTGCTCGCTGAGGCCAGAGGCAACCCGCTGGCCATCATCGAATTCACCGCGGCGCTCACCGACCGGCGCCACGGCGACGACCACGGCTGGTCCCTGCCCGTCGAGCCGCTCCCGGTCGCCGAACAGATCCAGGACGCCTTCCGGGCCCGCATCAGTGAGCTGCCCGAGCCGACTCAGCGGCTGCTCGTGCTGGTCGCGGCCGATGACACCGCTGACCTCACCGTGCTGTTGAGCGCCGCGCAACGGCTCGGGCTGACCGCCGCGGACCTGGAACCGGCCGAGAAGGCGTACTTGCTCACCGTGTCCGCCCACACGGTCGTGTTCCGGCACCCGCTGATCCGGGCCGCCGCCCACCAAGGCGCGCCGCGCGGCTGGCAACTGTCCGCGCACCGGGCACTGGCCGACACCTTGACCAGCGACCAGTACGCCGACCGTCGCGCCTGGCACCTGGCCGCCGCTGCGACGGGCCCGGACGCGAACGCCGCGGACGCGCTCGACCAGGCCGCCCTGCGCGCGGGGCAGCGGGGCGGGTCGGCTGCTGTCGCGATCGCGCTCGATCGCGCCGCCCAGCTCAGCACCGACCCGGACATGCGGGCACGGCGGCAGATCGGCGCCGCCAGAGCCGCATACGACGTCAGCTGGCTCGACCGGGCCGCCGGACTCGCCGCGGACGCCGCCGACGTCAGCACTGACGCGTCCGTGCAGGCCGAGGCCGCCTGGATCCGGGCGCAGGTGGCCTACGAACGCGACACCCCGGCCGCGGCCGCCGCACTGATGTTGGACGGCACCGCGCCCATCGTCGGTTCCCACCCCGAGCAGGCCGTGTCCATCCTCACCGACGCGATCGGTTGTGCCAAGGACGCCTGTGCGCACTCCCTGATCCGCCGGGCCGCCCAACTACTGGCGACGGTGTCGCTACCACCCCAGTCCGCGTTGCGGCCGGTGGTGGACGGCATGCTCGGGCTGGGCAGCCTGTTCGCGGGCGACACCCGATCGGCCGTCACCGGGATGCGGAAGCTGGTCGACGCCGCCAGGGACGGACACGTCCACGGAATGGTCGAGCGGTTGCTGGCCGGATATCTGGCCCTCATCGTCGCCGACGACCAAGCCGCGACCGACCTGCTCGACGCACTGGCCACCGACGCACGCCACCAGGGCGCACTGGGCTGGCTGCCCTACGCACAAGAACCGCTGGCCATCGCCCAGCTGCTCCGCGGCCGGTTCCGTGACGCCGGGACCACTGTGGCCGAAGCCATGACGGTGTCCGCCGACCTCGGTCAGCAAACCCAAACCCTCATCATGAACGCCATCCCGGCCTGGCTGGCGGCAGTCGCCGACGACGCGGGCGCCTGCCGATCGCACGCCGAGATCATTCTCGGCAACGAGGCAAGGCACCCGACCAACGCCGCCATGGCCACCTGGGCGCTCGGCCTGCTCGATCTCGGCCGCGGCCAGTTCGACACGGCGACCGACGCCCTCGACGCGGTGTGTGCCGGGCCGGCGCGGCAGGACTTCCTCGTCCGGGCCGTCCCGGATCACGTGGAAGCCGCGGTGCGCAGCGGCCAGGTTTCCCGTGCCGCGCGGCATGTGCCCGCCTTGGACGACTGGGCCGAGCACACCGGGCAACCGCACGCGATCGCGCTGGCCCGCCGTTGCCACGCGCTGCTCGCCACCGGCCCCGGTGCCCGAACGCACTACGACGCCGCGTTGCGGCTGCACCACGAGACAGACCGGCCATACGACCACGCCCGAACCGCACTGCTGTACGGCGAATGGCTACGCCGCCAACGCCACCGAACCGACGCACGCAGCCACCTGACCGACGCGCTGACCGGATTCGAACGGCTCGGCGCCCACGGCTGGGCCGCGCGAGCCCGGACCGAACTGACCGCACTCGGCGACCGGCCAGTCGCCAGGCAACACGACCGGGACCCCGCCGCCCGGCTCACCCCACAGGAACTCCAGGTCGTCCGGCTCGCGGCCGACGGGCTCAGCAACCGCGACATCGCCGCCCAGCTGTTCCTCAGCCCCCGCACTGTCGGACACCACCTTTACCGCGCCTACCCCAAGCTCGGCATCACCAAGAGAACCGAACTCCACCGGCTCACCCTGTGACCAGGTAGCGTCGCTTTTCGGTGCGGTCCCGCAGGTGCGATCGTCACGCCCTGCGTTCCGCTGGTGAGCGGATGGCAGCGCTGTGTGCTGAGGCGATGCTGAAGGACGGGTCTGGGAGAGGGCTCCTCGGCATTGTCGTTCGCTGTCTGTCTTCTCCACGCTCGCTACCAGGTCCGGTACCAGGAAGGGCAGCGATCGCGGTCCAGCGACCCGTGAACCGGCGCACTTGCCCGCTTCGCGAAAATCGACAGTGCGGGCGCCGCGACCCAAACGGTCGCAGACGCTGCTCTCGACGAGCTTGACATCCCTCGATCAGAGCGAAGCACCGAGGTGTACCACTTTGGGCAGACGACTTCGCGCAGCGACGGCTCGCCAGAACGCTTGGTGTCAAAGCATTCGGGACGACGACGCGCCAGCAACTTCGCACCGCGGACCGCCTGGCCGCCGAAGGGCTAGAGGACGCACGGTATGGAGATGTGCTTGAGGTTCGGCGGTAAGAGGTCCTGACGCCCTGCGTGTGCGCATCGTTGGCGTTTCGAACGACTGTCGGGTTGTCATCGATCAAGGCAATGCTGAGGGAACGGAAGGAACAGGTCGCGCTCGTCACGATCGGCCGACCAGGTTGGTGCATGTGACCGCCAACCCATGGAACGAGCTCCGTTCCATTCTGACTGCCGTAGAAGCAGGTGGTGGCCCGTCTGTCGGTCGTGGCAGGGCTTTCACGTCGTTGAGTGTGCTGCTGTGCGGCCAGCGTGCCGGATGAGAAGCGGCGGGCCGACGCGTTCCGAGTGATCGAATCGGTCTGGGGGCAGCGTCACCGACGGGAACGTTCCCAGAACGTCTGGTCTACGTCCTGTCCGGGACTCACGTTGACCGACATGTTGGGGCAGGTGTCGTTTCGCTGTGACGGAGGATCATGGGTGCGCTAGGGGGTTCCACGTCTGCCCGAGGATGGTCGCCGTGGTCGGTCGGCAGGCGTTACCGCACGGTGAGCGCAGACGTCAGCCGCGGTCGGGCCGATGCCCAGATCGACTGGTTGCGCCAGTATGCGGCGACGCGCATCAATTCGAGGCTCATCGACGAGCGCCGGTGCATCCCGCCGTACGTGGCGTTGGACTTCGCCAACGAAGGGCTTTTCGGCCTGCTCATCGAGGAGCGGTTCGGCGGCCAGGCGATGCACATGGCCGACATCGCTCGGGTGCTCGAGCAACTCGCCGCGGTGGACCTCGGTCTGGCGACGTGGGTGCTGACTTCCGTCTTCCCGGGTACACGCCCTGTGGCGCAGTGGGCAACCGAGGAGTTCAAGCAGGAGTGGTTGCCCCAGCTGGCCGCGGGACGGGTGTACGGCGCGTACGCGCAGACTGAACCCGACGCCGGCAGCGACTTCACCAGCATCGGGACCACCGCGACCCCTGCCCGCGGTGGCGGATGGCGGGTGACGGGGCACAAACACTGGATCGGCAACGGCAGCTGGGCCGGTGTCGTGTCGGTGATCAGCCAGCTGGCTGATCCCGACGGCGGGTCCGGCGGCATCGGCGCGTTCGCGATACCGATGTCCGCCGGGGGCATCCGGCCGGGTGCCGAACACCTGTCGATGGGGCTGCGCGGCATGGTGCAGACCGGGTTGCACCTCGACGGTGTCCCTGTCAACGCCGTGAACGTCCTCGGAGAGGAGGGCCAGGGCGCGGTTGTCGCGGTCGACTCGATGACGATGACGCGGTTCGCGATCGCTGCCGCGTCACTCGGCGCCATCAAACGCGTGCTGCGACTGGCCCACCGGTTCGGAACACGGCGCAAGGTCGCTGGTGGCACGCTCGCAGGTCACGGCAACGTCCTGGCCACGCTCGGCGAGCTCGCGGCGTGCGCGCAGGCCGGTGAGGCGATCGTCTACTGGCTCGCCGCCCAACTCGACGACGGCCACCCGGTGGAGATGGAACCGATGGTGGCCGCCAAGGTCCTGCTGACCGAGTGGCTCGGCCGTGCGGTCGACAGCCTGGTCCAGCTCTACGGCGGCCGCGGGTACGACGAGGAGAACCTGGCCGCGCAGCTCTACCGGGACGCCCGCGTCTACCGGATCTTCGAAGGCGCGTCGGAGGCACTGGTGGACTTCCTCGGAGCGCGGGTGACGACCCAGGGCGAACGCGTCGGTGATCTGCTGCGGGACGCGGGCGCGGCGGACGTCGGTGACCGCCTGGGTGTCGCAGTGGCCGAGCTGAAGGCGCGACCAGCTTCCCCGCTCGGCGACCACGCGGCGAAGGACGCCCGCAAAGCGCTGGCAGGAAAAGCCTTCACGTGGGCTTTCGCGGTGGCTGCGGTCCGTGCGCGCGGCGGCGGGCAGCAGTGGGCGCTGGAGTTCGTCGAGCAGCGTTTCGAGCAGGCGCTGGCTGCCTGCGGGACCGAGCTGACGATCGCTTCGCCGGAGGAGCTGGAGCACATCGTCGCCGGATACGCGGATCGCATCGGCGACGTCGAACAGAGCCTGCCGGGCGCGCGGATCGGGCTCGACTCATTGCTGCGGGTGCGCGCACACCAGGGATGAGCAGGGTGGAGCAGGTGGTGGGGCAACACGGCGGGGGAACGGGGGTGCACGGTGTCCGAAGGACACAACCGGGAGGCCGCTGATGCCGCGGTCTCGTCTCGCGTCGGGAAGTTCGACGCTCGCGTGGCGGCCATGCCGTTGGTGACGCTGCCGATCGACTCGTTGAACCCCGCGGACTCGCCCAGGCTCAGCGGGATCGACTCCACCCGCGCGCACGCGATGGCCGAGTCCGGCACGGATCTGCCGCCGATCGTGGTGCACCGCCAGACGATGCGGGTCATCGACGGCGCGCACCGGTTGCGCGCGGCCCAGCTGCGCGGTGCCGACCGGATCCAGGCCCGGCTGTTCGACGGGACGGCGGACGCAGCGTTCGTCCTCGCTGTCGAGGCCAACGTGGTCCACGGCCTGCCGTTGTCGCCGGAGGACAGGGAAGCCGCCGTCGTCCGCATCGTGTTCTCCCATCCACAGTGGTCCGATCGGGTCGTCGCGGCGCGAACCGGGCTTTCGGACAAGACGATCGCGGCCATCCGGCGGCGGCGCAGCGCCGACCTCCCGAAGCTCAACAGCAGGGTGGGCCGGGACGGCCGGATCCGCCCGCTCAGCAGCGCACAGGGAAGGCGGAGCGCGGGCGAGCTCATGACCGCCAACCCGCACGCCTCCCTGCGCGAGGTCGCCAAGGCCGCCGGGATCTCACTGGGCACGGCGGTCGACGTCCGCAGGCGAATCCTGCGCGGTGAAGACCCCGTGCCGCCCAAACAACGCGCCACACCGGGGATCGCGGGCGACGCCATCCCCGTTTCATCCACAGTGGACGAAATGGCTGGACGTGACCACGCGGCCACCCTGCAGGCCTTGCGTTCGGATCCCTCGCTGCGGTTGACTGAGGCGGGGCGAACCTTGTTGCGCTGCTTGAACTTGCACATGGTCGACCAGGACCAGTGGTCCCGGATGGTCGATGGCGTTCCGTCGCACTGCGCCGAAGGCGTCGCTGACTTGGCTGCCGCGTGTGCCGCCGCGTGGCAGCAGTTCGCGGATCAGGTCCGGCGTCGCGGCAACGCGCCCGTCTGATCGATGTAACCCGCCTCGCGGTTGGTGTGACTGTAGTCCTGTTTCTCACTGGGAGTCTGAGCTGTGCGAACATCTGCGATCGCTGTCGTCGGCCTGTCGTGCCGGATGCCGCAGGCCCCGGACCCGGACGCGTTCTGGCGACTGCTGGTGGAAGGCCGCAGCGGGATCACGGATGTCCCCGCCGATCGGTGGGACGCGGCCGGGCTGTTCGACGCCGACCGGTCGGCACCGGGCAAGACCAACACCAGCCGCGGTGGCTTCCTCGACTCGGTGGCCGACTTCGACGCGGCCTTCTTCGGCATCTCACCGCGTGAGGCCGCGGCGATGGACCCGCAGCAGCGCCTGACGCTGGAGCTCGCGTGGGAGGCGCTGGAGGACGCCGGTCGCGTGCCCGGTGAACTGCTCGGCAGCGACGCAGGCGTGTTCATCGGCGCGATCGCGCAGGACTACAGCACCCTGCTGGTCCACCGTGGACTGGAAGCCATCACGCAACACAGCATGCCCGGGCTGTCCCGTGGCGTGATCGCCAACCGCGTCTCCTACGTCCTTGGTCTGCGCGGGCCCAGCCTCACGGTGGACTCCGCGCAGTCGTCGGCACTGGTCGCGTTGCACCTGGCCTGCGAAAGCCTGCGGCAGGGGGAGTGCGGACTGGCGCTGGCCGGTGGTGTGAACCTGATGCTGGCCGCCGAGAGCATGGTGGCGTCGGCCAAACTCGGCGGCCTGTCACCTGACGGTGAGTGCTTCACGTTGGATGCCCGAGCCAATGGCTACGTGCGCGGTGAAGGCGGCGGCGTGGTGGTGCTCAAGCGGCTGGAGGACGCCGTCACCGACGGCGACCACGTGTACTGCGTGATCGCCGGTAGTGCCGTGAACAACGACGGCCGGAGTGACGGCCTGACAGTGCCGGACGAAGCGGCACAACGTGATGTGCTGCGCCTCGCCTGTGAACGGGCGGGTGTCGAGCCTTCCCAGGTGCGGTACGTCGAACTGCACGGCGCCGGTACACCGGTGGGTGATCCCGTCGAGGCCGGGGCCGTCGGCGCGGTGTACGGCGCGGCGCGTCCCGCCGGGTCGCCGCTGCTGGTCGGCTCGGTGAAGACCAACGTCGGTCACCTCGAGGGCGCGGCCGGCATCGCGGGGTTCCTCAAGGTCGCGTTGGCGGTCGAGCACCGGGTCATCCCACCCAACCGCAACTTCGCCACGCCGAGCCCGCGCGTCCCGCTCGGCTCGCTGAACCTCGGTGTTCCCGTCGAGGCCGTTGCTCTGTCCACAACGGACAGGTTCGTGGCTGGTGTCAACTCGGTCGGTATGGGCGGGACGAACTGCCACCTGCTGGTGACGGATCACCCACGACCGACGCCCGAACCCGTTGAGCGCACCGGGGACTTTCCCGTTGCCTGCATCGTGTCCGGCCGGACCTCGCAGGCGCTACGGGCACAAGCCGCCCGCTTGCGCGAGTACGTGGCGGCCGACCAGGACGTCTCGGTGGCCGATGTGGCGTACTCGTCGGCTACTGGCCGGACAGCGTTCGAGCGCCGCGCCGCCGTGGTCGCCGGCAACCGGGAGGACCTGCTCGACGGACTCGGCGCGATCAGCCGGGGCGAGCCGGACCCCGCTGTCGTTGTCGGCAGCACGGGCGACGTTGGCAAGGTCGCGATGCTGTTCAGCGGGCAGGGCAGCCAGCGCCCCGGGATGGGACGTGACCTCTACGCCGAGGTTCCTGTTTTCGCCGAGGCGCTGGACGCGGTGTGCGTCGAACTCGACCGGCACCTCGACCGGCCGATCAAGGAGCTGATGTTCGCGGAGCCCGGGTCACCGCAAGCCGCCTTGCTCGACGAGACCGTGTACACCCAGGCCGCCCTGTTCGCTGTCGAGGTCGCCCTCTTCCGCCTGGTCGAGCAGTGGGGCGTGCGGCCCGGCGTGCTGATCGGGCATTCGATCGGCGAGATCTCGGCCGCGCACGTCGCCGGTGTGCTGTCGCTACCGGACGCGTGCGTGCTCGTCGCGGCACGCGGCCGGTTGATGCAGGCGCTGCCGCCGGGCGGCGCCATGGTCGCGGTCCAGGCGACCGAGGCCGAGGTGCTGGACGTGCTCGCGGGCCGGGAGAGCCAAGCGGCGGTGGGAGCGGTGAACTCACCCGACTCCGTCGTGGTCTCCGGCGACGCCGAAGTCGTCACCGAGATCGCCGACGCGCTCGCTGCCAAGGGCCGCAAGACGAAGCGGCTGCGGATCAGCATCGCGTCGCACTCGCCGCTGATGGACCCGATGCTCGACGAGTTCGGCGCGGTCGCGCGCGGCCTGACGTACAACAGTCCGTCGATTCCGCTGGTGTCCAATGTGACCGGTGAGCTCGCCGGGTCCGACCTGGTCTGCTCGGCGGAGTACTGGGTCAGGCACATCCGCGGGGCAGTCCGGTTCGCCGACGGCGTTCGAGCGATCCGCGGCGTCCGAGCGGTGCTCGAGATCGGTCCTGACGGCGTGCTCACCGGGATGGCACGTGACAGCCTCGGTGCCGAGGCTCGGCAGGAGACGGTGTTCGCCGCCGCGCTCCGCCGCGACCGGCCGGACCACCAGACCCTGCTGACCGCGCTGTCCCAGTTGCACGTCGCGGGCGCCCACGTGGACTGGCCCGCGGTGTTCGCCGGAACGGGGGCGCGACGGATCCCGCTGCCCACCTACGCGTTCCAACGCCAACGCCACTGGCTGGACGACATGCCTGCCGGGCACCAGGTCCCGCGGGACGCTGTGTCGGCCGTGCCGCAGCCGACGCGGACCGCCGCCGCCGAGGCGCCCGCTCCCGCCGTGCAGTCGCCGGAGGCGGCACTTCGGTTCGTGTGCCTCCACACGGCGTCCGTGCTCGGCAGCTCCACACCGGACTCGATCGACGTCGCCCTGCCGTTCAAGGAGCTCGGCTTCGACTCGCTGATGACGGTGGAACTGCGCGACTCGCTCAGCGCCGCGCTGGACACGTCGCTGCCGTCGACTGTCCTTTTCGACCACTCCACGCCCACCGCGCTGGCCCGGTTCCTGTACGCCGTGGCGGCGGGCGAGCGGCACGAGGTCGCGGCACGAGCCCGGCCGGTCGCCGACGAGCCCATCGCGATCGTGGCGATGAGCTGCCGGTACCCCGGCGGCGTGAAGTCGCCGGAGGACCTGTGGCGGCTGGTCGCCGACGGCCGGGACGCCACCAGCGACTTCCCCGCCGACCGCGGGTGGGACCTGGCCGCCTTGTACGACAGCGATCCCGATCGGCCCGGCACCAGCTACACCAGGCGTGGCGGGTTCCTCCACGACGCCGCCGACTTCGACCCGGGCTTCTTCGGGATCTCGCCGCGCGAGGCGCTGGCGATGGACCCCCAGCAACGCCTGCTGCTTGAGACGGCGTGGGAGTCCTTCGAGCGGGCCGGGATCGACCCCGGCTCGGTCCGCGGGAGCCGGACCGGTGTGTTCGTCGGCGTGATGGCGCAGGACTACGGGCCACGGCTGCACGAACCGGCCGACGGCCTGGGCGGCTACCTGTTGACCGGCAGCACGGTCAGCGTCGCGTCCGGGCGGCTGGCGTACACGTTCGGGCTCGAGGGGCCGGCGATGACAGTCGACACCGCTTGTTCTTCCTCGCTGGTCGCGCTGCACCTGGCCGTGCAGTCCCTGCGGGGAGGGGAGTGCTCGTTGGCTCTTGCAGGTGGCGCCGCGGTGATGGCGACGCCGGGCATCTTCGTCGAGTTCTCCCGGCAGCGCGGGCTGGCCGAGGACGGGCGGTGCAAGTCGTTCGCCGCCGCCGCCGACGGGACGGCTTGGAGCGAGGGAGTGGGCATGCTCCTGCTGGAACGGTTGTCGGACGCCGAACACAACGGCCATCAGGTGCTCGCCGTGGTGCGCGGCAACGCGGTCAACCAGGACGGTGCCTCGAACGGACTGACCGCCCCGAGCGGGCGGGCCCAGCAGGAGGTGATCCGGCAGGCGCTCGCCGTGGCCGGGTTGGCCGCGCCGGAGGTCGACGCGGTGGAGGCCCACGGCACCGGGACCACGCTCGGCGACCCGATCGAGGCGAACGCCCTGCTGGCCACATACGGCCAGGGCAGGCCCGCCGACCAGCCGCTGTGGCTCGGCTCGCTGAAGTCGAACATCGGGCACACCCAGGCGGCCGCGGGCGTCGGCGGCGTGATCAAGATGGTGATGGCGTTGCGCCACGGTGTGCTTCCCGAGACGCTGCACGTGGACACCCCGACGCCGCACGTCGACTGGGTGTCGGGGGCGGTGTCGCTGCTCACCCGGCCGCGAACCTGGCCGGCTGGTGGAAAGCCGCGCCGTGCCGCTGTTTCCTCGTTCGGTGTCAGCGGGACCAACGCCCACGTCATCGTCGAGGAGGCGCCGGCCACCCAGGCTGCGCCCAACACCGACCCGTCGGACCCCGGGCCGCTGCCGATCGTCCTCTCGGCACACAGCGAGACGGCTGTGCGGCACCAGGCACGTCGGCTCGCGGCGCGGCTCGACGAGGATTCCGGGCAGTCCCTGGCTGACGTCGGCATGTCGCTGGTGACGGCACGGGCGTCGCTGAGCCACAAGGTGGTGGTGACCGGGGCTGATCGCGGCGACGTGCTCACGGCATTGCGGTCGTTCGCTGACGGGTCTGCCGGCACAGGCGTGGTCCGGGGGACATCGGATACCTCGGGGAAGGTGGCGTTCGTCTTCCCGGGGCAGGGAGCGCAGTGGGCCCGCATGGGAGCGGAGCTGGCTGCTGGCTCGCCGGTGTTCGCGCGCCGGCTGAACGAGTGCGCGGACGCGATGTCGGAGTTCGTCGACTGGTCGCTGATGGACGTCATCAGGGGCGACGGGGGAGAGCTCGACCAGGTCGACGTGGTGCAGCCGGTCTCGTTCGCCGTGATGGTCGGCCTGGCGGCGTTGTGGGAGTCGTTCGGTGTACGCCCGGCCGCGGTGGTGGGGCACAGCCAGGGTGAGATCGCCGCGGCCCACGTGGCCGGTGCGCTGTCGCTGAACGATGCGGCACGCGTCGTGTGCCTGCGCAGCCGCGCCCTGCGTGCCCTCGCGGGCAAGGGTGGCATGGCCTCGGTCTCCCTCCCGGTCGCCGAAGTTCGCGAGCTGATCTCGTCTTGGGCCGACCAGTTGTCCGTTGCCGCGGTGAACGGGCCGTCGTCCACGGTGGTCTCCGGCGAGTCCGCCGCGTTGGCGCGACTCGTGGCAGACTGCGCTGCCCGCTCGGTGCGGGCGAGGCAGATCGCTGTGGACTACGCCTCGCATTCCGCGCAGGTCGGGCAGATCGAGGCCGAGTTGGCCGAACTGCTCGCGCCGATCCGTCCCCGTTCGGGCGCGGTGCCGTTCTTCTCGTCAGTCGTCGGCGGACGGGTGGACACCGAAGGCCTGGACGCCGCCTACTGGTACCGCAACCTGCGCCAGACCGTCGAGTTCGAGCAGGCCACACGGGCGTTGCTGGCCGAGGGGCACGACGTGTTCCTCGAAGTCAGCCCCCACCCGGTGCTGTCGATCGGCGTGGAGGAGACGCTGGCCGAGATCGACCGGCCCGCGGCTGTTCTCGAGACGCTGCGCCGCGACCACGGCGACATGGCCAAGTTCCTGACCTCGCTGGCGCAGGCGCACGTCCGCGGAGTGGCGGTGGACTGGCGGCGGGCGTTCCCCGGCGCGACGCGGGTCGACCTGCCCACGTACGCGTTCCAGCGCCAGCGCTACTGGCTGGACGCACCTGCAGTGTCCGGTGACGTCACCGGCGCGGGGTTGACCCAGGCGGAACACCCGCTGCTCGGTGCTGTCGTGGAGACGGCGGACGGCAGCGCGACGGTGTTCACCGGTCGGCTCTCACTGGCCACGCACCCTTGGTTGGCCGACCACCGCGTGCTGGACGCAGTGGTGATGCCCGGGACCGCCTTCCTGGAGTTGGCGATGGCCGCGTGCGCCCGGCTGGGGCACGGCCGGATCGACGATCTGGTCATCCAGTCGCCGCTGGTGCTGCCCGCGGACGGCGCCGTGGTGTTGCAGGTGGTGGTGGCGAGACCCGACGCGTCCGGCAACCAGGACCTGTCGGTGTACTCCCGTGCCGAGCAGTCCGGCAAGGCGTGGGCACAACACGTCAGTGCCTCCGTTTCCCCGCAGGACGGGGACGGTGCCGAACCGCACGCGGATGTGTGGCCACCCGGCGACGCCGAGGCCGTGGATCTGACCGCGACCTACGAGGATCTCGCGGCACGCGGATACCACTACGGACCTGTCTTCCAAGGCCTGCGGTCGGTCTGGTGCCGCGACGGCGAAGTGTTCGCCGAGGTGGCGATCCCGGACTCCGTGCAGGCCGTCGACCAGTTCGGTGTGCACCCGGCTCTGCTGGACGCCGCGCACCAGGCGGTGGGTCTCGGTGCGCTGGACACCATGTGGGACGGCCGGTTGCCGTTCTCGTGGAATGGGGTCAGGGTGCACGGCACAACCGCGCGGCAACTGCGGGTCCGGATCAAGGCTGCCGGGCCGGATTCGGTATCCATGGTCGTCACCGACCACGCCGACCGGCCGGTGCTGTCCGTGGATTCCTTCACCACCAGGCCGTTCTCGCCCGGTGACCTGCGGTCCAGGTCCTACGACGACAGGCTGCTGCACACGAGGTGGATCTCGCTGCCGCCCGCCGCCGAGCCGTACACCGGTCACGTTGTCGTGGTCGGTGACGCCGACCTGCCGGCCGGGCACAGCGATCTGGAATCCCTGTCGGCTGACCTGGCGGCGGGCGCGCCCGCGCCTGGTGCCGTGCTGCTCATAGTCCCGGTCCCGAAGGGCACGGACACCGCCGAGGCCGCGCGGTGGACAACACGGTGGACACTGGAACGCTTGCACGCGTGGCTCGCCGACGCCCGGTTCGATGCGTCCCACCTCGTGGTGGTGACCCAGCGAGCCGTGTCGACAGACCTCGGGCAGGACGTGGCGAACTTGGCCGGAGCACCGGTCTGGGGGCTCGTGCGCTCGGCGCAGACCGAGCATCCTGACAGGTTCGTGCTGCTGGACGTCGACGAACCAGTCGAGCAACTGACCACGCGGGTGCTGGCGGCGCTCGCGACGGGCGAACCGCAGCTGGCGATCCGGGACAGCGAGGTCAAGGTGCCAAGGCTCGCGCCTCCGTTGGAGGACTTCGCGTTGTCGCCGCCGCGTGCGGTGCCGTGGCGGCTGGACACGACAGGCGGCGGCAGTCTGGACCGCCTCGCGTTGGTCGAGAACCTCCCGGCGGTCACGGACCTCGCCCACGGTGAGATCCGGGTGTCGGTCAGGGCTGCCGGGCTGAACTTCAAGGATGTCGTGCTGGCCCTCGGTCTGGTCGACGACGGGCAGATCGGCCACGAAGGTGCCGGCGTCGTGGTCGAGGTCGGTCCCGGTGTGCCCGACCTCGCGGTGGGCGACCGGGTGATGGGGGTGTTCCGCGGCGCGTTCGGACCGCTGGTGGTGACCGACCACCGGGTCGTGTCCCGCGTTCCCGGCGGCTGGTCGTTCGAGCGGGCGGCGTCGGTGCCGATCGCGTTCCTGACGGCGTACTACGCGCTGGTGGACCTCGCCGGGTTGAAGACGGGCGAATCGGTCCTGGTGCACGCCGCCACCGGCGGTGTCGGAATGGCCGCGGTGCAACTCGCCCGGCACATCGGGGCTGAGTCGTACGTCACAGCGAGCGAAGCCAAGTGGGATTTCCTTCGTGCGGAGGGCATCGGGGACGGCCGGATCGCGTCGTCGCGGACTACGCAGTTCGAGCAGGAGTTCCGCGCGGCCACGGGCCGCCGTGGCGTTGATGTCGTGCTGAACTCGCTCACAGGCGAGTCGGTGGATGCCTCGTTGCGCCTGCTCGCCGACGGCGGCCGGTTCGTCGAGATGGGCAAAACGGACATCCGGGACCTGGATGGCGGTCTGACGGCCAATCCGAGCGTGTCCTACCACGTGATTGATCTCATGACCGTCGACCCCGGCCGAGTGGGGCAGATGCTCGCCGAGATCCTCGAGCTGTTCAACCGCGGAGTCCTGCGGCCGTTGCCGGTCCGCACATGGGACGTGCGCGACGCGCCCGAGGCGTTCCGGTTCATGTCGCAGGCCAAGCACATCGGCAAGATCGTGCTCACCGTGCCCGCGACCATCGACTCGCGCGGCACCGTCCTGGTCACCGGCGCCACCGGAACGCTCGGCGGACTGATCGCCCGCCGTCTCGTCACCGAACACGGCGCACGGCACCTGCTCATGGTGAGCAGGCGGGGAGCCGCCGCCGAAGGGGCGGCCGAACTGAAAGCCGACCTCGTCGCGCTGGGTGCGCGCGTCACGTTCGCGGAGTGCGACGTGGCCGACAGGGACAGCGTGGCCGCGCTGCTCGCCGGAATCCCGGACGAGTTCCCGCTCACGACAGTGGTGCACGCCGCGGGTGTCCTGGCCGACGGGGTGCTGGAGTCGTTGCGCCCGCAGCGCATCGACCAGGTCATGCGGCCGAAGGTCGACGCGGCACTGCACCTGCACGAACTGACCGCGCGGTTGCCGGTCTCGTCGTTCGTGCTGTTCTCCTCCGCCGCGGGGACCTTCGGCACTCCGGGGCAGGCGAACTACGCCGCGGCGAACGCGTTTCTCGACGCCCTGGTGGCACACCGGCGAGCACGTGGCCTGCCCGCGGTCTCCCTCGCCTGGGGACCGTGGGCGCAGAGCAGCGGGTTGACCAAGCACCTGACCGAGGCGGACCTGCAGCGGCTCGCCCGCGTCGGCCTCGCCCAGTTGTCGACCGACGAGGCTTTGGATCTCTTCGACGCAGCACTGGCGGCTGATCGCCCGACGCAGGTCCCGGTGCGGCTGGACCGCACGGTGTTGCGGTCGAGGGTGGGGGGTGTGCCCGCGCTGCTGCGAGAGGTCATGCCGGACGTGCCCACGCAGACGGTGACACCGCAGACAGGCGGCGAGCAGACCGTGGAGTTCTCGCTCGCGGACGAACTGGCCGTCGCGGCGGCCGCGGACCGGGACCGCATCCTGATCGACGTGATCCGTGACCACGCCGCGACCGTGCTCGGCCACGCGACTGCCGACAGCGTCGAAGCGGGCAAACCGTTCCAGGAGATCGGGTTCGACTCACTGACCGCCGTCGAGCTGCGCAACCGGTTGATCACTGCGACCGGTGTCCGGCTGGGCAGCGCCGTCGTCTTCGACTACCCGACACCGAACCTGCTGGCCGGGCACCTGCGTTCGAAGATGAGCCTGGACGACGGCGGTGCGGCGAAACCGGGAGCACTGGCCGAGATCGACGGGTTGGACGACCGGCTGACGGCACTGACCCTCGACGCGGTCACGCGTGCCGAGGTGACGACCCGGCTGAAGGCGTTGCTGCGCAAGTGGGACAGCGGCGACGACGGTGAGGTCGACCTCCAGTCGGTGACCGACGACGAGATGTTCGACCTGATCGACCGCGAGCTCGGCGAGTGACGACCGGCGCGGTGTCCGGAGACAGCGCTTCGGCGCACAGGAGGAATTCGGTGACGACAAGCAACCCGGGGGCGCTCGCGGCCAGGGTCGACGCTGTGGTGGGTGACCAGGCCGGTGACTGGGACGTGACCGGCCGGATACCCGAACCGCTGATCAGGGAACTGGCCGCGGACGGGTTGCTGTGCGCGCAGGTGCCCACCGGCTACGGCGGGCTCGGGCTGTCCAGCTTGGACACGGGTGAGCTCGCCGCGCACGTCGGCAGCCGGTGCAGTTCCCTGCGCAGCTTGATGACCTCGCAGGGAATGGTCGCCTGGACCGTGCAGCGGCTCGCCACCGCGCGGCAGCGCGACGCGTTTCTGCCCAAGCTGGCGCGCGGCGAACTCGCGGCGGCGGCGTTCAGCGAACCGGACGCGGGCAGCGATCTGTCCGCCATGGCCACCCGGATCGAGACCGACGGTGACTCCGTCGTGGTGACCGGGCGGAAAGTGTGGTCCACGGGTGCGGTGTACGCGGACACACTGCTGGTCTTCGGCAAGTTCGAGGACGGCGCGGCCGCGGTCCTGGTTCCCGCCACCACCGCGGGCGTGACGGTCGAACCGGTCGAGCGACCGACAGGGTGCCGGGCCGCGGGCCACGCGAACATCCGCCTGGACTCGGTACGCCTCCCGGCCGACACCGTCCTCGGTGGGGCCGCGCAGTCGTTGTCGTTGCTGGTGACCTCGGCGCTGGCCTACGGGCGGATCTCCGTCGCGTGGGGGTGCGTCGGCATCCTGCGGGCATGCCTGCGCAGCGTGGCGGAACACGCTCGCACGCGGACGCAGTTCGGCAAGACGTTGGCGCAGCACCAACTGGTGGCGCGGCATCTCACGGAGATCCTGGTGGCCGAGCAGACGGCGACCCGTGCCTGCGAACACGCGAGCCGCTGCTGGGACAGCAACTCGCCGGACATGGCACCGGCCGTGGTGCTCGCCAAGTACATCGGTTCTCGTCAGGCCACGCGGGCCACGCAGCGGGCGGTGCAGGTGTTGGCGTCGGCCGGTGCGCACGACGGGCATCCGGTCGCGCGGGCGTACCGCGACGCCAAGCTGATGGAGATCATCGAGGGAAGCAGCGAGATCTGCCAGCTGATCCTGGCAGACCACGTGGTGGCGGCCGGATGACGGGCAATCCTGGTTGGAGGACGCAAGGCTGTGAGTGCGATGAGTAGCGACAAGCCGTTGGTCAAGTGCCTGGTCTGGGACCTGGACAACACGTTGTGGAACGGCACGATCCTGGAGGACGGCCGCACGACCGTGGCCGACGGGGTCGAGGCGGTGATCAAGACCCTGGACTCCCGCGGCATCCTGCAGGCGGTGGCCAGCAAGAACGACCACGAGGTGGCATGGGCGCGGCTCGAGGAACTCGGTGTGGCCGAGTACTTCGTGGCCAGCCGCATCTGGTGGCACCCGAAATCCAGGTCGGTGCGGGAGATCGCCGAGCAGTTGCGGTTCGCGCCCGGCACCGTCGCGTTCATCGACGACCAGCCCGCGGAGCGGGCGGAGGTGAATTTCCACCTCCCCGAGGTGCGGTGCTACCCGGCCGAGGACGCCCTGCGGCTGCCGGAGTTGCCCGAGTTCAGCCCCGCTGTGGTCACTGTGGACGCCAGCCAGCGCAGGGCCATGTACCGGGCCGCCGGCCTCAGGGAGGCCGAGCGGTCCGGGTTCAGCGGTCCGGACGAGGACTTCCTGAGGTCGCTGGAACTCGAGATGCGGGTCGTGCGCGCGGGCGAGGCGGAGTTGACGCGTGTCGAGGAACTCACGTTGCGCACCAGCCAGATGAACGCGACCGGCGTGCACTACTCGGACACAACGCTGCGGGAACTGCTCGATGACCCGCGCCACGAGGTGCTCGTCACGACCCTCACCGACCGTTTCGGACCGCACGGCGCGGTCGGTGTGCTGCTGGTCGAGAAGCACCAGGCTGTGTGGCATCTGAAGCTGTTGGCGACCTCGTGCCGCGTGGTGTCGTTCGGCGCGGGAACGGCGATCCTGAACTGGCTCGTCGACCAGACCGCGAAGGCCGGCTGCCACCTCGTGGCTGATTTCCGCCGCACGGACCGCAACCGGATGATGGAAGTGGCCTACCGCTTCGCCGGCTTCGACGAATCGGCGTGCGGGTGCGTCGAGGCCCTGGGGCCCACCGGTGCGGACGGACTGCAGCGGCTGCACCTCGTGCCGGAGGAACGGCCGCTGCCCGCCACCATGCGTTGGACGGCGCCCGATCTCGGAGCCGTTCCGGTGTGACACCCGCGCGCGGAGTGGGGTGACGCCGGTTTCAAACTGGCGTCACAATGGCTTCTTCCTGACCAAGGTCATCCCGTCGGCCAGCGGCAGGACACAGATGTCGACGCGGTCATCGGTCCGCAGTAAGCGGTTGATCCGACGAATCGCGACTGTGTCCGCGTCCTGGTGCTCCGGATCGGCGACGCGGCCGAAGAACAGGACGTTGTCGAAAACGATCAGCCCACCCGGCCTGACCAGTGGCAGTGAATTCTCGAAGTATTCGACGTAGCCGGTCTTGTCGGCGTCGACGAATACCAGGTCGAAACTGTTCTCGTGCTCTTGTTCGCGCAACTCGCGCAGCGTTTCCCGCGCGTCGCCGATGCGCACCTCGATTCGATCGGACACCCCGGCGCGCTTCCAGTGGTCGACACCGATGTCCGTCCATTTGGAATCGACATCACACGTGACGAGACGGCCGTCCGACGGCAGCGCGCGAGCCATGCAGAGGGTGCTGTAACCGGTGTACGTGCCGATCTCCAGAATCGACCTCGCCTGCCCCAGCTGGACGAGCATCGCCAGGAAGCGGCCTTGTTCGGGCATGAGGAGCATGGTCCTGCCGCCCGGCAGTTCCACCGTCAGGTCACGCAATTCGGTGAGGATCGCGTCGTCCGGAGGTGAGATTTCCCGGACATAGTCGAGCAACGCGGTGTCGGCTGAGATTTGGTTGGCCATGGTGTGCAGACTAACGCCGGACGGCGCGCAACTGTGTGCGTTCAACCACGCTGCCGGTGACAATGGGGATGTGCTACCTGTCACTGCTTGCACAAAGCGCAAGCCGCCCTCGCCACGTGCCTGACAATCGTTGTTCGCAGGTGTGCTCCGTGTCGACATGCGACGATCATTTTGCCCGCTGTCCGGCGGTGACACCCCGCACTGTGGACAGTGCGCGGCGGGGCGCCGCCGGACGTCGTGCGATAAGTCGGTGACAGCCAGTAGGTCTTCGCGGGACGTCGCGCGACTCGCACTTGAACATCGCCCGGCCGATGGCGCGGAAGTCCCCGCCGATCGGCATCACGTACTCTGTTGAAGCCGTTTGAAACGCTCGCATTCCCGGTGTGAATATCCTTGGGATGCGGTACAACTGACCGAACGCAAGACAGCCAAGTCAGCTGGGGGGCTGCTCGATCGTGGTTATGTTAAGGAATTTTGGTGCGCTGCTGCGGGCGCACCGGCTCAGTGCCGGACTGACCCAGGAGGAACTCGCTGAGGCGTCCGGAGTGTCGGCGCGAACCATCAGCCTGCTGGAGACGGGCAGACGGGACGCACCACGCCTCGCGTCGGCGCGATTACTTGCGCAGGCACTCTCCCTGCGGGACGACGATCGTGCGGCGCTGCTCGACGCGACCACGCGACGCGTCGTCGGGTTCGAGGGCGAGCACCAGCGCGTGAAACCTGCCAACGCTGGTGTGGCACCGCACTACAACGGGTCGTTCCTGCCGCGGGACGTGCCGGATTTCGTCGGGCGGGCAGGGGAGCTCGACCGTCTGGTCGAGTACGCCCCGGCAGCGAGTGAGGGCGTGGCCGCCGTCACAACGATCGACGGGATGGCAGGAGTGGGCAAGTCGGCATTCGCCGTGCACGCCGCCCACATGCTCGCGGAGCATTACCCCGATGGTCAATTTTTCTATGACCTGCACGGTTTCTCACCGAATCGCGATCCTGTCGACGCGGCGACCGCGCTGGAGGCGTTGTTGCGCATGGCAGGTTTGCCCGATGGGCAGATCCCGGCGTCGCTGGACGGGCGCTCGGCGGCCTGGCGGTCCATGCTCGCGGGCCGCCGGATCCTGGTCTTGCTGGACAACGTCGTCAGCCCGTCCCAGATCCTCCCGCTGCTGCCCGGGACACCGGGCAGCCACGTGATCATCACCTCGCGCCGCCGGCTGGCCGCGGTCGACGGCGCGACGCCGATCTCCCTCGGGCCACTGCGCAGCGCCGAGGCTCTGGCCCTGTTCGCCGCGGTGGCCGGGCATGACCGGGTAGCCGGTCAGCTCGACGGTGTCGCCGAGATCGTCCGGCTGTTCGGCTACCTGCCGCTCGCGATCAGGATCGCGGCTGCCAGGCTGCTGCACCGCCCGACGTGGACGGTGACCGGCCTGGCCGAACGCATGCGGGACGGCGGCTACCGGTTGTCCGAACTGGACTCCGAAGGGGATCGGGGGATGGTCGCGGCTCTGACGCTGTCCGGGCGGCTGCTCAACGCGGACCAGTTGCGGCTGTTCACGCTGCTGGGGCTCTACCCGGGAGTGGACTTCGACGTGCACTCGATCGCCGCGCTCGCGGACATCGCGCCGCGGCGTTCCGAGGTTCTGCTGGATGGCCTGGTCGGCGACCACCTGTTGATGGAACCGGTTGCCGGCCGGTACGTGCTGCATGAACTGGTGCGCGACTACGCCAGGACACTCGCGATGCAGACCGAGTCGCCGGAGAGCCGGGCCGCCGCCGTCGCCCGGCTGCTCGAGCACCAGGTCAGCACGGCGTGCGCGGCGGTGGAGCTGATCATGCCCGAACTGTGCGGCGCGCAGGCCGGGAAGCCGGGCACCCGCAGGACGACTGTCGAGTTGCGTGACAAGAACTCCGCGACGTCATGGTTGGACACGGAGTACCCGAACCTGGTGGCCAGTGCGAACCACTCGGGTCGCACCGGCCGGGCCAAGACGCTCGCGTCGATCCTCGAACGGTTGATCTCGGTCACGGCCGAGACCACCGTGCGGTGCCGCGCGACCAGGTCGCGCGGCTACCAGGGACTGATGCCCGCCGCTGCACACCACAGGTAGCGGTCAGCCACCATCGGCTGGTGCCGCGGTGTCGCTCAGCCGCAGCACCAGCCCGACCATGGTCGTGACGGTCCTGAAGTTGGCCAGCCGGAGGTTCGCGCCGGCGATCGTCAGCCCGTACGTTTTTTCCAGGTGGATGACCAACTGCATGGCGAACATCGACGACACCAGCCCGGAGGCGAACAGGTCCTGGTCCGCGGTCACCTCTTTGCTGAGGGTCGCGGTCAGGTGGTCGAGCAGTTCCGCCTCGATCGACTCCGCGGTCCGGCTTGGTGTGGCTGCCTGGTCAACGCTCACTCGGGTTGCCTTTCGTACTCGTGGAATCCGCGGCCGGTCTTGATGCCGTGGTCACCTTGGGCGACCTTGCGCCGCAGCAGGGCACAAGGTTCGTGCGTGGGGTTGCCGGTTCGTTCGTGGAGCACGTCGAGGGCGTCGACGAGGTTGTCAAGCCCGATCATGTCCGCGGTGCGCAGCGGACCCGTGGCGTGGCCGAGGCACCCGAGCATCAACGCGTCGACGTCCGCCGCCGTGGCGACGCCCTCGTCCACGAGGCGCGCCGCGTCGTTGATCATGGGGTGCAGCAACCTGCTGGTCACGAAACCGGGCGAGTCGTTGACCACGATCGGCTGTCTGTCCAGTGCGGACAACAGGGACATGAGGGCAGCCACGGTCCGCTCCGCGGTGCGCGGCCCCACGATCACCTCGACCGTGCGGATCAGATAGGCAGGGTTCATGAAGTGCGTCCCGATGAGGTCCTCGGGACACGGCAGTGCCGATGCCATCTCGTCGATCGGTATGCCGGAGGTGTTGGAGATCACCGGCGTGCCCCGGCGGACCGCCGCGCCGATCTTCGCGTGCACGTCGGACTTCAGATCCGGCTTTTCGGTGATCGCCTCGACAACGGCGGTGGCATCCGCGATGTCCTCGATCCGCTGGGACGTCACCAGTTCGCCCGTCGGCCGGTCGGCCGGTGCGGCGCCCATCAGCTGGGCGTGCCGCACCTGCTGGGCGATGCTCGCCCTGGCTCGGTCGAGGGCACCGTCGTCGATGTCGACAAGAACAACGGGAACACCGTGCCCCAACGCCATGGCCGTGATGCTCGATCCCATCACGCCCGCGCCGAGCACAGCGAGCCGGTGCGATGCCGAATCCGGTTGCATGGAGCAAGGATGACGGTCGACGCGAGTCGAGTAACAGGACGTACACAGGACGTTCGCTCGCCGCTCGCGGCAGAAAGCCGTTGAACGCGCCACCTCTGCGTCATGATCTGCACGCCACCCGGCATGCCGTGACATGAGGAGAACCGATGCGCGTCCCCGTCGACTGGCCGAAGCTCGTGATCGTGACGGGCGCGGGAGCCGGTATCGGCCAGGCCACAGCCGAGGCGTTCGCGGCGAGTGGGGCCACCGTGGTCTGCGCGGACCTCGACCTACCCGCGGCCGAGAAGACAGTCGATGTCCTGCGTGCCAACGGTGGCGAAGGTTTCGCGTACGCGTTGGATGTGGCGGACGCGTCGGCGTGGCAGACCTTCGGCGAGCGGGTGCTGGCCGAGCACGGTGTGGCGGACGTCCTCGTGAACAACGCCGGAGTCGGCCTGGCGGGGTCGTTCCTGGAACACAGCCACCAGGATTGGCAGCGCATCGTCGACGTCAACGTCCTCGGGGCCGGCCACGGCTGTCGTGTCATCGGTGCGCAGCAAAGGAATCGCAACAAGCAGGATCCGTCCGCCCGCGGTCACCTGGTCAACGTCGCGTCTGCGTCGGCGTTCTCGCCGCACAAGCAACTTGCCGCCTACGCGGCGACGAAAGCCGCAGTCCTGATGCTCAGCGAGTCGCTGCGCGCGGAGACGTCCGCCTACGGCATCGGGGTGAGCGCCGTCTGCCCAGCCTTCATCGCGACAGGGACGCACGAGGAGACAGCCGCGAAAGCAGGCGGTGGGCACGGACCTGAGCTCGTGGCCAAGCGGATCCTCAAGGCGGTGCGGCGGAACAAACCCGTCGTCCCGGTGGCGGGAGCGGCCTGGTTCGCGTACGTACTCGCCCATCTGGCGCCGTTCATGATGCGCAGGGCTGCCGCGGTCGACGGCGAAGCCGTGCTCGCACGGATCAAGAAGCTCACGGGTTGGTTGCCGGGCAAGGACGGCCGCAAACGTCCGGAAAACGTCTGACCAAGATTCTTGCCGCCGCGGTGAGCCCGCGAAAGGCTGCGATCACAGACAGAAGGCTATGGGAGCGCATGTCAGCGGAAGACAAGCTTCGCGATTACCTCAACCGTGTCACTGCCGACTTGCGACGAGTGCGCAAGCGCGTGCGCGAGTTGGAGGACAACGCACGGGAGCCGATCGCGATCGTGGGGATGAGCTGCCGGTACCCCGGTGGTGTCACCAGCCCGCAGCAGCTGTGGGAACTCGTCGAGGCGGGCCGTGACGCGGTCGGCCCGCTGCCGGCCAATCGCGGCTGGGACCTGGAACAGGCCTACCACCCCGATCGTGACGTGCCTGGGCGGTTCCACATGCGGGAAGGCGGTTTCCTGCACGACGCCGACCTGTTCGACGCGGAGTTCTTCGGCATGGCGCCCCGTGAGGCGACGGCGGCGGATCCGCAACAGCGGCTGCTGCTGGAATCCACCTGGGAGGCACTGGAACACGCCGGTGTCGACCCGGTGTCGTTACGGGGAACCAAGACCGGTGTCTTCGTCGGCGTGATCACCCAGGACTACGGCCCGCGTTACTCCGCGGCGCCCCCGGGTTCGGCCGGATACCTGATGACAGGCACCACGGCGAGTGTCGCGTCCGGCCGGATCTCGTACACCTTCGGGTTCGAAGGACCCGCGGTCACAGTGGACACGGCCTGCTCCTCGTCGTTGGTCGCACTGCACCTCGCGGCGCAGTCACTGCGCAACGGGGAAAGCACGCTCGCCGTGGTCGGTGGCGCGACGGTGATGTCCGCCCCTGGCATGCTCGTCGAGTTCTGCAAGCAAGGCGGCGTGTCACCTGACGGCCGTTGCCGGGCATTCTCCGCGGACGCCGACGGGTTCAGCCCCGCCGAGGGCGTCGGCGTGCTCCTGCTCGAACGGCTGTCCGACGCCGAACGCCTAGGTCACCCCGTACTGGCCGTGGTCCGCGGTTCGGCGGTGAACCAGGACGGCGCGTCGAACGGCCTGACCGCTCCGAACGGCCCGTCACAGCAGCGCGTGATCCGAGCGGCACTGGACAACGCGCAGCTGGGCCCGGACGAGATCGACGTGGTCGAGGCACACGGCACCGGGACCCGGCTCGGCGACCCCATCGAGGCCGACGCCTTGCTGGCCACGTACGGGCAGCACAGGCAAGCCGGCCACCCGCTGTGGCTGGGGTCGGTGAAGTCGAACATCGGCCACAGCCAGGCCGCCGCGGGCATCGCCGGTGTGATCAAGATGGTGATGGCCATGCGCAACGGCGTCCTTCCCCGGACACTGCACGCCGACAACCCCACACCGCACGTGGACTGGTCGTCAGGCACCGTGCGGCTGTTGACTGAACAGCGGCCGTGGACCGAACACGATCGCCCGCGTCGTGCCGCGGTGTCCTCCTTCGGCATCAGTGGTACGAACACCCACGTCATCCTCGAACAGGACCCGAGGACGAGCACGACAGCCGAGCCCACCGCGGGTCGACAGGGGCCGACGATGTGGCCGTTGTCGGCAAGGACCCGCGAAGCGCTGCGCCACCAGGCGGACCGCGTGCTCGCGCACGTGGAAGCGCACCCCGAGGTGCCCGCCACGGACGTCGGATTCTCGTTGGCCACATCCCGGTCCACCTGGGAGCACCGGGCGGTGGTGGTCGCCGACAAGCTCGAAGATCTGCACGAGGGACTGCGCGCGCTGAGCAACGGGACCACGACACCGCACCTCGTGCGAGCGAACGCGACCTCGGGCGGAACAGTGCTCGTCTTCCCGGGACAGGGTTCCCAATGGCCCGGTATGGCACTGGAGCTGTACGAGTCCCAGCCGGTGTTCGCGCGACACCTGGCGGAGTGCGCCGAAGCGATCGAGGCGTTCACCGGCTGGTCGGTGATCGACGTGCTCAAGGGCGTGGCCGGTGCGCCGTCGCCCGACCGCGTCGACGTGATCCAGCCGGTGCTGTTCGCGGTGATGGTTTCCATGGCCAACCTGTGGCGTTCGTACGGTGTGTCGCCTGCCGCCGTCATCGGCCACTCCCAAGGTGAGATCGCGGCCGCGTGCTTCGCGGGCGCGCTGTCCCTGCCGGACGCGGCTCGGGTGGTGGCCTTGCGCAGCCAGGCGTTGACGGCTCTCGCCGGCGCGGGCGGCATGGTGTCCGTACCGCTGCCCGTCGGCGAGGTGCGGGAGCGCGTGGCGGAGTGGGGCGACCAGATTTCGGTCGCGGCCGTCAACGGGCCGAACACCACCGTTGTCTCAGGCGACGCCACCGCGCTGGACGAACTCCTGGCCCAGCTGACGTCCGAAGCCGTGCGGGCCAAGCGGGTCGCGGTGGACTACGCCTCCCACTCCGCCCACGTCGAGCAGATCAGGGCCGGCCTGATCCGGCTGCTGGCCGACATCACCCCGGGGCATTCGGAGATCCCGATCTTCTCGACGCTGACCGGCAAACGGCTCGACACAACCGTGATGGGAGCCGAATACTGGTACGACAACCTGCGGGAGAGCGTCCGGTTCGAGGACGCGATCCGTGCGTCGCTCGACCAGGGGCACCGGCTGTTCATCGAAGTCGGGCCGCACCCCGTGCTCGCAGGTGGGATGCAGGAAACTGCGGAGTCCGCGGGAACGCGGGCCACGGTGCTGGACTCGACACGCCGGGACGACGGTGGAACACGACGGTTTCTGACATCGTTGGCACTCGCCCACGCGAACGGCGCCTCGGTGGACTGGGAGGCCGTGTTCGCGGGCACCTCCGCCCGCCGGGTCGAGCTGCCGACATACGCCTTCCAGCGTGAGCGGTTCTGGCTGGACACACCGGAGACCGTGGCCGAGCGGACCACTGTGGACGATTGGACCTACCGGGTCGCCTGGCGACCCTTGGTCAGGTCGCCTCGCCCGCTGTTGGCCGGGGACTGGCTCGTCGTCGCCGAGGCGTCACAGCAGACCGGCGCGGTTCTCGACACCTTGGCACGGTACGGTGCCCGGCCGGTGCTGGCTGATCTGGACCACCTGACGGAGGTGGCCGCGGGACGGCGGTTCGACGGCGTGCTTTCGCTGCTGGCCCTGGATGACCGGCCGCACCCGGAGTACCCGGCGGTGCCGTGCGGCTACGCCCGGACGATCAGCCTGGTCCAACGCCTCGGCGAACTCGACGTGGACGGCCGGTTGTGGTGCGTGACCCAGTGCGCGGTCGCTGTGTCGGACGACGACTCCATGCAGGGCTACGCGCAGAGCCTGGTGTGGGGCCTGAGCCACGTCCTGGTCATGGAACAGCCTGAGCGGTGGGGCGGACTCGTCGACCTGCCCGCCGACTTCGATCTCTCGGCGTTCGACGACGACACCGGCCTGGGCCTGGTCGCCGCACTGTCCGGAGTGGACGGTGAGGACCAGGTCGCTGTGCGACCCGGCGGCCTGTTCGCGCGGCGGCTTACCCGCGGCAAGGCGGGACCGGACGTGTGGCGTCCACACGGGACGGTGCTGATCACCGGCGGGACCGGGGCACTCGGCGCCCACGTGGCCCGGTGGCTCGCGGCCAACGGAGCCGAGCACCTGGTGCTGACCAGCCGGACGGGGCAGGCGGCACCGGGTGCCGCCGACCTGGAGGCCGAGCTGAGGGGGCACGGGGTCGAGGTGACGGTCGCGGCCTGCGACGCGACCGACCGGGATGCCCTGCGGCACCTGCTGGACTCGTACCCGCCCGACGCGGTGTTCCACACCTCGGTCGTCCTGGACGACGGCCCCATCTCGGCGTTGACCACCGGGCAGATCGACCGGGTCCTGCGCGCCAAGGCCCAAACCGCGGTCACCCTGCACGAGCTGACCCGCGACCTCGACCTCTCCGCTTTCGTGCTGTTCTCGTCGATCGGCAGCGTCCTCGGTCTGACCGGCCAGGGCAACTACGCGCCGGGCAACGCGTTCCTGGACGCGCTCGCGTACAAGCGCCGAGCCGAGGGGCTCCCCGCGACGTCGATCGCGTGGGGCGGCTGGGCGGGATCAGGTCTGGCGTACCGGCCGGGAGTCGAGGAGTCGTTGCGGCGGCACGGTCTGCGACGGATGCCGCCGCGACTCGCGTCGAGCGCGTTGGGGTCGGCGGTCGCGGAGACGTTCGTGGTCGTCGCCGACGTCGACTGGGAACAGGCGCCCACGAGCTTCGTCACGCCGTTGGTCGCCGAACTGGCCGGTCACCCGAA
Organism: Kibdelosporangium phytohabitans; assembly: GCF_001302585.1. Classification (GTDB taxonomy): domain Bacteria; phylum Actinomycetota; class Actinomycetes; order Mycobacteriales; family Pseudonocardiaceae; genus Kibdelosporangium; species Kibdelosporangium phytohabitans. The sequence goes on along the minus strand of NZ_CP012752.1, from coordinate 8,888,459 downwards.
CGCGCAGCCGGACAACGGCGTCGTCGAGCACTGGATGAGCCTGTCCGAAGCGTTGCGCGGCGAGGCGGTGCTGGACGAGGTGCGCAACCACGTGGCCGCCGTGCTCGGCCACAGCTCGGTCGACCACGTCCGCACCGATCGGGCGTTCACCGAGATGGGCATGGACTCCATGACCGCGATCGAGCTGCGCAACCGCTTGATCACCGCTACCGGTCTGAACGTCCCGCCCGCCATGATCTTCAGCCACCCGACCGTCGCGGCACTCGCGGGTTTCCTGTCGGAGCAGCTCGTCCAGCCTGCCGCGGTGACCGGCATGGCCGAGCTGGCGCGGCTGGAGTCCGCGTTGACCACTCTTCCCGACGATCTCGGCGGCCGCGCCGAGATGGCCGGACGCGTGCGCGCCCTGCTGCACAGGCTCGAGCCGGTCTCGGCCACAGGCGGTGATCTCGACGTGTCCGATCACGACGAACTGTTCGCTCTCATCGATGACGAGTTCGGAAGGCGGTAGACCCCGGATGAGCGACGAGGGGAGGCTGTTCGAGTACCTCAAGCGTGTCACGGCAGACCTGCGCCAGGCGCGAGGTGAGCTCGCGGGCCACCGCGAGCCGATCGCGATCGTCGGGATGGCGTGCCGATTCCCCGGTGGCGTCACCACACCCGAGCAGCTGTGGGACCTGGTCAGCGCGGGCGGCGACGCGATGGGCGAGATGCCGGACGACCGGGGCTGGGACCTGGCCGGGCTGTACCACCCCGATCCGGAGCACACCGGGACCACGTACACGCGGGCGGGTGGTTTCCTGCCCGACCCGGGTGGTTTCGACGCCGAGTTCTTCGGGATCACGCCGCGCGAGGCGATGGCGACCGATCCGCAGCAGCGGATCCTGCTCGAAGTCACCTGGGAGGCACTGGAACGCGCCGGTATCCCGGCGGACTCCCGCCGCGGCAGCCGGGTCGGTGTGTTCGTCGGCACCTCGGGGCAGGACTACGCGACACTGCCGAGCTCACCGCAGGTGGAGGGTTACCTCGCGGCGGGCAACGCGGCCAGCCTGATGTCGGGCCGGATCGCCTACTCGTTCGGGTTCAACGGCCCGGCAGCCACTGTGGACACGGCATGTTCGTCGTCACTGGTGGCCATGCACCTGGCCGCGCAGGCTCTGCGCAACGGCGAGTGTTCGCTCGCGGTGGCCGGTGGTGTCACGCTGATGACATCGCCCAACTTGCTGGTCGAGTTCGCGCGTCAACGCGGGTTGTCACCAGATGGACGCTGCAAGGCGTTCGCCGCCGCCGCTGATGGAACGGGTTTCGCCGACGGTGTCGGTGTGCTTCTGCTCGCGCGGTTGTCGGACGCGGAACGCGAAGGGCTGCCTGTTCTGGCGGTCATCCGCGGTAGCGCGGTGAACTCGGACGGCGCCTCCAACGGCCTGACGGCCCCGAACGGGCGTGCCCAGGAACAGGTCATCCGGCAGGCGCTGGCGAACGCCGGGCTCAGCCTGTCGGACGTGGACGCGGTGGAGGCGCACGGCACTGGCACGACGCTCGGCGACCCCATCGAGGCCGAGGCGCTTCTGGCGACCTACGGGCAGGGCCGGGACGAGCCGCTGTGGCTCGGTTCGGTCAAGTCGAACATCGGCCACACCCAAGCGGCTGCCGGTGTCGCCGGTGTGATCAAGATGGTGATGGCGTTCCGCAACGGCCTGCTGCCCAGGACATTGCACGTGGACAGCCCGACGCCGCACGTGGACTGGACGAGTGGCCAGGTGCGGCTGCTCACCGAGAACCAGCCATGGCCCGAGGCGGGCCGTCCGCGCCGAGCCGCAGTGTCCTCGTTCGGCGTGAGCGGTACGAACGCGCACCTGATCCTCGAGCAGGCTGTCACTCGCGTGCAGGCTGCGGCTCCGGCCGATCGTGTCGTGCCGTTGTTGTTGTCGGCTCGGACCGAACCGGCGCTGCGCGACCAGGCACGTCGGCTGCTGACCGCCCTGCGCGATGACATGTCTGTTGTGGACATCGGGCACACCTTGGCGACCGGGCGTTCGGCGCTGGAGTACCGCGCGCAGGTCGTCGCCGGTGACGTCGACGACCTGCGCGCGGTCCTCGCCGCGGTCGCGGACGGCGGTGGCCAGGTCGGCGTGGTGGACAACCCCGGCCGGGTCGCTTTCGTCTTCTCCGGGCAGGGAGCACAGCGCCTGGACATGGGAACGGTTCTGTACCAGGCGTTCCCCGTCTTCGCGGACGCGTTCGACGAGGTCTGCTCGCGGCTGGACCCCGGTCTGCGGGAGGTCGTCCGGTCCGACCGGCACCGGCTGGATCGGACCGAGTTCGCCCAGCAGGCCCTGTTCGCGTTCGAAGTGGCGCTGGCTCGGCTGTTCGAGTCGATCGGCGTCAGGCCGAGTGTCGTGGCCGGTCACTCGGTCGGCGAGGTGGCCGCGGCGCACGTGGCCGGAGTGCTCGACCTCGACGACGCCTGCGCGCTGGTGGCCGCCCGTTCCCGGCTGATGCAGGAATGCCGCCAGGACGGCGTGATGGCCGCGGTGCAGGCCTCGGAGGAGGAGATTCACGAGCACCTGTCCGGTGAAGTCGCACTCGCGGCGGTCAACGCGCCGCAAGCCGTGGTGATCTCCGGTGACGCCGACGCGGTGCGCCGGGTGGCGGACCACTGGGCTTCGCTGGGGCGCAAGACCACCGAGCTGCGCGTGTCGCACGCCTTCCACTCCCACCACATGGACCAGGCGCTTCCCGGCTTCCGGCAGGCGCTGGCGGGTTTGACGTTCCGGTCCCCGAGCATCGCGATGGTGCCGACCTCGAACGGTGACGTCACCACAGCCGAGTACTGGGTGGCGCAGTTGCGGTCGCCCGTCCGGTTCGAGCACGCCGTGCGAACAATGGCCGAGCGCGGGACCAGCGTGTTCCTCGAAGTTGGTCCGGGAGCCCCGCTCACCGCGCTCGGCGGGCACTTCGACTCAGGCGCGGCTTTCATCGCGGCACAACGGGACAAGGGCGAAGAAGCGAACAACCTCGCCTCCGCTCTCGCGCAGCTGCATGTTGCCGGGGTGCGCTGGGAGTGGGACGCGGCGTTCCCTGGCGGCAGGAAGATCCAGCTGCCCACCTACGCGTTCCAGCACGAGCACTACTGGATGCCACCGACCTCGGGTGCCGGTGACGTCGAAACGGCGGGACTGCTGACCGCCGGACACCCGCTGCTGAGCGCCGTGACGGATCTTGGTGATGACGGCTGTGTGCTGACGGGTCGCGTCTCGTTGTCCACCCACTCGTGGCTGGCCGAACACCGCATCCTCGGCACCGTGGTCGTGCCGGGTACCGCACTGGTCGAGATGGCCGTGAGCGCCGGTCGCCGGTTTGGCTGCGCCCACCTCGCCGAGCTGACTTCCCGAACGCCGTTGACGCTGCCCGAGACGGAAGCCGTTGTCGTGCAGGTCCGGGTCGGCGCGGGCGGTGACTCTCGGCCGGTGTCGATCTCGTCGCGGGCAGTGGACTCCGCCGAGTGGACGCTGCACGCCGAAGGTGTCCTGACCGAGGACAGCGCGGTCGGCGATGAGTCGTATCCGACCGCGTGGCCGCCCGCTGGCACCTCCCCAGTGGACGTCACGACCGTGTACGACCGCCTCAGCGACGACGGATACGGCTACGGCAGCGTTTTCCGAGGGCTCCGCGCGGCCTGGCGCCGCGGCGACGAGTTGTTCGCCGAGGTGGCCGTGCCCGAGGACACCGACGTCGCCGGCTTCGACGTCCACCCGGCCCTGCTCGACGCGGCGCTGCACGTGATGCTGGTGGACGCCCGTGAAGGACAGGTCTGGCTGCCGTTCTCGTGGTCGGGCGTGTCGGTCTGGCCGGGAACACCGAGGCGCCTGCGTGTCCGGGTGTCGCCGGTGACCCGTGACACGGTGTCCGTCCTGGTCACGGACACGGCTGGGGAACCCGTGGCGGCAGTCCGGAGACTGACCGGTCGCGCCGCCTCGGCACGTGACATCCAGCCCGCCAGGGTGAACGTCCGCGACTGGTTGTTGCGGCCGGATTGGTTGCCGGTGCGGACACCGCAAGGAGCTGCCCGGTTCACGTGGCTTGGACCGGACGCCGATCTGGCGTCGATCACTGCGCCCGGCGATGTGGCGGTCGTGGTCGGTGCGGACGGCGACGCCATGACAGCCGGGTACGCGGGCGTCCACCGTGTTCTGACGCTCGTGCGCCAATGGCTGCGAGACGAGCGGTTCGCCTCGGCCCGTCTCGTCGTGGTGGTCCGACCGGCTGACTGGGCCGCTGCCGGTGTGTGGGGGCTGGTGCGTTCGGCGCAGACCGAACACCCCGGCCGGTTCGTCCTGGTCGAATCCGATGCCACCGGTGAGGCCCTGCTACCGGCTGCGCTGGCGGGAGGCGAGCCGCAGCTCGCGATCCGCGAGGGCCGGGTGCTGGTGCCCCGCCTGGTCCGGGCACAGGCAGGCGGCGAGCCGGTCGCACTGAATCCGGGCGGCACAGTGCTGATCACCGGTGGAACCGGTGTTCTCGGTGGTCTGCTGGCCCGGCATCTGGTTGCCGAGCACGGTGTCCGCCACCTGGTTCTCGCTGGTCGCAGCGGGCGTGCCGACGTCGCCGACTTGGACGCGGACGTACGAGTGGTGGCGTGCGACGTCTCCGACCGCGACGACGTGCGGTTGCTGCTGGACGGGATTCCCGCCGAGCACCCGCTGACCGCGGTCATCCACGCAGCCGGTGTCCTTGACGACGGTGTCGTGGAGACGATGACGTCGCAGCGGATCGTCGACGTCTTCGGGCCCAAGGTGGGCGGCGCGTGGCACTTGCACGAGCTGACCGAGGAGTTGGACCTCGAGGCGTTCGTGGTGTTCTCGTCCGCCGCCGGGCTGTTGGGCTCCGGCGGGCAGGCGAACTACGCCGCCGCCAACACCTTCCTGGACGCCATCGCCGTACATCGGCGCTCCCAGGGGCTTGCGGCCCACTCGCTCGCGTGGGGCATGTGGGAGCCCAACGGCGGCATGACCGGAGGACTGGACGCGACCAGCCGTGCGCGCTTCGCCCGCGGCGGTATCGCGCCGTTCACCGCCACGGACGGACTCGCGTTGTTCGACCTCGCGTTGAGCACGGACGACGCAGTGCTGGCACCGGCCCGCTTCGATCTGACGAACGTGCCGGACCCGGCACCTGCCGTGCTGCGTGAACTCGTCCGGCGTTCCACCTCGAACCCGGTGCCGAACCCAGGTTCGCGGTCACCGCGTGACCGCATGGCGCGCCTGTCACCACCTGAGCGGCAGGACGCGGTTCTCGCGCTGGTCCGTGACCAGGTCGCGGTGGTCGTGGGATACCCGGACGGTGCCGCGGTCGACGCGGACCGCCCGTTCAAGGACCTCGGGTTCGACTCGCTGATGTCCGTGGAACTGCGCAACGGCTTGGTCTCGCTGACCGGTGTCCGGCTATCGGCGACTGCCGTGTTCGACTACCCGACCCCACGGGGGCTGGCGGTCCACCTGCACGCCGCACTGTTCGGCGCCGACGAGAAACTGCCCCGCCAGGTGACCGCGGTGGTCCAGGACGACGACCCGATCGTGATCGTCGGGATGGCCTGCCGCTACCCGGGCGGGATCACGTCACCGGAAGACCTGTGGGACCTGGTCGCCGCGGGAACCGACGCGGTGTCGGAGTTCCCGGCCGACCGCGGCTGGGACCCGGGACTCTACGATCCCGAACCAGGGCGGACCGGCCACAGCTACACGCGCCACGGTGGGTTCCTGCACGACGCCGCGGACTTCGACGCGGAGTTCTTCGGGATCTCGCCGCGTGAGGCGTTGGCGATGGATCCGCAGCAGCGGTTGTTGCTGGAGGTGTCGTGGGAGGTTGTGGAGCGGGCTGGGATTGATCCGGTTTCGTTGCGGGGTAGTCGGACTGGTGTTTTCGTAGGTGTGATGTACCACGACTACGGCACTCGGATCGGCGCGGTGGCCGACGATGTCGAAGGATATGTGGGTACAGGCACGTCAGGAAGTGTCGCTTCGGGTCGTGTGGCCTACACGTTGGGTCTTGAGGGTCCTGCGGTGACGGTGGACACGGCGTGTTCGTCGTCGTTGGTGGCGTTGCATTTGGCGGCGCAGGCGTTGCGTTCCGGTGAGTGCGATCTGGCGTTGGCCGGTGGTGTGACGGTGATGGCCACACCTACGACCTTTGTGGACTTCAGCAGACAGCGCGGTCTCGCTCCGGATGGCCGCTGCAAGTCTTTTGCGGCTGGTGCTGATGGGACGGGTTGGTCCGAGGGTGCTGGTTTGTTGTTGGTGCAGCGTTTGTCGGATGCTCGGCGTGATGGTCGTCGGGTGTTGGGTGTGGTTCGTGGTAGTGCGGTGAATCAGGATGGTGCGTCGAATGGTTTGACGGCTCCGAATGGTCCGTCGCAGCAGCGGGTGATTCGTGCGGCGTTGGCGGGTGCTGGTCTTGGTGTGTCTGATGTGGATGTGGTGGAGGCGCACGGTACGGGTACGAGGCTGGGTGATCCGATTGAGGCGCAGGCTTTGCTTGCGACGTATGGTCAGGGTCGGGTTCGTCCGTTGTTGTTGGGTTCGATCAAGTCGAATCTTGGTCATACGCAGGCGGCTGCTGGTGTTGCTGGTGTGATCAAGATGGTGATGGCGATGCGGCATGGTGTGTTGCCGCGGTCGTTGCACGTCGACGAGCCGACACCGCACGTGGACTGGACCGCTGGTTCCGTCGAGTTGTTGACTGAGCGGGTTGTGTGGCCGGAGGTGGATCGTCCTCGGCGGGCTGGTGTGTCGTCGTTCGGTATTTCCGGCACCAACGCGCACATCATCATCGAGCAGGTGCCGACGGGAGAGGAGCCGACGGACAACACCCCGGCCACGCCGTTGCCTTGGGTTCTTTCGGCCAAATCCGACCGGGCTCTGCGCGTACAAGCGGAACGCCTCCGTACATGGGCGAGCCGCTCCCCAGGAAGCTCTGTCGCCGACATCGGGTATTCGTTGGCGACAGGACGAGCAGCATTAAACCACCGCGCGGTGGTTGTCGGGACGGACCGCTCGGACTTCCTGCGTGGATTGGAAACCATCGCAACAGGCACCTCGCCCGGCGACCGCATCGCGGAGGGAATCGCCGGCAGCGGCAAACTGGCCCTGCTTTTTCCTGGTCAGGGTTCGCAGGTGGTGGGGATGGGTCGTGGTTTGGCGGAGTCGTTCCCGGTGTTCGGTTCGGTTTTTGGTGAGGTGTGTGGGTTGGTTGATGCTGAGTTGGGTGGTTCGTTGGCTGAGGTGTTGTGGGGTGGTGATGGGGGTGTGGTGGATCGGACTGTGTTTGCTCAGGTTGGTTTGTTCGCGGTTGAGGTGTCGTTGTTTCGGTTGTTGGAGTCGTGGGGTGTGCGGCCGGATTATCTGGTGGGTCATTCGGTGGGTGAGGTTGCTGCGGCGTGTGTGTCGGGTGTGTTGTCGTTGGGTGATGCGGTGCGGTTGGTGGTGGCGCGTGGTCGGTTGATGCAGGGGTTGCCGGGTGGTGGGGCGATGGTGTCGGTGGCGGCGCCGGTGGCGGAGGTGGTTGCTCGGGTTGAGGGTGTGTCGGGTGTTGGTGTTGCGGCGGTGAATGGTCCTCGTCAGGTGGTGGTTTCGGGTGTTGAGTCGGTGGTGTTGGGGGTTGTTGAGGGTTTCGCGGCGGAGGGTGTGCGGACGCGTCGGTTGCGTGTGTCGCATGCGTTTCATTCGTCGTTGATGGAGCCGATGCTGGTGGAGTTCGAGCGGGTTGTTGGTGGCCTCTCGTTCGGTGAGCCGCGGATTCCGGTTGTGTCGACGGTGGGTGCCGGACTGGACATGAGCACCCCTCAGTATTGGGTTCGGCAGGTCCGTGAGCCTGTGCTGTTCGCTGACGCCGTGGCACGGGTGGCGGAGCAGGGCGTCACGAGGTTCGTCGAAGCCGGTCCGGGCAGCGCTTTGTCCACAATGGTCGAGAGCTGTCTCGCAGACCTCGAAGAAGGTGCTGCGGTCGCACTGCTGCGCCGTAACCAGCCCGAATCGCAGTCGGTCATCGACGGTATCGCTCGCCTGTACGTCAACGGCGTACCGCTCAGCCTGGCACCGGTATTCGGCAGGGCACGCACAGTCGACCTGCCTACGTACGCCTTCCACCGCAAGCGTTATTGGCCGACAGGCGACGCTGTGGCGACGGGTAGCGCCGGATCTGGGCACCCGTTGCTTTCGGCCGCGGTCGTGCTCGCGGACTCAGGCGGTGCGTTGCTCACCGGCAAGCTGTCCCTGGCGTCCCATCAGTGGCTGGTGGACCACGCCGTGCGAGGCGTATCCCTGTTCCCGGGGACGGGGTTCGTCGAGCTCGCCGCTCATGCCGGTGGTTGCGTCGACTACCCGGTCGTCGACGAGCTGACGATCCAGGCGCCACTGGCTATGCCCGAGCAGGGCGCTGTGGAGCTGCAGATCTCTGTCGGCGAGGAGAAGTCGGGCCAGCGCGAGGTGCGCGTGTACTCCCGCATCGCCGGTGCCTCGGCCGACCAGTCCTGGACGTGTCACGCGTCGGGCACCTTGGTTCCGGCACGTCCAGCCACTCGTCGCGACGACGTGACCTCCTGGCCACCCAGCGGAGCACGAGCCGTTGACGTCGACGGCCTCTACGAAGACCTGGCCGCGGCAGGACTGGACTACGGGCCTGCCTTCCACGGTGTGCAGCGCGTGTGGCGCAGGGACCACGAGCTGTTCGCCGAGCTCGCCCTGCCGGACGGAGATCTCGTCGGTGGATCCCGGTTCGGTCTGCACCCCGCCCTCTTCGACGCGGCGCTGCACGTGGCGCGGCTGTCCGATCGGGCCTGGGACGGGACAGGGTCGAAGTTGCCCTTCTCCTGGAGCGGTTTCGAGCTCAACAAGGCCGGTGCCACCGAGCTCAGGCTGAAGCTGACCAGCACGGACTCTGGTGCGCTTTCGCTGGCCATGAACGACATCGACGGGTCGCCGGTGGCATCCGTCGAGTCCGTCGTCCTGCGCCCGGTGACGGCTGAACAACTCGCGGCAGCTCAGACCGGCCACTCCGAGCCAATGCACAGGTCGGAGTGGGTGGCCGTCACGACACCAGCGGGCGCCGTCCAGTCATGGGCGTGGTGGGGGCTGGAAAGCCTGGCGAACGCGAACGCCGACGTGATCGTCCTGCCATTCCTTACTGGCTCCGACCACGACGACACCGTGGACAGGGTGCACGCGACGACAACGGCCGCTCTCGACGCCGTTCAGCAGTGGTTGTCGGATGTCCGCTTCGGCTCGTCCAAGCTGGTTGTGCTGACGCAGAACGCGGTTTCCGCTGGTGGAAGCTCGCGACCGGTGGATCTGGCCGGCGCGGCGGTGTGGGGGTTGATCCGCTCAGCCCAACTGGAGCACCCCGGCCGAATCGTCCTGGTCGACGTCGACGAGCCTGACGAGGCCGCGGCTGCGCTGGCGTCGGCTCTCCGCACGGGCGAGAACCAGGTGGCGATCCGCGGCGACTCTGTGCTCGGGCATCGGCTGGTTCCAGTCGTGCGCACGACCGTGGACGAGGTTCCCGCGTGGCGGGGGACTGTCCTGGTGACCGGTGGGACGGGTGGGCTTGGTGCGTTGATCGCCAGGCACCTGGTCACGGTCCACGGGGTCGAACGGCTTGTTCTGGTGAGCAGGCGGGGAACGGACGCACCGGGCGCTGCCGAACTGGTCGACGAGTTGACTGCGCTCGGCGCGCACGTCGACGTGGCTGCCTGCGACACGAGCGACCGCGCCGCACTGGCCCAGGTGCTGGCAACGATCCCGGCCGACCATCCGTTGGGCGGGATCGTGCACACCGCGGGAGTCCTCGACGACGGTGTGCTGACCGCCCTGTCACCCGAGCGACTGGCTCTTGTGCTGCGCCCGAAGGTGGATGCGGCCTGGCACCTGCACGAGCTGACGAAGGACTCGGACCTGGGCGCGTTCGTCCTCTTCTCGTCCGCCGCCGGGGTGATCGGCGCGGCAGGACAGGCCAACTACGCGGCAGCCAACGCATTCCTCGACGCACTCGCTGTCCACCGGCGGGAACAGGATCTGCCGGGACAGTCGCTGGCCTGGGGGTTGTGGGCGAACACCGACGGTGGCATGGCAACACGGATGTCCGAAGCGGACACCGAGCGGCTCACCCGCGCTGGTGTCACGGCGTTGTCCGCGCCGGAAGGACTGGCGCTGTTCGACGCGGCAGGCCGCAACGGCCACCCGGTCCTGGTCCCCATGCGGCTCGCTCCAGCGAAGCGGGCACGGGAGACCGCCCCCGCCGGCGGCACGACGTTCCGCCGTCAGCTCTCCGGCATGGACGCGTCCGCTCGTCTGCGAACCGTGCAGGACCTGGTGCTCGCACAGACAGCCGCGGTGCTCGGGCACGCGTCGGCCGCCGAAATCCACCCCGGCCGTGCTTTCCAGGGCCTCGGCTTCGACTCGCTCACAGCGGTCGAACTGCGCAACGGGTTGTCCACCGCCACACGGCTGCGGCTGCCCGCGACCCTGGTTTTCGACCACCCGAATCCCGCCGCCCTGGCCGAGTACCTGGTGTCCGAATTGGTCGGTGAACCGGCCGAGTCCGAGGTCGGCGAAGCGCCGCAGGTGCTCGACGACGACCCGATCGTGATCGTCGGGATGGCCTGCCGCTACCCGGGCGGGATCACGTCACCGGAGGACCTCTGGCGATTGGTCTCGACCGACGGGGACGCGATATCGGAGTTCCCGGCCGACCGCGGCTGGGACGGCGACGGCCTGTACGACCCGGACGCCTCCCGGTACGGCAAGTCCGCCACCCGGCACGGTGGGTTCCTGCATGACGCCGCGGATTTTGACGCGGGGTTCTTCGGGATCTCGCCGCGTGAGGCGTTGGCGATGGATCCGCAGCAGCGGTTGTTGCTGGAGGTGTCGTGGGAGGTTGTGGAGCGGGCTGGGATTGATCCGGTTTCGTTGCGGGGTAGCCGGACTGGTGTGTTCGCTGGTGTGATGTACCACGACTACGGCGCCCGGATGGCTGATGTCGACGACGCCGAGGGATACGTGGGGACGGGGAACTCCGGCAGTATCGCTTCCGGCCGTGTGGCGTATGCGTTGGGTTTTGAGGGTCCTGCGGTGACGGTGGACACGGCGTGTTCGTCGTCGTTGGTGGCGTTGCATTTGGCGGCGCAGGCGTTGCGTACGGGTGAGTGTGATCTGGCGTTGGCCGGTGGCGTGACCGTGATGGCGACTCCGGCTGCATTCGTGGGATTCTCCCGGCAGGGCGGTCTTTCTCCGGATGGCCGCTGCAAGTCTTTTGCGGCTGGTGCTGATGGGACGGGTTGGTCCGAGGGTGTTGGGCTGCTTCTTGTGCAGCGTTTGTCGGATGCTCGGCGTGATGGTCGTCGGGTGTTGGGTGTGGTTCGTGGTAGTGCGGTGAATCAGGATGGTGCGTCGAATGGTTTGACGGCTCCGAATGGTCCGTCGCAGCAGCGGGTGATTCGTGCGGCGTTGCGGAACTCGGGTTTGTCCGCTGTGGATGTGGATGCGGTGGAGGCGCACGGCACGGGGACGAAACTGGGTGATCCGATTGAGGCGCAGGCTTTGCTTGCGACGTATGGTCAGGGTCGGGTTCGTCCGTTGTTGTTGGGTTCGATCAAGTCGAATCTTGGTCATACGCAGGCGGCTGCTGGTGTTGCTGGTGTGATCAAGATGGTGATGGCGATGCGGCATGGTGTGTTGCCGCGGTCGTTGCACGTCGACGAGCCGACACCGCACGTGGACTGGACCGCTGGTTCCGTCGAGTTGTTGACTGAGCGGGTTGTGTGGCCGGAGGTTGATCGTCCTCGGCGGGCTGGTGTGTCGTCTTTCGGTATTTCCGGCACCAACGCACACGTCATCATCGAGCAGCCGTCCGAGCCGACTGCGGAGTCCTCGGCGGCCGATCCCGACCTCGTCGTCTGGTCCGTGTCGGCGCGATCACCCGAAGCGCTGCGAGCACAAGCGAATCGACTTCTGTCTCATGTGGATGCGCATCCGGAAACGGCCGCTGGTGAAGTCGGTCGGTCGCTGGCGACCGCCAGAGCGCACCTGGAGTTTCGCGCGAGCGTCATCGGGGCTGACCGCGAAGAGCTGAGGCATGGCCTGGCGGCGGTCGCAGCCGGTGAACTGGTGGACGGCATTTTCGCTGGACGCGAGCAGACCGGATCGACCGGATTCCTGTTCCCTGGTCAGGGTTCGCAGGTGGTGGGGATGGGTCGTGGTTTGGCGGAGTCGTTCCCGGTGTTCGGTTCGGTTTTTGGTGAGGTGTGTGGGTTGGTTGATGCTGAGTTGGGTGGTTCGTTGGCTGAGGTGTTGTGGGGTGGTGATGGGGGTGTGGTGGATCGGACTGTGTTTGCTCAGGTTGGTTTGTTCGCGGTTGAGGTGTCGTTGTTTCGGTTGTTGGAGTCGTGGGGTGTGCGGCCGGATTATCTGGTGGGTCATTCGGTGGGTGAGGTTGCTGCGGCGTGTGTGTCGGGTGTGTTGTCGTTGGGTGATGCGGTGCGGTTGGTGGTGGCGCGTGGTCGGTTGATGCAGGGGTTGCCGGGTGGTGGGGCGATGGTGTCGGTGGCGGCGCCGGTGGCGGAGGTGGTTGCTCGGGTTGAGGGTGTGTCGGGTGTTGGTGTTGCGGCGGTGAATGGTCCTCGTCAGGTGGTGGTTTCGGGTGTTGAGTCGGTGGTGTTGGGGGTTGTTGAGGGTTTCGCGGCGGAGGGTGTGCGGACGCGTCGGTTGCGTGTGTCGCATGCGTTTCATTCGTCGTTGATGGAGCCGATGCTGGTGGAGTTCGAGCGGGTTGTTGGTGGCCTCTCGTTCGGTGCGCCGCGGATTCCGGTTGTGTCGACGGTGGGTGCCGGACTGGACATGAGCACCCCTCAGTATTGGGTTCGGCAGGTCCGTGAGCCTGTGCTGTTCGCTGACGCGGTGAACCACTTGGCGGCGGAGGGCGTTCGCCGGTTCGTGGAGATCGGCCCGGGTACGGCCTTGACCGTTCTGGCGAAGGAGAACCTCGTCGATTCGCAAGCGGTGGTCCTGCCGACCCTGCGGCGAGGCGAGGACGAACCTCGGCAGGTGGTCGAAGCGATCGCCGGTCTGCACGTCTCCGGGGCTTCGCTCGAATGGGCCCGGTTCTTCGCAGGTGTCAACCAGGTCGACCTGCCGACCTATGCCTTCCAACACAGGCGATACTGGTACGACGTCCCAGTCGGGCAACCCGGCGACATCAGGAACGTCGGCCAGCAGGCGGTCACGCATCCCCTGCTCGGCGCGGCCGTGGCCCTGCCCGCAACGGGCGGGATGGCCTTCACCGGGCGGTTGTCGGTGGCCACGCAGCTGTGGTTGGCCGACCACCTCGTTGCCGGGATTGTGCTCTTCCCGGCAACCGGGTTCGTGGAACTAGCGCGGCACGCGGGCGACGAGCTGGGATGTCCGGTCGTCGAGGAGCTGTCGATCCAGGCACCGCTGGTGATGCCCGCCAACGCGGCGGTCAGCGTGCAGGTGTCGGTCGGCCAGGTCGGTGACGACGGCCGCAGAACCGTCAGCGTCTACTCCCGGCCTGAGGACACCGCCGCTGACCAGAGGTGGACGTGTCACGCGACAGGTGAGCTTGCGAGCCCGATCGCGATCCCCCTCCAGCAGGACTCGTCGGCGTGGCCGCCGGTCGGTGCTCTGGCTGTGGACCCGGATGCGCTGTACGACAAGCTCGCGGCGCGCGGACTCGACTATGGTCCGGTGTTCCGCGGCGTTCGGGCGGCCTGGCAGCGCGGCGAGGAGCTGTTCGCCGAAGTGGACCTGCCGGAGGACGAGCACCCGGCGGCCACCCGTTACGGCCTGCATCCGGCGTTGTTCGACGCGGCGTTGCATGTCGCTGCTGTGAACGGTGAAGCGGCTGCGTTGCCGTTCGCGTGGACCGGGGTGACCCTCCACGCGGCGGGGGCCACCGCGTTGCGCGTCAGCGTCGTCACGAGCGGTGAGAACACGATGGCGATCCACTTGGCCACGCAGGACGGCATCCCGGTCGCGGACGTCGGCTCGTTGGTGTCGCGACCCATCTCGCCCGAGCAGTTGGCCGCCGCCCGGACAGACCACGACGACCTCCTGTTCCGCAGGAACTGGGTGCCGATCACGCCGCCGCAGCCGACAGCCGAGCCGGAAACGTGGTCCTGGTACGCGCAGGACGGGCCCGTCGCCGACGTGCTCGTCATCGCGTTCACCGCCGGAGGTGCTTCGGACGTCCCGGCTGAAGTGCATCACGACACCAGGCGGGCACTCGCGGTGCTCCGGGACTGGTCGACGGACGAGAGGTACGGATCCAGCCGTCTGGTGGTGCTGGCCCACGGCATCACAGCGGGAACTGACGAGCCGTCCCTCGCGGCGGTGTGTGGCCTGGTGCGTTCCGCGCAGTCGGAGAACACGCCCGGGCGGATCACACTGCTGCACACCGACGACCTGGCCCGCCCGATCGACGACCTGGTCGCGGTCACGAAGGCAGCGGCCGAACCCGAACTGCTCGTTCGCGGAGACGCAGTCCTCGTGCCGCGGCTGGCCCGGCTCACCACACCGGCCACCGCGACCGCGCCGGACTGGAGTGCCGGAACGACGCTCGTGACCGGCGGAACCGGTGGCCTGGGAGCAGCGCTCGCCCGGCACCTGGTCGTCGAACACGGTGCGAGGCACCTGGCGTTGGTGAGCCGTCGCGGCCTGGAAGCTCCTGGCGCCGGCCAGCTCGTGGCCGAACTCGGTGAACTGGGTGCGCACGTGAGCGTGGCGGCCTGTGACGTGGCTGACCGATCCGCGTTGGCGGAAGTGCTTGCGACGATCCCTGCCGACCACCCGCTGGTCGGTGTTGTGCACGCGGCAGGTGTACTGGACGACGGCCTGGTCACCGCACTGAGCGACGAACAGCTCGAGACGGTGTTGCGGCCGAAGGTCGATGCCGCCTGGCACCTGCACGAGCTGACGCAGGACCTCGATCTGTCGGCCTTCGTGATGTTCTCGTCTGCGGCCGGTGTGCTCGGTGCCGCCGGGCAGGCGAACTATGCCGCCGCCAACGCGTTCCTCGACGCACTGGCGACGTACCGGCGCGCGCAGGGCTTGGCAGGGCAGTCCATGGCGTGGGGTTTGTGGGCTGACGACACCGGGATGTCGGCCGGACTGAGCGGCCCCGACGTGCGACGCCTGGCACGCACCGGAGTGGTTCCACTGACCACGCCGGTAGGGCTGTCCCTGTTCGACACGGGATCACGGCACGACGAAGCCGTGTTGATCCCCATGCACATGAACCTCAACGGCATCGGCGCGATACCGCCGATGCTCCAAGGACTGGTGCGGCCACGGGTGTCTGCCGCGCGTGCCGTCACGGTGGACAAGTCCCTGCGTGAGCGGCTTCTGTTGCTTCCCGAAAGCGAGCGGGGAGCAGCGGTGCTTGCCGTGGTGTGCGAGCAGGTGGCCGCGGTCAGCGGCGGGGGAGCGATCGACCCGGATCGTTCGTTCCGGGACCTGGGCTTCGACTCGCTCATGGCGGTCGAACTGCGCAACGCCCTGACAGAGGTCTGCGGCGCCAAGTTGTCAGCCACGGCGGTGTTCGACTACCCCACGCCACGGGACCTCGCCGCCCATGTCCGAGGTGACCTGGACGGCACGCGGGAACAGGTCATCCTGCCCACCCCGGCAGTCACCCGGGATCTCGACGATCCCGTCGTGATCGTGGGCATGGCTTGCCGTTACCCGGGTGGTGTCTCGTCGCCGGACGAGCTGTGGCAGCTGGTCGTCGACGGGGCCGACGCAATTTCGGACTTCCCGCAGGACCGCGGCTGGACCACCGGTTCCGGCAGCTCCTACCCGCGTGCGGGCGGGTTCCTGCACTCGGCGGCGGACTTCGACGCGGAGTTCTTCGGGATCTCGCCGCGTGAGGCGTTGGCGATGGACCCGCAGCAGCGGTTGATGCTCGAAGTCTCGTGGGAGGCGTTCGAACATGCCGGAATCGACCCCGCTTCACTGCGGGGCAGCCGGACTGGCGTGTTCGCGGGCCTGATGTACCACGACTACGCGTCCAGAGCACAGGGTTCGTTGTCGGAGGACCTGGTTGGATTCCTCGGCAACGGGAACTCGGGAAGCGTTCTGTCGGGTCGTGTGGCGTATTCGTTGGGTCTTGAGGGTCCTGCGGTGACGGTGGACACGGCGTGTTCGTCGTCGTTGGTGGCGTTGCATTTGGCGGCGCAGGCGTTGCGTTCCGGTGAGTGCGATCTGGCGTTGGCCGGTGGCGTGACCGTGATGGCGACTCCGGCTGCCTTCGTCGAGTTCGGTCGGCAGGGTGCGCTGGCCTCGGATGGACGTTGTAAGGCGTTCTCGGACACTGCCGACGGTACTGCTTGGTCCGAGGGTGTTGGGCTGCTTCTTGTGCAGCGTTTGTCGGATGCTCGGCGTGATGGTCGTCGGGTGTTGGGTGTGGTTCGTGGTAGTGCGGTGAACCAGGATGGTGCGTCGAATGGTTTGACGGCTCCGAATGGTCCGTCGCAGCAGCGGGTGATTCGTGCGGCGTTGGCGGGTGCTGGTCTTGGTGTGTCTGATGTGGATGTGGTGGAGGCGCACGGTACTGGGACTGCTTTGGGTGATCCGATTGAGGCGCAGGCTTTGATCGCGACGTATGGTCAGGGTCGGGTTCGTCCGTTGTTGTTGGGTTCGATCAAGTCGAATCTTGGTCATACGCAGGCGGCTGCTGGTGTTGCTGGTGTGATCAAGATGGTGATGGCGATGCGGCATGGTGTGTTGCCGAGGACGTTGCATGTTGATGAGCCCACGTCTCATGTGGACTGGTCTGCTGGTTCGGTTCAACTCGTTACCGAGCAGGTTGTGTGGCCGGAGGTTGATCGTCCTCGGCGGGCTGGTGTGTCGTCGTTCGGTATTTCCGGCACCAACGCACACGTCATCATCGAGGCACCCGTTGCCGGGGAGAGCCCGACCAACAATGAGATGCGTGCGGTTCCTTGGCTTTTGTCCGCCAAGAACGAGGAAGCGCTTCGTGCCCAAGCTCGTCGGCTGCTGACCTACACCGAAGTCCACCCGGACACCGACCCGGCTGATGTTGCCAACGTCTTGGCCACCAAGCGCGCCGTGCACAAGCACCGATTCGCTCTCGTCGGCGACAGTCTCGATGCACTGACCAAGCGCTTGCGTGCTTTTGTCGACGGCGAGGCCGGTTCGGTCGTGGCCGACCAGGGCATGGTGGCCTTGTTGTTCTCTGGTCAGGGTTCGCAGGTGGTGGGGATGGGTCGTGGTTTGGCGGAGTCGTTCCCGGTGTTCGGTTCGGTTTTTGGTGAGGTGTGTGGGTTGGTTGATGCTGAGTTGGGTGGTTCGTTGGCTGAGGTGTTGTGGGGTGGTGATGGGGGTGTGGTGGATCGGACTGTGTTTGCTCAGGTTGGTTTGTTCGCGGTTGAGGTGTCGTTGTTTCGGTTGTTGGAGTCGTGGGGTGTGCGGCCGGATTATCTGGTGGGTCATTCGGTGGGTGAGGTTGCTGCGGCGTGTGTGTCGGGTGTGTTGTCGTTGGGTGATGCGGTGCGGTTGGTGGTGGCGCGTGGTCGGTTGATGCAGGGGTTGCCGGGTGGTGGGGCGATGGTGTCGGTGGCGGCGCCGGTGGCGGAGGTGGTTGCTCGGGTTGAGGGTGTGTCGGGTGTTGGTGTTGCGGCGGTGAATGGTCCTCGTCAGGTGGTGGTTTCGGGTGTTGAGTCGGTGGTGTTGGGGGTTGTTGAGGGTTTCGCGGCGGAGGGTGTGCGGACGCGTCGGTTGCGTGTGTCGCATGCGTTTCATTCGTCGTTGATGGAGCCGATGCTGGTGGAGTTCGAGCGGGTTGTTGGTGGCCTCTCGTTCGGTGAGCCGCGGATTCCGGTTGTGTCGACGGTGACCGGTGCGGTGATTTCCGACGAGTTCGGGACACCTGGGTACTGGGTTCGGCAGGTCCGTGAGCCTGTGCTGTTCGCTGATGCCGTGAGGTCGTTGGAGTCGTTGGGGGTTACTCGGTTTGTGGAGGTGGGGCCAGGGTCTGCGTTGACGGCGTTGGTTCATGACTGCCTGTCCTCAGACCGGGCCACTCTGGTGGTGCCCACCCTGCGACGGGACACCGACGAGTCTTCGTCCGTCGTGGAAGCTGCCGCCTCCTTGCACACGGCCGGTTCCGTCGTGGACTGGAAGCGCTTCTTCACCGACGTCCCCGCACGCTACATCGACCTGCCCACCTATGCCTTCCAACGCAAGCGCTTCTGGCTGAACGCCCCTGCTGCCGCGGGCGACGCGACCGGTCTCGGACAGGTCGCCGCCGACCACCCGCTGATAGCCGCCGCGGTCACGCTGCCCGAATCGGACAGCGTGGTGTTCACCGGCAGGTTGTCGCTGGCCACACATCCCTGGCTGGCGGACCACGCGATCTCAGGTGTGTCCGTCCTGCCGGTCTCGGCGTTGGTCGAGCTTGTGACGCGGGCAGGTGACGAGGTCAGCACTGCCACAGTGGACAACCTCACGGCACTCGTTCCCCTTGTGATCCCCGAGTCGGACAGCGTGCGGATCCAGGTGTCCGTCGGCCCGCCGGACGACTCCGGTCGTCGCCCGGTCAGCGTGTTCTCCACGACGGAGTCCGCTGACCAGGACTGGACGCGCAACGCCCGTGGAGTGCTGAGCGCCGACGCGCGACCGTTCGAGTTCGGCGTGACCACCTGGCCACCGGCTGATGCGGAAGCCATCGACCTGGACGAGTTGTACGACGAAATGGCCGTCGACCACGGACCCGCGTTCCACGGCGTACGAGCGGCGTGGCGACGTGGCGGCGAGTTGTTCGCCGAAGTCGTTCTGCCGGAGGAGGAGCAGCTCACCGCCGCGCGCTACGGCCTGCACCCGGCACTGCTCGACGCAGCCACACACGTCGCGGCGGTCGAGTTCCCCGGTGCGGTACCGGCAACGTGGACCGGCCTGTCCCGGTATGCCTCTGGTGTCGCCGAACTCCGGGTCCGCCTGTCCAAAACGGACGGTGCGACGCTGTCCTTCGATGCCGTGGACTTCGCCGGTACGCCGGTGGCGTCTGCCGAGGGCGTCGCGCTGCGCCCGGCCGACCAGGTCCGAATGCCGGGCGGCCGGGCGTCGGACTCGATGTTCCGCGTCGAATGGCAGCCGCGACCGGTCAACGAGAGCGTCGGCTCCGCGAACCCGTGGCTGGTTCTCGACGAGCGGTTCGCGCAGTCCCTGGCGTCGAGTGGGATCCCTGTCAGCGCCGCCGTGGACGAGCCGGACATCGTGGTGCTCGCTTGCGCCGGAGAACAGCGGACCACGCACGCGGTCGTCAGCGACGTACTGGCGGCGATCCAGCGCTGGCTGGCCGACGAACGCCGGGCGGCGTCACGACTGGTGGTGGTCACGCGTGGCGCGGTGCCGGTCGGGGAGCTCACGGACCTCGCTGGTGCGGCGGTGTGGGGGTTGGTGCGGTCCGCGCAGACCGAACACCCCGGCCGGATCGTGCTGGCGGACGTGGACGATTCGCTCGACGCGCTCCCCGCGGCTTTGGCCACCGGTGAACCGCAGTTCGCGCTGCGCGGCGGTGCGATCCACGTTCCCCGGTTGGTCCGCGTGCGAGCCCCGGCCGCGACAGACCGGATCACCGGCGGAACGATCCTGGTCACCGGTGGCACCGGCGGTCTCGGCGCTCTGGTGGCCCGGCACCTGGTGACCGAACACGGGGTCCAGCGGTTGCTGCTGGTGAGCCGCCGGGGACCAGACGCCCCAGGCGCAGGGGAACTCGCCGCCGAACTCCGTGATCTCGGTGCCGAGGTCACCGTCGCGGCGTGTGACGTGAGCGATGTCTCCGCGCTGGCGGACCTGCTGGCGGACATCCCGGCCGACTTCCCGCTGACGGGTGTCGTCCATGCCGCTGGAGTTCTCGACGACGGCGTGTTGACCGCGATGACCGACGACCGGCTGGCCACTGTGCTGCGCCCCAAGGCAGACGCCGCCCTGGCCCTGCATGAGCTGACGAAGGACATGGACCTGTCCTTGTTCGCGCTGTTCTCGTCCGTCACGGGCGTGCTGGGCGCTGCGGGGCAGTCGAACTACGCGGCGGCGAACGCTTTCCTCGACGCACTGGCCGAGCACCGGCGGGCACAGGGCCTTGTGGCGCAGTCACTCGCTTGGGGACTGTGGGAGGACCAGGAGGGTGGGATGGCCAAGACCCTCACCGCCGCCGACGTGCGCAGGCAGTCGCGTGGTGGAGTCGTGCCGTTGTCGGCAGCTGAAGGACTCGCGTTGTTCGACGCGGCCGTGTCCTCGGACGGCACCGTCGTGGTGCCGGTTCGGTTGCGCACTGCGGGCGTCACCGGCGAGATTCCTCCGTTGCTGGAAGGGCTCGTGCGGCCACGCCGGGACGAGCGTGCTCCGGCGAGTGCCAAGTCATTGCGTGAGAGGTTGTCGACAGCCAACGAGAACGAGCAGTACGCGTTGGTGCTCGGCGTGGTCCGCAGCCAGATCGCGACAGTGCTCGGCCACGACGGTGCGCACGCGATCGAACCCGACAAGGCCTTCAGGGAACTCGGTTTCGACTCGCTCGCCGCGGTCGAGCTGCGCAACGGGCTCAACACCGCCGTCGGGCTGTCGCTGCCGACGAGCATGGTCTTCGACTACCCGACACCAGCCGCGTTGAGCAGGCACTTGCACACCGAACTGGTGTCCGGCACGCGGGGAGCGGCCGATCCGGACGACGGCATCCGCCAGGTCCTCGCCGGTATCCCGGTCGATCGAATCCGCCAGGCCGGGGTGCTCGAGATCCTGCTGCGGCTGGCCGATCCGGCGTCGGACGTCCCGCCGGGTGCCGGGAGCAGCACATCGATCGACGACATGGACGCGGAGAGCCTGCTGCGGCTCGCGGCCGAGAACTCTTCGGGCTGAGCAGGGGGAGAACATGAGCACCGAGCAGAACCAGTACGTCGAAGCGCTCCGGTCGTCGCTGAAGGAAGTCGACCGGTTGCGACGGGCGAACCAGCAACTGGTCGACGCGGCGACCGAACCGATCGCGATCGTCGGTATCGGCTGCCGGTTCCCGGGTGGTGTGTCGGCACCGGAGCAGCTGTGGCAGCTGGTCTCCGACGGGGTGGACGCGGTGTCGGGCTTCCCCACCGACCGCGGCTGGGATGTGACTGGCGGATTCGCCCGGCGGGGCGGATTCCTGCACGACGCCCCCAGGTTCGACGCGGAGTTCTTCGGCATCTCGCCGCGCGAGGCGTTGGCGATGGACCCGCAGCAACGGCTGATGCTGGAAGTGTGCTGGGAGGCGCTGGAACGATCGGGTATCGACCCGTCGTCGCTGGCCGGCAGCCGAACCGGGGTGTTCGCCGGGTGCAGCAGCCAGGACTACGTCGTCGGACTCGGCGGGATACCCGACGAGGTCGAAGGCCACCTGATGACCGGGAACTCGACCGCCGTGATCTCCGGCCGGGTGGCGTACACGCTCGGGCTGGAAGGTCCCGCGGTGACGCTGGACACGGCGTGTTCGTCGTCGTTGGTGGCCATCCACCTGGCCGTGGACTCGCTGCGGCGCGGGGAATGCACCCTCGCGTTGGCCGGTGGTGTCACGGTGCTGTCGACGCCGGGTGTCTTCACCGAGCTGTCCCGGCAAGGTGGCCTGGCACCGGACGGGCGTATCAAGGCGTTCGCTGCGGCAGCGGACGGAACCGCGTGGGGTGAAGGTGCGGGGATCCTGGTGCTGCAGCGCCTCTCGGACGCCGTCCGCTCCGGACGCGACATCCTGGCTGTCGTCCGCGGCAGTGCCGTGAACCAGGACGGCGCGTCGAACGGGCTGAGCGCGCCGAATGGTCCGTCGCAGCAGCGGGTGATCAGCCAGGCGCTGCGCAATTCCGGTCTGACCGCTGTGGATGTGGATGCGGTCGAGGCGCACGGCACGGGGACGAAACTGGGTGATCCGATTGAGGCGCAGGCTTTGCTTGCGACGTATGGTCAGGGTCGGGTTCGTCCGTTGTTGTTGGGTTCGGTGAAGTCGAATCTTGGTCATACGCAGGCGGCTGCTGGTGTTGCTGGTGTGATCAAGATGGTGATGGCGATGCGGCATGGTGTGTTG
Organism: Kibdelosporangium phytohabitans; assembly: GCF_001302585.1. Lineage (GTDB taxonomy): Bacteria > Actinomycetota > Actinomycetes > Mycobacteriales > Pseudonocardiaceae > Kibdelosporangium > Kibdelosporangium phytohabitans. The sequence goes on along the minus strand of NZ_CP012752.1, from coordinate 8,866,334 downwards.
CCGAGGACGTTGCATGTTGATGAGCCCACGTCTCATGTGGACTGGTCTGCTGGTTCGGTTCAACTCGTTACCGAGCGGGTTGTGTGGCCGGAGGTGGGTCGTCCTCGGCGGGCTGGTGTGTCGTCGTTCGGTATCTCCGGCACCAACGCACACGTCATCGTCGAACAAGCACCGACACCCAGCGAACCCACGGTGGATGAGCCGGTTGAGGGTTCCGTGCCATGGCTGTTGTCGGCGCGCACACGCGAAGCCTTGCTGGCCCAGGCGGATCGCCTGCTCGGGCACTTGGCGACCGTCGCGGAGCCCGCGGTCGCCGACGTGGCGCACTCCTTGCTCACCACCCGTGCGACTCACCCACACCGCGTGGTTGTCCAGGGCACGGACCTGGCACAGTTGACGGCCGGTCTGGTCGCCCTTCGCGACGGAGCGGGTGCGGACAACGTCGTGTCGGGGACGGCGATGGGCACCGATGGCCCCGTGTTCGTCTTCCCTGGCCAAGGTGGGCAATGGGTTCGGATGGGACTGGAGCTCGCCGAGAGCTTCCCCGTCTTCGCGCGTCGGCTGGACGAATGCGGTGAGGCGCTGACCGCCTGGGTCGACTGGTCACTGGCGGACGTGTTGGGCGACGAGACGATGCTCAGCCGGGTCGACGTGGTGCAGCCCGCGCTCTGGGCGGTGATGGTGTCGCTGGCCCACCTCTGGCGTTCGCTGGGCGTCGAGCCCGCGGCTGTGGTGGGGCATTCGCAGGGAGAGATCGCCGCGGCGTGCGCCGCGGGCGCGCTGAGCCTCGCCGACGGGGCACGGATCGTCGCTGTGCGGAGCAAGCAGCTGCGAGCGTTGTCCGGTGGTGGCATGGTTTCCGTGATGCTGCCGGTGCGCCAGGTGGAAGACCTGGTGCGGCAGTGGGATGGCCGGGTGTCGGTCGCCGCGGTGAACAGCCCTGTCTCCGCTGTGGTGTCGGGCGATGCGGACGCGCTCACCGAACTGGTGGCACTCTGCGACGCGCAAGGCACACGGGCCCGCCGCGTCGACGTGGACTACGCGTCGCATTCCGGCCGGGTCGAGCAGATCCGCGACGAGTTGGTGTCCGCTCTCCGCGGTGTCGAACCGCGTGCGGCCGACGTGCCGTTCTACTCCACGGTGACCGGCGACTGGCTGGACGGCGACGAACTGGACGCGGAGTACTGGTACCGGAACCTGCGGGAACCGGTCAGGTTCGAGGAAGCCGTCCGCGGGCTGCTGACATCCGGCCACCACGTCTTTGTCGAGGCCAGCCCGCACCCCGTGCTGACCGTCGGTGTCCAGCAGACCGCCGAGGCCGTCGACGTCGAGGTGGCTGTCACCGGGTCGCTGCGTCGGGACGACGGCGGTCGTGACCGGATGCTGACGTCGATGGCACACCTGCACGTCCGCGGCGTCGCAGTGGCATGGGACGAGGTCGTGCCGAAAGGGCGGCTGACTGCCCTGCCGACCTACCCCTTCCAGCACCAGCGGTTCTGGCTCGCGGACTCGGCCCGCCGAACCGGCGTGGCGGCAGGAGGCCAGGGCCTGGTCTACCGCGTGGACTGGCGGCCGTTGGCGATGTCCGCGGCCGAGTTGACCGGGCAATGGCTGTTGGCTGTCCCGGCGGGCGACGGGGTGTGGCCCGGTCGGCTGGCCGGGTTCGGTGACGCCACCGTCGTGGTCGAACTCGCCGACACCCGGCGTGAGGTCGTCGCGGAGCAGCTGCGTACGGTGATCGCCGACCACCCCACGGGATTCGCCGGTGTTCTGACTGCAATGGACACGAACGGCGTTGTGCCGCTTCTGCAGGCATTGGGTGACGCCGGGATAGCGGCGCCATTGTGGTGCTTGACCGAAGGTGGCGTCACGATCGACGGCGGCGCCGTGGATCCGACCGCCGCGCAGCTGTGGGGGCTGGGCAGAGTCGCTGCGGTCGAGTTCCCCGACCGGTGGGGCGGTCTCGTGGACGTGTCCGCCGAGTGGACGCCGGAGATCGCCGAGCGGCTGACCTCGGTGCTGGCAGGCGCGGGCGGCGAGGACCAGATCGCACTGCGCGAATCCGGTGCCATGGTCCGGAGGCTCGTTCGGCTCGACCCGGACCGCGCCGGAGTCAACGATCCGTGGCAACCCACGGGCACAGTGCTGGTCGCCTGTGCGGATGTCGCGATGGCACAACAGGTCACCGACTGGGCTGAGGGTCTCGGCGCGGACCACGTCGTGGTCGCCGATCCGGCCGACCGTGCCGGACTGGCCGAACTGCTCGGGCGTCTCGCCGAGCAGGGAACGCCGGTGACCACTGCGTTCTACGGCGCCCCCGGAGCCGAACTCGCCGCGCTCGAAGGACTGGACGCCACCGACATCGCCGAAGTGGTGGCGCACGCCGTCACCGGCGCGGCCGTCCTCGACGGACTGCTGGACTCGGAATCGGCGCAACTGGTGCTGTTCAGCTCGGTCACCGGTGTCTGGGGGAGCGCTGAACACGCCGCGTTCTCGGCGGCCAACGCCCACCTGGAAGCGCTCGCCGCACAAAGGCGCAGCCGCGGACTGCGGGCGACCGCGGTCGCGTGGGGACTGTGGGACCTCGGCGACGCCATGCGCCTGCCGGACGGCGCGACGGCCGAGCAGGTCCTCGGCCACGGCGTGAACCTGCTCCACCCGGCGGTGGGGCTGCGGGCGTTGCGTGACGTCCTCGGCGGGACCGAGAACTCCGTTGTCGTCGCGGACATCGACTGGCCGCGGTTCACCGATGTCTACACCGCGCTACGACCCAGCCCGCTGTTCGAAGACCTGCGCGGTACGGGTGAGGACACCCGACCGGCGGACGAGGGTGACCCGGTCAGGCAACGGTTCGCCGCGATGCCCGAAAGCGAACGACGGCGTGCGCTGCTGGAGATCGTGCGCACGGAGTCGGCTGCTGTGCTGCGGTACTCCGGTGCGGACGGCGTGCGACCGGACCGCCCGCTCAAGGAACTCGGTCTGGACTCGTTGACGGCTGTCGAGTTGCGCAACCGGCTGGGCGCCGCGACCGGGCTGCGGCTGCCCACCACTGTCGTCTTCGACCACCCGACGGCCCGGGCACTGGTCGACCACCTGTTGGCGCTCATGGGCCCGGACTCGGCCGACGAGACCGGGCGGTCGCAGGTCGCCGCGGTGGACACGGACGACCCCATCGTCATCGTGTCGATGGCCTGCCGGTACCCCGGCGGGGTCCGGTCCCCCGAGGACCTGTGGCAGGTCGTGTCCGAAGGACGCGACGTCGTGTCCGCGTTCCCCACCGACCGGGGGTGGGACCTCGACGGCCTCTTCGCCCCGGGATCACCGGTCACGTCGCACACCCGTGACGGCGGTTTCCTCTACGACGCCGCCGACTTCGACGCCGCCTTCTTCGGTATCAACCCCCGCGAGGCACTGGCCATGGACCCGCAGCAGCGACTGCTGCTGGAAACCTCATGGGAAGCGGTCGAGCGAGCGGGGATCGACCCGTTGTCGCTCGCCGGTGAACAGGTTGGGGTGTTCGTGGGCAGCAACGTCCAGGACTACGCCGCCGGGCTGATCGACGCGGGCGGTGAGACTGCCGGTTACGTGGGGACAGGACACACAGCGAGCGTGATGTCCGGCCGGATCGCCTACGCCCTCGGGCTCGAAGGGCCCGCGGTCACGGTGGACACCGCGTGTTCGTCGTCCTTGGTGGCGCTGCACCTGGCCGCGCAGGCCCTGCGGTCCGGCGAGTGCTCCCTCGCGTTGGCCGGCGGGGTCGCGGTGATGTCGTCCCCCACGATGTTCATCGAGTTCAGCCAGCAACGCGGGCTTGCCGCGGACGGGCGGTGCAAGGCGTTCGCCGCGGCAGCCGACGGCACCGGCATGTCCGAGGGTGTGGGCATGCTGCTGGTGGAGCGGCTGTCGGACGCCAGGCGGCGCGGCCATGACGTGCTCGCTGTCGTCCGCGGATCCGCGGTGAACTCAGACGGCGCGTCGAACGGGTTGACCGCGCCCAACGGGATGTCCCAGCAGCGGGTGATCCGCCGGGCACTCGCGTCCGCCGGACTGGCACCGGCCGACGTGGACGCCGTGGAAGGCCACGGCACCGGGACCGTTCTCGGTGACCCGATCGAAGCGCAGGCCCTGATCGCCGCGTACGGCCAGGACCGGGACCGGCCGCTGTGGCTGGGATCGCTGAAGTCGAACATGGGCCACGCCCAGGGCGCCGCCGGTGTCGCCGGCGTGATGAAGATGGTGCTGGCGATGCGGCACGGTGTGCTGCCACGGACTCTGCACGTCGACGAGCGGACTCCGCACGTCGACTGGGCTACGGGTGACGTCCGGCTGCTCACGCAACCGGTGGACTGGCCCGAGCACGGCCGTCCGCGTCGTGCCGGTGTTTCCTCCTTCGGCATCAGCGGCACCAACGCGCACGTCGTGCTGGAGCAGCCACCAGCCGCCGACCAGGCCGACCCCGTCGCGCGACCGGCACCGGCACCGGTCGTCCCCTGGGTGCTTTCCGGTCGTGACGCGAAAGCACTGCGGGCACAAGCTCGCTCGTTGCTGGACCGGGTGGTGGCGCAACCGGGAGCCGACGCGGTGGATGTGGGCTTCTCGCTGGCCACCACACGGTCGGCGTTCGAGCACAGAGCGGTCGTGCTCGGCGGCGACCGCGCCGAACTCGTGCGGAACCTCACGGCGTTCACCGGTGGCGACGCGCTCAGCGCGGTGACGGGGACCGTGTCCGCCGCGCCCGGGTTCGCGATGTTGTTCTCCGGGCAGGGGTCCCAACGACTCGGGATGGGCAGGCAGCTGATGGCCTACCCCGCGTTCGCGTCGGCGTTCGGCGCTGCGACGGCCTTGCTGGACGAAGGGCTCGGCAGTTCGGTGCGTGACGTGATCTGGGGCGACGACCCGGAAGCAGTCGACCGGACGATGTTCGCCCAAGCAGGACTGTTCGCCGTCGAAGTGGCGCTGTTCCGGCTGGTGGAGTCGTGGGGTCTCGAACCCGACGTGCTGGTTGGCCACTCCATCGGCGAGGTGGCCGCGGTTCACGCCGCCGGAGTGCTGTCACTGCAGGACGCGGCACGGCTCGTCGTCGCACGAGGACAGTTGATGCAGGCGCTGCCCAGCGGAGGGGCGATGGTCGCCGTCACGGCACCACTCGCACGCGTCGAGGAGGAGTTGGCCGGCCGGGCGGATGTCGGCATCGCGGCGGTCAACGCCCCGACGCGCGTTGTGATCTCCGGTGCCCATGCCGCCGTCTCCGACGTTGCCGAAAGCCTGGCTGGGGAGGGCTTCCAGACCCGGCGGCTGCGTGTGTCACACGCCTTCCACTCGTCCATGATGGAGCCCATGCAGGCGCGGTTCGCGACCGCGTTGTCCGGCCTGCGGTTCGCCGAACCACGGATCCCTCTTGTGTCCACTGTGCTCGGAGCATCCAGTGAAGACATGCGGTCGGTGGGCTACTGGGTCCGCCAGGTGCGCGAGCCGGTCCGGTTCGGGGACGCCGTGCGGCGCCTGGTGGACCGCGATGTCCGGCGGTTCGTGGAGATCGGCCCGGGTTCGGCGTTGACCACGCTCGCGCAGGACTGCCTGTCCGGCGAGGAGACGGGCGTGTTCGTACCCACCCTGCGCCGGGACACCGACGAGACGCAATCGGTGACCGAGGCGATCGCACGGCTGCACGTCTCCGGTGTGTCACCGCGGTGGGCAGCGTACTTCGAGGGCGCACGTCGGGTGGACCTGCCGACGTACGCGTTCCAACGTGAACGGTTCTGGGTGAACGCCTCGCGTGCGGCCCCGGCGGATCAGCCCGCGGCCGATCGCAGGCAGTACCGGGTCGACTGGACCCCGTTCGACGCCGGCCCCCGTGACCTGGAGGGAACCTGGCTGGTCGTCGCCCCCTGGGGAGCGCAGGAGTGGGCTTCGGCGCTGGCGGACCGGATGGCCGCCCGCGGTGCCGACGTCGTGGACCTGGTGATCGAGGACGACGCCGTGAGCCGGCAGGCGATGGCCGGGCGGATCGCCGCACGGGTCGCTCCGGACTCCGTTGCCGCGGTGGTGTCGCTGCTCGGTATGCGGGAGCGGTCGCACCCGGACCACTCCGCGGTTGCTGTGGGGCTGTCCGCGACGACCGCGTTGGTCCAGGCGATGGCAGACCTGGACGTGCCCGGCAGGGTGTGGTCGGTCACCAGCGGCGCGGTGTCCACGCCGGGGCAGACGCAACCACTGCGTCCGAGGCAGGCACAGGTCTGGGGACTGGGCAGGGTCGCGGCGATGGAACACCCCCAGTCGTGGGGCGGCCTGATCGACGTCCCCGCTGCGGCGACGGCCGGCCTCGCGGACCGGGTGATCGCGGTCGTGACCGGTCCGGAGGACCAGGTCGCCGTTCGCGAGCAGGGTCTGTTCGCGCGACGACTGCGCCGGACGACGGGCAAACCCGCGCGCACCGGGTGGGACCCGGCCGGGAGCTCGGTGCTGATCACCGGCGGCACTGGTGCCTTGGGGATGCGCGTCGCGCACTGGCTCGCCGATCGTGGCGTGCGCAAGGTGGTACTGGTCGGGCGACGGGAGCCTGAAGCGGCGCGACTGGCCGAACTGGACGGCGTGGACGCGGTCGCCGTCTCGTGCGACGTGTCCGACCGCGACCAGGTCACCAAGTTGCTGGACCTGCACCCGGTGGACGCGGTCGTGCACGCCGCGGGGGTGGTGGCCGACGGGCTGCTGGAAACGATGGACCCCGCGCGTCTCCAGGAAGTCCTCGCCGCCAAAGCCACGGGAGCCGACCACCTCGACGAGCTGACCAGGGGGCGCGAGCTGTCCGCGTTCGTGGTGTTCTCCTCGATCGCCGGTGTGCTGGGCACTCGGGGCCAGGCCAACTACGCGGCGGCCAACGCCCACCTCGACGCGCTCGTGTTGCGCCGCCGTGCCGAAGGGCTGGCAGGGACCTCGATCTCGTGGGGCGCGTGGGCAGGGGCGGGGATGGCCGGTCACCTGCTCGGCGACGACACCGAGGAGCAGTTGCACCGTCGCGGGTTGCGAGCGCTGGATCCGCGGGTGGCGATCGCCGTGCTCGAGGAAGCCGTCGACCGGGACGAGGGCTGCCTGACGGTGGCGGACATCGACTGGGAGCGGTTCGGGCCGTTGTTCACGCTGGGCAGGCCGAGTCCGCTGCTCGACGACCTGCCGGAGGCCCGGGGGCGATTGTCCGATGAGGATGGCCTGATGGCCGGGAGTGACCTGGTGCGCGACCTCGAACGGACACCTGACGCCGAACGCCGCCAGGTGCTGGTCGATGTCGTGCGGCGGCACGCGGTCGCCGTGCTGGGGCATCGGGACATCAGCGTGGCCGGGCCGGAGAAACCGTTCAAGGACCTCGGGTTCGACTCGATGACCGCGGTGGAGCTGCGCAACAGCCTCGCCGCCGCGACCGGGTTGAAGCTGTCCGCCACGCTCCTGTTCGACTGGCCGACGCCGGTCGCGCTGGCCGAACAGTTGCGGACCCAACTGTTCGGCGCGGTGCGGGAGGACGACGTCCTCGGCGAGGTCGACCGCCTCGGCGTGCGGCTGGCGGCGATCGACGTGGCCGGGCCGCAGCGGGCGCGGATCACCGCGAGGCTGCGGGAACTGGTGGTCCAGTGGAGTGCGGGCGGTTCGGGTGGCTCGGCCGCCGAATCGCTCGGCGAGGCGTCGGACGACGAGATGTTCGACTTCCTCAAGAACGAGTTCGGCATCTCTTGATCGGCTTGCGAAGGAGATTCTCGGGATGAGTGAGGACAAGCTCCGCAACCTGCTCAAGCAGGTGTCGACGGAGCTGTACCAGACCCGCGAGCGGTTGCGGGAGCAGATGGCCGCACGAGCCGAGCCGATCGCGATCGTCGGGATCGGCTGCCGGTTCCCCGGCGACGTCACGTCTCCCGCGGACCTGTGGGACCTGGTCGCGGACGGCCGCGACGCCGTGTCCGGCTTCCCGGCCGACCGGGGCTGGGACTTGAGGCCGGTGGCGGGCGGGTTCGCGCGCGAGGGCGGGTTCCTCGCCGGTGCCGCGGACTTCGACGCCGAGTTCTTCGGCCTCTCGCCGCGCGAGGCCACCGGAATGGACCCGCAGCAGCGGGTCGCGCTCGAGGTGGCGTGGGAGGCGCTGGAACGCGGCGGGTTCGACCCCACCGGCCTGCGCGGCAGCCGGACCGGCGTGTTCGTCGGCTGCAGCGGGCAGGACTACACCGCCGGGATGCGGTCGGTGCCCGAACCGGTCGAAGGTCACCTGATGACGGGGAACTCCGCGGCCGTGATCTCCGGGCGGATCGCGTACACCCTGGGACTCGAAGGACCCGCGGTGACACTGGACACGGCGTGTTCGTCGTCGCTGGTCGCCCTGCACTGGGCGGCTACGGCACTGCGCTCCGGGGAGTGCGACTTGGCGCTGGCAGGCGGCGTGACCGTGCTGTCGACCCCAGGTGTGTTCGGTGAGTTGTCCCGGCAGGGTGCTCTGGCCGCGGACGCGCGGTGCAAGGCGTTCGCCGCCGGCGCGGACGGCACAGGCTGGGGTGAGGGTGCCGGTGTACTGGTGCTGCAACGCCTTTCCGACGCCGTGCGCGCCAACAGGCGCGTCCTGGCCGTGATCCGCGGTAGCTCGGTCAACCAGGATGGTGCGTCCAACGGTCTGACCGCGCCGAACGGCCCCGCGCAGCAGCGGGTTGTCCAGCAGGCGCTCACCAGCGCCGGCGTCGCGGCGTCCGATGTGGACGTTGTCGAGGCGCACGGCACGGGCACGGCGCTCGGCGATCCCATCGAAGCGCAGGCACTGCTGGCCGTGTACGGCCAGGACCGCCCGGCCGATCGGCCGCTGCTGCTCGGGTCGGTGAAGTCGAACATCGGCCACACCCAGGCGGCGGCCGGAGTGGCCGGTGTGATCAAGATGGTGATGGCGATGCGGCACGGTGTGGTACCCCGGACGTTGCACGTCGACCGGTTGACTCCGCAGGTCGACTGGTCCTCCGGTGCCGTGCGGGTGCTCGTCGAGGCCGCGAGGTGGCCTGAGACCGAACGCCCGCGCCGGGCGGGTGTCTCGGCGTTCGGCATCAGCGGAACCAACGCCCACGTCATCCTCGAACAGGCGCCGCTCGACGATCCGGCCGACCCAGTCGTCGCCGAGGGGCCAGTACCGCTGTTGCTGTCCGGCAAAACCGAACAGGCGGTGCGTGATCAGGCACGGCGGCTGCTGACGGCGCCGAAGGCGTCAGTTGTTGACCTCGCGCACTCGCTCGCGACGAGCCGGTCACTTTTCGGCCACCGTGCTGTGGTCGTGGCGGACGACGAAGGCTACCTACCCGCCTTGCGGGCGTTGAGCGACGGCGACCCGCAGCCCGGGGTGGTGCGCGGAGCCGCGGCCGAGCAGACCGGTGCGGTGTTCGTCTTCCCGGGACAGGGCGCGCAATGGGCCGGGATGGGCGTGGAACTGGCGGAGTCGTTCCCCGTCTTCGCGCGACGGCTCGACGAGTGCGCCGAGGCGCTGAGCCCGTACATCGACTGGTCCCTCGCCGACGTGCTGCGCGACGAGGAGTCGCTTGAGCGGGTCGACGTCGCGCAGCCCGCTTTGTGGGCGGTCATGGTGTCGCTGGCGGAGTTGTGGCGTTCGCTGGGCGTGCGTCCCGCGGCGGTGGTCGGCCACTCGCAGGGCGAGATCGCCGCCGCGTGCGTCGCGGGTGTGCTCTCGCTGGCCGACGCGGCGCGCGTGGTGGCGCTGCGGAGCAAGGAACTGCTCGCGTTGGCGGGCGCGGGTGGCATGGTGTCCGTCATGGCGCCCGCGGACCAGGTGCGGCCCATGTTGGCGCAGTGGGAAGGACGCCTGTCGATCGCGGCTGTCAACGGTCCGGCCACTGTGGTGGTGTCCGGTGAGGATCCGGAGCTGACGCGGTTCGAGGAGCTGCTGTCGTCGGCCGCCCTGATGCGCTGGCGAATCCCCGGTGTGGACTTCACGGCGCACTCGGCGCGGATCGACGACCTGGAGCCCGCGCTGCGCCGGCACCTCGACGGGCTGCGCCCGAACGAGGCGACCGTGCCGTTTTTCTCCACTGTGGACTGCGACTGGCAGGCGGGCCCGGAGCTGGACTCGGCCTACTGGTACCGCAACCTCCGTGAGCCGGTGCGGTTCGAGGAGTCGGTGCGGGCGCTGTTGGCCGACGGGCACCGGGTCTTCCTCGAAGTGAGCGCGCACCCGGTGCTGGCACCGGCCCTGTCGGAGATCGTCGACTCGGCCGCGACCGACGCGGTTGTGGCCGGAACGTTGCGGCGCGCCGAAGGTGGCCGTGCGCGGATGCTGACCTCGTTGGCGGAGCTGCACGTCCGTGGCGTCCAGGTGGACTGGACGAGCGTCGTGCCAACCGGCCGTCCGGTGGAGCTGCCGACCTATCCCTTCCAGCGCAGGCGCTACTGGCTCGCGGACTGGGCGCAGCCGGAAGCCGTCCCGGATCGTCCGTCGGCGCAGCGGCTGCGGTACGACGTGCGGTGGCAGCCCGTGACCCCCGGCCCGGTCGGGATCACGGGAACGTGGTTGGTGCTGACCCCAACCGCCGACGTGACGGACTGGCTCGACGGCCTGCGGCAGCACGGCGCCGAGGTCGTCCAGGTGGCCGCGGATCCCACCGAGTACGAGGAACTGGCCGCTCGGCTGCGCGCCGAGACCTCGGCCAGGCCGGACGGGTTCACCGGTGTGGTGTCGATGCTCGCGCTCGACGCCCATGAGCACGGCGCCCAGCGCGCGTCAGCTGTGCTGCTGGCGCTGCGCGAGGCGGAGATCGACGCTCCTTTCTGGGCTGTCACGAGGAACGCCGTGCCGGCCGGGGGAACGGTCCCCGATCCGCGGCAGGCGGAGGTGTGGGGATGGGGCCGTGTGGCGGCGCTCGAGTCTCCGCTGGGTTGGGGCGGCCTGGTTGACCTGCCCACGGATGCCGATACCGGTGCGGAGTCCGGTGGGTTGCTGGCGGCGGTGCTGGCGGGGACCGGTGAGGACCAGGTGGCTATCCGATCGACCGGTGTTCTCGCGTGCCGTCTCGTACGGACACCGTCCGTAGCCAACGTCGTCACCACGATCACCGGCACCGCGCTGGTCGCCAGTGGTGACGACGCTCTGGGCAGGCAGATCGCGAGCTGGCTGGAGGACGCGGGAGCCGAGCGCGTCGTGCTGACCGGTGCCACGGCGCAGGATGACCTGGCCGCGTTGCTCAAGGACCTCGAAGGTGACGGGACACCCGTGTCCACGGTCGTGCACGCGCCAGGCCCGGTCGACCTGACGCCGTTGGCGGACCTCGCCCCCGAACAACTCGGCGCGGCGGTGTCACGGCAACTGGACGGCGTCGCACAGCTGGACGACCTGCTGGACAAGGAGTCGGTGCGCCTCGTGCTGTTCTCGTCGGTCGCCGGGGTGTGGGGCGGCAGCGGTCACGGAGCCGTGGCAGCCTCGGCCGCCCATGTGGCCGCGGTCGCCGAACGGCGGCGAGCCCGTGGGTTGCCGACGACCGCGATCGCGTGGGGCCCTTGGGACCGTGACGAGTCGAGCGCGCAGATCCGCCGTTCCGGTGTGCTCCCGTTGCGCGGTGACGACGTGTTCGCCGTGCTGCGGCAGGCACTCGACGCCGACACGGCGGCGCTGGTCGCGGTCGACGTCGACTGGCCCCGTTTCGCCGATCTGTTCACCGTCGCGCGGCCGAGCCCGTTGATCGACGGCCTGCTCGACGCGGACCAGCCGGACCCACAGGACACACCGGGGTCGGGCGACTTCGTGGCGCGACTGTCCGGCTTCGACGCGGAAACCCGGCACCACGAACTGGTCGAGCTGGTGTGCAAGCACACCGCGGTCGTGCTCGGCCACCCGGCAGGCACGGCGGTCGACCCGGCGAAAGCCTTCCGGGACCTGGGTTTCGAGTCGATGAACGCTGTCGAGCTGCGCAACAACCTCAACGCCGCGACGGGACTGCGGCTGCCGGCCACCGCGGTGTTCGACCACCCCGCGCCCGTGGTGCTGGCCCGGCACATCCACGCGGAGCTGTTCGAAGCGCCGCAGGAGGACCCGCTCGAGAAGGCACTCGCCCGGCTCGAGTCGGTCGTCGCCGCCGCGGACGGACGGGCGGACGCGGACAGGACGGCCGCGCGCCTGCGCGGCCTGCTGGCGGTGTGGACGGGCAAGAGCGGCACGGGGCCGGACCTCGGCGACGCCTCCGACGACGAGCTGTTCGACCTCATCGACAGCAATTTTGGCAGGACATGAACCACCCAGCCGGGGCACTGGAACTCATCTCACCGCGTTGTGATTGGACGGTTGTCTGATGTCGAACGAAGCGAAGCTGCGCGAGTACCTCAAGCGGGTGACTGCCGACCTCAGGGACACCAGCCAACGACTTCAGCAGGTCGAGGACAGGGCAGGCGAACCGATCGCGATCGTCGGCATGGCGTGCAGGTTCCCCGGCGGGGTGAGCTCGCCGGAGGAACTGTGGCAGTTGGTCGCCGACGGCGGGGACGCGGTCGGCGAGTTCCCCGCCGACCGGGGCTGGGACGTGGCGAACCTGTACGACCCGGATCCGGACAACCCGAAGACCACCTACGCGAGCGAAGGCGGGTTCCTTCGCCAGGTGGCCGACTTCGACGCGGACTTCTTCGGCATCTCGCCGCGTGAGGCGCTGGCGATGGACCCGCAGCAGCGGCTGCTGCTGGAGACCTCGTGGGAGGTGTTCGAGCGGGCCGGGATCGACCCGACGAGCATGCGCGGCAGCACGGCCGGCGTGTTCGTCGGGTGCAGCAGCCAGGACTACATCGCCGGTATGCGCGAGATCCCCGGCGAGCTGGCCGGGCACCTGATGACGGGCAACTCCGCGGCCGTGGTGTCGGGCAGGCTGGCGTACACCTTCGGCCTCGAGGGCCTGGCTGTCACCGTGGACACGGCGTGTTCGTCGTCGCTGGTCGCGCTGCACCTGGCTGTCCAGGCGCTGCGGGCGGGCGAGTGCGACATGGCGCTGGCCGGTGGCGTGATGGTGATGTCCACGCCCGCTGTCTTCGTGGCGTTCTCGCAGCAGCGGGGGCTCGCCCCGGACAGCCGCTGCAAGCCGTTCGCCGAAGCAGCCGACGGCACCAGCCTCGCCGAAGGCGTCGGTGTCGTGCTCGTCGAGCGCCTGTCGGACGCTGTCCGCAACGGCCACCAGGTGCTGGCGGTCGTCCGCGGTTCCGCGGTGAACTCCGACGGCGCGTCGAACGGGCTGACCGCCCCGAACGGCACCGCGCAGCGACGCGTGATCAACGAGGCGCTGCGCGGTGCCGGGCTGGCCGCGTCCGATGTGGACGCCGTCGAGGCGCACGGCACAGGAACGGCGCTGGGCGACCCGATCGAAGCGCACGCCTTGCTCGCGACGTACGGCAAGGACCGCGACCGTCCGCTGTGGCTCGGGTCGGTGAAGTCGAACCTCGGGCACTCGCAGTCCGCCGCGGGCATCGCCGGGGTGATGAAGATGGTGATGGCGATGCGGCACGGCGTGCTGCCGCAGTCGCTGCACATCGACACGCCTTCGTCTCATGTGGACTGGTCGACGGGTGACGTGCGGCTGCTGACCGAGCCGGTGCCGTGGACGACGGACGGCGCACCGCGCCGGGCCGGGGTCTCCTCGTTCGGGCTCAGCGGTACGAACGCGCACGTGATCCTGGAGCAGGCACCGGCAGGGGAAACGCCGCCGGGGCGGCCGGCGGTGCCGGGGCCGGTGGCGTGGCCGCTGTCGGCGAGATCGCCGCAAGCCCTGCGGGCCCAGGCGAAGCGGCTGCTGGCCCGGCTGGCCACCGACGACCTCGACGCCGTGGACGTGGCGTACTCGCTGGCCACCGGGCGGGCCGGTCTCGACTGCCGTGCCGTTGTCGTGGGCGAGGACCGCGCCGAACTGCTCGAGAGGCTGGGCGCGCTGGCCGCGGGTGACGTGGTGAGCGGTGTCGTGACAGGCGAGGAGAGCACCGGCCGGACCGGATTCCTCTTCCCCGGCCAGGGATCGCAGACGCTGGGCATGGGCCGCGAGCTGTGCGCCACCTACCCGGTGTTCGCGCGCGCCTTCGACGAGGTGTGCGCGATCCTCGACACCGAACTGGGCACCTCACTGCGTGCGGTGATCTGGGGCGAGGACGCGGACGTGGTGAACCAGACCATGTTCGCCCAGTCCGGGTTGTTCGCCGTCGAGGTGGCACTGGCCAGGTTGCTGGAGTCGTGGGGCGTGCGCCCGGACTACCTGGTCGGCCACTCCGTCGGCGAGATCACCGCGGCGCACGTCGCCGGTGTGCTGTCGCTGGAGGACGCCGGCCGGATGGTGGTCGCGCGCGGCCGACTGATGCAGGCGCTGCCGTCTGGCGGCATGATGCTGTCGGTCGACGCTCCGCTGCACCAGGTCGAGCCGTTGCTGACCGGGCGCGAGGACGTCGCCGTCGCGGCGGTGAACGGCGCGCGGCGGGTGGTCGTTTCCGGCGCGAGGGACGCCGTCCTCGAAATCGAGGAAACCCTGACCGAGCAGCGGATCAGAGTTCGGCCACTGCGGGTGTCCCACGCCTTCCACTCGCCGCTGATGGACCCGATGCTCGACGAGTTCGCGACTGTCGTCGCCACGGTGTCCTTCAGCCGGCCGCGGATTCCCATCGTGTCCACGGTGCTCGGCGAACTCGACATGACGTCGCCGGAGTACTGGGTTCGGCAGGTGCGGGAACCGGTGCGGTTCGCCGACGCCGTGGCGGCCCTGTCGGCCAAGGGCGTCACCCGGTTCGTCGACGTCGGCCCAGGCGGCGCGCTGGCGTCCCTCGTCCAGGAGGACGTGCTCGACAGCGTCACGGTCGCCGTGATGCGGCGTGACAAAGCCGAGGCGCGGACGGCGGTCGAGGCGCTCGCGCAGTTGTACGTCAAGGGCGCGGCGGTCCGGTGGGACGCGCTCAACCCGGGGGCTCGGCGGGTGGATCTGCCCACGTACGCCTTCCAGCGCGAGCGGTTCTGGGTCGACGCGGACGCCGCCGACGAGGTCGTCGCGGACCCGGTCGAGTCGGAGTTCTGGGACGCGGTCGGCAACGAGGACCTCACAGCCCTGGCGGCCACGCTGGGCATGTCCGGGCTCGACGACGAGCTGAGCGCGGTGCTGCCCAAGCTCTCCGCGTGGTACCGGCGCCGCCGCGACCGCCGGGAGACCGATCGCTGCCGGTACCGCGTCGGTTGGCGTGCCGTCGACGTCCCGGTGGGGACGAGGTTGTCGGGCACATGGCTGCTTGTCGTCCCTGCCTCGGATTCCGGTGAGCTCGCGGCGGGTGTCGCCGAGCGCCTGACGGCCGGTGGTGCCTCGGTCGTCCAGATCGGTGTCGAGCACGACGAGTTGGCCAAGTCGGTGCTCGTTGATCGGATCGCGGCGGCGACCGACCTGGACCACGTGGCCGGTGTGGTGTCGTTGCTCGGCGTCGACGAGCGTCCCCACCCGGAGCGTCCCACGGTTCGCACCGGGCTGGTGGGCACGATGGCGTTGATCCAGGCCCTGTCGGACCTGAACGCGGGTGCCCGGTTGTGGACGGTGACGCGGAGTGCCGTGTCCACGGGCAACCGGGATGCACTGGCGAACCCCATGCAGGCCCAGGTGTGGGGCCTCGGCCGGGTCGCCGCGATGGAGTACCCCCACACCTGGGGCGGTCTCGTCGACCTGCCGCCGGCCGACGCGGACGACCGGCTCGACCAGCTGGTCGCCGTGCTCGACGGCCCGGAGGACCAGGTCGCTGTCCGCCACGACGGAGTGTTCGCACGGCGACTGCGCCGTGCCTCCGCGGTCGGCACGGGCGCGGGCACAGGGTGGGATCCGGCGGGCAGCACAGTGCTGATCACCGGCGGCTCCGGTGCGCTGGGCGGGCACGTGGCCCGGTGGCTGGCCGCCCGCGGCGTTGGCAAGCTCGTGCTGGCCAGCCGCCGCGGCACGGACGCGCCACCGGTCGAAGGGCTGGCCGGGGTCGAAGTCGCCGTCGTGTCGTGTGACGTGGCCGATCGCGGTGCCGTGGCTGATCTGTTGCGCGCACACCCCATCGACGCCGTTTTCCACACAGCGGGCGTGGTCGCCGACGGGGTGCTGGACTCGATGGACGTCGCCCAGCTGGACCAAGCCGTGTCGGCGAAGGTCGCCGGTGCGGCCAACTTGGACGAGCTGACCAGGGACCGGCCACTGGCCGCGTTCGTGCTGTTCTCGTCGATCGCGGGAGTCCTCGGCACGCCGGGGCAGGCGAACTACGCCGCCGCGAACGCCTACCTCGACGCCTTGGCGCTGCACCGGCGCGCCGAAGGGCTGCCTGCGACGTCGATCGCGTGGGGCGCGTGGGCGGGCGCGGGGATGGCGGAGGTGGCGCTGGACACCGGCGCAACCACGCCGCAGATCCACCGCGGCCTGCGACCACTCGCCGTGGACGCCGCCGTGTCGGCGCTGGGTGACGTTCTCGACCGCGACGAGGCGGGCGTCACGATCGCGGACATCGACTGGGACCAGCTCGCTCCCGTGGTCACGTTGGTGCGCCCGAGCCCGTTCCTCGGCGAACTGCCGCAGGCACGCGGCTCGAACGAGTCCACGCGAGCACAACCGGTCATCGCCGAACGCCTCGCCGGACTCGGCCCGGCCGAACAGCACCGGGTCCTGCTCGACCTCGTGCGCGCCCAGACAGCCGCGGTGCTGGGGCACTCCTCCGCCGCGGACATCGATCCGGAGCGCGCGTTCGACAGCCTGGGCTTCGACTCGCTGACCGCCATCGAACTGCGTGCGCGGCTGGGAGCGGCGACCGGACTGCCGGTCTCCGCCACCGTGGTGTTCGACCACCCCACTCCGACCGCGCTCGCCAGCCACCTCTGGGCCGAGATCTCCGGTGGGCAGGCGCCGGGCACGGCGTTGGCCGCGACGTCCGCGGCCGGCCACGACGATCCGATCGTGATCGTCGGCATGGCCTGCCGTTTCCCCGGTGGTGTGCGCTCGCCGGACGACCTGTGGGCCCTGCTGGCCACGGGGGCCGACGCGATCAGCGGACTGCCGTCCGACCGGGGATGGGACCTGGCCGCGCTGCACGACCCGGCGGGGAGCCGGGCAGGCACGAGCGCCACCCGCGCGGGCGGGTTCCTCGCTGACGCGGCCGATTTTGACGCGGGCTTCTTCGGGATCTCACCCCGCGAGGCCACCGCGATGGACCCGCAGCAACGGCTGCTGCTGGAGACGGCGTGGCAGGCACTCGAGGATGCCGGGATCGACCCCGGCACGTTGAAGGGCAGCCAGAGCGGGGTTTTCGTCGGAACCAGCGGCCAGGACTACGCCTCGCTGTTCATCGCGGCGGGCACAGCCGGGTCCATGGAGGGCTACCTGAGCACCGGCAACGCGGCGAGCGTGTTGTCCGGCCGGGTCGCCTACGCATTGGGACTCGAAGGGCCCGCGGTCACGATGGACACCGCGTGTTCGTCGTCGCTCGTGGCGCTGCACATGGCGGCTGACTCCGTGCGGCGCGGCGAGTGTTCCCTCGCGTTGGCCGGAGGCGTGACCGTCATGTCCACGCCGGTCAACTTCGTCGACCTCTCCCGGCAGGGCGCGCTCGCGCCGGACGGCCGGTGCAAGGCGTTCTCGTCGGCCGCAGACGGCACCGGGTGGGGCGAGGGCACCGGTGTCCTTGTGCTGGAGCGGTTGTCCGACGCGCGGCGCAACGGCCACCCGGTGCTGGCGGTCGTGCGTGGGAGCGCGGTCAACCAGGACGGTGCTTCGAACGGGCTGACCGCGCCGAACGGGCCGTCCCAGCAACGCGTCATCCGCCAGGCCCTGGCCAACGCCGGGCTCGGCACGTCCGATGTGGACGCCGTCGAGGCGCACGGCACCGGAACGGTGCTCGGTGACCCGATCGAGGCGCAGGCCCTGGTGGCGACCTACGGCAGGGACCGGCAGGCCGACCGGCCGCTGTGGCTCGGTTCGGTCAAGTCCAACCTCGGGCACACCCAGGCGGCCGCGGGCGTCGCCGGTGTGATCAAGATGGTGCTCGCCATGCGGCACGGGATGTTGCCGCGCACGCTGCACGCCGACGAGCCGACGCCGCACGTCGACTGGTCCGCGGGCTCCGTCCGGCTGCTGACCGAGCCGGTTTCCTGGAGCGACGACCGCGGTCCGCGACGCGCGGGCGTGTCCTCCTTCGGCCTCAGCGGCACCAACGCGCACGTCGTGATCGAACAGGCACCGCGGGAAGCGGACGACCGGGAACCGGGAACACCGGTCCCGTCGCCGACGTGGGTCCTGACGGCCAAGACGAGCCAGGCCCTGACCGATCAGGCCGCGAGGCTGCGCGCGCACCTGGCGGCCAACCCCGGCCTCGAACCGGGCAGTGTGGCGTACTCGCTGGCCACGACTCGTGCCGCGTTCGAACACCGCGCCGCCGTGACAGGTGCCGGCCGGGCCGAGCTGATGGTGGGTTTGGACGCGTTGAGCCGTGGCGAGCACGCGGACAACGTGGTCACCGGCCGCGCGGCACGTCGGGGCGACCCGGTTTTCGTGTTCCCCTCGCAGGGGCCGCAGTGGGCACGCGTGGGACGGGACCTGATGGAGTCCTCGCCGGTGTTCGCCGCGCGGATGGCCGAGTGTGCCGCCGCGCTGGACTCGTACGTCGACTGGTCGCTGCTCGACGTCATGCGGGGCGCGCCGGGCGCGCCCGCGGTGGAACGGGTCGACGTGCTGCGGCCTGTGCTGTGGGCGGCGATGGTGTCCCTCGCCGAGCTGTGGCAGTCGATGGGCGTGCGGCCAGCCGCCGTCGTCGGTCATTCACACGGCGAGATCGCCGCGGCTTGCGTGGCGGGCATCCTGTCTCTGTCCGACGGTGCCCGCGTAGTGGTTTCCCGTGGCACGGCGGGTGACGACGGTGTGGAGGACGTGCGGCCCGTAGCGGGCTCGGTGCCGTTCTTCTCGACGGTGGACGGCACGTGGCTGGCTGGTCCGGAGTTGGACGCCGGATACTGGTACCGCAACCGCCAGCAGCCCGCGCGGTTCGATCAGGCGGTGCACGCCCTGCTGGCTGCGGAGCACGGAGTGTTCCTGGAGATCAGTGCGGACCCTGTTCTGACGCCGGTGATTTCGCAACTGGTGGGCGCCGGCGCGGTCGTGCTCGATTCGCTGCACCGCGACACCGGAGCCGTGCGCGCGATGACCGAGTCGCTCGCGAACGGCTACGTCCACGGCATGGCAGTGGACTGGGCTGTCCGGTACGCGAGCAGTGACGTGCGCCGGGTTCCGCTGCCGACGTACGCGTTCCAGCGCTCGCGGTTCTGGATCGACGTCACCGGTTTGCGGGTCGGCGGCGGCGCACGTGCCGCGTCGGACTCGGAAGCCCGGTTCTGGCAGGCCGTCGACAGCGCGGACCCGAGGTCGCTGGCTCGCGCGCTGGGCGACCGGGTGGACGAGGAATCGCTGAGCGGCCTGCTGCCCGCGTTGTCCGAGTGGCGCCGCGAGCAGCTTGACGTGTCCACTTTGGATTCAATGCGGTACGGGACCGGGTGGGCGCGGCTGACGGGCTCGGCATCAGGTGTGCTTACCGGGCGTTGGCTGGTGCTTGGCGGGGACGCCGCCGTCGTCGACGGTCTTCGCCAGCGCGGCGCGGACGTCGTCGAGGTCGCCGTCGACACGGCGACGGCCGATCGGCACAGCATGGCGGCGGTGCTGCGGGCACAGGTCGCGGACGGGCCCCTCGTCGGGGTGCTTTCCTTGCTGGGCCTGGACGAACGCCCGCACGACGAACACGTCTCAGTGCCTGTTGGGCTGGCCGCGACTCTCGCACTCGTGCAGGCGCTGGCGGACTTCGCCGTCGACACGACAGTCTGGTGCGTGACCAGAGGGGCGGTATCGACCGACGCCTCCGACACGCCACCCAACCCGGTGCAGTCGATGGTGTGGGGTTTCGGCCGGGTCGCCGCGCTGGAACACCCGGACACCTGGGGCGGGCTCGTCGACTTGCCCGGTGACCTGGATTCCCGGTCGCTGGACCGGTTGGCGGCGGTGCTGACCGGAAACACCGGCGAGGACCAGGTGGCGATCAGGGACACGGGCGTGTACGCGCATCGCCTCGTGCGGTCACCCATCGAGGGTCGGCAACCTGTCCGGCGCTGGGCACCGCGCGGCACTGTCATCGTCACCGGCGCCACCGGATCGTTGGGTCCGCTGGTCGCTCGTTGGCTGGCGAACGCGGGCGCGGAGCACCTCGTCCTGGTCAGTCGTGCCGGGCTGGACGCTCCCGGAGCAGCGGAGCTCAGTGCGGACCTCACTGCCGAGACCGGTGTCGAGGTCACCACGGTGGCCTGTGACCTGGGCAACCGCGCGGACGTGGTCGCGATGGTCGAGCGGCTCACCGCGGCTGGCCGTGTCGTGCGGGGTGTCTGGCACGCCGCGGCCGTGATCGAACTGGCGTCGCTCGCCGAGACCACTGTGGACGCGGTGGCCGATGTCCTGACCGCCAAGGTGCTCGGCGCCAGATACCTGGACGAGGTCCTTGACGGCGACGCGCTCGACGCCTTCGTGATGTTCAGCTCCATCACCGGCGTGTGGGGCAGTTCGGACCACGCCGCCTACAGCGCGGCCAACGCGTACCTCGACGCGCTCGCCCAGCAGCAGCGTGCCCGCGGCGTTCGCGCCGTGTCCGTCGCGTGGGGCGTCTGGCACGCGGTGAACCCGCTTCGCGGCATGGACGAGGCGATGATCAAGGCCACGAGTGAGCTGCAACGCAGGCGGGGACTGCTGGACTTCACCCCGGAACTGGCGTTCGCGGGTCTGCGGCAGGCGCTTGACCACGACGAGACCACGGTGACCGTCGCCGACATCGACTGGAGCCGGTTCCTGCCGGTCTTCACCTCACTGCGGCCGAACCCCGTGTTCGAGGCGATCGAGAAGGAGCTCGACTCCACCGCGTCGGCCGAGGCCGGGGCGACCGGTGGCACACCGGGCAGGACCGGGCTGGCCGACCGGCTGGGCGCGCTGCCGGAGACGGAACAACACCTGGCGCTGCTGGAGATCGTCCGGGCGCACGCCGCGACGGTCCTCGGGCACGACAGCCCCGAGGCGATCGAGCCCGCACGCCCGTTCCGGGACCTGGGCGTCGACTCCATGACCGCCGTCGACCTGCGCAACGAACTGGCGGCGGCGACCGGTGTGCGGCTGCCGGCCACGCTCGTCTTCGACTACCCGACGCCGGGTGAACTGGCGCACTTCCTGCGTGACCAGGTCCTCGGCGACCGCGGTGCCGCGAAAGCGGGGCCGACACTCGTCGTCACGGCCGCGAACGACGAGCCGATCGCGATCCTCGGCATGGCCTGCCGGTTGCCCGGTGCCGTCCGCAGTCCGGAGGATCTGTGGCAACTGCTGGTCGACGACGGTGACGCCATCACCACGATGCCACCCGGCCGTGGTCTCGACCTGGACGAGATGTACGACCCCGACGGCGCTCAGGCCGGTGGGAGCGACGCCAACAAGGCCGGTTTCCTCATCGGCGCCGAGAACTTCGACCCGGGGTTCTTCGGGATCAGCCCGCGCGAGGCGGTCGTGATGGACCCGCAGCAGCGGCTGCTGCTGGCCACTTCGTGGGAAGGCCTCGAAAGGTCCGGGATCGACCCCAAGGCCCTGCGCGGCACCCAGACCGGTGTGTTCATCGGCACGAGCTTCCAGGGGTACGGCATCGGGGCCGAAGGCGGGTCGGACGGCTACGGCCTGACGAGCAGCGCCGCCAGCATCACGGCGGGCAGACTGGCGTACTTCTACGGGTTCGAAGGCCCCACGTTGACCGTCGACACGGCGTGCTCGTCCTCACTCGTCGCACTGCACCTGGCTGCACAGGCGTTGCGGGCCGGTGAGTGCACGATCGCACTGGCCGGTGGCGCCACGGTGCTGAGCTCGGAACTCGGGATGGCCTCGTTCGTCGAGTTCTCCCGGCAGAGCGGGCTGGCGCCGGACGGCCGCAGCAAGGCGTTCGCGGCCGCCGCGGACGGCATGAGCATCGGCGAGGGTGTGGGTGTCCTCGTGCTGGCGCGGCTGTCGGACGCGCAGCGCCTCGGCTACCCGGTGCTCGCCGTGGTCAGGGGATCCGCGGTGAACTCCGACGGCGCCTCCAACGGCCTGACCGCGCCCAACGGCCCCGCGCAGCAGCGGGTGATCCGCCAGGCGCTGGCCAACGCGGGCGTCTCGATGTCCGAAGTGGACATGGTGGAGGCGCACGGGACGGGAACGCGGCTCGGCGACCCGATCGAGGCGCACGCGCTGCTGGCGACCTACGGCCAGGACCGGCCTGCGCAGCGTCCGCTGTGGATCGGCTCGGTCAAGTCGAACATCGGTCACGCCCAGGCAGCGGCGGGTGTGGCGAGTGTGATCAAGGCCGTGCTGTCCATCCGCAACGGTGCCATGCCGCGGACGTTGCACGTCGACGAGCCGACGCCGCACGTCGACTGGTCGGCTGGTGCGGTCCGGCTGGTGACCGAGCCCAGGGACTGGCCGACTGCCGAATGGCCACGCCGTGCCGGCGTCTCCTCGTTCGGCATCAGCGGGACCAACGCCCACATCATCCTCGAGCAGGCCCCACCAGCGGCCGAGCCCGCACCGGGAGCGACCGCCCCGGAGGTTCTCGCCCTGCTCGTGAGCGGCAAGACCGAGCAGGCACTGCGGGCCCAAGCCGGCCGTTTGCTCGATGTGGTCCAGCAGGGGACCGACCTGACGGACCTCGCCTACTCGCTGGTGACCACGCGGTCCGCTTTGGAACGACGTGCCGTGGTGCTCGGGTCCGATCTCGGCGACCTGCGCGACGGCCTGGCCGCGATGGCGGACGGCGCGGCGCATTCGGGCGTGATCCGCGGCGACGTTGCTGACGGCAGGCTGGCGCTGATGTTCGCGGGCCAAGGGGTGCAACGACTGGGCATGGGACAGCGCCTCGCCGAGCGGTTCCCGGTGTTCGCCGACGCCTTCGACGCCGTGTGCGCGCAGTTGGACGGCCACCTGGAACGGCCGCTGCGGGAGGTGGTGTGGGGCGACGAGGCAGCACTGGACCGGACCACGTACACGCAACCCGCGCTGTTCGCGATCGAAGTGGCGTTGTACCGGCTGATCGAGTCGTGGGGAGTCGTCCCGGACTACCTGATGGGTCATTCGCTCGGGGAGATCGCCGCCGCTCACGTGGCGGGTGTGTTGTCCCTCGATGACGCCTGCACGCTGATCAGCGCCCGTGGCAGGCTGATGGACTCGTCGGCCCCATCCGGGATGATGGTGTCCGTCCGGGCACCTGAGGCGGAAGTCCGCGAATTGCTGGCGGCGCACGCGGACACGGCTGGTGTCGCCGCCGTCAACGGCATGTCGTCGGTGGTCGTCTCGGGCAGTGCGGACGCTGTTCTCGCTGTGACGGCGGAACTCGGCCGTCGTGGGCACACGACCCGTGTGCTGCAGCGGGCGTACGCGTTCCACTCGCCGCTGATGGACCCGGTGCTGGCGGAGTTCCGCGCGGTCGCCGGCGGCCTGTCGTACTCCCCGCCGCGGATTCCCATTGTGTCCACTGTGTACGGACGGATCGCGTCGGCGGACGAGTTGTGCTCGCCCGACTACTGGGTGGAGCACGCCCGCGCGACCGTTCGCTTCCGTGATGCGGTGAAGTGGCTGGCGGCCGAGGGAATCACCCGGTTGCTCGAGGTGACGCCGGACAGCACGCTCACCAGCATGGCGCTCGACTGCCTGGGCGAGTCCTCCGATGAGGACGGGTCACGGTGGGCACGGAATCCGGTGGTCGCGCCGCTGCAGCGCCGCGACCGGCCCGAGGTCCGCGTGTTCCTCGAAGCGATCGCGTCGCTGCACACCAACGGCCAGGACGTCCGGTGGCGGACTATGTTCGACGGGGTCGCCGTCAACCGGATCGACCTGCCGACGTACGCCTTCCAGGAGGAGCGCTACTGGGTCGCCCCTGCTGTCGTGCGCGCCGAGGACCCCGCCGCGATCGGGCAGCACGCCACGGGACACCCGTTGTTGGGTGCCGCGGTCGACCTGCCGGGGTCGGGCGGTGTGGTGCTCACCGGGCGGCTGTCGGTGCGGACGCAGCCATGGCTGGCCGACCACGTGGTCGCCGGTTCGGTGCTGTTCCCCGGTACCGGCTTCATGGAACTGGTGGTCCGGGCGGGTGACCAGGTCGGGACCCCGGTGATCGAGGAACTCACCGTGCCGGTGCCGCTGGTGCTGCCCGAACAGGGCGCCGTGTGGGTCCAGGTCGTCGTCGCGGCAGCGGACGAGACAGGTGCCCGGCCGGTCAGCGTGTACGCCCGTCCCGCCGCCGACGCGTCCGACGCGGAGTGGACCTGCCATGCGGAAGGCACGCTCGGCGCCCGGCTGGTGCCGGGCGGGTCCCCCGAGCGGCAGTGGCCGCCCACCGGGGCCGAACCCGTCGACCTCACGGGATTCTACGAGCGTTTCCGGCAGGTCGGCCTGGACTACGGTCCCGCGTTCCGTGGGCTGCGCTCGGCGTGGCGCCGGGGCAACCAGGTGTTCGCCGAGGTGGAACTGCCCGAGGACATGCAGTCGGACGCGAGCCGCTACGGACTGCACCCGGCCTTGCTCGACGCCGCACTGCAGAGTTCCGGCATCGTCGCGGCAACCGGCCAGGAGACGCGGTTGCCGTTCGCCTGGTCGGGTGTCGCGCTGCACGCAGCCGGAGCGTCGGTGCTGCGGGTCAGCCTGGACGCGACCGACCTCGGTGACGTCTCCGTGGAGGTCGCGGACGTCCTCGGCTCACCCGTGGCGTCGATCAGTTCGATCGCCACGCGCCCGATGGCGGCCGTGCGGCCGTCCGCGGCCGTCCACCACGACTCGCTGTTCCGAGTGGACTGGACGGCGTGGGCCGCGACCGCTCCCGGCACCGGCGGGACCGCCGTGTGGCTGAGGGAGACCGGTAGCTCCCCGGACTTGGCCGCGGCGCGGTCCTCGGCACCGGAGATCGTGGTCGCGGACATCCTGCCCACGTCGGACACGGCTGACATGCCGTCGGCGACCAGTTCGGCGGTTCGGCGTACCGCGCGGTTGCTCCAGGACTGGTTCGCGGCGGACAACCTCGACGCCGCCCACCTCGTCGTACTGACGCGGGGCGCCGTGCCAGCGGGTGCGGCGGTGAGCGACCCGGGGCAGGCCGCCGTCCACGGCCTGGTGCGTTCGGCGCAATCGGAGAACCCCGGCCGGATCACGCTGATCGACCTCGACGACGAGGTCCGCTCCGACGACGACGTGCTCACCGTCGCCCGTCAGGCAATCACCGCCGGCGAACCCGAGCTCGCCGTCCGAGCAGGTGCCGTCCTCGTCCCCAGGCTGGCCAGGGTGGCAAGGTCGGACGACGACAGCGGACCGCGTTGGCAGCGCGCGGGAACCGTGCTGATCACAGGGGGGACCGGGGACCTCGGTGCCGCCGCGGCCCGCCACCTGGTCGTCAACCACGGCGTCCGGCACCTGGTACTCGCCAGCCGCCGGGGTTTGGCGGCGCCGGGTGCGCAACGCCTCCAGGCAGAGCTGGTCGAGCTGGGTGCGGAAGTCGTTGTCGAGGCCTGTGACGTGGCCGACCGCGCGGAGGTGGAGCGGTTGCTCGCCGGGATCGACGCCCGGCACCCGCTCACAGCTGTCGTGCACACCGCCGGTGTGCTGGACGACGGCGTGATCACCGCGTTGACCCCAGAACGGATCGACACCGTGCTCCGGCCGAAGGTCGACGCGGCCTGGCACCTGCACGAGCTGACGAAGGACGTGGACCTCGCCGCGTTCGTGCTGTTCTCCTCGGCAGCCGGTGTGCTCGGCACGGCGGGACAGGGCAGCTACGCGGCAGCGAACTCCTTCATGGACGCCTTGGCGCTGCACCGGCGAGCCCGTGGCCTGCCGGGGCACTCACTGGCGTGGGGACTGTGGGCCCAGACCGGCGGGATGGCCGGTGCGATGGCCGACGTGAACCGGTCGAGGCTGACCAGGGACGGCGGCATGGCTCTGTCGCTCGACCAGGGATTCGGCCTGATGGACACCGCGACGGGGCTCGCCGAGCCCCTGCTGGTGCCCATGCGGGCGACGGCGCCCACAGCAGACGCCGTTCCGGCGATCCTGCGCGCATTGGTGCCAGCCAGCCGCCGGACAGCCGCCAACCGGCCACAGGCAGGGGCGCTCTCGGCGCGTGACCGGCTGACCGGCCTCGACCACGCCGCACGTCTCCAGTCCCTGCTGGAAATCGTCCGCGGACAGGTCGCGGCGGTGCTGGCCTTCCGCTCGGCCGCCGAGGTCGAGCCCGCGACGGCGTTCCAGGACCTCGGCTTCGACTCGCTGACCGCCATCGAGATGCGCAACGGACTGGCCGGGGAGACTGGGCTGCGCCTGCCCGCGACGCTGATCTTCGACTACCCGAACCCGTTGCGGCTCGCCGAGTTCCTCCGTGAGCAGATCTTCGGCGCGGACGAGGCGGCGCCCGCGGTCGTGTCGACGGTCGCGGTGGACGACGACCCGATCGTCATCGTCGGCATGGCCTGCCGGTACCCGGGCGGCGTGAGGTCACCCGAGGACCTGTGGGACCTGGTGATGCGTGACGGCGACGCGGTCACGGAGTTCCCCGTGGACCGCGGCTGGGACGTCGCCGCGTTCTACGACCCCGACCCGGACCGGCAGGGGATGAGCTACGTCCGGGAAGGCGGTTTCCTGCACGACGCCGCGGAGTTCGACCCCGCGTTCTTCGGGATCTCGCCGCGTGAGGCGTTGGCGATGGACCCGCAGCAGCGGTTGATGCTCGAAGTGTCGTGGGAAGCCGTCGAACGGGCGGGGATGGACCCGGCGACGTTGCGGGGCAGCCGGACCGGTGTGTTCGCGGGCCTGATGTACCACGACTACGCGGCCCGTGTCTGGGGTTCGGTGTCCGACGACGTGCTCGCGTTCCTCGGCAACGGCAACTCGGGCAGCATCCTTTCCGGACGTATCGCCTACACGTTGGGTCTTGAGGGTCCTGCGGTGACGGTGGACACGGCGTGTTCGTCGTCGTTGGTGGCGTTGCATTTGGCCGCGCAGGCGTTGCGTTCCGGTGAGTGCGACTTGGCGTTGGCCGGTGGTGTCACGGTGATGGCCACACCGACCGGGTTCGTCGAGTTCTCCCGGCAGCGCGGTCTCGCTCCGGATGGCCGCTGCAAGTCTTTTGCGGCTGGTGCTGATGGGACGGGTTGGTCCGAGGGTGCTGGTTTGTTGTTGGTGCAGCGTTTGTCGGATGCTCGGCGTGATGGTCGTCGGGTGTTGGGTGTGGTTCGTGGTAGTGCGGTGAATCAGGATGGTGCGTCGAATGGTTTGACGGCTCCGAATGGTCCGTCGCAGCAGCGGGTGATTCGTGCGGCGTTGGCGGGTGCTGGTCTTGGTGTGTCTGATGTGGATGTGGTGGAGGCGCACGGTACGGGTACGAGGCTGGGTGATCCGATTGAGGCGCAGGCTTTGATCGCGACGTATGGTCAGGGTCGGGTTCGTCCGTTGTTGTTGGGTTCGATCAAGTCGAATCTTGGTCATACGCAGGCGGCTGCTGGTGTTGCTGGTGTGATCAAGATGGTGATGGCGATGCGGCATGGTGTGTTGCCGCGGTCGTTGCATGTCGACGAGCCGACACCGCACGTGGATTGGACCGCTGGTTCCGTCGAGCTGCTCACCGAGCAGGTCGGCTGGCCGGACGTGGCGCGCCCGCGTCGAGCTGGGATCTCGTCCTTCGGGATCAGCGGGACCAACGCGCACGTGATCCTGGAACAAGCACCGGACGAATCGCTTGTGCGACCGCGACCCGCCCGGCAAGGAGTCGTGCCGTGGCTGCTTTCCGCCAAGAGCCAGGAAGTGCTCCGGGCCCAGGCCGCGCGCCTCGTGTCCTATGTGGAGAACAACAGCGAGGTTCCCCCGGTCGATGTCGCGTCGTCCCTGGCGACGACCCGGTCCGGCTTCCCGTTCCGGGTGGCCGTCGTCGGACGGGAGCGGGATGCTCTCCTGGCCGGTCTGGCGGCGGTCGCCGACAGCGCCGAGCACCCGGGAGTCGTCCGTGACGCCCCGACCACGGGTGGCCTTGCGTTCGCGTTCTCTGGTCAGGGTTCGCAGGTGGTGGGGATGGGTCGTGGTTTGGCGGAGTCGTTCCCGGTGTTCGGTTCGGTTTTTGGTGAGGTGTGTGGGTTGGTTGATGCTGAGTTGGGTGGTTCGTTGGCTGAGGTGTTGTGGGGTGGTGATGGGGGTGTGGTGGATCGGACTGTGTTTGCTCAGGTTGGTTTGTTCGCGGTTGAGGTGTCGTTGTTTCGGTTGTTGGAGTCGTGGGGTGTGCGGCCGGATTATCTGGTGGGTCATTCGGTGGGTGAGGTTGCTGCGGCGTGTGTGTCGGGTGTGTTGTCGTTGGGTGATGCGGTGCGGTTGGTGGTGGCGCGTGGTCGGTTGATGCAGGGGTTGCCGGGTGGTGGGGCGATGGTGTCGGTGGCGGCGCCGGTGGCGGAGGTGGTTGCTCGGGTTGAGGGTGTGTCGGGTGTTGGTGTTGCGGCGGTGAATGGTCCTCGTCAGGTGGTGGTTTCGGGTGTTGAGTCGGTGGTGTTGGGGGTTGTTGAGGGTTTCGCGGCGGAGGGTGTGCGGACGCGTCGGTTGCGTGTGTCGCATGCGTTTCATTCGTCGTTGATGGAGCCGATGCTGGTGGAGTTCGAGCGGGTTGTTGGTGGCCTCTCGTTCGGTGAGCCGCGGATTCCGGTTGTGTCGACGGTGGGTGCCGGACTGGACATGAGCACCCCTCAGTATTGGGTTCGGCAGGTCCGTGAGCCTGTGCTGTTCGCTGACGCCGTGGCACGGGTGGCGGAGCAGGGCGTCACGAGGTTCGTGGAGATCGGTCCGGGGTCGGCGTTGACGGCGTTGATCCACGATTGTTTGTCCCTGGACAAGGCCAGTCTGGTGGTTCCCACACTGCGACGGGACACCGACGAGGAGGAATCGTTGACCGAGGCGGTCAGCAGGCTGCACGTCTCCGGGCACACTGTCGACTGGCAGGCGTTTTTCGCACACCACCACGCACGGCGCGTCGAACTGCCGACGTACGCGTTCCAACGGCAGCGGTACTGGCTGACCGCATCGACACGACCTGCGGACCCCGCGGGTGTGGGGCAGCACAACACCGACCACCCGTTGCTCGGTGCCGCGGTCGCGTTGCCGGATAGCGGAAGCGTGGTGTTCACCGGCCTGCTGTCGATCACCGACCAGCCGTGGCTCGCCGACCACCGGCTGGGCGGGACACCTGTGTTCCCCGGGACGGGCTTCGTCGAACTGTTGACGTATGCGGGAAGCAGCGTCGGCGGCGCCCGGATCGCCGAGTTGACACTGGAAGTGCCGTTGGCGATCCCGCAGACCGGTGGGGTGCACGTCCAGGTGATGGTGAGCGCACCTGACGACAACGGACAGCGTCCGGTGACGATCCATTCCCGGCTGGCCTCGGGTGATCTCGGTGCGCCGTGGACCTGCAACGCCCGAGCAGTGCTGGCACCGGACTCGGCCGCACCTGCGCCGAACCTCGCCGACTGGCCGCCACCCGGCAGTGCGGCACTCGACGTGACCGACTTCTACGACGGAGCGGCCGGTGCCATGTACGGGCCCGCGTTCCAGGGTGTGCGGGCGGCTTGGCACCGCGGCGACGAGATCTTCGCCGAAGTGGAGTTGTCCGACCAGGCAGGGCAGGACACGCACCGCTTCGGCCTGCACCCGGCCCTCCTCGACGGGGCGCTGCAGGTGATCGGCCTGAGCGAGCGCGCCACTGGCACCGCGTTGCTGCCGTTCTCGTGGACGGGTGTCTCGCTGTACGCCGTCGGTGCGTCCGCGCTGCGGGTGCGGCTGGCCTCCTCGGGCGGCGACAAGTGGTCGGTCCAGGTCGCGGACCCGTCCGGCGGGATGGTGTTGTCCGCCGACTCGATGGTCACACGTCCCGTCCCGGTCGAGGCCACCGTCAGCGGCCCCGCCGAGCGGTCGGCCACACTGTTCCGCCTGGACTGGCAGCCGATGTCGACGACCGCTGTCGACTCCGACGCGTCCGCGCTGGTCGGCTGGCTGGGTGCGGAGGAGACCGCGGACGGCCTGTGGCCGGACGTGCGGGCCCTCAGCGCCGCGCTCGATGACGGCGCCACCGTGCCGGACTTCGTGTTCCTCCGGTGCCGGGCGGGCACCGGTGCGGTCCCGGACGCCACCCACGCGGAGACCACACGGGTGCTGGAGGCGTTGCAGCAGTGGCTGTCGGACGACCGGTTGGAAACCACGCGGCTGGTCCTGGTCACGTCGCACGCCGTGCCCGTCGGTGGTTCGGCGGACCACGACCTGACCGCAGCGGCGGTGTGGGGCCTCGTGCGCACCGCCCAGTCGGAGAACCCGGACAGGTTCGTCCTGCTGGACGTGGACCAGGGCACGCCACCGGTCCACGTCCTGCGTGCCGCGGTCGCCGCGGCCGAGTCGCAACTGGTCGTCCGCGGGGGAGAGGTTTTCGTGCCGAGGTTGGCCCGGACGACCGCCCCCACCGAGGGCCCGAAGTGGGAGCCGGCCGGGACGACTCTGGTCACCGGCGGGACCGGTGATCTGGGCGCGGCACTGGCCCGTCACCTCGTCACGGAGCACGGCGTCGAACGCCTGGTCCTGCTCAGCCGACGGGGCATGGCGGCGCAGGGCGCGGCCGAACTGGTCTCGGACCTGACCGCGCTGGGTGCGGACGTGGTCGTCGCCGCCTGCGACGCGGCCGACCGCGCCGCGCTGGCCGAGGTGCTCGCCGCCATCCCCGACGACCATCCGCTGGTCAACGTCGTGCACACGGCGGGTGTCGTCGACGACGGCGTACTCACCTCCTTGACCGGGGCGCGGATGGCCGGGGTCATGCGGCCCAAGGTGGACGCGAGCTGGAACCTGCACGAGCTGACCAAGGACATGTCGCTGTCGGCGTTCGTGTTGTTCTCGTCGGCGGCGGGTCTCATGGGATCGGCGGGACAGGCCAACTACGCGGCAGCCAACGCCTTCGTGGACGCACTCGCCGAGCACAGGACGGCGATGGGCCTTCCCGCGGTGTCGATCGCCTGGGGCGTCTGGGAACAGGCGGGCGGGATGACGGCCGCCCTGAGTGACGCCGACCGATCGCGGCTGGTGCGGTCCGGCACCCTCGCGCTGTCGGCCGAAGACGGGATGGCCATGTTGGACGCCTCGCTGCGGCTGGACCACGCCACGGTCGTCGCGATGCGCGTGGCGCCTGACAGCGGCACGGTGACCGACCTGACCGCCCTGCCCCCTGTGGTCCGGGGCCTCGTCACAGTGCGGCGGCGCACGGCGGAAACCGTCGTGCGGCTGGGTTCGGCGCTGCCCGAGACCTTCGCCGGGATGGACGAACGGGAGCTGGGTGAGCGGTTGCTTGCCGTCGTGCGGGCGTCCACCGCGGACGTGCTGGGCTACGGCTCACCCGACCAGGTCGAGCCGGAGCAGGCGTTCAAGGACCTCGGGTTCGATTCGCTGACCGCTGTCGAGCTGCGCAACGCCCTCAACCGCGTGACCGGGCAACGGTTGCCCGCGACGCTCGTCTTCGACTACCCGACGCCTGTCGAGTTGGCCGAGTACCTGCGTTCGCTGGTCGCTCCCGTGGCGCGTACCGCGTCCGAGGCAGCGCTCGACGACCTTGACCGGTTGGCGAACGCGCTCGCCGCGACGGAGGTGGATGCCGAGGTGCGTTCCCGGTTGCGGGAGCTGGCAGCGCGGTTCGCGCCGAGCGCGAGCGCTGTCGACGGGGCGGAACTGGCGCAGCGGATGGAAACGGCCGAGGCCGACGAGGTTCTCGACTTCATCGACAGGACGTTCGGCGGATCCGGGCGTGACGACCGGAACTGGGGTTGACGATGAGTGGCAACGACACGAGGGTGCTCGAATACCTCAAGCGGATGACCGTCGAACTGCACGAGACGAAGCAACGGCTGGCCGAACTGGAGGACGAGCGGGCCGAACCGGTCGCGATCGTCGGGATGGCGTGCCGTTACCCCGGCGGTGTGACCGGTCCGGAGGACCTGTGGCGGCTCGTCGAGGACGGCGTGGACGCGATCTCGCCGTTCCCCGACGACCGGGGATGGGAGCTGGCCGACACCGACGCGGACAGCTACGTGCGCATGGGCGGTTTCCTGCACGACGCGCCGGAGTTCGACGCCGCCTTCTTCGGCATCTCGCCACGTGAGGCGCTGGCGATGGACCCTCAGCAGCGCCTGCTGCTGGAGGTGTCCTGGGAAGCGCTCGAGCGCGCCGGGATCGACCCGGTGTCGCTGCGGGGCAGCCGGACGGGCGTGTTCGCCGGGTTGATGCACCACGAGTACGGGACCTGGACCGCCGACTTGCCCGAGGAAGCCGCGGGATTCGTCGGCGTCGGCACGGCGGGCAGCGTGCTGTCCGGCCGGATCGCCTACACCTTCGGGTTCGAAGGCCCAGCCGTCACACTGGACACGGCCTGTTCGTCGTCCCTGGTCGCCCTGCACCTGGCCGCCCAGGCACTGCGGTCCGGTGACTGCGACCTGGCGCTGGCCGGTGGCGTGACGGTGATGGCGACGCCCGCGGGCTTCGCCGGGTTCTCCCAGCAGGGCGGGCTGGCCGCGGACGGGCGGTGCAAGTCGTTCGCCGCCGCCGCGGACGGCACGATCTGGTCCGAAGGCGTCGGAACACTCGTGGTCGAACGGCTTTCCGACGCCCGGCGCAACGGTCACCGGATCCTCGCGGTCGTGCGGGGCAGCGTGGTCAACCAGGACGGTGCGTCGAACGGGTTGACCGCGCCGAACGGTCCGGCGCAGCAACGCATGATCCGCCAGGCACTGGCTGGCGCCCGGCTCCGTGCGTCCGATGTGGACGCGGTGGAGGCGCACGGCACGGGCACGAGGCTGGGCGACCCCATCGAGGCGCAGGCGCTGCTGGCGACCTACGGGCGTGATCGGGAGACCCCGCTGTGGCTGGGTTCGGTCAAGTCGAACCTGGGGCACACCCAGGCCGCCGCCGGTGTCGCCGGCGTGATCAAGATGATCATGGCCATGCGGCACGGCGTCCTGCCCCGCACGCTGCACGTCGACGAGCCGACCACGCACGTGGACTGGTCCGCGGGTGCCGTCCGGCTGCTGACCGAACCGACGGCGTGGCCCGCGACCGGCAGGCCCCGGCGGGCCGCGGTGTCCTCGTTCGGGATCAGCGGGACCAACGCTCACGTGATCCTGGAACAACCTCCGGCGGTTCAGGCCGACGAGCCGGGCGGCACCGCGCCTGCCGCGGTCGCGTGGCTGCTTTCGGCCCGTTCCCCGGAGGCTCTCGCCGCCACGGCGAACCAACTGGTGCCATATGTGGACAGTGCGGACCCCGCCGACGTGGCGTTCTCGCTCGCCACCACCAGGTCGGTGCTCGACACCAGGGCGGTCGTGCTCGGCAAGGACCCCGCCGACTTCAGACGTGGCCTGCTCTCGATCGCTCGCGGCGAGCCCGGCCAGGGTGTTGTCCGAGGCGGTCCGCTCGGCGGGAAGCTGGCGTTCCTGTTCCCCGGCCAAGGAGCGCAGTGGCTGGGCATGGGAAGCGGGCTGTACGACGGATTCCCCGTGTTCGCTGAGGCTTTCGACGCCGTGTGCGCGCGACTCGACGCGCGCACCGGCACCTCGGTGAAGGCGGTGGTGTGGGCCGAGCCCGGTCAGGCCGGTGCCGATGCGCTCAACCAGACCGCCAACACCCAGGTAGCGTTGTTCGCACTGGAAGTGGCGTTGTTCCGGTTGCTGGAGTCCTGGGGCGTCACACCGGATCTCCTCCTCGGTCATTCCGCGGGTGAGTTCGCGGCCGCGCACGTCTCCGGACTGCTCTCCCTCGACGACGCCGCGATGCTCGTCACCGCGCGGGCGCGGATGATGCAGATGCTTCCCACCGGGGGCGCGATGATCGCCGTGCAGGCGGCCGAGCACGAAGTCCTGCCGCTGCTGGACGGCCTGACCGAACGCCTTGCCCTGGCGGCGGTCAACGCGCCGGGCTCGGTCGTGCTGTCCGGCGACGAGGACGCGGTCACTGAGAT
The DNA here is from genome assembly GCF_001302585.1 of Kibdelosporangium phytohabitans. Classification (GTDB taxonomy): domain Bacteria; phylum Actinomycetota; class Actinomycetes; order Mycobacteriales; family Pseudonocardiaceae; genus Kibdelosporangium; species Kibdelosporangium phytohabitans. The sequence continues at coordinate 8,832,260 of NZ_CP012752.1, read as the reverse complement.
CGGCGAGGTGTTCCGGCGGGACGGACGCAAGGTCCAGCGGTTGCGCGTCTCGCACGCGCCGCACTCGCCGCGCATGGACGCCATGCTCGACGAACTGCGTGCTGTTGTCGGTGGGATCACGTTCGGCGAAGCCCGCGTCCCGATCGTCTCGACGCTCACCGGGCAGGTCGCGGCCGCGGGGGAGATGGCGGCGGCGGAGTACTGGGTCCGCCAGGTCCGGCAGCCGGTTCGCTTCCTCGACGGGTTCCGGTCCATGGTCGCGATGGGAGCGACCAGGTTCCTCGAAGTCGGGCCGGGCGGGTCGCTGACCGCGCTCGGCCAGGAGTCGTTGACGGGCGAGCACCAAGCGGTGCTCGTCCCCGCCCTGCGCAACAAACGCGAGGAGCCTCAGTCACTGGTCGAGGCGATGGCCCGGCTGCACGTCAGCGGCGGGCCGGTCGACTGGCGCAGGTTCTTCGCCGGAAGCCCGGCTCGACCCGTGGGCCTGCCGACATATCCGTTCCAACGCAGGCGTTACTGGCCCGCCGCCGGTGTGCCCACCGTCATGGTCAGCGGTCTCGGCATCGACTCCGTGCACCATCCGCTGCTGTCCGCCGCGGTCAGCGTGCCCGACACGGAGACGGTTGTCTTCACAGGCAGGCTCTCGGTACATGCCCAGCCCTGGCTCGCCGATCACGTGATCGCGGGCGTCAGGCTGCTGCCCGGCACAGCTTTCGTCGAACTGGCGCGGCACGCCGGGGAACACGTCGGCTGCGACCGGATCGCCGATCTCACCGTGCACACGCCGCTCGTGCTGACCGACCGGTCGGTCCCGCTTCGCGTCACCGTGAATGGGCCGGGTGCGGACGGACGGTGCGCGATCGCCGTCCACACCCTCGAGGACGACGGCAGTTGGACCAGTCATGCCAACGGCACGCTGACCGCGGCCACCGCCCCGATCCCGCCGGGAGATCCGGACTGGCCGCCGCGGGGAGCCGAGGAAGCGGACCTGCTTGAGCCCTATGACGTGCTCGCCGGAGCGGGCTTCGAGTACGGCCAGGCCTTCCAGGGGCTGACGGGCTTGTGGCACCGGGCGGACGAGATCTTCGCCGAGGTCGGACTGCCGAGAGCGGCCGGTGCCGACGCCGGCCGCTTCGGGATCCACCCGGCCCTGTCCGACGCCGCCCTGCACGCGATCGCCCTCGCCGGGCTGGCCGACGGGCCTGGCGGCGGACTCGGCCTGCCGTTCAGCTGGAGCGGTGTGTCCTTGCACAGGACCGGCGCCACGGCCGCCCGTGTCGCGGTGTCCCCGGCCGGAGGCGGCCATCGCATCCGGCTGATGGACGCCGACGGCAACGTGATCATGGCGGTCGACGAACTGACCACGCGCCCGGTACCGGCGACGGACAAGGCCGCACGGCGGGACTCGTTGTTCACCGTGGCATGGAAGAAGATTCCGGGAGACTCCGCGCATGCTGACCCCGTGTCACCGGACCTGGCGGTCGTCGCGATCCCGGCGCCGCAGTCGTCCGCGGATATCCGCGAAGCCGCGCACAGCGCGACTCAGGATGCCCTGCTGACGGTCCAGAAGTGGTTGGCCGACAACCGCGCCGGATCTGCACGGCTCGTGGTGCGGACCAACCGCGCGGTTCCCGTCGCCGAGGACGACGTGGTGGATCTGACCACCTCAGCCGTCTGGGGGCTGGTCCGGTCAGCCCAGACGGAGAACCCCGGCCGCATCGTCCTGCTCGACAGTGACTCGGCGGACGTACCAGACGAAACCGTAAGCGCCGCTGTCGCTTCGGCGGAACCGCAGGTCGCTGTGCGTGCGGGCGAGTTGTGGATGCCCCGCCTCACCCGGGTCGTCCCGCCCGATCACATCGACCGCCCGGCGGTAACCGGAACCGTGCTGATCACCGGCGGCACCGGTGGGCTGGGCGGCGTGGTCGCCCGGCACCTGGTCGTGGCCCACTCGGTGCGCGACCTCGTTCTGCTGGGTCGACGCGGTCCTGACACCCCGGCAGCCAGCGAACTGGTCGACGAGCTGACGCGGCTCGGCGCCAACGCACGGGTCGTCGCCTGCGACGTGGCGGATTCGGCCGCGTTGACCGCTGTCCTCGACGAGATCCCACCGGATCGACCGCTGCGCGGTGTCGTGCACACCGCCGGTGTTCTCGACGACGGTCTGCTGCCCGCCATCGACGCGGACCGGCTGGCGAACACTCTGCGGCCGAAGGTGGATGGTGGCTGGTTGCTGCACGAACTGACCAGCAGCGCGGATCTGGACTTCTTCGTGCTGTTCTCCTCGGCGGCGGGTGTGCTCGGGGCGGCGGGGCAGGCCAACTACGCGGCCGCCAACACCTTCCTCGACGCGTTGGCGTACCACCGGCGCGCCAACGGCCTGCCGGCTGTCTCCCTCGCTTGGGGTCTGTGGAATGTGGACAGTGGCATGGCGGGAACGCTGGCCGGTGCGGCAAAGGGACGGCTGGCCAGGATGGGGGCGTTGACCCCGGCCGAAGGGCTGGCGCTGTTGGACGTCGCGATCGGGCTCGACAACCCGGTTCTCGTCGCGATGCGGCTCAACCGGCCGGGACGGGGCGCGGAGATCCCCGCGCTGATGCGCGAGCTGGTGCCCGCTCGTCGTCGCGTGGCCGCGGTGACGCGCGAGACCCGGCAGGTGGATCTCGCCGACATGGCTCCGGCGGAACGGGAGAACGCCCTGGTTCGACTGGTCCGTGGCCATGTGGCCGCCGTGCTCGGTCATGTCGACGCCGCCGACGTCGACCCCGCACAGGACTTCCTGGCAGCCGGATTCGACTCACTCACCGCCGTGGAGCTGCGCAACGCGCTCTGCGCGGACACCGGGCTGGTTCTGCCGATGACGGTGGCGTTCGACCACCCGTCCCCGCTAGCGCTGGCCGAGCACATCTCCGGGCTTCTGGCGGCTGGGCCCAGTACTCCGGCCGAGCGATCGTCTGATTCGGACAGTGGCGCGCTCGGCGCCATGTTCCGCGGAGGTATTCGCGCGGGCAAGTACCAACCGGCTTTCGACCTGCTCGTCGCCGCGGCGGACCTGCGTGCGTCCTTCAACGCGCCGGACGAACTGCCCGAGCCCCCGGTGCCCGTGGTGCTTGCCGAGGGGACCAGGCCGCTTCGGTTGTTCTGCGTCCCGTCGCCGATGGGACTGGGCAGCGGGCACCAGTACGCGCGGCTGGCGGCGTCGTTGCGCGGCAAGTACACGGTCTCGGTCCTTCCGCTGCCGGGCTTCGCCGCGGGGGAGAGCCTGCCCGAGTCCGCGGCCGCGGTCGTCGACGTGTTCGCCGGTATGACGAGCAAGGCCGCGGACGGCGACCCGTTCGCGCTCGTCGGCTACTCCGCCGGTGGGCTCTTCGCCCACGAGACCGCCGCGCGCATGCGGGCCATCGGCGTCGCCCCCGCCGCGGTCGTGCTGCTGGACACCTTCCGGACCTTCGGCGAGACCGGCGACGAGTCCATGGGGCTCATGCTCAACGGGCTGGTCGACCGCGAGGAGTCGATCGGGCCGTTCAACGACAGCCGGCTTTCCGCCATGGGCAGGTATGTCCGGCTGATGGAGGAGTGTTCCGTGACGACGCCGGTCGACGCACCTGTACTGTTCGTCCAGGCCGAGACGCCGATCGGCACGGACGCGCCAAGTTCGATGTGGCCCGACGCGTACAGCACGAAACCTGTACCGGGCAACCACTTCACCTTCATGGAGGAGCACGCGGCCACGACCGCGGAGGTCCTCGAGAACTGGCTGGAGTCAGCCGCACGCAAGAGGGGGATATGAGATGTCGTTTCACGTCGTCGTGATCGGCGGTGGGACGGGCGGTCTGTCGCTCGCACACGGGTTGTGCAAGGCCGGTGTCAGCGTCGCAGTGTACGAACGGCAACGGGTTCGCACCGACCGGTTGCAGGGATTCAGGCTGCAGGTCAACCCGGAGGGATCGCGGTCGCTGCGCGAATGCCTCCCGGACGACCTGTGGGAGGAGTTCATCGGGTACTGCGGCGAACCGGACGGCGACACAGTGCTCACGGACGTGCAGCTCAACGAGATCATGCGAGTCGGTGCGCCGCCGCCCGCGCATGACAATCCGATCGGCGTACCGCGCGCCATCAGCAGGACCACGTTGCAGCGGCTGCTGTCGTCGGGACTGGACGGCGTGGTGCGATACGACAAGGAGTTCGTCCACTACGAAAGGCAGTCGGACGGTCGCGTCCGGTGTCACTTCGCCGACGGCACGACCACCACAGCGGACCTCGTGGTCGGCGCCGACGGCGGGAACTCCAGGGTGCGTGAGCAGTTGCTGCCCAGGGCCGAGCGGGTCAACACCGGCATCTTCTCGACGGGAGGCAAGTTCCCGCTCACGCCGGAGACGGTGGAACTCCTGCCGCGGCGGTTGACAGAAGGACCGAACGCCGCACTCGCGTCCCACGCTTGCGGTATCTTCACCATGCCGTTCTGGCACAGCAGGCCGGACGAGGAGGACTACATCACGTGGTCCTACTCGACCTCGGCGAGCTTCCACCCACCGAGATCGGCCGAAATGGACGGTGAGGAGATCAAGGACGTCGTCGGCAGGTTGATGACGGGATGGCACCCGGCGCTGCGGCGGGTGGTCGCCGAGTCGGACCCGCGCAGCGCGATCGTGCTGCCCATCTACACCGCGAAGCGGGTGCGGCCGTGGCGGACCGAGAACGTCACCGTGCTGGGGGACGCCATCCACAGCATGACGCCGTTCATGGGCGCGGGCGCCAACACCGCCATCCGTGACGCGGCCCTGCTGACAGGCAACCTCGTGGCAGTGCACAGCGGGCAGCGTGAACTGCTGGACGCCGTACGCGACTACGAGGCCAAGATGTTGGAATACGGCTTCACCATGGTCCGCGCGTCGCTGGCGCTCGCGAACATGTTCGTGTCGGAGAGCTGGTTGCTGCGCGACGTGGTGAAGTCGACGGCGAAGGCCCTCTCCTTGATCCCACCGCTGAAGCGCAAGCTGCTCACCCCCTGATTGTCATCACCGAGGAGGAACTGGAATGTCGGAGTCGTTCGCCGAACTGCAGGAGGACTTCCTGCGCATCACGCGTGAGGTCGTGCTGTGCACAGTGACGACCGTGGGCAGCAACGGCAGGCCGCGGTCACGCATCCTGCACCCGATCTGGGAGGTCCGCGACGGCAACCCGGTCGGCTGGGTCTACACCCTCCCAGTCGGCGTGAAGGCGAGTCACCTGGCGGCGAACCCGTACGTGGCGGTCTCCTACTGGAGCCACGCCCAGGAAGTCGTGCTCAGCGAGTGCCTCGCGACGTGGGTGGAGGACGCCGAGACGAAGAAGTACGTGTACGACCTGTTCAACACGACGCCGGAGCCGATCGGTTTCGACCTCGCCCTGTTCGGTGTGGACAGCCCGGAGAGCCCGATGTTCTCCGTGCTGAAGCTCGAACCGTCGAGGGTTCAGGTGCTGACCGACTTCCCGAACACGTTCACGCCGCGGATGGCCAAGATCTGACGCGCTGACGGGCCGGCGCGTCCTCGTCGACGCGCTGGTTCACGGCGCCAGGTAGCCGCGCTCGTTCGAGTGGCGGGTGGTCGTGGGTGACAGCGGGACGCCTGGGGCAACAGATCGACAACTGGGTACCGGTCCCCTTCCGTCATCCGATGCGGATATTCCACCGAAGGCGTTGAACCTCGCCGGGCAGGTCGACGGCTTCCCCGCGGCACCTCGGCGTCTGTTCCGGCCTTTGGAGTGTTCGCCGGTCCGGTGCTGCCTGTTTGCTCCCATCGTCGTCGCAGCCCGGCCAGGAGAAGGTCGATCATGGCTTGGCTGACGTGTGAGTGGATTCCTCGCACGCCTGGTAGGCGTTGTCCGAGGCGTCAGGTTTTGTGGGTGTGGCGTCGAGTCGGGAGCGGACTCGGAAGCCGTCGTCGTCGTGTCGTTCTGTCCATGCCACTATAACTCTCCTTTGTGGACAGTACCCCGTTGTTCGGGCAGCGGGTGTTCACGCTCGTTTCGTCGAAAGGAGCCAGCGGTATGCGGTCGCCCGTTCGCATGAATCTCCTGCAGCGAAACGAGATTTGGTCAGCGCTGTCGTGGACGTTCGGTGCTTCGGCGTGTTCGCGGGCGTGCCGCGCTCGGCGGTCTGTGAGCGTCGGTGATGATCGCTTCCGGGTCCGCGGGGGAGAAGCACAAGTGTTTGCCCAGGAACGTGCAGGGGACTCGGCGTTCGGCCGCGCGTCGGTGTAGCCACGACTCCCGTACCTGCAAGGCGGTGGCGGTCGCGTCCGTGTCGTGATGCCTCGAATGAAGGGGAAGATGGCGTGTTCATGTGCTTCCCGTGACTCGTGGCATGGGGTAGCCGTGGCGAATCGCGCGGTCGAAGTCGACCGCTTCCGTCCACCCTCCGGGGTCGTGGTCCGGATCCAACGCCGGCCCGCGTTTCCGGGGAACGGGCAAGTGATTGCGAGTATCCGGTAACGATCAACACGATCGTGCGCTTCAATGGCGGTCGTGGAGAACCTGCCTGCCGAGCTGCGTGAACGGGTGTTGCGGCTCAACGCCGAACTGGTGGTGGACCTGCTCAGACCTGATGAATCTGTCTGGCTGGCTTGTGATCTGCTCGTTGCCGGTGTCGAAACCCCCACATTGGCCGAGTTGGCTGGCGAATCGCCTACCCAACTGCGTGTCGCCGACGCGGTGCCGCTCGTTCGGCAGACGCTTTCACGTCGCTTCGTGGCAGGCGCGTTGAGTCGTGGACAGGTGTGGAGTGGGTGCTGCGGGAGAACCTGGCGTGTGGCGGCTCCCAGTTCGACGACCCGGAGGTGCCCTGTCGGCAGTCACGATCCCGCTGCGGCTGAACAGGTCTCCTGGACCCCGCCTCGGCAATACCCCGGCCGGCTCCACGACAGCGTCAACGAGGACGGTTCTTGAGTCTGCGGTGAGCCGTGGTGGCCGGGACTTCATGACGTAGCTCCGGTGATGCTTTCCTGGACCGCTGTGAGCGCGACGAGGGCGCGATCGGTGCCGAGTTGGGTGCCCAAGCGTTCACCGGCACCTTCAGCGTCACGGCCATGGAAGGCAACCTGACGTGGTCCACGCCGACCTTTGTTTAGGTGCCGGTGTGTGGGTCGCTGGTTGGTGTGATCTGGTCCGGCAGGACCTTCTGGTGACGCGAGCACGGAAGCACGCGTTGCGAAGTGCGTACCACGCCGACGCCGTGACGAGCGTGCCGCAAATCGATGGCTGGACCACCGCTCTAGCTGTCGCCGCCCGTACCTGCCCGACGCGTAACTACGCGGCACTGGTGTCCGGTGGATCGGCTGGACATCCCGGCTACGGCCGACCAGCCTCCGGACAAGTCGATCACGGATCCCGGGGAGAACCGCCGGTGGTGAGAACGCGCATCAGGCCCCCGTGCGCGGGGGCCGATGTGGTGGCGTTGTGTCTGCTGCTGTGCCGTACGGGCAGCAGGCCGAGCGGCCGTCAGTCTGGTTGTCGCAGTTCGTCGTTGAGTCGTTGCGCTTCGTGGAGTTGGTCTTCGAGGGTGACGATCCGGCAGGCGGCGTCCAGGCCGGTGCCCTGGTCGACCAGTTCCCGTACGCGGGCGGCCAATCGCAGCTGGTAGCGCGAGTAACGGCGGTGTCCGCCGGTGGAGCGCTGCGGCTCGATCAATTTGGCTTCGTCCAGGCTGCGCAGGAATCCCGGCGTGGTGCCCAGCATCTCCGCGGCCCGCCCCATGGTGTAGGCGGGGTAATGCTCATCATCGAACTTGTCACCCGCGTTGGGCACGGGTGTGTCACGTGGGTCAGGGATCATCGCGCCTCCACATCACGAAGGGGCCCCGGGGAGCGCGTGTCGCGCCCCGGGGCCCCTGGGTTGGGTTCATCATCGTCAACCGGTCGTGTGACCGGTTGGTCGTACCCGCGTCCGCCCCATGGGCAGACATCGCGGGGATCGCTTGTCAGTAACCGAGAACCACCTGCCAATCTGATGGGACTGCGGTACCCGCCCGGCGAACTACAGCCCTGGCGGGCGATCAGATGACGTGTCCCTTCCCTTCTCTTCTCTCGATCTTGTTGATTCGATACCGCTGTGGCGATCACCGTCTGGAACCCCTTGCCTAGATCGGCCCCAGCACGCGTCACCCGCCACTGATCAGTGGCCGCAACCCCGTCAACTGATCGGCTGCGGCCACCTGACCGTCTGTACTGCTGTCCTCGTACTGCTGTCCTCGTACTGCGCGCCGGGACCTGTACTGCTTGGACTGCTGGTCCCGGGTACTACGCGGCCGTCGGGACGTTCATCGAAACCGTCACTACCGACGACCGTTCTGTCTCACTTCGCGGGTAGTTACGTCCTCTCCCGCGCCTGCTTGACATTTTCTCTTGGCTACGAGGAGAAGACTACACACACTCGCGACCGAATGTCTACTCCAGTCAGCATAGATTTTCTTCGCGCTGGTCAACTGGCAGTCCAGGGTGTCGACGGCGCCGCGTTCGGTCCAGTGCCGCCTGGTCGCCCTGACCGTGCGACGGTGTCGCGGCGATGCGCGATCTGGTGTCAACGTTCGGCGGTGGCGGCAGGTCCTCCCTGCTCGGTGACGAGTCGATGTGTCGTCTCGATGAAGAGCTTCACCCGGCTGGTTTGTTCACTGGTTCGCCAGGCCAGCCCGAACTGGAAGGGCGGGGCGTCGGTGAAGGGGACGAAGGCGACGTCGGGGCGCGGGTGGTAGCGGACGTTGTGGGCGGCCACCGGGCAGATGCCCTGGCCGGCCGCGACAAGTGTGAGTAGTTCCTGGAACGTGGCCACGGCCCGGTCGCGCTCGATGGGGCGGCCGGAGGGAGTGGTCCACGGCAGGTAGCTGTCGAGCCAGTCCGATGATGGTTCGCCCAGGGGGCGGAAGGTGCGGTCGCGGGCCAGGTCCTCCAGACTGACCGACTCCCTCCGGGCGAAGGGGTGGTGGACCGACACCGCGAGTACCCGCGGTTCGGACAGCACGACCGGTCCGGTGCTGATACCGGGTTCGTTGACCGGTAGCTGGGTGAGCACCAGATCCACTTCGCCGTCACGCAGCGGCCGGCACGGGTCGGCGAGCTGGGTCTCGACCACGTGGATGTCCAGGTCCGGGTGGTCGGCGCGGACGGCGGCCATGACATCCAGCACGACCCGACCGGCGAGCGGGCCGAAGAACCCGACGCGCAGGACGCCGGTGATGCCCCGCCCAGCCGCCCGCGCGCGGGTCAACGCGTGGTGCACCGCCTGGTGGGCTGGCCGTAGGTCGTCCAGTAGCCGCTGCCCGATCGCGGTGAGGCTGACCCGCCGGGTCGTCCGGTCGAACAGCGGACTGCCGACCCGCCGTTCCAACGTCTTGACCGTTTGACTGACCCGGGCCTGGGACAGCCGAAGGCGCCTGGCCGCGCGTCCGAAGTGCAGCTCGTCGGCGACGGCCAGGAACACCTCGATCTCCTGCCAGTCGATCATCACCCCATTGTTCAGCACGGCTTATCAATCGTCTGGTGGTTCACGGTTTTTCCCCCTCTCGCGCCGGGCGATCGTGAACAGGTGCCCCACGACGAGTTCATCAGGGTCGGCGACACCGACCTGTGTGCGCAGACCTTCGGACGCCGGACCGATCCGGCCGTCCTGTTGATCGGCGGCGCGAGCCGCTCCATGGACTGGTGGGACGTGGCGTTCTGCGAACGGCTGGCCGCGGCGGACCGCCTGGTCATCCGGTACGACCACCGCGACACCGGCGCGTCGAGCTGGTACCAGCCCGGTTGCCCGCAGTACACGTTCGCGGACCTGGCGGCCGACGCGATCGGCGTCCTCGATGCCTACGAGGTCGACCGCGCCCACGTGATCGGCCTGTCCATGGGCGGCCAACTCGCCCAGATCGCCGCCCTGGCCAATCCCGAACGGGTCGCGTCGCTGACGCTGATCGCGACCAGCCCGCAACCCCGGGCCCCTGATCTGCCCCCGACCACGGAACGGCTCCAGGCCCACTTCGACATCGCCGCAGCGCCGGACTGGACCGACCGATCGGCCGTCATCGACTACATCGTCGCCCAAGACCGGGCGTACACCGCCACCTGGACCGCCGATGAGGAGACAGTCACCCGTGACCGAGCCGCGCTCGTCGTGGACCGCTCGGCGTGTGTCGAGGCCAGCCACACCAACCACTACGCCATGCGCGGCCACCCCCGCTGGCGGGACCAGTTGGCCGGCCTGACCATGCCCGCCCTGGTCGTGCACGGCACCCACGACCCGCTGTTCCCCCTCGAACACGGCCTCGCCTTGGCCGCCGAGATTCCCGACGCAACGTTGCTGCGGCTACTGGGAATCGGCCACGAACTGCCACAGCGCAGCTGGGACACCGTGATCCCGGCGGTCATCCACCACACCAGCCGAAAGGACCGCTGACCATGCCCCGCATCGGAACCCGAGAAGAATGGCTGATCGCCAGCCGCACCCTGCTCGAACGCGAGAAGGAACACAGCAGGGCCGGCGACCGGCTGGCCGCTCTGCGCCGCGAACTACCCTGGGTGCCAGTCACCAAGCAGTACACGTTCGCCACCGACAACGGCCCCGAGACGCTGGCCGACCTGTTCGACGGACGAACCCAGTTGCTGGTCAAACACTTCATGTTCGCCCCCGACGCGGACGAGGGGTGCCCAAGCTGCTCGCTGACCGCCGACCACTTCGACGGCGCCATGCCCCACCTCAACAACCGTGACGTGACCCTCATCGGCATCTCCCGTGCGCCGCTGGACAAGCTCAACGCCTACAAGCGACGCATGGGCTGGGATTTCACCTGGGTGTCCTCATTCGACAGCGACTTCAACTACGACTACGGCGTCTCCTTCACACCCGAACAACAGGCCAACGGCGCCACCTACAACTTCCGAACCGTGCCACGCCCCGCCGCCGACCTGCCCGGGATGAGCGCGTTCGCCTTCCACGACGGCACCATCCACCACACGTACTCCAGCTACGCCCGCGGCGCCGACGCCATGATCAGCGCCTACCAACTCCTCGACCGCACGCCTCACGGACGCGACGAGGATGACTTGGCCTACCCCATGGCCTGGGTACGCCGACACGACGACTACACCCCATGACAGCCGCGTTGATCAACCGAGTGAGCCACTGAAGGTGCGGTTCGCAAGTTCGCCGTCATCACGGCAACGCCCGTCAGCAGCGGCCAACCAATGCCGGCACCCAGGCAAACGGGTCCGAATAGGACAATCTGGGGCTCTGGCTCACTTTCGGTGGCGTCGTGTGGTCAGCTGAGACGGAAGTAGCCGAAAGCTTGCTTCCGGAGGCGATGCCCTGCTGCACCTGCTCGGGCTGTCCTGGAACAGCTGCGTTGTGCACCGTGGCGGGCTTCAGTCAGCGCTGCGTGGAATGCCTGGCTCGGGTGTGGTGCGGGTGGGCGGATCGACGGGGACGGGGATTGCGCCGGTGTCAGCGAGGAAGTCCAGCATCGCGTCTGCGAGCTTCTCCGGCTGGTCTTCGGGAATCAGCGTCCACGAGTCGCGGATCTCGACGAGTCGGCCATGGGGGAGCAGTTCGGCAAGCCGATGACCGTGTTCTCTGGGCATCATGCGGTCCTCGGTGGCCCACACGATCAGGGCGGGACGATCGAACTGGCGAAGATGCTTGCTCCAGTTCAGCAGGACCGGGCGCCGTGGCGCGGAAGTCCCGAACTTGGCGAGATCGCGGCGGATGTGTTTGTCTCGTGCCGACGGAGCGAACCAGTCGTCGAGAATCTCGTCGGGGATCCCGCGTTTGCTCAGCACGCCGTAGGTGTGGCGATTGTGCCGGAAGAACTTCGTGCGCATCAATTTCGTGAGCAACCACGCCCCGCCGGGTACGGAGACCAGTGCCACCAGCGGTTTCACCGGCGGCGGAGGGAAATTGTCGAACGCCTCGCAAGCGACCATGACGAGCCTGCCGATCCGGTGCGCTTTGCCTTCGCTGACGATGAACTGCGCGCCGCCCCAGTCGTTCATCACCAGGGTGACATCGGTCAGGTCGAGGCGATCAAGAAACTCCGCGAGTATGAGCGCTTGGCCGCGCTGGGACAGGTCGGCATCGGGACGCATCGGCTGGCGGTGACCCCCAAGCGGCAGCGTCGGCAGCACGCAGCGGTACCCAGGCAGTAGCGGGAGGACTTTGCGCCACTGCGACTCGTTCATCGGGAATCCGTGCGTGAACACCAGGACTGGGCCGTCGCCCCCGGTGTCGGCGTAGTCGATGGTCCCCGCTGTCAGTTCGATCTTGGGCATGAACACTCCACTAGATAGATCGATCTACTGAGGCTAGCCTAGACCAGGACGCGTGACGGTGGCGAGGAGAAAAGAACGTGGCAAGCGGGCAGGTGGGTAGCCGGAACACCCGGGAAAGAGTGCTGGCGGCGGCCGGGCGGTTGTTCCGGCTCCAGGGTTACGCGGGGACAGGGCTCAAACAGATCGTCTCGGAGTCAGGCGCGCCGTACGGGTCGATCTACCACTTCTTCCCCAACGGCAAGGAGCAGCTTGCTCACGAGGTCATCCGCACTTCGGGCCCTGAGTACGGTCGCCTGGTGCTGATGCTGTTGAACAGCCGCGCCGACCCGTTGGCAGCGCTCGAATTCGCGTTTCGCCAGGCCGCCGAAGATCTGGCGGGCACGGACTATGCGGACGCCTGCCCAATAGCCACCATCGCGTTGGAAGTGGCCAACACCAGCGAGACGCTGCGTGTCGCCACAGCGGAGGTGTTCGCCGACTGGGTGGACGGAGCCACTGCCTGGTTCGGCCGGTTCGTGCCCGGCGACGAGCAGGCCAAGATGCTGGCTTTTGCGATGATCAGCATGCTTGAAGGGGCGTTCGTCCTTTCCCGAGCGGCCAGAAGCACGGACCCTTTGCTGGCGGCGGGGAAGGCGATAGTCGACCTCACCGGGAATGTGATGCGCCAGAGCAACGTCAGCGGAAGGCCCTGACACAAGAGCGGTTGGCTCAGCACGGACGTGGGCATGCGCACGCGCACCATCCGGCGGCTGGAGGCCGGCGACTTCGCCACCACGCGGGTGCAGGCGGCGCAGCAGCTGGCCGAGCCTCGCCGTGATGTACTCCGCTGCTCGACCTTGAGCTCACCGCTCAGCGGGTGATACGCCCACACGACCTCTGTCCGAGGGGGTACGTGGCCCTGTTCTCGGGGCCATCCGATCCTTGATCGACTTGGTCCCTTCCTTGACGGCCTTGGTGCCCGGGTGCTCCGCGAACCCGCCGCGCGTGTCGGCCATCTCGTCGACGTAGTCGTCGTACTCCTCGCCCCAGCCCGAGGTCGGTGCGGATCCGGAACGCGTGACTTGGGTCGCGGTCAGGCGCGGTGGCCGTTGCGGGCCTAGCTCGGTCCGGACAGCAGCGTGCGCGGCATTGGCAATTTGGTTGTTTCGGACTGAACCAGACAGCTCAGGGCCGTTGCTGCCCAGCGGGGTTGGGGCGGGGTTCAAGAAGCTCGCTCTTGCCGACATCGACATGGGCACCGCTGTGCAGCGCACGAGCTGCGCCTGCTGCGCCGACGTATAACCAGCTGCAGGAGACACTGCAGGTTGAGTACCTTCGTGTGCGTGGCTGATGAGGCATACGACCATCCACGGTTGGCGGCGCTCTACGACCCACTCACATCCAGTCGCGACGACCTGGAGGTCTACGTCGCGATCGCGGCCGAGGTGGGCGCTCGCCGGGTTCTCGATATCGGTTGCGGCACCGGCACGTTCGCGTTGATGCTGGCAGACCGGGGCGCAGAGGTGACCGGGGTGGACCCGGCGGGTGCGTCGATCGACGTGGCCCGTGCCAAACCGGGCGCGGATCGGGTGCGCTGGATCCACGGCATCGAACTGCCTGCGATCGAGGCGGACCTGGCGATCATGACAGGCAACGTCGCCCAGGCCATTGTCGAGGATGACGCGTGGTCGATGACCTTGCGCGGCGCCCGGACCGCGTTGCGAGTGGGCGGGCATCTCGTGTTCGAGACCCGGGTGCCCGCCCGGCAGGCGTGGCTGGGGTGGAACCGCGACGCCACCCACGACGTGCGGCACGTGGACGGCGTCGGCACCGTCGAGGACTGGCTGGACATCGTTGACGTCAGCCTGCCGCTGGTGACGTTCCGCTGGACGTGCGTGTTCGAGTCCGACGGCCAGGTGCTTACGTCCGACTCGACGCTGCGGTTCCGGGAACGCGACGAGGTCGAGGCGGACCTCGTCGCGCACGGTTACCGCGTCACCGAGGTCCGCGACGCACCCGACCGCCCCGGCAAGGAGTACGTGTTCCTCGCGCGGAGCATGTCCTAGGCGCGACCTCGGCTGCCAGATCAGAACGTCCAGCTCGATCTGTGATCGAGGCCGGTCAAGCCGATCTCATTGCGGAGATGGCCGAGGGCGAGGATGGTGCTTCGGGGATCGTCGACCAGGTCTGAGGAAACGGCCCAACCCAAGCGCGAGCGACTTGGAAGCGCCGTTGGTGACGATGTGTGGGTTGTCGGCGGCCACGTGCTATGAAGTGGTACTTGTTCACGGTGAGCCCGCGCAGTAGGCCACTCGGACGCGCGCTTCTTGTGGTGGTGGGGAACCGGATTGCCTGTCGTCGAGGATGCCGATCTTGACGGTCCACGTGCGGGAGCGTTTGTCGATCACGTCGGCTGAGGACCCCTGAGCGACGAGAACGACTTGGTCACCGGGGGTGCAGCGGTAGGCACCGACGAGATGGTCGGATCTGCCGGGCCAGGCACCTCCTGCCCGGAGCCGGCATTTCTGTCCGTTGTCGAGTTCGAGGCCCCACGGCTCTGGCTTGTCTGGTTTCGACACTTGTGGCACTGGATTCGTGGCCCTGTACTGGTGCACAGTCTTGTCCCATGGTTCCCAGCCGCAGAGCAGAGCACGACGGTCCGGTTTGATCCAGCGTCGTTGGTGAGCTGGATTGTACGCATGAGATCGCTGTGGAAGCAGGCTCCCAGAGCCGAGGTGATCGGCTGGGCGACGTCGTTCTCGGCCGTGAAGCCCAATGTGAGACCGACCTGGTCGGTTCCGGCGCGCACCGCGTTGAGTTGGTAGGCGCACGAGGCCGTCCTCGATCCCGTGGCACCGCTGGTGGCTGAGTCGGTCATGACGACCAGGTCGCCAACAGGGACTTTGTCGACCTCCCAAGGCAGCCGGAACCAGCCTGCCTTGGCAACGGTGAGAACCGTGTCTCCTGCCAGGGCGTGGACCTTGACGTTCTTGGGGAATGGCTTGGGCGCAGCCAGCTGTGGTGATCCGTATCGCAACGCGAGACCGGCCTGTGAGTCGAAGGCGCGAGCCGGTTCAGGCAGTAAGTCACAGGGGGTTCCGGTTCGCAGAGTGTCACTGGCGGCGTGACCACACGTTGCGAGGATGAGCCGCACGACGCCGATGACGCGGTTGGCGATCGCGCCGGCGTCCAGGGTCGCGTCGCCCAACACGGCGATCAACGAACCCTTTGCCGGGGTGCCGAATGTGATCACTGTG
The DNA here is from genome assembly GCF_001302585.1 of Kibdelosporangium phytohabitans. Classification (GTDB taxonomy): domain Bacteria; phylum Actinomycetota; class Actinomycetes; order Mycobacteriales; family Pseudonocardiaceae; genus Kibdelosporangium; species Kibdelosporangium phytohabitans. The sequence goes on along the minus strand of NZ_CP012752.1, from coordinate 8,816,740 downwards.
CTGACTTCTTTCGACCGGTCAGCCTGTTGTGCAAGGGCATGACGAGCCGCCAGGCCACCCATCGAATGCGCCACGACGATGACTTTCTCACCGGTCGCCTTGAAGAGGCAGTCGATGGCGTCGCCCACCGCGGGACCGATGGCCGGGGCGTCGACCCAGCGGGCGGAATGGTCGTGGTAGTCGAACGTGAGCACGGCGGCACCGGGGATGCGTTGGAAAACTGCCCGATGAGCGATCTGGTGGCCGGCACGGTGGCGAGCTGGTTGGTCGACAGGTCGATCTTGTGGGAGAAGGCGCCCTTTCGGCTGTCGTCGTGGGTCGATCGACCGGTCCAGCCGTGAACCACGACGACGGGGACGATCTTTCCCGTGGCGTTCTGGGGTGCCGCCGAAGTGGTCGGGGCAACGGCGACGAATGACATCAACACGACTACGGCGAGCAGTGGAACAGTCTCATTGCGTCGGTCCGGTTGTCGTGTCAGCGATGGGCATCGTCGCGGCGACCTTCCAGCTGCCGGCCTCGGAAACCATGACCACGGCACAAGTCCGGGCGGGAAGGCCAGGCGACCGGACAGTGGCCGTGACAACTCCGCCGCCAGCGCCATCAGGTGTCCAGGACGCTTCGTCGACCTCAACGGTCGAACCGGCCGGAACAGCGTCTCGCGCGCGTTGGCCGACGTGGTCGCGGCTGCCAGTCGCGATCAGAGAATCAGGGTTGTCAGCCAGCCGATTCATGGCATCCTCCCGCAACTTCTGCCGGAGAACCCATCGTGGCTGAACGGAAAGCGTTAACGCGCGTTCGGCCGAGCGAGGCTGGCGGGTCGTCGCGTGATGAGTTCGGGGAACGCCCCCATCGCATTCGAGTTGCCATGCGTCAGCCGGGCCAGGCGGGAACTTCATGACCACTAGGCCAACCGGGTGCAAGGTGAATCGGAACGCAATTGTTGTCTCGTAGTCACCCATCCACGCGGCGGTACAGCGAGGTCGCACTGCGCCGGTCAAATTGCTCAGGCGGCGCTCGGCTTCAATGTCCCGCGGGTGCTGAGGTGCTGTTTGCCTGGGCCGGATACAGTAGTTGTTGCGCTGTCGGTAGTGGAATGTTCCGGGAACTTGATGGCGAGGATGGTCGTCATAGCTTTTGTGACAGAGGGATCGGTCAGGAATCCGCGGGCGAATTTCGGTGTGCTCGCACCGCTCGTGCCGCTCGGTGTGGTCGCGGTGGTGTTGTTGCTGGTGCGCGTGGCGCAGGATGGCGACGGCTGGCTAGGTGTGGTGTTCGCCGCGCTTGGGTTCGGGGTGCTTGTGGCGTTTCGCGGTTACCACCCATCGGGGCTGCTGTCGGTCGCGATGCTCGGGGTGGCCACGTGGTATGCCAGCCGTGGGCTGTGGTCGCCGGTGCCGCCGTTCGAGGCCGCCGACCGGTTGCTCGGTGAGAATCTCCCTGGCACCGGTCGCTACACCACGTTGTTGCTGCTCGTCCTGAGCACCCTGGGGACGATCGCGGCGAGCGTCCTCGCGTGGCGTCATCGGTCCCCTGCCTGGGACAAGTGGTCAGCCGACGAGCCGGGGGCGGTTCGCCGGCTGGTGGCATTGCTGGTCGCGGGTGCGGTGCTGACCGGCTTCGCCTGGCTCGGCGGTGGTATCTGGGCTGGACGCACCGCGGCTGCTGTCCTCGCCGACTCCGAGGAGCACACCACGGCCGCCGAGGCGCCGGACCCGCGTCCGGAACCGCCACGAGGCCCGACACAAGACCTCGCCCCGGTCTGGCAGCAGGGTGACGACGTCCGGTACGGAGACCAGGCCGCGCTGGTGCCCGGCACCGACCTGGTGGTGATGCACGGCTTCGAGGCCGGCGGGGGGGCCGACTACGGACTGTTCGTGCTGGATGCCAAGACCGGCGGTGAGCGGTGGCACTACCGGATCCGGCCCATCACGAACACCTCCCCCGGAGGCTTCATGGGCGTCGTCGTCAACGCGCGAACGCAGACGCTGCTGGCGGTCGTGAGCAACGCCGCGATCCTGTTCGACCTGGACACCGGGCAGATCAGAAACCGGTTCCCGCTTCCCCACATGCCGGGGAAGTCGAGGTACCGGGTGTTGTCCGACTCACCCGTCCGCAACGACCGCACGGTGATCCAGTTGAGCGGCCAGCCAGTCGGCTATCTCGCGGCACGCGGCGAGGGCGTCGCCACGCTGCTGAGCGTCGATCTGAACACCGGCGAGGTGCGCACCGCGGACCAGGCGCCGAACGGCGAGTGCCACTACCAACTCGCCGGACCATCCACAACGGACAGTAGAGATCCGGACGGCAGCGCCTTTCTCGTCAGGTCTGGCCGTGGGTGCGGGCGGCCCACGGTGCTCTCGATGGCGCGGGAGCGCGTTGTGGCTACCTTCGACCTGCCCGCCGTCGAGCAAGCGGCAACCACCTGCATCGACCCGGATTGTGACGGCCCGGTCGTGTCGGTCGCCGGTGGGCGGCTCGTGGTCTATGTGGGACGAGAGCTGCTCGCGTTCGGTCCGGCTCGGCCACTGTGGACTTCGCCGGTACCGGCGGGCGCGCAGGTCACTGCCCTTGGACCGAGCAAGGGCGAGACGGACGAGCCACACAGGGTGGTCGTCGAGACGCCGGCAGGCGCGACCGTGCTCAACGGTGACACCGGCGCGGTGCTCGGCTCGCTCGCCTCCTTGCCAGGCAACGGAAACGGTGCCGAGGTCACGCCGGACACGGGGTGGTACCGGGTCCACCGACTCGACAAGCGGACCATCGAGCTGGTCCGGGTCGACCTCGGCTCACTGACTGTGGTGACGCGCAGCGGGCCGGTGCCGTGCGGGAACGATCTCGCAACCGACCCACCCCCGCTCAGTGCGGGGAGCGGTCGGCTGTTGGTCACGTGCTGGGCCGGCGCCGAGGCCACCATGACGGTGCTCGGTCACTGAGACGAACCCCGCCAAGATCGACGACTGTGTCTTAAGTGGACAACGGAGTGGATTCACCTGGAGGAAGGATTCGGCACAGGGCTTCCAACGCCGGTCCGTAGCCGTGGTCCGGCGGGGTGGCGTAGCCGACGACCAAGCCGTCATGGGCAGGCATGGTGGCGGCGGGGTGACGGAAAGTGGCGAGGCCGTCCACGGCGATGGACTGCCGGACGGCGGCTTGGACGGTGGAATGCTCGGTTCCGGGTGGCAGGCGCAGCACGGCGTGCAGACCGGCGGCGATGCCAGTGGGCGTGATGTGCGGAGCGTTGGCGGCGAGGGCGGCGACGAGGCGGTCGCGTCGACTGCGGTAGTGCTGGCGCATCCGGCGGATGTGCCGGTCGTAGTGCCCGGAGGCGATGAAGTCGGCAAGGGTGAGCTGGTCCACCACGCTCGCCCAGGCCTCCCGCTGGCCCTTGACGGTCAGGACGGGGGCGAGCAGGTGCTCGGGCAGCACCATCCAGCCGAGCCGCAGTGCTGGTGACAGGCTCTTGCTCACCGAGCCGATGTAGAGCACTCGTTCCGGGGCCAGGCCCTGAACCGCGCCGACCGGTTCGCGGTCGTAGCGGAACTCGCCGTCGTAGTCGTCCTCGATGATCAGGCCGTTGTGGATTCGGGCCCAGTCGACCGCGCTGACGCGCCGCTGCGGGTGCAGGGGGCCGCCGGTGGGGAACTGGTGCGCCGGGGTGAGCAGCGCTGTCCGTACTCCCTTGAGGTCGTTCAGTTCGTCGACGAGGGCACCGCCCTCGTCGAGTGAAAGCGGAACCGTACGAACGGAAGCCGCGTCCAGGATCGAACGGTGGAACGCCAGGCCGTACGACTCCACCGCCAACGGGCCACGCAGGACCTGGCCGCCGAAGAGCAGCCGCAGCGCGTGGGCGAAGCCGGAGCACACCACGATCTGCTCTGGTGTCGTCCGCACGCCGCGAGCACGCGCCAGGTACTCGGCCAGTGCCCGGCGCAGTTCGTGGCGGCCTTGCGGGTCGCCAGGACCGAAGGCTTCGTTGGGTGCGGCGCCCAGCGCGCGGCGAGCAGCGCCCAGCCAGGCAGAGCGGGGGAAGGACGCGGCGTCCGGCTGCCCCTGCCTGAGGTTGTGCGCCGGCGTGGCCAGGCGGGTGGGCATGTCCGGCACGCGCGGGAGCCGGGCGGGTTCGGTGCGGGGCGCCACCTGCGTACCTGAGCCTTGCCGGGCGATCAGCCACCCCTCGGCGACCAGTTCGGCGTAGGCCTCGGCGACGGTGTTGCGGGCGAGCCCGAGGTCGGCGGCGAGGGAACGGTACGGCGGCAGCCGGGTGCCCGGGGCCAGCCTGCCGTCCCTGATCGCGTCGCGCAACGCGCGGATGAGCACGGCCCGGCGACCACCGGAGCCGGCCAGTTCGAGGTGCAGGTCGCTGCCGAGCCGTCCAGCCAAATTGACCCACGAATCTGTCACGGAAATGAACCCTACCGGAGGTCATTCCAGGTCATAGCGTGATCGCCATGACGAACCAGAACACCGCGGCCAGGTCCGCTCCCAGTGATCGCCGAGCCGGACCGGCGACGACGTTGCGGCGCCCGGCCGCGGCGCTGGCACTGCTGGCCTTCGCCCAGCTGATCATCTCCCTGGACTACAACATCGTGTACGTGGCACTGCCGGAGATCGGTTCGACGCTCGGGTTCTCGGCACAGACGCTGCAGTGGGTGGTCAGTGCCTACGCGGTCGCGTTCGGCGGGTTCCTGCTGCTGGGCGGACGGGCCGTGGACCTGTTCGGCCCGCGTCAGATGTTCGTGCTGGGGCTCGCGGTGTACGCGGTGTCGTCGCTGGCCGGCGGGCTGGCCACGGCGCCCCTGCCCCTGGTGGCGGCACGCGCGGCACAGGGACTTGGCGGCGCGTTGCTGTTCCCCGCGACACTGACGCTGGTCTCGACCGGGTTCGCCGAAGGCCGCCGACGCAACCGCGCGTTCGCGGTCTGGGGCACGGCCGGTGGCAGCGGCATGATCCTCGGTTCGCTGCTCGGCGGGGTGTTGACGGACGCGTTCGGCTGGACCGCGGTCTTCTTCGTCAACGTGCCGCTCGCCGGTGCCGCCGCCCTGTTGGCCCTGCCGCTGATCCCACGCCGCACCGCACGCAGGACTGTCCGCCGGTTCGATGTGGCCGGGGCGCTCACCTCGACCGCCGCAACAGCGCTGCTGGTGTTCACGCTCGTGCAGGCACCCGAGTCCGGCTGGACAGCGCCGCCGGTGTTGGCCGCGGCGGCGGTCGGCGTGTTGCTACTGGTGGCGTTCGCGTTCATCGAGGCTCGCAGCGCTGATCCCCTGCTGCCCCTGCGAATGTTGCGCGGCCGGGAGCTGGGTACCGGTGTGCTGGTCACGTTCCTGTACATGGGGACGTTCGGCACGCTGTTGTACTTCCTGACCGTCTACTTCCAGACGGTCCACGGCTACGACGCTCTGCATACCGGCCTCGCCTTCCTGGTGCCGATGGCCGCCATCGTCGCCGGGTCCCAGCTGGGCGGGCGGCTGGCTACCACTCGCGGTACCCGCACCGCGATGATCGTCAGCCTGGTGGTCGGCGGCGCCGGCACGCTGATCCTGGGCGTGAGCCTGTCCACCGACGGCACGTACCTGACTCTGTTGCCTGGCTTGGTCATCCTGGGCCTCGGCCAAGGCGCGGGGTACACGCTGATGTTCGGCGCTGCCACCGCCGCCACCCCCGCCGACCAGCAGGGAGTTGCGTCCGCGGTCGCGTCGACCGCCCAGCAGATCGGCGGTGCCGTCGGCCTGGCCGTCCTCGTCGCCATCGCGGGCGCCTCCACCAACGGCCTGACCGGCCCGGCCCTGCGTGCCGCCACCACCGAGGGGCTACGCACAGCCGTGTTCGTCGCGGCAGCGGGAATCGCCCTCACCGCGCTGGTCGCTCGTGGCTTCAGCCCCGCCCGCCGCCGGCACACCCCCACCGCCTGACTCCGAAAAGGAAAAGATCATGAACACTCTGCGCTCTGTCGTCCGCGGCCACGTCCTGCTGCCGAACGACCCCGGCTTCGACGCCGCTCGCCGCCCGTGGAACCTCGCCGTGGACCAGTCGGTGATGGCCGTGGTCGAGGCCGCCGACGCCGACGACTGTTTATGCCGGTTAGTTCTGGCCCCTGTTGTCCGGTGAGTTTCGGCCCCACCGATCGTCGTTCAACGAGTTTTGGCCCCACCTCGTCCTTTGTAGACACGCCCACGATGGGGTGAAGGACCGTCGCTCACCCGTTCGGACCTCAACGATGGGCGCCTCACATCTACGCGGTCGTGTCGGAGGCCGGAGTTGTCGTTGTCGCGTGTCGAGCTGTTCGAACGCATACGCCGTGATCGGCGGCTGGAGCCGGACGTGTCGGTCCGGACGCTGGCCGAGCGGTACCAGGTGCACCGCAGGACGGTGCGGGAAGCGCTGGCCAGCCCCGTGCCCAAAGAGCGTAAGAAGCCGCCCCCTCGTCGTTCGGTGCTGGAACCGGCCTACGGGTTGATCGACGAGATGCTGATCGCGGATCTGTCCGCGCCGCGCAAGCAGAAACACACCTCCGCGCGGATCTACCAGCGGCTGATCAGCGAGCACGGGTTCACCGCGGCGGGCCGCACCACGGTCTACACCTACATCGCCCGGCGACGCCCGGAACTGGTCGGTGAGCTGCGGGAACGGCAGCGCCACCTGGAGGGGATGGTGCCCCAGCAGCATCTGCCCGGTGAGGAGGCCGAGGTCGACTTCGCCGACGTGTGGGTACGGGTCTCCGGCCAGGTGATGAAGTGCCACCTGTTCACACTGCGACTGTCCTATTCGGGCAAAGCGGTGCACCGGGTGTTCCTGTCCGAAGGACAGGAGGCATTCATGGAAGGCCACGTGGAGGCCTTCCGGGCGCTGGGCGGCATCCCGATCCGGCACATCCGCTACGACAACCTCAAACCCGCCGTCCAGCGGGTGTGTTTCGGCCGCAACCGGATCGAGTCACAGAACTGGGTGAAATTCAGGTCCCACTACGGTTTCGACGCGTTCTACTGCATCCCCGGCAAAGAAGGCGCGCACGAGAAAGGCGGCGTCGAGCAGGAAGGCGGCCGGTTCCGCCGCACGCACCTGGTCCCGGTCCCGGACGTCGTGAGCCTGGCCGAGCTCAACGAGCGGATCGCCGAGATCGACCGGGCCGAGGACAACCGGGTCCTGCACAACCAGCGGGTCACGGTCGGGTTCAACTTCGCCTACGAGGCCGATCTGCTGGCGCCGCTGCCGTTCGACGACTTCGACACCGGCACCACGCTGACCCCGAAGGTCGGCCGGGACGCGCGCATCACCGTGCGCCAGTCGCACTACTCGGTCCCGGCGAGGTTCATCGGCCGCCGGGTGCGGGTCTCGCTGCGCGCCAACGACGTCGTCGTGTTCGACAAGGCGACCGTGATCGCCCGGCACGCCCGGATGACTCGCCGCGGCGAGTCGCACGACCAGCTCGATCACTACCTGGAGATCCTGCTGGGCAAGCCCGGCGCGCTGGCCGGGTCGACCGCGTTGGCCACCGCCCGCGCCGAGGGCAGCTTCACCGCGACCCACGAGGCGTTCTGGTCCGCGGCCCGCGCCGCACACGGTGACGGCGAGGGCACCAAGGCGCTGATCGAGGTGCTGTTGCTGCACCGCAGGCTGCCCGCCGAGGCGGTCATCGCGGGCATCACGACCACGCTGCATGCCGGGTCGACCAGCCCGGACCTGGTCGCGATCGAGGCCCGCAAAGCCGCGCACGACGCCGGCCGCGCTCTGCTGGACGAGCGTGACCTGGCCGATCTGGGCCTGGACACGGTGGTGATCCCGGTGATTACCGACGACATGCCCGACCCGCGCCTGCACGCGCCTCCAGCGCCCGCGCCGCAACCATCGGGCGCATCGGTGATCTCCCTGCACACCAAACGCGAACTGCCCGCGTCCTCGAGTCCGCTGCCGTCGGTGGCGATCTATGACCAGCTGCTGCGCCGCACGAAAGGCACCACGGCATGACCGCCACCCTCCCCGCCAGCGTCACCACCACCCACACCGTCCCCGCGGCCGCGCCCGGCGTCGACAGCCTGGACGCCGTGATCGACCAGGCCTGCCGCACCCTGCGCCTGCCCACGATCGGCGCCCGGTTCGAGGAGCTGGCCGCCGCGGCCATGCGCGAGCAGGCCACTTACAAAGGCTTCCTGCTCACCTTGCTGGACGCCGAATGCGAGCACCGCGACGAGCGCCGCAAGACCCGACTGGTCCGCGAAGCGCACTTCCCCCGCGCGAAACGGCTGGACGACTTCGACTTCACCGCCAACCCGAACGTCGTCCCCGAGGTCATCCACACCCTGACCGCGCCGGGCTGGGTCACCGCCGGGCAGCCGCTCTGCTTGATCGGCCAATCCGGCACCGGCAAATCCCACCTGCTGATCGGTATCGGCACCGCGATCGCCGAGGCCGGGCTGAGGGTCCGCTACACAACCACCGCCAACCTGGTCAACGAACTCGTCGAAGCCGCCGACGAACGCCAGCTCACCCGGGTCCTCAACCGCTACTCCAAAGTGGACCTGCTGTGTTTGGACGAGTTCGGCTACCTCGACCTGGACAAGGCAGGCGCGAAACTGCTGTTCCAGGTGTTCACCGACAGGGAGGAACGCAGCGCCATCGCTGTCGCGTCCAACGCTCCATTTTCCGAATGGAACCAGACCTTCGCTGACAAGCGACTCTGCTCGGCCATCGTCGACCGGCTCACCTTCAACGGCACCATCATCGAGACCGGCACCGACTCGTTCCGGCTGCGCGCCACCCAGCAACGCCTCCTCGGCTGACGCCCGCCCCACACCCACGCCGACCCGAGACGGATTCTCTTGGCGACACCCACGCCGCACGACAGCACCGAGCCGGTCAACGAAGCGGTCCGGATGATCCGAGACGCGGAAGCCCAACACCGCAGGATGTTCGGGAAATGGCGCGACGATCCGCGGGCACGAGCCGACCAGATCGGGCTCTTCTTGGACTTCGAGAATCTTGTGCTCGGCGCGACCGCCAGCCTGCCCGACCGGGCCGAACCGATCCCCGACCGGGCGGTGACCTGGCTCTGCCGGGCTTACGGCGCCGCCACCACCCGCCGCGCCTACGCCGACTGGGCCGACACCCGCTTCGGCCGCTACCAGGCCGTGCTCGAACGCAACGGCGTCGACCTGGTCCAGATCGGCCACGGCCCGGCCCGCAAGAACGGCGCCGACATCCGCATGACGGTCGACGCCATGGAAACCCTGATCACCCACCCCACCGTCGAGGCCTTCGTCCTGGTCACCGGCGACTCCGACTTCTCCCCACTGGTCACCAAACTGCGCGAGTTCGGCAAGCACGTCATCGGCGTTGGCGCGGAAACCGCGGCCAGCGTCCGCCTGGTCTCAGTCTGTTCGGAATACAAGCTCTGGGGCTCGATCGTCGCCCGGGTCGACCCGCCAGCCGAACCACCGACACCTCCCGCGCAACGCGGCTCCCGGCTTGCTGACGCCGAGGCGCTGCTGGTCACCGCGATGCGACAGATCCCCACGAAGTCACCAACGGCTTCCCAGCTCAAGGCCAAAATGGTCGCGCTGGACCCGTCGTTCGACCAGGCCCGCTACGGCTGCAGCACCTTCCGCGACCTGCTGACCAAGCTCGGCCACCGGATCCAAACCACCGGTCGATCCGGACAAGACATCAGGCTCGCGTTGATCGAGCCAACCAGCAGCTAACCAGCCAGCAACAGCGAAGGTCCTGTCCTCGACGAGGAGCAGGACCTTCGGCACGCGCACCCTGAAATGTGATGGGCCGGCTGCTCACGGACCACCTTGTCGGAGGGGCCCGTGAACACCCGGCTGCGACAACTTAGACGTCCACGTCGTTCCGACTGGGCACGCACCACGCGGCAGTCACGAACTTCACCCATCCAGGGGTGGGGCCCAAACTCGTTGAACGACCTCGGACACACACTCAGAACTCACCCCGGGCCAACCGCCACCGGGGCCCGATCAGACCGAACCGCCGGAGCCAGAAACGACCGGCAAAAACAGACGACGTCGCCGCCCTCGTCCGCCACGCCCGCTCTGCCGGACTTGGCGTCGCCGTCCAGCCCAACGGACACGGCGCCACCGGCCGTACCGACGGCACGATCCTGCTGCGCACCGGGAAGCTGGACACCCTGCGGGTCGATCCGGCCGGTCGCCGGGCTCGTGTCGGCGCGGGTGTGCCGTCGGGCCAGGTGCAAGCTGCCGTGGCCCCGCACGGCCTGACTGGCCTGCCTGGCAGTTCCCCCGTCGTCAGCGTCACCGGCGTCGCTCTGGGCGGTGGGCTGAGCTGGTTCGGCCGCGCTCACGGCTGGGTCGCCGACAGCGTGGCCGCGTTCGACATCGTCGACGCGGAAGGACGGCAGCGGCACGTCACGGCGGAGACCGACGCGGAGCTGTTCTGGGCTCTGCGCGGTGGCGGCGGGGACTTCGCCATCGTCACCGCTGTGGAACTGGCCCTGCACCCCGCGCCGCACCTGTACGGCGGTCGCATCCTGTGGAGAGCCGAGCACGCACCCGAGGTCATGGACGTCTACCGGCAGATCACCGCCACCGCGCCCGACGAACTGACCGTCTGGCTGGACCTGCTGCACTTCCCCGGTGCCGACCCCATGGTCGCCATCGACACCACCTACCTCGGCGGCGAAAGCGAGGCCCGCGATCTGCTCAGCCCGCTGGACCGGCTTGCCCAGCCATTGTCCGACAGCAGGCGGGTCATGCCGGTCTCCGAACTCGGCACCATCACCGCCGAACCCACCGACCCGGGACCGGGGCTCTCCCGAGCGGAACTGCTGACCGAACTGGACGACGCCGCGGCCAAAACACTGATCGCCGACCCGATCGCGCCGCTGTTGAGCGTCCAGATCCGGCATCTGGGCGGCGCGTTCGCCCGCCAGTCCGACACACCGCACGGCCCGCTCACCGAGCCGTACGCCCTCTACATGTTCGGCATCCCCACCAACCCGGCGACCGCCAAGGCCGTCGCCGCCACGCAAAGCACCCTTGCCCAGGCCCTGCCCGTCAGTGGCCGCAAACCGTTGACGTTCCTGAATCCCAGCGAATCCGTGGCCGACGCCTTCACCACCGCCACCGTCGCCCGCCTGCGCGACGTCAAGCGCCGCAACGACCCGCACAACACCATCCGCAGCAACTTCCCTGTCTTGGGCTGAATGCGTTGCCCAATGTCCGGCAGGCGCGGATGACAGCCCTGCGCGGATGCGACTGCCGGACTCACCACCCGGCGCCGTGATGCCGCCCGCGGTGCGAATTCGAGACGAAGCCCAGGTGAATCCACCCCCTGGCACTGTCACGTCATCCACATGAGGGACGGGGCGGCCAGGCAACCAGTCATGGTCGCCGTCGGCTGATTGTCGGACAAGTCCTGACAACAGGGGAACAGAGGGAATGCAGTGAGAAAACTGGTCGCACTCAGTGCGGTCACCGCGGTCGCGGCGGGTGTGCTGACGGCTTTCACGTCCGCGGGCGTCGCGCAAGGGCAGTCGGACCTCGCCTTCGGGGCGTGTCCGGCCCCGATCAACGGGGCCTATCCGAACATCCGCTGCGCCGAGTTGACGGTGCCAATCGACTACTCGAACCCGACGACGGGCAACGTGACCGTGCAGGTGTCACGGCTCGCCGCTGCCGATCCGGCCAAGCGGCGCGGCGTGCTCGTGGTCAACCCCGGTGGTCCCGGTGCCCCCGGTCTCACATACGGGCCAGGGTCGTGGGCGGCGCGGTTGCCCGCGTCGGTGCGCGATTCCTACGACATCATCGGGTTCGACCCCCGCGGCGCCGGTCGCAGCACACCGATGCGGTGCCTGGCCGAAGGTGACGAGTTCTGGGGCCCGCCGATGCCCGACCCGGACCCGGCAGCCAACCGACGGCTGAACTTCGACCGGTCCGCGCAGTACGCGCAGGCCTGCCACACGAACGCCCGCGCCAAGCTGACACCGCACCTGACCACCAGGAACGTCGCCAGGGACATCGACACGCTGCGTACCCGCCTCGGTGTGCCGAAGATCAGCTTCGTCGGCTACTCCTACGGCACCTATCTCGGCGCCACCTACGCCTCGCTGTACCCGGCACGTGTCGACCGGATGGTGCTGGACAGCAACGTGAACCCGACGCCGCCGGACTTCGCCTACCGGTGGACCCTGAGCCAGGCGGCGGCCGCGGGCCCGGCATTGTCGCACTACTTCGGCTGGATCGCCTCTCACGACGACGTGTTCGGCCTGGGGTCGTCGGCGGCAGCCGTTCGCGCCCGATGGGACGGCGCGCTCGCGACGCTGCGTGCCCAGCCGCGCGGCGCGCTCGGCGCGTACGAGTTCCTCGACATGAGCTTCAACAATCTGTACAACGAGAACGACTGGGTCGGCTTTGGACACGCGCTCGCGGACTTCGCGGTGCGCGCCGACGACGCCGGACTGCAGGCGAGGACGTTCGACCGTCGCACGCCGGGAACCGGCTTCGAGACCCAGTACTCGGTGTACTCGGCCGTCACCTGTAACGACGCTCCGTGGCCACGACGCGAGAACACTGTCGTCGCCGACGCCGAGGCGCTCCAGAGCCAGACGCCCTTCGCTTGGTACGTCCAATTCTTCTCAGTCTGCTACACCTGGCCGACCCCAGCCCAACCGCACCTGACGGTTCGCGGCGACAACTTGCCCCCGATCCTGATGTTCAACTCCACCGGCGACATCGCTACGCCGTACGCGGGAGCCTTGGCGCTGCACCAGGCGCTACCCAGCTCCGTTCTGGTGACCGAGGCCGGCTCCTACCGCCACGGCGTCGCATACCAACCCGCAGCGCCGAACCAGGCGGCCAACCAACTGGCCACCGACTACCTGGTGTCCGGCCTTGTCCCCTCGGCCGATACCACCATCCCTGCCCATCCACTACCCGACGCGCGTACAGCGGCGAGTCCCGGTCGCTGACCCAGAACGCTGGACACCACCCCTCTGGTCCCGGGTGGTGTCCAGCCCTCCAGGGCCCCTGCCGTGAGCCTCCCCAGCCGCCGCAAGGAGCCCTAGGGAGAGGTGCCCGACCGGACGACGCCGCTCTGCTGACCACCCGGCGGAACGGTCGGGCACCGTCCTGAGTAGCCCTGGACTGCACCTGAGTAGAAATACGGATCGGTGGGAGGAGCAGCTCCTCTATCTTGTCGAGGTGAGGTTCTCCGTACTCGGATCGCTGGTGGTGGTCGGGGACGACGGGCCGGTCGAAGTGAGCACGGCCAAGCTGCGGGTGGTGCTCGTGACGCTGTTGCTCTCGGCGAACCGGCCCGTGTCGATGCCGTACCTGGTTGACCGACTGTGGGACGGATCGCCCCCGGCGGCTGCCCAGAAGGCGGTCCAGCTGTACGTGACGCGGTTGCGGGCGGCGCTGGGGTCGGGCCGGGCGCTGATCCAAACCGTGCCGGGTGGGTACCAGCTCAACGTGGCAGCCGACCAACTCGACCTGCTGCGGTTCGAGAACCTGGTTGCCGGCGCGGAGCAGGCGCCAGACCAGCAGACCTGTGCCGACATGTTGCGTGAGGCCCTCGATCTGTGGCGCGGCGAACCGTGCCCGGACGTTGTCTCCGACGTGCTGCACGCCGACGACCTGCCGCGCCTCGTGGAGCGGCGGCTGATGGTCGCCGAGCGCCACGCCGAACTCGAACTCACGCTCGGCAGGTACACCGAGGCGGTCCCGCGTCTGCGGATTCTGGTCGCCGAAGCCAGTTTGCGAGAGCGGTTCTGGGTGCAGCTGATCCGTGCCCTGCACGGAGCGGGCAGGCGGGCGGAGGCGCTGTCCGCCTACCGGGAGATCGCCGGCCGCCTCGCCGAGGAGCTGGGCGTGGACCCGGGAAGCGATCTACGGGCGGCGCACCAGGCGGTACTCAATGACGAGGTACCGAGTCCACCTGCCAGGAGGGCTGTGCCGCGGCAACTTCCCGCGGACCTGCCGTGGTTCATCGGGCGCCGGAACCGCTTGGCCCTGCTGGACAAACATCTGCCCGGCGAGGCACTGGTCGCCGTGGACGGCCCGGGAGGGGTCGGCAAGACCTCCCTCGTGCTGCACTGGGCGCACCAGCACGCCGATCTGTTCCCGGATGGACAGTTGTTCGTGGACTTGCGTGGTCCCGGCCACGCACCCGACAACGCGCTCGGGGCCTTCCTCCGCGCGCTCGGCGAGCCGGCCGAGCGCATCCCGGCTGATCTCGACGAGCGAGCTGCGTTGTTCCGCAGCGTCACAGCGGACAAGCGGTTGCTGATCGTGCTCGACAACGCGGCGGATGCCGCCCAAGTTCGCCCGTTCCTGCCGGGACCGGTCGGCGTCGTGATCGTGACCAGTCGCCAGCGGCTCCGCGGACTCGCGGTGCGCAACGGCGCGGTCCGGGTCGCGCTCACCCCGTTCGGCACCGACGAGGCTGTGGAACTGCTCGCCCGGCTCGCCGGCGGCGTCGACCCGGACGAGATGGCCTCGATCGCCGACCGCTGCGGCGGTCTCGCGCTGCCACTGATGATCATGGGACACCGGCTGGCAGACGGTACGCCCGCGGCGCGACTGCTGGACGAACTCGCGGCCGAACGCGGGCGCCTCAACGCTTTCGACGTCTCCGACGACGTCGCCACCGACGTACGTGCCATGCTCGTGTCGGCCTACGCCGCGCTTCCCGGCCCCGCGGCCCGGCTGTTCCGGCTGTTCGGCACGTGGCCGACCAATCGCATCACCGTGCCGGCGGCGGCGGCGTTGGCGGCTGTCGACATCGAAACTGCCCGCCGCCTGCTCGGCACCCTCGTCGACGCGCACCACCTGCGCCGAGTCGACGTGGACAGGTTCGAGATCCACGATTTGATGCACGCGTTGGCTGCCGACCTGTGCGCCAACGACCCGGAACGCGCGGCCGCGTTGGCGCGGGTCCTGTCCTGGTGTTTGCACAGCTCCCACAATGCTGCCCGCCGCATCGGAGACCGGCGGGTGCCGCAGGCACCGCCACTGGCTCCTGGTGTGACCGCCGAGGAGTTCCTCACCGAAGCCACCGCGCAGGCGTGGTTCGACGAGGAGTTCGACACGTTGACCAGTGTCGTCGAGCTGGCTGTGGCGCACGACCGGCCCGAACACGCGTGGCCGATCGTGGCGGCTTTGACCGAGTACCGCGAACGCAGGGCCCGGTGGGCCGACCACCGGCGGCTGATCCGTCTTGGCGTGTCGGCCGCACGCGCCGCGGGGGACCGTCGCGGTGAGAGGCTCGTGGTGATGACCCTGGCCAACAACGAACTGCACCTGGGTCAGCACGCGGCGGCACTGGAGAACTTCCGGCGCGGTCTGGAACTGGCGCGGGAACTCGGTGACGAGGCATGGCAGGCAGCCGCGTTGGGGAGCATGGCCCGCGCCTTGTACCGCTTGGGCCGTATCGAGGAAGCCCTCGGTCACCTCGAGCAATCGCTTGCGGCACACCAACGTCTCGGTCACCGTCTAGGTGAGGCGCTGGATCTGCACCACATGGCGATGTGCCACCTGCGTGCGGGCGACCACGCCAAGGCGATCGCGCTCGACCAGCAGTCACTACGCATTCACGTCGCCGCGAGCGACCGATTCGGAGCCGCGTTGGTCCAGGGCCAGCTGGGGGAGGCCCACCTCGCTGTCGGCGCGTACGGAAAGGCGATCGACTACTTCCGTGCCGCGCTCGACTGGTTCCGCCGCACCGGATCCGCCTACGAAACCGACGCGGCAACCATGCTCGCCGAGGCCCTCCACCACGCCGGCGAACGATCGGAAGCCGAATCGTTGGCCCGTGCCGCCGCGGCAACCTTGCGCACCCACCACACCCCGGCATCAATCAACCTGCTCACGCGCCTGCGTGCCACGTTTCCCGCCGTCATCGCGGAAATGACCGACAAACAACCAGAACCTGCCCGGCCGGGTACGTGAGCCGACCGGCGTCGATCAACCCTCTCGCCACGCTCCGAGGCGCGAACTCCACGTGCGCTCAGATCCGCACGGCCCGGGGAACTCGCTTCGATCGAAGACGTGGTGCTCCCGGTGGCGGGACACCTCAGACTGGAATGGCGTCTCCGGGGAAGCCGTGGCACGGGTGCACCTCGTAGCGCATCATCCCCGCTTGTACGCAAGGGTCACCGGCCATGATCTCCGCGGCTTGCTCGGCGGGCACGGTCATGATCACGACGCCCGACACAGTGCCGGACAAGACCGGGCACAGCACTGTGATCACGCCGTCGGCGCGCAGCGAAACCATGCGCCGCTGGTGTTCGAGTCCGATGGCGTCCGCGTCGTCCCTTGTCCGCTCCGGCCCCCAGTGGAGGATGGCCAGGCTGAGGGGCTTCCCGGTCGCGGCCAGTGCCTGGATCTGCTCGTCGGTCACCGGTGTGCTCATGACGTCTCCTCAATTCCCGATGCGCTCGGCCAGTGACACGATGATTCCCTCAGGCCCGCGGACGTACGCCATCCGCCAGCTGCCCTCGTATTCCCCGATCGCTCCCACCAGGCCGTGTCCGGCGGCTGCGGCGTGGTCGACCGCGGCCTGCAAGTCGGTCACCTCGAAGGCGATGTTGCGCAGACCGAGTTCGTTGGCCGGTGCGGCCGGTGAGCCTGGGAGGTGGTCGGGCCGCGTGAAGCTGGACAGCTCCAGCGTCGTGCCGCCGCCCGGTGGGCGCAGCATCACGATCTCGGTGCGGGCATCGGTCATGCCGATCACCGTGTCCAGAAACTCGCCTTCGACCGTCATCTTCTGGTCGGCCTCCATGCCGAGGCTGACGAAGAACGCCGTCGCGGCGTCGAGGTCGGCGACGGTGATGCCGACGTGGTCGAAGTGCTTGACGAAGCTCATCGGGTCCCTTTCAGGTCGCTCTGTGCGGCGCCGCGAACAGTAGCACTTTAAGTTCCTTAAAGGAACTTAACTGGCCTGCCTGTGCGCAGTCGGGTGGCGCCGTCACCCGCTGTTGTGCCCGTGAAATTCAGCGGACACGCAGGTCCTTCGGTCGTTAGAGTCGACGCTGGTGCGGAATCCCGTCCGCCTTGGGAATGCAGGAGCGCTGATGCACACAACGATGACCGGAGCTTCCGTTCGCCCCTTGGTGACCGTGGCTGCGGGCTTGTAACGCGCGTGTAGCAGCAAATCCAGCACACATCCCGGTCGCCGGGGGCGAGGTGACAGGTGTCACCGGTCCTTCGGCGCTGTTTGGCGTCTCCGATCGCCTTTCCGGGAGTTCTGCTGTGTCCGCTCGTCATTCTTCGTCGTTGCGCATACGTGTCCTGGTCCAACGCCTGATCGCCGGCAGGAAGTCCCGGCGGCCTGCTCCGCCGGACCCGGCCGATCAGACCGTCGACCGGAATGTCCGCCTGCTGAGCTGGTTCAACTTCTTCGGCGACTTCCGCTTGTACGGGCCGATCATGGTCATCTACTTCGCGCAAGTCACCGGCTCGTACACCGCTGCCGCCAGCCTCCTGGCGGTGAAGATGCTGGCTTCGGCAGCGTTCGAAGTCCCGACCGGTGTGCTCTCCGACCGCCTCGGGCGGCGCGGCACGATGATCGCCGGTGCCGTCGTCATGGTGGCCGCCCATCTCGGGTACGCCGGCGCTTCGGGCTACGGCGTTCTCCTGGCAGCTGTTGTGCTGGAGGGATTGGCGACCTCACTGTGGAGCGGCAACAACGAGTCTCTGCTCTACGACACGTTGCTCGAAGCCGGGCGGGAGGAAGAGTTCGCCCGGCATTCGGGCCGGGTGAACTCGATGTTCCAGATCGCGCTCGCGCTGGCGGCACCCATAGGTGGCGTGGTCGCCGGAGCGTGGTCACTGCGTGCGGTGGTTGTGCTTTCGGTCGTGCCGCAGGTGCTGTGCGTGCTTATGGCCTTGCGGGTCCGGGAACCGCGGGTGCACGGTCCGCTGGAGTCGAACGCGTTGGCGCATCTCGGATCGGCCCTGCGTGGCATCCGCCGTAGTCCGGTGCTCCGCCGCATGACGCTGGTGTCGGCGCTTCGTTACAGCAGCGAAAGCGCGGCCCAGTTGTCGCCTGCTTTCGTGGCAGGGCTGTGGCCGCTCTGGGCGCTGGGCCTGTGGCGCACCTTCGGCCATGGCGTGGCCTTCGTCGGCTTCCGCGTCAGCGGTTGGGTGATCGGCCGGGTGGGCGCGGCCCGCACGCTGCTGTTCGGTGAACTGTTCGACAACGTGGTGAACACCGTGGCACTGGTCAAGCCGACGGTGTTCTCGCCAGTGCTGCTTGGGTCACCGGCGTATGGCATGTCGACAACCGCCCAGCAGACGTTGCTGCAGCGCGAGTTCACCGACCGGGAACGCGCGACGATGGGTTCGCTCGCGTCGTTGCTCGGCAGCGTGCTTTACGCGCTCGTCGCTCTCGGAGCCGGTGTGGTGGCGGACCGTTGGGGCATCGTTGCGGCGTTGCTCGCGATCCAGGCAGTCGGGCTGATCGCACTTCCGCTCGCCTGGTGGGTGCACGCGCACGCTCGTTCGCTTCCGCGGACGCTGGGCCGGTGACGCCGCCAGACGGGACACCGGCACGATCGCACTGGGGTGAGGCGCCCGTTTCCGGTCCTGGAAGAGATCAACGCGCAGGAGGAGTTCCGGGCAGTGACCACCACGGCAGCAGAGTTCGAGTCAGTCTGGTCGCGCGCACGCCGCACAGCGTCACGGTGGATCGGAGCCTTGACGTGACCAAGTCCGTTGAATTCATCACCGCCTGGGTCGAGTGGGGATCGTGAACCATGTCGTCGACTTCGGTGTTGTCACTGCTGTGGCGGATGGTGGGTCGTGGATGTGGCCGAGTTCCGCGGCCGGTTCGCGGGGCTGTCCGGGGCCGCCCGAGAACTCGGGCGTGGCCGGAGGAAAAGCAGGGCGGTGAGGAGCGCTGACCCGCGATCGACCACGTCCAGGGCATCCGGCGGGGGAGGTTCCGGCACGGAAAGCCAAAGTCCTACTTCGGCTGCGAACCCACCAAGAACTCGTTGCCGAACGGGTCCACGGCCTTGCCCACCCGGGCGTAGGGCATGTCATCGAGTTCCCCCGCGGTGCCACCGGCGGCAGCCACCTTCGCCATGGTCTCGTCGGCGTCCGCGACCGCGAAGTTGGTCTCCCAGAGGGAGACTTCGCTTTCTGTGGTGCCCAGGATGCCACCGATCTCGTGCCCGTCCGGCCGCCGCAGGAAGGTGAAATCGACGCCGGGCAGGTGCACGTCGTTGCCATCCAGGGTGAAGTCGAAGACCTTTGTGTAGAAGTCGCGCGCCCGGCCGGGGTCCGGGGTCACGAGATCGTTGCGCACCAACGTGTCCGGCTCGTTGACCAGACGACACCCCGGCTCGCTCCGGCCCTGCCAGAGCCCGAACCGAGTCCCGGTCGGGTCCGTCACGATCGCCGCGCGGCAGAGCTGCCCGACGTCGTGTGGCTCTCGCACGACCACGCCACCCGCAGCCGTGGCGCGCTCGACGGTCCCGGCGCAGTCGTCGGTCGCGATGTGCACTTCCCAGCCGTACCCGGGGGTTTCCTCCCGCAATCCGGCGACCGCCAAGCCACGAAGCCGGCACACGGTTCCCCGCTCGTCCTCGGCGAAGGTCCAGCCGAACACGGCACCGTAGAACTCTTTCGTCCCCGCCAGATCCGGCACGGCGAGATCCATCCAGGTGGGCGTCCCAAGCGGTTGGTTGTGGTCGATCTGGACCATCGTGGTGGCTCCTTCTGTCTGTTGTGCCGACACCACGCACGCTATGACCCATTCAGGTCAGATCCTGACCGGTGGTCGAATTCGCCGGCGATCACGGCGAAGTCGCCACCCTGACAGCCTTGGTCATCTCCCACCGGGTCGGCGGCGCCGAGGGGCCCGCAGCGGCGATCCCCGCCCGCTCGGGACGGTCACGTCCACGAGATCCCTCAGCACCGCCGCCACGTCCTTCGTCACGCCTCCGGCCACGGAGTGCACGCAGGCGGCCGTCGACGTCAGCTCAGCGCCGACACCCAGGCGATGCACAGCACCAACCCGACCACCGACGTGACCAGTCCGGCGACGGCCAAGCCCAAGTTGTTGGCCTCGCCCTTTTTCGCCTTGCTGATGCCCACTCCGGACAGCACCACACCGATGATCACCAGTGGCCACGCGATCACCCCGATGATCGGGATGAAACTGAACACCAGACCGACGATGCCGAGCACGAAACCTGCGACGCCCAGGCCGTTCTGCGGCTGCGCCACACCATGGGGGCCGGCCTGCTGCTGGTGGGGAGGATAAGTCACGAGAATCCGCCTTCGCGATGTTCCGGCGTGCGCCATGTGCGTACCCCAGTTACGCAGCGCCGCACACGCCAAGTGAGAGTTGTCAACTTTGGTGACACGCTTTTGTCATTGAAGCGCCGCTACTTGTCAGGTAGCCGTACCCAGACTGAATGGGCCGTTCACCGGCACCTGCCTGGTGGCGCGAACCTCGGTCAAGCCGGTCGTCAGTGTCGCCTTCGCCTCGGGGCGCGTCTGACCGACTTCTCATGTTCCTCCCGTCCATGTCGATGATCTGTCTGGATGTCATTCCACCGGTGAAGTTTGTTACAACGAATCGCTCGATCGTGTGAACATTTTCGGATCGGGCCACGTCGTCTCCCGGTGTCACCGCGGCATTTTGGTGTATCAGATACCGCGTCTTCGGCACGGCGATGTCGCCCTGCACGATTGTGTGTCCGTGATTTCATTTCTGTTCTGCGACAGTCTGTGGCTGCGTGGCTCCTAACCGGCCCGGACCGTCGCGTGCCGTCCTGCCTGGACGGTCCCCATGAGGCGGTTGCCGGTCAGTGTCAACGGCGGGTTCATGCCGCTGACCGACACCCGCTTTCCCTTCTTGGGCTTGACAACGCAGTCGGAGAACTCCAGCCCGACCGAGTTGCTGACGACCACCGGTTCGGGGGTGGCGGTGACCGTGCAGCGCTCGTAGTGACCGCCTGCGTCACGCACCACGAGCCCCTCCTGGGCCGGGCCGATCCTGCAGTCGCGCAAGGTCGGGGTCGCGCCTTTGACCACCTTGACCGCGATCCCGCCCTTGGCTGTGATCTTGCAGCCGTCGAGCAGGGCGGAGTTGCCCGCGCCCGTTATGGTGACCGCCGTCTGGTACTCCGCGTGGACCGTGATGTCGCGCAAGGTTGCCGCATCGGAGATCACAACGGGGTGGTTTCGCTTCGCGATCAGCCGGACGGAGTCGGCGCTCGCTGCCGCCGGACGTACCTCGACTCCTGCCGGGATGCGGATCTGGTCGACGCAGCGGTACATGCCAGGCTCGAGTTCGACGGTGTCGCCGGGGGAGGCGTTGTGGAACGCCTGCTTCAACTGGGCGTATGTCCGCACGCGCACCACATGCTGAGCCGGGCCGTCAGGGTGGGCGTCGATCTCGCCCTCGAGGTCGTTGTCGACCGACCGGCACGCGGTGGACGTGGTTTCAGCGAAGGCCTCGAAACCTCTGGAACGGTTGTCCTCGGCAGCGCACTTGGCGAAAGTCGCGGTACCGCCGGAGACGCCGAAGCCGGAGTTGCGGCTGCCGACGTCGTCGGGCCTGCCGTTGCCGTAGGAACCGCACTCGGTGAGCTCCACCGCGGTGTAGATCGAGAACCCCTGATCCGCGTTGTTGTGCGCCACGCATCCGAGGAACTCACCGGCGCCACCCACCACGAGGAACCCCGCGCGGTCGGAATCGATCGCCTCGCACCGCTCGAAGCGGGCCTCGCCATCCGTCATCCACACCGCGGGTCCGTGCGTTCCGGTGATCCGGCAGTCGGTGAAGACCCCATTGCCGCCGCTGATCAGGATTCCTTCGGGAGAGGTGCCGGCGATCCTGATGTTGCGGGCGTGCAGCACGCCGCCATCAGCGATCTCCAGTGCCGGCCCGCCGCCGTGGATGGCGCAGTCCGCGATCGCGACGTGCCCGCCCTCAGTCGCCGTGACCGAGCCACCGGCGATCTCGCATTCGCCCAGGGTGAGCACCGTGCCGTGGTCGGTGGCGACGGCTGCCTGCCGTCCAGGCCCGTCGAAGGCGCAGTTCAGGACGGTCGGGCTGGCGCCCGTCTTCGCGATCACCGACCCCACCAAGACATCGGAGAACGTGCACCGCTTGTAGAAGCCCTTGGCGGCCTCCACACGCAGGCCCTGGCTCGCGGGCCCGATCCGGCAGTCGGCGACCGCCGGGCTCGCGCCGCCACGAACTCGGACGCCCACGCTGTGGGGCGCCCGGATGTCGCAGTTCGAGATCTTCGGGTTCACCCCTTGCCCGACGACTTCGACGGCCGCCCAATTCCACCCGCTGCCCACGACGGTCAGGTCGCGGACGGTCGCGTCGGCAAGAACCATCAAGGTGTTGCCAGTGGCCGCGGTCAGCGTGACCGTGCCTGCTCCTCGCTTCGGCCGTACCTCGACTGCCTTGTCAACGACCACTTCCCCGTCATACGTGCCGGGCGCGATCTCGATCACGTCGCCGGGGCGGGCGAAGCGCAACGCCGAACCCACGTCGGCATAGCCCTTCACGCCGACCAGGAGCACCGCAGGATCCGCCATCGCACCGCTTCCCTCAGTCGGGTCACTTGTGCATCCCCCAGCAGACGCGGGATCAGGGTAGCGAAACCGCGGTCACGCTGGGCGGGGAACGTCACCTAAACCCAGGTGTTCATTTTAGTGTACGATTGGCCACTATGATTGACGATGGCGGATCGATGGCGACGGTGGCCGGTGAGCTGGCCCGCATCGTCAGGGCGCACCGGGAGACCCGCGGGTGGTCGCTCGGCGGTCTGGCGAAGGAGACCGGGCTGTCGAAGACACTCCTGGCGAAGCTGGAGACCGGCACCGGCAACCCGTCGCTGGAGACGATGTGGCGGCTCGCGCGGGCGTTCGACATCCCGCTCAGCACGCTGCTTGGTGACGACGAACCGCCGGAGATCAGGGTCATCCGGGCCGGCGAAGGCCAAACGCTGACGTCGGAGAGCGGCCTGGTGGCACGGCTCGTGCTCGCCGAGGGGCGCAGTCACCGCACCGAGATCTACGAGGTCCACCTGGCCCCCGGCAACGACTACCTCAGCGTGCACCCGCCCGGCACCGAGGAACTCGTGTACTGCACCGAGGGGTCGCTGCAGGTCGGCCCGCGCGGCCGTGAGGTGGAGCTGTCGGCCGGCGACGCACTGCTGTTCCCGGGAGATCTTCCGCACCGGTACGTCTCGGCCCGTGGGGCCCGCCTGCTGTCCGTCATGAGTTACCCACCCGCCCGACAATGACGAATGGAGAGTTCTCAATGACAACCACAGTGCACACGCCGGACGCGGTGCTGCCCGTCGGCCCGTTTCCCCAGGCGGTCCACGCTGGCGAGTTCCTGTTCATCTCCGGCACGGTTCCCTACGACTCGGTTACCGAACAGGTCGTCCCCGGTGGGGTCGAGGAACAGACCGCTCACGTCATGGGCAGCATCCGCGCGATCCTCGAGGCCGCGGGCGCGACGATGGACAACCTGGTCAAGGTGACCATCCACATGAAGGACGTCGACGACTGGCATCGGATGAACGCCGTCTACCAAACCTTCTTCGGCGAGTACAAGCCCGCGCGGATGACGATGCAGGCCCCGCCTCCGCTCGGCTTCCTCGTCGACATCGACGCCATCGCGCACCTCCCCGCCGAGTGACGCGGTTCGATCCCCAGAGTCACCGCTGTCCTTTGTGGTCACTGAGGCGAGTGCACCCCTGAGAGTGCGAATGACGCACCTCCTTGACGCAGCGCATCCGTTCACCCGCATCTCCGTCCGTGGTTGCCGAACGGCCGGTTGGCGGGTTGCCGTCGCGGGCGTGGTCACGCTCCTGCTCGCAGGTGGAATACGCTTGCGGTGACCACTCGATAGTGTTGCCAGCCTTTCGGTATTCCGTGTTCGCTGTACAGTCCTTTTGGGAGGGACGGTGCCATCGGGCCCTGTCCCGGCCAGTGGCTGCTAGTCAGATTCTGGACCACCGTCGAAAGGAATCAGTACTGTGCCGTTCATCAGGAATGCCGTCATTGTCGCTGCTCTCGCCACCGCCGGTTTCGCGGCGACCGGGGGTGCCGCTTTCGCGGGTGAGTCCGCCGATCACGACAGCGCCAAGGCCACCGTCCACACCAAACAGGCCAAGAAGGCGACCAACGGCAAGAAGGGGCACGGCCGCGACGACAGCAACGACAACAACGTTGTCCAAAGTGGTCTGATTCCCGTGAACGCGCTCAACAACGCCAACGTGTCGCCGAACCTGGGCTGCGCGGCCAACCGCCCGTTGGAGAACCTGAACCTGCAGAGCCTGGTCGGTGTGGTCCCGGTCGCCGTCGACGTGGACGAACTGGCCAAGCAGCCGCACGTCAACCTGCTGGCCAACGGCAACGTGTCCACCACCGTCCAGGACGACTCCTGCACGTCCAACCAGGGCTCCTCGCAGGCGGGCAACAACACGCACGGTTCCACCGGCGCCGGCGGCAGCTCGAACGTCCACGCGGTGGGCAATCTCGCCGGCTCGGGCAACCAAAGCGGCAACGGCGCCGGCGGTTTGATCGGCTCGGTCGGCGGCCTGCTGGGCAAGAAGTGACACAGGCTCGGCCCACAGCCGAAGCAAAACTCCGCAACATCCAGCGCGTTGCGGAGTGAAAGACAACAAAGTTGTCTACGCAGCCGGGTACCTCATGCGGTACCCGGCTGCGTGACCGTCATAGCTGACGTCGATGGCGTGGCATGCGGGGTCATGTCCAGCCAAGGCCCCCGGGTTGGTCGACAGGCTGGTGTCAGCGCCGGCGACGGAGTTTGTCGGCAGCCTGACGGGCGCGCTCGCGGTTGCGCGGGTCCTTCGCCATCTCGCGCGCCTTGTTCGTCATCTGCTGGCCCTTGGGGCTGCGCAGGAAGGTCTTGATCCGGTTCAACAGGCCGGCCATAGGTTCACTCTTTCTGGTTGTCTGCTCCTCTACCAGAGGTATACCCGCGTCACCGACGCCCAATCTCGTTGTGGTTCTCGGCTGTGAGCGCGGCCTACGCGCAACGCGATGTCGGCTCGAGATGCTGCTGACGTAGGCGTGCGGAGGGACCCTGGGTACTCGCACTCGTGTGGTGGCGGCCACCCCGGCAGCAGTCCGAGTCCACGACAGTGAACGGAGCCTCATCGTCGCGCGTCCACGGCGCGGTGTTCGCGACAGGATCGGCAGCAGGGCGCTCAGACGAGAGGCTGTGTCGAGCTTGCCCGGAGACGAGGGGAGCTGCGGCCACCTGGTGCAATATGGGGCCGATTTCGTCGGGTGACGGCCGGGCGCCGGGGTGGTGGGCGAGCATCCGCCGCAGCAGTGGTTGCAGCGGTGCGCCGCGGAGCATCGGGGCCGGAGGTTCCGTGATCGTGGCGGTCAGGCACGCCTTCGCATCCTCGCGTGCGTAGGGCGATTGGCCTTCGATCGCGGTGTACAGCGTGGCGCCCAGCGCCCAGACATCCGAGGCGGGTTCGGGGCGCTGACCCCGCACGCATTCAGGCGCGACGAAGGCCGGCGTGCCCGCCAGCGGGCCGGGAGCGGTCGCGCCGTCGAGTGTGGCGATGCCGAAATCGGCGAGGTAGGCGTCGTGGTGGTCGATCAACACGTTGCCGGGAGTGACATCGCGGTGGATCACTCCGTGGTCATGGACAGCGCACAGGGCGTCGAGGATCTGGACGCCGAGTTCGGCGACCTGCCAGACGGGCAGCGGGCCGTGCTCGTAGACGATGTGGGACAGCGGGCAGGACGGGATGTGCTGCATGACGATCCACGGGCGCTGATGGTGTTCGACGAGGTCGTACACGGCCACTACACGAGGGTGCTGGACGCGTGCTGCTGCGGCGGCCTCCGCACGGGCGCGGTCCCACAGTTGCCCGGTGGTCTCGATGTGCTCCGAGTCGTCGCAGGGCACGAGTTGTTTCACCGCGACCACCCGGCCCAGGGCCTCGTCCCAGCCGGACCAGATCGCACCCATTCCGCCGCGACCGATCACGCGCCTCAGCCGGTAACGCCCGGCCAGGACGAGCTCGTGATCTTCTGATCGCCTCACTCGACGGGTTTTACCCGGCCTGACCGGGTCCGAAACCCGTTACCCGGAGGCGACTGTGCTCGGTCACTCCGCCGGGGCTGCGCAGCCCGCGGACATCGCGTGGCACGGACGGGTGATTCGTGGGCCGCCGCCGAGTAAGTGCCCCTTCGCCGGGAAGGTCTCATGTGGACTGAACCATCGAGAAAGGGGTGCGCATCGTGACGCAGCACGACCCGCATCAGCGCAACACCGGCTCCGCGGCGAGTTCTTCCGGCGACCTGGGATCCACCCGGCGCGCAGCCGGCGCGACAGAGGCCGCGCGTTCCAGCGGCGGCCGTATGTGGTGGGTATGGGCATTGCTGGCGCTGATCCTGATAGGACTGTTGATCTTCGCTTTGGCACGATGTTCGAATGACGACGATCGGCCGACCGGCGCGGCGTCACCCCCTGCTCCCAGTACCCCCAGTGCGCAGCCCGATTCCGCGGACATGCCCCCGGGTGCGCTCCAGGTCGGCGGGCGAACCGTGTGGCCCGCCGCCGGCGCCGCCCCAGCGAATGGCGCGTTGACCACCTTGGTGGGGCAACAGGTCTCAGGTCGCGCGGTGCCGGTGCAATCCGTTCCCGCGGACGAGGGGTTCTGGGTCGGTACCAGTGACACCGACCGCATGTGGGTCAAGCTGGTTCCGAACGGCGAGTCTCCCGTCAACATCCAGAAAGGACAGATGCTGGACCTGGGTGGTCCGATCGTCGCGCACGGACGGGAATTCGCGGCCAGCGAAGGAGTCGATGACGCCGAAGGGGCCACGCAGCTGACCGCGCAGGCGGCCCACATCGAAGCCCAGCAGGACCAGGTGCGGGTAGTGGGGTGACGGTGAGAACCGGCTTGTCCGGTTCGAAGGAGTAGGATGTGTCCCCTCGCGTGGTGCCCCCAGGAATCCCATCGACACCGGGTGCTTCTGGATCGGACTGGCACCACGCGAGGCTCGACGGGCGTGATTCCGACCGCCGCAGCGTCGAGGTGCTGATGATTGTCTTGCCAGGTGGCGCCCGCGCCGGCAGCCCCTGAGCGAACCTCCCGCCGGCAGGCCTGGTGAAGTCCTGGGGGATGCGCGCGCCTTGAGAGAACCCGGGAATGCTCGCGGCCGGAGCGCTGCTTCATCCGGGAACGCGTTGGTGACCGTGGTCTGGAACCTGTGTCGACGGTCGGACCATGAACGGCTGTACCCCCGTGGTCGCACGGCGTGCGCCTTGTGCCGGATCCGCCGGGGTGGATTCGCTTGCCGCGACGTCCGTTGAATCGCTTTCGCAGCCCCGCACCGAGTACCACAGGCATGCCAGTGTGCTGATATGGCCATGGGCTATTCGGTATGTACCAACGGATTGCGGCACCTCAGGTGAAGTGTTCGCTCGGTTGTGTGACGAGGGCACCCTCACCGAGAGGGTGATCCACTCCGGTACCGCCCACGGAAAGGAGGTTGGTGCGAGCTGTGCGTCGACATCGGACTGTTGATTGGGTGAATGGAGTTGATGTTCCTTGACGCTGGTCACCGGCGCGTGCGACTGTCGCACAGAAGGCACTCAACAGAACGCGATCGTGAAACCAAAACGGGATTGCACCCCCTGTCCGCGCTCCCGGTGAGCGTCCGGTGCTTGTCGATTCGTGTGACTCGATCAGCGGGTCCGCGTCCTACTACCGCAGAGCCGTCACCTCGTCCGCGACGACGTCGGATGAACGAGCGAAACGACACGGCTGGGACCTCGCGTCGCAAGGGCTGTCGATCACAGACCCAGCGACGCCGACTCCCAGCGCAGCGGCCTGCCGTCGTCATCCCACGTGCGCCGTGTTCACGGTGCTTCACAAGCTGGACGGGACATGCGTGACACATATCAAGACCCTGCCCTTTTGACCGATCCACACCACGACGACCTGGTGTCCGGCGGCGTTCCGCTGATCTACTGCCCGATCAGCCCGGCTGTGCATCCTTTGGCGGACGTCGTCAACCGTCACGCGGTGGACTGGATGCGGCAGCGAGGGCTGTGCCCGGACAGCCAAGCAGTATCCAGATTGGAACAACTCAACTGCGGTGCCTTGGTGGCCCGCCTGTTCCCGTACGGCAACCTGAAAGCGCTGGAGACGATCGCCAAGTTCCATTGCTGGGGCTTCGTCATGGACGACATCGTCGAGAGACAAGCGCGGGTCAGCCTGCCCGCCGTGACTGATCAGCACTTCGGGATGGTCCGGATGCTCGACGCGCCGGAGTGCGGCGTCCTGGCGGAAGACGCGTTCGCGCAGGCTTTCCGGGAGATCCACGACGAGTTCGCGGAGTTGGCAGCGCCAGGGGTGCACGCCAGGTGGATCGACATGAACCGGAGCTTCGCCGCTGGTGTGCTGTGGGCCGCAGTCCACCGGCACGCCGGCCTGGTGCCCGACCCGGACGTGGTGACCACGATTCGTCCCATGGACTCGGGTGCGTTCGGCTACGGCATCGGTCTGATGGAACTGGCGGGAGGATTCGAGGTCCCGGCCGCCGAGCTGAACCGGCCCGATGTCAGGCGGCTCACCGACATCACGGCGGTGATACTGGCGTGGGACAACGACATCTACTCCTACCAGAAGGAGGTGGAACAGGACGTCGACTGCGTCAACCTGGTGACTTCCCTCGCCGAACACCATGGGCAGGACCGGCGCACCGCGCTGGCTCACGCGATTCGGATGCGGAACCAGGCCATGTGGTGCTATCTGCGGCACCGTCGGCAACTGGTTCCGTCAGGCGGGGTCCTCGACTGCTATCTGCGGGGCCTCGACCACCAGATCCGGGGCAATCTCGACTGGGGCCTGCGCGCGACGCGCCGATACGCCACGGTTGACGCCCCAGCGTTGGTGATGTGGGAGCGGCCGACCGGTGAACTGAACGGCGACAGTCTGGACGAGCCGATAGATCTCCCGTCGATCCGGTGGTGGTGGGAAGGATCGCGGTGAACGCGGTCGCGCGGGCACCCGGCCGGCTGCCGCTCCTCGGTCACCTTGTCCACCTGAAACGAGACCCACTGGGTTTCCTCACCTCCCTGCCGGACTACGGAGATCTCGTGGAGATCCAGCTCGGTGGGGAACCCGCCATCGTGGTGTGCGACGCCGAGCTCACGCGCCAGGTGTTCGTCAACGACCGCACCTACGACAAAGGCGGCCCGATGTTCGAGAACGCCAGATCGTTCTGCGGCAACGGACTCGTGACCTGCCGGCGCGACGTGCACCGCACCCAGCGCAGGCTCACCCAGGCGGCCTTCCACCGCGGCCGGATGGCCGGATACGCCCACAGGATGGCGTCCCAGATCGTGGCGCAGACAGACGCGTGGTCCGACGGTCAGGTCATCGACGTGCTGGCCGAACTGATGAGTCTGTCAACCAAGACGTTGGTGGAGACGGTCTTCTGCGACACCTTGGATCGAAACAAGTTCCCCGCCATGCACGCCAACATCAACACCCTGGTGTACGGCGTGCTGCGTGAGATGATCACACCACCCCACCTCAAAGGGCTCCCCGGCTTCAGCTCCCGCAGGTTCCGTGCGGCCTGCGCCGACGTCCGCACGACCATCCTCACCGCAGTCGCGAACGCACGTGCCACTGGGCAGAAGTCGGGCGCGGTTCTCACCGCACTCGTCAACGCCTGCGACGAGCACGGCCGGCGGCGGCTCAGCGACCAGGACCTCAACGACATCATGACCACGATCTTCCTCGCCGGGACGGAAACCACCGCCACCACCTTGACCTGGTGTCTCTATCTGGCGGCTGCGCATCCTGAGGTCGCGCAACGCCTGCGGCGGGAGGCGGACGCGGTCCTGTCCGGCAAGGCCGCCACCTACGAGGACATTCCCCACCTGACGTACGCGACCCAGGTGATCATGGAAACCCAGCGGCTGTACCCGACCGCGTGGATACTGACCCGCCGCACGACCCGTCCCGCAGTCCTTGCCGGGCAACGGATACCGGCAGGCAGGACGATCATCTGCAGTCCCTACCTGATTCACCACCGGCGCGACTTGTACCCGGAACCGGACGTGTTCGACCCAGGCCGGCCCGCCCCGGCCCGTGGCACGTACGTCCCGTTCGGCGGCGGTGCGCGCCGTTGTATCGGGGACGAGTTCGGCACCATCGAGATGACACTGGCGCTGAGCACCATCGCCGCGGCGTGGTCGCTCGAGATCGTCCGACCGCCGACCGTCAAAGTAGGTGTACTCATCAGGCCATATGGTCTGCGC
The DNA here is from genome assembly GCF_001302585.1 of Kibdelosporangium phytohabitans. Lineage (GTDB taxonomy): Bacteria > Actinomycetota > Actinomycetes > Mycobacteriales > Pseudonocardiaceae > Kibdelosporangium > Kibdelosporangium phytohabitans. The sequence goes on along the minus strand of NZ_CP012752.1, from coordinate 8,786,458 downwards.
ATGCGGGTGCGTCGGCGATGCTGATCACGACCGGCGCGTGATCTCAGCGGGGGTAGGGTTTTCTCCACCATAAACCCTGGTGAAAGACCGCTGGCGGAACGCTTTCGTGGCATCCGAGGATCGGCGGCATGAATACTCACACACGTCGTGCCGTCCTCGGTGCCGGACTGGCCGCGGGCATCGGTACTGTCCTGGCCTCGCCGACGTTGGCTGCTGTCTCTGCCGGGACGGCACAGCGCGGTGTCGCGTTCACCCATGCGACAGTGATCGACCCGGCGCGCGGACGGATCCTGCCCGACGTGACGGTCCTGGTGCGCGGAGGAGAGATCGCGGCGGTCGGGCCCGCTGTGCGGGTGCCGCAGGGCACTCAGGTTGTGGACCTGCGCGGCAAGTACGTCATTCCCGGCCTGGCTGATCTGCACGTGCACAGCAACGGGTTCGAGGCGATCGAGCCGCCGCTGTACATCGCCAACGGGGTGACCACCGTCCGCGAGATGTCCGGGACGCCGACGGTGCACGACTGGCGGCGCCGGATCGAGGCCGGTTCGCTGCTGGGGCCGCGCTGGGCGATAGGCAGTCAGATCGTCGACGGCAAGCCGTCGATCTGGAACCCGGAGTTCCTGGCTGTCGTCCAGGTCGCCGATGCCGCAGAAGCGCGGGCCGCGGTCCGCCAGCAGGTGGCGCAGGGCGCGGACTTCATCAAGGTCTACTCGCGGCTGTCGCGTGCGGCACTGGTCGAGATCGCGGCGGAAACGCGCAGGCAGGGCGTGCCGTTCGCCGGTCACGTCCCGGACTCGATGTCCATCACGCAAACAGCTGACCTGGGAATCGGCACCATCGAGCACCTGTACGGGATGTTCTACGCGACGTCCTGGCGGGAGACGCGGCTGCGCGAGCAACTGGCCCGGATCAAACTCGAACTCGGCGACTACAACGGCTGGTTCAACCGGACCCGTACGGTCGAGTACGCCGCCTTGCGCAGCTACAGTCCGGTGAAGGCGCGCGAGCTGTTCGAGCGGCTGGCGCGGCGGAGAACAAGGATCGTCCCAACACTGACCATGCACAACGGACTGGCTCACGCCCGTGAGTTGAGTCAGCGCGACGACCCTCGGCGCAAGTACCTGCCCGCGGCGGCGTTGGCAGCACTGGACTTCGCTCTGAACGAGCTGTACCTCAAGGGCCGTGACCCGTCGCTCGACGCAGGGTGGGCGGAGCTGTTCCAGGCACAGCAACGGGTGGTGGGGGACTTGCACCGTGCGGGCGTACCCCTGATGACCGGTACCGACATCGGGACTCCCGGCGCGGTCCCGGGGTTCTCCTTGCACGACGAACTCGTCCTGCTGGTCGGGGCCGGACTGTCACCGATGGACGCGTTGCGTGCCGCGACCGCCGAACCCGCCGGATATCTCGGAACACGCACCGGGCGTGTCACCGAGGGATACGCCGCCGATCTGGTTGTTCTCGACGCGAACCCGTTGCACGACATCCGCAACACACAGCGCATCATCGGTGTGGTCGCCCGCGGCCGGTACCTCGACCACGCCACTCGCGAGCAGCTGCTGCGCGACGTGGCGTCCGCGGCCAAGAGCATGCCACCCACCGCAACCCTGGCAGCCACCTGCGCGTGCCACCACGCGCACCCATGACACATGCTGTGCGACGTTCGCGGACGCCATCACCGGCGTCCGCGAACAAGCTCGCGCTGGAAAGACGTGGTCAGGACTTCGATGCCGGGCTGAGGCTGGTTGGGTCAAGCCTATGTCGGCGCCAGGCGGCCCGCAGGACGTGTGCGAGTTGGGCAACATCGACCTGAACACCCAGGCTGCGTTCCGTGAGGTCACCAAGTGACGCTTTCGGCGGGGGCGCGGTCGGAGGTGTCCACGATGGACGGCTGCCGGATCAGGCGGGAGGATCTTCCTGCGGGTCGGGCTGCTTGAGCCGGTGGACGCGGCGGCTTTCGCCGCGGGCGTAGGCGGTCATCCGGCCACTTGGCCGGGTCCGCACCCAGCCGTGTTCTTCGCTCGGCGGCTTCGAACCGGCCACCTTGGTCATGTCGCCGCGCAGCGGGTGGAAGTCCTGCCAGGCGAGGTAAAGGGGGAGGGTCGCGATGAGAACGAAGACGGAGAACAAGACGTACGCCATGGCCGCGTCGTCGTCATCGTCGTACATCATCAAGTCGGGAAGGAAACCCAGCCCCAGGAGGAGTTCGAGTGCCACTGTGATCCAGGGGGAGGCCCATGGCGACAGTTTGCGTGCCGAGCGCCTGAGCATGACCGAGGGCCTCAACAACCCGACCCGATACTCCTCTCCGCATTCGTAGCACGACAACGTGACGGCCGCGGTGAACACCGGATCGTCAGGTGTGGGCGTCAGCGGCACAGTGGCCGAGACCGAGTGGTCCGGCAACGCCCGCCGGACGCTCGGCTCCTTCGGGTTCGGTTGGTATTCCCCCACGTGGACAAGTTCAGCTTTGCCGTTGTCCATGTAGTGGAGTAGATGCCCTGGTGCTGCCGGGGGCAAGCGGCCAAACCGGCTGACAGGCGCCTCCGCGACGGAGACGGTGTTTCCATTCGCATCCGGCACGACAACGCGGCATACGCCGTCTTCACGCCCGTGCTGGCCACCCGTGGGCTACCTGCCCGATGCCCCGTCCGGGGCGTCGGGCAGCGGCTCGCATCCGGGCGGGCAACTGCCCTGACCTGGCAAGATCAAAACTGTCGGTGGTGGCCGCTATGTTCTTCCCGCTCTCGCTGATCCGGTGGGAGTGGGTTGTGGCGGTTAGGAGATTGCGCGGTGTCAGAGTGGGAGAGTTCGAGCACGGCGCGGGTGCTGGCGCCCGCGCGCCCTCGCAAGCTGTCCAAGGTCCCGTTCGTGGAGTTGGCGGACGGGCGGTTGCAGGGTGTGGTGTCCAGTGGCTCGGACGCGGGGCGGGTGTACGTTTCGTCAGTTGCGGTGGGCAGTTACGAGTTCGCGTGTAGTACCAACAACAATCGCCCTTGTGGGGGCGCTCGGGGGAACTTCTGCAACCATATCGGCGCCTTGGTCACCGAGGCTGTGTTGCAGTACGGCGCGGAGCGCGTGGCCAGGTATCTGCGGGTGGAAGTCGCGGCGGAGGAGGAGGTGACCGCCGACAGCATCCTGCGGGCGACGTGGAAAGCCCGTCCGCCGCAGGGTGACACCAGTGCGGCCGCGGTCGTCTTCAGCCAGTTCCTGCGGCATCTGGCCTATCTGGAACTCGCGCCGACCACCACCGCTGTGCCGGAGATGCAGTGGTTCCCGCCGACCAGGGTGGTGGCGTGATGCGGGCCGACCTGCTGGTGGATCCCGTCGACGGGCTCGACGAGGCGTTGGCCGCCGTGGCCGCCGTCGACCAGGCGCTGGCCGCCGGTCTGCTGCGGCCACAACCTGCCCAAGCCGCCGGGCTGGCCGCGTTGGCGGACGCGATGGCAGCATCGCCCCTGGCAGCGAGGGTGGCCGAGGCGGTGGAGAAGGCGGCGGCGGGCGCCGCGGGCGAGGAACACTTCGTTTCCCTTGCGGCGGCGCGAGTCGCCCTGTTCGGCTCGGTGCACGACGCGCTGATGGCGCGGATCGAGCAGGCGACGGGCCGGGCCGCGGCGGGCGAGGCCGTCACGACACCTGGCGATGGCCAGCCGGAGAACTTGTTGCTGGCGGCCAGAACCTGGTTGTCGGATCTGGCGCGCGCCGGGTGGCAGGGCATCGACCACGATCTGGTCTCCGGTGCCGCGCCGGTGATCGCCGCCCTGTTGCCGGAGCCGGGCCTGCGTCGGCTGGCCGCGTTGGTGGACGGGTTCGCGGCCGAGCTGGCGGCCTCCTGTCCCGGCTCCGCGCTGGTGCGGATTCCCTTGCGCCGCTGGGGAGATCTGTGGTCGCGTGCGATGCTGCTGACGTTGCCCGGCGCGACCCAGGCCTCCAGCGGCACGGTCACCGGCCGCCTTCTGCCGCTGGGTGTGGATCTGCACGAACACGCGACCGCCGCGCAGGCTCAGGTGCACGCAGTGCTCGAACCCGCCGACGGGACCACGCCGATGCTGGTGCGCGCCAGCGTGTCCGTGCCCAAACCGGACACAGTCATCGGCGCCGGGATCTGGCAGTTGCTGCGCCCGCACTTGTCGTTGCTGGCGGCGGCCAGCGAGGGCCGGTCGATGGAACTCACCGGCATGCCGGTCACCGCTGAGGGCGATCTGTTGTGGCGCGACGAGCATGCCCGGCCAGGTGAGCCCGCGGACGCCTTCGCCACGGCACGGGTGGCGCTGCCCACGGCGAGCGTCGCGCCGACCGCGCCGCTGGACCGGCATCCGGTGCGGATCGCCGTGCCCGTCTTCCTGGAGGGGTACACGGCCGAGCTGTCCGGGGACACGCTGAGCTTCGCGATCGCCGGACATCAGGTGGCCGTGGACACCGATCGCGTCCCGGTCGCTGGACCGCTCACACCGGCGGCCGTGGCGGCGTCGACCGCGTGCATCGGCCTGCTTCGGTGGGACGCCGGGGTTTTCCGTGTCCAGCCCTTGGCGGTGGAGACCGCTGTGCGCAAGAAGACCGTGGCGCTGCATGCCGGGGCCTGGGCCGGAGGTACCACGGACAAGGCCGGTGTCAAAGCGGAGAAGGCAGCCACCGACGCCGCCGCTGTGCTGCGCGAGCGCGCCGGAAGGTTGTTGCGGAAATGACCGATGCGCAGGAGAACCGCCGCCAGGTCCTGTACTGGCGGCTGCTGGCCCGGCTGTTCGACAACGAGGAACAGCACGCACTGGAATCGGCGAGCGTGGCCGTGGTCGAGGACATCGGGCTGCCGCCCGCGGTGCTCGATCCGCAGACCGGCGTCGATTCGATCGTGCAGCGCCACCCGGGCCTGGCCGCCGAGTTCGACGGTCTGATGGTGCCCGAGGCTGAGGGTGAGCGCGACAAGGCGGCTGAGGTGCGGCGTGCCGCGCTGGTGTCGAAGGTGCTGCTGAACGTGTTCGCCACCGGGGCCGGCACGGTCTCCGCCGGTCAGCTGTCGCGTTGGCAGGCGGACGCGGCCTGGCTGGAACGTGCCTTGGGGTGTCGGCCGGGACAACTGCGCGGCGGTCGCGGTGGCCGCGAAGCCGGCCCGACCGGTACCGGCATGGGCGCGGGCACCCCGGATCTGAGCACTCTCATCCCGCGGATCGGCCCGGAACTCGCGGCGCTCGAAGCGGACCTGGTCAAGCGCATGCACCTGCGTGAGGTGCTCGCCGACCCGGCGCTGGCCGGCCGGCTCACCCCGAGTATGTCGCTGATCGAGCAACTGCTGCGGGACAAGGACAACCTTTCCGGTGTGGCGCTGGCCAACGCCAAGTCGCTGATCCGCCGCTTCGTGGACGAGGTTGCCGAGGTGCTGCGCACCCAGGTGGAGAAGGCCACGGTCGGCGCGCTGGACAGGTCGATCCCGCCGAAGCGGGTGTTCCGCAACCTCGACCTCGACCGCACCATCTGGAAGAACCTGACCAACTGGAGCCCGGAGGAGGAACGGCTCTACGTCGACCGCCTCCACTACCGGCACACGGCGCGCAAAACCTCGCCACAGCGGTTGATCGCGGTCGTCGACCAGTCCGGTTCCATGGTCGACTCGATGGTCAACTGCACCATCCTGGCGTCGATCTTCGCCGGCCTGCCCAAAGTGGACGTCCACCTGATCGCGTACGACACGCAGGCGCTGGACCTCACACCGTGGGTGTCGGATCCGTTCGAGACGCTGCTGCGCACCAACCTCGGCGGCGGAACCGACGGCACGGTGGCCATGGCGCTGGCTCAGCCGAAGATCGCCGAGCCGCGCAACACCGTGGTGGTGTGGATCTCCGACTTCTACGAATGGCAGTGCGAGCCGCTGTTCGAGAGCATGGCCGCGATCCACCGCTCCGGCGCCAAGTTCATCCCGGTCGGCTCGGTGAACAGTTCCGGCAGCGGCAGCGTGAACCCGTGGTTCCGCGAACGGTTCAAGGACCTGGGCACGCCGGTGCTCTCCGGCCACATCCGCAAGCTCGTCCACGAGCTCAAGACCTTCCTGACCTCCTGACTTTTCCCGAAAGGCACAATGATGTCCGACGTGTTGCGCGCCCCGGCCGAGCTGAAGTACGCCGAGGAACTGGACTGGCTCGAGTCCGTCGACGACAACCCGAAGCCCTTCGCGTGGCGGCTGTCGCCGAAAATGGTGCGGTTGTTCGTACTCGGCGCCGAACGCTCCGACGGCCTCGACCGGGAAGTGGCGCAGAAGTGGTTCGGTGACCGCAGCTTCGTCGAGCGGGCCATCGTCACACTGGCCTCCGACCGCGGCCTGCTGCTCATCGGCGACCCGGGAACCGGCAAGAGCTGGCTGGCCGAGTTGCTGGCCGCGGCGATCTCCCGCAACTCCACCCAGGTGGTGCAGGGCACGGCCGGGACCACGGAGGACCACATCAAGTACTCGTGGAACGTGTCCATGGTGATCGCCAAGGGGCAGTCCCGCGAGTCGATGATCCCGTCGCCGATCATGACCGCGATGGAGACCGGCACGATCGGCCGGTTCGAGGAACTGACCCGGTCCACCAGCGACGTCCAGGACGCGCTGATCTCCATCCTGTCGGAGAAGTACATCTCCGTGCCGGAGCTGGACAGCGACAACATCGTCTTCGCCAAACCCGGCTTCTCCGTCATCGCCACGGCCAACAGCCGCGACCGGGGCGTCAACGACCTGTCGTCGGCACTGAAGCGGCGGTTCAACTTCGTGCGCATCCCGGTGGTGACGAACAAGAAGAGCGAGACCGAGATCGTCCGGTTCCGCACCGAGGAGCTGCTGCGCCGCCACCAGATCGAGCTGGATGTGCCGCCCACCCTGCTGGACGTGCTGCTGCGGAGCTTCGCGGATCTGCGCGAGGCCGCCGCGGCGGCGGGCAGCGAGGACGAGAAGCTGGAGTCCGCGCTGTCCACTGCGGAACAGATCGGAGTGCTGGAGGACGCGATCCTGCACAGCAACTTCTTCGGCGAGCGGGCACTCACGGCGCACACCCTGGCGTCCTCGCTCGTCGGGTCCCTGTCCCGGCGTGCCCCGGAGGACCTGGCGATCCTCAACAAATACATGCACGGAGTGGTCGAGCCGCGCAGCAAGGACGAGGGCGGGCTCTGGCCGGAGTTCCTGGCGGGCGGCCGCGACACGATCGCCACCTTGTCATGAGCGGTGTGTTCGAAGCGTTGCGCACGCAGCTGCATGAGGCTGCGACCGTCTTCGCCGGCGGACCGGACGCGCTGGAAGGGATCCTGCTCGGCATGGTCGACGACGTCGACCGCGCGGTACGGGAGCCGATGGAGATCTTCCCGGTGTGCCACCACTCTCCCGCTTCGGCCGTGGCGATGGCGCGGCGGCTGCGGGACAAACAGCCGAAGGTGATCTACCTGGAGCTGTGCGAGGACATGGCGCCGCTGCTGACCGAACTGCGCAACTGCCGCCTTCCCGTGGCGGTGCAGGCGTTCGCCAGCGAGGTCGAGGGGTTCCCGGCCGACTGGGCGCCGCTGTCGGTGGTCGCGCCGATCACCGAGGCGTCCGCGGAGTACCAGGCGATCGCCTACGCGCTGGACACCCCGGAGGTGGAGCTGGTGTTGGTGGACCGCTCCGCCGACCACGTGTTCCAGTGGCAGAGAACGGAAACGACGCCCACCGGTGAGCAGGCGCTGCACGGCGACGCGGTCGGTGTGGAGATCGGCGACCTGCGGCCGCGGTTCGCCGAGCTGGAGGAGCACCTGCTGCACCACGGCAAGGTGCGGCACTGGTCGGAGTGGTGGCACCAGTACGTCGAGCACCCGCTCGGCGACTGCGACCACGACACCTACCGCCAGGTGATGTTCCTGATCGGCAGCCTGTTCCGGCGGCTGGCTCCCGGCGATCCGCACCGGGTGCGGGTGGACGAGGACCGTGAACGCCACATGTGGACGCGGATGCGTGAGCACCTGGCCGCCACCGGCACCGACCCGGCGGACTGCCTGTACGTCTGCGGCGCGTTCCACGCGGCCAGCCGGGTCGCCGAGTTCGGCGTGCACGGTACCGACGGCTTCGAGATCAGCCCGCGCAGTGCGAGCACTTGGCAGTACGGCCTGATCCCGTCCAGCCACGCGGCCATCGAGGCCCAGTTCGGTCTGGCCGCCGGGTCGGTGTCCATCGCCGCGACCGAGTGGGCCAAGAACCTCCGCCGCAGCAAAGTGAAACCGTTCCAACTCGAAGGGCAGTCCGGCAAGAAGAAGGCCAAGAAGCCCGCGGTCCTGGCCGCGCCCGTGGGGCAAGTCGCGGCCGTGGACCAGCTTTCCGGCTTCCTGCAACGCCCGCCGGTGCTCGACCGGCTGGACGAGGCCGAGTTGCTGGGCTGGTCGGTGGAGATCGTGCGCGCGGCCCGGCGCAACGGCTATCTCGCTTCGACTGCCGACGCGATCGCGGTGTTCGAGACGTCGATCATGCTGGCCGGTATTCGCGACCGGGCCCGGCCGACGCCGTACGACTTCCAGGACGCGGCGATCACGTGCATCGAGAAGGAGGTGGTGCCGGGCCGCCGTGACGTGCGCCGCCTCGTCGAGATCATGATGGGCGGCGACCGGATCGGCCAGGTCGGCTACGACGCGCTGCCGCCGCTGGCCCGTGACGTGCACGACCGGCTCGCCCCGCTCAACCTGAAACTCCAGCAACGCGGCGTCCAACGGGCGCTGCTCGACATCGCCTCGCAGCCGGAGCTCGAAGCGTGCTCCGACCTGCTGTGGATGCTGCGTCACCTGATGCCTCAGGGCGCCGCCCGCCCGATCATGGGTGAACGGCGCCTCGGTGAGCGCCCGATCCAGGAGTCCTGGGATCTCGCGCTCGGCACCCACCAGCGGTCCCTGATCGAACTGGGCTACGAGGGCGTCAGCATCGAGCAGGTCCTGGAGCAGCGTCTGCGCCGTGTCGCCTACGGCCCGCAAGCCACCACGGCACAGGCCCTCGAAGCCGTGGAGGACGCGATCCGCTACCTGCACAGCGCACGCCTGGCCGGTGAATTGGGCACCCACGCGCTGGAGGTGCTGTCAGGTGAACGCACGGTCGACGGCGCGCCGGAGGTCCTCAGCCGGGTGCGGCGTCTGCTGACCTACTACCGCACCAACGAACCCGTTCTACCGCCGTGGATCGAGCGTTTCGTCCGAACCGGCTACGCCCACTACTGCACCTTGCTGCCGACGGCGTTCACCGAGGAGGACGCCACCGTCGACCAGGTGGCCGCGATGCTGGGCTTCCTGTTCAGCATGGAATCCCTGGCACTGTCGCTCGGTTGTGACCGCGCGCAACTGGAACTGGCCGTGGCCCAATCCCACCCGGAGGAGCCGTCGAAGGTGGCGCTGCTGTGGGCGGCGCAGGTCCAGCTCGGCACCCTCACCCGTGAGCAACTACGCGCACGGTGTGCCGCCTTGCTGGGCAACCCACTGGCGCTGCCCAGCTATCCGCGGTACCTGAGCGGTTTCGTGCACGCACTGGAACCGGCGCCGGGCCTGGTGGGCTTCGTGGTCGAGGCGATGTCCAACGCCTTCGCCCAACTCCCGGACCCGTTGCTGTTGCCGTGGTTACCCACGCTGATCAGCACATTGCGCGGCCGGGGCGCGCAGATGGTCCCGCTTCTCATCCGCGAAGCCGGTCGCCTGTTCCCCGCGAAGTTGTCCGCGTTGGACGAATGGACCCCGCCCTGGCTCACCCGACACGACCCCGCGCCTGTGCAGGCCGTCACGACCGGGACAGGCTCCACATTGCTGGCCGCCTATCCGGCGACCTGTGACGCGACGGCACACCTGCTGGGCTGCACCGACGCATGGAAAGCACCAGCGGATGGAGTGACGTTGCTGAAGCAGTACCCGGACACAGTGCAGGCAATGGAGGCACTACTGGCGAACTGAACACGCTGTCGTCCTGCCGCACCCGAGCACAGGCGGCCGGACGGCGAAATCATCCACGCACGACAATGAACCGTCGGGCTGACCTGCGGCACGAATTCACCCAAACCCGCGCCGGTGATCGTCCGGAACGTGGGCGGCATTTGTTCCCGGGCATTGCCGGATCACCCAGGCAAGGAAAAACGGGAGTTTCCGCCGGGGCAATGCCGTGTACGGCAGGAGCGCTGCCGTACACGGCACCAGCGGTCGGATCAGAGCCGCCAGATCACGGCTCGGCTTCCGTTGGCTGAGCCGGATGTCCCGGTGATCGTGCCGGAGTCGTTGATGAGCAGGGCGTAACCGCTTGTGCCTCCGGGCAGGAGGTCCAGTGCGGTCACGTTGCCATCGGTACGCCAGTAGACGGGATGGCTTTCCGTCTGCGACGGCGGCTTGCGCAGGATCGACGAGCCGCCGACCATGATGCCCGCGTCGTTGATGGCTCGCGCCGAACTGAAGCTGTCGGAGGGCAGGCTCGGCAGGCTGGTGACAGTCCCGTCCGGCGCACGCTTGGCCGCGTGCCAGAAGGGCGGGTTGCCGACGTTGACCAGGACAGTGCCGTCGGTGCCGATCGCGGAGGGTTCCGCGTAGGCGCCGAGGTCGACTGTGCTCCCGTCCGGGTTCAGCTGCACGCCGTGGAGCGTGTGCCCCCATCCAGCGATGATTCCTGTGTTGCTGATCAGGTACGGGATGTTGACGTGGGCGGTGATGTCGGTGTATGTGCCGTCCGCGTCCCACCGCAGGACCTTGCCGGACCCGCTTGCGCCCCGGGAGGAGCCGACGACCGTGTTGTTGTCGTTGATGGCTCGGAATGTCGACTCGGTGTGCCCGCTGGGGATCGCGAGTGCGATGGCTGTTCCGTCAGGTGCCCATCGCACCGCGCGGGTTGGACGGGACGGCGTGGACGAATGCCCGGCGACGGTGCCGTCCGCGGTGATCGCCACGGCGCTGCTGGACGTGTCGCCCGGTAGAGGTTTGAGGGTGGTGATGGTGCCGTTCGCGTTCCATCGCAGAGCGCGTGTGACCTGGCCGCCGTAGGTGTTGCCGGCGATGGCGCCCGAGTTGTTGATGTCAACGGGTCTGCTGTGCGGGTTTGTGTCGCCCTGTGGGGTCGGCAATGCGGTGATGACGCCGTTGGGGTTCCACTTCACCGCGCGTTCCTTGACGGTGGTCGACGAGGAGTCCTTGGTGAAGGACTGCCCGATGACAACGCCGTTCTGGTTGAGGCCCAGGGCGGTGCTGGAGGCGTCACCTGGCAGGGTGCCCAGGTCGATGACTGTGGGCGGGGCCGCGACCGCCACTGGCGCCGCGGCCAGTGCGCCGGTCAGGACGACTGTCAGGACGGCGGGCAGGACGGCGGGCAGAGCCGCGGCGAGACGATTTCTCATGGTTCACGCACCATTCGTGGATGTTGTGGATCCGCCAAACAGGTGGGCGATGAACCGGGTTCGTGACCCGGTGCCGAGCGAGTGCTGAAGCGGCGTTGCCCCAGCCCGGTGGGGTTCCGGTCCTCGCTCATCCCGGGCATCGTGTTCGATCAGGCGGGCGCTACCGGTCGCCGAGCGCATTGTGCACAGCAAAAACGGAACGCACGTGATCCAGCACGGCCACGGTCAGGGTGCTGCGGTTCGCTCAATAGGGGGTTCCGCACCTCGTTTTGACTGAGCGCACCCCGCAACGGGCATACCATTTCAGTTCGGAGAAGCCGGATAGTCCGCGTGAAGCGGGAAGGGAAAGAACAATGCGTGGTTACCGTTACGGGGTCGCGGCCTTTGTCAGCGTCGTGGTAGTGGGATTTATCGGCCCGGTCGCGGACGCGGGCACAACGCGGGCAGCCGGCAACGAGATCGCGATCAATCCGAACGGGGAATTGTCCGGCGACAAGACCGTAACCTTGTCCGGGACGTACCTGTGCAACAACAATGACCCGGCCAGGGCTGTGTTCGTGACTGTCAGCCTGATGCAGGATGGGAGTGGCCGCACGATCGGCGAGGGCGAGCGCGCTGTGTGCGACGGCCAGCGGCACTCGTTCACCGCTTCCGGCAAGGTCGAGAACCCGCCGTTCGAGGCCGGGCCCGCGCGTGCTTCGGCCACCTTGCTGACGTTGAGGATGACCCCGCTTTCCCTGCCGGGTGTGCTGACTTCCAGCGGACAGGATGTGACGTTGGTTCCCTCGCCGTGACCGTTGCGTCGGCACGCGGCAGTGCGGCATTGCGTAAGCTATACGCATTGGAGCACGGCAGGGTGACGGGAAGGGCCGGAAACGCCGATGGACGCGCATCCCCGGCTGCCCGCGGCGATCGAGCTGGCGTGGGGCCTGCGCACGCCGGTCCGCAGTGGCCCGAAGCCCAAGTTCACCCTGCCCCGGATCGTGGCCGCGGCGATCACCCTGGTCGACCGGACCGGCCTCGAGACGTTCTCGATGAACAAGCTGGCCGACGAGCTCGGCACGAAGACCATGTCGCTCTACCGCTACGTGGAGTCCAAAGAAGACCTGCTGACCCTGATGCTGGACCTGGGTTACGGTCCTCTCCCCGGTGACACCCCGCCGGCGTCGCCACCCCGTGCGGGTCTGGAGTTCTGGGCGCGCCGCATGTTCGCGACCTACCAGGCGCATCCGTGGATGCTCAAGGTCCGGATCCGCAGCCTGCCCACCACGCCGAACGCGCTCGCGTGGGTGGACTACGGCCTGCAGTGCCTCGCTGGGACACGGTTGAGCGACACCGATCGCCTCAACGGCCTGCTGCTGCTCGACGGGCATGTGCGCAACAGTTCGAGGCTGGCCACCGACCTCGGGGAAACCGGCGGCTCCGCTTCCCAGTACTCCAGGATCATGGGCGGGCTGGTGCGTGCGGAGGACTACCCGGCGTTGGCGCGGATGATCGCGAGCGGCGCCGTCGACTCCCGTGACCGCGACCAGGCCGATCAGGCCGGTTTCGAGTTCGGTCTGACTCGCGTCCTGGACTGGCTCACCAGCGCGTAAACCACGTCCCACCTGCGGCGTTGACTGCACGCCCGTTGATTGCGTATGGTTCACGCAATCAATGCGTGAGGTACACGCAGTTTAGGGGGATGCGATGAGAAGCAGGGGAATCGCGATGGTCGTGCTGATCGTCGCCGCCTTCATGGACCTGATGGACGCCATGATCACCAACGTCGCGCTGCCCAGCATCCAGCGCGACATCGGCGCGACACCGGCCCAGCTGGAGTGGACGCTGACCGGTTACATCCTCGCGTTCGCCGCGCTGATGATCACCGGCGGCAGGCTCGGCGACATCTGGGGCCGCCAACGGGTCTTCCTGGTCGGTGTCAGCGGGTTCACCGCGACCTCGCTGCTGGCGGCGGTCGCGCAGACCGGCGGCGTCCTCGTGGCGTCCCGGATCGGTCAGGGCGCGTTCGCGGCGATGATGGTGCCCCAGGTCCTCTCCAGCATCCAGGCGATGTACAAGCCGGCGGAACGCGGCCCGATCTTCGGCGTCATGGCCGCGCTGGGCGGTCTCGGTGTGCTCGCCGGGCAACTGCTCGGCGGCTGGCTGATCACCATCGACGCGTTCGGCATGGGATGGCGCAGCGTGTTCGTCATCAACGTACCGATCGGCATCCTGCTGATCGTGGCCACGCTGCTGTTCGTGCCCGACACGCGCGCCACGCGACGCCTGACACTCGACTTCACCGGCGTCCTGCTCGCCACCGCCGGACTGCTGCTCCTGGTCTACCCGCTGGTCGAAGGACACAACCACGGCTGGGCGGCGTGGGTTTGGGTCATGCTCGCCGCGGCACCCGTCGTGCTGTTCGTCTTCGCACGGCACCAGCGACGCAAGTCCCGGCGCGACGACTCGCCGCTCGTGCCCGCGGGCCTGTTCGGCAACCGCACCTTCGCCGCCGGGCTGGCCGTGCAGCTGACGTACCAGCTCGGCTGGGGCAGTTTCGCCCTGGTCTTCGGGATCTACGTCCAGGAAGGCCTGCGGTTCAGTCCACTGGAGACCGGACTGGCCATGCTGCCGATCACGGTGGGATCGTTCGCCGGAACGGCGATCGCCGCACCGCTCGCGGCACGGGCGGGCAAGAGCCTGGTCGTGATCGGTGGCGTGATCCAGGCGCTGTCGTTCGGGTGGTACATGCTCGTCGTCGACGAGAAGCACACCGCACTGTCCGGATGGGACCTCATCTGGCCGCTCGGTCTCAGCGGCATCGGCATGATCGTGCTGGCCGTGCCGTTGATGGACCTCGCGCTGTCCACCGTCCCGACCGACCACGCCGGTGCCGCGTCCGGCGTGTTCAACACCTTCCAGCAGATCGGCTACGCACTCGGCATAGCCGTCGTCGGTGTCGTGTTCTTCGGCGTGCTGGGCGCAGGCGAGTCACCCGGCGCGTACCGCTCCGGACTTCTCGCCGGCACCTGGGTCACGATCATCGCGTTCACGGTCGCGGCCGTCGCCGGTCTGCTCCTGCCACGGCGAAACCCCGGCACCGGGCCACATCCGGCGGAGGCCGGCTTCCCCGCTGGGGGTGACCCGATCACGAATGACGTGACATCCGCGGCCCCGACCGCGATGCATCGGCATGACCACTGACCGGGACCTCATCGCAGACCAACAGGTATGGGGCGAACTCGAACGGCTGCGAGCGGACGTACGCGCGGAGCCCTGCGCACCGGCGCTGGATCCCGTCGCGTTGCTGCGGGAATCGCGCAGTCGCGTGGTGCGCGGCGAGGCGTCTCGCGCAGGACAGACACGGGATGCCAGCACTCCGGCGGCGAAGGGGACACGTTCGTCCCTGTCGTCGGGACGAACATCGGGCTCCGCGAATTGGTAGTGTGGTCACACCTCCACGGTTAGGGGCATCGTGATCACGAACGTGCTGGCCGTTGACCCGATCGCCCGGACAGGCGTGCGCCCGGCGAGCCGGGGAGTTCTCGCTTGAGCCTGACCGAGTACATCAGCGACAACTTGGTCGAGATCTACAACGACGCGGTCCGGCACGCCAATCTGACCATCGTCGCGATGCTGATCGCCGTGCTGATCGGCGTGGCCGCCGGTGTGCTCACCTACCAGCGATTCGCCTTGGCGGCCCTGGTGACCACCACGACCGCGTCGTTCCTGACGATCCCCTCGATCGCCTTGCTCGGCATCCTCATCGGCCTCGTGGGTCTGGGAACCACGAACGTCCTGATCGCGCTCGTGGTGTACGCGCTGCTGCCGATCATCCGCAACACGATCGTCGGTCTGCGCGGTGTCGACAAGGCGGTCGTCGAAGCGGGACAGGGGATGGGCATGGGCCGGTCCCGGTTGCTGTGGCGCGTGCGCCTGCCGCTGGCGTGGCCGGTCATCCTGTCCGGAGTCCGGGTGTCGACCCAGATGACGATCGGCATCGCGGCCATCGGCGCCTACGTGAAGGGGCCGGGCCTCGGCAACCAGATCTTCGACGGCCTCGGCCGTTTCGGTGCGGCGAACTCCCTCAACCAGGTACTGGTCGGGACGTTCGGCATCGTGCTGCTCGCGCTGCTGTTCGACCTGGCGTTCGGCCTGGTCGGCAGGCTGACGACATCGAGGGGGATCCGTGGCTGAGACGATCGAGCTCGAGGACGTCAGCAAGCAGTACCCCGGGCAGCCGAGCCCGGCGGTCGACCGGGTCACGATGCGGATACCGGCAGGCGAGATCGTGGTGCTGGTCGGTCCGTCCGGCTGTGGCAAGAGCACGACGATGAAGATGATCAACAGGCTGATCGAGCCCACGTCGGGGCGGATCACCATCGGCGGCACCGACATTCTCGCGCTCGACGCGGACGAGCACCGCCGCAACATCGGGTACGTCATCCAGCACACCGGCCTGTTCCCGCACATGCGCGTGGCCGACAACATCGCCACCGTGCCGCGAATGCTTGGCTGGGACCGCAAGCGCATCACCGCGCGAGTGGAGGAATTGCTCGAACTCGTGGGCCTGCCGGTCGACTACGCGCGCCGCTACCCGCGTGAACTGTCCGGCGGCCAGCAACAGCGGGTGGGGGTGGCGCGTGCGCTTGCCGCCGATCCGCCGGTGATGCTGATGGACGAGCCGTTCGGCGCGACCGACCCGATCACCCGCGAGCGGTTGCAGAACGAGTTCCTGCGCCTGCAACGCGAACTGCGCAAGACGATCGTGTTCGTCACGCACGACTTCGACGAGGCACTCAAGCTCGGTGACCGCATCGCGGTGCTCCGCCCGCAGTCGGTCATCGCACAGTACGACACGCCCGAGGCGATTCTCGCCGCACCGGCCGACGACTACGTCGCCAGCTTCATCGGCGCGGGCGGTCACCTCAAACAGCTTGCCCTGATGCGGGTCCGTGATGCCGAGCTCGCCGCGGCACCCACCATCGTGGACCAGCTCCCCGCGATCACGGCTGACGCGACATTGCGCGACGCGCTGAAC
The DNA here is from genome assembly GCF_001302585.1 of Kibdelosporangium phytohabitans. Taxonomy (GTDB): domain Bacteria; phylum Actinomycetota; class Actinomycetes; order Mycobacteriales; family Pseudonocardiaceae; genus Kibdelosporangium; species Kibdelosporangium phytohabitans. Next base: position 8,770,102 of record NZ_CP012752.1, on the reverse strand, counting down.
GTCATGCTCGGCCAGAACAGCGACACCGTCCTGGTCACCGAGGACGGTCGTGCTCTCGGTGTCCTCGACCTCGCGCACTTGAAGGCTGTGCTCCGCCCGGCCACCGAGACGGACGTCCAGGCATGACTGCCACCGATCCGAACCGGAACCCTGCCGGCTTCGACGGGGGAGCAGCGCCCGGTACCGCGCCGCCGATCGCCGGCCGGGCGCGCGCCGGCTGGCGTGGACTGGTGCTGCGGCCGATCCTGATCGTGGTGGCCCTGGTCACGCTTTACCTTGTGGTGCGCGGAATTCCGGCCGACTCCATCGAGGCGCGCTATCTCGACGGCGACGAGCTCGCCCGTGAGTTGCGCGAGCACGTGTGGCTGTCGATCCTCTCGACTGTGTGCACGATCGTCATCGCCGTGCCGCTCGGTGTTCTGATCACACGCCCGGGAGCTCGCTGGATCAAGCCCGTGGGACTGGGGCTCGGCAACCTCGGCCAGGCGGTGCCGTCCATCGGATTGGTCGTGCTCCTGGCCCTGTGGATGGGCACCGGAACCACCACCGTGGTCGTGGCGCTGGTCGTCTACGCCGTGCTGCCGGTGCTGCGCAACACGATCGTCGGGCTGGAGGGAGTGGACCGGACGGTCATCGAATCGGCCAGGGGCATGGGGATGCCGAAACTGGCCGTGCTCACCCGGATCGAGCTCCCGCTTGCCGTACCGGTGATCCTCGCCGGCATCCGGACGGCCCTCGTGCTCACCTTCGCCAGCGCGACGCTCGCCACCTTCGTCGGCGGGGGTGGCCTCGGCGGTGGTCTCGTCGCGGGCATCGGGCTCGACCGGCCGATCCTCAGCGTCACCTACGGCATCGTCGTCGCCGCTCTCGCCCTCGTCGCCGACTGGCTGGGGCTTGTCGCGGAGGAGGTATTGCGGCCAAAGGGAATCTGACCACCGGTTCGATCGACACCAGGAGGACGTGTCACATGCACATCACTCGACGCACCATGGCCGCGGCGCTCGCGCTCGTCATGGCGGCGACCGTCGCCACCGGGTGCACGATCGAGACGGCACCGGACAAGACCGCGGTCGGCGCGGGGTCGATCAAGAAGATCGACTCGCTGGCAGGCGCCAAGATCAGGGTCAGCTCGAAGGAGTTCGACGAACAGCTGCTGCTCGGCCAGATCGCCATCGTCGCGCTGCGGGCGGCCGGTGCCGATCCGGAGGACAAGACCAACATCACCGGTTCCGCCAACGTCCGCCAGGCGCTGACCAGCGGCGAGGTCGATCTCTACTGGGAGTACACCGGAACCGCCTGGGTGACCTACCTCAAGAACACCAAACCGGTCCCGGACGCGCAGGCGCAGTACGACGCGGTGAAGCAGGGCGATGCGGTGAACGAGATCGTCTGGTGGGCGCGCTCGCCCGCGAACGACACCTACGCGATCGCGGTCAACGAGGACGCGCTGAAGAAGTACGGCACGAAGACCCTGTCGGACTACGCGGCGCTCGCCAAGCGGGACCCAGCGGCGGCGTCCACCTGCATCGGACCGGAGTTCAAGAGCCGCGACGACGGCTTCCCCGGGTTGCAGAAGGCATACGACTTCACCCTGCCGGACGCGCAGATCCACCTGCTCAACGACGCCGTCATCTACCCGACCGCGGGCAAGGGCGGCACCTGCAACTTCGGTGAGGTCGCCACGACCGACGGCCGGGTCCCGGCGCAGAAGCTGACACCGCTGGAGGACGACCGGAAGTTCTTCCCGATCTACAACCCCGCCATCACGATCCGTGCCGCAGTGGCCAGGCAGCACCCGCAGCTCGAGCAGGTCTTCGACTCGATCGCGGCGAAGCTCGACACCAAGGTGCTGTCCGGGCTGAACAAGAAGGTCAGCGTCGAAGGCGTGAAACCTGCCGCTGTCGCCACCGAGTGGATGAAGTCCGAGGGCTTCATTTCCTGACAGGGCAGGCGATGCGCTCTCACTCGGCAGGACGTTCCCGCAGGAAGGCGAGTACCGCGGCGACTCGGCGGTGCACGGGCTGCTCGGCGAGTTCGAGTTCGTTGAAGATGGAGTTGACGTGTTTCTCCACGGTGGACGCGGACAGGTGCACGGCTTGTTCGATGCCTGCGTTGGTTTTGCCTTGGGCCATCTCGCGCAGGATGTCGAGTTCGCGTGGGGTGAGGGTGGCTAGCGGGGAGTGGGCGGTGCGGGTGTGCCGGGTGACGAGGGCCTCGACGACGAGCGGGTCGACGACTGAGCCGCCTTGGGCGACTTCCCGGAGCGCTCGGATGAGGTCTTCGACGTTGTCGAGGCGGTCCTTGAGCAGGTAGGCGAGATCGGCTGTGCCGTCCCGGAACAGTGCGAGCGCGTAGCTGGCGTCTGTGTGCTGGGACAGCACAGCGACGCCCGTGCCGGGGTGGTCGGCCCGGATGGCGTGGGCGGCGTCGATGCCTTCCATGTGGTGGCTTGGTGGCATACGGATGACGGTCAGCACTGCGTCCGGGCGGAGTCTGCGTACGGCGTCGCGCAGTTCGTCGGCGGTGCCGACCGCGGCGAGTACGTCCACGAGGCCGGAATCCGCCAGCAGTCTCCGTGTTCCTTCTCGCACCAGGTAGTTGTCCTCGGCGATCACCACTCGCAGCTGCTCAGCCATTGTGGGCCCGGACGGGGAATTCTCCGCGTTCCGAGCTGCCCGTAACATCCCGAGCCTCACTCGGGTAACGGCACGGACGGTGTAGACGGAGGTGGAGAATGGTTGTGCGGCAGGGGAGTTCGCGGCTCCTGTCCACCGTTGCGGTGCTCAGGGGCCTGCGGCGGCTGAACGGCCGTCGGCCTGATCGAAGTCGTACCGGGATCTCGGCGGATCCGGAGTACTGGTCGATCGTCGTCATCGACATGGCCGGGTCGAGCCGCTGGGACGGCCTGGCCCAGCTACGCGCCCGCACGGCGCTCGACGAGATGGTCCGTGCCGCGTTCGGTGCGGCGGACATCGCCTGGCACGCACTCGTTGTCCAGGATCGCGGCGACGGCATGATCCTGCTCATCCCGGCCGTGGTGTCCAAAGTGGATGTTCTCGACCTGGTGATTCCGGCGCTGATGGCCGCTCTGCGCGAACACAAGTCGGTCCTGGTGACCTGACCACTCTCCCGAGGGGCGGAACGCGTTTGCGGCCTTCCGTACGAACACAGCTGATCAGGCACAGGGTGGGGCGTACGGGGTGCCAGGGAGGAACTGTTCCCACTCGGTAGGAGTGATGCTGGTTCCGGCGGCGGTGCAGAGCCACCGGAGAGTGGCGTCCAGGTCGGTCCGCCACAGCCGCACGGTGCCGTCACGGGTCCCGACGGCGAGTTGCGCGCCGTCGTGGGTGTAGGCGAGGGTCATCGCCGCGTCGGCGGAAGCGGTGATGGTTGCGGTGTGCTCGGGCGCGTGTGGATCGGTGAGGTTCCACAGCCAGACCGTGCCGTCGATGCTGGCGGCGGCGAGTTCGTCGCGTTCGGGGTGGAACGCCAGTTGGTGGAGGTCGGCGACGGGTCCGTCCAGCGAGCCTCCGATCGGCCGCGGTTGGCCGGCGCCGGTGAGATCCCACAGGTGGACGTTGTCGTCAGCGGCGGCGCCCACGGCCAGGGTCGTGCCGTTGCGGTTGATCGCGATCGAGGTCGCGGCGTTTCCGACCGGCAGTGTGGCCCGCAGCCGCAGCCGCGGTCGTGCGGCGTCGGCGATGTCGTAGAGGTAGGCGTTGCCGTCGTCGCTGCCGGTGACGAGGAGCTTCCCGTCGGGGGTGAAGCGGACGTCGTTGAGGGCCTTGCCGGATTCGGTCTTCGCGGCCAGCTTCGCCGGGCGCCGCGGGTCGGCGACGTCGACGAGAGTGACAGTCCCGTCCTTGGTGGCGACCGCGAGCACGGTGCCGTCAGCCCGGAACTCCAACCAGGCCACTGTGGCACCAGGGGCGACGCTGACGGTCGCGAGCAATTGCGGGCGAGACGCTTCGCCGGTGTCCCACAGGTGGACGTCGCCGCTTCCGGTGCCGGCGGCCAGGACGGTGCCGTCGGTGTTGGCCGCGGTGGGGCCCGCGAGCTTGCCGGGGTTGGTGATACCGGGGGTGACGGTGCCGACGCGTGCGGGGTTGGCGGGGTTCGTGGCGTCGATGAGGTGGATCCGGTTGTCCCGGCTGCCCGGGCCGATGGCAAGGGTTCGTCGGGGGCCGAGGAAACTCGCCGAGAACACGGTGTCGTCGAAACCGTGCACGATCGGGCCGGGGACCGGCCAGCTTCTGGTGATGCCGTCCTCGGCGAGCGTCACGACCGTGTGCTGGTCGACGTAGATCGCGGTGGTGAGCACGGCGGGGTGCGGCAGAGTCCGGCGGACGCCGTGAGTGGCCACGTCCCATTCCCAGAGCTTGCGATCCGAGCTCCCGCCGATGATCCGGTCGCCTGCCGGGCTGAAGTCGATGAAGGTGACCCAGCTGGCCGGGCCGGTCAGCGTGCCGAGTGGTTTCGGGTTCGCGGCCTCGGAGATGTCCCACAGGTAGACGGCGCGGTCGCTGCCGGTACCGGCGGCGAGGACGCGGTTGTCGGGTGAGATGGCCACCGAGAAGACCTGGCCCTTCGGCCCGGCGACGCTCGGCAGGGCCACCGGCCCGGCCGGCCCGGTCAGGGTGAACCGGTGGACCCGGCGATCGCGGCTGCCCGCGGCCAGCGTGGTCCCGTCCGGTGCGAAGGCCACGCTGGTCACCGCGTCCTGCGGCCCCGCGAGCACGGTGTTCCTGGCGGGGTCCGTGAGATCCCAGAGATGAATTCTGGCGTCGGCACCGCCCGCCGCGACCGTGCGGCCATCAGGTGAGAACGCTACCGACGCCACGTTGCCGCGTGGCCCCGCCCAGGTCGCCAGCTCGGCGGGGGCGGCGAGGTCGCTGGTGTTCCACACGCGGACGGTGCCGTTCTCACCGACGACCGCCAGCCGGGTCCCGTCCCCGCGCAGGGTGATCGCCGCGGCGCGGCTGCCCACCGTGAGCGGAGGCCCTGCTGGCGCGTCCTGCCCGGCTCGCGTCAGGGTCACGGTGCCGTTGTGGGCACCGGTGGCGAGGATCCCAGGTGTGGCGGCGACGACGTGGGTCGAGCTGCCCTGGTCGAGGTGCCGGGCCGGGAAGGGCAGCGCCGACGAGTCCAGCAGTGCCGACCGTGCCTCGCTGGTGGGGGCGTGGCGGTAGGCGACGGCCGCGAGCTGTGCGGCCATCGCCGGGTCGGAGCCGCGCAGCCGCTCTGCTTTGACCGCCAGGGCACGTGACAGCGCGAGCCGCGCGTCACGATCGGCCACGTCCTGCGTGCGCCAGGCGTAGAGCGTTGTGCTGACCACGACGACGGCCGTGATCACAGCGGCTGCGACGAGCTGGTAGCGCCGCCGGACCCGGCGGCGCAGCATCGCCTCCGCGGCATCCCGCTTGCGTGTCCCGGCTTCAAGGAACTCGCGTTCAAGGGGATTCAGTTCGTCGCGATGGTTCTCGGCGTAGCTGAGGCCCGCCACCAACGCGCCTCCCCGATAGAGGTCCTCCGCCGCGCGGCCGGTGTCCCGCCAGGCCTGGGCGGCCAGCGTCAGCCGCCGGTGCAGCTGCCGGCCCGTGCGGTCGTCGTCGAGCCAGCCGCGCAACCGTGGCCAGGCCCGCAGCAGCGCCTCGTGGCTTATCCGCACCGTCGACTCATCGGCGGTCAGCAGCCGGTGCGCGATGAACGTGTCGAGGATGTCGTCGATCTCCTCGGCCTCGTCGTCAGGCCGGTTCCCGGCCAGTTCGTCGCGGTCGGCGTGACGACGCGTGTCCACCGTGGTCTCTCCCGCGTGGGCAAGCCGCAAGAGAATCTGCCGGGCCACCTGTTTCCCGCGCGGGGAGAGGCTGCCGTAGACGGCCTCAGCGGTGTCTGCGACCGCGTGGTGGATACCTCCCGCCGAACGGTATTCGGCGACCCCGAGCGTCTGCTTGCCGCCAGCGACGGCCGCGTCGAAAACCACCTGCAACGTATGTGACAACAACGGCAGCGCACCCGGTTCGTGCGCGCCGTCGGTCTCAGCCGACGCGGTCGGTGAGACGTCGCGAAGCAGCAACTCGACCAGACCACCATCGACTTCCATGCCCACCGCGCGGGCCGGTTCGGTGATCGCGGCCCGCAGCTCGGACCCGGTCATCGGGCCGACCACGACCTGCCCGTCCTGCAACGCCACCGCCAGTTCCGGATACCGCAGGGCGGGGTCGTAGAAATCGGCGCGCAACCCCAGCACCACGACAGCCACCCCGGTCAGCGCCCACAGGGCGGCAAGGAACGTGCGCCGGTCAGCCTCGTCGACGTCCGCGGCGAAGATCTCTTCCAGCTGGTCGACCACGATCAGGCACCGTCTGGCCTGCGAGGCGTCGCGCTGAACAATCTCCGCGTGCTCACCGTGCCCGGCACGCACCATGGCCAGCAGATCCTCCGCCGCGACACCGACAGCATCGGCCAGGCCCGCAGCGAGCGCGTCCACCGGTGACCCGCCCGGCGTCACCGTGACACAACGCCACCCAGCCTCGATCTGCCTCGACAGCAAGCCCGCTCGCAGCAGCGACGACTTGCCCGCGCCGGACGCGCCCACCACGACCAGCGGCTCCGCACCTCCGCGCCGGTCGGTGACCTCGTCGACGAGTCGTTCGATCAGCGCGGACCGGCCGAAGAAACGCGCGGCGTCAGCGGTGCCGAACGACCGCAGACCGGGATACGGATTGCGGACCGCACGACCGCCCGTGCGCGAACGGCGGCGAAGCCGCTCCACCGTCGCCGACCACGTCTCCAGGCCGGACTCGTCGCACACTCCGAGTTCACGCAGCAACCGCCGGAATTCCCGTCCCACCCCCTGCTGCGGCAGATGCCTGCCCTTGAAATAACCATTCACCGTGCTCCGGCTCAACCCGTGCCCGCCGTCGCCGTCGGCACCGGTAGCGCCCGCCAGCTGGCTCAACGACCGCCCGGATTGCTCCTTCAACCGGGTCAGCGCCGCCCCGAACGCCGAGATCGAATCGATCTCGACCGGGTCCACCTCGTGCTCCCCCACCGAGCAGCCCCCTGACCTCAGCTATCCCGCGCCGTGACAACACGAAACCCAAACCATAACCACCGATGCGGAAGTTCACATCCCAGGCACTGCGCAGCCCCGGACACTGGCCACAGTTCCGACTCCTGGCGCAATTCCACTGAGGTGGTTTGGGGCCGCATCTTTCGTGAAGAAGATGACCCGGACCCTCTGGTCACGGCGTGGGCGGCACACCGGTGGCGTGGGTGATGAAACGGGCGGCCAAATCGCGCAGTTTGACGTTGTCCCGCTGGGACTGCTCGACGAGCAGGGTGAACGCCTCGTCCGCGGAGATCCGGCGCATGGCCATGAGGATGCCTTTCGCCTGATCGATGACCGCGCGGCTGATCAACGCTGTGCGTAGCTGCTCGGCGGTGTTGTGCGCGTGCTGGTAGCGGTTGTGGACGCGCAAGGCCGCGGTGGCGGCTGTGGTGTAGAGGTCGAGGAGTTTCTCGTCGAGTTCGGCGAAGCCGTGGCTGCGGGCGCTGTAGCAGTTGACCGCGCCCGTGTGTTCCTCGCTGACCGCCAGCGGCGCGGACAGGAAACTGCCGAACCCGGCCTCGGCGGAGTCCTTCGCGAACCCCGGCCACAGCTCGGCGGCATCAGCTATCGACACCCGCACCACGGTGCCGCTACGCGCGGCCCGCAGGCAGGGCCCGTCACCGCGGTCGTACTGGTCGCGGTCCAGTGCGGCCGCGATGTCGCTTGTCGTCGCTGCGGTTGTGGCCACACCGTCGGTGAGCAGCGTGATGGTGGCTTCGTCGACGCCGGGCACTGCCCGGGTCACCTGCTGACACACCTGGTGCAGCAGGACCGCGGAGTCGTCGATGTTGTCCAGCGCAGCGGTCAACGTCTCCAGTGCACCGGTCACCTCGTCGAGCACCACCGGCCACGGCTCGTCTCGCGTGTGGTCCATGACCTGTCTCCCGTCGGTCACGCGGAACGACGAGAACCAGGAGACGCGCAGGAAGCGGGCAGCGAGCAGAGCACCATCTCGACGCCGGATGATGATCCGGCACCGACGTGATGTGTGCTTCCAGGCCCGCTGCTGGACAAGGAGAGAACTCGCCGCACCCTCCCCGCGGCGAGGCCCTTCACCGTTCGCGCAAGGTCGGTATGCCGCGAAGGCGGCGCACCGTCGGACCGGAACGCGCGAGGAACCTCAGCTCCCGCACTCTAACGCCCGCATCGCCGTCGCGACATCCGGCACCCCGAACAGTCGGTTCAGGCGTACTGGCGGGCCGGGGCAGCTTCCAACCAGGACAACTTCTTCTGTCCAATGAGAACACGGCGGCGGTCGTGCGACGCGCACCGCGGTGTGGCCCGGGTGAGGGCACTGGGTCCATTGCCGATACTGCCAGCCGCTGTGCCCAGTGCGGCGGCGAACCCTTGTGCTGTGTCTGGGTTGCGACGGGTTGGACCAGCTGCGCACCGGCACAGGTGACTCCGAGGTCTGTCGCCACCCCGGACTCACCTGTGCGCGGGCGCTGGTCGTGCTACCCGTGGTTGTGCACGACCGTGTTGTTTCCGTGGCCGTTGTTGCTGACCACGGTGGCGTTGTGGTGGCTGCCGTTGGCCGCGACGACGGTGGTCGTGTTGGCCGTGTTGGTGTTGTCCACCGTGATGTCGTTGTCGCTGCTGGCGTTGTTGCTCACGACCGTGGTGGAGGCGGTCGCGTTGTCGTTGGTGATCGCCGTGTCGTTGTCGTCGCTGGCGAGGTTGCTGACGACCGAGGTGGTGGAGGCGGCGTCGTCGTTGGTGACGGTCGTGTCGTTGTGGTCGGCGCCGGTGTTGCTGGCCACGACAGCGTTGCTGTCCGCGTCGTCATTCGTCACGGCGGTGGTGTTGGCGTGCGCGTCGGCGTTGCTGACGTTGACGTTGTTCGCGTCCGCGTTGTTGTTGCTCACCGCGGTGGCGTTGTGGTCGGCGTCGTCGTTGGCGACGGCGGTGGAGTTGCTGTGGGACAACGTGTTCATGACCGACGTGGCGTTGTGGTCGGCGTCGTGGTTGCCCACCGCGGTCGAGGTGTAGTGGGCATGGTTGTTGCCGACGGCGGTGTCGTTGTCGTCAGCGTCGAGGTTGGCGATCTCGATCCAGTTCGAACTGGCGGCGATGTTCGACACCGTTGTGCCGTTGTCGTCACCGTGGTGGTTGGTCACTGCCACGTCGTTGTGGCCCGGCTCCGGGACCCAGGACTTGGCAGTGGCCGTTGCGGCGGTGAACGGCACTGTGAACGCGACCAGTCCGATCAGGACGGCTCGCGCTATCGATCGGGCGGAAATCACCGAAATCTCCTCGAAGTGAAGTGACGCGACTCGAAGTGGCCGCTCCCACAAGATAGCCATTTCACCGTTTCTCCATCGGGTGCATACCTGCGTTCTGCCGTGGCGTTCCGCATGTGTCCACGCCCACCCGCACTCATGGCTTCAAACACGCGGAAACACCCGTCCACAAGGGTTACTCACAGCTGTGTCCGCCCACCCCCGTACGAGTTACGCAGACCTGATCGGGCGACAGAACATCGGGCTTTCGTAATCGTCATGAATGATGACGAGTGCCGGTTCCCGGCAAGGCCCTCAGTCCGGGGGTGGATCGTCACCGTTTCGTAGGGCCCTGCTTCTGTCGACTATGCGCATCGACGGCGACGCCGTGACGCCATGCAGGACGATGGATCCGATCACCACGACGGCCACGATCCGCCAGAGAGCGCGTGGATCACCGAAATCCCCCGCCTGGAGCGCGTACGCCAGGTAGAACAGCGAACCGACACCCCGGACGCCGAAGAACGAGATCACGGCTCGTTCCCGCGGGCCGGTCCCGCGACCCGCCAAAGCGACCAGCCCCGCCAGCGGCCTTACGACGAGCAGGACCGCCGCCGCAACCAGGATCTCCTGCCAGGTGATGCCGGCGAGCAGACCGGTCGCGGCGGCGCCACCGAGCAGGAAGATGATCAACACGGTCACCATCCGCTCGGTCTGCTCGATGTACTGGTGTAGCACACGGTGGTAGCCGTGGGACCGCTCCGCCGCGCGGATGGTGCAGCCGCACACGAACACAGCGACGAAGCCGTATCCCTCAGCGAGCTCGGCCAGGCCGAAGGTCAGGAACGTCGCCGCGAGCCCGACGAACCCCTCAGCGTGCTCGGCCAGCCGGAACTTCGTCGACGGCGCGGAGAAGAACAACTTGCCGAGCAGCCAACCGATCAGCAGGCCGCACACCACCCCCACCGTCAGCCGCCACAGCACGTCGACGGCCAACCAGTCCCACACCCACCCTGCCTGAGCTGCGGCCAGGGCCACAGCGGCGTAGACGAACGGGAACGCCAAGCCGTCGTTGAGGCCCGCCTCGGCGGTCAGGGCGTGCCTGGTCTCGTCGTCATCGTTCTCGTCGTCGGCAGGCTCCGCCACCTGGACCTCGGTCGCCAGAACGGGATCGGTCGGCGCCAGCACCGCGGCGAGCAGGACCGACGCCGCGAGCCCCACGCCGAGCACCGCCCAGCCGAGCAGGCCCACCGCGATCATCGACACCGGCATGGCGATGGCCAGCAGCCGCCACGTCGTCGCCCACCGGCACAACCCGACCGGCCGGTTGAGAGCAAGCCCGGCGCCCATCAGCGAGATGATCACGCACAACTCGGTGAGGTGCTGCGTCACGGTCGCGTAACGGATCGGATCCGGATCGGGAAGCGCGCCGATCGTGCCGAACGACACGGCTCCGACGGCGAGGAACACCATCGGCATGGAGAACGGTGCCTTGCCCAGCAGCCGGGGCAACAGCGCCGCGGCCAGCATGGCCGCGCCCGCGGCGGCGTAGATCAGCAACGGTGAACCGGCCTCCCGTGCGAGCACCGCACCAGACGAAGGGCACTGTTCTCGCCGAAGAGCCCGGTCGGCGCCGATCGTCCACACGGGATGTCAAAGGGGACCGTGGGGAGGCGCGCGACACCGGCCACCGGCACCACCCCGGGATCCTCGTCCAGTGCCCGGACCAGGCGTTCGACTGTCATGCGCATGGCATACCCGGTGCGGTGCGAATCCACCGGATCGCGCTCGAACCGGCTGGTTCACCCACCCGAACCACAAGGAGTTCGATCATTCGGGTGTATTCATGCGGCAAACAGGGAATGCCGCCATAGGCGGCCGGTGGGTTGAGCAGTCAGCCGACCGGCCGTCGCCCGCACTCGGCGCCGCGAGCCGGGAGATGGCCTGAATCACCGTATCGAGATGGATTGGACCGCCAGGACCACGGGTAGTCAGCGATCATGCTTGACGTTGAACCACCACCAGGTGTCCGCTGGCCGCGGAGCGTCGACACGGTGATCACGCACCTACGCGCGATCATCGCCGAAGGCGGCCTGGAGCTGCCACTGCCTGGTGGCGGGGACACGATTTCCCGGTGGGCGGCGCTCGCGCGTCTTGGCCGGCGGGATCTCCCGTTGGCGCGGTTGGCCGAGGGGCACGCGGACGCGCTCGCCATCCTGGCCGAGGCCGGGCGCAAACCCGTACCAGAGGCCCTCTACGGCGTGTGGGCGGCGCGGTCGGGCGGCGCCGGGGCAGCACTGCGGGGCCGGACGCTGAACGGCACTGTGCGCTTCTGCTCGGGTGCGCGTCACCTGGACAGGGCTCTGATCGCGGCGCTGGACGACGACGGCCACAGCGTCGTCCTCGACGTCGATCTGGCCGACGACCGGGTGGCGTCCGTCCCCGGCACCTGGGTACCGGTCGGCATGGACGCGTCCGACAGCCCGGACGTGGTGGTGGACGACCTCGAGGTGAGCGACGACATGGTGGTCGGTTCGCCCGGGTTCTACCTGCGGCGCCCGGGCTTCTGGCAGGGCGGGATCGGGGTCGCGGCGGTCTGGCTCGGCGGCGCGGCCGGTGTCCTCGACGATGTCGTCGCGGGACTGTCCGATCCGGACCCGCACCAGTCGGCACACGTCGGCGCGCTGCACACGGCGATCCGGTCGACCGAAGCGCTGCTGGTTCACGCGGCGTCCGCTGTGGATGGTGCACCGGCCGGTGACCACAAGCTGCTTGCGTGGACGTGTCGTGCCGCGGCCGAGCGGACGGCCTGGGACGTGCTCGACCGGGCGCCGCGCGTGACCGGCCCGACTCCGATGTGCCGGGATCGGCGGTTCGCGCAGCGACTCGCGGATCTTCAGGTCTACGTGCGCCAGCACCACGCCGAGAAGGACCTCGCGGCGATCGGCCGGGAGGTGCTGGCGTGACGACGGCTGCTGAGGCACGGTGGGACAACCGGTGGCGTCACCTGCCCGCGTTCGATCCACGCGGCTATCGGCGCGTGGTCGCGGTGGCGGCGCATCCCGACGACGAGACGCTCGGTGCGAGCGGGTGCCTTCAGGCGTTGCATGCCGCAGGTGCCCGTGTCGACATCGTCGTGGCCAGCGACGGCGAAGCAGCCTTTCCCGCCTTGGGAGAGGAGGACCGTGCCGCGCTCGGGCGGCGCCGCCGTGCCGAGTTGGTGGAGTCGCTACGAGTGCAGGGCCTTGATCAGGCCGCGATCCATTGGCTGGGCCTGCCCGACTCCGGTCTGTCCGGCCACGCGGAGGATCTGACCGAGGTGCTGCGCGAGTTGCTCGCCGACGCCGACTGCTGTGTCTTGCCGTGGCCGTACGATCCGCATCCCGACCACAGCACGGTCGGCGCGTGCGTTCTGGCCGCGGCCCCGGTGACCGCGCACTGCTGGTCGTACCCGATTTGGATGTGGCACTGGACTGCCGAGGACTCGCCGGACATCCCGTGGCGCCGGGCGTTCACCTGCGCCCTGTCCGACGAGCAGCGGGCACGCAAGTCCGCTGGTATCAAGGCGTTCGTGTCCCAGCTGGAACGGGGCCCGGACGGCAGCGATCCGATCCTGCCACCCGATGTGCTGGAGCACTTCGACCGCGACCACGAAGTGCTGTTCCGGGAATCCCGCGCGCAGAGCGCGCCGATCGCCAGGTTCAGCGAACTCTACGCCGCACAAGCAGATCCCTGGCAGACCGAGGACAGCTGGTACGAACGACGGAAACGGCAGACGCTGCTGGCGGCGCTGCCACGCGAGCACTACCGGCACGCCATCGAACCCGCCTGCGGCACAGGCACGCTCACAGCGGAGCTGGCGAGACGTGCCGACCGGGTGTCCGCGTTCGACGCCGTGGCCGACGTGGTCACCGCCACACAACGACGCCAGCTGCCGGGCGTCACGGTGGCGCAGGCCATCCTGCCAGCAGGCTTCCCCGACGAAACCGCGGACCTCGTCGTGCTCAGCGAGATCCTCTACTACCTGTCGGATGAGGACCTGCGCAAGACCGTCGACAACGCGATCACGTCCCTGGCGTCCGGCGGTGATCTCGTTCTCGCGCATTGGCGGCCGTGGGCGCCGGAGGCCACTCGCGACGGCGCGGAGGCGCACGAACTCGTCGCCGCCCGGCCGGAACTGTCCACCGTGGTCGAACACCGGGACGAGGAATTCCTGCTACACGTGTTGAGGCGGCAGTGATCCGGACTGTGGCCGTGGTGGTGCCTGCTCGTGATGAGCGGTCCACGATTCGCGCCTGCCTGCGCGGCATCCGATCCGCCGTGGAAGCGTTGCCCGCCTCCGTCACGTCGACAGTGTGCGTGGTGCTCGACCGTTGCCAGGACGACACCGGGACGATCGCGCGCTCGATGACGGACGTGGTCGTGAACGTCGACGGTTACGCGCTCGGCACTGTGCGGGACATCGGTGTACGGCAGAGCTTGTCCACTCCGGCCGACGAATGCTGGATCCTGAACACCGACGCGGACTCGGTGGTACCGCCGGACTGGATCGTGACGCATCTGCGGCTCGCGGAGCGTGGCGCCCACGCTGTGGCCGGGGATGTGCGGATCGAGGACTGGCACAACCTGGACGGGTCGGTTCGAGCGAGGTACCGGGAGGTGATCCGCGGCAACCGGGAACGCGTCTACGGGGCGAATCTGGGCATACGCGGAGACGTCTACCTCGCCGTCGGCGGTTTCGGGCCGCTGTCCACGGGCGAGGACCAGCATCTGTGGGACCGGGTCAAACTCGCCGGCTATCAGACCGTGGCGACCGAGCGGGCGCCCGTGGTGACGAGCGCCCGGACCCGAGGACGAGCACGCGGTGGGCTCGCCGACCTCCTCGCGGGCCTCCAGGCTCAGCAGTCAGCCTGACAGCCGGAACTGTCTGAGGTGCGGGTGAGGCCGCCCCACCATCGGGGCGGCCTCACCAACCGGGCGAAGCGCTACTTGGCGGGCGGGACGGCCGAGGCCATGACCAGTTCGGCGCGGTCCCACGCGCGGTGCAGGCCGAGTGCGGTGACCATCGCCGCGGTGAAGTCCTCGTCCACCTTCTTGCCGAGGACCACGCCGGGGGTGGCGAGACTGATTCCGGCGTCTTCCAGGATGTCCTGTCCGGTGCCCCAGGCCGCGATGGCCTTGCAGTGCCGGAACGCCTCCTGCAACAGCAGAACCAGCTTGATGTCGTTGGTCGGTGCCGTGCCACCGGCGACCACCACCGCGTCGAACTCGATCGAGCGGGCGGTCAGCAGTGTCCGCTCCACGATCTGCTTGGTACGACCTCGACCCAGGACACCGCCGACAGGAGCGATGACCTGCACGACCGCGCCGAGTTCCGCCGCCTCGGCACGCAGGGCGGCGATTCCGGCCAAGTCCGCACCGGCGCCGGCGAACACACCGATCTTGCGGCCCGCGATCGGTCCGGGTTCGGTGACGACCTGGGACAGTGCGGGCGAGGTCGTGACGTCGTTCGCCGGTTCACCGGCCGGTGCGGGCAGGCCCAGCCCGGCGGCGACCTGTTCGCACAGGTCGGTGTCCACCTTGGACAGGACGATGAGTTCGCGTTCCTTGATGGCCTGTTCGTAGCATTTGCCCAGTTCGAACGTGAACGCCTCGATGATGTGGACCTGCTCGATCGGGGTGAGGCTGCGGTAGAACATGGTGGCCTGGGAGAAGTGGTCGTCGAACGAGGCCGGGTTCGCGCGTACCGCGGGGCCTTCGATCGCCCTGGGCACCTGCACGTAGCCGCCTTGTCCGGCGGATGCCGGGCGGGGCAGGTCGCCGTCGATGCTGTTGGGACGGTAGGGCGCCAGTCCTGGGTGGACCGCGTGCTGGTGCATGCCGTCACGGAACATGTCGTTGACGGGGCACCGCGGCCGGTTGATCGGCAACTGGGCGAAGTTCGGCCCGCCCAGCCTGGTCAGCTGGGTGTCGAGATAGGAGAACAGCCGCGCCTGCATCAGCGGGTCGTTGGTGACCTCGATACCGGGGACCAGGTGGCCGGTGTGGAACGCGACCTGTTCGGTCTCGGCGAAGTAGTTGGTCGGGTTGCGGTTCAGGGTCAGCTTGCCGACCAGCTGGACCGGCGCCAGCTCCTCCGGGACGATCTTGGTGGGGTCGAGCAGGTCGATCCCGTGGAAGCTGTCGGTTCCGTCGTCGGGCATGACCTGGATGCCCAGCTCGTACTCGGGGAAGATCCCGGCGTCGATGCTGTCGGCGAGGTCGCGGCGGTGGAAGTCCGGGTCGACGCCGGCGGCGATCTGCGCCTCCTCCCAGACCAGGGAGTGGATTCCGGCGACCGGTTTCCAGTGGAATTTCACCAGTGCGGTCTCGCCGGAGTCGTTGACCAGGCGGAAGGTGTGGACGCCGAAGCCTTCCATCGTCCGGTATGAGCGGGGGATGCCGCGGTCGCTCATGTTCCACATCACGTGGTGGGTGGCCTCGGTGTGCAGTGAGACGAAGTCCCAGAACGTGTCGTGTGCGGACTGGGCCTGCGGGATCTCCCGGTCGGGGTGCGGTTTGCCCGCGTGGATGATGTCGGGGAACTTGATCCCGTCCTGGATGAAGAACACCGGGATGTTGTTGCCGACCAGGTCGAACGTGCCTTCGTCGGTGTAGAACTTCACCGCGAAGCCGCGGGTGTCGCGGACGGTGTCAGCCGAACCGCGCGAACCCAGGACCGTGGAGAACCGGACGAAAACCTGGGTTTGCTGCCCCTTCTTCGTCAGGAACTGAGCCTTTGTCACCTTTTTGGCGGTGCCGTAGGACTCGAACACGCCGTGCGCGGCGGCGCCGCGGGCGTGGACCACCCTTTCCGGGATGCGCTCGTGGTCGAAGTGTGTGATCTTCTCCCGCAGGTGGAAGTCCTCGAGCAGGGTCGGCCCGCGGTCCCCGGCCTTCAGCGAGTGGTCGGTGTCCGGCAGGCGCACGCCCTGGGCCGTGGTGAGGAAGTCGCCTTCCTGCCGCAACGCGTTCCCGGGCACGATCTCGGTGCCCAGCTCAGCGCTGGAATCGGAACCGTTGCTGGTGGACTTGCGACGCGATGCCATGATCAATCCTTAGTAGACGAAGGAGCATGTTGGCTGAGCCGGCCCGGTAGGTCGTCCTCGGGTGAATTCCCAAGCAGACGACGGGTAAACCGAATGCCGTGATCCCGTTTCGTCACCGCCAGCCGGACGTGGCCCTTCCATGAAGCCTCGTACCGGGTATCGGTCCGCGGGAAGCGCGCACCGGCCGGGAGGTCGCGGTCCTCGGATCCGCTGCACGACGGCCTCGCGCCGAACAGGTCGTCCTTACCAGGATCGGTCACCCGGTGCTTCTTCGTCCGGAGAGGCAGCGCGTTCTGGCCGAGCGGGACGCTGAGGTCACGACGGTTCAGGGCCGCGAACCGGCGAGGTACTTCAGCACGGCACTGACCCGCCGGTTGCTGGCCGGGCTTTCGATGCCGAGCTTGCGGAAGATCTTCCCGGTGTGCGTGACGACAGTGCTGACCGCGACCGTCAGCCGGTCGGCGATGCCCTGGTCGGACAGTCCCTCGGCCATCAGCGCCAGCACGTCCCGTTCGCGGCCGGTCAGGTCCGCCAGCGGTTCGTGGCCTGGCCGCTGCAGCAACGCGGCGACCACGTCGGGGTCGACCGCCGTGCCGCCCGCGGTGAGCCGGTGCAGGACGTCGTCGAGCATCTTGGCGTTGGGCACGTTCTGCTTCAGCAGATACCCGACCTTGGCGGTGGTCCCGTCCAGCAGTTTCGTGGCGTACGAGTGCTCGACGTACTGGGAGAGCACCAGTGCCGCGACGTTCGTGTGCCGCGTGCGGATCGCCGCGGCCAGCCGGAGGCCTTCGTCGCGGAACGTCGGCGGCAGCTTCACGTCCAGGACGGCCACGTCGGGCTGGTGCCTGGCCACCAACGGCAGCACCTGGCCCGCCTGGGGCGCGGTGCCGACGACCTCGTGGCCGAGCGCGGTCAGCAGCCGGACCAGGCCCTCCCTGACGAACAACGAGTCCTCGGCGATGATCACCCGCACGGCAGCTCCACTTCCACGACCGTTCCCACTCCGAGCGGACTGTCGAGCCGCAGGGCGCCGTCGACCGCCGCGACACGGTCCGCCAGGCCGGTCAACCCGGAACCGGCCGCGAAATCCGCGCCGCCTTTGCCGTCGTCCTCGACACGCACGTGGATGTGCTGGCCCGCGTGCGTGATCCGGATGTCGATCTCGCTCGCTTCGGCGTGCCGCACCGTGTTCGCCACCGCTTCGCTCACGACGAAGTACGCGGTCGCCGTGGCGGCGTCGCTGAGCTCGGGCAACTCGTCGACGCGGACACGGGCTCGCAGCGCAACCCGGACGACCAGTTGTTCGACAGCGGCTTTCAGACCCTGCATGGTGAGCACGGCGGGGTGGATGCCACGAGCCAGCTCACGCAGTTCCTGCGTGGCCAGCCGCAGCTCGGTCTCGACCTCGTCGAGCAGCTCCGCCGTCTCGGCGCCTGCGCCGGGCAACGACTGCCGCAGCATGCCGAGGATCAGGCCGACCGAGAGCATCCGCTGCTGGGCGCCGTCGTGCAGATCGCGTTCGAGTTTCCGGCGGGCTTCGTCGGCCGCGGTGACCAGGCGGGCCCGCGAGGCGCGGACGTGCGCGAGCTGCGTGCGGACCGCGGCCTGCAGCCGGGCGTTCTCCAGCGCGAGGCCCACCGCCGCGCTGATCGCGTCCAGCAGTTGCGGCTCGGCACGCAGGCTCGCGTCGTGCACGATGACACCGAGCGGGTCGTCGCGGTCGCCGACGACGGTGAGGCGGTCCGCTGGGACGCCGTCCGGGATCTCCGCGTGGATCTGGACACCCGGGTCGCTCAGCGCCTTGGACACCGCGTCGGCGAGCTGACCGGTCGGCATGTACTGGATCTGCCGGATCAGGTCAGACACCCTGGCCTCGTCCAGCCGCTCCCGCAACAGGCCGAGGAAGAACGCCGCCGGAACGGCCACCAGCGACGCGAACTGCGCCAGCGCCAGCGTCGGGTTCAGGTCGCTGACTCCGGCCGCGCCGAGCACACCGACCAACGCGAACAACAGCGCGGTCAGAACCATTGCCACAGCGGGAAACGCCAGCACTCGCCGGTGCCGTCTGCTCGCTTTGACCATTCGCAGCACGATCACCGACGCGCCGACCAGCGTGAGCACCGCCGAGCCCAGCCCGGCCAGCTGAGCGGTCCATCCCGCGAGGACCGGGCTGTGCACGAGCGGCAGGGGAGTGCAGACGTCCCGGCAGCCGCCGCTTCGGTGGACCGGCCCCGCCATGGCCTGGAGCACGACCATCACCGCGGCGAACACGTACCCGCCGAACATCACGTTGCGTCCCACCCGGTCGCGCACGTGCCCGGACGGATACGCCAGGAAGACGTGTGCGCCGAGCGGGAGCTGCAAGGCGGTGAGCACGTAGGCGACGGCCACCACGACGTGGACCGCAGACGAGTCCGTCTCCAGCGCGAACGCCGCGGGCGCGGTCGACGCCAGCAGCAGCCCGAGCGTCACCATCAGCACGCTCATCGGTGTGCCGGGCCTGATCCTGCTCGCGAAGTACCCGGCGACCAGCCAGGCCGCGATCTGGGCGAGCTCCTTGAGGTCGAACAGCACGCCGTACCCGCCGTAGCGGTACGCGAGCCAGCCGTCGAAGACCGCCAGCGCCAGCCCGGCCGCCAGGATCAGCCGGGGCACGGCGGCGGACCGGCGAGCTCGGCCAGGCGTTCGGCGGACAGGTCCTCCTTGGCGAGGAACCCGGCGACCGGGACCGCGTCGAGCCTGGTCCCGAGTTCGGCGCGGGTCAGGCTGGAGATCAGCACGACCCGGGGCGGGGCGGGCAAACCGGCCAACTCGTGTGCGACCACGAAACCATCCATGTCAGGCAGCAGGACGTCGAGTACCACGACTTGCGGACACAACTGTTCAGTCATCGCTAGCGCCTCGCGGCCGTTACCGGCCTCGCCGACGACGTCCAGCCCGCGGGCCTCCAGCAGCCGGCGCGCCACGCGCCGGAACCCGGCGTGGTCGTCGACGATGAGGATGCGCACGGCCTCATCGTGCCCCGGGCGGCCGTCGAATGGATCTTCGGCCGGGAAATCTCCTGGTTTCCCATGACGCGCCATCGCGCCGTTCGGAGCAAGGTGTGCGGGCGAACGTGCCAGGGGAGGTCATGGTGATTCCCGGATACCCGGTGGTCGAACAGCTCGACGAAGACCCGGTCGCGACGACGTACCTGGTCGGCGACGACGGTACGGCCGTGCTGACGCTGGGAAAGCACCCGCTCGCACCGGACGGGCGTACGGCGTTTCGGCAGTGGGCGAACGCTTTGTCGGGCATTGCCGAAGGCCCGGGCATCGCGCGGGTCCACGCCGCGGACATCACTGCGAGCAGCGAGCCGTTCCTCGTCGTGTCCACGGGTGACGTGCTGGCGGACGTGTTGCAGGATCAAGGACCCCTGCCGTTGGCCACAGCGCACGAGTACGCGGTGGCGTTGGCTGACGGGCTGGCACGGGCACACGCGGCGGACTTGTTCCACGGAACCGTGCAGCCCGCGACTGTGCTGGTCATGGACGGTGGCGCGGCGCTCGCCGGGTTCGGAGCAGTGGCCCCGGGTTTGACGGTCGCGACGGCCGCTGACGCGTACACGCCTCCCGAGCACCTGCCGGACGCTTTCGTGCAGCGCGCGGTGGCCAGCGCGGCCGGTGACGTCTACCAGTTGGCGCTCACCTTCTTCGTCGCGATTGGTGGCGTTCTTCCGTGGGAGAGCAACCCTTTGGACCTGGGCGCGCGGACCACACCGCTCACCGGGACGCCGGGCGTCGACGGTGGCCTGGTCGATCTGCTGCGCGCCGCGGCAGCACCCGACCCCGCCTTACGGCCGACCGCGGAGCAGTTCCGGGACCAACTGGCGGCACTGCGGGTGGCCGGCGAGTCCGCGGACCGCGTGATCCCACCGGGGTTGCTGGCGGGTCGCGGTGTCCGCAGAGTGGGCCGCCGCACCGCGACCCTGGTCGCTCTGGCGGGCGGCACGGTGAGCGCAGCGACAACTGTCCTGATGGGACAATCGGCCGCCACGGTGCCCGCGTCGGCTCCGGCAGGGGCGCCCGCGGCTGCGATACCCGCTGCCGCGCCGACGATCCCCGTAGTGGCTGCTCCGGCGGCGACGGTTGCCGCCACGACGTCGATCACGAAAGTCGTTGTGATCACCGCGTTGACCGTCGTCGTGGGTGGCGGAGCCGGTATCGCCATCCCGCAGGTCTTCGGCAGCGGGCCGTGTGACTCCGTGGTGGGCGACCGTTCCGGCAACACAGTTCTCGTCGACTCGGCCAAGTTCCTGAACACCAAGGGCTACGGGTTCACTGTGCACTACGGCAAGGAGATCGACGCCGAAGGCGCGTCCGACCCGGCCGCGCGCCGCGCTTCGGTGGTGTTGAAACCACCGGGGAAGTACGTCGGCGAGATCCGGCTGAGCGGCGACGACCTGGCGATGACCGGACCGGTGGCGGGAACCCCGCCAGGGCAGTGGAAGCACCAGAAGGTGACGTCGAACATGGTCGCACGGACCGTGCTCGCCGTGCCCGAGACGATCTCGACCGTGCTCGGCAAGGCCGAGCAGGTCCAGCGGGACGGCTGCACCTTCACCGGCCGCGTCGAACAGGGCCGGGTCGAGGCCACGATCGAGGAGACCGCCGGGGATCTGCGGAGCCTGCGCGTCGACCGGCTCGATCTCGACCTGAGGATCACGGCCGCGACACCGCCTGCCGAGATGCCGCCGGCCCCGGCGCCACCGTCGCGGACGAACCTGACCGGGCGCTGGGAGAAGGGGGACGTCTGGTTGCTGATCAACAGCCAGGGGTCCGCTTTCGGGATCATGCGGTCCAGCCAGCCCATCTGCTCCGGCAGGTTCTCCGGGACCGGTACGAAGGTCGATGCCACCATCGACTGCCTGCCGGGCACGGCACGTACGCGGCGGTCGCGGCTGCGGGTCGACCTGGCCGACAACCAGAACGTCGTGGTCAGCGGCAGCCCCGAGTTCGCCGGGACCTACCGGCTCGCGCAGAGCTGATGGCGAGGCTCCCGGATCCGGTGCGGTCACGGGCCGTCCTCATCGGCGCGGCCACGTACGCCGACCCCGAGCTGCACGACCTTCCGTCCGTTCGCAACAACGTCGCCGATCTCGCCGCGATCCTGACCTCCGGCCACGGCACGGGACTGCCCACCGAGCACTGCACCGTGCTCGAGGCGGAGTTCGAGTCGTTGGGGGACAAGGTCGAGCAGGCCGCCGCGGCGGCCGAGGACCTCCTGTTGGTCTACTACGCGGGCCACGGTCTTGTCGACAGCCGGAGCAGGCTCCAGCTGGCGCTGCCGTCGACCCGCGTGGCCAGTCTGCTGTGGACGGCGTTGCCGTTCGACACGATCAGGGAAACCTTGTCCTGCGCGAAGGCACGCAACCGGGTGGTGATCCTCGACTGCTGCTACTCCGGTCGCGCCATCGGCCACATGAGCGGTCCGGCACTCGGCGGGCAACTGGACGTCGACGGCACGTACACCCTGACCGCGACGGCACGCAACCAACCGGCGTTGGCGCCACCCGGTGCCGCGCACACGGCGTTCACAGGCGAACTGATCAAGTTGCTGGCCCAGGGCGACCCCGAGGGCGACGACCTGGTGACGCTGGGACACGTGTACCACCGGCTGCGTCAGGTGATGCGCAGCCGTGGCCTGCCAGAGCCCGAACGATGCGGGACGCGCACAGCCGACCTGCTCGCGCTCGCCCCCAACGCCGCGAAATCCGGCGCCACCAAGGACTTCAGAACTCCCGTCCGGCTCGGGCCCCGCAGGGTCGGCCGACGGCAGCAGTGACCGCGAGCAGGCTGATGCCCAGCCGTCCGGCTGGGCGCCGGACCCTGGGAACTTCCCCGATCGGCAGGCGCGTGCCCGGCCGGCGAGGTAACGTTCGAGTCCACGTCTGGGGTGATCATTCAGTCATCGGCGGTTCGCCGCACGTAGGGGAAGGGAGACGGGCGCAGGTTGTCAGTCCTGTGCCCGAGTACCAATGAAGATCAGCCGTAACCCGCTGCTTGTCCTCATGGCGGTAGTCGTCCTGTCGTTCACCGGTGCCTGCGGCCCGGAGGAGGCGTCCGCGCCACCCGGGAAACAAACCGCTGCCAAGGCCGCGCCGGAAGACGGCGAACCGCCCATTTGGACACAACCCTCCCAGGAGGGATCCACTCAGGAAGAGCCCACCTCGACAGGACCCACCGAGGCACGACCCACCTCGACGGCGGGTGACGGCAAGCTGAAGGTGCAACGGCGCAAGAAGTACACCAACATCGACTGCACCACCCTGCTGTCTCCCGCCGACGTCGAGGCGGCAGTGGGGGTGGCGGGCAACCCGCCGAAGATGGTCGGCTCGAAGGGGAACGCCTGCCTGGCCGGGTCCTCGTTGGGCGACAGCGCGGGCGCCACGGTGAACTACAGCACCTCCAACAAGAACATCATCACCACCGGTGAACCGTTCGAGATCTCGGGCAACTCCGCGTTCCGGAAACTGGCGAGCGACAACAGGACCTGCACGGTCGACGTCGCGCTCGACGAGAAGGGCGACTTCAGCCTCGGTGCCGGTCTGCAGGTCGAAGTCGGCATGCTGACGCAGGACAAGGACCCGTGCGAGGCGGCGGCGAAGCTCGCGGAGAAGGCGTTCGGCAAGATTCCCGACGCGTAACCGGGGAGCGAGGTGCGGATCGGGCGCTGTCCCACGGACAGTGCCCGACGCCACCGCTGGACGAGCCCGGGAACGGCCCCGGCGGGCCGGGCACGCAAGCCGCTCGAGGTCGTCTGACGAGCAATCGATTCAGTTGCCGCCGGCGGAAAGGGAGCCTCTCAGCGCGCCGGTGGCGGTGGTGAGTGCCTTGGTCGCGGTGGCCCAGTCGATGGTGTCGTTCCAGGAACCCATCACCGCGACGGCGAAGGTCCGGGACGCGGTTCGGACCAGACCTGTCGTGTTGAGCACCCGCCGGCCCTCGGAGCTGCCCCACCCCTGCTTCACCGCCCAGTCCGCGCCGGGGAACGCACGTGGAATCCCGAAGTGCTGGTCGAAACCGTCGGCGGCGTTGAGCGGAACGCGGTGCATCGCCTCGGTGAGCAAAGCGCGTCCCTCGTCGGCCAGCTTCGCCGTGATGTGCCGGTAGACCGTGATCACGTCATCGGGCGACATCCGCGTGGAACCCCACTGGCCGGCGTCGGCGGGCGGCGAGGTGTGTTCGAGCCCCAGCTTCCTGGCCTGCCGCTGGACAACCGCCGGGCCGCCCTGTCGTTGCCACAGCCGGCTGGCGACGCGGTCGTCGCTGGCCGCGAGCATGTCGTGGACTTCCTTGGCTTCGTTGCCCGAGGGCACCCCGGACCTGTCGATCAGGTCGAGCGCGATGAGCAGCTTCACCACTGACGCGGTGGGCTGCGCCTGATCGGCCTTCCAGCTCAGCTCCACCGCGCACGAGCCGAGGTCGACCACCTCGATCCCGAGGCGAGGGTCGTTCCCGTTGCTCAGCAACGCCTTCCTGGCCTCGGCGATGGCGTTCGCGTGCTTGCCCGCCACCTCGGCAGGGGCGGAGCCGCACTCGGCGTGCCAGTCGTCGCTCCCGGAATCGCTGTTCACGGCGATCGCGGCGATGAGACCTCCGGCGGCGACGAGCGCGGCGATCCCGACGAGCACCTGCACCTGCCCGACCTGCTTGAGCACGACCCACCTCCGCTGGAAACACGAACATCCGAAAGCTATTCAGAACGCGAATCGCGGGCCTCGTCCCCTGAGCCGGTCCATATTGGCCAACCGGTGGACAACCCCAGCCGCAACGGGGCTCGTGTATCGGCCGAATGGCCGATGTGTGCGCGTTGGGCAACCGTGGCCGGGTGCTCAGCCAAGCTCGTCGGCGATCACATCCGACAGGTCCGCCGCGCGTGGCACGTCCTCGTGCAGCGGGCGGTCCGGGTCCACGGCCGGGGATGACGTCTGTCAGGCGGCGGTCCATGATCGTGGCGCAGGCAGGCGAGGTGGGACGGCGGCCTCCCACACGGACAGCCTGACGCAGCGCCACCGCCAACGCGCCGTGCAGCCAGCGCAACGACGTGGTTTGGTCCAGCGCGTTGAGCGCGGCTTGCGTGCCGAACGGGACCACGTCCTGGTTGTGCGGATTGGTCGGCAGGCTTTGGACGGACGCCGGTACCGCGTTGCGGCGCATGTCGGCGATGGTGGCGGTGGCCGCCAACTGAACGCCATGGACATTGTGTTGCCTGCCGGAACTGTGGCCAGAACCGGTGACAGGCCGCCATTGCGGTGGGGATCGACCAGCAGGTCCACTTGGCGTTCGGCCAAGTTTTCCATCTGTACCACAGTCGGGGTGATCAGGTCGGCGGCGAACGCGACGGGTTGGCGGAAGAAGTAGCCGCCGTGGACGACCTCGCCTCGTTCCGGGAAGAACAACGGGTTGTCGCCGACGCCGTTCAAGTCGGCGTCGACGACCGACGACGCTTGGCGCAACGCCCGCCTGACCACCGCCGCTCGACTGGTGCCGGGCCTGACCGTCGACGATGTCGAGGACTACGCGTCGGTCAGCGTCGAACCAGCCCGGACAGGCATGCCCGACGAGGAGTTCTTCAGCGCACCGGCCCACGCCTGCACGAGGTGATGCGGCACGCCGCCCGCGGCTGGCACCCCGGCCTGCGTACGCTGGTCGACCACGTCCTCCCCGAGTCGATCATGCCGAAGACGACGCGGATGGTCCTGCCGACCGCGCCGTGGGCACCGGACATCGTCAGGTCGGGTGAACCCGTTCGCCGAACAGACCCGTTGGCTCGACGTGACCGACCAGGCCGTTCTCGTCGCGTCCGGGGAGGTGAAGCCCAATGAACTCGTCGAGGCCGCGACCGCACGAGCACGGCGAGCAAGAACGCGGCGGCGGCACCGAAAGCCCTGCTGACCAGAGTGCCACCGAAGTTCGCCGCGAGGTTGTGGCTCACCGACGTGTCACCGTCGGCAGTCCAGCTGCGGGTCTCCTGGTACTGCACGCCGCTTGCCCACGCGGCCAGCCAGCACACCCACCAGGTGGATCGGATCACCGCGTAGGTTCGCGACCGGGCGGACGGCTGGTCGGCCGTGGCGATGTCGGAGACGATCTGCACCGGGAACCACAGGTTGACGATCGGGCAGAACCACCCACCGATCGCCCAGCCCGGCGCATGCCGCTGGCGGCCCACCGCGCGCACGTTGCGCCTGGCCCGATACATCCACACCAGGGTCACCACCGCCGAAGTGACGGTCAGGAGCAACGCGGCTGGGGTCAGGGCGGGCACCAGCGCATTGCCCAACGTCAGGATGGACTGTGCCGGCGGAGGCCCGTCGAACTCACCCTCCGCACCGACCAGCGTCGAGGCGGTCCCCGTCTCGAGGACACGCCTGCAGCTTGGGCACCGCGAGACGCCGGATATCGAGATCCGGCAATGTGAGCACGTCGCCACTGATCCTCCCCGGACCACTGGCGACACGGGATGGCACGCCGGCAGGAGCCCATCCTCCGGGAGCGGGTTTTCGCCGTTCTTTCGCGGCGCTTGCACGGCAGTTCGCCCACCAGCGGAGTGCGGGATCAACCGGGCGTTCGACTGCCATGACATTCCGCGACGACTGCGTGGCCCGCGGTCGTCCCGTCCGGCTTCCTGGGCTGATCCATTCGACGGCCGCGGACGCTCTGACATTGTTTTGCTTTCCAGCATGCGTTTCGCATCAGATTCGCATGACAAAAGCTACTAGCACCCGCGTGTGAACCCGCGTAGATGTTACTGCGGGAAGAATCGTGAAGTCAACCATCCAGGTGACTCTACTCCACCACATGGACGATACGGGGGAGCGGTTCGGTATGGACACCCGTTACGAACAGTTCTGTCTTGCGGACCGCTTTTTCTATGACGCTCCGGCGCGGACGGAAACACACGGTGAGCGTTTTGCCGACGGGCGCGACCTGCCCGGCGGATGGATCATCGAGCGCGATGACGTGTGGACCATGCTCGCTCCGCCGGACAACGAACTTCCTCCGCAGGGATGGAAGATCCACGTGGCCGCGACCCTCGGCAACGCCGCCGGGCTGCTGGACGAGGTGTGGGGTTACTGCGTGCCACGGCGCGTTCCGTTCAAGTTCCTCACCGATATGACGGCCGTTCTGCTCCGCAACACGAAATACGCCGACCGGTCGGGAAGCGGGAAGTTCGTTACCATTTATCCGGCCAATAACGACGAGCTCGAGCTCATTCTCAACGAGCTCGGTGCGGTGCTCGCCGGATCGGACGGGCCGTATATTCTGAGCGATGTGCGCTGGGGTGAAGGACCGCTTCACGTGCGCTACGGCGGGTTCGCTGAACGGTACTGCCGTGTCGGTGGCGAGCTTGCCCTCGCTGTCGCGGAACCATCCGGCCGGCTCGTTCCCGATAAGCGCGGCTCCGGGTTCTACCTGCCCGACTGGGTCGACGTACCCGAGTTTCTGCGGAAATGCGTCGCGGACCGGACGGCTCCCGAGACGCCGCACGAATTCCCCTTCCAGATCGAGCGGGCGCTGCACCACTCCAACGGCGGCGGTGTCTACCTGGCCACCGACACGCGGACCGGCGACAAAGTCGTGCTCAAGGAGGCCAGGCCACATGCCGGACTCGACGCACATGGCCACGACGCGATCCGCCGGCTGGAGCGTGAACGGCAGTTCCTGGAGAAGCTCAACGGCTCAGGCGTCACGCCTGAGCTGTATGGCACGTTCACCTGCTGGGAGCACAAGTTCCTCATCGAGGAGTACATCGAGGGCGAGACGCTCGCACAGGCGTATGTCGCGCGGTTCCCGTTGATCCACCCGGATGTCACCGACGAGCAGGTCGCCGAGTACGCCGAGTGGGCGCAGGCTGTGCTCGACCGGGTCCGCGACGGTGTCCGCGTCCTGCACCGAACCGGCATCGTCTTCGGCGACCTGCACCCGCACAACGTCATGGTCCGGCAGGACGGCCAGGTCAGGTTCATCGACCTGGAACTGGCCTCGGAGATGGCCGACGCGATGCCGTCCGCCTTGGGCGCGCCGGGTTACGCCGCCCCCGACGGCCGCGGCGGGGCCGACGCCGATCTGTACGCCCTGGCCAGTTTGCGGCTCAGTTTGTTCCTGCCGTTGACCGCGGTGCTGCCGTTCGACGCGGCCAAGGCCGGGATGCTGGTGACGTCCATCGAGCGCCGGTTTCCCATCCGGCCCGGCTTCTTCGCCGACACGATCGACGTGCTGCGTGACCGCCGATCTGCATGCGTCGCGACGAACCGGGCGGCGCGACTGGCGAACGAACTCGACTCGGACGAGCTGAACTGGCCGGCGTTGCGGGATTCGGTCAGGGACGGGATTCTCGCGAGCGCCACCCCGGACCGGGCCGATCGGCTGTTCCCCGGTGACATCGAGCAGTTCAACCACAACGGTCTCGGGTTGGCCTACGGTGCCGCCGGAGTGCTCTACGCCCTCGCCCGAGCCGGCGCCGGTCAGTATCCCGACCACGAACAGTGGCTCATCGAGGCCGCGCTGCGCGACCGGAACACGCGATGTGTCGGTCTGTACGACGGACTGCACGGCATTGCCTACGCCCTCGCCGAATTGGGCAGGACCGAAGACGCGTTGCGCGTGTTCCGCCTTGCCATGACAGCCCCGCTCGACCAGTTGTCCGCGAGCCTGTTCGGTGGCCTGGCTGGAATCGGCCTCAATCTCCTGTACTTCGCCGACCACAGCGGCGACCGCACGCTCGTGGCGCAGGCAGTCGACATCGGCGAACGGCTGGCATCCGGTACCACGGCGGAGGATCCCGTTTCCCGGGCGGGACTGATGCACGGACCGTCCGGCCAGGCGCTGCTGCACATCCGGTTGTTCGAGGTAACCGGTGACGACCGTCATCTGGCGAACGCCGAAACCATGATCGCGCGTGACCTGGCCGAGTGCGTGGCTGTCCCGGACGGCACCATGCAGATGAACGAGGGCTGGCGGGTGATGCCGTACGTGGCGACCGGAAGCGCCGGAACCGGTCTGGCGATCCACGAGTTCCTGCGCCACCGGGACCACGCGGAGTTCGCCGAATGCCTCAACGGCATCCGGCGGGCCGCCGAACCGGAGTTCGTCATCTGCTCCGGCCTGTTCAACGGGCGAGCCGGCCTGATCGCCTTCCTGAGCCGCTTGTCCACCTCGGTGCCAGGGCTGCGCCCGGTGATCGATCGGCACATGCGGCGTCTTTCCTGGCACGTCGTGTCCTACCAGGGGCATGCCGCGTTCCCCGGTGACCAGCTGATGCGGCTGTCCACGGACCTGGCCACCGGGTCCGCTGGTGTCCTGCTCGCCATGAACGACGCGCTGGGCTGCCGCCCGGCCGCGTTCCCGTGGTGATCGAAGGGAGGTGAACCACGATGAACCACATCCTGGACCTGCAGCTGATGACCGCAGACACGCAGAACCAGCTCGACATCAGCTGTTGCTCCTGTTGCAGCACGCCCAGCTTGTTCCTCTGCACGAAGCCGAGCAGTGCCAGCCTCATCCTGTGTCACTGATCGACTGTGATCAGTGGAGGGGTGGCCTGGAACGGTCACCCCTCACGTCCCGGGTGGGCCGCCGCCCGCCGGTGGCTACTTCGTCGAAGTCGGCACCCTTTCACTGGACGCGGGCGGTGTGCCGCTGGACGAAGTGGAGGGCGGCGGTGTGGTCGTGGTTTGGCTGCGTCGCGCGCTTTCCGTGGTCCTCGGTGGCTCCACGGGGGTCGTCGTGGTGGGGTTGGGGCTGGTGGTGGGCGGTGACGACGAAGGAGACGCCGACGGCGACGACGATGGCGGTGCGCTCGAACTGGTGCCGGGTGTCGTGTGCTTCCGCAGCACACCGAGGATGTCCGCCTTGACTCCCTCGAGTGTGGCCTGGATCTGCTGGATCGTCATGTGCTGGATGTCCCGCGCCAGCTGGGGCAGCCGGGCCCAGATCGCGGCGAGTTCCGCTTTCGCCTCAGCGTCGAGGTCCTCCGGCAGGGTGACCACGAGCTGGGAAGCCAGCGCGACTGTCACGCACTGCACGCACGAGTGGTTCAGTGCGACGGCGACGTTCCGCGGCACGACCACATCGGCCTGACCCACCACCAGCACCACCTGGAACGCGACCGCCACCGTGGTGCAGTTCTGGCAACTGGCCAGCGCGTACGCCTCGTTTCGGCTGTCGACCGTGCCGTCGGTGACCCAGACCAGGGCGAAGGAAACGTCGTACTGGACCGAGCCGTCCGCGGTGTTCACGACGAGCGCCTGGTTGTCGTCCGCTCCTGGTGGCCGGGGCAGGTCGAACGGGAGGACCAAGGTCGGTGCCGCGGAGGTCGCGGCTTTGGGCACCAGCACCATGGCGAGGGCCGGTCGCTGCTTGGTGGGCAGGGTCCTGGCGCTCGGCCACACGACGTTGGCTTTCTTCGCGGGCGCCGCCGCAAGTTGTGCCGCGGCCGTCACCGGCTGGTTGCCTGCCTGCGGCAGCGCGTCGAGCACGGTTCCGCGCTCGCCCGGATCGATGGGCCGATATCGCTCGGGTTCCGGCCACCACGCCCAGAGCAAGGCGGCGGCGACAGCGACAGCAGCGACCGCGGCGACAGCGCGGCGCACGGGTTTGCCCGCCGTGGCACGCCACACCCGCGTGACCACGCTCTTGACGAGCCGGGCCAGCAGCAGGGCAATTCCCAGCAGAGGCAGCACGATGGCCACGATGGACAGTGCGCGGACCAGGACAGCCGCCACCTCGCCCCGATCGAGCTCGAGCGCCGCGAACCGCCATTGGTTGCCGATCGAGTGCCACGCGGTCCCGGCGATCCGCGGCAGCGCCAGCACGACCAGCGCCATGCTGGTCAACAGCAGCGGAACGACGACCACGACCCAGATCGTGACGACCGCGCGCGCCCACGGTTTGAGCACAGTGGACTCAGGCGAACCCCAGCGGTGCGGCAGGAGCCCCAGCAGGGTCGGTTTGATGCGCTGGAACAGGTCGGGAACGCCGACGAGGTCGGCGAGCACGTGGTAGCCGTCGAACCGGACCAACGGGGTCAACTGCCGGACCATCTGCAGGATCTGGGTCGCGATCACCAGCAGCAGGGCGTCCCAACCGGACAGCCACCAGATGCCGTACATGGCGACCGCGACGACCGCGTTGAAGTACAGGCCGCCGAGGTCGGTCCGCAGCCGCCCGCCCCGGCCGAGCCGGTAGCTGTCGGTGACGTCGGTGTAGAACGCGGGCCACATCAGGTACAGGCCGAAACCCATCGCGCCGGGAACGGCCCCGCCGTACCGGGCCGCGGCAGCGTGCCCGAACTCGTGGAATCCCGCGGAGACCGCGGTGACCGCGAACACCAGCAGCAGCAACCCCGGTTGCTGGAATGCCTGGTGTGCGGCGCCTGCCAGGCCCTTGTCGAACAGGACCCAGAAGGAGATCACCGCGAACGCCAGCACGACCGCGGTCACCACCAGCGGGTGGAACAGCCTGGCGAACGGGGTGGTGATCCGGTTGGTCACTTCGGGTTTGCTGATGACGCGGCGCAGCCGCAGTCCGAGCAGCGGATTGCTCTTGGCAGAACGCGGTTGGGTGCCATCGGCCGACCGCAGCACGCCGAGCGGCTCCAGCTTGTCCGCGATCAACTGGCGGATGTTCGCAGCGGTGACACCGCGGCTGATCGCGGTGCTGACCCTGCGTGCGATCTGCTCGTGGTCCGCGTGGCCGTCGATCGCCGCCAGAACCTGGTACAGCAACGGCGTCAGCTGGATCACTTGGCCGTCACCGCGCCGGACGAGGGCCGGTGGGCGCCGGTAGCCGGAACCGCGCAGCTCACCGATCAGTTCCACGTTCTGGGCGCGCTGCGGGACAGCGACAGCGGGGCGGGACGCCCGCACGGCGTCCCGCCCGTGGCCCGATGTGACGCTCATCAGGGCCCCTTACTGCTCGATGCCGGATTTCTGCGTGGCGTTGGCCTCGGCGTCGGCATCGATGTCCTGGGTGATGATCGCGTCCTGCTGCGCGACCGCGGTGGCCTCCGACCCGGTCGAGCCGATGTTCGCGGCCACGGCGGCGTCGATCGGCGCGGCCACGTTGGCGTTCGCCGCGACGGCACCGTTGATCGGCGCGGTCAGGTTGAGATCGGCGGCCAGGTTCACGTCGACGTTGAGCAGGCCACCGTCGAGCGCCCCTGCCACGTCCGTGGGCACCGGCTGAACCGGTTGCGGCGCAGGCTGCTGCGGTGCCGGCGACTGTCCCTGGTCGATGGCGCTGTCCTGGTCCGCGTTCGCGACCGCCTCACCGGTGATGCCCTGGTCGATCCGGACGCCCTGGTCGGCCAGCGCCTGCGCGGTGGAGCCCTCGGAGAGCACGTTCGCGCCGACGGCCGCGTCGATCGGCGCCGCGACGTTGGCGTTCGCCGCCACGGCCAGGTCGACCGGTGCTGCCAGGTCGAGTCCGAGATCCAGGTCGACGTTGAGGTCGAGCAGCGAGTACACCTCCTTGTCCGGCAACGCGATCGCGCCCTCGGCGGCGAGTTCGTCCGTCGACAACGGCGGCAGGTTCGTTTCACTCATTCGTCTCTCCATCCGTAAGCCTCGATGGAACGGACTTTTCCCATGCCCGGCCGGAACGAAACGAACCAAGCGCCGCTTTGGTCTATACCAGACGTAATGCTTGGGCCATCCGGCTCAACGCGTGCCATCCCATGCCGGTACGTGGCCCGGTTCGCGACTTACTCCGAGTCACGTGGAAAGTCGGCGTGTTCGCCTGGCCTGCCAGGCTGATCACGCCCGGTCGAGACGGGGGTAGAGCACCTGCTCGGCCAGCAGCAGCCCGGCCGCCGCGACGGGAATCGCGACCAGGGCGCCGACCACGCCGAGCAAAGCCCCACCCAGCAGGACGGCCACCACGGTCACCAGCGCGGGGACTTTGACCACGCCACCGATGATCTTGGGTATCAGCAGGTAGTCCTCGACCAGCCGGTACACGACCACGAACCCGATCGTGGCGAGGCCGACCGGGACGGACACCGTCAGCGCGACCAGGCTGACCACGACCCCGCCGACGATCGACCCCACGACCGGGATCAGGTCCAGTACCGCGACGGTGATGGCCAGCAGCACGGCGTAGGGCACACCGAAGATCAACAGCCAGATCAGCGTGACGACCCCGGCGATGACCGAGATGAGCAGGTTGCCCAGCACGTACCCACCGACCTTGGCGGAGATCTCGTCGCCGATCAGGATGGCGCGGGGGCGGCGCGAATGCGGGATCAGGCGGTAGAGCGACGCGCGGATGCGGGGCAGGTCGGCGACGAAGTAGATGGTCAGCACGATCAGGATCAGCAGGTTGGTCAGCACCCCGAACACGGCGACCCCGGCGTCCAGCAGGCCGGAACCGCCGCCGAGGAAGTTCTCGACCGCCTGCTGGATGCCGAATCGTTCGTTGAGTTTGCCGAGCCAGGAACTGCTGTCCTGGGCCGCACGCAGGTAGTCGGGTGCCTTGTCGACCAGCTGGGTGGCCTGCTCGACCACGGCGGGGATCGCCGCGGTGAGAAACCCGCCAATCGCCCCGAACGCCACGACGAACACGGAGGTGACCGCCAGCCACCGGGGAAAGCGGCGGCCGACGAGCCAGGACACGACCGGCTCGAGGCCGATCGCGATGAACATCGCCAGCCCGATCACGATCAGGACGTCCCGCAGCCCCACGAGGAGCAGCACCAGACCGTAGGTCACCGCGACGCCGGCGGCGGCGGCCATCCCCACCAGGAACGGTGACTTCCGGTTGAATCGCTTGCCGAGCA
Organism: Kibdelosporangium phytohabitans; assembly: GCF_001302585.1. Taxonomy (GTDB): domain Bacteria; phylum Actinomycetota; class Actinomycetes; order Mycobacteriales; family Pseudonocardiaceae; genus Kibdelosporangium; species Kibdelosporangium phytohabitans. The sequence goes on along the minus strand of NZ_CP012752.1, from coordinate 8,736,860 downwards.
CGCCGAGCGGCTGATCGGAATCGCTGATCTGCGCGGCTTCGGCCTCCGCCTGGGCCACCGGGCCCTCGCGCTGCGGGTCGTGCGGCTGGCCGATCAAGTCGTGATGTGCCGTGGCGGCGGGATCCGGAGTTCCGGACGGGGGCATCGCGGTGCCTCGGCTCTGTGAACGCGGCGTTGAACCAACACCGCTCCTACGCCCCGGATTGCTCCACGCCGATCACCTCAAACCTCCGTGATCGAAACGCTGTCAGCGACACCCGCACGCGCCCCCCAGGCCGGATGTCCACTCCGGATCACGGGAACACGCGGAACTCGTTCCCTTCCGGGTCGGCGAGGATGACGTGGTCGTCGTGGTCGGCGACGACCACCGCGCCGAGCGTGGGCAACGTGGTGTGATCGCCGGTCACGTCGACGTGGACGCGGTTCTTCATGGTCTTGGGTTCGGGGAAGAACGTGAGGAAGATCCGCGGCCCGGCACCGTCGACGCGGAGCAGCATGACGCCGGGATCGTCCTCGGGGGAGTCGATGCCCATGGCGCGCGACCGGGCCAGCTCCTCATCGTCGTACGGGGCGATCTCGTAGTCGTCGAGCGCGGATGCCCAGAACCGGGCGAGCGCCGCCGGGCGGTGGGTGTCGATGACGATGTCGCGAAGGCCGGCGACACGTCCGGATGCTGCCAGCCGGCACCCGCGTTGTCGCTCGAATTGCCCGTGCGCCGACCGCCGTCACGACCGACAGTCCCTGTCCCGGTCGAGGAACCGGGCGATCGCCGCGGTGAGGTCGTCCGGAGCGAGCTCGGCCACGTGGTGGCCGGAGTCGATGCCGTGGCCGGTCACGTCGGCCGCCCAGTTCCGCCAGATCAGCAGCGGGTCGCCGTAGAGCTGTTCTAGGTCGTCACGCAGGGACCACAGCACGAGCACCGGCTGCCGGAGCGTGCGACCGGCGGCCCGGTCGGCTGTCTCGTCGCGGTAGTCGACCGTCACCCCGGCCCGGTAGTCCTCGAGCATCCCGCGCACCACGTCGGGGTCCCGCATCGCCGCACGCCACTCCGCGTGGTTCTCGCGGCCCATGACGTCCGGATCGCCGTGGTACCAGGCGTCCGGGTCCGCGTTGATCACGCGCTCCGGGATCCCGGGCTGGGCGAAGAAGAACCAGTGCCACCACTCGGTGGCGAACCGCGCGGTGATGCGATCAAGGTGTTCACTGATCGGCAAGCAGTCCACCAGTACCGCTTTGACGACGTGCTCCGGGTAGTCCAGCGCCAGCCGGAGCGCGAAGTAGCTGCCACGGTCGTGCCCGACGACGGCGAACCGGTCGAAACCGAGTGCGCGCATCGCTGCCAGCAGCCGGCGTGCCCCGGCGCGCTTGGAATGCGGTTGGTGGTCGTCGGCGGGCGCCGGTTTGCCGGACCGGCCGTACCCGGGCAGATCGGCACACACCACCGTGAACCCTCGGCTCACCAGCATCGGCGCCACCCGATGCCACGTCGCGGAAGTCCGCGGGTGCCCGTGCAGCAGCAACACCGCAGGGCCGGAGCCCGCGTGCCGGACGAAGATCGGCAGCCCGTCGGCGTCCACTGTTTCCGCGACGAAGTCCTCGAACATGATCACAGGATGCCCGCGACGGCACCCGCGCACACCTCGCTGTGGCCGGGCAGGTCAGCTGATGTCCACAGTGGATATCGGAGCCGCTGTTGGTCCGCGTCCGCCGGGCACGTCCGGTGGGCACATCCGCCGAAGAGGGGGTGCTGCCGCGGGAACCGACGTTTGGCCGAACTGTCACACGGTTACCTCACTCGGGTCAGTCGGCTCGAAGGGGAGAATCATCATGAGACGCAAGGTCGGCGTGCTGGGTGTCATCGGGGTCGGTCTCTGTCTGCACTTGTCCGGCTGCGCCGGTGGCTCGTCCAGTGGCAGCCAGCCCCCGCCCCCGGCCAAGCCGGACCCGGCGGTGTGGATCAACGACTTCTGCGGCGCGATCCTCCCGCTGGGGGATCTGGGGCAGCAGCAGGCCCCGAAGCCCGCACAAGGCGATCTCGCCGCCGCGAAGCAGGCGGTCAGCGACTCGCTCGGCAAGATCAAGGACGCGTTGAGCCCGGCCATCGAGGACCTGGGCAAGCTCGGGCCCGCACCGGAACCCGCTGGGGAACAGGCGAAGGCGAAACTGCTTGAGGTCTTCACCCCGGCGCACCAGCAAGCCGTGGACGCCAAGGCCAAGCTGGATGCCGCGCCGGTGTCGGCGGCGCCGGTTCAGGAGGCGGCGACCGCACTGGTTTCGGTCGGCGACAAGCTGACCAGTCTGGAGAAGCCGTTGGCGGACCTGCAGAGTTCACCGCAGCTGGACGGCGCCGCCAAGCAGTCGGCGAACTGCCAGAAGCTGGAGAAGTGACGCGTGGCAGCGGCCCTGGCGCCTCTCACAGTCCCGGAAGGCCGTTGGAGTTCAGTTCCACGATGTCCTTGACCTGAACCGGCGACAGGCCCGCGTCCTCGATGTACGTCCGGGCCCGCGGGTACAGGTCTCTGGGGAAGTAGGGGAAGTCCGAACCGGACGATGCGATCGGCCCCGAACGTGCCGACGGCGGCACGCGTCGCGGGCCGTGGAAGTTGGCGGAGTTCCACCACATCTTCCGCCACGTTCCGATAGCAGGTTCGGGCTGCCCCTGCTGCCAGTAGGCGGCGCTGTCGCCGATCCGCTGGGCCAGAAAGGGCAGCGTCCCGCCCGCCGCGTCCATCAGCGGCAGGCGGGCCTGGCACGGCGCGACGACAGCATGGTGCACCTGGTGTCCGGCGGCAGCGGCGGCGGATTCCGGACCCTGCACGTGCTGAGCGACGACCAGGTCGCGGTGCTCCGCGCTGGGTCCGAGCGGTGGGGCCCAGTCACTCCCACCGGCGCGGACCGTCAGCTGTCGCATGACGGGCGCGCTTCCCATCCCATGCTCGCCAGGGAGACGAGAGTCGGAGGTGGCGTTCTGCGCGGCCACCACCGGAACCACCGACATCCTCGCCGCGGTCGTCTGCCGGGACGGGCCGGACCTCCACCGCCACCTCACCGAACGAATCGGCGCACTTCCCCTTCTCCGCGAAGTGGAGACCGCGCCGCCAATCCGCACGGTCGAACGCGCCGGTGCCTTGCTGTGAGGCCGGGCCACTAGTTCTGGAGTCGCTGGACGACTGCCTCGCCGATCTCCCGGATGGGCTTCTTGACCTTGGTGCCCTCGATGCCGAGTACGCCGGTCTCCGGGCCGGTGGCGACCCAGAGCATGCCGGTGGTGAGGCTGGCCCGGTGGCCAGACACCGGTTCGGTCTTGTTCTTCTCGCCGATCCAGGTGTTGTCCCGGGTGGAGTCGAACGAGACGGCCAGCAGGTAGATGTCGCTGGACGGTGCGGACTGCCACACGCAGCGGCTGAACGACTTGTCCGGCCCCTCGTTCTGGGCCTCCTGCGTGACCCGGTTCACGCCGTAGTCCAGCAGCTGGCTGCGGGTGAGCACCTCGCAGACCTTGACCTTGCCGAAGTCCAGCTGCTTCTCGTCCCCGCCGGACGAGCAGGCCGCGGTGGTCAGCAGCAGGACGGCGGTCAGCCATTGGGCGGACCCTCGGCGCAGTCGGGGCATCGCCGGAGCCTAGCGCGCGAAGATCACCCCGTCCGGGAAACCGGCCGACCTGGCCGGCGTCCCGGGTGGTCATCGCTGCGCCGGGGTCAGCCGATCGCCTCGATCGGCTTGGGCTTCATCGCGTGCCGGGCGGCGACGGCTGTGGCCGGCCACACGATCAGGAACGTGGCGAGCACGACCGCCAGGAAGATCCACAGTGGACCGGACGGGATGATCGACCCACCGGCGAGTGCCATGGATTCGACGCTCAACGCGGCTGTCACCGTTCCCAGTGCGAGGCCGGTCGTGGCGACGATGGCGCTCTCGGTCATGAGCATCCGGGTGACCTGCCGCCGGGTGGCGCCGGCGAGGCGCTGCACGGCGAACTCCCGGCGCCGGGACAACACGGACACGACGATCGTGTTGACCGTGGCGATGGCGGCGTAGGTGATCGCCAGGCCTGCGAGCAGGTAGTTGATCCAGCCCTCGACGTCCGTTCTCGCCCGCACGCTCGTGGTCAGCGAATCGTCGACCGTGATGCCCGGCACCCCGCTCAGGTGTGTCCGCACCGCCTCGGCCACGTGGCCGGTTCCGCGTACCAACAGTTGCGACGGCAGTCCCGCTGTCGTGTGCTGTGCCAGCAGGGACGCGGGCAGGATCAGGCTGCCGTAATACGACGGACTGTCGAGCAACGCCACAACGCGTACGTCGACCTGAGCACCGTCGCCCAGTCGCATCTTGGCGTGCGACCCGAGCGTCAGGCCAAGGTCCTCCGCCTGGTTCTCCGGTAGCGCCACGGTGTTCCCGGCGAGGTCGGCCATCGATCCCGCGGTGACCGGGACCGTGAACGCCTCGCCGTCCACTCCTGTCAACGTCGACGGGTCGCTTCCCTTCGAGTCGTACGGCTCCTCGATCCACCCGCGGCTCGACACGACTGACGTCACGCTGGTCACGCCAGGCGCCGTGCGAACGGTGCCGGCAAGCTCCGGTGAGATCCCGCCCGCTGATGGCGTGACCACAGCGTCGGCTTCGAACTGGGACAGATACGCGCTGGTGGCCGCCTCGGCTTTGGTCGTCTGGCCGTAGATGTTGCCGAGTGCGATGGTCACCGCGAGCGTGACGGGTGTCAGCACGGCCGCGAACTGAACCGCGCGGACGCGAACGTTGATCGTCGCGAAGGTGTTCTTCCGCGCCAGGCCGACGGCTTTGACGATCAGGGCGGGGGCGAGCAGGGCGATCGTGACGACGCCGGTCAGCAACGCGGGCCCGCCGACCGATGACGCGGTCTCCGGGTCGAAGAACACCGTGGTGAGTACCAGAACCAGTGTCGCCAGACCGCAGACCTTGGCCGACAGCAACCGGATGGGGCTCAGTCGCACGTCCGGGACCGCCGCCTCCGCCAGCGCCTGGATCGGCCGCGCGCGTGCCGCGGTCCGAGCGGAGAAGTGGGCTGCCAGCCACGAGATGACGAGGACGGCGAGCGTGCCCGCGGCAAAGGGAATGATGCCCTGGTGGAACGTCAGCGCTTCGGGAACGACGCCCTGCGACGCGCTCACGGAGAAGATCCAGCCACCTGTGAACGCGCCCAGCGCCATTCCCGCCACCACGGCGACGAGACTCACGATCATCGTCTCGGCCACGACCATCCGGTGGACCTGTCGTGGCGTCGCGCCCGTCGCGCGCAACAGCGCCAGCTCCTGCTGCCGTTGCCGTACGGACAGGCCGATCGTCGCGGCGATCACCAACGCCATGAACACCAGCATCATGCCGCTGAATATGCTCGACAGCAGGATCAACGGCAGGAAGCTCGCGCCGATCGCCGTGAACTCCGCGGCTCCCCGGTCGTCACCGACCAGAATGGACAGATCCGGCGGCAGCTGCCGGGCCAGGGTGTCCACATCGGTGGTGAACACGCCGATCAGGTCCGCGAAGCCGGGCCGCGGCCAGTACCGCTGCACGTCCCCGTCCGAGAAGAACACCGCCTGGGCAGGACCTGCTGCCACTCCGCTGACCGTGAAGGACTTCGGTGCCCCGGCGACCACGATGTCGACCTTGTCGCCGGGCCGTGCTCCTGACGACGTCGTCAGCACGACCTGGCCGGGCATCCGCGGCTCGCTTCCGTCCGAAAGCGTGTACGGCGTCAGCGCGGCAGACTGCCACGAGTGCCCGGAAAGGGCGGTGTCCGCGATGGTGACGGGTATCGACACGTCCGCGACCGCCCGCTCGACACCTGGGATCGCGGCGATCCTGTCGACCAGCCCGGCTGCCACCCTGGCGCGTTCGGGATACGCGACGGTCTCGGTTTCCTCGTCCGGCAGCGCGAATCCCGACGGTCCGGTGAGGACGACGGGTACGCCCGCGAGCCGCTGCGGCGGCGCCTCCAGGCGGATGGCCGTTTCGAACAGCCCACCGCACGCGATCAGGATCGACGCGCCCAGCGACACGGCGATGAACGTGGCCAGCGCCGCTGCGGCGCGCCGCCGGAGGCTGGCCAGGGCGAGCTTGACCATCACCGGTTCACCTTCGCCGACTCACCGAGACGCGCGAGCCGTCCCGCCACGCCTTCGACCGTCGGTGCGGTCAGCCGCGACACGATCTGACCGTCGACGAGGAAGAGGACCTCGTCGGCATAGGACGCCGCCACGGGGTCGTGGGTGACCATCACGATGGTCTGCTGGTAGCGGGTCATCTCGCGCATCAGCCGGAGCACCTCGATCGCGGTCTGGCTGTCCAGGGCCCCGGTCGGTTCGTCGGCGAACGTCACGTCCGCCCGGCTGGCCAGGGCACGGGCGACGGCCACGCGCTGCTGCTGACCACCGGACAGTTCGCTCGGCCGGTGCCGGATCCGGCCGCTCAGCCCGACCTGGTCGATGATCCTCGTCACCCACTGCGAGTCCGGCCGCCGTCCGCTCAGCACGGTCGGCAGGGTCACGTTCTCCCACACGGTCAGCGCGGGCATCAGGTTGAACGCCTGGAAGACGAAGGCGACGCGGGCACGCCTCAGCAGCGTCAGCTCGGTCTCGCCGAGACCCGTCAGCGACTTGCCCACGAGGGTGACGGATCCGGATGTCGGCTCGTCCAATCCGGCCGCGCAGTGCAGCAACGTGCTCTTGCCGGAGCCGGACGGCCCCATGACGGCGGTGAAGCTCCCCGCCGCGAAGTCCACTGTGATCCCGGCGAGTGCGGTGACCTCGGCCGCGCCGTGCCCATATGTCCGGCGGACGTTCGCCAGGCGCACAGGCGCGGTCAACGGTGGGCTCCGCGCTTGTCGACGGGGATGGCCCAGATGACGCCGACGATGACACCGCCGACGGCGGCGGTCCACAGCCAGAACGGGTAGGGCAGGTGCCAGCCGATCAGGCACATCGCGAGCCAGATGGCCAGCTGGATGCCGACCACCGCCAGCCAGGCAGTGGTGATCACCCGTCGGACGGGCGGCAGGTTCCTGATGCTCACGTCAACCCCCAGTGGTCGGTACGATCGAGAAACAGTGTAAGGCATGAACAGTTTTTTGTCGCGGATGGGAGGATGATGGCGATGACAGAGCAGCTACCCCCAGGACTGGCCCTGGCCTGGGGCATCACCCCCGGGCCCGGCAAACGCGGTCCCAAACCCGCGCACAGCGTCGCCCGGATCGTCGGCGCCGCCGTGCAGCTCGCGGACGCCGGCGGCTTCGCCGCCGTGTCGATGCCGAAGATCGCCAGACACCTCGGCATCACCGCCAACGCGCTCTACCGCTACATCAACTCCAAAGACGAGCTGTTGGTCCTGATGGCGGAAGCCGGGTGGGGCCCGCCGCCGGACATGTCGTCCCAGGCGTGGCGGTCCGCGTGCACCACGTGGGTCCAGGCAGCCATCGAACGCTTCCGCGTGCACCCGTGGCTGCTGGACCTGCCTGTCCGCGGTGCCCCGGTCACGCCCAACTTGTTGCGGTGGCTGGAAGTCCTGCTCGAATCCCTGGTCGGTACCGGCCTGCGGAACCAGGACATGCTGGGCTGCGCGCAGCTGCTCGACGGATACGCTCGCAGCACAGCCCTGCTCGTGCGCGGCCTCACCGAGAGCACTGCCGCGCCGCTGCAGTCGGTTCTGGACTTCCTGCAGCCGCGCCTGCAGGGCTTCCCCAGGGTTGCCACGCTCATGGCCAGCGGTGAATACCGTGACGAGGAGGACCCCGCTCCCGACCTGAAGGACGACGTCGAGTTCGGCCTCGGCCGCATCCTGGACGGCATCCACGCCCTCATCCTCCGCCGGCCGGAAACCCAAGAGCCGCCTGTGGAGTAGGAACTCGCCGGGGCGCCGTGCCGCGCGCGATCTGCAGCCGTGGGCAAGGCTGGGTAGGTTTGCGTTGTACCGGTGTGCGGGGTACACGGATCCCGGGTGTGCCCGCGGATCGGCCTTCACTTGACCGAGGAGAACAGTCATGGTGCACGTCGAACGAACACTCACCGTCGGTGTGCCTGCCGCGGTCGTCGCCGGCTACCTGGCTGACTTCGGGAACGCGGAGGAGTGGGATCCCGGCACTGTGTCGTGCACCCGGACGGACGAAGGCGAACTCGCGCCCGGTGCGCGATGGCGCAACATCTCGGAGTTCCGGGGCAAGCGGACGGAGCTGACCTACGAGCTGACGCGCCGGGATCTCGGCCGGATCACCTTCGTCGGCAACAACAAGACCGCCACGTCCACCGACGACTTCACGATTGTCGAAGGCGAGGAGAGCACGACGGTGCACTACGCGGCCACCATCGTCTTCCACGGTCTGGCCAAACTCGCGGACCCGTTCCTCAAGCGGCACTTCGAACGCCTCGGTGACGAGGTCGTCGTCACGTTGACCGCGGCGCTGGAGAAGCGCGGCTAGGAAGACCGCCGTTCGGCGCGGTATGCGCCGCGACTGTCCACATCGGCCTACCGCGGCTGGTGGGCGAAGGTGGAGTCGGCTCCCAGCAAGTGACGGAGTGCCTGGGACAGCAGGGGATGGCGGAACTCGTGGCCGGTGCGGACGAGCTTGTGCGGCTGGACGCACTGGTTCGCCAACGCCAGTTCGCGCGCGCCGTCCCGGCCGAGCAGCAGTCGCGGGCCAAGCGCGGGTACGGACAGCAGGGCGGGCCGGTGCAGGACCGACGCCAAGGTGGTGGTGTATTCGTGGTTGCGCACCGGATGGGGGCTGACAGCGTTCACCGGCCCGGAGACGCTGTCGTCGGTCAGTGTCCGCAGGTAGATGTCGACGAGGTCGTCGATGCCGATCCAGGACATCCACTGCGTGCCGTCGCCGAGCTTGCCGCCGAGACCCGCCGCGAACAGCGGGTAGTGCAAGCGGAGCAGGCCACCGCGTGGGCTGAGCACAAGACCGGTGCGCACGTGCGCCACGCGCAGACCGGCGGCACGGGCAGGGGAAGCGGCCGACTCCCAGTCCGAGACGAGGTCGGCGAGGATGCCTTCGCCGCGTCGGCTGTCTTCGGTGAGCCGGTCGTCCCCGCGGTCCGGCCCGTAGAAACCGATCGCCGAGGCGGTCACGAACACCCGCGGCCCGTCCGGAGTCCGCGCGGCTGTTTCGGCAAGTGCCCGCGTCGGGCCGATCCTGCTGTCACGCAGGGCTTGTTCGTGTTTGGCGCTGAAGTGCCCGGCGATCGACGCGCCGGCCAGGTGCACCACAGCGTCCACACCGGACAGCAGATCGGCGGCCGGTTCGCCGGGCACCCACTGGCGTTCGTTCGACGATCGCGCCGTTCGCCTGACCAGACGGATCACCCGGTGCCCGGCGGTGGTCAGGAAAGCTGTCAGCGCTGTGCCGACCAGGCCGCTGGCGCCGGTCACGGCCACGGTCATCGGCTTGGCCCGCAACCGTCGCTGCGCGGCGAGGTCCGCGGCGAGTTGCCGGTGCCGGAAGGCGAACATCGCACGCAGGGCCCAGCGCGGCAGGCGTGTCCTGACGTGGTCGGTGACCCTGGTGTGTCCCGGGTCCACCGCGTCGAACTGGTGCGTGTGCTGCCAGTCCAGCAGCGTCGACAGGACAGGTGTGCTCAGCCGATCGACGAACTGGTTCGGCGGCGCGTATCCCCGCGGTTCGTGTGCCGCGGTCCAGCTCAGGCCCAGGGGCAAGGACAGGGTCGCCCGGCCGTCGCGGAGCGAGTCCGCTTCCGCGGCCAGCGTGACCGGCTGCCACGGCGGCGCCAGCCGGGCGAACGCGCCTGGCCGGGCGTGCCAGGCGAACACCTCCTCGACCGGCGCCGGGACGACGCTGGAGAACTCGCCGCTCACGCAGCCCCCTGAAAGGTGTCATGGGTGGATTACGCTGTGAATCTACCCGTTCTGCGAGGTGTTCAACCTGGCCGCTTCGCTGCAGTGGAGCCACGCGCGGTGCACGTGCTCGGCGTTGTCGTGACGGCCGGGCAGGTAGTGGGCCGGACGTTCCCGCCGGTCGTGCCAGAACCGCCCGGACGGGGGCGGTGGTTGGGTCGCGGCCAACCACACGATCGTGTCAGCGCCCTCGGTGGCGTCACGCAGCAGAGGCTTGGTGATCCTGCGGAAGATCGGCAGCGAGTTCGTGATGCCCGGAGTGTCGGCCCAGCCTGGGTGCATCGCGTGCACTGCGATCCCGTCACGGGCGTAGCGAGCCGCCAGTCGTGTGGTGAACGCGACCTGGAGGCGTTTCGTGCGGGCGTAGGCCACGGCACCCCGGAAACGGCCCTGCCGGTAATCGACATCGCCAGCCGGGACGGACTGGGTGTACATACCGCCGGAGGACACGAACACCACTCGGGCGTCGGCGGACGCCGCCAGCGCGGGACGCAAGCGTTCGGTCAACAGCATGGGCCCCAGCACGTGTGTGGCCAGCGTGATCTCGTGCCCTTGCCGGCTTTCCTGGCGTTTGGCGGGCAGGACTCCGGCGTTGTGGACGAGCAGGTCGACCGTCGGCCACTGGGCGCGGGCTTCGGCCGCGAAGCGTGTGACGTCGTCAAGGTCCGCGACATCGCAACGCGCCACAACCAGCTCCGCCCGCGGCACCTGACGCAGAATCCGGTTTCTGGCCTGGTTGCCCCGGTCCTCGTCACGCACGACCAAGACGACCCGCGCGCCCAGGCGCGCCAACCCCGCGGCGGCGGCCATGCCGATCCCGGAACTCGCCCCGGTCACCAGCGCGGTCCGTCCCGCCAGCGCGTCCCGCCGCGGATCGTCGGCAGGCCACGAGTGGCGCCGCAGCCGGTATCCAGCGCGGCTGTATCCGACGAGCACGCTTCGGTCGGCGACGGTGTCCGCCACATCGGCCAGACGAGTCAGCGCCGTTCCCTGAGCTTTGTCGGACAACGCCTTCCAATCGTCCCGATTGGACTTCACGAGTGCTGGGACCTCCAGATGAGGTGGTGTGGGTCCGTAGGCGTTGGCGGCCGCGGCACGGCGTCGTACGCCGGGGATCGCCGTCACCACACGCAGCAACGCGGGCGGGGCGATCGGCCGCCCGGACTCGCGGGCTTCGGCGGCCCGGCGTTCGAGCCGGACCTGATCGGATTGCACCTGGTGGATCGCCGACTGCCGCTCGGCCTGGATCGCCGCCAGCACGGCGTCCGGCACGGCGCGGCCGGAGCTCAACGCCGGCGTCAGCCGGTTGGCGGCGGTGACCGCGTCCTGGACGGCCATCAGGATCCCGTTGCCGCCCACCGGGGAGATGACGTGCGCCGCGTCGCCGATCAGCAACAGCCCCGGCCGCCACCACCTCTCCACGCGCGAGATGTCGACCGACAGCAGCGTGGTCTGTGCCATGTCGGTCAAGTGTGCGACCCGGTCGGCCAGCCACGGCACCAGGGCGGCCACGGCTCGACGGATCGGTTCGACCCCCGCCTCGCGGGCCGCGGCGTAACCACCCTTGGGCAACGTGTACCCGACCTGCCAGCCCGCCGTCCCGGTCAGCAGCCCCACGTAGTGGTCGCGACCGAAGAACACGTCGACACCGGCCTCCGGCGGATCGGAATCGCGACGAGGCACCGTGAACCACAGCAGGTCTGTCGTGGCGCCGAGGGACCGGACCGGGAGATCGGCCAGCCGCCGGAGCTTCGAGAAGCGACCGTCGGCCGCGACGACCAGCGCCGCGGGCAAGTCGTGGTGCCCGGTGCTGTCGCGATAGCGCACACCGCTGATCCGGCCGTCCGGCTCGCGCACCAGGTCGGTGACGCGGCACCCGGTCCGTACCTGACAGCGTGGCAACGACTCGATGCGCGCGGCCAGGAAGTCCAGGAACTGGGCTTGCCGCATCAGCGCGACGTAGTTGAACCGCGTGGGGATCTGGCCGTAGTCCGCGGTCGTGATGGTCCCGGCCGGGGTGTGGAAGCGGAAGTACCGGGCCTTGTGGTGCGGCAGCGCGAGCAGTTCACCGGCCAGGCCGAGCTGGTCGAGCAGTTCCAGCGTGTAGGGGTGCAGCGAATCGCCACGGAACTCGCGGTCGAAGTCCCGGTGCGCCTCCAGCAGGGTCACCGGGACACCGGCACGGCCCAGCAGGTAGGCGAGCACCATCCCGCCCGGCCCACCGCCGGCGATCACGCAGCCCGGCCCGGTCGCCGGGTCACTCATCGCGGGCAATGTCGCTAGACAATCTAACCATGAGTCCAGCGTACACACATCGCTAGACGATCTAGCTAAACTCCGGGGGTGGCGGATGAACACACGGCGCGTGAGATCGGCCTGGCGGTGCGCCGTGTCCTGCTCGCCGGGCGGGAGATGCAGTCGGCCATGGCCCGCCGGATCGGCGTCCGCGTGACCGACCTGCAAGCCGTGGATCACGTGGAGGCGGCCGAGTCGCCCATCGGGACAGTCGAACTCGCGGCCCGGCTGGGTATCAGATCCGCCTCGGCGACAGTGCTGGTGGATCGGCTCGTCGAAGCCGGGCACCTCACCAGATCCGCCGACCCCGAAGACGGCCGCAGGGTGATGCTCGCGATCACCGACCACGCCCGCGTCGAAGTGCGCCAGGCGCTGGCGCCCCTGATAGCCAGGATCACCACCATCACCGCCGCGCTGGACGACGACCAAGCGGAGACCGTCCTCGGATTCCTGGACGACATCGTCACGGCTATGCGCGAGCCGACCGATCATCCGGGATAGTCACTTCGCCACGTGCGCTCGGAGAACGGCGAGTGCGGTGTCAGCGTGGACGGACATCCGCAGTTCACTCTTGATCACGTCGAGAATGCGCCGATCGGTGTCGATGACGTACGTGCGGCGACGGGTCAGCAGCGGGCCGAAGCGTCGCCGTGCACCGAACTGAGACGCCACAGCGCCGTCGGGATCGGACAGCAACGGGAAGTCGAACAGGTTGACGGCCGCGAATTCCTGCTGGCGTCGCACCGGGTCCGGGCTGATGCCGACCGGTTGCGCGCCGACGGCGGCGAACTCGGCGTTGAGGTCCCGGAAGTGGCAGCTTTCCGCCGTGCACCCACCGGTCATCGCCGCGGGGTAGAAGAACAGCACTACCGGGCCGTCGGCGAGCAGGCCCGACAGCGTCCGGGGCGACCCCGTCTCGTCGGACAGTTCGAAGTCGGCTGCGATGTCCCCGGTCTTCATCCGTGCTCCTCCTGGCCCGCGTGATCCGTCGACGAGTGATTCGGTGCGACCGCCGGGCCGGATTGGTCGGTCGCGTGATCGGGGCGGGGCGTGCCAATCCGGCCACGCCGCGGTTCCGAACACCGTCTGGTCAGCAGGGCGGGAGGGCTCGTGATGAGCGGCGCCGAACACGGCAAGTGCATGTCGTTGTGGCAGGCGGCGTACGTGTGGGCCGAGGCGATCACCGACGCGGGTGGGCGCTCGCCGTACGCGAGTGAGTCTGTGCGGGTCCTGCTGTGCTACGCGATCACCGTCGAGGCTCGGCACACGCCTGGTCTGGTGCCGGACACCGGTGTGGTGGAGGGACCGGAGGTGCTGGCGTCCATTTCGACTGTGACGTTGATGGACCGTCAGCTGCACACTTTCCTGGACGCCATGCTGGGCCTGCTCATGTCGCACGGCGTCCAGCCCGAGCCGTGGGAACCCGGCTTCGCGGCATTCCAGTCGTTGCGGAACTCCGCACTGCGAACGCCCGTGCAGTCCATTGTGGGAGATTCCGGCACGGACTGGAACCGCGTGGTCTCGGCGGCGCGCGACATGCTGACGAGGGTCATCACGCTGGTCGTCACCGACTCGATGACGGACGTGCCGCTTGCCCTGCTCGTGATTCGCCCGTCCGGTCCCTGATCCGGGGATTTCCTGCCCGCGCGTTTGGGGTGCGACAGCACGGGTACCCTGCCCCGTTTCGCGGTGTTTCCGGTGCTGTGCTTGGAAAAATTTGTGGACGTTGATCCCATCCGGCAGTGTCCGGGCCTCGAATGCCGGGTACCAGGTTGTCGCCCGATCGAGGGGAGGTGAAGTTCATGCGGGTGAAGTTGGTGACGAGTGTTCCGAATGATGTGACGGAAAGTGACATCCTCCAGCGGTTGGTCAAGGCTGTCGGGATGCTCGTCGGATTGACTGCAGGGTTGTTCCTCTTCGCACTGCTCACAGCGGGAAAAGCGAACGCCGGTCAGGACAACGGCAACGCACAGCCAGGTTTGCTGGGCGGTGTGACGAACGGTCTCGGTGATGTGGTCGACGCCGCGGTCGCTCCAGTAGCGCGGGGCGCGGCCACGGCGGTCGAACCGGTGATCACGCCGGTGACCGAGGCCGTAGCGCCGATCACCCGCCCGGTGCTGGCTCCGGTGACCCGAGCGTTGTCGCCGGTGTTGTCGGACGTGTCCGGTGTGGTCAAGCCGGTCACGGAGCCGCTTCTGGGGTCCGTGGTCCGTGCGGTGGATTCAGTGGTCAAGCCGGTGAACAAGGCGATCGCCGCCGAGCCGGTGGTCGACGCTGTCACTGGTCCCGAATCCCCGGGTGCCAGCAGGAATGATCGAGAACCGCGGCATTCACCGGACACCGGACGGACCGATCGGGAAACACAGCCGGTTGATTCGCCGGTGGTGGAGTCCGTGACGCCGTCGCTGGCGCCTCAACACCATGGCGTCACCCGGCACGCGGACACGAGGCCTGCGGATATCGTGCCTGTCCACAAGGTGAACACTGGCCTTCCGATGTGGTCGGTGAAGCCGGCGCCGAGTGCGCCACCGACACCACCGAGTGGTCCGGTTGCGACCGGAGCGCCCGGCGGTGTCACGAACGCACCGCATGGTCCAGGTGCTGATGGGTCCACTGTGACCGGTACACGCGTGTTGCCACGACCGGTTGGGTCATGGGGCGCGGCATCGGGCATGTCGGTGGGGCCGTCGTGGTGGACGTCGTACGGCAGGCATCATCCAAGTTGATCGTCCTTGTTTCTTCGCTGAGCTGAAGTTCTTCCCACGAAGCGATTGAAGGGCAAGGAAAAAGGATGCACAGGTACGTACGACGCGGCATCGTCGCCGCAGTCATGTCCGGCGGGTTCGTCCTGCTGGGCAACGCGGTCGCGAGCGCTGACACCGGTTCCGATGGCCCACTGGGTCTCGGCGGAACGCTCAACACCGTGCTGGGCAGCTCCCACGCGGGTGACGGCGGCGACTCGGGCAACGGCGGCAACGCCTCCAGCTCGAACAAGGCCGTGACCGGCAACTCCGGGAACTCGGGCAACTCCGGGTCGACCGGCGGGAACTCCGCCTACGGGCTCTGCGTGCTCGCGCGCTGCGAGACGCACGTCAGCTCGGGCAACTCCGGCAACACCGGATCGACCGGTGCGACTGGAAACGCCACGAACGCCAGCAACACCCAGGGCGGCAACTCCGGTTCGGCGGACAACGGCGGCAACGCCGCGACCCACACGAACGGGAACGCCACTCAGGGCGCGCGGCACCACGGCGGCAGCGTGTCAACGACTGTCGGGAAGGCCGTGGGCGGCAACGGCGGCGACTCGGGCAAGGGCGGCAACGCCACCAGCTCGAACAAGGCCGTGACTGGCAATTCAGGCAACTCGGGCAACTCCGGGTCGACCGGCGGGAACTCCGCCTACGGGCTCTGTGTGCTCGCGCGTTGCGAGACCTCGGTGACCTCAGGCGACTCGGGTGACACCGGCTCGACGGGCGCCACGGGTGACGCCACGAACATCAGCAACACCCAGGGCGGACACTCCGGCCCGGCGGGCAACGGCGGCGACGCCACTGTGGACGCCAACGCGACCAACGGCGTGAACTCGTCGGTGGTGCGTTCGCTGACCGGTGGCAAGGCTGTTGCGGGTAACGGCGGCGACTCGGGCAAGGGTGGCAACGCCTCCAGCTCGAACAAGGCCGTGACCGGCGATTCCGGTGACTCCGGCAAGTCCGGTGCGACCGGCGGCAACACTGCCTACGTGCTCAACCTGGGGAACAACCGTGGCTGGCACCGCACGTCGCACACCATGGTGACGTCCGGCGACTCGGGTGACACCGGCTCGACGGGTACCACCGGCGACGCGACGAACGTCAGCAACACCCAGGGCGGCAACTCCGGCGCAGCCGGCAACGGCGGCAACGCCACAGTGAACGCCACGAGCACCAACTCGGGCGGCTCGAAGTGGCACCACCGCGGTTCGTCCACAGTGACCGGCGGCAAGGCTGTCGCGGGCAACGGCGGCGACTCGGGCAACGGCGGCAGCGCCACCAGCTCGAACAAGGCCGTGACCGGCAACTCCGGTGACTCCGGCAAGTCCGGATCGACCGGCGGCAACACCGCCATCTCCAAGTCCAGCGACAAGCACAGCAAGCACCACGGCTGGAAGCACCACAGCTGGAAGAACCACGGCGACACCACGCACGGCACGTCGCACACCAACGTGACGTCCGGCGACTCGGGTGACACCGGCTCGACCGGCGCCACCGGCGACGCGACCAACGTGAGCAACACCCACGGCGGCCACTCCGGCCCCGCGGGTCACGGCGGGCACGCGGCCAGCCACGCGCGCGCCTGACAGACACACGAAAACCGGGCGGCACCAGGAAATCCTGGTGCCGCCCTTTCGCGTGCGCGACTCAGCCGGCGAAAGTCAGGCCTGCGACGTCGGTGAGCAACGGGGAGACCGCGCGGGCCCGGCCAGTCGTCAGGTCGACGCTGACCAGCAGAGTCAGCCCGTGTACCCGAACGGCCGCCACGGCCTTGTAGTCGCGGGGGTTGTAGGCGCCCGCGCTCGCGGTGCCGGTGATGTCGAAGCCGTTGACGGCGCCGATGTTCAGGCCCAGGCGGCCGATGGTGGTCAGTTGGCCGGTGTTCGGCGACACGACGGGCGTTTCGCCGGGCAGGCTGCCCTGTTTGACGAGACTGTCGCGGGCGGAGTCAAGGCCGTAGAGGGCGGTGGAGGTCGCTCCGGCGACGCTGTTGGTGTATCCGGATGCGGTGACTTGGGGTGTGCGGTTCTCGCTGGGGTAGCTCAAGGGAGTGTCGGTACCCGCGACGGCGCCTGTGTCCGGGTGGAGCCGGAGGTTCTGGCCCGTGTCGGTGACCACCCTGATCCGGTCGACGGTCGGGTTGAAGTCGAAGCCGATCGCTTTGCCCTGCAGCGCGATCGGGGAGCCGACCGCGGTGGCGGCCGCGGTTGCGGCGTCGATCCGGTACAGCTGACCGGAACGGGACAGCGCGTACAGGCCGCCAGTCGCGGGACGGGAGTCCAGTCCGATCAAGCGGTCGTTCTTGGCGACGCCGGTGATGCGTTTGCTGGACTTCGGAATCAGCCGGAGGGCCGCATCGTGACGGGTGAGCACACCGCTCTGACTGAGCACGAACAGGTCACCACCGCGGTGGCTCCCTTGTTTCGCTGGTGCCGCTGTCGCGGCTGTGCCACTGAGGCCAGCCGCGAGAACGCATGCTCCGACCACGGCCGTACGTATGGGTCTGCGCACAATCAACTCCTGTCGTCGATCAGGAAGTGTGTCCGCGCGCGACACGTCACGACGCGGGGTGGTCGCGAGTCGCGCACACAGCACATTCGGCACGGAACGGACGGCGGATGGGATGTGCGGGCAACTGGCCGGATCGGCTGCCTCGTTCTGTCGCGCGATCGGGTGATGCGCGGAAATGTCCGGCATCCGCCAATCCACTTGGCCCGCCGTGCCGAATGCCTGGCAGAACTTCGAAAGAACCCAAGGAGATCAAGAGATGCGTTTGCCACGTGCAGCCGCTGCGGTCATCGGCGGCGTCGCCCTGATGACCATGGCCGCCTGCGGATCCAGCGACATGGGCGCCTCCAGCCAGCCGTCCCAGGCCCCCGCCCCGACCAGCTCCGCGATGGCCGCCCAGTTCGGTCCGGCGTGTGGCGCTGTGCCCAAGGACGGCCCCGGTAGCTTCGACGGAATGGCGAAGGACCCGGTCGCGACCGCCGCGTCGAACAACCCGGTTCTGTCCACTCTGGTCACCGCCGTGAAGCAGGCAGGCCTGGTCGACACGCTCAACAGCGCCAAGGACATCACGGTGTTCGCCCCGACCAACGAGGCGTTCGCCAAGATCCCCAAGGCCGACCTGGACAAGGTGCTGGCCGACAAGGAGATGCTGACCAAGGTCCTGACCCACCACGTGGTCGGCAAGACCGTCAGCCCCACCGACCTCGCCTCGGGCACCTTCGACACACTGGCCAAGGACTCGATCACCACCTCCGGCAGCGGCGAGTCGTACAAGGTCGGCGACGCCAACGTGGTCTGCGGCAACGTCAAGACCGGCAACGCCACCGTCTACCTCGTCGACAGCGTGCTGATGCCCGCCGAGCAGTTCGGTGCGGCCTGTGCGTCGATCCCGAAGGACGGCCCCGGTAGCTTCCAGGGCATGGCCATGGACCCGGTCGCGACCGCCGCGTCCAACAACCCGGCGCTGTCCACTCTGGTCACCGCGGTCAAGCAGGCCGGTCTGGTCGACACGCTCAACGGTCTGAAGGGCGTCACCGTGTTCGCGCCGAGCAACGAGGCGTTCGCCAAGCTGCCCAAGGCCGACCTGGACAAGGTGCTGGCCGACAAGGCACTGCTGACCAAGGTCCTGACCTACCACGTCGTGCCGAAGACGGTCACCACCGCCGACCTGGCCGCCGGTAGCTTCGACACCGTCGAGAAGGGCAAGCTGACCACCTCGGGCAGCGGGCAGGACTTCACCATCGGCACCGGCGGCGCCAAGGTCGTCTGCGGCAACGTCAAGACCGCCAACGCCACCGTCTACATCATCGACTCCGTCCTGATGCCGCCGGCGGCGTAGATCCGGGTAACACCGCACAAGCAGGCTGCCGCCGCACCCCGATTTCATGCGGCGGCAGCCGTGTGCGTGTGCCCAGGCCCGGACACGTCGAAGTCCGTGACGCCCTGGGCCACGAGCTCGCGGGAGCGCGGATGTCTCCTTGGGTTGCGCTCCCGCGACCCCCACTTCCCCATGCCGTTCGCCGCCCGTCGCTGACCAGTGCAATCCGGTGGCGGCCCGGGTCCGAACACTTCTGTGGACCGACACGACGAGGAGCGGTGATGCGAGACCGGGGCCGGATTCAGTTCTCGCAGCACGACATCGCCATGCCCGAATCTCTGGACCAGTTGCTTCCCCGCGTCGCACAGGGTGACAGCCAGGCGTTCGAACAGTTCTACCGGCACCTGTCGGCACCCGTGTTCGGCCTGATCCTCCGCGTCCTGCGGGATCCGGCGCAGTCGGAGGAAGTCGCCCAAGAGGTGTTCCTCGAGCTGTGGCGCACCGCCGCCCGGTACAACGCCGGCCAGGGCAGCGTCCGGTCGTGGGCGATGATGATCGCGCACCGCAGAGCGGTCGATCGCGTCCGCATGGCCCAGTCCATCAGCGAGCGCGACACCAAGGCCGCACAGGTCGATCGTGCCCGCGACTTCGACGAGGTCACGGACACCGTCCTCGGCAACCTGGAACGCCAGCAGGTGCGGGCGTGCCTGGACAGCCTGACCGACGTCCAGCGCGAGTCAGTTCGCCTGGCGTACTACCAGGGCTACACCCACCGAGAGGTCTCCCAACTCCTGGACTGTCCACTCGGGACAATCAAAACCCGTTTGCGGGACGGACTCATCCGGCTGCGCGACTGTCTGGGAGCGACACCATGAGCACGACCAACGAGATCCACACCCTGACCGGAGCCTACGCCCTCAACGCCGTCTCCGACATCGAACGCAGAGAGTTCGAGAACCACATGGCGCACTGCGCCGCCTGTGCGCAGGAAGTGCTGGAACTCCAGGAAACCACTGCCAGGCTCGGCCGGACGACGGCCGCGGTCGCGCCACCCGCGCTCTGGGACAACGTGCACCGCTCGATCCGCACCACCCGCCAGTTGCCGCCCGTGCCGACCGCCGGACCGGTGCCGCCTCGACGTCGCCGCTGGCCCGCCCGGGTCGCCGCCGGTGCCGTGGCGGCCAG
Organism: Kibdelosporangium phytohabitans; assembly: GCF_001302585.1. Taxonomy (GTDB): domain Bacteria; phylum Actinomycetota; class Actinomycetes; order Mycobacteriales; family Pseudonocardiaceae; genus Kibdelosporangium; species Kibdelosporangium phytohabitans. Next base: position 8,716,919 of record NZ_CP012752.1, on the reverse strand, counting down.
TGTGGTCGCTGCCGTCGCCGTCGGGTTCACCATGGCCGACCGGGAAGCGGACCTGGAGAACCAGCTCGCGCAGTCCCACAGCCAGGTCGACCGGATCAACGCCATCCTCGGCGCGCCGGACGCCGCGACGCAACGGCGGTCCGAACCCGACGGCCGGAGCGCGACCGCGGTGGTCTCCCGCCAGGCGAACGCCATGCTGCTCACGGCGCACGGGCTGCCCGCCCTCTCGCCGAACCAGTCGTTCCAGGGCTGGTTCGTGACCAAGGACGGCAGGAAGACCTCCATGGGGCTGCTGCACGCCTCGCAGGGAACGATGGTCATCCCGGACCTGGCCGCGGCGAAGGACACGTCGTTCCTGGCCATCACCGTCGAACCGCGCGACGGATCGGCGGCGCCGACCGGCAACGTCGTGATCACCGTCCCCGTCGCCGTGTGACCGATCACCGCTGACGTGAAACGTTCTCTGGTTCATCGGCGGGATGGTCGTCGACTTTTTCCTTGTGGATCAATCCATGGCGTGCGCAGCCTCGAATGAGCGATGTCCACGAAGATCGGTCCTGCCCGCGGCGCTGGTTGGCGCTGGCAGGAGACGCCCCTGCGCCCGGAGACCTCCCGGGCGCGGGCGGGAAGGAGATCGTACGTGTTTGGCAAGCGTTATGCCGCGAGGATGATCAGTCGCAGTGCGGGCAACCGCGAGGACCGGCGCCGTTTCCTGCAAGCCGCGGGTGTCGCCGGCCTCGGCGTGGTCGGAGCCGCGGCTCTCGGTTCCGCGACCGCGACGGCGGCACCCAGGGCCGCGGCCGCTCAGGTCAGCGACGCGGCGGTGCTCAACTTCGCGCTCAACCTCGAATACCTGGAAGCCGAGTTCTACCTGCACGCCGTCACCGGCAAAGGCCTCGCAGACTCGCTGACCACCGGCACCGGCACCCGCGGCGGCGTCACCGGCGGCCGTGCGGTGCGGTTCAAAACCAAGGCCGCCCGCCAGTACGCCCAGGAGATCGCCGCCGACGAGAAAGCCCACGTCGCGTTCCTGCGCGGCGCGCTGGGCTCGGCCGCGGTCAGCCGTCCCGCGATCGACCTGCAAAGCAGCTTCACCGCAGCCGCCCAGGCCGCCGGACTGGTGAAACCGGGCCGCAGCTTCGACGCGTTCGCCTGCGAGGAGAACTTCCTCCTCGCGGCGTACCTGTTCGAAGACGTCGGCGTCACCGCCTACAAAGGCGCGGCACCGTTGATCGACAACAAGACCTACCTGGAAGCCGCCGCGGGGATCCTGGCCGTGGAGGCGTACCACGCGGGCAACATCCGCAGCGCCCTCTACCAATACGACGGTGGCCTGCTCAACCTCGGGCTGCTCGGACGCGATCTGCGGGAAGCGTCGGTGAAGCTGTCCGACGCGCGTGACAGCCTGGACGGCAAAACCGACCTCGACCAGGGTGTCATCGACAGCCAAGGCCGCGCCAACATCGTGCCGGCCGACGCCAACGGCATCGCCTTCTCCCGCAGCCCCGGCCAGGTCCTCAACATCGTGTACCTGACCAACAAAGCCGCGACCTCCGGCGGGTTCTTCCCCAAGGGCGTCAACGGCGAGGTCAACACCAGCGACAACAACGCATAACCACCTGGCCTTGGTCGTCGGTTCGCCGACGGCCAAGGCCACTTCGCTCAACGCAGCCCACGACGATGTGCCGCAGTGCCAAGGGAGGACCGCGACAGCGGCTGTCCCTGTCATCGCCGCACTCGGAAGTCCTCGCGTGATCGGCGGGGGTTGAGTCAGCTCGTCACGGGCTGTACCGGAGCATCAAGGGGCGTTCCCCATGGTGTCCGCGCGTGCTGCCGACCGCCCAGATGTTCGGCACGATCGTCCCGCCCACCGCCAGCAACTGTCCATTGCGGATATCCGGCATCTCGTCGACGGTCCACGACGTGCGCCCCTCCCCGTCGTAGCGCAAGTGCATCGCCAACGGGCGCTGGGAGGCGGTGCTGCCGACCACGAGCGGAGTTCCGTACTCGGTCGTCACGGCTGTCAACCACCCTGCCACGCGGGGGATGTCCTCCTTGGTGAGCAGCCCGGTCGTCGAATCGACGTGGTATATCAACGGGACACGCAGCTGTGGCGAGGCTCCCACAGGGGCAGTCCAGCCGACGAGCCTGCTGGCGCTCGAGTCGTGACTCGTCACGTGTTCCTCGTAGCCAGGCCGGGGCGGCGGCGCCGGAAGCGCGGACCAGGACGTGCCATCGAAACGCAACGCGATGACCCGGCCCCCACGGTGGCGATCGTGGTCGATGCCGTACACGAACACCCCGTCGGTGCTCACCAGCGCGCCGGTCAGTTCGCTGGAGTCGTCCACCAAAGCGGGCGGCACCGGCACGACACGCCAGTGCGTGCCATCCCACTTGCGCACCGCACCCCGTTGCCTGCTCGTACTCGTCTGCTCCGCACCAACCGCCCACGCCGTGTTCTCAACGACAGGATCGGTTTCAATGGCACGCAGAACCGGGCGACCCGGGACAGGTACGCGCAGCCACTTGCCGTCCGCCCAACGCAGCGAGCCTTTCTCCGCCGCAGCCCACACGTGCCGCAGGGCGTGAACACGCCCCACGTCGGGTACGTCGACAGGCGCCCACTGGTCGGCGAATTCGCCGATGCTGCGCATCGCGTACGTCGACCCGTCGCGTCGCACTCCGAACGCCCAAGCGTTCGCCGACCCCTCGGGGATCGTGGCCACCGCGGTGAGTGCGCCATCAGAACCGGCATCACTTCGAGCCTGCCACCCGGATGTCTGTGCCCACGCGGAAGTCGCTGTGCCCAGCAGGGCAACGACCACCCCGGCGACCATGATTCGGCTTCTTCGGGTCACCGCTCCTCCGATCCTCGAACTCGGCCAGTGCGAACCAGTCTGTTCGCACGGAAGCGCGCGGTCCAGACCATTACGGTCGGCACCGGTCGGCGGGACGGCGTACGACCACGCCGGCGCGGGTGCCGGGGTCCGCCGTTCGACCCGGATTCCCGACGTTGGTAGGGCGGCCATTCGGGGTCTTTTCGGGTGGGCACGGAGCAATCGCGCAGCGGGACCGGGTGCGGCTCCTGCCGCTGGCCGTAGCCTGCGATCGTCCGGAAAGCAGACGAGGAGGTGCGATGAGGACGGGATCCTGGTTGGCGGCCACGGCGTTGGCAGCCGGTGGACTGATGGGTGTCCCTCCCGTCGCCGTGGCCGATGTGCTGGGCGCGAACACAACCGGCGCGATCGACGGCAGCTATGTGGTGGTACTCAAAGGACAACACCCCGTGCACGACCTGGCAGCACGCTACTCGGGCACGGTCGTGCACACATTTTCCCATGTTTTCAACGGTTTCTCGGTACGAATGACGGAACGCGACGCACGCCGTGCCGCCGCGGACCCCGCGGTGTCGTACGTGCAGCAGAACCAGCGGATACGGGTCTCCGACGAACAACGCAACCCGCCTTCGTGGGGACTGGACCGGGTCGACCAACGACGGCTGCCGATGGACGACGTCTACCGGTATCCCGGCACGGCGTCGAACGTCACCGTCTACATCGTCGACACCGGGGTCCGGATCAGCCACCGGGACTTCGGCGGACGTGCGGTCTGGGGAACGAACACCGTGGACAACCAGAACGTGGACTGCCACGGGCACGGAACCCATGTCGCGGGCACCGTGGGCGGGCTGGATCACGGCGTGGCGAAGAGCGTTCGGCTGGTCTCCGCCAAGGTGTTCGACTGCGACGGCAACGGAACCAGCGAACAGCTCGCGAAGGCGCTGGACTGGGTGGTGGCCAACCACGTGTCCGGCCCGGCCGTGGCGAACATGAGCCTCGGCGGACCCGCGCCTGACCGGGTGATCGAGGACGCCGTACGGCGGGTCATCGCCGACGGTGTCGTAGCGGTTGTGGCAGCGGGCAACGACTCCGACGACGCCTGCCGGCACTCGCCATCCCGGGTGCGGGAAGCGTTGACCGTCGGGTCGATCGGCGGGTCGGACTACCGGTCGTACTTCTCCAACTACGGCAGCTGCGTCGATCTGTTCGCGCCGGGGGAGAGCATCACTTCGGCGTACAACGGCAGCGACACGGACTGGGGTGACCTGTCCGGGACGTCCATGGCCACACCCCACGTGGCCGGTGCGGCGGCGTTGCTGCTGTCCCGCAACCCCGCGCTGACACCGGCCCAGGTCGCGACCACGTTGCTGAACGACTCCACCAAGAACGTGGTCGTCGATCCACGGGGCTCACCGAACCGGCTCCTGCTGGTCAGCCAGTAGCCCCGGCTGCGTTCTCCGCGGACGACCCCAACAGCGCCAACCACAGGACCAGTTGTGAAGGGGCACTCAGCAGTACAGCGTTGGCACGGGCGGCGGGGGGAACCCGCCGCCGAGGTAGGTGCAGTACTCGCTGTCGGTGTCGTTGGCGCTGTTGGGGTCCAGTGGTGTGCTGACTGTCCGTGCCGCTGTGTTGGCGAAGCGGGTGGGCGGACCGCCGAGCAGGAAATACGTGGTGGTGGAGATCGTCGCAGTGCCGCCGACGGGCAGCGGGCCGAAGGGGCACGTGAGCGTGTCGGCCGCGGCGTCGAAGGTGCACGGCGCCGGCTGTGCCACCCCGGCGTCGGCGCCGAACCGCACGACGATCGTCGCGGAGGTGAGCGGTTCCGGGCCGTGGTTGGTGATCGACAGTTCGACACGGGCACCGGGGAGCACGATCGTCGACGTCAAAGCGAGGTCGACGGAGATGTCAGCGCGTGCGGGTAACGGGACGTTCGCGGCGCCGCTGAGCAGGGTTGCGGCGAGCAGTGCTGCGGTCGTCAACACGGTCTGGTCCTTCCTTCGGGAGGCGCGTCAGCAGACCAGCAGCGGGCCTGGCGCGAGGCAACAACCGCCGCGGCACCGACGCCTCCTCCTCGGCGTGGTCTTCCAGAATCGCCTCGGCACGCAGCGCTGCCAACCGCTCACCAGCGGAACGCAGGTCGTGACAATCGCACCTGCGGACGTACCGACAAAGCGACGCCACCTGGTCACAGGGCGAACCGGTCGAGTTCGGTCCACGCCCGAACCGCACTGCTGTACGGCGAACGGTTACGCCGCCAACGCCACCGAACCGACGCACGCAGCCACCTGACCGACGCGCTGACCGGATTCGAACGGCTCGGCGCCCACGGCTGGGCCGCGCGAGCCCGGACCGAACTGACCGCACTCGGCGACCGGCCAGTCGCCAGGCAACACGACCGGGACCCCCGCCGCCCGGCTCACCCCACAGGAACTCCAGGTCGTCCGGCTCGCGGCCGACGGGCTCAGCAACCGCGACACCGCCGTAGCGAACACCGCCACAGCGGCAGCGCGTGACCAGTCGTTGCTGGTATCCGGTTGCCTGGGTCGCCGGTTATCAGGAAGAACGGAGCACTGTTTGCCCGGGACGCGGCCTGCGAGGCTGACGGAACAACCGGCTTGTCGCACCGTCGATCCGGGCTGCTGGTGAGTCGCGACGCAAGGAGTGCTTTGGTGACCAAGCAAACGCCGCGTGCCGAGAGGATGAGCGCTGCTTTCACCCCGCGGCTGTGGTGCACACTGATCCTGCTCGCGGCCGCGGTGGCGCTCGACGTGGGAAGCGTGGCCGTGGTCAACCCGGCCTTGCCCGACATCGGGCGGGAACTGCACGTGGACGCAGTGGACGATGACCGGCTACGGGATCACGTTCGCGGGCTGCCTGCTGTTGGGCGGCCGGCTCGCCGATGTCCACAGCAGACGACTCGTGCTGGCGGTGGGCATCGTCATCTTCGCTGTGGGCGCGCTCGTCCCGATCATTCGTACCGGCGGCGATGGCGCTGCTGTTCCAGGTTTTCCCGGAAGGCAGACTGCGCAACCGCGCCCTGGGGGTCCACACCGCGGTCGGCGCGGCCAGTTTCGGCGTCGGCTTGGTACTCGGCGGGGTGCTCACCAGCGCGTTCGGCTGGCACGCGGTGTTCGGACGTAGTAGTCCACGCTGATCCCGGCGAGCCGGGCGATCTCCGCGCCGCGCAGCCCAGGGGTGCGCCTGCCGCCCGGAGGAGGTCAGACCGACCTCCTCCGGGCGGAGCCGATCCCGCCGGGACCGCAGGAAATCGCCGAGTCCCTTTCGTGTCCGCACCCCATCAGTCATGGCGGCGGGGTAGCCCCGCACCACCTCGGCAACGTGGTGATTCCACTACCAGGCAGACGGTTGCCGGCATCGCGGCGGCTCGCCGCTGACCTCGGCAACCTGCAAGGTGGCCGGCGTTCGCCTAGGGTGGCGTGATCCGCATGTCGTAGTTTTGCCGGGAGGATGTTCGTGCAGATCCAGGTCAACACCGACCACAACATCGATGGTGGCGAGAAGCTGGCTGCGTACGTGACGAGTGAACTGGCTTCCAGCCTGTCGCGGTTCGAGCAGTGGCTGACTCGCGTGGAGGTGCATCTCACTGTGGACGCTGCCGGGCGGGTCGAGGACAAGCGCTGCGTGATCGAGGCCCGCCCGGCCGGCGCGCAGTCCGTCGCGGTCACCCACCACGCGGGCACGGTGGACGACGCGTACACCGGAGCCGCGCAGAAGATGGCGAAGGTGTTGGACACCAAGTACTCCCGTGCGCACGACCACAAGGGCGGTGACACGATCCGTCACATGGAGCCCGTCGACGACTCGAACTGACCGCTTGATGTTCAGCGGTGTCGCAGGCGCCGGGCAATGGACGGGAAGAGGTCCAGGGCGTTGCTGCGGTTGATCCGGTCGCGTAGCTGCCGGTCCAGCCCGGGGTCGCGATCGAACGCCGCCGCGGTCACCGCGACCTCTTTGGCCGGGGTTGCGGGCCAATCAGATCCGTACAGGATGTGGGTCGGCGGCACGGCATGCAGGAGAGTCGGGGTGGCGTAGGGCGACGTGGGCTGCGCTGTGTCGTAGTAGAAGCGTTTCAGGGCCGTGCGCACGCTCTGCACGTCAGGCCCTTCGCCCAACCTGCCTGCGAGTTCGAGCCTGCCGCCGATGTACGGCAGGAACCCGCCGCCGTGACTGAGGATCACCGACAGGTCCGGGCACTGCTGGAGGGTCTTCGACGTCATCATGCTCAGTGCCGCGCGGGTCGTCGCGAGCATGTAGTCGGCAACGTAGTTGTCCACCCCGGGTATCACCCGCCCGTGTTCGCCGGGCAGGTTGTCCGGGTGGACGAGGATCACGGCCTTTCGCTCGTTCAGCTCGGCGAAGACGCGCGTGAACGACGGGTCACCGAGGTATCGGGCCGTTTCCGGGGTCTGCCCGACGTGGGTCATCATCAGAACCCCGTCGGCGTCGAGCTGGTCGAACGCGTAGCGGATCTCGGACAGTGCGACGTCGATGTGCGGCAACGGAACGTAAGCCAGGAAACCGAACCGCGCCGGGTGGTCGCGGGCCAGTTCGGCGAGCGCCTCGTTGATCACTCGGGCCGCTCGCTGCGCCACTGCCGGGTCGCCTTCGACGACTGCCGTCGGCAGGGGTGCCGACGCGACTCCGACGGCGATCCCGCCGGCGTCCATGGTTGCCAGCGTTTCGTCCAGGTCCCACTTCGCCCAACGCGGCCACCGGTCACGGTCGGCGGGGAGAAGGCCCTGCTGTACGGCCCATTCCTGCATCGCGGGTGGAGTCGCATGGTGGTGTGTGTCGATTCGCCCGCGGTGTCCCTCGTCGACCGTCGCAGCCGCGCCCGGTGTCGGCAGCCCAAGGCTGCCGGCGGCTACCGCTGCCGATGTCGCGATCAGGAAGCCCCGCCTGCCGACGCCGTGCTGTTTGTCAGTGTTTGCCACGCGGCAACGTTGCCACGCGCCACAGCTCGAAGCAGTACCGGCAACACCAGATCTGCCGGTGGGGCTGTCCCTACCCCTGCCAGCATCTATCCATTATGGACGGTTTGGACGGCTTCGGCGAGGGTGCGGATGCCGCGGCGGATCCGCAGTTCACTGACGTTGCCGAAGCCGAGGACGAGAGCGGGCGGGTGCGGTTCGGTGCCGGCAGGTGCGAAGCGGTAGTGGGTTAGCCCGTTGACCCGGACGCCCATCGCCGCCGCGGTCGACACGACGGCGCGTTCGGATGTTCCGTCGGGCAGGTGCAGCAGGGCGTGGCAGCCGGCTGCCAGCCCATGCAGCCGGTCCGGGCCGAAGGCTCGTTCAGTCTCGGCTGTCAGCACGTCCCGGCGTGCGCGGTAGATCTCCCGTACGCGTCGCAGGTGGCGGTCGAACCGGCCTGACTCCATCAACAGAGCCAACGCTTCCTGGTCCAGCATGGGCGCGCCGCGGGAACTGAGCCGTTGCTCCTCGGCGATTCCCGGCACGAACCGCGGTGGTGCGAGCACCCAGCCCAGCCGGATCGCGGGCGCGAGCGTCTTGCTCACCGACCCCAGCGCGATCACGCGGTCGGGGTTGAGGCCCTGCAGCGAGCCGACCGGCTGACGGTCGTAGCGGAACTCGGCGTCGTAGTCGTCCTCGAGGATCACCCCGTCGACCTCGTCTGCCCAGGCGACCAGGTCGCGTCGCCGTGACGGGCCGAGCGCGACACCGGTGGGGCACTGGTGGGCCGGTGTCAGCAACACCGCCCGTGCGCCGGTCTCGCGCAGGCGGTTCACGTCGAGGCCATGCTCGTCGACTGGAACCGGCACGGCGGAAAGGCCCGCGCGGCGAGCGATGATGTCGTGCTCACGAGGGCCGGGATCCTCCAGTGCGATGCACTGGATGCCGTGCTGGGCCAGCGTTGCGAGGGTCAAAGCCAGCCCCAGCCGGAAACCCGACACAACGACGGCGTCCGCGGCGACCGCGCACCCCGACCGGACACGACGGTGGTAGGCGGTGACGACCTCCCGCAGGTGCCGCGAACCGGACGGGTCCTCGTCACCCAAGCCGGCCGTCGGCAGGGTCCGTGTCGCCTCCGACACCGCCCAGCTCCAGTCGGCCAACGGCACCGAACCGAGATCGGGGATGCCGTACTCGAAGTCGACCTCGACCGGCCGGGACGGCGAGGCAGAGCCAAACGTTTGCCGAGCGGGCTCGACGGCCGGCACAGCGGCCACCCGCGTCCCGGAACCGACCGTCGACTCGACGTACCCCTCGGCCAGCAACTGCTCATAGACGTCAACGACCGTGCCGCGGGACACGCCAAGCAGGTCGGCCAGGCGCCGGCTCGACGGCAAACGCTCCCCGGCGCCGAGTCGCCGACCACGGATCGCCGCCCGCACCTGATCCTGGATCTGGATCCCGAGCGGCCCGGCGCTGCGGTCCAACGTCACCAGAAGGTCGGGGCCACCACGTCCCCATTTGACGGTCATGCCACCAGTACATCAAATGGTCCACTCCAGGGGTCGGAAAATGGCCCTTCAGAGTGGACCGCATCGGCCGCAGGCTCGATGCCATGAACCTCGGACTCCTCCTGGCGCTCTCGGCGGCCCTCGCCTACGGCGCCGCGGACTTCATCGGCGGCGCCGGTTCGCGCCGGCACTCGCCGTGGCAGATCGTCCTGGTCGGGCAGGCCACCGGAGCGCTCGTCACGCTCCTGGCCGGTCTGACGCTGCCGGGCAGCCCGGACCTGTCGGATTTCGGCTGGGCGCTGCTGGCCGGAGCCGGCTCGGCCACCGGCAGCATCTTCCTGTTCCGCGGGCTGGCCCGCGGCCGGATGGGCCTGGTGGCGCCGATCTCGGCGGTCGGGGCCGCTGTCCTGCCCGTGCTCGTGGGGGTGGTCCTCGGCGAGCGTCCCGGATGGCTGGTCTGGGTCGGTGTGCTCGCCACACTGCCGGGAATCTGGCTGGTCTCCCGTGAGGCCGCGCCGGATCGACCGGCGTGTGCGCGGGGAGCGCTTGTCGACGGAGCCATCGCGGGCGTGGGTTTCGGGGTTCTGTTCATCGCACTCGCCCAGATCTCGGCTGACGCCGGCCTGTTGCCCCTTGCCGCGAACCAGTTGGCCGGTGCGGTGCTGACTGTCGCCGCCGCCACGAGCCTCGGACAACCGTGGCGCCCTCGCCGCGGCGTGCTCGGCTGGGGCAGCGCCTCCGGCGTGCTGGGCGCATCCGGCACACTCGCGTTCATGGTCGCTACCGGAGCGGCGAGCCTCGGCGTCGCCGGAGTCCTTGCCTCGCTCTACCCGGCGGTCACCGTGCTGCTCGCGGCCGGCGTACTCGGAGAGCGAATCGGTGCCAGGCAGCGAACGGGCATCGGTATCTGCATCATCGCTGTTGCCACGCTGGCACTCGGCTGAGCTGACTACGAGCGGAGGAATCCCATGCTGACACAGGTCGCTGACGGTGTGCTGGTCCACCAGAGCGAGTTACTCCTGAACAACACCGTTGTCGTGCAAGGCGGGGCCGGTGTGTTGCTGATCGACGCCGGGATCCGGGGCGACGAAATGATCTGCCTGGCCAACGACCTGCGTGAACTGGGCCAGCCCGTTGCGGCGGGCTTCTCGACACATCCCGATTGGGACCACGTGCTCTGGCATGCCCAACTCGGCGACGTGCCTCGTTACGGTACAGCGCGCTGTGCGGCCGTCATGCGGGATCTGCTGGCGAACGCGGACTGGAAGACCCGCGTCCACGAAGGACTGCCACCGGAAATCGCCGAGGAGACACCGCTGGACCTGTTCGGCCTCATCACGGGTCTGCCTGGGGAAACCACGCACGTTCCTTGGGACGGCCCGCGAGTCCGCGTCATCGAGCACCCGGCGCACTCCCCGGGCCACGCGGCACTGCTGATCGAGGAACACGGGGTGCTCGTCGCCGGTGACATGCTCTCCGACGTCTTCGTCCCGATGCTCGACGACGTGAACGGCACCAACGACCCGATCGAGGAGTACCTCGTCGGGCTGCGACGGCTCGAAGACGCGGCCGACGACGTCGATGCCGTCATTCCCGGGCACGGATCCGTCGGCAGAGCCGATCAGGTAATGGCAAGGATCGACCTGGACCGTGCGTACGTCCGTGCTCTGCGGGACGGGGACGTTGTCGACGACCCGCGGATCGGCCCGTCGGCCAAACCCGGCTGGGAGTGGGTAAGCGACATACACGCCGGGCAACTCCGGCGCTTCGCCCGAAAAAACTAGCCTACGCCTGGTTCAGGCGAGCCAGCGCCGCACGCCAGACCAAGCCCTGGTCGAACTCGTCGGCGTGCCAATTGTGGGCAGCGATCCTGCCACGGGTCCGGTACTTCTTCATGATCCGAACATGCGGCGGCCACCGGACGAAACCCGACAACGCCGCGGCACTCGTCCACACCGAGACGGAGCCGCTCCGTCGTCGCGCGGGCTTTGTCCACAGCCACATCCCGACTGCTCCGTCGAGCGTGGCCCAGCCGCGGCGCAGGCCGTAGCCCGCCAAGGCGATACCGGGCAGGTCCAGCACACGGCTGCTGGTGAAGTCCGTGACGCTGACGAACACCTGACCTGTCCACGCTTCCTGCGGACCTGCCCGCCAATGGCTCCTGATCATGGCCATCAACCTACGAGCTCGTCAGCGGCCCACTCCAGATCCAATTCTCCGCACCATCGACTGGGCCAAATGCCAGCGGAACTGCCATCGACGTGCAGACGGCGAACGGCCCGTCGATCCACGTGCTGGGGGAAGCACGGGATCGACGGGCCACTTGCAGACGTATCCTCGTTGGGGTCGGACTCCTTGCGTGAGCGACCACCTACGCCTGCGTTCCAGGGAGGGTGCCCGCATCGCCTGTGTCTCCTATGTGGACACCCTCGGCGCAGCAGTCCATACTGCTGTTCGGCGGTTGTGCCAGCCGGGCGCTTGCGGGCGCTCGGCTGACACAACCATCCTTTCGCCACTCTGTGGCGGGTCCTGGCGGCACCCCGAACCGAAACCGCTGGGACCCGTCACGGAGCAGACCTTTGGCTACGCGGCGGTGTCAGCCTGTGCCGCGCGCGGTTCGTCCTGACGACCGGCACACGCCTGCCAGTCGCATGTGGACGGTGTTACTTCTTGCCGCCCAGCAGGTGGCCGGCCGAGCCGATCAGGCCGCCGCCACCGTTGCCGCTGTTGTTGCCCGAGCCGGCGGCGTTTCCGACGGCGTGGCCGTTGGAGCTGCTGCCCGCACCGGTGGCGCCGTGGGTGTTGTCACCGGCCTGCGAGGAACCCTGGTTGGAGGTGCAGGAGTTGTCCTCGATGGTGGTGGAGACGTTGCCGTCGCTCAACACGTTGATGTGCGGCTGCTTGGCCAGCTCGTCCACGTCCACAGCGACCGGCACCAGGCCGACCAGGCTCTGCGCGTTGAGGTCTTCCAGCGGGCGGTTGGCAACGCAGCCCAGGTTCGGCGACACGTTGACGTTGTTCAGGGCGTTCACGGGCACCAGGCCCTGCTGGACAACGTTGTTGTCCTCGCTGTGCGTGGACTTCTTGCCGTGGGTGGTCTCCTTGGCGGGAGCCTTGCTGGCGTGCACCGTGACCTGCATGGTCTCGGGCTTGCCTGCCTGGCTGTCGGCAGGCTCACCAGCGAAGGCGGAGCCCCCGGCCGCAGCGAATCCGGCTGCGGTGAGAGCGGCGACAATGACGGTCTTCTTGAACAATCGCACGGTGCATATTCCTTTCGGTGCGGGTCCGGAATCTGATTGTTGACCACCGGGGTGGAACAGGCCTCCATAGGTGGAGGCCTTCCGTGAGGAGCACGTTACAACAAACGTGGGGCGCGGAAAGGCCCGATAACACCATCGTGTGATCAGAAAAATTTCTTTCCAGCCATCCGGTGAATGTGTATCCCTCTCGTCGCGTCTGCCCGGCGGCGTGGCCACGTTGATTCGCCGCATCCACGTGAGGATGAGAGAGGGGGGTGAAAAGGCGAGGACGGCTTTCTGCTAACGTGGCGAACCGCGTTGACACCACAGCGTCACCCACTTCCCGCCAACGGATGTAGCCCGGCCGGTCGCGTGGTCACACCTGGCGTCGAGAACCCACGATGCCCAGCTCGCGGCCGTCCTGGCGATGTCAATGTCGACGTCTGAAAGTCACCATGGAAGGTGCGCGCACATAACACACCTGCTCGTCCGGTCGGCAGCTGCTCGGATAACGGACGTTCAGCTCGATAAATGATGTCGGCACCCCATTTTGGACCCGTGGTCCCGCGCTCGTCAGCGGGAGGCGGGCAACCATTGCGTGCGACGCGATAAAAAGATGCCGGCGAGCGCTGTACCCTCGAGTGATACACCAAACCTGGTGTCGCGAGCGGCGCGGAGGTGCCAGATGACCCGCATGAGGATCATCTCGATGCCCTACCACGACGGCCGGCGGGATGTGGATCGCGGATGCGGCCCGGAACACCTGTTGCACGCATGTTCCGACGTCTTCGGAGAACTCCCCGGCTCAGTGGTGACGGTGGGGCCGATCGATACCGGGCAGCCGGAGGCCGCCAGGGTCTTCCACCTGGCGGACCTGCTCGGACGTGAAGTGCGCGCGGCTCGTGACGAAGGACTGTTCCCACTGATCCTCGCGGGTGACTGCAACAGTTGTGTGGGAACGGTCGCCGGATGCGGCGGTAATGGCCTCGGAGTGGTGTGGCTCGACGCGCACCCGGACTTCGACACATCGGAACGCAGCCACACAGGATCGCTCGACGCGATGGGGCTCGCGGTGATCACCGGGCACGACTGGGCGGTGTTGCGCAGCGGGGTCACCGGCTTCACCGAAATCGCGGAGGACCACGTCGTCCATATCGGAGGCCGTGACTTCGAGCCAGGGCAGCGCGACGACTTCCGGAGCTCGAACATCCGCATTCTGGAAGGAAACACGTTCACCGGCCCGGAACTCACGGCGGCACTGGACGACCTGCGCGCCCGCACGAACCGCGCATACCTGCACATCGATCTCGACTGCCTCGACCCGAGTGAGGGAATCGCCAATCAGTACAGCGCCGACGGCGGCCTGAGCCTGGCGAGGCTGCTGGAAATCGTCAACGCGGTCTTCGACCGCTTCGAGGTAGCAGCGGCCGCGGTGACCGCGTACCACCCGGGCAGCGACATCGACAACCGGATGGCCGGTACGGCAAGCAAAGTGTTCGCCACCGTAATGCGCCGCGCCGACGAACAGTAGTTCCGTCCGAAGTAGACTTGGACGGGCACTGACGGTGATTGCATCATTACTCACCGCGCTGGTGGTGTGGGTGCCGCCGCTGTCGGCAGCGCCGTCACCTGCGTTGATTGCGGATGAGGCGCCTGATGCGACGTCGGCGCTGCTTGCCGCACGAGCCGGGAACAAGTCGGTTCGAGTGCTCGGCGAGACCGGCGAGTCGACCGAGGTGCGGGCGAACCCGGACGGGACGATGCGGCCGACTCAGCACGCGTGGCCTGTTCGGGTGAGGCGTGGTGACAGCTGGGAACCGGTGGACACCACGCTGGTGAAGCGTCCTGATGGGACAGTCGCGCCCAAGGCGGCAGTGGTGCGTGTGGCGTTGTCCGGCGGTGGTGACGGCGCCCCGATCGTGACGGTCGGCAAAGGCGACGTCGAAGTGGGTCTCGGCTGGCCACGCGCGTTGCCGCAGCCGCAGCTAGACGGTTCGACGGCGACCTATCCCGACGTCTTCGCAGGCGTGGACCTGAAGGTGACCGTCGATGCGACGGGCTTCAGCCAGTTGCTGGTGATCAAGACCGCGGCGGCGGCCAAAAACCCCGAACTCAAAACGGTCTCGTTCCCCTCGTACACAGCGAGGGTGGCAGGGTCGAAGCGGCCGATGGCAGGTTGCGGGTCGGCACAAACGGGCCGGTGTTCGCGGGCAGCGCCGCACGAATGTGGGATTCCACAGGGGCACCCGTCGAACAGGATCTGCTGGCGGGCAACGCGGAGGGCCTCAGGTCGGCCACGATGCCGGTGGAGGTGTCCGATACCGCGGTGTCGATTCGTCCGGATCAGGCGTTCCTGGCCGACCCCGCGACAACCTACCCGGTTCACATCGATCCCGGTTACCGTTGCACCGACCGCGGTAAGACCGATCACATGGTGGTGCAGTCCGCCTGGCCGGACGCGAAGAACTTCAACCGCACCGACGGCAAACTCAACGACCTCAAGGCCGGGTACGTTTGCGAGCAGGGAACGTGTTTCGTTTCCCAGACGTTCTTGCGAATGAAGACGTACCAAGTGGCCGGTCGCTGGGTCAGGTCTGCATACCTGCACCTGCACACGGACCACTCGTTCCACCACTGCGGAGGCCAGGGCGAGGAACACTGCAGGGTCACGGTTGCGCGTGCAGTGGGCAGGGCTTGGACATCGATGTGGTGGAAGCGATTCGCAGGGGCGCCAACGAAGGCCGCAACGACGCGACTCTGCTGTTGACCGGCTCCCGCGAGACGGACAACTCGTCGTGGCGGCGGTTCAATTTGCTCAACAGCCCGCCTTACCTTGTTGTGGACTACAACAGCTACCCGAATGCGCCCTACGACTTGGGTATCGAGGGCTATGGGCCGGACGCGGGTCACGCCCTGTCTTGCGCTATCGGCGGCAACCGCAGTCTTGTGGGCAAACGCGCACCGCGGTTGCGGGCTCGGGCGTTAGTTTCCCGCCTGGTACACGGGTGCTGATGGCGGACGGTTCGTCGAAGCCGATCGAGCAGGTCAAGCTGGGCGACGTCGTGCTGGCGACGGATCCGGCGACTGGTCGTACCGAAGCTCGCGCTGTGACGGCGACGTGGGTGCACGACAACGAGTTCACCCGTACTGAGTCGACCGGCGACACGGACGGCTCCGCGGGTTCGGCGACGGCGACGATCGAGGCCACTGATTGGCACCCGTTCTGGGTCGCCGACGGGCAGGAGTGCCCACGCCACCAAGAACACACCAAAGCCCCAGAGCCCAAAGGCATCTGCCCAGAGGTCAGCCCCGGCGAGGGAGAATCCCGTTCCGTGCAAAAAGATCAGAGCCTCGAAAAGAAGAGACCACGCGGCCAACACGAAACAACCCGTTCGGGTGGCGAAGGTGTGGGGAGCGACTAGCAGGGGAAGTCAAAGACCATGCGCAACATGACGACGGTACGAGCGGGGATGAGCGAGACAACGGAGCGCCCTCAGGACATAGCCGCAGCCAGGAGAATGTTGCTCGCCGTAGCGATCGGCGGAGCGCTGGGATGCCTGCTGTGGATGGTGATGTGGCTGTCAACGCACACGTGACCCGCCAATCCCCGGCAACGGACCTCGCCCCACCACTCCGGCCACGAGAGCGGCCAGGGCAAGCGCGGCGGCGGTCCACAACAAAGTAGACGTACCAACAGTTTCGTAAATGGTACCGCCGGTGAACGCGCCCAAAGCGATGGACGCGGTGAAAACGCCGACATAAAGCCCTGTGACGTGTTCCTCACGTCCCCTCGCGGACTGTGTCATCCACAGCTGACCGCCCACGGACAGCCCTCCGTAGGCCAGTCCCCAAACGCCGACACCGACGACTGCCGCCACGCCCGAGTCGTTGAACGACGCCAGGACTCCGATCGAGACGACGATGCCGAGTGCGAGCGCCAGGACGGTGGCGCGTGGACGCCGTGCGGCCTGCGCACCGGCCGTGAAGTTGCCAACCAGACCGGTGAGCCCGTAGGCGAGGAGGATCGCCGCGATGGCCGCCCCGCCGAAACCTGTACCGACTTCCAGGACCGGCCGGATGTAGGTGTACGCCGCGAAGTGCGCCGTCACCAGGAATGCGACCACCACCAGGCCGCTGACGACCGCGGGCGTGCGCAGCAGCGACCGCTCACCGGCCTGTGCGGTGCCCGCGGTGGGGGATTCGGGCTTGGGAAGCGGGGGAAGCAGGAAACGCAAGGCCACCGCGAGCAGAGCGCCGGAAGCAGCGAACGTGGCAAAAGCGATCCGCCATCCGAACGCGTCGCCGATGATCGTGCCCAACGGCACGCCGACGACGGACGCAGCCGCGACACCGCTGACCGCGAACGAGACCGCGAGGGCCGCGTGTCGTGGCGCGACGAGACGTGGCGCGATGACCGACGCCAGCGACCACACGATCCCCATCGCGACGCCCAGCACGACACGCGACACGACCAGCAGCGTGAAACCCGGCGAGACGGCGGTGAGGCCGTTGCCCACGGCCAGCAGCACCATCGCGACGGCGACGACAACCCGCCGGTCGAGGCCGCCGATCACGCGAGGGACGATCGGGGCGGTGACCGCGGTCACAAGCCCGGTGATGGTGAGGCTGTACCCGGTTAACCCCGGCGTGATGCCGAGCCCCGCAGCCATCGGGGTCAGCACCCCGACCGGCAGCATTTCCGAGGTGACGACGGCGAATGTGCTCAGCACCACAACCGCGATGGCCAGCCATTGCCGAGCCGTGGTGCCGTGCTGTTCTGACTCGACGCGTGTCGAGGCGGACGTGCTCATACGGCCAATTCGAACAACGTCCGGCTCGTGGAACAACGCCGATTCGCTGCACCATCGATCAGTTAGGCTCATGGATGAACGTCGTCAGCGGGGGTGCGTGATGAGCCGGCTTCCCGTCCAGGGAATCGAATGCGTGCTCGTGCTCGCGGAGGAGCTCCACTTCGGCCGGACCGCCGACCGCCTCGGGCTCTCGCAGAGCCGGGTCAGCCAGCTCATCGCGAGCCTGGAACGCCGCGTCGGGACCAAGCTGGTGGAGCGCACGAGCAGGCGGGTGGCGCTGACCAGGTTCGGCGCGGAGTTCCTCGCCGAGCTGCGGCCCGCCTACGCGCACCTGGTCGGCGTGGTCACGCAGGCGAGTGAGCGGGCCAGGCGCGGCTCGTTGCGGGAAGTGCGGATCGGCTTCCAGGGCAGCGTGTACGAGGAGGTCACGGTCGCCCTCCGCCGGTTCCGTCAGCACCACGACGTGTCGGTGCTGGTCACCGAGATCCCGCTGGGTTCGCCGTTCTCGGGGATCCTCGACGACGTGGTCGACTGCGCGGTCGTGCAGTTGCCTGCCCGTGACGAGCGGCTGACGGTCGGGTTCCGGTTCCCGCCGCAGGACCAGTTCCTCGCGGTCGGCGCGACCCACCCGTTCTCCCGGTGTGACCAGGTCGACGTTGAGGACCTCGTGGTCGTGGACCTCGTCACCCCCGCCGGTGACGCGCCCAGCTACTGGGTCGACGCCCAGGTCCCGCGTTCGACGCCGTCCGGTACGGCGCTGCGCTCCACGACGGGTGTCACCACGATGGAGGAGGGCCTGGTCCTGGTCGCGAACAGCGATCACGGGATGCTGGTGTGCCGTCCGTTCGTCGACCGGAGCAACCGTCGCGACGTGCACTACATCCCGGTCCGCGGCCTGCACGGCACCTCGCAACTGGGCCTGGTCTGGCGTACCGACCGCACCACGCCACAACTGTTGTCACTGGCTCGGCTGCTGCACGAGGAATTCGCCGCCGTGCCCACGTTGCTTTAGCTTGTCTTTTAAGGCCCAGCGGGATTCAAGCACCCCAGTTGATCATGAACGCAGCCCGCGGTCGATCATTTCCTCTTGCGACAGAAGGACGATCGACCAAAGGGCTGCGTGATCGGGGTTGCGTGCGTAATTGTCCGCCAAACACCGAACTGGCCGCTCTGGTTTGATCGACAAAGAATCGCGTAGAACGCCCACCCAGCGGGCCAGCATCGTGGTGGTCAGGATTGCCGACGGCCGTGACGGTCCCAGGCGTAGCCCGACCTGGCGAGAGCTTGGTACAGGAACTCGCCGCACTCGCTGTCGCGGCCGCCGGCTTCCATGGCGTCGACCTGGCCCTGGACCCGCGCGGGCCGGTCGTCGGGAATGTCGGTGTCGATCACCCGGTCCTGCTCGGCGGCGGGGTGTTTCCAGGTCGGCCCGCAGCCGTGCGGGCAGGGCAGTTCCATCTCGCGGACGACGCCGTCGGTGAGATCGCGTCGTCAGCATCCCGTGAAAGCGCTGAGTCTGACGTGCCAGACGGGAAGATAGTTCACGGCGTAAAAATGTGTCCCCGCAGCAGGGAAACAGGCGATCTCCCTGCCAGCACTGTTGAGCGTTCTAGCTGTCGCGTTCCCAGTCTGATGGTTCTGCAGCTCACTTTGCCCGTCGTAATTGAAGCCGTTCAGATAGTAAGTACCGTACTCGAACAGGGTGAAAGTCGCCCAATGCTGGTCACGGTCGTCGAGCTGAGTGGGATGGTGTAGACAAACCTGGCCAGGCGACGGGCATCTCAGGAACGACCGATGTGGGACACCCCGTGGCTTCACCGTGACGGAGTACTGACGGTCCCGTCCTGCAGGATCAGTCACTTTAGGGCGGTACACGATAATGCCAGCGGTGCCAGTCGTCGAGCCGTCAGAGCTGCGTGCCCTCGCGAGGTTCGCGACGCGTACTACTGGCTCGGCGCTTACGGGACTGCTTACCGATATAGCGACAATCACTGAAACGATCGACGCTGTCATTCGTTTCAAGTATGCCACACCTCGGTGTGACATTCTCGATTTACCCATGGTTCGCCCTCCCCTATGTACCGTGGCACGATCGGGGGCGAGGATGCCCCGCGATGTATCCATCTCATCCTCTGACGACGTGTACAGGAACTATGGAAGCTGCTTCCACAGCTTCGGTCTTGAAGAAATGAGAAAGCTCCCGGCAGTCGCGCCCTCTCCTCTCAATGAGGCTCTCGCCACTGCACCGGCGGCTGTACCGCTACTTGAGCGAAACCAGTTGGCCTGGTTGACCGGACGCGGTCTCCAGCATTTCAGTTGCATTCGTCACTTGGAGAGCCACTACTTCTGGTTCCCCACGAGGTGTCGAAGGGACGACAGGCCCAGCGGTGTGGATCCGAGTGTTACATCCTACTTGGCGGTGACATGGTCGGTGGTGAGTCGAGCGACCTCGGATCACCACCGACCCCAAGGAACTGGTTCACGCGCCTGATGCGTTGGCGCGGCGGAAGTCGTACGAGCCGGTACTTCTGCCAGCCGTAGATTCGGGTGGGAGCACCGTGCAGACCGACTCGAACTGTGTTGGGACCGCCGGTCAGGTCACGGCTTCTGGCAGGTCTGGTTCGCGCGGGTCGAAACCGTTCTCGAGGTGGACGGTCAGCACGCGAGCGACAAACCCGCGCCGCCACACGCCACCGCGTGGGAACTGGACCACCTTTCCGGCTGGGCACGCAGGTACCGCAGCAGTCGGGAGATCGTAGGCACTCACGGCCGTGTCAACGTCGATCGGTTTGTTCGACGGTTGTTGCGGCTGCGTGGCGGCATCCTCGATCTCCTGCCACGCACCGCATCCGGTCACATCCGGACCCTGCTGCTGGATCAGGACATCGATCGTGAGTGCCTGCCCAAGGACCTCGCCGACGCCGTCGGCTTCTCACCTGCCTGACCACACCTCGCGGCGCGTTGCACCATTCGGCGGGTGAAGATCATGACACGGGCACTGCTTCCCATACCTCGGGCAGCGCGCAGTGGCCGACCGGATGACGACTGGGTCACGCAGTTGAGGACGTTGCCACAGCACATGAACTGCCGGTGCCGGTGAGGGGCGACCAGGGCCTGCGAGTGGTTGCGGATGTGTATCCAGCTCCGGTCGGTGCCGGTCGACACCGGCTCGCGCGCAGCAGAGGAAGCCGCTATGTGGAAAGCAACGCACTGAACGGCCTCGGACTGGTATACCGCGAGTTAGCGAGGTCCAGCAGGCGCGCACCTACATCCAGCACGCGCTCGAAGCCGCCAGGGAAACTGGAAACCGCAGCCATGAAGCCGAAATACTCAACAACCTGGGTGAACTCGCCCACCACGTCGGTGACCCGGCCACTGCGCTGAAACACCACCGGCAAGCCCTCGCCATTACCCGCGCCACCGGCGAGCTCCTCGGACAGGCCACCGCGCACAACCATCTCGGCGACTGCTTCCACGACCTCGATCAGCCTCACCACGCCCACCGTCATCGCGAGATCGCGCTCGCCCTCCACCACGACCTTGGCATGGCTCTGGCCCTGCCCATCGGCTTGATCAATGAATCGGGGGACGGATTCGGAGTGGGATAGTCACAGACCGGTCGGGCTTGACCAGGTCCTCCGCTCAACCACTTGGTCCCGACGCCCAACATGGAGACTCTGATCGAACTCAACTATTGGAAGCGGCGTGTGGCGACGCGGAGTAACTGAACGACCAGCCAACTGGCCATTTAACGCACGACAACCATTTGATAAGTTCTTCTGAGATCCTTTCAGTGGGTCAGTCACGACTGATCCGCCGATGTTCGGGTTTTTTCAAGTGCATCTAAATCGATCGCGCCACGCGCGTCAACAGCGGATGAGAGGAAGTGGCGGGAGTGAAGATCCTCCGAGCGGCGGTCGCCGCGATCGCGCTGAGTGTCGGTCTCATCGTCACGGCCGCACCCAGTGAAGCAACGGTGATTCAACAGCCTGCGACAGTCGACGGCGCCTTGGTCACCGTGAACCCCAAAGCGGAATATACCGAGGATCCGCTCAGAAGTCCGTCCTATGAGTGGACAAAGAAGTGTCCGCTGCACAGAATGTGTACCACTCAATTGGGGGCTGGCGGACAGTATATTGGATTCCAATTCTACCGGTGCACTACATATACCCTGACAAACTGGGGCGTCAACGACGAAAACCCCAACAGGTTTGTGTACAACCATCAGAATGTTACGGTGAATTTCCTCGACCAGCGGCATGCCGTGATCGCTTCGGTCGCCCCGGGTTACCTCCAAACCGTGAATTTCAAGCCGGTGTGGTACATCAGCCTCTGCAACTAGCTTAACCCTGTCGGTGATCTTGGTTTCACGGCGTGGTGGGTGTTCAGTAGCAGGTCCTCGGGTCGGCACGGGCCCCGTCAGGGATCGATCTCCAGGAGGAGGCCGCAGCCGCGTTGCTGACGGCACCATCGACGGGGATGAACGAGCACTCTCGTCGGGAAGTGATCAGCCATCGGTGGGGCCGCCTCTTCAGAGGCGTTCGATGCGGTCGGCCTGCGGGCCCCGGTCGCTCTGACGCACCGCGTACCGGACCCGGTCACCCTTCTGCAGCGGCTCCGACCCCATGATCACGGACACGTGGGCGAAGAGATCGTCGCCGCCTGCGTCCGGGGTGATGAAGCCGAAGCCGCGGTCGCCGTCGTAGCGCGCGACGACACCCTCGCCGCCTCGTACGGGCACGTCCCGCGCCGCCGGCCCTGCGGCCGCGGCAGGTGCCGGCCGCCGCGGCGCCGTCTGGGGCTCGGCGCCCCGGACCAGGTGCACGTCGCGGGCCTGCGGGCCCTTGTCTCCACTAGCCAACTCGTAGGCGACGCGGTCGCCCTCCGCGAGCCACGTCAGCCCCTCGGCCAGGGCCCGGGCGTGAACGAAGACGTCCCCGGCGCCGGAGTCGGGGTTGATGAAGCCGAAGCCCTTGTCCTCGTCGTACCAGGCCACCGTGCCGTCGGCACCGTCCGCGATACCAGCCGCAGCGGGTGAGCCGGCCCCTGCTCCCAGCGGGATCACGTGCCCGGCCTGCGGGCCGCGCTCGCCTTCGACGATCAGGAAGGCCACCCGCTGCCCCTCGGTGACCACGCCGCCGGTCACGATGGCGGAGCTGTGCACGAAGATGTCGGCGCCGCCGCCGTCCGGCGACGCGAAGCCGTACCCCTTGCCCGGCTCGTACCAGTTGACGGTGCCGAGCAGGCCCACGGCGCTGCCGGTGGCCGCATCGGCGGTGACGCGAACGCGTAGCGCCTGGGGCCCGCGGTCGTTCTCGCCGACCTCGAACACGACGGCCTGACCCTCGCGGAGCACTTTCGCGCCGCCGTCCCCGACGATCTCGGAGGCGTGCACGAACACGTCCGGCGAGCTGTCCTCGGGTGCGAGGAAGCCGAAACCCCGTTCGGCGTCGAACCAACGGACGGTCCCTTGCGGCATCAAAGGCTCCAGGTCGAGAGGGCGGGCACTGGCCCCCAGTCTCTCTGACAGACCTCCGGGCCGTCGGGCCGGGCCCACAGGCGGGCGGTGCGGAGCCAGGGGCGGGCCGTTGGTTCACCTAGCGACACGCCGAGTTTTGAGACCAGGTCTTAGCCGAAGGGGAACCGGATGCGCAGGTAGGGCCGCATCCGCGGGTCGGCGAACCTGTAGACGCCGGGCCGCACCGGCACGAAGGCCGGGTTGACGGTGTCGGACTCGAACTCGGGGCCGTCCGCGATGGCCGCCTTCTTCAGCAGGTCGACGGCAGGAGACGCCAAGTCGCCGTCGACGGCGTCGATGAAGGCCGCGGGCAGACCGGGGTCGACTTCGCCTGTGGCGGCGGCCATCGCGTAGATCAGATCGGCGGGCGCTATGTCGCGTCTGCCGTCCACCACCGCCTTCTCCGCGCAGGTGAGGGCGAGCAGGTGCGCGAAGTGCGGATGGCCCGCGCTCGCTCGGGCGATCCCGGCCACGACTTCGTCCGCGAACGCGAACCCCAATGCCTCGCCGCCTGTCCGCACCAGGTGGCCGAGTGCGTCGGTGGCCAGTGGACGGAGGGTGACCGTCTTCACGCAGTGCCTGGCGGACGGGTGTGTGGTCGTCAGTGCGGCGGCCGTTTCCGGTGTGCCGACGATCAGGACCTTGAACGGTGATCCGAGGTCGCTGAGGTGTTTGATCAGCGTGGCCACCTTGGTCAACACCGTCGGGTCGGTGATCGCGTCGGCTTCGTCCACCACGAGGAGACCGGCGGCGGCCTTGAGGTGCTCCGCTGCCTCGGCGACTCCCACCCGGCCGTCCGGCCGGTAGAGCGCACCGACGGCCAGCTGCCGCTCCTTCTTGATCCCGGTCGTGCCGATGGAGACGTTGGTGTTGCGTGCTCTGGTGTGCTGCACGGTCGACTCGATCCGGTGCACGTCCACGCCCAGCGCGGTGAGGGGCCGCTCCAGCACCGACTCGAACGTGTCCGCCGGATCGCACCGCTTCACGGTGTGTGGCAGGCTCGTCGCGTCGGTCAGCAGCGTTGCGACGACGGCGGCCAAGGAGGTCTTCCCGACGCCGCGCTCGCCGCAGACGAACGCGTGGCGGCCTGGGGTGTTCAACGCCTCGACCACGGCGACGACCTCGGCCTCGCGACCGAACAGCAGGTCACGTGTGCGCACCGGGCGATACGGGGTGTAGATCTCCCGCACCTGGGACGCCAGTACGCGAGCTTCCTCGTCCAGTCCGAAGAAGTCGGTGGGTGAGAAGGTGTCCACCCGGCGGATGCGTGGTGTGCCGCGCCGGAACAGCGGGCTCACCTGATGACCGCCAGGTTCTCCGCGCACAGCCGGGTGGACGGGTGCTCGTCACCCAGCACACGCCTGCACCGGTCCAAGGTGTCCAGGCCGAGAGCGGTGGCGTCAGCCGCCCGGTCTGTGGCCGCGTACCCGGCAGCGACGTGAATGGCGGCCAGCAGCGTGTCCGGATGGTCCTCGCCGAGCACCTGGCGGGCGTCATGGAGGGTGGCCTCGTCCATGGCGAGGGCGTCGGCGAACCGGCCCACTGCCGCCAGGTCGACGGCCACCGCCAGCCGGGCGACCAGAGTCCGCGGGTGGTAGTCGCCGAGCAGCGTCCTGTACCGGTCGAGCACTTCCTGATCCAGGTCGAGCGCGTTGCCGGGGTGACCTCCGGCCCGGCGCACGATGGCGAGATAGGAAACGGCGGCGAGGGATGCCGGGTGATCGCCACCCAGCTCGTTCTTCACGTCCCGCACGACACCGGCCATGCTGACCTCACGTGGCACGAGCGTGTCCGCGGCCGCCTCGCGGGTCTCCTGCTGCACGATCCGCGCGTGCGCCTCATGCAGTTCGCGGCCGGGCGGGATGCCCAGCTCGTCGAAGAGCCGCTCACGGACGTCACCGAACAGCCCCAACGCCACGGCGGGCTGCCCGGCCCCGGCGAGCGCCAACATCAGCCTCGCGTTGAGACCCTCATGCAGCCCGCCGTGCAACGGGTCCTCATCCGCCACACGCCGCAACTGGAGCACCGCGTGTTCGTACGTGCCCAGGCTCATCGCGAGATCGGCGTAGTTCAGCGCTGCGGCAAGGCGACGCTGGGCGAGAGCCAGCGCGGCGGGATGCTGGCGCACGTGCTCGGGCATGTCCGCCAGTGCCTCACCACGCCAGCAGTCCAACGCCTCGGCGTACAACTGCTTGGCCGCAAGGGGATCACTCGCCGACACTGCTCCAGCGCGGGTGGCGAGGCGGTCGAACCGCAGCGAGTCCAGACTTCCGTCGTCTTCGATCTGGAGCTGGTAGCCGCGGGGAACACGTTTGATCGGCAACGCGGGATGCAGAGCCCGGCGCAACCGGGCGAGATACGTGTAAAGGGTGGCCCGCGGTGACACCGGAGGTTGTTCGTCCCACAGAGCGGACATCATCTCTTCCAGCGTGACCACGTTGTTCGGCCGCAGCGCCAGCAGCCCCAGCAACGCCCTTTGCGTCAACGGCCCGACGTCGACAGGGCCGCGTCCAGCCGTCAGCGTCAACCGCCCGAGAACACCGATCCGGAGGGTCCCAGCCTCGCCGGGGACGTATCCCACGAACTCGGCCAGCCGACGCGCCGACTCGGCCGACGCCCTGGCGGCATCGCCCTTCTCGAGGTACCAGATCGCGCGCACACTCACGCCGGCCTGCTCGGCCAACTGCTCCGGGGTGAGCCCAGCACGTGCCCGGTGAGCTCGGAGCAGCTCACCCAGCCGGTTCGGACCCGATGTCATAGCCGGATTCCTGCCTGGACGACTCGATCAGTCGCACGAAGGTGACGAACGTCCAGCTTACTCACAAAAGGTGCCCGCGGGGCCGCGAGGACCCCGCGGGCGGTGGGATTCAGCCGTTGGGGGTGGTGATCACCGCGAACGTCGAACCCTTGCTCGCGACCCGGGCGCTCAGGTCGGTGGTGATGGTTTCGATCGGCGCGTAGTTGTTCAGTTCGCCGGCCTGGCAAGGCCCGGAACGAGACTGCTGGTTGCCGATCAGGATGCCCAGCGCCGTGTGGTCGGCCTGGTTGTACAACGGACCACCGCTGTCACCGGGACGGGCGCACAGATCCGTGTTGATGCCCACGTCAGTGGACAGCACGCGACCGCAACGGGTACCGACGAGGTAGCCCGCGCCCGCACCGCTGTCGACCGAATCGGGGTAGTTGACAACGCTCGACGCCGATCCGGACGCGCACACGATCCAACCGGCCTTGATCTCGGCGAGAGTGTGCGTGCCGGTGATGGACTCGTCCCGCGACTGCGCCTGCTCACCGCACGGGGTGTCGGCATTGCTGTCCATACCGCCGTTGCGGCAGTACTTCAGCACGCGGTTACGACCGGTCTGCCCCTCCAGCCACTTGGTGGCCGCCGCGTCGTCCACGTACGGCAGCGCGGCGTAGTCGTACGGGTACGAGCTTTTCTCGATGCCGTGCTGCATCAGCACGTCGTTGCCGTTGTGCTGGGTCGGCGTGTTGTTGGTCTTGGTCCGCATGCAGTGGCCCGCGGTCAGCACCCAGCCCTTGCCGGGGAAACCGCCGCCGGTGGTCCGCAGGTTGAAGGCGCTGCTGCAACCGCCCCACGTGCCGTCGTCCCGCTTCATGTCCAGCCGCAGGCCGCCGCGCATCGGGCCGCGGCCGGTGCAGTCAAGCGGGTGGCAGTAACCCCAGTCCACGTTCGGCGTGGACAACGGTTTCGGATCCGGCAGGACACGGGAGACGACCATGTCCTTCTCCGCCGCGACGGCCGCACGTGCCGCGTCCGCCTCGGCGCCGACCGTGTTGCCGGCCGCCCGCGCTGCCGTCTTGCCCTGCGCCACCCAGACGCGTTCCCACAGCACGACCCGGTTCTCGGACTCGCTCACCGCGGGCAGGTACACCGCTTCCGGCCCCGCGCCGACTTTCGCGGCGAGCCGGCCCTTCGCCGCTGTCAGCTGCTGCAACGAATACCGGACCTGCTGCGTGCGAACGTTGCCGCCCGGCATCGCCTGCACGTATGGCGCAACGGAATCCGGCTTCGTCGTGGCCACGACGAGCCGGCCTTCCTGCTGGTCGAGCCACATGCCGCCGTATTCCGCGCCGCGGTCGCGACGCAGCGACTGGTCCAGTTTGACGGCGTCGTTCTGCAGTTCGAGCCGGCGGAGCGCCTCCTGCTCGGTGACTTTGTAGGTTTTCTCCAGGTACTGCACCGACTCCCGCACTGAGGCGGGGTCGAGTGCGGTGTGGAACGACGGCACCGTGTCGGCCACTGCCGGGCTGCCCACCATTGTGGCGGCTGCCAGCATCGAGACGGCCAGCGCGCCGTGCCCCCACGATCTCCGCACGGACATCTCCTCCCATGTCGGGGATTTCCCGGGCATTCAACCGGAATCCTTCTGGCCACCGGGAAAACCGGCGGGAAATTCGAAGTCCGAAGCAGACATCTCCTCGCCACGGGAACATGGTCTCGGGAGCACGGAACAACTTCGTGCATCCGGCCGTCACCGCCGGGCCGCGGTGGCCGACGGCAGTTCGCCGAATCGTGCGCGGTAGTCGTTCGCGAACCGGCCGAGATGAGTGATGCCCCAGCGACAGGCGATGTCGCCGATCCCGTCGCCAGTGGACAGGATGTCGTGGCGGATCCGGTCCAGGCGGAGGTCACGCACGTATTTCATCGGCGATGTGCCGAGCTTGTCCCGGAACGCGTTGCTGACGGTCCGCGCGCCGCACCCGGCGGCTTCCGCGATCCGGCCGAGCGAGATCGGTTCGCGCAGGTTGTCCTCGATGAAAGCGACCGCCGCCCGAAGCGCCCTGGGATGGGGCTTGTCCGCGACACCGCGCAGTGTCGCGGTGTGCGTGTGGTTCTGGGCCAGCAGTAGCGCGGTCACGATGCAGCGGAGTTGGCTCCGTCGCAGTTCTTCGCGCTGGAACAGCGGATCGTTCGAGTCCAGTTGCTCGATCAGCGAACCGATCAGCAACCGCACCGCACTGCCTCTCGGTTCGGCCAGGTCAAGCGGAAAGTCGAAGCGCACCGCGTGACCGGA
The DNA here is from genome assembly GCF_001302585.1 of Kibdelosporangium phytohabitans. GTDB lineage: Bacteria > Actinomycetota > Actinomycetes > Mycobacteriales > Pseudonocardiaceae > Kibdelosporangium > Kibdelosporangium phytohabitans. Next base: position 8,689,024 of record NZ_CP012752.1, on the reverse strand, counting down.
CGGGCGCCCGGTGAGCGCTGCGAGTTCGCGCCGGACAAGCCCGGCGTCGATGCGCAGGCCCAGGAATCTCGTTCCCGCCTGGTTCGGGCGGAGATCCTGCGCGTCGCCCGGGTTGAACACGCCGGCCCGCGTACTGCTCAGCACGGTCTGCCGATCGCCCCGGCGCGCGGTGATCTCACCGGCCACGCCCAGGTTGACGAAGTACGAGTCCCGGCCACGCTCCGCGCGTACGCGCACCGCCAGCGGCGAGGCGAAGTAGCCGACGGTGAAGTCCGTGGCCCCGACGCCGCGTACCTCGTGCTCGCCGTCCTGGAGCCGGCCAAGAGGACTGGGGTTGACCGCGCCGCCGAACAGTCGCCTCGCCGATTGCAGCAGATTCACCGGATTGTCCGATTTCGTGATGACGAAACCGCTCAGGGGACTCGACAGCATTGTTCACGCTCTCTGGTGGGCCAGACCGTGAGGATACGGCCGTTGGCGCCGCGCCGCGGAACGGGCCGGGAACGCTGCCGGAACTGGACAACCGCTTCCGCAACCGGACAGACGACCCGCGGCCGCGGATCTAACGTGGCCGGGCACATCGGCTTGGAGGTCCTATGCACAGCAGTGACAGCACCCGTTCGGCGTTGATCGTCGGTGCGGGCATCGCCGGACTGACCACGGCGACAGCCTTGGCACGGCGGGGGTGGCGTGTCGAGGTTGTCGAAGCCGGGGCGTCGGGCGCCACCGCCGGGTGGGGGCTGAGCCTGACCGGACCGTCGCTGCGGGCGCTCGACGGCCTCGGCCTCGCAGGCCAATGCCTTGCCGCTGGACACGGCATGAGCGTGATCACCAATGTGGACGTGAACGGCGACACGAACCTCATCGAGCTCCCGCGCCTGATCGGCGACGATCGCCCGGCCATGGCCGGTATCGCCCGTCCCGAGCTGCACCGGATCCTGCGCACCGAGGCACTGCGGCTCGGCACGCGAATCCACTACGGACTCAGTGTTTCCGCTCTGAGGCAGGACGGCGGGCGGACACGTGCCGAACTCACGGACGGCACGGCCCGTGCCGTCGACCTGCTCGTCGGCGCCGACGGTATCCGCTCCGGTGTCCGCGACCTCATCGGTTGCGTTGCTCCGATCCGTTATCACGGCCAAATGGTGTGGCGGGCCCGTGTACCGCGGCCCGGCTGGGCTGACAGCATCCACACCTTCGCTGGTGAGAGCCACCAGACCGGAGTCGTACCGATCTCGCGGAGCCATGCGTACGTGTTCCTCACCGAGAACGGTGTGCCGTCGGACGTGCTGCCGGATGCCGGACTCGCCGCACGGATGGCTGATCTGCTGGCACCGTTCACCGGCCGGGTCGCGGAGGTCCGGCCCGAGGTCGCGCGGTCCGGTTCGGTGATCCGGCGGCCGGTGCGCACTGCGCTCGTCGACGCCTCGTGGTCCGACGGAACCACTGTCGTCATCGGCGATGCCGCGCACGCACCCTCGCCGCAGATGGCCAGCGGGGCCGCACTCGCCATCGAGGACGGCCTGGTGCTCACCCAGGAACTGGATCGGTACGCGGACATCCGGGCGGCGCTCGGCGCGTTCACCGATCGCCGCAGGGAGCGGTGCTCGGCTGTGGTGCGGACCTCGGTCGCGATCGCCCGTCTGGAGCAGGAACGACGGCATCGCGACGCGTATCCGCTGATCGACGCCTGTCACCAGCGAATGGCCCAGCCCGCGTGACGAGGGCCGGTGTATCCACTTAGGACGAGATTTCTCGTTCGTGGCCACAGTGGATGGACGCTTGCGGTGAATGCCTTCTGGCGGAGGAAGTTCTGCTTCTAAACGTGGGTTGTCCCGATAGGTGCGGCAACTTCCTGCCACGGGCCTGGAGGTGATCACGCAACCGGCTGTGCCACCACGCGTCTCTGGATATGAGGATCAAGAACGACGAGGGGATGAACGAAATGCGTGTCGAGTCGCTGAAGCTGGTCACCGCGGGTCTCGCTGTCGCCGCGGGTGCGTTGTTGTCGGCGTGTTCCGGACAGGACGCCGCTGCCCCGGGCGGGACGGTGGACGTCGCGCAGAAGAACCAGACACAGCAGTTGCAGGGCAATACCGGGGTGACGGACAAGTCCGGCAAGAACGTCAACTGCAGCACCAACGGTGGCAAGGTGGGGCCGCACAAGGTCGACCTCATCGCGGTTCAGACCAACGCGGGCATCGTGGGGTGCACCGAGGCGTTCACCGTGATCACCGAGTACTACAAGAACGCGGGCAACTCCGAGGGGACCGGGCGGCACCTGACGGTCCAGGGATGGCAGTGCGCGGCGGACACCGGCGCACGCGGAACCGGTTCGATCGGCTGCGACAAGGACGGCTTGTCCTTCCACACCAGTGATGTCGCCCCGAGCAAGCAGAGCGACGGCACGGGTGCCGGTGGTACGCCGGTGGACAAGCCGGACGCGACGCCCCGCCGGCCGGCTGGGGACTCGCCCGCCGAGGACATCAACTGCAGCCGGCTCACCGGCAGCAAGGTGGGCGCGGCCGGCGGCCCGAAGGTGGACGCCATCGCCATCGGCAACCCCAACGGCAACCCTGGCTGCGAAACGGCCTTCAACGTCCTCACCGAGTACTTCGCCAAGGCCCCGCACGGTGAAGGCCCCGGCCGTCGCGTGCTCGACATCCAGGGCCGGTGGAGCTGCGCGAAGGCCGCCGAGCCCGAGGGCAGCCAGGGAGTCGTCCACTGCGGGCAGGACGGCCCCGACGGCCTGTCCATCGAGACCGCGCCGGCCAAGTAACCCTTTGCCGACGCGCCCTGCGAGCGCAACAAGGCGGCATCCGGTGCGTTGTACGCACCGGATGCCGCCTTGGTCGCGGGGTCACGGTGTGAGATAGCCACGGGAGAACCCAGCGGCCACGGCAGCTGCCCGGTCGTTGACGCCGAGCTTCGCGTACACGTGCAGCAGGTGCGTCTTGACGGTCGCTTCGCTGATGAACAGCCGCCGCGCTGTCTCGCGGTTCGTCGAACCCTGGGCGATCAGCTGGAGGACCTCCAGCTCCCGTTGCGACAGCGGTTCGGACGCGGGCTGGCGTATCTGACCCATGAGGCGTGTCGCGACGGCGGGCGACAGCACCGCCTGGCCCCGTGCGGCTGCCTCCACCGCACGGAACAGCTCCTCCCGTGGGGCGTCTTTCAGCAGGTAGCCAGTCGCGCCCGCCTCGATCGCCGGTAGCACGTCACTGTCGGTGTCATACGTGGTGAGCACCAGAACTCGCGCCACGACACCGCGTTTCGTCAGTTCCTTGATCGCGGTGACGCCGTCGGTGGCCGGCATCCGCAGGTCCATCAGGATCACGTCGGGCCGCAGCCGCTCCCCGGCGGCGACGGCCTCCGCGCCGTCACCGGCCTCGCCGAGCACCTCGAAGCGCGGGTCGGCGCTGAACATGCCGCGCAGCCCGTCGCGCACCACCGGGTGGTCGTCGACGATCAACAGCTTGATCACTTCCCGCCTCCCGCCGGGATGGCCGGGACGCTGGCCGAGATCGCGGTGCCACCGCCCGGTTCCGACTCGATGTCCAGCCGGCCCGCGAGGCGGCGCACCCGCTGCCGCATCGCGGCGAGCCCGAACCCGCCGTTGGTGGAACCGTTGACGCGCTTGCAGTTCGGGTCGAACCCGACGCCGTCGTCGCGGACGTCGATGCTCACCAGATCCTCCATGTAGGACAGGGTCAGGCCGACCCGGCTGGCCCGCGCGTGCTTGGCGACGTTGGCCAGCGCCTCCTGCGCGGTCCGCAGCAGCGCGACCTCCACGTCCGCGTGCATCGGCCGGGCGTCGCCGGTGGTGGTGAGCACCGCGTCGATGCTGGTCACCTCGGACCACCGCCTGGCCACGTCGCCGATCGCGTCGGGCAGCCGGGACTCGGCGAGCACCGCGGGCTGGACGGCGTGGACTGTGCGGCGGGCTTCGGTGAGGCTCTCGCGGGCGAGGTTCATCGCGTTCGCCATGTGCCTGCTCAGCTTCGGCGGTTCGTGAAGCGTCTGCTCGGCCGCCTGGAGCTGGGTGATGATGCCCGCCAGGCCCTGGGCCAGGGTGTCGTGGATCTCGCGTGCCATCCGCTGCCGTTCGTCCGTCACCCCGGCCTCGCGGGCCTGGACCAGCAGCTGGGCGTGCAGGCCCGCGTTCTCCGCCAACGCGTCCTCGAGCTTGTCGTTGGCCTTGCGCAGCTCGACCAACGCCCGCTTCTGCACGTCGTCGCGGTGGTCCGCCATCTCGGCGAAGTAGAAGAACGCCCACGCGAGCACGGTGGAGACCGCGGCCACGGCCACCCAGGCCCACCACATGTTCTCGGCCTCGATGTTGGCGACGCCGCCCATGAACGCCACCGCCGAGATCGTCGCCGTGGCGGTGACACCCGCGTAACGCCAGCGGCCGCCGAGGTACTGGAAGGCCAGGGGATAACCGGCGAAGGCGAACAAGCCGTACCACGGCGCGATGGCCACGAGCCCGGCGACCAGCACCATCAGGCCGGTGTAGTTCAGGCCCATCAACGGGCGGTTGCCGTGCCATTCCGGGTGCAGCGTGTGGAACCACAACAGCCAGAGCCCGGCCGTGAGCGAGAGCCCCAGCACCGCGGGCAGGTGCACCGGCACACGCCACAGCGGCAGCACCAGCGCGACCACGACGCTGACCGCCAGCAGGAAGTAGGGCAGGACCTTGAAGGTCGCGTTCTCCTTGCGCTCCCAGCGGTCGAACTCGTCGCTCAGCTCGCCCTCGACGCTCACCACTTACTCCCAGCGGAAGTATCGCGCGGCCAGCCCCCCGGCCACGATCGTCCACCCCAGCAGAACGGCCCAGTGCAGCGGTTGCGGCCAGGTCCCGGCTGTGGCGTCCTGCAATGATTGCACGGCGGCGCCGAGCGGGGTCAAGTCGCTGATCGTGCGCAGGACGTCGTTCATCGAGGCGCGCGGCACCCACAGACCGGCGAAGAACACCAGCGGGAAGAACACCAGTGTGCCGATCGCGCTCGCGCTCTTGCCGGACGGTGCCAGCGAGGCGACGAGCAGGCCGACCGCGAACATCGCCAGCGCGGCGAGCAGGTAGCTGACCAGGTAGGCGATGATCCGCTCGGGCAGGGCCACGTCGAAGGCGAACCGGGCGGTCGCGATCATGATCAGCATCATCGCGACCGAAAGGACCGTCGCCATCACGAGCTGGGCGCTGATCATGACGATCGGCTTGACCGGGGTGGTCCGCATGCGGCGCAGCACACCCTTCTCCCGGTAGGAGGCGAACAGCAGGGCCAGGCCGTTGAGCGCGAACAGGGCGAGGCCCATCGCGACCACGACCGGGACGTACGCGTCGATCCCCCTGATGCCACCGAGGGCGGCGCTGACCTCCCGCATCGACGGGATCAGGCCGAGCACGACGAGCAGGGCAGGCGCGAACGCGAGCGCGAAGAACACGACGACCGGTTCGCGGAAGAACAGTTTGGTCTCGGTGGCGGTGAGCCGCGACAGCGCGGACATGGTGTGGTTCTCCTCAGGTCTCGGTGCGGCGGCCGGTGAGCGCGACGAACGCGTCGTCCAGCGTGGTCTGCTCGACGCGCAGGTCGCCCGCGACGACCTGGTTGCGGGCGAGCACAGTGGTGACGGCGAGCAGCAGGTTCCCCGTGCCGGTCACGACGAGCTGGCTGCCTGCCTGTTCGACCGAGCCGACCTCGGGCAGCGCCCTGAGCACGGCGTGGTCGATCGGCGCGGACGGCCGGAACCGGATCCGCTGCTGGTCGTCGACCCTCGAGACCAGGCCGGCCGGGGTGTCGAGCGCGACGAGACGGCCGGAGTCGATCACAGCGAGCCGGTCGCAGAGCCGCTCGGCCTCCGCCATGAAGTGCGTGACCATCAGGATCGTCACGCCCCGGTCGCGGATGCGCTCGATCAGGTCCCACGCGTCGCGGCGGGCCTGCGGGTCGAGACCGGTGGTGAGCTCGTCGAGCACGGCCACCTCCGGGTTGCCGACCAGCGCGAGCGCGATCGACAGCCGTTGCTTCTGCCCGCCGGAGAGGCTGCGGAACGGCGAGTCGAGCTTGCCGGTGAGGTTCAGCGTCCCGATCAGCTCACGCCAGTCGGCCGGGTCGCGGTAGAAGGAGCTGTAGAGCTGCATCGCCTCGCCGACCTTGAGCTTGTCCGGCAGTTCGCTCTTCTGCAGCTGCACCCCCAGCAGCTGCCGCAGCTCGGCGGTGTCGCGGTGCGGGTCGAGGCCGCAGACCTCGACGGAGCCGCCGTCCCGGCCGCGCAGCCCCTCGACGCACTCGACGGTGGTGGTCTTCCCGGCCCCGTTGGGCCCCAGGATGCCGAAGATCTCGCCCTGCTCGACGGCGAAGCTGACCCCGTTGACCGCGGTGAAGTCGCCGTAGCGCTTGACGAGGTTGTTCACCTCGATGATTGCCATACGGGAAGCGTGCCGCCCGTGACGGCCGGGCGAATCGACTGCGCGGTCAGCGCCGGCTCAGACCCCAGGTGATTCCCGGCTCAACCGATCGGTGGATGCCGGGTCAACCGGCTCGGCATCAGCGCCGGCCTTGCCGAGCAACCGGCCGGCCACCGCCGCGAGGGCGTACGCCTTCCATCCCGTGTCCGTGATCCCGGTGGCGATGCGCAGCGCGTAGTCGGGATCCGCGTCTGCCACCGCGATGGCCAGTGTGGCCAGCAGACAACCCGTGGACACGTGCGTCGCCGCTGAAACGAGGCGTTCCGCACGGGCCGGGTCATGCGCGGCCACGACCTGGACGGCTGCCAGCAGATCCGCTTCGCTGTACGCCGCGTGGGGAGCGGTGATCAGGCGTTCGACGGCGTCCATGAGGCGGTTGACCCGGACGTCGTCGGCGGCCTCCGCCTTCCACAGGACGTAGACCAGCGTCCCCATCCGGAGGTCGTCCTGGGTGGTGATGGACACGGCGATGCGTTCGGCCCGGTCGAGGTCACTGGCTGACGCCGCCCTCGCTATGTCCCCCAGAACTCGGGCTCTCGTCCGCAGCCGCGCGTGGGTCTCGAAATCCGACAGCCGGGAGTCGGAGACTTCGTCGCCCCATTCCAGGGCGGCTGGTGCCAGGCCCAGCGCTGTCCGCTCGACGTCGTCGAAGATCGACACCGCGCGCTCGGGATCCACCGGCACGAGCATCGCGGCGAGGCGCGCGAGGACGGGAAGGCTCTCCCGGACGGGAAGCAGCACGGCGGCATCCCGCTCCACCTCGCCGGCTATGCGCACAGCAGGACCAGCCGCCCCGATGGCGATCATCGTTTCCAGCCGCTTGCGGATGTCCGCGATCCTCGCGGCGAGCCGCTCGGCCCATCGCGTGTCGCACGACGCCGCGGTCTCCGCCAGCGCCGCCACGCTCCAGTCCGGACTCCGCACCTCGGCGGTCGCCAGGTCGAGCTCTGCTTCGTGGAACAACCGTTGTGCGCGTTGGGGATCGTTGCCGTACACGGATGCTGCGACAGAGCCGAGAGCCTCCGCGCGCTTGGCCATGTCGGTGATCGTGCGGGCGACGCGTTCGGCCCGGTCGGGGTCGGTACGGCAGATTTGCTTGGTGAGGCCGACGAGGAAGTGGTCGTTTGGTTCGCTCATCGCCGCCAGAGCGCGGTCGAGACGTTCGGGCAGGTGCGTCGCGACCGCGTAGGCCACGTGCATCAGCGCCAGGTCCTTGTTTCTGTCGGTGCTGCCCGTCACGAGTCGTTCCGCTTCATCGAGCACAGCCGTTGCGCGGACGGCCAGTGGTGGCGACGTACGGACTGGCGCCGCGTCGAGCAAGGCTCTCGCCGCCGCGGCCACCTGTGGGTTGTCGTTCGCGGCGACCTTCTCCAGCGCTGTTCTCGCCGCGACGGCTTCGGCCCGGTCGGCCCCGGCCAGCCACCTGCCCAGTTCCCCGACCGCGGCCAGCCGCATCCATGGGACGCGGCTTTCCAGTCCTTCGGTGATGTCTGCCGGGAGTTCGGCGGGTTTCGGCATGGGGTTGCGGACCAGGCCGAGTGAGTCGGCCATGGCGGTGCCGCACTGCTGAGGCGCGGGCAGGCCGTCGGCGGCGAGACGGGCACGCAGATGGCGGTAGATGTCGCGCAAGGTCAGCACCTCGCCGGCGTGGCGGGATCCCTCGCGCAGCAGCGCCAGCAGACGGCCCGTGAACGCCGTGTGGCGTTCACCAGGGCGGACAAGGGACGGACTGGTAGCCGGGGACGACGTCAGCGTGTAGCCACCGGCGACTTCCAGTTGGGCGAGGACCTCGTCGTCCCCCGCCGACAGGGTGGCGGCCGTGGCACGGCCGCTGTAGCACGTGTCGAGGATGACCACGCGGTTGCGAGCCTTGGACGTGCGCATCGCGTCACGGATGGCGCCGAACGGCAGCGCCGAGAACGCCAGGTGCCGGACGTTCGTGTCAGCGAGCGTCAGGTACAGCTCGCCCCGGTCGTCGACCTTGCCGTGGCCGCTGTAGTAGCACAACAGCAGGTCCTCGGCCTGGTCAGCGGCGTCGTGGAGCAGTTCGCCGACCTCCGGGACGGTGGCGTCCGCCCGTGCGGTCACGCAGTGCGCCGCGGGGAAGCCGCCGACGGCCGGGTCGGTCAGCACCCCGGCCAGGTCGGCGACGTTGTCCGCCACCGGCGGGAGGTCGGGCAGGTCGGCGTGCCGGTACCGGGGTACCCCGATCAGCACCACGCGTGACCGCCCGACGTCCACGGCGCGTACGGTCATCCGGCCTCCACCACAGGGATGCTGATCCCCGTGGATTATGCCGGACGGCCCTCGGCGTCATCCCACTGTCGGACCGCCGATCGGCGCCCACTGCGACCAGCCGCCACTCGGTGTGAGCTGGTAGCGGCCGGCCAGTGAACCGCCTGGTTTGCCTGCCACGATGTCCATCCGGCCGTCGGCGTTCACACCGAACCCGGTCGCGGACGCCCCCGCACCGAAGTTCTCCCACGCGGACCAGCCGGACCCGTTCTCCCACCGGTGTTCGAAAGTGGTGCCGTTGGCGGCGAACACCTCCATCCTGCCGTCGGCATTGCGTCCGATGTGGACATCAGCACCCGGCGGGCCGCCGAAGCCCGTCCACTCCGGCCACGTGCCGGACGGCCCGTCCTGCGCCCGTCTCCACGTGCCCGTCGAACCACTGGCGACCAGTTCCAGCGCACCGTCAGGTCGCCGGTTGAGCGCGACGTCCGTGACACCGGGAACCGTGCCGAACGCCCGGAACGCGGCCCATCCGCCGCTGGGCACGTCCTGCCTGCGCCGATGCGCGGTTCCGTCGGCCGCGGCGGCGATCACTTCCAACCGGCCGCTCGCGTCCCGCCCGGCGGCGATCACCGAGTCGGCTGGCCCGTCGAAGGGTTCCCACCCGGCCCAGTCGCCGCCTGGCGTGGTCTGCCACCGGTGGAAGACGCCCACCGGCCCGCTGGCGAACACCTCCAGCCGTCCGTCGGCGTTCTGCGCGACAGTCAGGTCGTGTGCGGCGGTGCCGAAGTTCGCCCAGCCCTGCCACACGTTCGGCGAGGACTGGACTCTGCGATCCACCCGGCCCTCGCCGGACGCGAACAACTCCAGCCGCCCATCGCTGTTGCGTGCGGCGGACAGAACCGCTGATCCGGGCCCGCCCAACGGGTACCAGTCCGACCACGGCCCGCTGCGCGTCGTCTGGTACCGCCCCCACACCTGGTCCCGGCCACCGGCGAACGCCTCCTGCCGACCGTCCGAACCGGACACGATGACCACTCGGCCGCTCGGGTCCGAACTCGCCTCCACCGCGTACTGCTGGCTGCCGTTGCCGAAGTCGAGCGCGGCGAGCCACACCCCGCGCTGGCCCCAGCCCGAGTGGCTGACCCACCACCGGCCACCGGTGTGGACCACCTCGGCGGCGTGGCTGAACACGTGCCCGGCGAGCTGGCCGGTGGAGAACCGGAACGGGTCCGTGCTGCGGAACACGTCCGTGCCCACGTATCCGCCGCGCGGGCCGATGAACAGGTGCCACGCGCCGTTGGTGTACACCACGAACGGCGATTCGGTGTTGCCTGCGCCGAATCCGGAAGTCGGGTCGGTGAACGCGATCGACCGGTCACTCCAGTGCACCAGGTCGGTGCTGGTGCGGTACGCCACCACGTGGTTGCCGCCGTTCGGGTTGCTGGTCGCGGTGTAGTACATGACCCACTGGTCGCCGACACGCACCACGTACGGATCACGCGCGACGGCCCCGTCACGGAACAGCGGCCCGCTGGGGAGCCGGGTCCACGTGTACAGATCCGTGGACGTGGCCAGGTTGATCGCGTTCTTGGACGGGTCCGCGCCGCCGCCCGCGTAGAACATGTAGTACGTGGACCCGTCGCGGATCACGTGCGGTGCCCACAGGTAGGTCTCGCCGTAGGCGGGGGAGACCGTCAGCGCGGGCGGGCGTTTCGTCCACGGTCCGTTCAGGCTTGGTGCTGTGGCGTGCGCGAAGGAATCCTCGTCCTCGGGGTCCGCTGGTTCGGCATGGGTGATGCCGAACAGGTGCCAGGTGCCCTGCGCGTCCTGCACGAACGTGTGGTCGTTGATGTACCACGGTTTTGCCTCGCCCACGCTCGGGTCGTAGATGTGGACGAACGGCGTGGCGCCGACCTGGCCGGACGCGGCGGCGTAACTCGGGTCGGCCACGGCACACAGCGCCACCGCCACCAGGGCGACTGTCATGAATCGACGCATGGCTAGCGCACCCCCGGTCCGGAGCCGTTCAGCCACGCCCACTCCGACCAGGTGGAGAACCCGGTCTGCCACTTGTGGTGGACGCCTGTGCTGTTGGTGCCGAAGACTTCGATGCGCCCGTCGGCGTTGTTGCTCGCGCCGATCTCCGAACCGCCGGTGCCGAACGTCTCCCACGCCGAGTACGGCGCGTTCGGCCGCGTCTGCCAGGTGTGGCTCGCGGTTGTCTCGTTGATGGCGAACACCTCCACCCGGCCGTCGACCGACCGGGACGTGACCAGTTCGGCGTTGGTGATCCCGTCCGTGCCTTCCCAGCCGGACCACGCGGTCGGGCTGGTCTGCCACTTGTGGAACACCCCGCTGGAACTCGACGCGAACACTTCCAGCCGACCGTCCTGGTTGTGGCTGACGGCCACGTCGTGCCCGCCGCCGCCGAAGTTCTCCCACGCCGACCAGCCGCCGTTCACCCCGGTCTGCCACAGGTGCCCGAACGTCGTGTCCGACAAAGCGAACACCTCCAACCGGCCGTCGGGCGCGTTCTCCATGGCGAGCCGGGAGTTGGGCGGCCCGCCGAACGTTCCCTCCCAGTTGCCCCAGCCGCCGCTTTGCGCGGTCTGCCAGCGGTGGAACACGCCAGTGCTGTTGGACGCCATCACTTCGATGCGTCCATCGGCGTTGGTGCCCGCCGCGACCCGGTATCCGCCGCCGCCGAAGTTCTCCCAGCCGGACCAGGTGCCGCTTGGCGCCGTCTGCCACATGTGGTCGAAAGTGCTGTCCGACAACGCGAACAGCTCCAGCCTGCCATCGGCGTTCGACGCAACGGCAAGTTGCGCGTTGCGTGGGCCGCCTTCGTTGCGCCAGCCTGACCAGTCGCCGTTCACCGCGAGCTGCCACGAGTGGTAGACACCGTCCGCACCAGCGACGAACGTCTCCAACCGGCCGTCCGCGGACCTGCCGGACACCACGCGACCAGAGGCGTAGGGATGCTTAAGGGCACTACCCGCACCGGACCACAGGGCGTTGGCGATGACCACGGCGTCGTTCGCTTCTATGGCGTACAGGCCACGCAGGTCTTCCCGCGGTTGCTCGACGCGCCAGCAGACTTCACCGATCGGCATGTCGTTCCAGGCAGGAGCGTTCCGTTCCATGGTGTTGAGGAACCAGTCGACCGCGCGGGCCGGGTTGACGCACCCCTGCGAGTCCGAGGGACACCAGAGCGACTTGCGCATCTGGAACAGGCCGAGCGAGTCGTGGTCGACTGCCTCGTCGTAGTTGTTCAGGCTGCTTTCGACGATGGCGGCCGCGATCAGGATCGCCGCCGCCTTCTGGTTGTAACCCCCTGCCCGCACCTGCTGCACGATCGCCCGCGCGCACGACACCCGGTAGGCGTCCATGTGCCCGGCCAGCTTGTTGCGCAGCTGCGGGTTCAACTGGTCGGCCATGGTGCGGTCGGTGCCTGACGGCCCGTTGGGGTCGCACGGCGCGACCCGGATCGCCAGCCGCTGCGCGGAACCGGCGATCCTCGGGTCGTGCGGTGGGGTGGTGGACGGTGGCTGCTCGGCCGTCGCGACACCACTCGTCGCCGCCCACATCCCGGCGGCGACGAGCACGGTGACCACGCGGCGCGACAAATGTCTTGTCATTGCGTCACTTTCCTGGCGCGAGTTCAGTTGATCGCTGGTCCTGCGGACGTGCCGACCCAGCCCCACTCCGACCAGGTGGAGAACCCGGTCTGCCACCTGTGGAAGACCCCGGCGCCACTCGTGGCGAACACCTCGATCCGGCCGTCGGCGTTGTGGCCCGCGTTGACCTCGGTGCCGCCCGTGCCGAACGTCTCCCAGTCCGAATACGGCGCGTTCGGGTTGGTCTGCCAGACATGGCCCGCGGTGCTGCCGTTGATGGCGAACACCTCCACGCGGCCGTCGACCGAGCGGCCGGAGGTCAGCTCGGAGTTCACCGGTCCGCCGGTACCCGTCCACTCCGACCACGCGGTGGGGCTGGTCTGCCACCTGTGGAACACCCCGTTGGAACCGGACGCGAACACCTCCAGGCGTCCGTCGGTGTTGTGGTTCACGGTGACGTCGTGCCCGCCGCCGCCGAAGTTGTCCCACGCCGACCAGCCGCCGTTGACCGCGGTCTGCCACAGGTGCTGGAACGTGGTGTCCGACAAAGCGAACACCTCCAACCGGCCGTCGGGCGCGTTCGCCATGGCCAGCCGCGAGTTGGCGGGGCCGCCCATGGTGCCTTCCCAGGTGCCCCAGCCGCCGCTCGGCGCGGTCTGCCAGCGGTGGAACACGCCAGTGCTGTTGGACGCCATCACTTCGATCCGGCCGTCGGCGTTGGTGCCTGCCGCGACTCGGTATCCGCCGCCGCCGAAGTTCTCCCAGCCGGACCACCCCGCGCTCGGCGCGGTCTGCCACATGTGGTCGAAAGTGCTGTCGGACAACGCGAACAGCTCCAGCCTGCCGTCCGCGTTCGAGGCCGCGGCGAGCTGCGCGTTACGCGGTCCGCGCATGAATTCCCACGCCGACCAGTCGCCGTTCACCGCGAGCTGCCACGAGTGGTACACGCCGTCGGCACCGGCCGCGAACGTCTCCAACCGGCCGTCCGCGGACCTGCCCGACACCACGCGACCGGACGCGTACGGATGCGGCCGGGTAGTGGTGTCCTCGACAATCTTGTTGTAGCGCAACGCCTTGTAGTCACCGTTGGGGTGACCGTCGAGACTGGCGTTGTTGATGTTCGCCCGCAGGTGCTTCACCGGCGTCGACCCGAAGGAGTAGTAGGAGAACCCGCCCCGGTCGTCCTCCCACTTGTGGAAGAGCAGAACGTGGTCGTAGAACGAGTTGAGGATGTCCCCCGGCCGCAGGTCGGCCCGTGAGATCTCGTGCGAGTAGCCGGGCAGGCCCTGGGTCGACGGGTTGGCGTTGAGATGCCACGCCATCGACACGTATCCCGAACAGTCGCGACGGTAGTTGTAGTCCCCGCCGGGGCCGGGCGAGAACCCGCCCTGGTCGTACGGACCGGGCTGGTTGTCCACCCAGAACTGCGCGCGCCAGATCACCTCGCTGCGGGTGATCGGGCCGCCCCGGTCGGATTCCGCGGCGGCCGGGACGGCGACAGCGGCGAGAAGCAGCACGACCAGCGACAGGAACACTCGGAGAGGCCGCATGAGAAGCCCCTACGCCTTGCGGAGACGGTTGATGATGCCGTCGAGGTCGGCCCGCATCATGTAGTCGCGGACGAAGTGGCCGCCGGGCTCCTCGTGCGCCTCGTGCGGGATGCCTGCCCGGTCCAGCAGTGCGCGGAACTCGCGCTGACCGGCGAGCACCTGGGTCTCGTTGGCCCGGTCGAACCAGTTGACCGGGTCCGGGCTGGTGCCCGCGACCAGGAAGACCCGCTTGTTGCGGTAGCTCTCGACGCGCTGGCACGGGTTGTCGGCCGTGACCCTCGCCTCGTCCCACGGCATGCCGTAGACCATGCCGCCGCCCAGGTCCAGTGCCGCCGAGCTGAGGTTGGCCCAGTGCACGACCATGCCGTCGTCGCGGCGGAGGCTGGCCGGTCCGGAGTGGGCGCTGACCGAGGCGAAGTGCCCCCAGTACTTGGCGGCGTACTTCAACGCGCCGAAACCGCCCATCGAGAACCCGGCCACCGCGCGGCCGTCGTACTCGGCGAACGTGCGGAAGTTCGACTCGATCCACGGCAGCAGTTGGCCGATGTGGAAGTTCTCCCAGTTGCGCGGGCCGACGTTGGTCGTGACCGGGTTGGAGTACCAGCCCGCGTGCCCGCCGTCGGGCATCACGACGATGATCGGCTTGCCCGCGGTCCAGTCCCGGATGCCCAGCCGGTCGAACGTGATGAAGTCCTGGTCGGTCCCGCCGCCGTGGAAGAGGTAGAGCACGGGGTACGTGCGCCCGCTGCTGTGGTAGTCGTCGGGCAGCAGGACGTTGACAGCGGGCTGCCAGCCGATCTCGGCCGTGGCGAACCGGTAGTACCACATCCGGGGGTCGCTCTCGTTGCGGTCGACGACCGTCAGCCCGTTGCCGATCGCGTGGGCGGTGCCTGCCGTGGCCACACCCCCGAGGGCCATCGCCGCGCCGATGCCCCCGGCTGCCTTCAGCATGCTCCTGCGGCTGTGGCGGTGCTCGTTCACATTTTCCTCCCTGATGGTTACCGCACGTGACTGCGATGGTGCGGTAACGGTCCGTGACGAGGCAAGGACACGAGACCGGACATAAATGGCCGGTCACCGACTTGTGCAGGTCCTGACGTGCTTGCCGGGGCGAATGTCCGTTGTGCTCGGCTGGTGCCGTGCGGGTCACCGGCAACGGCCGACGTTTCACGGGGTGGGAACGGCGGCCCCGGCGTGAACACCCGCCGTACAGTCGTTCTGCCATGACTGAACACCTGTCACCACTCGACAATCCGGTGTGGACGTCGCTGAACGGACCACACGCCCACCTCGCCGAGAAGCACGGGCGAGCGCTGCGCTACCCCGTCGACGTGGCTCCGTTCCTCGCGGTTCCCGACCGGCTCGACGAAGCCGTGTGGCGCGATGCCGCCGAACTCGCCGGGGCGGGCGAGGAGCTGACGCTGACCGGCCCGCACACCCTGCCCCCGGACAGCTGGCAGGTCGCGGACGTGATCCCCGGGGTGCAACTCGTCGACGACGGCATCGACGCCCGGCCCGACCGCGAGGCAGTGCGGCTGGGGCGGGCGGACGTGCCGGAGATGATCGACCTGGTCCGGCGCACCCGGCCGGGACCGTTCCTGCCGAGGACGATCGAACTGGGCACCTATCTGGGGATCCGCCGCGACGGGAAGCTCGTGGCGATGGCAGGCGAGCGGCTGCGGCCACCGGGCTGGACCGAGATCAGCGCGGTGTGCACCGACCCCGCGTTCCGCGGTAACGGCCTGGCGACGCGGCTCGTGCTCGCCGTGGCCGCGGGCATCGCCGACCGCGGCGAGATCCCGTTCCTGCACACCGGCGCCGCCAACACCGGGGCGATCCGGCTGTACGAGTCACTGGGGTTCCGGCTGCGTCATCGCCCGGACTTCGTGGTGGCCCGTGTTCCGTCGGCCGCCGAGCAGCGTCGGGTCGGCTGACACGTCGCGGTGCCGATGCCCGAAAGGGCCGGCGTGCGCGTCGCCGGCGCGGGCCGGATCCACAGTCACCGTCTGGTCGTCCCGGTTCGTTCGTGAACACAGCCGGCCGGGTGGTTCGGGCAGCGTTGCGTTCCCCCTGAGTCACACCTTGGCGATCTTGGCCGTGGCCGCCGCGGCGTTAGCTTGGGTAGCCGGTCCTTTCGCGACGGATGCCCGACCGGCATCGATCGGACGACTCTCGGAGAAGAACATGACGTTCAAAGCACGCTGGATGTCGATTGTCGTGGCGATGCTCGCTCTCGCGTTGGGGAGCATCTTCGCCACACCGGCATCGGCGCAGACGCAGACGTCCGCCGCCGCGCAGGCGCTCTGCAACGGATACGAGTACTGCTGGTTCACCTGGGGGCCCATCAGAGCTGGGGACTGCACGATGGAGGAGGCGAAATGGACCCTCTACCGCGACGGCCGTGCGTACTTTGAGGCGCGGATCATCAGCAGCGACAGCAATGACGCGTGGCTGATGTGGCCGGAGGCGCTGGACACCTCGGGCATCGTGCTGGGCGCGATCCACCACGGCGGTGACCCCAAGTTCGTCCGGGGCACCGTCAAGAACGAATGGCGCTGGTGGTTCGACAGCGGTTCGTTCGACGCCCGGTTCTTCGACCGCGTCGACAGCATGCGGCTCAAGAGCCACTGCTAGCCGACTATTTCCACATCGGATGACCGCCGCCCACGACCAGTTCGTGGGCGGCGCCGTGGTGTGCGGGCGTGACTCGTTTGGCGGAAAGCCGGAGCGAAGTCCGCGCGGCAGCTCACCGTGCCACATTCGACGCTGGTCGTGCGGTGTGCGGCGAAACCCATATTTTGACGGGATGCGCGTGTTGCTTCCTGTCGCAGGGCAGATGTGGCCGAGCACCGGGGAACGCGCTCTGATGTCATGGCCGGGGTTCCGGCAGGTCCCGTGTGGACTGTTTCTGTCCAGGCGTTTCCTGTGAGTCGGGCTTTGGAAGTCCGACAGGGGAGGTTGCGTGCGACAGTCCTGTGTCGACTGTGAGACGCGCTGTATAGCCGTTCGTGCATGGGATTCCGGCACTGACCGCTCGTCGCAATCCCACGGTCGGACTCTGCGGTCACGTAACGCCAACAGCCGTCCCTCGGACAGCCCTGTCGCGACTCGTGAGCGGCTACCTCGTGTGTCGAGCAGGAGTCCCATCGGGTGAATGACAGCCACGACAGAGTGAGCACTGTGAAGAAATACAAGGACCGAAACTACTTGATGCAATTGCATTGTCCTTCCGGAAATTGCGTCACGATTCGGTCAGGGCGTTGGTCAACTGCCGTTCGGCGCGACTGAGTGCCCACTTGGCGCTGTCGACAGGTTTTCCGGATTCCCTTCGACAAGATGGAAAGCAGGGGAGGGCGCAAAGGTCTCCCTGTCGTACACAAAAGCGGCCCCCTGCGTCCATTGGCCGGAACAGGGAGCCGCCGCTGTGTCGCGTGTCCAACCACCACAAGAGATCAGAAAGCGACCACCAGTCAATGCTACGTCGTTCGAAGCGATCGACTCCATACCAGGGCGCGTCACTCAAACCGGTGACACCTGCGAACCTGGTGCACCACGGGCGGCAAAGCCGCCGCACCACATGGCTGTGCCTGGCCGAACGCGTCCTTGGCGGCTGGCCGACGACACTGCGGGCCGCGCTGCTGCTGCTTGTCGTGTTAGTCGGCGTCGGAACTGTGCTCCTGGCAGTCGTCGGAGTGCCGGGCACCGCCTGCGCGACAGGCTTGGGACTCTTGCTGCAGGCAGCCCTGCGCCGGACCGCTCGACCACAAGTCGCGTAACCACAGGGGAGGAGTGCCGCCAAGCAAATAGGCACTCCTCCCCGCATCACCGCGCACACGGGTGCACCGCACCAAAGGCGTTCGTTGGACAGTGAATGTCACGAACGCTCGTCCAGCGCTTGCACCGTCACGGTGTAGCTAGTCAGGTGGTTGACGGCTTCATGATACGAGATCTGCTTGATCTGGCAGTCGTTGCGATAAAGCCACACCGTGGCGGAGGTTCCCAGGTGACCGAGTGTGCCCCGGACCGCTTTGTCCTCGAGGACATCACCTACGCCACCAAGGTAGTTTGTCGCGTCTGACGTTCTCGTGCCCGGTGCGGGTCGTACGACCAGATCGAGTCCGACGCGCCCGGCCGTGATCGGCGTGAACCCTTGCTCGTCCACGGCCGCACGTGCGGCCTCCAGCAGGCGCTGCACCCTGGCGGCGTGCGGATGGCCTGGAGCCAGCAACGACTGCGCCTCACTCTTGGCAGGTGGAAGTCCCAGTACCCTGAATGAGATTCGTCGCCCGCGTGTGTGGTTGCCGGGGCGTTCGCCTTTGCAGTACGCGATGATCGCGTTGTCGATGATCTTGGTGCAACTGGTTCGCCACCCGACACCGGTCACGTACCGTTCGGGGTTCGTCCGGCGTGCGATGTCCACGAAATGGTCGTACAGCCGCTGGAACGCGTGGCCCTGACGAACCTGCCACGCGGGATCCCGCACGCGGAAGAACCGGCCCGTCCACGCGCGGTCCATCGGCGGAACAAGATCAGGCAGGAGGTGGTGGAGGGTTTTGGTGCCCGCGACGATCTTCGCCTGGTTGTCGGTGACCTGCAAGGTTTCCACTACCTGCCAGATCCTGCTCGCCATGTCCGCGGGCAGCGCCACGTCGTCGATCCGGTGTGGCTCCAGGGCGGCGATTGCCGGCGTGGCCGCGTGCAACCCGGCGGCGAAGTCCCGCATCGGCGCCAGCCTGGACCTGCGCTTGCCAAGGCCCCAGGACAACAGTGTCTCGCGCAGCGCGGACGTGAACTGTGGATTCGCGATCGCGTCACGGACGCAATCCGCCGAGCGCCGCAGTTCCAGCGTGACGCCATGGGTCGCCCGCTGCGCGAGAGCCAGGTTCGGATCCCGGTCAAAACTGTCGACATAGCTGTCGAACTCCTCCACGAGGAGATCGACTCTGTTCTCGACGTCCACATCTCGCGTCATGCCGATCGTCTCCTGTCCGGGAATCCGTTCCCGGATCCATCGCAGTCGACGCGGCAAGTGTTGCGCGGCTGTGTCGCGGCGGACTGCCGCACACCGATGAGCAACGCCTTCCACCCAAGACGGGCGTCTGTAGCAACAGCCGTGTACGGGACAACCGCGTCTGGGGACCGGTCCCCACCGCCGGACCGCACACTCAGGTCCATGACTGAGCCGTTGCAGCGCCCGAATCGCCCTCCTGTGCTGGTCGGGGCGTTGGTCGTGTTGCCGGTGGCGGCTTTCCTGTTCGGCATGACCGCCACGAACCTCGGTGGCCCGGGTGATTCGCAGACTGCGCTTCCCTCGCTGGCCGTGATCATGACGCTGCTGGCGATCCGGTTCAACTGGGCCCGCGTCACGTCGACGGTCCTGCTGGTGTTCCTGACCATCGTGTGGCTGCCCGGCGCCATCGAGCACCTGGGCGACGCCCGGACGGGACAGGTCGCGGTCTACGTCGTGGTCGGCACTGTCCTTTTCGTGGCAGGTGCAGTGCTGGTCTATCTGCCCGCGTCGAACGACTACTACCACCGTGCCGCTCGCTGGCGGCGCAGCCGCAAGCAGCCTGGCCCGCAGCAGCAGGACTTCCACGGGCCAGGCTCGGATTGACGGTTACGGCAGCGGAACGCCGGGAACGTTCTGGTCACGCGGCACGACGCCGTCCACCAGGTAGGCGTTGACGATCTTGAGGACGGCGGCGTTGCCGTTCGAGCAGATGCCGTGGTCGCCTTCGCTGGCGCATTCCAGCTCCTCGCTGCCGACCGGCCGCGGTGCATGGGGAACGCTGATTCGCCACGTCGTCGGCGAGAACCACATCCGTGCTCCGGCTGCGTCATCCTCAAGGGGGAACGGTCAGCGTGCCGACCAGCGTTGCGCTCCGGTGCTGTTGCACTG
Source organism: Kibdelosporangium phytohabitans (assembly GCF_001302585.1). Taxonomy (GTDB): domain Bacteria; phylum Actinomycetota; class Actinomycetes; order Mycobacteriales; family Pseudonocardiaceae; genus Kibdelosporangium; species Kibdelosporangium phytohabitans. The sequence goes on along the minus strand of NZ_CP012752.1, from coordinate 8,669,251 downwards.
GTACAGCTGGACGAGGGTGCCGTTCGCGGTGCCACTCGACGTCACGTCCACGCATTTGCCTGACCCGGCGCCGACGAGGGAACCGTTGGCGGCGAAGGTGAAACGCTGCGCCAGTGAGCCGTTGCACGTCCAGATCTGGATCTTCGTCCCGTCCGCCGACCCGTTGCCGTTGACGTCGAGACATCGGTCGCCGTAGACGCGCAGTTCGTCGGCCGCGGTACGGACCCATCGCTGGTTCGTGCCGCCGTGGCAGTCCCAGATGAGCACCTGGCTGCCGGGTTCCGTGCCGGCGCCGGCCACGTCCATGCACCGCGTGGACTGCGGGTTCGACAGCACGGTCGCAGCGCCGACCGGCGGGGCGAGCACCGAACTGAGGCTTCCGGGAACGGATTCGAGCGCGGCGAGCCAGCGGGCCGCCATCTTGTCGTAGCCCGCCGCGTTGGGGTGCACGCCGTCCGCGAGGTCGGCCGTGGTGAACCCGGTGTGCATGTCCACCAGGTGGGTATGGGGTCCTTTCTGTGCCACGACACCGGGAATCGCCGCGTTGTAGGCGCGTACGCGTTCCTCCCGCACCGTGTTGCTCTCCGGCGTGATCTGGGCGACGAACACCTCGGCCAGCGGTGCGTGTGCGCGGATCTTGTCGATCAGCCCGCTCAGCCGGGCGGGCGCGTTGGCCAGGTCGTGGTTCTGGTTCACGTCGTTCGTGCCGATGTGCAGCAGGACCGTCCTGGGGTTCGCGGACCGGATCCACGGCACGATGCTGGCGTCGAGCTGGTCGATCCGCCAGCCCGAGTGGCCTTCGTGGTCGTGGTCGCCGAGCTCGGCCGGGCCGTTCACGCCAGAACCGACGAAGTCCACGGTGTAGCGGCCGGCCGACCGCTGCCACAGGCCGATCCGGTAGCCGCCGGGCACGTTGAACCCGTCGGTGATCGAGTCGCCGAGCGGCATCACGCGCACGCCACCGTCGGATTCCGCCTGTGCGGGGCCGGTCAGCGCCGTCAGGCCGAGTGCCGCGAGTGCCGCAGCCAAAGCGAGTCTCACCGTCGTGACCTCCGGTTGCAGGGAATCACCTTCGGTCCTTGATACGCGGTCAGCCCGATCCGGCGAAAGTCCTGGCCGGGCGGCTCCGGCTGACGACGTGCGCGCCTGCCGAGGTGATCAGGCGGACCTGGAGCGAACCGCACGCGCACCGCGTCCGCACCGTCTGCCCTTCGGGGGTGACGTGCCGGGACAGGACGGAGCACGGTTCGCTGTCGGGCCAGCCGCAATGCGGGCATCGGGTGTTCACGGGGCCAGGATGCGCGCTTCGGGCGTGTAGGTCTATGTTGACTATCCGAACAGGATTGTGAAGCATCACCTACATGATCGACCTGCGCCGGTTGCACGTGCTCCGCGCTGTGGCGCACCACGGCACGATCACGGCCGCGGCCAAGTCGCTGCACTTCACCACGTCGGCCGCCTCTCAGCAGATCCGTCAGCTGGCCCGGGAACTGGGCGTTGACCTGCTCGAACCGCACGGCAGGCGTGTGCGGCTGACCCCGGCCGCGCGTACTCTGCTCGTGCACGCGGACGCCATCGAGGCCCGCTGGGAGCAGGCCGAGATCGACCTGCACGCCGTTCGTGACGAGCCGGCCGGCCTGCTGCGGCTGTGCGCGTTCCCGTCAGCGGTGTCGATGCTGCTCGCGCCCCTTGTCGCACGTTTGCGCGCGCAGTACCCGCGCCTGGACATCCAGGTCCGCGAGGACGAACAGCACAACGCCTTCGACCTGCTGTTCAACGGTGAGACGGACCTGGTGGTCGTCGAGGCGACCCCCGGCAACCCGACGGCGAGCGACGCGCGATTCGACCAACGGCCGCTGCTGGACGACGTGTTCGACCTCGTGCTGCCCGCGTCCCACGACTTCGCGCGGCGCAAGGGCATCGCGCTGGCCGAGACCGCGGACCTGGAGTGGATCATCCCGGTCACCGCGAACACCTGCCGCGAGCACATTCTCGCGGCGTGCGGCACGGCCGGGTTCACGCCGCACGTCGTCCACCAGGTCCTGGAGTGGAACGCGATCGCCAACATGGTCGCGCACGGGCTCGGCGTGTGCCTGGTGCCCCGGCTCGCGCACCTGCCGCCGCACCTGCCGGTCACCCGCGTCCCGTTGCGGGGCAACCCGAAACCCAGCCGCAAGCTGCTGACGTGCACCCGTGCCAGCAGCGCACGGCACCCCGCGGTGGCCGTCGCGATCACGGAACTGCACCGCGCGGCCCAGGACGTCAGCCTCGCCTGAGGGCCGGGACTGTGCCCCGCCCGGCCACCACCGCGACGAGCGTTTGGCCGGCCGCGGCGGCACACATCAGGGCCAGTGGCGTGCTCCAGCCGGAGCTGACGGTGTGCAGCAGGCCGAAGACCGCCGGCCCCACGGCCGCCAGCAGGTAGCCGACGGACTGCGCCATCGCGGACAACGCCCCCGCCGCAGCCGCGTCCTGGGCTCGCAGGCTGAGGAATGCCAGCGCCAGCACCAAACACGCGCCGCCGCCCAGTCCGAGTACGACAGTCCACAACAGAGCCCACTGCGGTGCGAGCAGGAGCCCCGCGTACCCGGCGAGCATGATCAACGAGTTCACGGTGGCCAGTGCGCGCTGGTCACGTGCCCAGCGCAGCATCGCGGGCGCCGCCAGACTGGTCACCACCGCCACCACCTGGAACACGAACAACAGCCAGCCCGCCTCGGCGGCGCCGATCCCGCTGTCCTGGACCACCTGAGGCAGCCAGGTCACGACGACGTAGAAACCCAGCGACTGCAATCCCATGAACGCGGTGACCGCCCACGCCAACCCCGAGCCCCACGGCAACCGGTGGCCGCTGACCGCCCGCGCTGCTGGTCGGGGCGTCCGCACCTGCGGCAGCCACAGCACAATGGCCGCCAGCGCGAGCGCGATCCAGCAACCCAACGCCGTGTACCACCCGCCAGGGGCGACCTCGCTGATCGGCACCGCCACACCGGACGCCACCGCCGCGACACCTCCCATCACCGTGGCGTACGCACTGGTCAGCAAGCCCACCTTGGTCGGGAAGTCGCGCTTGATCAGGCTCGGCAGCAGCACGTTGCCCACCGCGATCCCGGCGCCGATCAGCACTGTCCCCGCGAACAGGCTGACGGTCGACGGCACCCACCGGATCGCGATGCCGAGCGTCAGCACCACGAGCGCGCTGGCCAGGAGCCGCTCAGGCCCCCGCCGCGGGGCCATCCGCGGCACAACCGGCGATATCACCGCGAACGCCAGCAGCGGCAGCGTGTTCACCAAGCCCGCGACGGCCGGGGACAGCCCCAGGTCGGCCTGTACGCGATCCAGCAACGGCCCGACCCCGGTCAGGCTCGGCCGCAGGTTCGCCGCGACGACCAGCAGCCCCCACACCATCAGCGCCCGTTTGTTCTGCATGCCGTCATCGTCGAGTCGGACCGCAGCGGCAACCAGGCCGTGCTCAGCCTCGCCCTCGCAGGGCGACGCTACGTGGCGGCATGCGTCGTACGCTGGCGTCATGGGGACGCCGCTGGGGGATTTCATCCGGGTCAAGCGCGACAGCATCCAGCCCGGCTCCCTGGGCCTGCCGGACCACGGCCGCCGCCGGTCACCCGGCCTGCGGCGGCTGGATCTCGCCGTCCGCGCCGGGATCAGCGCCGACTACCTCGCTCGCATCGAGCAAGGCCGTGACCGCAATCCGTCGACGGAAGTGATGAACGCCCTCGCCGACGCGCTCAGCCTCGCGCCCTCGGAACGCACCCACCTGCGCTACCTCGCGAAGATCACGGGGGACAGGTGCGCCACGGACTTCCGGCCCGCGCCGCCGCCTCGGCACGTGCGTCCGGCCGTGCTCGAGATGCTGACCCTGCTCGAACCAGGCATCGCGATCGTGACCAACCGGCTCGGTGACGTCCTCGCCCGCACCAGCGGTTACGAGACCGTCACCGGTGCGACCGGCCTGCTCGACGGCGACCCGCCGAACGTCACCCGCTACGTCTTCACCGATCCCAGGGCCCGCGCGTTGTTCGCCGACTGGGACGACATCGCGGACGAGCAAGCCTTCGACCTGTGGCTCGCGCCGTCGGTCGAGAACCTCGAATGGCTCGCCGCCGACATCAGCCCCGTCGCGGGCGACGACTTCACGCGTCGCCTGAAGAACCACGCGGTGCCCAGGCGTGGGATCCTGCGGCTCAACCACCCGGCTGGGCACGAGCTCCGGTTGCGGCGTGAGACGCTCGAACTCACCGCGGACGCCCAGCAGATCGTCGTCTTCCTCCCGGCGGACGAGCAGACAGCCGACGTGGCCGGCCACCGGTCCATCGGGCGGCTCCGGTCCATCTCGTGACAAGTGCCATCTGCCGGTGGCGTCCGGCCGGTGGAGCGGCTGCGCCCTGCTCGCTCGGTTATGTCCGCGAACACCTGGAGGCGGAGCCGTTCGCGCACCGAGGACCGGCTTTCCTGTCGTGGCGCAGGGAGTTCCTCCGCCGGTTCGAGCTGGACATGCCTCGCCTCATCCGGAGAGGCCGGCGGCATGCTCAAACGCGAGTTCGGCAAGTTCACCCCGTCGTTGCCCACAACCGACGACGTCAGCGCCAACGGGTTCCGCACCGCCTGGAAGGCTGGTCGCGTCGAGATGTCGGCCTGCACAACCGGGTGCACGTCTGGATCGGCGGTTCGATGCTGCCGATGTCCTCGCCGAACGACCCGGGTTCCTCCTGCACCACTGCGACATCGACCGGTTGTGGGCGGCTTGGCAGTACCAGCGCGATCGACCACACCAGACTGGGCCACGCCTGCGACACGGATCCACACCGGGCCTTGCTCACGCAGTTGCGTCCCGGCGAGGTGCTGCACCCGCTGGAGAAACTGCGTTCGCCCGCGGGCGACCACGAACTCTGGTACCTGCCTGACGGGCGACTCGTGCTGTACCGCAACGTGCCGACCACGACGTCGATCGGCAGGACGTGGGTTTCTGGGACCACCTGCTCGGCCGCGAGAACCTCGGCCTGCGCGTGCGGGCGTACCGGACCGGCACGGTGACACGCCACGGCTCTTCGAGGGCCTGGACCGTGAGCGCCCCGGTCATCGGCTCTGTCCCGCGCCGGATCGTGCTGACGCCGGAGGAACCGAGGATAGGTAGTCATCGCCTACGCGAACGCGTTCGCCTTCGTGGGACGGTTTTCCCCAGGAGGGAGAAAACCATGAACCGCGAAGCGAAAACCCAGATGTCCCGGCGGGCCGTCCTGCGTTCCGGTGCCTGGGCGGCAGGCGTCGCCACTGTCGGCGCGCTGTCGCCCGGCACCGCCGCGGCAACGGGCGCGACCACCACCGGGTCCGAACTCGTCCTGCTCGGAACCGCTGCCGGTCCCGCCCTCACGAGCGGCCGGTACGGGATCGCGAGCGCCCTCGTCGTTCGAGGCAACGTCTACCTCGTCGACTGCGGCCGGGGCGCCCTGTCCCAGTACGTGCGCGCGGGCCTGGATCCGGCACGGCTCAAGGCCGCCTTCATCACCCACCTCCACGCCGACCACATCGCCGACTACTTCACCATCGCCACGTTCCTGGCGCCCACAGTCATGCCGGGAACCGGCAGCGTGCCGACCGTCGACGTGTACGGCCCGCCCAGCGCGGGCGCGCTCCCGGACGTCCAGGGCGCGAAATGGGTCGCACCCCACCACCCGACGCCCGGCCTCGCCGACCTGACCAGGCTGTCGAACGAGGCGTTCGCGTACTCCAGCAACACCTTCATCGCCGAGCACATCGGACACGACCCGGTCAGCGCCCTGCGGGTGCACGAGATCAAGCTGCCGGACGTCGGCGCCTCGCCGATCGGCGACACAGCGCCGGTGATGAAGCCGTTTCCCGTGATGCGCAACGACGACGTCGAGGTGACAGCGATCCTGGTGTCCCACGGTGCCGTCTTCCCCAGCCTGGCGTACCGGTTCGAGACCGAACACGGCAGCGTGGTCTTCTCGGGGGACACCGCACTCACGCCGAACATCCCCACACTCGCCTCCGGCGCAAGCGTTCTCGTGCACGAGGCAAGCGATCCGCAGTGGTGGCACGAGCACGGGGCGCCCGAGGAGTTCGTCGAGCACATGCGGGAGACACACACGGACGTCCTCGACCTGGGGGTGGTGGCCCGGGAATCCGATGTGGGCTCACTTGTGCTCAGTCACATCGGGGACTTCCAGTCACAGCAGCAATGGCAGCAGCGTGCCGCCTTGGGCGCGCGCAAGGGCAGGTACCGCGGACGGGTGACGGTAGGGGAGGACCTCAAGCGCCTGCGGGTGGTCCGCTGACGCGCCACCGCGCCCGGGGCAGGCCCAGCCGATCGTGGCGTCTGCCGACAAGTAGGCAGTCAGTAGGTGGGTATAGGTGAACGTCACCGACGCGAATGAGACCGCGGTCGCGCGACTGTGTTCCCATGACAACTCGACCCGCTGCCACCACACCGAGCCTCATCGCTCGTGGCACAGTGCTCGCCGCGGCTGCGCTGACAATCATGGCGGCGGCGATCATCGCACCCAGTCTCCCGGAGATGGGGAAGGTGTTCGCCGGTCCCGGCGCGGAGCTCATGGTCCGGCTGGCGCTGACCGTCACCTCACTCATGATCGCGGTCAGCGCCCCGGTTTCGGGTGTGGTCGCCGACCGCGTGGGCCGTCGGCCGCTGCTGGTGTTCAGCCTCGTGTTGTATGCCATCTGCGGCACGGCCGGATACTTCGTCGGTGACCTCTACCTGCTGCTGGTCACCAGGGCGCTGCTCGGGATAGCCGTCGGCGGGGTGATGACGGCCGTCAGCGCGACGATCACCGACTGGTTCGACGGCCCCCGCCGGGCGGCGTTCCTCGGCTTGCAGCAGGCCTTCGCCAGCCTCGGCGGCGTCGTTTTCCTGCCACTGGCAGGCCTGCTGGCGACGGTGAGCTGGCGTGCGCCGTTCTGGATCTACGCCGTGTCAGCCGTCGTCGCGTTGTTCGCTGTGCTGGCCGTACAGGACGCCCCACGCGACAAGCACGCCTCGGCACCTAGCCAGGGCCGGACAACGACCGGACCTGTGCTCGGCGTGTACGCGGTGGCTCTAGTCGCGACGCTGGCGTTCTACATGGCGCCAACCCAGTTGCCGTTCCTGCTGGGCGGCTTCGGCGCAGGCCCTGTCGTCGTCGGCGTGGTGATCGCGGGCAGTACAGTGACCAGCGCTCTTGGCGCGCTCGGGTTCCCAGCGTTGCGCAAGCGGTTGAGCACCACAGCGATCACCACGACAAGCGTCGCACTGCTGGGCGTGGGCTGGCTGCTGGTCGGCGCGGCGGGGAACGTCGTGATGGTGACGGCAGGGTTGCTCGTCGGCGGCTTCGGCGTCGGGTTCGCGGTACCCAACCTGACCATGTCGCTCAGCGAACTCGCCCCACCCGACCGGCGCGGCAGAGTCCTCAGCGGACTGGTGACGGGTGTCTTCCTCGGCCAGTTCCTGTCCCCGCTGGCAGTGCAGCCACTGATCGCGGCGACAGGGGTGGCGGACGCCTTCACCTGGACCGGAATCGCCATGGCGGCCGGAGCGGCGATCGCCGCGGCCGGAACACGGAAACGAAAGGAAAACCGATGATCTACCACGGAAACCGTTTCACCATGAAGCCAGGAGCAGACCCAGCGGCGATGGAGGAAGCCCTGGAAAGCCTGCGCAACCAAGGCCGGGCCATCCCGTCGGTGAAGTCGTTCGTCGTCGGCCGCGACTACGGCGGCGAGTACGAATGGGGCGCGACCTTCGTGATCGAGGACCTCGAAGGCTACTGGGAGTACCTGATCCACCCGGCCCACCGAAACACCGACAGAGTAGGCCTGCCACTGGTGGACAAGTTCGTGTCCTTCGACATAACAGACGACCCAGACCCGGAGATGGGGAAGAAAATCGCAGCCCTGCACAAGCGAAGGTACGACAGCGACCCGGAACTCACGAAACTGGTCAGCGACCTGAGCGAGTACACCGGAAGCGCAGCCCCAGGCCCACACGGAGGCTGAGCCGGGCAACAGAAGAGGTCACTGGTCAAGGCAGCCACGCTGCCATGTACACGACAGACCAGGCCGGGGGCCGGGCAGGCCGCGAACACCCGCTGGCCCGCACGCCAACCCGTGCGGGCTGAGCGACAGCCAACCGACAGCGACGAGCGCGCAAGCGCAGACGAGGGCGTCGGCCAGGAGCACCCACGCCACTGAAGACCACAAGATCCAGAGCACAGGAAAGGAAGAAAACCAAACACAAGCTCCTGCCCGGAGGTCAGCCCCCGGCGAGGGAAAGCTCGTTCCGTGCGGAACTCGGCCCTTTGGCCGCAACACGGCACCCCCCACACGGAGGGGACAAGACGTAACAGGCAATTGGTATGGACCAAAGTGGTCAACCTTGAAGTGTTGCCGCACGGGGCCGTCTCCGCTACCTACCGGAAGCCCTAATTTTCGCGGCCCGCGTGGTGCGACGCTTCGCACAGTTCGGTCGCACCCCGGACGTGGAGCCACACATTCCCGCGGGGCGGGGGCGGCCAAGCTTTCCCTGCCTTACAAGGAGCATCGGATGAAGCACAGAACCCTGGGTGCGGCGGTCGCTTTGGCGGCCCTCGCCTGGGTGACCGCGTCCGCGGGGCCCACGCAGGCGGCCGAAGCGCAGCCGCCCGCGGTGGCGACGCTCGCGGCCCCGAACATCGACGTTGCGGCGGTGCAGAGCCACCTGACCCAGTTCAGCAACTTCGCCAGCAGTGGCGGCGGCAACCGGCGCGCGGGTAGCGCCGGGTACAACCAGTCGCTCGCGTACATCAAGGGCAAGCTCCAGGCGGTCGGCTACCAGGTCGTCGAGCAACGGTGCACGACCTGCACCTACGTCTCGAACAACCTGATCGCGGACTGGCCCGGCGGTGACGCCAACCAGACCATCATGTTCGGCGCCCACCTGGACAGCGTGTCGGCCGGTCCCGGCATCAACGACAACGGTTCGGGCTCGGCCACGCTGCTGGAGAACGCACTCCAGCTCGCCGCGAGCAACCCGACGATGACCAAGCACGTCCGGTTCGGCTGGTGGACCGACGAGGAACAGGGCCTCAACGGCTCCGAGTTCTACGTCGGCCAGCTGTCCGGGGCCCAGCGGTCGGCGATCAAGGCGTACTACAACTTCGACATGGTGGCCTCCACCAACGGCGGCTACTTCATCAACAACATCGGCACCGCCGCCGCGGCACCGCTGCGCGAGTACTGGACGTCGCTGAACCTGCAGCCGGAGGAGAACACCGAGGGCGCGGGCCGGTCCGACGACTACTCCTTCCAACAGGTGGGAATCCCGTCGTCCGGATACGCCACAGGCGCGTCCTACCGCAAGTCCGCGGCCCAGCAACGCAAATGGGGCGGCACGGCCAACGCCGCCTACGACCCGTGCTACCACAGCCGGTGCGACACGACGAGCAACATCAACGCCACCGCCCTGGACCGCTCGGCGGACGGTGTCGCGTACACCATCTGGAAGCAGGCGGTCAGCGAGACACCGCAGAACGACTTCTCGGTCTCGCTGTCCCCGGCGTCCGGCTCGGTCAAGGTCGGCACGACCGGGACGTTCACCGTGAACACGGCCACCACGTCCGGTTCGGCGCAGAACGTGACGTTGTCCGCTTCGGGTGCGCCCAGCGGTGTCAGTGTCTCGTTCAACCCGGCCACTGTCCAGTCGGGATCGTCCTCCACCGCGACGGTCACGGTCAGCTCGTCGGCGTCCCCCGGCACGTCGCAGATCACGGTGACGGGCACGGGAACCAAGGTGCGCACGGCGACCTACGGCCTGACGGTCACCACTGACAACCCGGTGCCCGATTTCTCGGTGTCGCTGAACCCGTCCTCGGGCACGGTCGCGGCTGGTGCCACGGGAACGTTCGCCGTGAACACGGCGACCACGTCCGGCTCACCGCAGGACGTGACGTTGTCCGCTTCGGGTGCGCCGAGCGGTGTCAGTGTCTCGTTCAACCCGGCGACTGTGCAGTCTGGTTCATCGTCCACGGCAACAGTCACAGTGGATGCGTCGACGGCCGCGGGCTCGTACACCATCACCGTGACGGGCAGTGGCTCAGTGAGCAGGACGGCGACGTACGCGTTGACCGTCACCGGTGGTGGCACCGGCTGCAACGGTGTCCAGGCGTGGAACTCGACGGCGTCCTATGTGCCGGATGACCTGGTCTCGCACAACAGTCACAAGTGGAAGTCCACCTGGTACTCGTCCGGTGCGGAGCCGGGCGCGCCGGGATCGTGGGCGGTCTGGCAGGACCAGGGAGCCTGCTGACACCGGGGTTCCGGGCGGTTGCCGGCTTGGCCGGCAGCCGCCCGGCGCTCGTCAGTCGCAGGGATCGGCCTCGGCGGCGGCCTTGAGGTCCGTCAACCAGGCCTCGAGCCCCATGTCGGACGAGGGGTCGGCATGGGGGCCGCTGTGGCTTTCCTCGGTGCGGACGAGAACGCCGCCGGGGACCTTGACGAAGTTCCAGACGTGCACACCGTCGATGTGGTAGCCACCGGGGCCGTCGGCGGGCCCGGTCCAGCGGACGCACTTGCCGTGCTGGAGTTGCTGCACGGTGGAGTTGATGACCACAGTGGCAGGAGGAGTGGACGGCACGGCGATGGTGGCCCGGAACCGCGAGTGCTTGCGCAGCGGACCGTGGTCCAGGCGCTTGATGGTCATCGGAGCAGCGGGTTTCTGCCAGGACGTCCACTCCTCCACGTCGGTCTGCAGATCCCAGATGGTGCGCAGCGGCGCGTGGATGAGGATTTCGCTGCGGTAACGCGCCTTGGCGGTCGTGTCGACGCCTTTGCCCTGGCACGTCAACGACGCCGGGCCGGCAGTGGCGGCCTGAGCAGGCGCGGTGGTCGCGAGTGCGCCGGCGACGGCCAGCGGGACCGCGAGCAGAGCAACACGCCTGCGAGTACTGAGCATGGTTTTTCACTCCCGTAACCGTTTGGTGGATTCCTGGACCAGCCTCGCGCGGTGACGAGTGCGGTCGCGTCGGCGAGAACTACGTAGATCGGGCACACGGGGTTCGTCGCGTCGAATCGGAGGACCCAAGCGTTTGGCACCGTGCACAAACTCGCGGGGCGATAGTTTGCGCGTTGTGCCAGCAGACAGCGGGCTGGTCCTGGCACATGCTTGTGCACCTGACTGATCCACACCGTCGATCGGCACGAAGGAAGCTGATCACCGACAGTGACGGAGATCGACAATGGTGTCACAGCTGTCCCGGATCACCGCGGTGTCCGCCGCGGCTCTCATGGTCACCGGCCTGCTGGCCGCCGCTGTGCCCGTGGCCGAGGCCACGAACACGGCGGAGTCGGGGGTACTCCGCCGGGCCGAGACTGTCCTGGAGACCACCGACGGCATCCAGGCCAGTCATGTGAGCCTGCTGGCCCCGATGCCCGCGGGCACGCCGCCGCACACTGCTGCCTGTGACTCGATTGGCTACATGCGGTATCGCTCGGCGGACGGTCCCGCTGACCCGCAGAAGGCTGACTCCGTCGTGGTCGCCCAGCAGGGGACGTTCGGCAACGCGTACAACTCCGACAGCGTCGCCCGCAACACTGTGCGGGCCGCGCGGAGCGCTGGGCGTGCGATCGAGTACTGGACGCTGGCGCGCCGCGGGAACTGCCTCAACGACGACACCGGCTTCGACGCCGCCAAGAAGGCGGGCGACTACCGCGTCGCGGTGGACTACTACTACCGCGGCAAGGAGGTCGACGGCCGGAAGTTCGCCGGGTTCACCGCCGTGCGCGACGACCCGTTCACCGCCGAACTGGGGCTCGAACGCACCCTGCGCGACCAGTACGACCTGATGCTGCACGAACTGCCGGACCAGCGGATCCGCCAGTCCAAGGTGTTCTGCGACGGCATCTCCATGGGCGGGCTCGTCACCGGGCTGTTCGCGTCGTGGGACTTCGACGGCAACCCCGCCACCACCGCCGACGCGGGCCACAACCAGTGCGCCGGGTTCATCGCCCAGGACACCTTCCTGCCCAGCGATCCCCTGTCGTTGAAGGCTGATCCGGTGCTCGCGCTGGTGTCCGGCCTGCTCGTGGGCAAGACGCACCAGGCGGTCAGCGCCGGTTTCCGCAACGGGACGCTGCCACGCACCCTCGACGGCCTGCCGGTGACGCCGCCCGCGTACTTCCACCTCCAGCGCATGGCCGGGCTGGCCGCGCACCTCGCCCCCGGCCGGGAGAGCGACCTGTTGCGGTCCGTGCCGAAGGACCCGGCTTTGGAGACGTTGCTGAACGTCGTCCACGCGCCGAGCTACCTCGACTTCCTCGCGGGCACGAATGGAATCCGCGATTTCCGCCACACCAATGAGGCACTGCTGGGCACGTTGGTGGACAACAACTCCGCCAACATCGGCTTGCTGCACGTCAACGTCGGCGCCATCGCCGGCGGCCCGCTGCGGCCGCGGACGTTCCCGCTGCCCGGTGGCCTCAGCACGGTCCCGGTGATCGGTGAGCTGCTCAGCGTCGTCGCGGGCCCGGAGAAACGAGTCGCGCCGGCGAGCCGGACCGCTCTGTACACCTGGCGCAACTACAACGACGTCGCCGGTGTGCCGTTCACCTCGCCCGGCCAGGAAGTCAGCGACATCCGCGACCTCGCGCGGCAACTCGCGCAGGGCAGCCCGATCGGCTACTGGGAGGAGAACTTCCCCCTCAAGCTGCTGGCCGACATCATCCTCGCGTTCGGTGGGGCCCGTGACGGGGAGCTGGCCAACATCCGCTACGAGAACGCCGCGCGGAACACCACCAAACCGACGCTGACCGTGCTGGCGGGCAACAGCCCGGTGCGGACGGTGTCAGCGATCCTCCTGCCCAAGAAGACGATCACCGTGCCCGGCTACTCGCACATCGACGTCATCAACGCCGCCGCCGTGCAGAACGACGGCAGGCTCGACCCCAGCGGCCGGCACGTGGCCGACTTCGTCATCGCCAACACGACCCGTTGACCGGCTGAGACACCTGGAGCCACTGTGACTGCACGCGCCATCGCCGTCATCTGCGCCGTCGCCCTCACCGGGTCAGCGGTGGCCGCCACCGCGGCCGAACCGTCCCCGGTGCCCCTGGGCAGCCCCGACCAGGTGGTGGAGACCCCGGTCACCGACGACCCGTTGGCAGGCAACGACGTCCTCGTCAGCACTGTGCGCCTGCACTACCCGTCGCCGTACTCGACGATGGCGCATCCGGCCGCGTGCGACTGGATCTCCTACCTGCGGTTCCGGCACAAGGACGGGCCTGCGCAGGCCAAGGACGCCGACGCCGTCTACACCGGACAGCCAGGCACGCTCACCGGCGCGTCGACCTACCGCGCGCAGGCACCGCAGGTGATCCGCAAGGCCGCCGCGCGCGGGAAGCACGTCGAATACCTCGCGCTGGAACGGCGTGCGAACTGCCTGGAGGACCACACCGGTTACGCTGCCGCCCGCCGCACCGGAACCATCCAGACCGGACTGGACTACTACTACCGCGGCAAGGCGATCGACGGCCGGACCTACCGCCGCTATCAGCCCAGCGAGCTCGGATTCCTCGGCGAATACGGCCTTGCGCTGACCCTCGACGACTGGCGCGCGGTGATCACCCACGCCGCACCGGACCCGGCGCAGCGACGGAAAGTGCTGTGCGGCGGGCATTCCCTCGGCGGATACCTGGTCGGTCCGATGCTCGCGTGGGACTTCGACAAGAACGTCAGCACCAAGGACGACGCCGGGTACAACCTGTGTGGCGGCGGAGCGTTCGCGTTGGAGGGCATCGCCTTCACCGATCCGCTCGGGCTGCGTTCCGCGCCATTGCCGGACAGCGTGATTTCGGCGTTCGGCAACAACATCCTGCGTGCCACGGTGAACACCGCGTTCCGCAACGGGCTGCTGCCGGCCATCGACACCCCGGTGTTCAGCGCGCCCGAACTAGGCCCGCTGCTCGGGCTCGCCGGCGAGGCCTCGGCACGGGCGCCCCGAGCCGAAAGCACGTTGCTGCGTGACGCCCCGCGCACGCCGTCGATCGACCTCCCGTTGCGCCTTTTCCTGTCGCCGCGCTACATCGACCTCGTCAACCCGCTGTACGACCCACGCGGGTACCGGCTGACCAACCGTGCGGCGCTGGGCATCCTGCTGGACAACAACGCGCAGTGGCTTTCCCCGTTGCAGACCGGCATGGGCGCGTTCGACGGGCCGGTCAAGGCCAAGACCTTCCCCGCGCCCAACGACCTCGACCGCATCCCGTTCCTGGGCCCGCTGGTGCGGATCCCGCAGGTGGGTATCGGGTTCGGTCAGAACTACGCCCCCGCCGACCGCAACCGCCTCTACGACTGGCTCGACTACGACCAGATCCCGGCCGGTGGCCTGCGCACGTCCGGCGGGCAGACCGTGACCACACCGGACAAGGAGGTCACGAGTTCCACCGACATGGCCGAGATGTTCGCGGGCGGCGGTTCGGCCGACATGGTCGAGTGGTACTTCCCCACGCGGATCCTGTCCGACGTCGTGTTCGCGCTCGGGGTCGGCCGCGGCGCCGAACTGGAGCAGTTGAAGTACCGGTCCGGTGGCATCCTGGACTTCCTGCTGCGCGGCGGCCAGTGGCAGTCCACGCCAACGGGCACCCGGCTGCTGACGGTGATCGCGGGCGACGGGCCGAACCAGAACGTCGGCCTCGGCGGGCTGATCCCGCGCGACGCGCTGCGCCCAGCCGGATACCGGCACTTCGACGCGGTGACCGCGGCGGAGAAGCAGAACAACGGACAGCCGGAGCCCGTCAGCGCCGCGCTGGTCGACCTCGCGTTCCCGGCAGGCGCCGCCCGATGAACCTGGAGACGTCAGTCGGCCGGATGTTCCTCGACCGGGCCGCCCGGACACCGCACCGGGAGGCTTTCCGCTACCGCGACGGCACCGGCTGGTGCTCGCTGACCTGGGCGGAGACCGAACGGCACGTGCGCAGGCTGGCGGCGGGCCTGATCGCGTTGGGTGTCCGGCCCGAACAGCGGGTCGCGATCGTGGCGGGCACCCGCTACGAGTGGATCGCGGCCGACCTCGCGATCATGTGCGCGGGTGCGGCGACCACGACCGTCTACCCGACCACGAACGGCGACGGGGTCGCGTACATCCTGGCCGACTCCGACAGCCAGGTGGTCTTCGCCGAAGACGCCGTGCAACTGGCGAAACTGCGTGCGCACCGCGACTCGATCCCACAGGTACGCAACGTCGTGCTGCTCGACGGGACAGCCCCGGACGACGACTGGGTCCTCGGTCTGGCCGAACTGGAACACCGCGGCGACGCCCTGCTGGAGCTCGACCCCAGCGCCGTCGATGACCGGGTCGGTGCCATCGCCGCGGACCGGCTGGCGACGATCATCTACACGTCCGGCACAACCGGTGTCCCGAAAGGCGTCCGGCTGCGGCATTCCGGTTGGGCGTACCAGGCGTCGGCGGTCGCGTCCCAGGGCTTCCTCAGCGCCGACGACCTGCACTTCCTGTGGCTGCCGATGGCACACGCCTTCGGCAAGGTGCTGTTGTCGTTGCAGCTCGCGGTCGGGTTCCCCACGGCCGTCGACGGCCGCGTCGAGCACATCGTGGACAACCTCGCGGACGTCCGGCCGACCTGGATGGCCGCGGCGCCGAGGATCTTCGAGAAGGCGTACGCCCGGATCGTCACCACGATGGAACAGCAGGGCGGCCTGCGGAAACGTCTCTTCGACTGGGCCTTCGCCGTCGGCACGGTCGTGTCCCGCTTACGGCGTGACGGCGGCACACCCGGGCCGCTGCTGGCGGCGCGGCACCGGGTGGCCGACCGGCTGGTGCTGGCCAAGGTCAGGAAACGCTTCGGCGGCCGGATCCGGTTCCTGGTCTCCGGCTCCGCCGCGCTGAACACGGGCATCGCCGAGTGGTTCCACGCGGCCGGCGTGCTGATCCTGGAGGGTTACGGGCTCACCGAGACCACCGCGGCGGCCACCATCAACCGCCCGGACCACTTCCGCTTCGGTACCGTAGGGCCACCGCTGCCCGGGACCGAAGTCCGGATCGCCGAAGACGGCGAGGTGCTGATCAGGGGAGCGGGCGTGATGGCCGGCTACCACAACCTCGACAAGGACACCGCCGGCGCGCTGGACGCCGACGGCTGGCTGCACACCGGTGACCTCGGCGAACGGGACCCCGACGGGCTGATCCGGATCACCGGCCGCAAGAAGGAGCTGTTCAAGACCTCCGGCGGGAAGTACATCGCGCCGTCGGCGATCGAGAGCCGGTTCATCGCGATCTGCCCGTACGCGAGTCAGTTCTTCGTGCACGGCGACGGGCGCAACTACTGCACCGCGCTGGTCACGCTGGACGCCGACGCCGTCGCCGGATGGGCGCGGCAGCGGGGAAAGCCCGATCGCGACCACGCGAGCGTCGTCCGGCTCGTGACATCGTACGTCGACATCTTGAACGCCGAGCTGAACCGCTGGGAGACGATCAAGAAGTTCGCCGTGCTCGACCGGGAGTTCTCGGTGGAATCCGGCGAACTGACACCGAGCCTCAAAGTCAGGCGCAAAGTCGTCGAGGACAACAACCGCGCCACACTGGACGCCTTCTACACCGCATAGCGCGCATTTCGGTCAGCCGGATTCCTGGCTGATGATGTCGTGCGCGGTGAGCGCGGCGGCCAGGCGGCGGGCGTCCACGGGCTGGGTCGCGTCGTACCCGGTGAGGGCACGGACGCGGTCCAGCCGGTAGGTGAGCGTGTTGCGGTGGATGTTGAGCGCCGCGGCTGCGTCGGACCGGCTGTACCCGGTCGCGATGAACGCCCGCAAAGCCCCGATCAGGTGCTCGTGACCGGCCAACGGGCTCAGCACCTCGGCCAGTGCCGTCCGGGCCGCTCCCGGTCGCGCCAGCTGGTATTCGATGGCCAGGTCGGCGAGCCAGTAGGGGCCGGGCGGGCAGCCCAGCCGCTGCGCCAGCGTGCGGACTTCGGTGGCGTTTTCGTGCGCGGCGGGAATCCCGGCGTGCGTGGCGGCGGTGGCGGCCCCGGCCACGCACGGGTGGCCCGCTGCCTTGTCGATGCGGGCAAGCAACCGCGCGACACGGGCACGTGACTGCTGGTCCGGCGGCGCGGACGCGGGGACGAGCAGGACACCGCCGTCGCCCTCGAACGTCACCAGAACCTCCGGCTCGGCGTCCAGTTCGGCCTGGATCGCGCGGAACAGGTTCGTCGTGGCCCTGGTGCTGATGGCTGCCGAGTCCGTGCCGACGTGGAACGCCACCACGTCGTAGCGTTCGGCGAGCGTGCGGCCGGAGCGTTGCGCGGCGCGGTGCGCGGGCCGCCCGGCGAGCAGGTTCCCGGCCAGGTTCTGGCGGTGCTCGCGTTGTTCCCAGTCGATGTCCTCCCGTTCCCGCAGGTACGCCTGCGCGACCTGGGGCATGACCGCGGCGAGGAACTCGAGGATCTGCTCGGTGAGCACGTTCAGTTCGGCGGCGTCGGCGCCTGCGACGCTCCGCGCGACGTGCCAGGCCTCCTGCGCGCCGATGGGATACACCTTGAGCACCGCGTCCAAAGGCAGGCCGTCGCGTGCGCGTTCCGCGCCCCACGCGATGGGGAGCGCCAGTTCCTGCTCGGTGGGCGCCCGGCGCTCGGCCACTGCGGTCAGGAACAGCTCGACCAGGGCGCGGGTGTTCGCCACGAGATCGCTGTCGAGCACGCTGACCGGCAGCAACCGGTAGGCCGGGATCTCCCGCACGGTACGGGCGACCATCGCCGCGGCGACCTCGTCGACACGCGACAGCATCGCGGCCACGACCGGCGACGCTGCCTGGTCCGCTGGATCGGTACCCATACCGCATTGTCGCCTCGCACAAACTCGACCGGCAACTTCCCACGCACCTGGTACATGCGTGTACCGCAATCCGCCGTAGCCCGGACGGCCGGAATTCGCGCGAAAGCGGGTGCAGCCGATTCGACTCGGCGAGTCACGAGTGTTCATCCGCACGTAGTTCAACCTGCTTGAACTCGACGATCCTCAGTGGACAGCGTGTTCACGGTTAGCGCTCCCAGAAACCCGGTCGGACGAAGTGATCGATTCGCCCGTTGTTGCGACGCGGGAAGCGATACCGTCCCGCCATGCTCCGTCACAGTCGACGTCACCTCGTCCTGCTCGCCGCTGCTTTTGTTCTGACAGCAGGGAACAGCGTGTTAAGCGCCCCGCTCGCGCAAGGCGCGACCTACAACCCGTACCTGGAGACAGACGGCCTGTTCCACGGATCGGACAACTCCGCATTGCGTTGGCTGGCCGAGAACCCGGGTCATGAGGACGCGGAACGGATACGAACCAGGATCGGAAATGTCCCGCAGGCCAGGTGGGTTGGGCCGGGTGGTGAGAACGGCTACACCGCCGACTACGTGTCCGCGGCGGCAGCGGCCAACGAACTCCCGGTCTTGGTCGCGTACGCCATTCCCGAAAGGGACTGCGGCGGGCAGTCACCCGGCGGGCTGCCGGACACGGCGTCGTACATCGCCTGGGCAGGCGAGTTCGGGCGGTCGATCGGAAACCGCCCCGCGGTCGTCGTGCTGGAGCCGGACGCGACACTGGCGTGTTTCAACGACGAACGCGTCCGTGCGCTGCGCGGGGCGATCGACGCGGTGAACCGGTACGCCCCGAAGGCCTGGATCTACCTCGACGCGGGCGACGGCAGGTGGAACCACCCGAAGGACATCGCACCAAGAATCAAAAAGATTGGCACACAAGGACTTCGCGGGTTCTCCGTGAACGTGTCGAACTACAACACGAGGGAAACCGTCGAAGCGTTCGCGGTGGGAATGCGGGAGCACCGCATCGACCTGCCGTACGTGTGGGACATCTCCCGCGACGGCAACGGTCCCGACAGCGAAGGCACGTGGTGCAATCCCGCTGGCCGGAAGCTGGGCGCACTTCCCCACACGGGCGGCGCGGCCGGCGCGGACGCGTCGCTGTGGGTCAAACACCCGGGGACGTCGGACGGCGATTGCGGGGCGTACCGCGGCACCTACTCGGGACAGTTCACCGCGCAGATAGCGACGCACCTCATGGCTCCGCTGGGCTGAACGCCCCTTCACGCGCACGGCCCTACACCTGCTCGCCCCCAGGGATCGTTGCCAGGATCTCACCGAGGATGGTGTCGGTTTCGGAATCGGGTTCGGCGACTGCCTCGAGGTCGAAGAAGGTCTCCAAGTAGGAGCTCGCCTGTTCGGGCTCGTTCACGATCAACTCGTCGCCGTGGGCGAACTCCCGCACGATGACGTACTCCTCGAATCCCTGATCGGGCAACGGGATTTCCAGAACACCGAACGAGCCTTTCGTGCCGATGTAGCCGCCGATGTCGAAGCGGGCGATCCGGATCGTGATGTGGGGGCGCTCGTTGAGCTCGCTGAGCCTGGTCAGCTGCTCCCGCATCACGCCGGGCCCGCCCACCCACCTGCGAATCACCGCTTCGTCGAGGATGAAGGACAACTGCGGCGGGTTCGGCCGGTCGAACAGTTCCTGGCGCCGCATCCGGATCTCCACGCCGGCAACGGCCTCGTCCGGTGGTGTGTCGAACGAGGCGATCATCGCGGTGGCGTACGCGCGTGTCTGAAGCAGACCGGGGATCGTCAACGCCCCGAAGGCGCGAATCGACCGGGCGGAGTCCTCGTAGCCGATGAAGGTGATCAACCTCTGGTTGTGCCGATGGCGGTATTGGTCCCACCACGCCAGCTGCCTGGTGGCTTTGGCGACCTCGACGAGTTGGTCGATGTGTTCCTGGTCCTCGATGCCGTAGAGGTGGAGCAGGGCGACGAGATCCGTCTTCGACACGCCGACAGCACCGGTTTCGATGCGGATGACCTTGCTGGGTGACCACTCGAGTGCCTCGGCTACGTCCTTTTGCGTCATGCCCGCGTCATCTCGATGTCGCCGCAACGCGGCAATCAGGCGACGCTGCTGGACGGTCGGGTTGTGCCCTTGTGTCATGTATCGACCTCATTCCTGCTGAATCGAGGTGTCTGCCATGTGGCGTGCATGGCGCAATCGCGATGCGGCGCTTGAGCGCGCGACTCCCGCCCCGGTCCGGCCTTCAAGCCTATGGGAGGTTCGTCGTCCGTAGTACCGCCGAAGAGGGGGAGGCGTTGACAGCCAACGGTTTCGGGCGGAATCCGGCAGGTTCGGGCTGGCCGGGGAAGCGATCAGCCGCTGTACGCGGATGCGTGCGGAAAGCACCCGTCCGCTGGTTCGCGGGCGGGTGCTGGGAATCCGGGTCTGACGGTGGTGAGGGAGTTCAGGTTTAATCCGGACAATCCGGTCAGCTGACTGCCTGCTGTACGAGTGCGGCGATCTTCTTCTCGACGGCGGGGGTCATCTTGGCCAGTGCGAACCACGCGGGCCACATCGCGCCGTCGTCGAGGTTGGCTTCGTCGCCGAAGCCCAGCAGGGCGTAGCGGGTCTTGAACTTCGTCGCGGGCTGGAAGTGGCAGACGATCTTGCCGTTCCGGGCGTACGCGGGCATCCCGTACCACAGCTTCGCGGTCAGGGCCGGTGCGTTGGCTTTGATCACGGCGTGCAGCCGCTCGGCGATCACCCGGTCGGATTCCGCCATCTCGGCGATCTTCGCGAGCACCTCGCCCTCCGTGTCCGCTTTCGTGCCGCGGCGGGTGGTCGCCTTCAGTTCCTTCGCGCGTTCCTTCATCGCGCCGCGCTCTTCCTCGGTGAAGCCGTCGTACTTCTTCGTCGCCGTGTTCTTGGTGGTAGCCATGGGAGTTCGCCTTTCGGGGTTCGGGGTGTGGGGTTGCGGGACCGTGGTCACCACTTGCCTGCTTGCTGGCGGGTCGGGGCGTTGATGCGGTTGAAGGTGTTGGTGATCGCGATGTTCAGCAGCAGCGCGGCCAGTTCCTTGTGGTCGAAGTGCTTGGCTGCCATGTCCCACACCTGGTCCGGGACTGGGTCCGCGTTGTCGGCCAGGCGGGTCACGGCTTCGGTCAGCGCGAGCGCGGCGCGTTCGGAGTCGTTGAACCAGGGGGTTTCGCGCCACGCCGCCACCGTGTCGACCTGCTCGGCTGACGCGCCGTTTCGGCGTGCCTGGCCCGCGCCTCCGGCCACGCAGGGGCCGCAGCCGTTGATCTGGCTGGCCCTCAGGTGCGTCAGGGCGAGCAGCTTGCCGTCCAGGCCCGTCGCCGCGATGGCTTTGTTGACGTCCATCAGGGCTTCCATCGCCCCCGGGATCAGCATCGCCGGGTTGGGCATCCGCTCGGTCGACATCTGGTTGCTCCCTTGTCCGTGGTCTCGCTGACAGGGGCAATCCGATCACCGGCGGGCTGTCCCGCGCGCTGCCCGTGGGACACCGTGGGACACTTGAGACGGCTCTGACCAGCGGGAACGTTGGAGTGATCCGTTTCGCTGGGACGGGACAGGTACGGTGTCGCTCGTGTCGAGCCCCCAGGAGCGACTGGTCGACCAGCTCGCACGGATCAAGGACCTGAGCGGCCTCAGCCTGCGTGCCCTCGCCCACCAGACCAGCCTGAGCAGTTCGTCGCTGTCCCGGTACCTCAACGGTCAGCTCGTGCCGCCGTGGGAGGCCGTGGTCGCGTTGTGCCGGGCTGTGAGCCGTGACCCGCGGCCGTTGCGCCCGATCTGGGCCGAGGCTGCCAAGGCCGGCGCTGCGCCGCCGCCTCGTCGCAACGATCTGCCTGCCGACCTGAACGACTTCACGGGCCGTGCGGCGGAGTACGCCCAAGTCGAGGAACTGCTGCGGGCAACGGGCGCGGTCGCGATCGACGGCATGCCGGGCGTCGGCAAGACCAGCCTCGCTGTGCACGTGGCGCACCGGCTCGCCCCGCGGTATCCGGACGGCGGGCTTTACCTGGATCTGCACGGTTTCACGCCGGGCCACGAGCCGTTGGAGCCGCACACCGCGCTGGGCCGGTTGCTGGGCGCGTTGGACATCGAGCATCCGCCGAACAGTGCCGGCGAACGCGCGTCGCTCTGGCGTTCGGAGCTGTCCCGTCGTCGAGCGCTTGTGGTCCTGGACAACGCTGTCGACGCCGAACACGTCCGGCCGTTGCTGCCCGGCGCGGGGAAGTCCGGTGTTCTCGTCACGAGCCGCTCGCGCCTGGTCAGCTTGGACGGCGTGCCCCCGGTGTCGCTGGCGCCGTTGCCCGACGGTGACGCGGCGCACCTGTTCGCCAAGGCGGCCGGACTTGAGATCGAGGGTGAGGAAGCCGTCAGCCAGGTCCTTTCCCAATGCGGCGGGCTGCCGTTGGCGCTGCGGATGGCGGGCGCCCGGCTCCGGCACCGGCCGGGCTGGACGGTGGCGGTCCTGGCTGAGCGGCTGCGGGCCGGCACCGGTCGCTTCGATTCCGCGTTCGGCATGTCGCTCCAGCAGCTCGACGGGGACCAGCGCCGCGTCTTCCGGCTGCTGGGTGTGCTGCCGGGCGCCGATTTCGACGCCGCGGTGGCCGCCGTGCTCGCCGGCACTCGGCCCGGCGAGGTCGAGGCGGTGATCGAGGAACTGGTCGACGCCCACCTGGTGCAGGAGCTCGCGCCAGGGCGGTACCGCGTGCACGACCTGATCCGGCGGTACGCGGCGGACCTGGCCGCTGAGGAGGAGCCCTCGGCGCACGACGCGGTGCGCAGGGTCGTGAGCCACTACCTGACGCGGGCGGTCGCCCACGATCGGGTGCTGCCGTCGCCGCAGCGCCGCGCGCCCGAGCCGGGTGACCCGGCGGAGGCCATGGCGTGGTTCGACCTCGAGTACGTCAACCTGATCGCCGGTTTCGACGCGGCGGTGCGGCTCGGTGTGGACGAGGTGGTGGCCGGACTGCCGCAGGCCATGCGTGTCTGGTTCTTCCGTCGCCGCGGCACCGACGACCAGGTGCGCATGCTCGAAGCGGCGGCGGCAGCCGCGCAACGACTCGGCCGGGGCCACGAGCGGGCATCGCTGCTGTCGGACCTCGGCTTCGCCCACGCGACCGCCGGGCGTCTCACCGAGGCGCTCACCGCGTACGAACAGGCCGAGCACGCCGGGAACGACGACCTCGCGGCCGGTCTGGCGTTGCGGATCGGTTTCGTGCGCCGGGATCTCGGCGACTTCGGGGCAGCACGGACGCAGTTCCGGCGTGCGCGCGAACTGTTCGAGAAGACCGGGCACTCCGGCGGGCAGTCGCAGGCGTTGGCCTTCGACGGATGGGTGACGCTCCGGCTGGGCCGCCGCGGCGAAGCCGTGGAGCTGGCCAGGGCGTCTGTCGCCGTGGCGGCCGGACCTGCCCGGATCACGGGATTGGTGACGCTCGGCCTCGCACTGGCGCCGGATGAGCCCGAGGAGTCGCTGCGGTCGCTGCACGAGGCCTTGCGGCTGGCGGAGCAGAACAACCTGCGGCACAACGAAGCGTGGTGCCACAACTACCTCGGCGTCGCACTGCGGGAAATGGGCGATCACGAGCAGGCGCTGCGACAGCACCGGCGCGCTTTCGAGCTGCTGGAACCGCTGGCCGAGGTCCAGCTGGAGATCGACTGCCTGCATGCCTACGCCCGGACGTGCCGCGTAGCCGGGCGACACGACGAAGCACGGGCGCTGCTCGACCGGGTCGTCAAGATCGCGCGTGAGCTGGGCAGACCGTATGACGAGCAGCTGGCCCGAGCGGCGCGTTGAGGGGCTCTATCACCACTGCCGTTGTGGATGGAGGTAGCGTCTGGAGTGACTACGGTGAAAGGTGAACGCGGGGTTTTGTGGTGAGCACATCCGAGGAGCAGTCGGTACGACTGGCCGAAGCCGAGTACGGCTCGGTCATCCGGGCGGCGCCGTCGCCGGTCGTCGTCGTGGGCTCCGACGGCACCCTGGTCGAGCTCAACGACGCCGCTGACCTGGTCTTCCCCACTGCCCGGCCGGGGCTCCCGCTGGCCGACGCGGTGCCGTCGTGGCTGGCGCGGGCGCATCGGGAGAGCTCCGGCCAGCCGGTCCGGGGGCTGATCGCCGGACGCGCGTTCCAGGCGCACGCCACCCGGCTGGGTGATGCCGTGGCGTGGTGGCTGATCGACGAGACCGAGGAGCAGCGCACCAAGCAGCTGCTGGAGGTCGAACGGGAGCGCACCGCGTTCCTCGCGCACGCGTCCACGTTGCTGCTGTCCTCGATGAACCTCGGCCGGTGCATGGAGATCACGGCCCAGCTCGCGTCCGAGTACCTGGCTGACGCGGCGGTGGTCATCCTCCCGCCGGTGGTCAACAAACTGACGATGGTGTGGCGTGCGCGCGGCGGGCAGGCGGTGCGGGAGGTGCTGGCCGCCGATCCGGCGACCGTGCCGGGCCTCGACATCGCGTTGCGGGGTTTCCCGCCGGTCCCGTCGCGGTGGATCGACCCCGCGAGTGTCGCGGACTGGATCATCCCGGACGGGCTCGGCCCGGTCGGGTCGGTCGCGGTCGTCCCGTTGCCAGGTCAGGGTGTCCCCGCGGGTGCGCTGGTGTTGCTGCGCACGTCCAGCCGCGCGGTGTTCACCGAGAACGAGGAGGTGTTCGCGCGGCTGTTCGCCGCACGTGCCGGTGCCGCGATGGCGGCGGCCCGCCTGTACGCCGAGCAGGCGAACATCACCGAGATCCTGATGCGCGACCTGATCCCGCCGCAGCTGCGGCACGTCGACGGGATCGAGTTCGCGGGTGGCTACCAGCCGTCCGGGGTGGCCGAGCGGGTCGGTGGCGACTTCTACGACCTGCACCCGGCCGGTCAGGCCGGTCGTGAGACGTTCATCGTGCTCGGTGACGTGTGCGGCAAGGGCCTCGAAGCGGCGGCGATGACCGGCAAGATCCGCAACACGCTGCACGCGTTGCTGCCGTTGGCGACCAACCACCTGCGTGTCCTGACCATGCTGAACAGCGCCCTGCTCAGTTCGCACCACACGCGGTTCGCCACGCTCGTGTTCGCCTCGGCTGTCCGTGACGGGGCCAACGTCCGCCTGCGGTTGACCAACGCGGGCCATTTGCCGCCGTTGATCGTGCGTAAGGACGGCACTGTCGAGGAAGCACAAACGCAGGGCTCGCTTGTCGGCGTGTTGCCGACAGTGCATGCGAGCACGGCGGTCGTGCACCTGGAGCCGGGGGAGTCCTGTGTGCTCTACACGGACGGGATCACGGAGGCACGCGGCGGCCCGCTGGGCGACACCTACTTCGGGGAACAGCGGTTGAAGGACGTACTGGCCGAATGTGCCGGTATCCCAAGCGAAGCGATCGTCGAACGCGTGCAGATGCTTGCCGAGCAGTGGATCGGTGACAACCACCACGACGACATCGCCGTTGTCGCCATCACCGCGCCACGGCACCGGGAAGACCGATGACACACGCTGTATCAGCCGACCGGGTCGACGCGTTGTGGTCCGCGGTGGTCGCGGGTGACGAGTACGCCGCCGCCGGGATCGTGTTCGCCGCGCTGGACGGCGGCATCCCCGCGGAGGACGTGCTGCTCGACGTGGTCGCCCCGGTCCAGGCCAAGGTCGGGCTGGAGTGGGCGGCGAACCGGATCAGCGTCGCGCAGGAACACGCCGCGACCGCGATCAACGACCGGGTGATCGCCGCGATGGCCCACCACCCGGTCGCACGGGTCGAGCCACGGCTCGGCCGCGTCATCGTGGCGTGCATCGACGGGGAATGGCACGCGCTGCCCGCGCGCCTGCTCGCGGAAGTGCTGCGGTTGCGGGGCTGGCGTGTGGATTTCCTCGGTGCGAAGGTGCCGGTCCAGCACCTCATCTCCCACCTGCACCTGACCGGGCCGGACGCGGTGGCGTTGTCCAGCTCGATCGCCACCCGGCTGCCCACCGCGCACGCCACGATCACCGCTTGCCAGGCGGCGGGTGTGCCGGTCCTGGCTGGCGGAGCGGCGTTCGGTGTGGACGGGCGGTACGCCCGGCTGCTCGGTGCGAACGCGTGGTCACCGGACGCCCGTGGCGCGGCGGATCTGCTGGCCGATGGCCTGCCGCAGCTGACCGCGGAGGCCCACCAGCCCATCGACGACCTGCCGCACCTGGCCGACCAGGAGTACACGATGGTCGCCCGCACGGCCCGGTCCTTGGTCAAGCAGACCATGGCGGATCTCGCCGAGCGGTTGCCCGTGATGCGCGAGTACACGTCACAGCAGCTGGACCGCACCGGCGAGGACATCGCGCACATCGTGGACTTCCTGGCCACCGCGCTCTACACGGACTCGCTGGAGCTGTTCACCGGGTTCCTGCGGTGGACCTCGGAGATCCTGGCTGCCCGCGGCGTGTCCGGCCGGTTCCTGCTGCCCACGCTCGACGTGCTCGCCGTGCAGCTCAAGGACTTCACCAGGGCGAGCCGGTTCATCAAGGAAGCGTGCGACGACCTCGGCCGCGCGCTGGACGAGGCGTGACGATGAAACCGGCGTTCACGGCGACAATCAGCACCAGCGAGCCGCACACGCTCAAGGTCCACGTCGGTGGCGAGCTCACGTTCGGGAACGCCGAGGACCTCGACGCGCTGATCGCCGAGCAGTTGCTGCGGCTGCCGGAGGTCCGTGACCTCTTCATCGACTGCGCGGACGTCGCCGCCGTCGACTCGATGGGCCTGTCGGTCCTGCTGATGGTCAAACGCCGCGCCCAGCAAGCCAACGCCCAGCTGCACCTGGACAACCGTCCCGCCCGTCTGGAACGCATGCTCACCCTGACCGGGACGTACGCGCACTTCACCGGCCAGGCGTAACCGCCTTCACCGGGACCGCGCGGGCACGGTCGATGTCCGGGCCGCGGTAGAGGCGCTCGGGGATCCGGGACAGCGTCGACGGGTGCACCTGCGGGCCGAGGCCGTAGAACTTCTGGAAGCTCATGATCAGCGGGCGCCAGGCGTCCGGGTCGATGTGGTCGTCGGTGCCTGCCAGCCGCAGTTCCTCGTGCACGAACACCCGTTGCACACGGACCTCCACCGCGACGATCCCGCCGCGCAGCTGTTCGTCCGCCTCGGCGACCGGGTGCACCGCCTCGACCACGACCTCCATCGCCACGGGACATTCGGCCACGCGCGGCGGCGCCACCGTCTCAGACGGGACTGGGGTGAGCCCGGCGCGGCCGAACTTGTCGGCGACGTGGAAGTAGCCGCGCCGCAGCTTGCCCGGCGGCACCGGGTCCGACCCGGTGGTCATCGCGAGCCGGTCCACCGCCGGCGCCATCGTGTCCGACGGCAGGTTGAGCACGCCTTCGCCGGTGCGCAGCAGGTTGCGGGTGGACTGCGACTTCGCGGAGATGCCGAGCATCGCGCGCCAGCCCAGCCAGAACGCCGACGAGATCGGCGCCAGGTTCGGCGTGCCGTCCTGGTTCTCGCTCGAGATGAGCACGACCGGCGTACCGAAGTAGAGGATGCCGGGCTCGATGGGCTGGTGCACGAAGGACTGCGTCTTCACGTTCGCCAGTGTGGGCAGCCGGGGCCCGCCCGCGCTGGCGGGGATCGGACATCGAGCTGATCACTCGGTCGCCCTGATCGCGGCGGTCGCGCGCTGGTAGCGCCCGGCGAGTGCGTTCAGCTCGTCGGCCAGTTCGACCGAGTCGGTGACCTCGAAGTCGGCGTCGAGCATGCCCAGCCAGAGCGCGAGCATGCGGGGGTTGTCGGAGCCGACGTTGACGCGGCACGTCTGTTCGTCGACCGGTTCCACGACCACGCTCGGCGGCAGGCGGGCGACGACGTGTTCGGCCGGGGCGTACACGGTGACGTTCGCGCGGTATCGCCACGTCGCCGTGTCGAGCTTCCCCTTCAGGTAGTCCACGACGTCACCGCCGGGAACCGGACGTGCGGTGAACCGTGGGCCATTGGGTGTGCGTGGTGTGATCCGGTCCGCCCGGAACGTACGCCAGTCGGCGCGGTCGGTGTCCCACGCCAGCAGATACCAACGGCCGCGGGTGTGCGCGAGTTGGTGCGGCTCGGCGGAACGGCTGCTGGGTGTGCCGTCATGGGTCTGGTAGTGGAAGCGCAGTGTTTCCTTGGTGCGGATGGCCGTGGCGATGGCCGTGAGGACCTCGCTGTCCAGCACAGGTCCTTTGTGGGGGATGGAGACCGTCGATTCCTGCAGCGCGCCGACCCGGTAGCGCAGCCGCGTGGGCAGCATGCGGTCCAGTTTCGACAACGCGCGCTCCGCGGCCTCCTCGATCCCGGAGACGCTGGTCGCGGTGCGCAGGCCGACCGTGACCGCGATGGCCTCGTCGTCGTCGAGCAGCAGAGGCGGCATCGAGGCACCCCCGCCGAGGCGGTACCCGCCCGCGACACCAGGCGTCGCCGCGATCGGGTACCCGAGCGAACGCAGCCGCTCCACGTCGTTGCGGACCGTCCGGGAGCTGACGTCCAGCCGCTCGGCGAGCTGCGGCCCGGACCAGTCCCGCGGTTGTTGCAGCAAGCCGAGCAGACGCAGGAGCCGAGCAGCCGTCGTTGTCATGTGAAAAATTATCGCAGCAAACGCGGAACGATCCTTGCCGCAATAGGTCATAACGTAGCTGCCATGACACAAGAGATCCGCCCGTTCAGCATCGCCATCCCGCAGGCCGACCTCGACGACCTGATCGACCGCGTGGCCCGCGCCCGGTGGCCGCACCACCCCGCGGGCGGCGACTGGTCCAGGGGCGTGCCGGTCGACTACCTCAAGCAGCTCGCCGAGTACTGGGCCGGCGAGTTCGACTGGCGGGCCCGTGAGGCGCAGCTCAACGAGATCCCGCAGTTCGTGACCACCATCGACGGCCAGGACATCCACTTCCTGCACGTGAAGTCGCAGCGGCCGGACGCCGTGCCGCTGCTGATGACCCACGGCTGGCCCAGCTCGCCGTTCGAGTTCACCAAGGTGATCCAGCCGCTGGTCGAAGCCGGTTTCGACGTGGTCGCCCCGGCACTGCCCGGCTACGGCTTCTCCACGCCGGTCAACGAGCCGGGCTGGGGCAACCTGTTCCGGGTGGCAGGCGCGTGGGCGGAGTTGATGCGGCGGCTCGACTACTCGCGTTACGCCGTGCACGGCACGGACGCGGGATCGGGCGTGTCCCTGTTGATGCCCGTGGTCGCCGCCGAGCACGTCATCGGCGTGCACCTCAGCGGAACGTCCCCGGCGCTGCCGTTCGGCCCGCCCATCGACACCGACGGCCTGACCGGCGAGGACCTCCGCCGGGCCGAGCACTTCAACCAGACGCAGCAGGACGGCATCGGCTACCTGCACATCCAGGCCACGCGACCGCAGACGGTCGGCTACGGCCTGACCGACTCGCCGATCGCGCAGCTCGCGTGGATCGTGGAGAAGTTCAAGGAGTGGACGTTCCCGGCGTCGAAGCTGCCCCAGGACAAGGTGGACATCGACCAGGTGCTCACCAACGTCACGATCGCGTGGTTCACCCAGTCGGGACTGTCCTCGGCGCACGCGGTCTACGAAGGAATGCAGGTCTACCGCCAGATGGCCGCCCAGCAGGGTGACGGCGACCAGGCCGCGTGGGGGCCCAGCGCCCCGGTCGGCTACGCCGTTTTCGCCGGTGACGACACGATCCGCTCGCTGGTCGACCCGGCCGGGCAGATCGCGCACTGGTCGGAGTTCGACGCGGGCGGCCACTTCCCGGCGATGGAGGTGCCCGACCTGCTCGCGGCCGACATCAGCACCTTCTTCGACCGTTAGGCGGATCTTCGAAGAGGCCCAGCTCGCGCCCGTAACCGGGGGAGCTGGGCCGCTTCGTGCCGACCAGGACACGGGCACCGGTGAAGGCCGGGAAAATGAGTTGGCTGGCCGGTGGCCTGGTTGTAACGTGCGCGAAGCCGTGACACCACTGGAGGAGGTGAGACCCATGAACGTTGATTGGACGTGGGTGCTCCCCACTTCGTCACGGCCTGGCGATTGACGTAGGTGTCGCCGGGAGCGCCGACTGCGCACTCCCGAAAGGCAACATCCTATGGATTCTGCGCGTTTCCCGTCGGAAACGGGCGTACTGGTCACGCGAGTCGCGGAGAACCAGTGGCATGCTGTGGACGACGGCCGGGTCGTCGGCCGCGGCGACACCACGCACCGGCCCGACGGCCGGGTTTTCCTCAGCATCGACTCGTGGCATGACACAGTCTTCGACCTGCTCGCCGACGCCATGCTGGCGGACCTGGGGGCACCGTTGTACACCGTGGTCGACGAAGCCGACCGCGAGCTGACTGCCCGGTGGCAGCGGGCCGGGTTCACGATCCGGCGCCGCGAATGGGAGTACCTCGTCCCCACGGACCCCGAGGTCACCAAGCTCCCCGAGGCGCCGCCGGACGTGACGGTAGTGGGCGTCGGCGCGGCCGAGGAACGCCTCCTGCGCGAACTGGACCGCGTGATCCGCGACGAGGTCGAGACATCCGTCGGATGGCGGGAGATGCCCGCCGAGATCCTTCCCCGCCAGGCGGTGCACCCGTCGAAGTACGCGGTGGCAGCACACGCCGGCCGATACGTGGGGCTGCTCCGGATCGCGATGGCGACCAGGCAGCCGCGAATCGGCCTGGTGGCCGTCCGGACCGGGCAACGCCGTCGCGGCATCGCGCGCGCGTTGCTGGGCCACGTGCTGGGTACGTTGCACCGCAACGGGATCGAGTCGGCCTGGGCCGAGGTCAACGAGTCCAACGAGGCGGCCATCGCCCTGTTCGAGGGGCTCGGCGCCCAGCTCATGAGCAGCAACATCGAACTGACCGGCGGAAGGAGGGTGCTGTGCCACGCGGATCAGGCGGCATCGAAATAACGGGCACTGTCCTGGAGTGCCTGCGTAACGCCACTTTCAGGGTGGAACTGGAGAACGGGCACAAGGTGCTCGCGCACATCAGCGGCAAGATCCGCAAGAACTACATCAAGATCCTGCCGTACGACCGGGTGCTCGTCGAGCTCAGCCCGTACGACCTCACACGCGGCCGGATCCTCTTCCGGTACCGCACCTGACACACCACTGTGGACGCCGGGGGCACACCTTCGGGTTTGGTGTGCCCCCGGCGGGGTACCTGGAATCACACCCAGTGATAGGAGCCGCAGGTGGTCGAGCGGACGGATGTCGTGGTGGTCGGTGCCGGACTGGCCGGTCTGAGCGCCGCGTGGCGTCTGCGGCAAGCCGGGCTGGACGTCGTGGTCTGCGAGTCGGCCGACGAGGTGGGCGGGCGCGTACGCACCGACGTGGTCGACGGATTCCGGCTCGACCGGGGCTTCCAGGTGCTCCTGCCGTCGTATCCGGCGGTGAAGGCGTTGCCTGGCCTTGCCTCACTGCGGTTGCAGCCGTTTGCTCGTGGTGTTGTCGCCGCGGGAGCAGACGGTCGTACGGAGCTGGTCCCGCGCCGATCCGCGTTGGGGGACGTGGCGCGGTTCGCGGTGCAGCACACGCGTGACGTGTTGTCCCTCGCTGCCTTCTCCGCACGGGACATCGCGGCGCCCGCGAAGGCGATCCGGTCGAAACCGCGGCGGACCACAGCGGCTGAACTGTCCGAGGTGGGACTGTCGCCGGGCCTCGTCGACAGCGTTTTCCGCCCTTTCCTGGCAGGGGTGTTCCTGGACCGCGACCTCGGCACGTCGTCGCGTGTGTTCCACCTGATCTGGCGGTCGTTCCTGCGCGGCGGTGGTGCGCTGCCCGCGTCGGGTATGGGCGCGCTGCCGCACTTGCTCGCGTCATTCCTCCGGCCCGGCACGGTCCGCTGCAACACGCACGTCAGCGCCGTTACCGAACACGGTGTGCGGCTGCGGACGCGTCACGCCATCCACGCCCGCGCTGTTGTCGTCGCTACCGACGGCACGGCCGCCGCTCAACTGCTGCCCGGCGTGACCGCGCCGGAATGGCACTCGGTCGTCACGTACTACTACCGGCTGCCCGCGCCGCCGCCCGACACCGGCAGCACCCTGCTGGTCGACGGCGAGCTTCTGCTGAACACAGCCGTCATCAGCAATGTCGCACCGGGACACGCGCCGCCGGGACGGGCTTTGGTTGCCGCGTCGATACCCGAGCCCAGCGACGACCCGGACCTCGAAGGCGTCGTACGGGAACGACTGTCCACCTTGTACGGCACGGACACGAGCGGCTGGGACCTGCTGCGGACCTACGAGATTCCGCAGGCCTTGCCTGTCATGGGACCACAACACCCGCTCCGGCAGCCGGTGCGCATCGCTGACGGGCGTTATGTCTGCGGCGACCACCGTGACACGAGTTCGATCCAAGGCGCGCTGGTGTCCGGCCGTCGCGCCGCCGCGGCCGTCATCCAGGACCTCGCCGCACGGGGACAGGCCGCACGGGGATAGGTGGAGACAGGATCTCCACCCGGGATACAGCGGCTGACCCACGACTCCGGCGCGTGGCGTTCGTAGCGTTGATCACGTTCGAATGACCTGCTTGGCGTGGGAGGTGGGGCCGATGAGCGGTCCTGTTGAGATCGTCCTGATCATTGCTGTCATCGCTTACGTGCTGGGCCGCCGCCTGCTCGGTGAGCCGGTCCAGGGCAAGCGCTTGTTGCTGCTGCCCGCCGTGCTCCTCGGAGCCGGGCTCCTCGATCTGACGAAGGTGGCCCAGTCGCCGGCCTCCATCTGGTTCCTGATCGCCACCACCGTGCTCAGCGCTGTGCTGGGCCTGCTTCGCGGGGCGAGCACCCGGGTGTTCGAGAAGGACGGTGTGGTCCACCTGCGATACACAGTCATGACCTTGGTGCTGTGGGCGGCCAACATCGCGGTCAAGTTCGGCGCGGGTGCCGTGCTGGGCACCGTCGCCCCCAACGCCGACCGCGGCAACGGGATGATGTTCACACTGGGCGCGGGCCTGCTCGCGGAGGGCTTGGTGGTGCTGTCCAAGGCCGTACGCAGCGAGGGTCGGATCATGTGGGCCAAGGGACGCAACGGCCAGCCGCACCGGATGTCGCCGAGGCTGGATGCGATGCAGCAGCAGGCGCAGACGTGGAGGAACAATTCACGGCCATGAACACCGACAGGGAGCGCGACAAGCTGCGCCGCCCGTTCGTCCTGGGGATCATCGCGGTGGTCAGCGTGGTCCAGCTCGCCGGCCACCCGCCCGCCGCGTTCGCCTGGCTGGTGTGGGGGCTGGCAGCGGTGGCGATCGGTTGCGGACTGGCCCTCAGCCTCCTGCCACGGCGCCAGCCCGCCGAGCGGATTCTGATCCCAGTGTTCGCCGTGAGCAGCGCGTTGCTGTTCCCGCTGGCCACGGACACGGCAGCGGTGGTGCTGGTCGTCGTCGCGACCGCCACTGCGGGGGAGCGGCTGGGCCGCAGGCAGGCGTTCACCATCGCGGGCGCCGGGACCGCCGTCGCGGTCATCGCGACCTGGGCCGCTGCCGACCTGCTGCACGTGCTCGGCACCTCGTCCTGGTGGCTGCCGCTGACCGTCGGTCTGCCGGTGTACATCGGCATCGCCCGTCGCAACCGGGCCGAAGCGATGGCCGCGGCCGAACTGGCCGCCACGCAAGCGCGCCGCGCGGCCGTGTCCGAGGCACGGGAGGCGGCGCTGGAGGAGCGCGGCCGGATCGCCAGGGAGATCCACGACGTCCTCGGCCACGCCCTGTCCGGGATCGCGATGCAACTGGAGATGGCCGACGCCTTGCACGGGGGAGGCCGTGACGACGAGGCCAACGAAGCGGTGCGGCGCGCACGGGCCATGGCGGTGTCCGGAATGGGCGAGACCCGCCGTGCGATCCACGCCCTGCGGGAGGACACGTTGCCGTTGGCGCAGACGCTCACCAACCTGGCGAACGGCAACGCGGCCGGATTCGCCGTCCGGGGAGAGCCTGGCGACGTGCGTGTCGAAGTCGCCCAGGCGGTCATCCGCACCGCGCAGGAAGCGGTCACCAACGCCCACCGGCACGCCCCGGGAGCCGAGGTGAACCTGCTTCTGGAGTACTCCGACCAACTGGTGCGCCTCACGGTCACCGACACGGGCGCCGCCGGGGCCGTGACCACACCGGACCACGCGGGCAGCGGCATGGGCCTGGTCGGCATGCGCGAGCGCGCGAGTCTGCTGGGTGGCACCCTGTATGCCGGTCCCGCCGACCAGGGCTGGACGGTCCGATTGGAGCTGCCGCGATGACCCCGATCCGGCTGCTGGTCGTGGACGACCAGACCGCGGTACGCGACGCGCTCGCCGTCATGCTGGATCTCGACCCCGACATCACCGTGGTCGGCACCGCCGCCGATGGCGAGGACGCGGTCGCCGCCGTGGACGAGCACTCCCCGCAGGTCGTGCTGATGGACCTGAACATGCCGGTCATGGGCGGTGTCGAAGCCACCAAGCTGCTGCACGCCACCCATCCCGACCTGCGAGTGGTGGTGCTGACCACGTTCGAGGACGACGAGTCGATCCTCGCCGCGCTGCACGCCGGTGCCCGCGGCTACCTCACCAAGGACGCCGACCGCGCCACGATCATCCAAGCCGTGCGCAGCGCCCACGCCGGGCATTCCGTTCTGGACCCGGCCGTGCAGTCCCGCCTGCTCACGCTCGCCAGCCGCACACCCGCGCCCGAACCGGACACCACCGTCCCGCTGACCGCCCGGGAACGTGAAATCCTCGACCTGATCGGCCAGGGGCTGCGCAACAGCGAGATCGCCCGGCAGCTGTACATCACCGAGGCGACCGTGAAAACGCACATCAACAACCTGTTCGCCAAGGCAGACCTGCACTCCCGTGCCGACGCCGTGCGGCTGGCCCTGACGCTCGCGGCCGGGAGTCCGCCGAACCACTGACAACCGCATGAGAACCCGGCGCCTGGGTACTCCGACTGGCGAGTGTGAAGCTGGAAGGGAGCAGCGTCGTGTCCGACGAGCAGCAGGACATCCGGCAGGACTTCGGCAGCGCGGTCAACATGACCGCCAAACAGCTGGACGAGTGGCTGAAAAGCGACGAGTCGAAGTCCGTCGGCGACAAGTCCGACGGTGAGTCGACCGGGCACGCGTCCGGCCGTCACATCGTCAAACTGCTGGGCAAGTCCCGTGACGACCTGACCGACGGCGACTACGCGCACATGCGCAAGGTCGTGGGATACGTGCACCGGCACCTGGCCCAACGCCCCAGCGGCGACGTGGAGGACAGTCGCTGGCGTTACTCCCTGATGAACTGGGGGCACGATCCGCTCAAGTCCTGATTCGGGCACAGGAGTTCGGGTATTCGCCGGGTGTGGTGCACACATTCGGGGTGGAAGAAGAGTTCCTGGTTGTCGACCGGGCTTCCCGGCACACGGTGGCACGGGCCGGCGCGGTGCTGAAGCGCGCGGCGGCGGGCGTTCTCCCCCGGGGCGCCGCGCTGCACCCTGAGCTGCTCAGCAGCCAAGTGGAGTTCGCCAGCGGCGTGTGCACGTCGATGACCGAGCTCCACGAGCACCTTCTGACGGGCCGCCGGCTGCTGGCGGAAGCCGCCCGCGGTGAGGGTTTGGCGGTGGTGTCCAGCGGGACAGCTGCGCTCAGCCCCACCGATCTGCCTGTGTCGGACGGTACGCGGTTCGAGCGGATCACCACGATGTACGCCAAGGTCCTCCAGGACTACCAGGTATCCGGTTGCCACGTCCACATCGGAGTGCCCGATCGGGACACGGCGGTCGCCGTGATCAATCACTTGTCGCCGTGGATGCCCGTGCTGCTGGCGTTGTCGGCCAATTCCCCGTACGACTCCGGCAAGGACACGGGGTACGCCAGCTGGCGGATGATCCAGCAGTCCCGCCTGCCCGGCGGCGGGCTGACGCCGTGGTTCGGCTCCGCCGCCGCGTTCGACGAGGCCACGGAGTCCCTTGTGGACTGGGGAGTCCTCGCCGACGACACCATGAGCTTCTGGCTCGCCCGCCCGTCGCCGCGGTATCCCACGGTCGAAGTCCGGGTCGCCGACGCGGCGGCCACCGCCGACGAGGCAGTGCTGCAATGTGCGCTGACACGAGGCCTGGTCCGGTATGCCCTCGCGGAACTGGCCGCCGGTCGGGAAGCCCGCCCGGTTGACGGGCAACGCGGCGCGGCGGCCTTATGGTCGGCGGCACGTCACGGTCTGGACGGCCCGGGAATCGACGTGCGGACCGGGCAGCGGGCCGACGGCTGGGGCCTGGTGAAGGAACTGGTCGACATGCTCGACGACTCGGCAGTGCGTGACCTCGTGGACAAAGTGACCGGTCGTGGAACGGGTGTGCGCAGGCAGCGTCAAGCCGGGAACCCGGTGGCCGCGGTCGACGAACTGATGACCGCGATGGAAGAACGCTGAGCTCGGCGTGAGCCACCTGATGTGGGGCCTTACGGCGTGGCACCGCGCATCCGCCCGGTGAACGACTCGACGGCGGCGACGAAACGCGTTCGCAGCTCCAGCTCGTCCAGGAGAACGATCGTTCTCCACGAGCGCGCGGGCCGCGACGAGGACGGTGTCCACGTCATTCGACGATCCCATCGACAGCACGCCGTCCAGTGGCCGGGAACGCAGCAGGAAACGCCGGTCATTGGCGGGATCGAGGACGAGGTCGTGCTGTTTTCCTTTCTCCAGGCTGCCGATCTGGTCGTGCCAGCACAGCCTTCGCACCGAGGCGTGTTCCCATTGCCGGCGCGGTACTCGCCCGCCCTGTCGTTTCGTCCGGCCACACCTCGTTGTGACCGGGCCACGCCATTCGCATTGCCTCGATCATGCCGAGTGTGCTGCCGCTGATCGCCGATTCGCCCGTCGCGCCGTACTTCCCGGGCGAATGCGACAGTGTGAACCCGGACTTGAGCAGCAGATCCCGTTCGGTGCCGCTGACGAACGCGGTGCGCACCGAGAGCAGCCGTTCGTTGAGCAGGCCCGCTTTCCCGAGGCGGTGGATCGATATGGCGTCGAAGATCGCTGACAGGGCACGGATGCCACCGCCTGCCGCGACCGGACCGGTGTGCCGCCCGTGTCGGCCGGGATCCGCCCGCCGATCAGCACCACCGACCCCTTGGGTAGAGGCGGTCGCGTTCGTCGGCGGCGCAAACGAACCCGCCGTCGATCAGGGTCGCGGGCGCGGCCTGCGGCAATTTGTCTGTTACGGTCGAGTTGTTCTCGCGCACTGGTTATCGCCCCTGTGTGACGGACTGCGGGGACGCCTTGTCGGTACCGGCGCGCCGACCTCGGATCATGGAGCCGGATTAGGCCGTTCGCGGGCATATCAATGACCCATATTTTACCGGATGGCCATTGACGACCCATAGGTCTAGACCTTTACTTCGGTCACCACTTCCCTGCCTGAAGGGTGGCACAAAAATGTCATTTCGGAGAATTCGGCATTTTCGACGAGCGGGGCTCGCGGCTGTCGCCGGCGTCACGCTCGTTGCCGGAGCCGTGTCGGCAGTGGCGGCGCAGCCGGCGGAACCCGCCGCGCCCACCGCACTGACGAGAGCCGTGAACGTGGCGTCGAGCCTGGTCGCCAGCCGACCGGCGGCGTTACACGCCAGCACGCACGACACATTCGTGCAACTGCAAGCGATTTCCGGTACCGCTGGACTGAACTACGTGCCGTACGAGCGCACCCACAAGGGGCTGCCGGTGGTCGGTGGTGATTTCGTCGTCGTCACCAACGCCGCCGGACAGGTGCTCAACACGTCGGTGGCTCAGGAGCAGACCATTGACCTGCCCGACACGACTCCGTTGGTGCGCAAGGAAGCCGCCGAGTCGACCGCCCGCAAGCAACTGACGCGCCTCGACCGGGTGGAGGGCACCCGGCAGGTCGTGTTCGCGCTCGGCGCACCGAGGCTGGCGTGGGAGACCACGGTCGCCGGCGCCGACAAGGACGGCCCGAGCAGGCAGACCGTCGTGGTGGACGCGTTGACCGGCGCGATCCTGCACAGCCAGGAACGCGTCATGAACGGCGACGCCAACACGGCGTGGAACGGCCCGAAGCCGGTGCGCATCGACACCACCAAGTCGGGCAACAACTTCCTGCTGCGCGACCCGGCACACCCGACCGAGCAGTGCCAGGACATCTCCAACAACACCACGTTCTCCAAGACCACGGACTCCTGGGGCAACGGCAACGCCACCAGCAAGGAAACCGGCTGCGCGGACGCGATGTTCGCCATGCAGACGGAGAACAAGATGCTGTCGCAGTGGCTCGGCCGCAACAGCTTCGACGGCAACGGCGGCGGCTGGCCGGTCCGCGTCGGCCTCAACCAGCAGAACGCGTTCTACGACGGCTCCCAGATCCAGATCGGCCGCAACGGCCAGAACCAGTGGATCTCCTCGCTCGACGTCGTCGCCCACGAGCACGGCCACGGCATCGACGACCGCACCCCCGGCGGCATCTCCGGCAGCGGCACGCAGGAGTTCGTCGCCGACGTGTTCGGCGCGGCCACCGAGTGGTTCGCCAACGAGCCCGCGCCCTACGACGTGCCGGACTTCCTCGTCGGCGAGACGATCAACCTCGTCGGCCGCGGCCCGATCCGCAACATGTACAACCCGTCGCTGGTCAACAACGACCCGAACTGCTACTCGAGCTCGATCCCGACCACCGAGGTGCACAAGGCAGCGGGCCCCGGGAACCACTGGTTCTACCTGGCCGCCATGGGCAGCAACCCGGGCAACGGCCACCCGGCCAGCCCGACCTGCAACAGCACGACCGTGACCGGCATCGGCATGGAGACCGCCACGAAGATCTTCTACAACGCCATGTTGATGAAGACCAGCGGCGCGTCCTACCTGCGTTACCGGACGTGGACGCTGCAAGCTGCCAAGAACCTGACCCCGGGCGTCTGCACCAACTTCGACGCCATCAAGGCAGCGTGGAACGCCGTGAGCGTGCCGGCCCAGTCCGGCGAGGCGACCTGCACGCCGACCAACACCGGCCCGACCGTCACCAACCCCGGCGCGCAGACCACGACCGTGAACACGACGGTCAACCTTCAGCTGGCCGCAACCGGCGGCACCGCGCCGTTGCACTGGACTGCCACGGGTCTGCCCGCGGGTCTGTCCATCAGCGACGGTGGTCTCATCTCCGGTACGCCGACTGCCGAGGGTACGTCGTCGGTGACGGTGACTGCGACGGACAGTGCGTCTCCGGCGCGTAGCGGTTCTGCGACGTTCTCGTGGACCGTCCGGCCTCAGGGCGGCACCGGCCCGGCTGTCGACAACCCCGGTGCACAGACCACCGAGGTCAACACGGCGGTCAACCTCCAGCTGAGCGCGACTGGCGGTACTGCGCCGTTGCACTGGACTGCCACGGGTCTGCCTGCTGGTTTGTCCATCAGCGACGGTGGTCTCATCTCCGGTACGCCGACTGCCGAGGGTACGTCGTCGGTGACGGTGACTGCGACGGACAGTGCGTCTCCGGCGCGTAGCGGTTCTGCGACGTTCTCGTGGACGATCGAACCCGGCGGCGGTGGCGGATGCAGCGCCCCGGCCTGGGACGCGGCAACCCCATACGTGCCCAACGACGAGGTGAGCCACAACGGGCACCAGTGGAAGTCCATTTGGTACTCCACGGGTGCCGAGCCTGGCGCCCCCACCTCGTGGAGCGTGTGGCAGGACGGAGGAGCCTGCTAGACAACTAGTCACTCGTGCAGCCGCGTTGGCCGCGTCCGGCCAGCGCGGCCACACTTGTCCTGAGTGCCGCGACCAGCGATTCGGGTGTGGTCGACCGCGGGTACACGACTGCCTGGAGCGTCAACCCGTCCAGCAGTGCGGAAAGCCGCAGCGTCTCGACCTCGATGTCCAGTTCCGCGGGCAGACCGCCGCGCGCGACGGCCTCACGCAGGATCCGGCTGATGAGGGCGCGCATGTGCTGGTTCTGCTCTTCGGCGGTGGGCCGCAACGCCGGGCGAGTACGAGCGGCGACGACAAAAGCCAGCCACGCCACGGCCTCCTCCGTCCGGGTGGAGTCGAGCGGGAGGAACTCCGCGAACAGGGCCTCGACGAGTGTCCGGCGGTCGACGTCAGGGGCGTCGGACATGAGCTTGCCGACATGCGTCGCCACCCGGGCGCCGATCCGCTGGCCGAGCTCGCGCATGGTGAAGATCATCAACTCTTCGTGGTCGGCGAAGTAGTGCCGGACGGAGCCGATGGCGAGCCCGGCCTCGTCGGCGACGTTGCGCAGACTCGCGCCCTCGAAGCCCTCCCTGGTGACCAGCTGGATGACGGCTGAGCTGACGGCCTTGCGGCGAGCTTCGGGAATCACGATCTTGGGCACGATTGTTAATATAGCATGCCCGTGCTAAATTAGCGCCGATCCGGAGGTCGTGGTGTCCCGCGACGGCCCGGTCCGGCAGCGGGGGTCGAGGGGGTTCGGAGTGAACGGCTGGCTTTTGGCGCTCCTGGTCGTCGGGTGTGTCGTCGTCCTGGTCCTGCGGGTGAACGGTGAGCCGCTGAACTGGCGTGATCTGCTCGGGCCGCCGATCGTGCTGACCGCGATCGGCGTGGTGGGCGTGGTGAACTTCGACGGGCTGACCGGCACCGACATCGCCTGGGTGATCGGCGGCTGCGTGATCGGGTTCGGCTTCGGTGCGGCACGGGCGACAACAGTGCGGCTCTACGAGAAAGACGGCGAGCTCTGGCAGAAGTACACCAAGTGGAGCCTCCTGCTGTTCGTGGCAGGTGTGGTGGTGTCCGGCGGGTACGGC
This sequence comes from Kibdelosporangium phytohabitans, assembly GCF_001302585.1. Lineage (GTDB taxonomy): Bacteria > Actinomycetota > Actinomycetes > Mycobacteriales > Pseudonocardiaceae > Kibdelosporangium > Kibdelosporangium phytohabitans. The sequence goes on along the minus strand of NZ_CP012752.1, from coordinate 8,628,707 downwards.
CTGCTGGCCGTGAAGCTCGGCATGCACCCGCAAGCCCGGCCGTACCAACTCGCGATCGGGATCAGCTTCGCCGGTGAGGCGGCCGTGCTCTTCCCCCGCGGACTGGCGTCGGAAACCCCGTTCGCCAAAGACAAAGAACGCCCGTGGGACAGGCTCCTCAACGACCGCCTGCGCCGATAGTCATCGTGGACAGGACGTCAGATGCCGGACGGGCGGTCCAGCAGGTCGGCGACGGCGCGGTCGATGAACGTCGTGTCGGCGTTCCGCGGATCCCGGCCGGGTGCGCCACCGCCGGCGAAATGGCCCCAAACTCCGGGTATGACCCGCAACTCGGCACCATTCGTCATCCGGGACACCGTCCACGCCTCATCCTCGGGCGGGAAGTAGAGGTCTTTCTCGGCCGGCATCACGATCGTCGTGGCGCGGATCGACGCCAGCGCCTCCTCTGTGGACGAGAAGCCGGGCGTCGCCCCGACATCGCCGTGCCACCACGTGTCGAGCATGGTCAGGAGGTTGTTCGGGTCGCGGCCGTCCAGGAAGAAGCCTTCCCAGAAGCCGACGGCGAAGTCTTCCAGTGACGTGTAGCCGAGTTCCCGCCAGCACTCGTTCCAGTAGAAGGCTTGGGAGAAGCCCCAGCCCGCGTAGATGCGGGCGAACGCGCGCAGTCCTTGCTCCGGTGGCGTGGTGTAGCGGCCGCCGTCGAAGCCCGCCGAGGCTTCCAGCGCCGCCCGCAGTGAGTCCAGGAAGACCTGGTTGTGCGGCGCTGTCCTCGGGGATCCGCAGAACGGCAGGATCCGCTGCACCATCTCCGGGTGGCTCACGGCCCACTGGTAGGTCTGGCCCGCTCCCATCGACCAGCCGAGCACCAGTGGCAGCGTCGTGATGCCGAAGTGCTCGGTGACCAGCTTGTGCTGGGCGTGCACGTTGTCGATCACGCGGATCGGCGGGAAGGCCGGGCCGTTGTCGGGCGCTGGGCTGTTGGACGGTGAGCTGGACAGGCCGTTGCCCAGCATGTTCGGCACGATGATGAACCACCTCGCCGGGTCCAGCGCGCGCCCGTCGCCGATCAGCCACTCGTTGTCCCAGTGCCGCCCCGAGTACCAGGTCGGGTAGAGGATCGCGTTGGTCCTGTCCTCGTTCAGCGTCCCGTGGGTCCGGTAGGCGATCCTGGCCCGCCTCAGCGTCCTGCCGCAGGACAGGGTGAGGTTCTCGATCTCGTGCACGCCGTCGTCCGTCACGGTGTCACCGCCCGTCGTGGTTGGTCCAGGCGGAAATATCTCGGATGAAAATAGTTGATGTCAAGGCGGTGACCTCTTGACGGCTTCGCCGTGCCAACTTAGTTTCATGTGAATCTATTCCGCCTGAAACGATCGGAGGGGGCGGTGAACTACGTCGGACAGCTCTACGTCGGCGCGGTGCTCCTGATCAACGGCCTCATGCTGCTCGATCGGATCCCTGCCCGGTCGGCCGCTGTGCTCAACCTGTTCGTCGGCTCGCTGCTGTGCGTGACGCCGACCGTGCTCATCATCCAGGCCGGCGGCAACGGCGACGCGATCCTCGCCGCGTCCGGGCTGTACCTGTTCGGCTTCACGTACCTCTACGTCGGCATCAACAACCTCGCCGGCCTCGAACCCGAGGGCCTCGGCTGGTTCAGCCTGTTCGTCGCCGTCACCACGGTCGTCTACGCCGGGATCTCCTTCTGGCGCTTCGACGACCCGACCTCCGGCGTCATCTGGCTCGCGTGGGGTCTGCTGTGGACACTCTTCTTCCTCGTCCTCGGGCTGCGCCGCACCGGCCTGACCCGGTTCACCGGCTGGACGACCGTGCTGCTCAGCCAGCCGACCTGCACCCTGCCCGCCTTCCTCGCGCTGACCGGCGCCTACCCGTCCGGCGCGGCCCCCGCCGTGATCGCCGCCGTCGTCGCCGCGCTGCTCGTCGCCGCGGCCGCGTGGCTGGCGCGGGACATCACGCCCGCAACCGACCGTCCCACCGTTCTGGTCAAGGAGAACTGATGCGTCACGGAGACATTTCCGCCAGCCCCGACACCGTCGGCGTCGCGGTCGTCAACTACAAGATGCCGCGCCTGCACAACCGGGAGGAAGTGCTGGCCAACGCCCGCAAGATCGCCGAGATGCTGGTCGGGATGAAGTCCGGCCTGCCGGGGATGGACCTCGTGGTGTTCCCGGAGTACTCGACGCAGGGAATCATGTACGACACCGAGGAGATGTACGCGACGGCCGCGAGCGTCCCCGGCGACGAGACCGACATCTTCGCCGCCGCCTGCCGCGAAGCCCGTACCTGGGGCGTCTTCTCGATCACGGGTGAGCAACACGAGGACCACCCGAACAAGCCGCCGTACAACACGTTGGTGCTCATCAACGACCAGGGCGAGATCGTCCAGAAGTACCGCAAGATCCTGCCGTGGTGCCCGATCGAGGGCTGGTACCCGGGCGACCGCACCTACGTCACCGACGGCCCGAAGGGCATGAAGATCTCGCTGATCATCTGCGACGACGGCAACTACCCGGAGATCTGGCGCGACTGCGCGATGAAGGGCGCCGAGCTGATCGTGCGCTGCCAGGGCTACATGTACCCGGCAAAGGACCAGCAGGTGCTGATGGCCAAAGCGATGGCGTGGGCCAACAACACCTACGTCGCCGTGGCGAACGCGGCCGGTTTCGACGGCGTCTACTCGTACTTCGGCCACTCCTCGATCATCGGTTTCGACGGCCGCACGCTCGGTGAGACCGGCGAGGAGGAGTACGGGATCCAGTACGCGCAGTTGTCCCTGTCGGCGATCCGCGACGCCCGGCGCTACGACCAGTCGCAGAACCACCTGTTCAAGCTCCTGCACCGCGGCTACTCCGGCGTGCACGCGGCCGGTGACGGCGACCTCGGCGTGGCCGACTGCCCGTTCGACTTCTACAAGCTGTGGGTCACCGACGCGCAGAAGGCAAGGGAGACCGTCGAAGCGATCACCCGTGACACGGTCGGCGTGGCCGGTTGCGAAGTCGGCAACCTGCCGGTCGAGAAGACCATGGAGGCCTGAGCCAGCGATGCCGTTCCTCGCCGAGCAGCACCAGAGCCGCAACAACGACAAGCAATCCCCGCGGCGCGACTTCGACCCCGACAGCCTCGCCGCACGGCTCGGTTCCCGCGTACTCGGCCAGGACACGGCGGTCGCCGCCGTGGTACGGGCGCTGTCGCTGAGCGCGGTCGGCGCCAACGACCCCGACCGGCCGCTGGCCAACCTGCTGCTGGTCGGCCCGACCGGCGTCGGCAAGACGGAACTGGTCCGGCGCGTGGCTGCCGAGCTGCGCGCCGGACCGGACGACCTGTGCCGGATCGACATGAACGCGTTGGCGCAGGAGCACTACGCGGCCTCGTTCTCCGGCGCCCCACCGGGTTACGCGGGCAGCAAAGAGGCATACAGCCTGTTCGACCGGACCACTGTGGAGGGTGACGCGTACCGGCCGGGGATCGTGCTGTTCGACGAGGTGGAAAAGGCCCACTCGACGGTGTTGCGGGCACTGTTGCAGGTGCTCGACTCCGGCACGCTGCGGCTGGCCTCAGGGCAGCAAACGCTTTCGTTCCGCAACACGCTGGTGTTCATGACGTCCAACCTGGGGTCGGCCCAGCTGGCCCGCCGCGGCCGCGTCTGGTGGCGACGCGGGCGTGCCGGTGCCCGCCTGGCCGCCCGCGGGGACCGGACGGTCCTCCAAGCGGCGATCCGTGACTTCTTCGACCCGGAGTTCCTCAACCGGATCGACGAGACCGCGGTTTTCACCGAACTGGACCACACGACCGCGCACGCGGTCACCGAGCTGGAGATCGACCTGCTGGCCCGCCGTCTCAGCAGGCGCAAGATCGAGCTGGAGGTGACCGGCGCCGTGGCCGACCTGGTCTTCGCTCGCGGGTTCGACCCGGTCTACGGTACACGCGCGCTGCGGCGTGCGATCCGTACGACGCTGGCCGAACCCGTGGCGATCGCGGTCCTGCGAGCCCGTGGCACGAGTTCGGATCCGGTGACCGTGCACGCCGACGTGCGCGACGGAGAAGTCCGCACACACGTCGATACGTGAAGGCCGACCGACGTCAACCGGCCACCGTCTGCATCACGTGCCGGACGCCGGGGATGTACTGCAGCGTTGACCCGCTGTCCAGGTAGTCGCGGCCAAGCCAGATCCCGTAGCCCAGCGCGATGGTCACCCCGAGCCCGCCCGCCGCGAGGATGCAGGCTGCCGCGGCCTTGAACAGCCCGCCGAGCGAGGCGACCAGCTTCGCCAGCACCTTCATGATGGCGTTGACGAACTTGACGATCCTGGCGTGGTGTTTGCCGAGCTTGTGGAGGTTGCGAGCGCCCTCGTCGAGAACCTCGGCCGACGGGTTGGCCTGCGCGAGCTTCGCCGGGAAAGCCGCGACATCAGCGAGGAGTGCCTGGGCGGACGACATGCGCCGCATCAACGCGTCACCCACGGAAACGGAGTGGTCGTCCCACCATTCCTTCGCCCAGTCGCGAATTTTCTGCTCGAGGCCGTCCGGGACGAGCGCGAGCAACTTCTCCACCCCTCGTTTGATGGCCTCCAGTGCCAGCTTGACCCATCTCGAGACCCCTGCCGGCAGCGCCGTCAGCGCGGTTGTGAACAACGACTTCACTTTTCGGCCGGGATCTCCGCGAATCCGCCCAACGCCGTCTGGCCGAGGTCGTTGCCGCGTCGAGCAGTTCGGCAGCCGCCGTGTCGATGTTGCCGCGGTTCCCGGCGTTCACCGCCACCAGGAGTCGCTTGGCAGCGGAATGCACTTCTTCGACGCCCTCTTGATATGCCGAAACGGCAGTCATCGTGATCGCCTCTTTCCGGACTCGACTGTCAGCGGGCCGTGAACCGCTGATGAAACTGTCGGCCGGATACCGATCGGTGTGACAGGTGCGCCGGTTGCGTTCTCATACCGGTCGGGTGTGGCGGCATTTCCGGTTTGTTGGTGAAATTCGACTGAGCGACCTGTCAGGTCGGGATGTCGTCGGTGCCGCCATAATGGCCGCCATGAACTGGGGTACGTGGTTGCGGCGGTGACCGCGACGGAGGACAGGCTCGGTCTGCGGCTGCCGCCGTCCTACCGGGAGTTCCTGCTGACGACCGACGGGTGGCGCGATGCCGGGATGTTCGTGTGGCGCATGCGTGACACCACGAATCTCGGGTGGTTGCGTGACATCGAGCCGCACTGGGAGGGGTGGGAGGACCTCGACGACCCGGATGCGGGCAGTGACAACAAGTTCAGTCGCGGGTTGCTGATCTCGCTCGATGCGGACGCCGGGATCCTGTTCCTGGACCCCGGCGACGTCGACGAGGCGGGGGAGTGGGCGGCCTACAGCCTGTTCACGTGGAAAGCCGAGCCGGTCAAGCGATTCGCGTCGTTCACCGCGCTGATGGAGGACCTGTACGCCGAGTTCCACCAGATGCTCCAGCCCGAAGGCGAAACCCGCGACTCGTGGGACGGCGAAGTCGAACAGGCACGCCTCGACGCGCTCGCCGGTGACGTCGACGGTGCCGCCGCGGTGCTCGCGCAGGCCGAGGAGTTCGGCAGGACCCGCGCCACGGTCCTGCGGGTGCAGCTCGAACTGTTGCTCGGTATGGATTACCAAGCCGGGATGCTGCTCAGCCGGCTGCTGCACCCGGAGTTCGTGCTCGACGGATTCCTGACCGACCCGGTGTTCACCGACGAACTCCTGCCGTGGCTGTTGGTGCAGCACGACGCGACTCCGCCCTACCGCGGTTCCGCTCTGCAGTCGCTGCTCGTCGTCGGACGGCAGGAGATCCGGCAGGCCGTCGACGCAGGCCGGATCCGCCACGAGCAGACACCGGTGAACTTCGGCAATCCCGAGTTCGACGCGATGATCAAACGTGCGCTGGCCGAGTACGCCGACGACCCGGACTCGCTGTGGGAGTCGGTGCGTGCGGCGATGGCGCACTGGCGTCCCCGGACCGCCGATCACATCGCCCCGGTCACGCTGCTCGCCGACCCGGTGCTCGCCGCGGTGCTGACCCGTGAGCGCGGCCGTGAGCTGCTGTCGATCCCCAGGAGCGGGTGAACCGCGGGCGACCTCGTGGTCACACCGGGGAACTCATGACCGGCAACTGTAGTGATGTCCGTCACTGACGGCACCGGTCGCCTGCGCTCAACCCCAGGTGAGCAGCCGGTAGTGCAGTCCGGTGGACGACTCCTGCCACGCGCCGGTGACGTCCGGCTCACGGTCCACCTCGGGCGCGTACGTGTCGCCGTCGAACGACTCCTGGATCTCGGTGACCACGATCTTGTCCGCGAGCGGCAGCGCGGCCTCGTACACCGCCGCGCCGCCGATGATCCACACGTCACCGGACACCGTGGCGAGGGCTTGGTGCAGGCCGGGGAACGTCTCCGCGCCCTCCTGCGCCGTACGTGACAGCACGAGGTTGCGCCTGCCCGGCAGCGGCCGGAACCGGGGTGGGAGCGACTCCCACGTGCGGCGGCCCATGAGGACGGTCGCGCCCGCGGTCTGCTCCCGGAAGTGCTTCATGTCCTCCGGGAGGTGCCACGGCAGCGTGCCGTCACGGCCGATGACGCCGCCTGCCGCCTGGGCCCAGATGAGGCCGATCACACCGCCACCGGTGCCTTGATGCCGGGGTGGGGGTCGTAGCCGTCGAGCGCGATGTGCTCGTAGGTGTAGTCGAACAGCGTGTCCGCCGGCTTCAGGCTCAGCGTCGGGAACTCCCGCACGGCACGGCCGAGCTGCGTGCGGACCTGGTCCTCGTGGTTGTCGTAGATGTGGCAGTCGCCACCCGTCCAGATGAAGTCGCCCACGCCGAGGCCCACCTGCTCGGCGATCATGTGGGTCAGCAGCGCGTAGCTCGCGATGTTGAACGGCACACCGAGGAACAGGTCCGCGCTGCGCTGGTACAGCTGGCACGAGAGCTTGCCGTCGGCCACGTGGAACTGGAAGAAAGCGTGGCACGGCGGCAGCGCCATCCGCGGGATGTCGGCGACGTTCCACGCCGACACGATGATCCGGCGCGAATCCGGGTTCTCGCGCAGCGTGCGCAGCACCTCGCTGATCTGGTCGACGTGCCCGCCGTCCGGCGTCGGCCACGACCGCCACTGCACACCGTAGATCGGGCCGAGGTCGCCGTCCGGCGCCGCCCACTCGTCCCAGATCGTGACGCCGTTCTCCTGGAGCCATTTCACGTTCGCGTCGCCGCGCAGGAACCACAGCAGCTCGTACGCGATCGAGCGGAAGTGGACCTTCTTGGTCGTGATCAGCGGGAAGCCGTCCGACAGCCGGTAGCGCAGCTGGTGGCCGAAGATCGACCGCGTGCCGGTGCCGGTGCGGTCCTGCTTGCGGGTGCCCGTCTCGAGCACGTGGCGGAGCAGGTCTTCGTACTGCGTGTTCGGCATGCCCGCGAGCCTAACTGACCAGCCGGAACGCAGCCGCCCGTGTGGTCTAGTAGCCGAAGTTCTGGGTCCACCATGGGACTCCGCCGCTGACGTGGAGGCCGACGCCGATGGTGCCGAAGTCCTTGTGCAGGATGTTGCGGCGGTGCGGGATGCTCTGCATCCAGGCGTGCACGACCTGGGCCGGGGTCTCCTGGCCGCAGGCGATGTTCTCCCCGGCGGGTTCCTCGACGCCCGCTGCCAGCATCCGCTCCAGCGGCGACAGGCCTCGCGGGCCTTGGTGCGCGAAGTAGTCGCGCTCCGCCATGTCCGCGCTGTGCCCTCGTGCGCAGCGGCGCAGCCGTTCGTCGATCCGCAGGCGGCCGAGGTCGCGCTTGGCCCGTTCGGCGTTGACCAGCGACACGACCTTGTTCTCGATCTGGATCCGGACCGAGTCGCGGACGGCGCTCATGGCCATGCGTCTTCGACACCTCACGATCCATTCGGGCAGATGCTGCCATATGTGTAACGCCTGTTCAGGCGCCGGGTCGCGGGGCGGCGCCCGCGCGTGTCAGAACGGGCAACCCTGAGATCCGTTCGGGCAGAGGACGGCGGCTTCGCTGGGCGGCCGGGCGGTCCGCTGTCAGATTGGTGGGTGCCCACGGCCAGGGGGTTGGTCCGTCCGGCCAATGCGCGTGGGTCCGCCAACTACCGGAGGAGTTCCCTAATGGCAGGCATTCCACAGGTTCAGACCACCCAGCCGGGTATGCAGCAGGCCGCGCAGATCTTCGGCGACCGCGCCACCGAGTTCACCCAGGACCTCGGCCGCGTCAACTCGATGATGGCGAGCCTGCAGACGAGCTGGACCGGCCAGGCGTCGACCAACTTCAACTCGGCGATGGACAACTGGGAGAAGTCGTTCCAGGTGATCATCAACAAGTTGATCAACATGATGGACGTCATGGGGGTCAACACCAAGGACTACGTCGCCGCCGAAGACCACGCCGCCGACTCGGCCAAGTCCTTCGCCTCGACCCTTCCCGGCGTCTGACCGCTCCACACGGGACTCGAATTCGTCATCGCCCGGCTTGCGGGTCGGTTGGAAAGGAATGAAGGTTGTCCGACTACAGGTTCGACTTCAACGTCGCGGATCTGACCCTCGACGAGATGCACGCGATCAACGGCCGGGTGAAGACCGCCCTCGCCGACATGGAGCGCCAGGTCGAGACCACGCTGGCGGACTGGACCGGTGCCGCGCGGGAGGCGTACTACGCCGCCAAGGCCGAGTGGAACCAGCAGGCGCAGCAGATGCCCGTCTACCTCGAGGCGGGCAGGCAGACCCTGTTGTCCATCTCGGACAACTACGGCACGACCGAGCAGCGCGCCCAGCAGATCTGGAACAACTCGAGGGGCTGATCCCCTTCTCACGCGGGTGGGCCACCGGGCGGCGCGGACCCGGTGGCCCCGCGCGGGGCTGACGACCTCAGGGAGGTGCCGTGGGTAACACTGATGGCAAGACGGGGCTCGAATACTTCCTGGCGAGCGACGCCTGGAAGCAGGCACCGCAGTTCGCCGAGTGGGACAAGATCGATGTCTACGTCGAGAAGGGGTGGCTCACCGAGCGGGACCGGGACCTGCTGCACGCCTACGGCAGCATGGCGGTCCTGTCCGGCGGCGAGGGCGGGGGCGGCGGTTTCCCGGAGACCGACGCGGCGTGGTCGAAGTACCTCGACGTCAAGGAGAAGCACAAGAACGACCCGCTGTTCAACCGGGACGCGGACGGCGAGGTCAAGCCGCCGGACCAGGACAAAACCCCGGAGGACGACGGCAAGCTGGGTGGTGACCACACCAAGCACGAGGAGTACAAGATCAAACCGGGTGAGCCGCCCCCGGTGCCCGGCGGTGCCGACGGCAAGCACGGCGGGAAGGACTCGGTCAGCGTCAACACCGCGTCGTTGAAGAAGTTCGGCGAGAACATGCTCCTGCTGCGTGACATGGTCGAGACCTCGCGAAAGAACTTGAAGGACGTGCACATTCTCCCCGGCGCTTTCCCCACCGCTTTCGCTTTGCGCGACGCGGTCAACGGCGCCGCGGGGACGGGAGACAAGAAGGGCGGCCTGAAAGGTGACAGCGAGAGCTACATGACCAACCTCGAGATCGAGTTCCGCCAGATCAAGGAAGCGATCGACAAGGTCATCCGCGAGTACGACACCGTCGAGAAACTGAACGGTCTCACCGCGGACAAGCTCACTGTCCTCATGAACGAGCCGTTCAGCTACATCAACAACAACACGGGTAAGCCGAAGTAAGGCCAACCGGGATTTTCCGCAACTGGGGCTCTGTGCAGGCGCGTTTTCCTAGGGAGTTGTGACGGTCGTGCCCGAAGGCAACAAGGTCGAGAAGGGCGGCGCGAAAGGATTCGACAGCGGCATCTTCGAGTCCGACTCGGTCGACGACCACGCCATTTTCGTCAATCCCGACGGCAAGAGCTCATCGGAGAACGACAGCGTCACCACCTGGCACTGGAAGCAGATCAAGGCCGCACTGTGGGGCGGTTCCGCGCTGTCGAGCGACGCGCTGTGGGAGAAGGCCTACAAGAACGTCGATCCGCGGACGCTCTACCAGGCCAGTTACATCTTCTCCAACGTCGAGCAGACGATGCACTCGGTCGCCGAGAACCTCTGGGCGCAGGCGGAGTCCGTCGCCGGTGAGCACGGCTCGTGGAAGGGCAAGGCCGCGGCCGAGTTCCTGGCGAAGATGCAGACCCTGTCGCAGAACATCAAGGCCAACGCCGACCGGTTCGCCGGCAAGGACTCCACCCACCAGGTCGTGAACCAGCTCTACAACGACGGTGAGTGGCTGGACTGGGCCCGCAACGAGGTCGACAAGATCGACCGCTACTACGCCCAGGTCGCCAAGTGGCGCGCGGATCAGGCGTCGGACGTCGTGATGGACAACAAGCTGGTCAAGATCAGCGATGATCCGGAACTCGTCGAGATGATGAACAACGCGATGCGGGAGATCATCAAGGCCATTTCCGGGCACTACGCCGGATTCGAACCCGGCGCGGCCAAGCAGATCACTGCCATCACGGCGCCCATGGCGGACCCACCACCGCCGGACAAGAAGGGTGGCCCGCCGCCGCCGGACAAGAAGAACGGCCCGCCGCCGCCGGACAAGAAGAACGGCCCGCCACCACCGGACAAGAAGAACGGCCCGCCACCACCGGACAAGAAGCAGGGGCCGCCACCACCGGTCAACAAGCAGAACCCGCCACCGCCGCCGGACAACAAGACCCAGCCGCCGCCCGGCGGGTCGAAGCCGCCGCCGGTGCCGCCAGTCGGCGCGCCGCCGCCCGTCGGGGCGCCGCCACCTGGTGGGTCCAAGCCGCCGCCGCAGGTGAAGGCCCAGACGGAGCCACCTCCCGGTGGCAAGCCGCCCCCCGCTGTCCCGCAGCCGCAGGCGAAGAACCCGCCGCCCCCTCCGCTGGCCAAGAACCCGCCGCCTCCTCCGGGCAACGCCCCACCGCCCGGCAACGGACCGAAGGGCCCCGGTGCGCCTCCGCCCGTGGCGCCACCTCCGGTGCCTCCGCCTGCCTCGCCCCCACCTGGCGGGTCCAAGCCACCGAACCCAGGTGGTGGCAAAGGGCCGGGCAACGCGCCGCCGCCTGGCAAGGTGCCGCCGCCCGGTGGCAAAGTCCCGCCGCCGCCTGGCGGCAGCGCGCCGCCGCCCCCGGTCGGCCAGGGGCCCGGCAGCCAGCCGCCGCCTGGGTCGAACCCGAACCAGTGGTCGCCGCCCGGCGGCAGCCCGACGCCAGGAGGCAACCAGGACCGCGGCGGCATGCCGATGATGCCGCCTGTCCAGCCGCCCGCGGGTGGCAACAATCAGGGCAACGAGCGGTCGGACTCCTCCGGCCTGCTCGACGGCGGCGACAAGCCGTGGCAGAGCAACAAGCCCGAGCTCGGCGGACCGAAGGCACCTCCTGGTGGGATGCCGATGATGCCGCCGGTGCAACCGCCTGCTGGTGGTCAGGGTTCGGGTAATGAGCGTTCGGATGCTTCCGGGTTGCTGGACGGTGGCGATAAGCCGTGGCAGAGCGAAGGTCCTGAGGTCAGCGGGCCCCAGGTGCCGCCTGGCGGCATGCCGATGATGCCGCCGGTTCAGCCGCCTGCGGGTGGTGGCAATCAGGGCAGTGAGCGTTCGGATGCCTCTGGGTTGCTGGACGGCGGTGACAAGCCGTGGCAGAGCGGCAAGTCCGAGGTCGCTGGGCCGCAGGTGCCGCCTGGTGGGATGCCGATGGTGCCGCCGGTTCAGCCGCCTGCGGGTGGTGGCAATCAGGGCAGTGAGCGTTCGGATGCCTCTGGGTTGCTGGACGGCGGTGACAAGCCGTGGCAGAGCGGCAAGTCCGAGGTCGCTGGGCCGCAGGTGCCGCCTGGTGGGATGCCGATGGTGCCGCCGGTTCAGCCGCCTGCGGGTGGTGGCAATCAGGGCAGTGAGCGGTCGGATGCCTCCGGGCTGCTGAACACCGGTCACAACCCGTGGCTGAGCAACGGTTCCGAGGTGAACGAGCCCAAGGCACCTGGTGGTGCGGCGTCCGTACCAGTTGTGCCGCCGGTGGGCCCGGCTGGTGCGGGCGGTCCGGACAGCAAGCGGCCGGACGCGTCCAGCCTGCTCGAAACGAGCGACCACCCGTGGGACGGCAACGGCACCAAAGCCGGTGAGCCGGACGCCCCCAAGGGCGTCGTGGCCGGTGGGCCGGGGCCGGACAGCACACCGTCCAATGTGGCCGGCCAGCGGGGCTGGCTGCCCCTCGGCGCGGTGCCGGTCGCGGCGTCCGTTCCCGCCGAGGAAGAGCCCGCCGAGGAAGAGCCCGCCGAGCCACTGGACGACCACGTTCCGGTCATCCGGCCGGACGGCGGGGAGGACACCAGTGCGTGGGACGTGCCCGCGGGCGGCCTGCCGTGGCTGGTGCCGTTCCCGGTCGCGGCGGCTGCCGGCGAGGACCGGGAAGGTGACCGGAAAGCTCCCGACTACACGCTTCGCGACAGTGAACCGTGGGAGGGCACACCGCGGCCCGATGCCGGCTACGACACGTGGCGCAACGCGAAGTGGGCCGGGAACAGCGCGATGCCGGCGGAACAGAGGCCGCTCATGTGCGGTGGCCCCGAGATGACGCCCGAGGAACTGGCCGAGCGGGACGCGGCACGCGCCAAGGCCAAGGCGGACGCCGAGGCCGCCGAAGCGGAGGGCGACGGCGACGACGAGGACAAGAAGGAACGATCGAGCGCGGACCTGCTCGTGCGGGAAGACACCGCATGGGGCAGCGGGCCCGCCGTGCCGCCGTCCGGAGTGATCGGATGACACGGCTTTCCGACGACAGTGAGGCACAACCATGAGCACCGTGACGGTCAAGCGGCCACCGCGGGCCGCCGGACCGCAGATGCCCGAGGGCGAGGTCGAACTGCAGGAACCGCCGGTGATGGCGGAACCCGCGGCCATGGACTTCCGCTCAGCGGCCATGTTCCTGCCGATGGGTATCGGCTCGATGGCCATGGTGATGCTGTTCGCGTCGTCGACCCGGTCGTCGGTGATGTACATGATCGGTGGCGCCATGGGTGTCGGTCTGCTGGCCATGGGCCTGAGCCAGATCGGCCGTGCGGGTGCGGAACGCAAGCGCAAGATGAAGTCCGAGCGCCGGGACTTCCTGCGCTACATCGCGCAGTTGCGGGTGAAAGCGCGGTTGGCGGCGGACCAGCAGCGGCAGTCGGTGGTGTGGAACCACCCGTCGCCGTCCTGGCTCTGGTCGATTGTGGACAGCACGCGGCTGTGGGAGCGCCGGGCCGGCGACGAGGACTTCGGCCGCGCCCGGATCGGGTTGGGGACGCAGGCGGCCGCGATCGAGTACACGGCGCCGTCGACCAAACCGATCGAGGACCTGGAGCCGTTGTCGGCGATCTCGTTGCGGCGCTTCCGTGAGGCGTACCGGACGGTGTCGGGTATCCCGATCTCGGTGGGGCTGCGGAGTTTCACGAGCGTCGAGTTCGCCGGCGACCGGGACGGGGCCGTGGCGCTGGTCCGCGCGGTCGTCGGCCAGCTGGTGACGTTCCACTCGCCGGACGAACTGCGGGTCGCCGTGCTGACCAGCGAGGCCGGTCAGCCGGAGTGGGACTGGGTGAAGTGGTTGCCGCACAACGCCCACCCGACCGCGATGGACACCGCGGGCCCGCTGCGGATGCTGGCCTGCGACCACGACGAGCTGATGGACGTGCTCGGCGACGACATCACCGACCGCGCGGACCACGAGCCGGGCAGCAAACCAGGTGTCGTCGAGCCGTTCATCGTCGTCGTGGCGCACGCGGTGGAGATCCCCGAGGCATCACGGCTGCTCAACGGCGGCTTGCGCAACGTCGTGCTGCTGGACGTCACCGGCCACATGCCCGGCGGTCCGAAGGTGCTGCGCCTGACGGTCGACGGTGACGACGTGCAGTTCCCCGCCGGCGAGGAAACCGGGACCGCGCAACGCGACGAGCTGAGCCCGGTGCAGGCGGAGGCGCTGGCCAGGTTGATGGCGCCGAAGCGGACGAGCGGCGCGGTCGACATCGTGGACCAGCCGCTGGACAACGACTTCGAGCTGACCGGCCTGCTGGGCATCCGCGACCCGCACACGTTCGACGTCGCCGCGAAGTGGCGCACCCGCGCGGCCCAGCGGTCGCGGTTGTCGGTGCCGATCGGCGTGACCGAGGACGGCGAGGTCGTCGAACTCGACCTGAAGGAGTCCGCGCAGGCCGGGATGGGCCCGCACGGCATGCTGATCGGCGCGACCGGTTCGGGCAAGAGCGAGCTGCTGCGCACGTTGGTGTGCGCGCTCGCGGCCACGCATTCGTCCGAGATCCTGAACATGGTCCTGGTCGACTTCAAGGGCGGCGCGACCTTCATCGGCATGGACAAGCTCCCGCACACGTCGGCGTTGATCACCAACCTGGCCGACGAGCTGCCGCTGGTCGACCGGATGCAGGACGCGCTCAACGGCGAGCTGGTGCGTCGGCAGGAGCTGTTGCGCGCCAGTGGTTTCCCGTCGTCCTTCGAGTACGAGAAGGCCCGCGCGGGTGGGGCCACGCTGGTGCCGTTCCCCGACCTGCTGGTCGTGGTGGACGAGTTCAGCGAGCTGCTGGCGAGCAAGTCGGAGTTCATGGACCTGTTCGTGTCGATCGGTCGTCTCGGCCGCAGCCTCGGGGTGCACTTGCTGCTCGCGTCGCAGCGCCTCGAGGAAGGCCGGATCCACCGGGTCGAGGGTCACCTGTCGTACCGGATCGCGCTGCGGACGTTCTCGTCGATGGAGTCGCGGGCGGTGATCGGGGCGACACACGCCTACGAGCTGCCTTCCGCCCCTGGCAACGGATACCTGAAGTTCGACAACACGAACCTGGTGCGGTTCAAGGGCGCCTACGTGTCCGGCCCGTGCGCGCCGGGCGACGGCCCGGCTGTCACGGGGGAAAGCAAGGCGCACAGCGAAGTCGTGCCGTTCCGCACGCAGCCGTATCCGACGCTGCACGCCCTGCGGTTCACCGGAGAGGAATCGGAACAGCCCGAGGCGAAACCCGAGAAGGAGGTCGCGCCGGACGCGCCCTCCGTCGCGGACGTCCTGATCAGCCGGTTGAAGGGCGCCGGTCCGCCCGCACGGCAGATCTGGCTGCCGCCGCTGTCGGAAGCCCCGAGCCTGGACGGTCTGCTGCCGTCGGTGGTGCCGGATCCCGTGCTCGGGATGACAGTGGACGACCCGAGCAGCCGGGGCGCGTTGCGCGTCCCGGTCGGTGTCGTCGACCGGCCCTACGAGCAACTGCGGGATCTGCTGGTCGCCGACCTGTCCGGTGCCGACGGGCACGTCGGTGTCGCGGGCGCGCCGCAGAGCGGCAAGTCGACGCTGATGCGGACCCTGATGCTGGGGCTCGCACTGCTGCACACCCCCGAGGAGATCCAGTTCTACTGCCTGGACTTCGGCGGCGGTGGCCTGATGTCGGTGTCCGGTCTGCCGCACGTGGGTTCGGTGGCGACCAGGATGGAACACGACCGGGTCGTGCGCACCATCGCCGAGCTGGACCAGTTGCTCGAACGCCGGGAAGCCCTGTTCGCCACGCACGGGTTCGAGTCGATCACGGCCTATCTCGCGGCCCGCGCCCGTGGCGAGATCGACGACCCGTTCGGGCACGTCTTCCTCGTCGTGGACGGCTGGTTCACGGTCAAGCAGGACTTCCCCGACGTGGAGACCAAGATCGGCGAGCTGGCTTCACGCGGGTTGTCGTTCGGCATCCACGTCGTGCTCAGCGCCACGCGCTGGTCGGAGATCCGGCCGTGGCTGCGTGACCTCCTCGGCACGAAGTTCGAGCTGCGCCTCGGTGACTCGATGGAGTCCGAGGTCGGCTCGCGCAAGGCCGCGACCGTGCCCAACCAGCCCGGCCGCGGCATGACGGCGGAAGGTTTCCACTTCATCGGCGCCCTGCCGCGCCTGGACGGCTCGTCCGAGGTCGAGGACTTGGCCGACGCGACGAAGGCGCTCTCCAGCGAGTCGCGGGCGTTCTGGCCGGGGCGCGGGGCGCCGCCGGTGCGGATGCTGCCGACCCGGCTGCCCTTCGCGGATCTGCCCGCGCCGCGACGGGAGTTCCAGGTCTGCATCGGCTACGACGAACAGCGCCTGCAACCGGTGTGGCACGACTTCTTCACCAACCCGCACCTGATGGTGTTCGGCGACAGCGAGACCGGGAAGACGAACCTGCTCAGGCTGGTGCTGCGGTCCATCCGCGGCCACTACAGCCCGGACCAGGCCAAGATCGTGCTGGGCGACGCGCGCCGCGACCTCGACCGGGAAGTGCCCGCGGAGTACGGCGTCGGCTACGGGTTCAGCGCCGACGCCCTGTTCGACCTGGCCAACCAGACGGCCGGGTCGATGGCCAAGCGGGTGCCCGGCCAGGACATAACGTCCGAGCGGATGCGCAAACGGGACTGGTGGAGCGGGCCCGAGGTGTTCCTCGTCGTCGACGACTACGAACTGCTCGGCCGCGGCGGCGTCGCCTCGCCGCTGGAGCCGCTGCTGTCGATGATCCCGCAGGGCGTCCACATCGGACTCCACCTGGTCATCGCCAGGAGCACGTCCGGTGCGATGCGCGCCATGATGGACCCGGTGATCCGCAGGCTGTGGGAGCTCGGCACCCCCGGGGTGCTGTTGTCGTACCCCAAGGAGGAAGGGAAGTTCCTCGGGGAGGCGCCACCGCGCAAACTGCCAGCCGGCCGCGCCCAGCTCGTCACCCGACGGGGAATCGGCCTGATCCAGACCGGTCTGGTGACGGTCGACGCGTATGAGAGGAGTGGCTCGTGACCAGCGCGCGTCTGGCGGAGCTGTGCCGGATCACGGTCTTCGGGCCCGATGGCAAGGTCGACCTCGCGGTGCCCGTGTCGTCGACAGTGGCCGATCTGGTGCCGGTGTTGCTGAGCCACACCCGCAAGAAGCAGCCCATCCCCGTCGACCAGGGTTCGTGGGTGCTGCAACGACTGGGCGGGCCCGCGTTCGACCAGGACGGCACGCCGGAGACGCTGGACTGGCTCGAAGGCGAGCAGCTGTACCTGCGCCCCGCCGACAACCCGCTGCCCGCACTGGACTTCGACGACCTCGCCGACGGCATCGCGACCACGGTCGTGCAGCGCGGTGACCGGTGGAAGCCCGAGTTCAACCACGTGTTGTTCCAGGTGCTGTCGGGCGTGCTCGTCGCGGTGGTCGGTTTGATCCTGCTCGACGACGGCCCGACCGCGTTGCACGCGGGCTTCGCCGGCGGCCTGAGCGCGGTGTTCGTGATCATCTCCGCCGTGGTCGCCCGAACGCTCGACGACTTGTCGCTGTCCCGGTTGTGGGGGCTGGCCGCGTGCGTCTTCGCCGGTCTCACCGGGATGATCGCGGCCGACGGCGTACCGGACGCGGCGTCGCCGACGCCCATCGGCATCCTGGTCGGCGCCGCGGGCGCGGCCGTGACGGCGACAGTCCTGCTGGCGTTGCGGAAGTTCGCCGCCAACGGCATCCCGTTCGCCCCGTTCGCCACGGTCCTGCTGGTCGCGGTGGCGACGATCTGCGGCGTGTGGATGGGACTCGGGTTCGAGTGGTCGGTCAGCCAGGTCGCCGGCGTGCTGGCCACCGTGATGTTCGGCGTGGTCATCTGGTCGCCGAAGACGACGATCCGGATCGCCTACCTGCGTGGGCCGCAGTTGCCGCGCAACGCCGAGGACCTCCAGCAGGACGTCGACCCGGCGCCCGCCCACGAGGTGGCGGTGCGGACGGCGGCGGCCGACCGGTATGTCAGCGTCACGATGGTGTGCGCGAGCGCCGTCTTCGTCGCGGCGTTCCCGTTCGTCATGGCCGAGCCCGGATGGATCGGGTGGACGATGGTGACCGTCGTGTCCTGCGCCGTGCTGCTGCGCGCCCGCAACTTCCTCGGTGTGTGGCAACGGCTTTCGCTGGTGGTGGCCGGGACGGTCGGGTTGGGCCTGGTGGCGCTGGATCTGGGGCGGATGTTCACGCCGAGCTGGCGGATCGTTCTGCTGGTCGGCCTGTTCGTCATCCTGTACGGACTGATGCAGGTGGTGCTGCGGCCCGTGGGACGCCGGATGCTCCCGGTGTGGGGCCATCTGGCGAACATCTTCGACACCTGCACGGCTCTCGCCATCATCCCGTTGCTGCTGCAGCTGCTCGGTGTGTACGCGTGGGCACGCGGACTGTTCGGGTGAGGGCGGGCCATGCAGACACAGCGTGACCACCTCAACGCCTACCAGTTCATGATGGGCCGGATGAGCTCCGCGCTCGTCCTCGCCGACCCGGCCAGCCCCGAGATCCCCGCGCGGCGGGCGATCGTCGGCATGATCGTCGGGGTGCTGCTCGCGGTGCTGATCGCCATCGGCTTCGTCGCGTACGGCGCGCTCGTGCCCGGTGGCAACAAGGACTGGCAGGCCAAAGGCGCGATGGTCGTGGAGAAGGAGACCGGCATCATGCTGGTCAACGTCAACGGCAGGCTGCACCCGACGATGAACTACGCGTCGGCGAGGTTGCTGGGGACCAGCGGCAAGGTCGCGTACGTGTCCAAGGCCTCGCTTGCCGCCGCGCCGAGGGGCGCCATGCTCGGCATCCCGGGCGCACCGCAGGCGTTGCCGTCCACACAGGACATGTCGGTGTCGGACTGGCTGGCCTGCCTGCCGGGCTCGAACGACGAGACGGTGCCCGCCGACCGGGCGCCGGGCATCGTCTTCGACCGGGCTGTCCCGTCCGTTCCGCTGCCGGGCAACCGCTACATGCTCGTGAAGTCCGCCGCGGGAACCCAGTACGTGATCTGGAACGGCACCAAGTTCAAAGTGGACGACCCGGTCGTCACCGTCGCGCTGGGCATGGCGACCGCACGGCCGGTGCCCGCGCCGCAGTCGTGGCTCGACGCCCTCGCGAACGGCCCGGGCCTCGCCCCCGCCGCTGTCGACAGGGCCGGTTCGGCGGGCGGCTCGGTCGGCGGGCAGCCACGCAAGATCGGCCAGCTCTTCGAACACCAGGCCGCCAACGGCGACGCGGAGTGGTTCGTCCTGCGCCCGGACGGCCTCGCGCCGTTGAGCAGGACCGAGTTCGCGCTGCTTTCCGCAGCGGGCACGTCGCCGGAACCGGTCCGCATCGACACGGCGGCGATCGCGTCGGCCCAGCGGTCGGGCGACCAGTCGCTGCTCAAGAGACTGCCCGACCTCAGCGGCTCGCGGTGGTTCGACCACAGCCGGAACACGCTGTGCCTGCGGCAGACGGCGGTCGGCGCCCAGGTCGAAAGCCAGATCGCCATCGCACCGGGCGGTGTGGTCGCGGGCAACAGCGTCCGGGTGCGGCCGGGCACCGGCGTGATCGTCGGAGCGCTGCCGATCCCGGCGGGCCGCAAGGTGCCGGACCGGTACCTGATCACCGACGAGGGCCGCAAGTACCTGATGCCGGACGACGACTCGATCAAGGCGCTGGGGTTCGCCGGGGCACCGGTGCGGCCGATGGCCGGCGACATGCTCGCCGCGGTGCCGAGTGGTCCGGTGCTCAGCCAGGCGGCGGCGGCCGCCAGCGAGAAGGGATGAACTGATGTCGGCACGGTCCCCATTGACCCCGTTGCGCAGACGCCGCCGTGGCGACGCCGGGTTCTCGTTGGCCAAGCACACGGTCGGCAACGCGCTCGTGGTGTGTCCGGAGGACCGGATGTCCGCGGAAGCGCAGGCGCTGGCGATGTCCGTGGCACCGGACACCGAACACGAGATGGTCGTCGTCGACCTGCCGGCCGGACTGCCTGTCGCGGCGTGGGACTCGGTCGCCGCGCTGCTGCCGAGACGGCGCCGCGGGGTCCGGTTGATCATCGGCGGCCGGTCGCGGGAAGCCACCGCGCTGACCGGCCAGTGGCTCTCGGAACGCATCGGCCGCACAGTCGTGGCGCCGGACGGCGCGATCTTCCGCGGCGCGGGCGGGACGCTGTTCGTGCACTCGGGCAAGGGCAGCGGCTGGGTCAAGTTCCGCCCCGGCCGCGCGCCGGAGTGGGACGCGAAGCGCTATCCCCGTCCCTCGTGGGATTCCGGCGCCGTGGACGCGTGGGCCACCAGTTCGGCCGGGATGGCCGACCCGATCCCCGGCGGCGCGTGGATCCACCCCGCGGCCGGTGACGCGGACCTGAGCGGGCACTGGTCGCAGCTGGTGCGCGGCATGCCGTGCCAGCCGGACTCGCTCACGATCGTGCTCGGCTGCCCCGGCATGCCCGCGCTGTCGCTCGACGACGTGTCCCGGTTCTGGCAGCGCCTCGACGACGACGTCCGCGCCAAGGTGCGGTTCGTCCGGTACGGACCGGTCGCGTTCCCGTCGGGCGACACCCTCGGGCAAGCGCTTGCGGACCTGCTCGACACGCGGGTGGTCTGCTACCCGGGCATGCCGGTCGGTTCGCCCGCGGTCCCCGCCGTCTACACCGTCTGCGAGGACGGCGGTCTGGGGTGGCAGCCGTTCGCACGCGAAGTGGCCTACACCCCGAAGTCGGAGCCCGATTTCCACGTCACACCGAAGCTGCTCAGCCACCGCGTGCCCGTCGAGGGCATCGAGCAGGTGTCGCCCGCGACCTACTGGTACACGCCGGACGCGGTGCTCGAGGTCGTGCAGTCCGGTCTGTGGATGCGGCCAAGGCAGGACCCGCAGAACGCGGACGCGGTTCGTGCGGAACCGTGGCAGAACGACGTCGCCATCCTCGCCTTCGACGCCACCGACAAGGCGTTGTCCGAGCGGATGCGGCTGCTCGCGCAGGACGTCCTCGCCCGGCTGGATCCCGCGACCCGGGTCCGTTGCCGGCTCGTGCCCGCCTCGGAACTGGGCCGGGGCGTGGTGCGCGTCATCGGCCCCGCGCGCGGCGAACTGGACACGGGCGCCGACCAACCGGTGTGGTCGGCGACCGAGACCGTTCAGCTGACCGCCGTGCTGGCGGACTCCTCGACCGCGGCCGACGGCCCGTTGGCCGAAAGGTCGGTGACCGAGAGCGCTGTCGTGGCGAAGCAGGTCACGGAGAGCGCCCTTGACGAGGGCCCGGCCGAGCGCACGGTCGCGATGACGACGGTGGCCGCGGCGCCACCCGGAGTCGCTTCTCCGGCACCCGCCGAGAAACCCGCCGAGAAACCTGCCGAGAAGCCCGCTGCCGACAGCGTCGCCGCGGCGCCGGAGCCGCCCGCGGTGACCGGCCCGGCGTCGGCGATGGCGATCCGGCTGGAAAGTTCGGTCGGGGCAGGCTTCGACGCCCCGGCGCCGCCCGTACCGCCCGGCAAGGCGCCCGCGGCGACCGACCAACCAGCCGCGACCCCGCCGAAGGACGAAACACCCCCGGCACCGCGTGAACAGTCCGTGCGACGGCAACCGACCCCGGGGCAGGCGGCCTCCGCGTTGGCGGGGCACGACCTCACGCAGGAGCGGGCGTGGTTGCGCAAGACGTTGAGCCGCGACTTCGACACGATGGCGCACTCGGTGTCCCGGATTCTGTCCGAGCACCCGGGTTTCCAGGGCGACGCCCGCTCCTCGGCGGACGTGCTGGCCGACACCGTTGCCGTGCAGCTCTACCTTTCGGGCCGTGGTGAGTCGATCGACCAGGCCCTGCGGACCGCCGCGAACGGACCGCACGTGCCGTTCGCCCGCTGTGTGGTCTCAGGGCTGACGCGGCTGCCGTCACACCGTGGCGCGACGATCTTCACCACGTCACCGACAGAGCCGCAGTGGCAGTTGTACCGGCAGCGCAGTCTGATCACGGACTGGAGCTTCATCCACGCGTTGACCGAGCCGAGCCCGGACCAGCTGGGTGACACCGACGTGCTCGTGTGGTCGATGACGGCCCGGCGGACGAAGCTGCTGGAACCAGGCGGCGACGACCAAGTCGACAACCGCGTGGTGTTCGTACCCGGCACCAGCTTCAAGCTCTTGGAAATGGTGGAGCCAGGGCCGGACGGCACCCGTGGGCGGATCCTGCTGCGTGAACTGGCCGCGTCCGAGATCGACGAGAACGGCCGCGTGGACGCGCGGGCGTCGCTGGACGAACTGGGGCTCGCCTCGCTGCGCCGCTGCATCGAACGCTGGGACGCCGCGCAGCCCAAGGGCACCGTCGGTGAGTCAGCCGCCGCGCGGTTCAGCGGCATGCCGGGTCTGGTCGGAGAGGGTGACGGCCGATGAATCTGCTGGTGGTGGGCGGTGACCGCGCAGGCGCCTATCCCACGATCGGTACCGCGCTGGCAGCGGCCCGCGACGGCGCGACGATCAGCGTCCGGCCCGGCCGGTACGAGGAGAACCTCGTCGTGTCCCGCACGGTCAGCATCACCGCTGACGCGGGTGCGGGCACGGTGGAGGTGTACGCGGCCAAGGACAGTGTGCTGATCGTCGACTCGGAAGGCGTGCAGCTGCGGGATCTCTGGCTGTCCTGCGGCGACGGTGAGGTCGCGGCGGTGGACGTCCGGCGTGGTGAGATCGCGTTGGACGGCTGCCGGATCGCGGGTTCGTCGTGGGCGGCGTTGCTGACCCGGGGAACTGGTTCGCTGGCCGCACGCGGCTGCGAGGTGAGCAACGCGGGTGGCGCGGGGATCGTGATCACCTCCGCGGTCCCCAGCACGGTGGAGGACACGGTGGTGTCCGATGTGGCCTCTTCGGCGGCGGTGGTCGGTGAGGACGGTTTCCTGACGCTGCGCCGGGTCGAGGTGCGCCGGCCGGGCGGCAACGGTGTCTGCGTCAACGGGCGTGGTCTGTGCGTGATCGAGCAGGGCACGATCAGCGAGGCGGCCAAGCCCGCGGTCGTGGCCGAGCAGCAGGGCAGGCTGACGATCAACGACCTGACCGTGCGGGACGGCGCGAACGTCGACCTGTACCTGACCAGCAGCGGCTCGATCACGATCACCGAGTCGAGGTTTCGCTCTGCCGCCGCGCAGTCCGCGCACATCGCGGGTCCCACGAAACCGTTGCTGCGCGGGTGCTCGTTCACTTCGGCCGGCCGCTGCGGAGTGCAGGTGACAGGCCAGGCGGCGCCGCGGCTGATCGAGTGCACCATCGAGGATTCCCCGCTGGGGATCGTCGTGGACGCCGAGGCGTCGCCGTACTTCGAGAACACCTCGGTGCGTGGCTCCACCGAGGCGATCGCGACTGTGGCCACGACGGCGACCGCTCGCTTCGCCCGGTTCAAAGCGTCCGCGACCGAAGGTTCCGGCCTGCTGGTTCGCGACGGCTCAGTGGTCTTCGACGACGCCGCCATCGAAATGGGCGCCGCCGCCGCGCTGGAACTGGCTGAATCGGCTCGTGCCACGCTCACCGACGTGCGGATCACGACAGCCGCTGAGGCGGCTGTCGTGCTCACCGGCGCCGGCCACGCCGAACTGACGTCGTCCCTGCTGCGGGGCGGCGGTGTGGACGTCGGGGCAGGCGAGGTCACGGTCAGGGACAGCGAGATCGTCGACGCGGTGGCCGACGGGGTCAGCGTCGCCAACGGAGGCAGGCTGGCCGGCACTCGCTGTCGGGTGCGTGGCGCGGGCAGGCACGGCATTCGTGTCGCCGACGGTGGCAAGGCCGAACTGGTCGAGTGCGAGGTGCTGGACAGCGCCGAGAACGGCGTGCACCTGGAGACCACGCAACCGGTGCGGTTGAGCCAGTGTGTGGTGAAGAACAGCGGTGGTGCGGCGGTGCGGCGTCCGTCCGTCGAGGACCGGACGGTGGTGGAGAACCTGGTGACCGACGGCGCGAGCACCGCGTCACCGTCCACTCGGGACGAACCAGCGCATGCTGCACCGGCTGCGGAGACCAGCCTGCGTGAGGCGGGCGGCGCCGTGCTGGACGGGCCGCTGGCCGAGCTCGACTCGCTGATCGGCCTGGACGGCGTGAAGCAGGAGGTGCGCGGGCTGATCAACCTGATCCGCACCTCGCAGATGCGGCAGGCGATGGGCCTGCCGATGCCGCCGATGAGCAGGCACCTCGTCTTCGCGGGCCCGCCCGGCACCGGTAAGACCACGGTCGCCCGGCTCTACGGCGCCGTCCTCGGTGAACTCGGCATTCTCAAGAGCGGGCACATGATCGAGGCCGCGCGCGCGGACCTGGTCGGGCAGTACATCGGCTCCACCGCGATCAAGACCACCGAACTGGTCACCAAGGCGCTCGGCGGGGTGTTGTTCATCGACGAGGCCTACACCCTGACCGCCGCGACGGGGGGTGTCGGGCCGGACTTCGGCCAGGAAGCCGTCGACGCGTTGATGAAGATGATGGAGGACCACCGCGACGAACTGGTGGTGATCGTCGCGGGCTACTCGGAGTTGATGGAGAAGTTCCTCCAGTCCAACCCCGGCCTGGCCTCCCGCTTCACCAGGACGATCGAGTTCCCGAACTACAGCGTGGACGAACTGGTCACGATCACCAGCAACCTGTGCGGCAAGCACTACTACGAGCTCACCGACGACGCAGTGGACGCGTTGATCGAGTACTTCACGCGGGTGCCGAAGGGCGAGACGTTCGGCAACGGCCGTGTGGCGCGGAAGCTGTTCGAGGCGATGATCTCCACCCAGGCGTCCCGCCTGGCCGTCGCCCCGCCGACCCGGGGCGCTGATTTCAGCAGGCTGACCGCGGAGGACCTCGCGCCGCAGATCGCGATGCTGGAGCAGATGCCGGTCGAGGCGGCGACGTCCTCCGACCCCGCCGACGATCCCGCCTCAGCGGTGCGCGACAGCCTCGCGGGACGGCGGTTGTCCGGGCTGATCGGGATGGACCGGCCACGTCAGTCCGCTGTCGCTGCACTGGTCTCGTTGTGCGAGCGCCGCAACCAGCGCTGGGCCCTCGGCCAGTACGGCAACGCGGTGCTGACCGGCCCCAAGGGCACCGGCAGGCGAGAGCTCGCCCGTCTCTACGCCCAGGGCCTGTCGGAACTCGGGCTGGTGGCGATCGGGCAGGTGGTGCACGCGTCACTCACCGAAGACCTGCGCCCCGAATGGCCTGGACAGGCGGAAACGCTGGCGCGTAGCGCGTTCCAGGACGCACGAGGTGGCGTTCTGGTGGTGGACGCCGACGCCGCGGGGGACGCGCAGCAGGAGGAAGCGGAAGCGCTGCTGGCCGCACTGCGCGAGCACACCGCCGACCCGGTCGTGGTGCTGACCGGAACCCGCGCGGGCGTGGAACGCCTGTTCGGGCGGGTGCCGCAGGTGCGTGACAGCTTCGGCCAGTGGTGGGAGATCGAGGGGTACACCAGCCTGGACCTGGCCACCGTCGCTGTCCGTTACCTGCGCGACCGCGGCCACGAGGTTCCCGACGACGTGCGCGGCGCGATCCGTGCCCACATCGAGCAGTCCGGCGAGAGCACGGTGCACGGCGTCCACCAGTTCGCCAGGCACCTGGCCAGGCTGGCCGCGTCACGGACCCTGGCCGTCGCCGACGTGACCGGCCTGGCCGGGCTCGTCCCGGCGGTCGAAGGGTTCGCGTCCGTCGGCTGAGATGGCGGTCCGGGCAGTCGTGCTGCCCGGACAGCCCCTGTTGTGTCCTCGTTCAGCGAGATGACACCCGAAGTGACGTTGACTTGGTCCCGGAACGCTGTCAGGAGGTCGCATGTCCGGAGTGGATCGCCGCAACGTCGATATGTTGCGCAACGAGTTCGAACGACAGATGACGAACTTCGCGGAGAACCAGAAGCGGATCAACGAGGTCACGGCGACCGCGGTGTCCCCGCGCCGCGAACTGTCGGTGACGCTCGGCCCGCAGGGCACGCTCATGGAGCTGAACTTCCTGTCCAGCGCGTACCGCCGGTTGGCCAAGAACGAGCTGTCCGAGCTGGTGATGAAGACGATCGCCGACGCGCGGGGCAAGCTCAACGACCAGCTCGCCGAGATCATGACCCCGATGATGCCGCCCGGCCTGGACATCAAGGCCGTGCTGGAAGGCAAGGTCAGCGCGGAGAAGCTGGCGCCGGACGAGTCCAGGCTGCCGGCACTGCTGCGGGAACGGCTGAACCGAGGCTGAGCGGAGGACGAGGATGAACCAGTTCTGGGTGGATCCCGAAAGCCTGGGGCGCACCGGTGAGGGCTACGACTACGTCAAGGAGCGGCTGGAGTCGCTCAAACGCATCACAGGCGATCTCGGGTACCGGTACTACGCGAGCTTCGGCGACGACGACGAAGGCAAGGAGTTCTACCAGAACTTCCAGGACGGGCACCAGATATTCCTCAACGGGGTCAACGGGCAGGCCAAGCGGGTCGGGTACGTCGGCGAAGGCCTCAACGAGAACGGGCGGATCTACGGCGCGGCCCGTGACGAGGCCGAGCTGCTGACGAACAAGTTCAGGACAGCTTCGCTCAACGGCCCCAGCGGCGACACGACCAAGCGCAACGTCGACGGCACTGTGCCTTTTGAGAAGACACACCTCGACGTGGCGTACGTCGCCGGTGAGAAGACACTCTTCGACAAGGCGTCCCCGAAGGAAGTCGTCGCGCGGGACGGCGGCGGCTGGGCACCGGCCAAAGAGGGCACCCCGGCGCAGAAGCCGGACAGGGGCAGGCAACCGCTCGGGAACGCGAAGTTCGTGCGGTCGCAGCGGCCTCTTCCCGGCTCCTACCCGCTGAACGGGATCGACAAGGAGAACCTGCGGTCCCGGTCACCGGAGATGATCTCCGCACTGGGAATGCGCGCGCTGCGCGAGAACGAGCAACCCATGTTCGGCGGTCGCCCGCTGCAACCAGGGCAGCGCATCGTCAGTGCGACCGAACTGCCAGGCGGCGTGGTGCGGCTCGGCGTCGACCGCTACTCCAGCATCACCCCGTTGGAACCCGGCGATCTGACGTTGCAGGACCCGAACGACCCGAAGGTGACCTCGCCGTACCCGTCCGACGGCAGGGAGCGGCTCTTCCTGGTCACGGAGAGGCCAGACGCGGCAGAAAAACCGTACGACGAACAGGTCTTCATGGAGTTCCGGAGCGACGGCAAACCGAGCTACTACCGCTACGAGAAGTAGCCGCGAGAGGCCCGGCCGGAGTCCGAATCGGATGGTGTGGTGAACGATGGGTGAGATCCAGATCCCCAACGACGGTTTCTGGGCGCCCATTTACTACTCGATGTACGTGCTGGCCGGCAGCAAGCCGCCGTTGGTCATCTCGAACCACATGTACAACCTCGCGCAGGAAGTGCGGGAGCACGCGGGCAACCTCAGCGAGATCACCGGCGGCGTCCACGACCTGTCCGGTGGCGTGTGGGGGACCATCAACGGGGAGACCGCGCGTGCGTTCGCCGATCACATCAGGGGAATCACCAACCCGGTCGAAGCACTGAACCTGTCGGCGGCGTACACGGCAGACCTGGTCGACGCCTTCGGGCTGAACGGCGAAGAAGCCGAGTACGAGATCCTCATCGCGCTCGCGTTCTTCGCGTCGTCGATCGCCACGCTGTACGCGCTGGGACCGCCGGGGTGGGCGGTGGTCCCCGAATGGATCGCCGCGGGGCGGCAAGCCGTCACCGAACTCGCGAACTGGGCGAAGCAGCAGGCCCAGACACTCAGCGGGCTGCTGAAGATGGCGTGGGCGCCGACCAACGAGTTCCTCGAGGAAGCAGCCGAGGCCTTCCTGCCGCAGGGAATCACGACGCTGGACGGCAAACGCAAGGACTTCGACTTCAAGAGCATCCTCGTCGAAGGCTTCATCGGCGGCCTGACCTCAATCCTGCACGGCCCGGCGCACAAGCTGATCCAGCTGAACAAGCACCTCGACAACATCGTGAAGAAGCCGCTGGGAGCGGGGCAACTCGACGCCATCACCGAGATGCCCGCCGAAGTGATCGGCATCGGGATCTTCTACGGCGCCGAAGGCCTCGCCAACCTCGACATGCTCGGCACGTACATCTCCAGCGTGGCGATGGGCGCGTCGCAGAAGGACGCCCTCAACAGGGCCGTGAACAGGTACATCGACAAATACGGCGCACCACCGCCGTGGGTCCGGGGCGGTGGCGGGTCCCCACCACCCGTGTACACGCCGGGCCAGATGCCACCGCCGTACTCACCGCGTGGCGAACAGCCACCGCAGGGGGACCGCAACGACCAACACACCCCGCTTCGCCAGCCACCGTTCGGATCTCCGCCCCCGGCGACCGGCCCTGGTGGCTCGCGTCCGCCCGCGGGGTCACCACCGCCGTACTCACCACCTGGCGATGCACCGCCCAAGGAAGGTTGGAACGGCCAGCAGCCACCAGTCGGCCAGCCACCGGCTGGTTCGCCGCCCGGTCAGCCTCCGGCAGGATTGCCGCCCGGTCAGCCTCCGGCGGGATTGCCTCCGGCGGGGTCGCCGCCCGGTCAGCCTCCGGCGGGATTGCCTCCGGCGGGGTCGCCGCCCGGTCAGCCTCCGGCGGGATTGCCTCCGGCGGGGTCGCCGCCCGGTCAGCCTCCGGCGGGATTGCCTCCGGCGGGGTCGCCGCCCGGTCAGCCTCCGGCGGGATTGCCTCCTGCTGGGCAGCCTCCTGCGGGGTCGCCTCCGGCGCCTCCCCCCGCTCCGCCGCTACCCGACGGATCCACGCCCGGTGGCGCGCCGCCGCCAGTGTCTCCGCCCCCGGCGTCGTCACCTCCTGCGGGATCCGGCCCGCAGGAGCCGTCGCCGCCCGCGGCCCCACCGCGTGCCGACCCGCCGCCTGCTGCTGTGCCGTCCTCAGCACCGCCATCTGGCGTTACCTCGCCTGTGGGCGCACCACCGCCCGCGGCCGGGCTACCCGGGAACGCACAGGTCCCGGCGCCGCCGCCTGCGGGGCCGCCGCCTGGCTCGGCCTCGCCTGCGAGCCCGTCTCCGGCTGCCGCGTCGCCGGTTTCGGCTCCGCCTGCGGGGAACACGCCTGCGGGGAACACGCCTGCGGGGAACACGCGGCTCGAAGCCCCCTCACCTGTCACGTCTTCGCAGCCGCCTGCCGGTGTCCAGCCGGGCGGTGTGCAGGCCGCGCCGAACCAGGGCAACACCGGCGCGCCCAACGACGGCCTTTCCCCCGTCTCCACGGAGGTCGGTGGGCCCAGGCTCGGTCCGGAGCCGGAGCAGCGGTTCGACTTCGCGCAGGGCGACACGCGGTTGAGCCAGGACCAGCAGGGCAAGCTGGACTCGCTGGTCGATGTGCTCACCACCGCGAAGGAGACCCGCCACGACGATGGGTATGCGCCGCAGGTCGTGACGGTGTCGGGTGCCAACGCCCAGGTCATCGCGGACGAACTCGGCAAGCACGGCATCGAGGCGAAGGTGGAGCCCGGCCGCGCCGACGGCGTTGACGTGCACGTGGACTGGCAGCTCAAGCGGGACGTCAAGGACCCGGTCGAGGCCATCCTGACCGACCAGTCGTGGCGGCACAGCACGGCTCAGAGTGCGCCGTGGTTCGACGCGAAGAAGGACGTCGTCCCGGCAAAGGTGATCGACGATGCCGCGAGGACACAGCCGGTCACGCGCACGGTGCGCGGTGACGAAGGCGGGCTTCGGACCGACGGCCGACCGTGGCTGGGGCCGATCGGTTACGACATCCGCCGGTTCGACGTGGAGCACGAAGTAAGCCCAGGTGTGCGGGTGAGGGTGCCGGTGGAGCACCACACCACGAAGGTGTACCTCGACACGCGCGATGCCACGCCCGAGCAGGTCAAGGCGTTGCAGGAGCGCGCGAAGACCGGCGTCAACGAGCTGTACAACCGCGGTTACCGGATGGCCAACGGCCGTCAGTTCCATGTGTCGGTGGAGTTCGTCGCCAACCGCGACGACGCGCATGGCTCTGTCAAGGTCGGTGAACCGCGCGGTGCGGTGGACCAGTTGAACTGGCCGGTGGACGCCACCGCGCGGGAGCTGGGCCACGAGGCAGGCCACTTCCAGGGCATGTTCGACGAGTACCTGTCGAAGGACGACGTCAAGCCGATCTTCCTGCACCGGGACGGCAAGGGCCGCGTCATGGCGGACAAGGGTCCGATGACGATGGATCTCGAACACCAGGACACGACGCTCAAGCCGCGCAACATGTGGCTGATCGAGAACCGCATGAAGGAGCTCGAGGCCAACTCCAACGCCCAGCCGAAGCTGTCCCGCGACGACTATCCCAGGCCGCCCAAGGTCGTGGGCGCGCCGCGTTCGGAGGTGGCGGCGCGTGCCGCGGTCGATGTCGCGCACCGGCGGGTGGAGACGGCAGAGGCGCGCCTGACGCACGTGCTCGCGACGTACGGGCCGGGTTCGCCGGAGGTCGCCGCCGCGCGGAACCGCATGGCCGCGGCCGAGTCCGATCTGGATATCGCGAACGATCGCCTGTCCACGTGGGAATACCACGAGTCGCTCACCGAATCGGTCGCCGTCGAATCCGGGCCGCCGCCTCGGGGTTTCGAGAACGTGCTGCCGCGTTCGCAGTGGTACCGGCTTTTCCTGGATCCAGCGCACCTCGACATCGCCGAGCGGTTGTTCCCGCATGATCCTGGGTCGTACTACGACCACGACCAGTCGCCGGGCTTCGAAGCGAGCATGCAGGCCGCGTACGACCAGTTCCTCGACCCGGACAAGTTCGCCGGCCAGCCGTTGAACACCGACTTGTACGAGCAGATGCACGATGCGGTCAACTCGTCGCTCGACGACAAGGCGAAGTGGACCGCCAGCGACTACGAGGCGTCGGAATTCCCGTTGCGGGCTGACAATCCCAGCCCGGACGTGTTCACCGAGACAGTCGCCGGGCGGCCGCTGCTGGTCGAGGGCGGGCCGTACCTCGTGGGCGGCAACGCGATCGCGTATCTGGACCGGGAGTCCAACTCACGGCCGTACGTCGTCACGAACTACTCGCAGGAAGAGGCCAAGGGCTTCGTCGACGCGGTGTTCCAGCAGTTCCACGACGACGTGGCGAACGCGGGCACGGACAAGGACCGGTTGACGGCCATCGCCCGCGCGGTGCGCGATCTGCACATCATCCATCCGTTCAAGGACACGAACGGCCGGTTGAACCTGCACCTGCTGTTGCCGCGGCTGCTGTTGCAGTCGGGGTACAAGCCGGTGTTCCTCACCGATCTCGTCGCCTTGTTCGACGGCAGCAGGTCCCTCGACGATGCCGTTGACGCCCTGGCGCACGGGCAGAACCAGGACCTGACTGGTCCTGGCCGGGACACAGGTGCCACGCCCGGCGGGGGACGGTCGCTGGATCTCCGGCTCGAATCGCTGCCCAAGAACCGGAAACCAGCGCTGTCCTGGGCTGCCGCGGATGTCATCACCCAGCGGTATCTGCAGGCACCCCCGGCCGGTCACTCCGAGCGGGCGGTGTACGACGACATCGTCGACGCGGTCGCGCACGAGTACAGCAGGTTCGGTGACTTCCACGCGAACCTGATGGCGAGGAAACTCGCGGGCAACCCCGATGTCCGGCTCCAGGAGGATGCCGGGACGTGGAAGTACCGGGCGGGCCAGGCGCGCGCTCTGGTGGATTCGTTGAGCGACAACGGCAAAGCCGCCTACAACGCGGCGTCCGATGACATCGCGGACATCGTCAACCGTTTCCACGACCTCACGAACTCGGCTCTTTCCGACGAGATCATGACGGTTGTCGGAGTCCGTTACCTGTCCGGTGGTCCCGGCAGCGCGGCCGAGTTGTCGCAGCGCCTCGCCGTCGAGCACGGAACCGCCCACACGTCGGAGCCCGGCAACGAATTCCCCAATCCGCCCGCCGCACCGCCTCGCACGGCCCCGCCCATCAGTACGGCGGTCGAAAGCGGTATCGACGATCCCTCCAGGAAACGGCAGCGCAACAGTCCGGTCAGCGACGCCCCGCCGAGCACGCAGCTCAAGAAGCTCCGGCTCGACCTGAAGCACACCAACAGCGCGTTCGACAAACTGACCTCGCCCACGTCCGGGTCGGTGGCGGTGACGAAGGACAACTACGTCGCGACGCTGACCGGCCTGGTGGACAACGACCGGCCGATGTCGTTCGTGGTGAACGCGATCCTGCGCGCCGGCGAAGTCGACAAGATCGGCGAGGTGGTCGATTCGATCGTCGCCGGCGCCGAGGGATTCGACGGCCGGGTCGGGTTCGTGCTCGGGGTCAACGTGCCGGAAGGCCGTGAGGACAGCCTCGAGGCTGCCATGGCCAAGGTGCCCGGCATCGTCAAGAACATCGAGCACCCCGTGGCCGTTGTCGGCATCACCTTCACCACCAACGAGAAAGGCGATTTCCCGTACGGGCAGGTACGCAACGACACGCTGCTCAGCGCTCCGACGCGTGAGCTTTCCGAGGCGTTCATCGGACAGGACACGCACCCGTACATCTCCGTCCAGGACTTCGATCCCGGCGGCCGGGCGGTCCCGTCGGGCAAGCACGTCTTCAACCACTTCGAGGACAAGTTCCGTGTCGACGAGGACCTGTTCCCCGACGGCGAGGGACGGCCGACGCGGCCGCTGCTGTTCGCCGGTGGGTACCGTGCCGCCAACGGCAGTCCGGAGTTCGCGACGAAGGTCGCGGAGGACATGCGCATCCGGGACCGGCTGGCGCAGACGCACCCGCTGCTGCCGTACACGCCGGAGCCGAACCTGTTCTTCGACGCGATCCCCGTTCTCGCCGACGACAGGCCGGCCGATCACAAGGAGAGGATCAAGTTCGGCCCGGA
This sequence comes from Kibdelosporangium phytohabitans, assembly GCF_001302585.1. GTDB lineage: Bacteria > Actinomycetota > Actinomycetes > Mycobacteriales > Pseudonocardiaceae > Kibdelosporangium > Kibdelosporangium phytohabitans. The sequence continues at coordinate 8,596,167 of NZ_CP012752.1, read as the reverse complement.
CGGCGGTGAGGCCGCCAACCTGGTCAAGACGATCGCCCAGTGGAACGGCAAGGAGCTGGCCGACACCCACGAGCCGACGGACACCGGCGGCATCAGCGGCATGTCACCGGAGCAACGCGCCGAACTGGTCGAGCAACTGGACGAGTCGCTGGCCGGTTTCCTCGACGGTGACGACGTCAGCTCGGAAAGCGAACTCAACGAGCTGCTGGACACAGCCGGTGCCGAGCTGGCGGCCCAGGTCCGGGCGCACACGCGAGACCTGGCCGCGGGCAACCCCAATCCGTATCGCGGTGACCTGTTCCACCTGGCCAGCGACGGCTTGCTGGCTATGGCGGAGAACGAACGCACGTCCGGCACCGGCGACTCCGGCCCAGCCGACACCCGCGACAACCTGTTCGCCCGGGCGCGGGCGGACGTCGCTGCCCGCGTTGACGGCGAATTCCTGCTCACCTTCGCCGACACCGGTACCGAGTCGCTGCGGGCCGACGCGGAGAACCTCCGGCACCCCGTTCGGAGCAAGGCGTTCGACGTCGACTACGTGGACGCCGCGGTCGAGACCGATCTGGACCGGCTGGCGAGGGAGTTCGACAAGTCGGGGACGCTGCTGCAGTCGCACGTGGCGCTCAACACGGTCCGAAACCGCCTCTACTTCGACCGGAACACCCAGACCGGTACCGCGTCCAAGGACTACCGCGCGGTTTTCCCCCTGCTCAAACACGAGGACCGGGAACCGCTGCGGCCCCGCGGCGGCGGGCCCGTCGACTGGCGGCCTCCGGTCAAGGAGCACGGGAACTGGCTGGGTGGCAAGCAGGTCAACAAGTTGAACGCGGCGTTGTCCGCGTCGGTCGGTGAGCACAGCGGAATCACGGCCGGTGTCCCTGACCAGCACAAGGTGATCGCCGCGCACAGCGTGTCCGCCGCGCGCGAGGACATCGTCGTGCACCGGATGCTCGGCTACGTCACGAACGAAGTCCTCGCCAAGGGCGCGAACGACGTGGCGGACGGCAGCCTCTACCACGGTGTCGCGACAGCCATCGGCAACGGCGCCAACGCGAACCTGTTGCGGCGCGACGTGATCGACAACGCGATGCACACCATCGAGCCGCCACCGGTCAGCGCGGCCAAGATGAAGAAGAAGGACGAGGTCAAGGACCGCAAGGACCCGCACGGCATCGGTACGCACCTCGCCACGCACCCCACGCGCGACGGCCACCTGTACAACGCCTTCCTGCAGACGAGCCGAATGCTCGACCGGGACACGTCCGACCCGGACAACGTGACGGAGAACGAGGCCGCCACCAACGCCGTGCACACGGTCGGCCGGTTCGTCGCCGCTCAGATCGGTGCCAATCTGGTGGTGCACACGCCGGATGGCAGGACGGTGACGTTGACGCCGTTCGGTGATCCGGTGACCGATGACGTGCACATCGACCAGGTTGTGGAGGGCGGCAGGCACACCTTCCGCCCGCACCAGTCGACGAGCGAACAGCCCAGTGGGTACGGCGGCGATGTGAACGCCGTGTTCGCTGAGTCCTTTGTGGACGATGATCGTGCTGAGCTCTCGAACCGGGGTCTGTCGTATGTGACGGGCGTGAATCAGGGCAAGTTCGCGCCTGGATACGACACGAACTGTTTGCCGCGGGCGATTCAGGAGTTGAACGCGGTCGCGCACCCGGACCGGGCGGATGAGTTCGTGGCCGGTCCGAGTGGCCCGGTGCACCGCGACCAGGTCGCGGACACCGGCCTGCCGCCGATGGCGAAGCAGGAACTCGGCTATGCGGACGTGCGGACGTACCTGACCGGCGAGAACGGCCGACGCGGGTTGGTGTACGCGGACTTCGGTGGCGGGAAGGGCCACTTCTTCAGCGTTTTCGCGCGCGACGGGAAAGTGGAGGGATACCACGGCGAGACGGGCAACCAGCTGTGGCCGGAGTCCCCGATCGAGGTGTGGTTCTCGCCGATGACCTCGGACGCCGAGCTGACGCCGGTCCACACCCAGGTGGGCAGCGGGCCGGAGCTCACCGGTGCCGGCAGTTCACAACCGACCGGATACGGCACCGGCCTCGCGCAGGGACCCGCGATCCCCGTTTCGGTGGTACCGAGCGACAAACAGGTGCGGTCGCCGGGAGTCGATTCGCACCGGCTCGCGGAGTTCAGGAAGCGGTTCCCGGCCGCGGAAGCCCACCCGATGGTCCTGCGCGACAACGCGAGGCGTCTCGGTGAGACACCGCAGCGCCTGGTGGAACGGTCGTTGACGGTGGGAGTGGCGCCGAGCGCGTTCGTCAAGGCGGCGGCGCAGATGCGGTTGCCGGACCCGAAACCGTTGTACGAGCTGGTGCGTGCGTTGCCAGGAACGCTGCCCGACCCGAGCCGGTTGCGGATCCTGGGGCCGCATCTGGCGGAGATGACCCGGGAGTCGGGGGCGGACGCCACTGCGGTGGATCTCGCCGCCAAGTTGCGCGAGAAGCTGCGGCCGTACGGTGTGCGGACGAACCGTGACATCGGCTACCTGACTGGTCTTGCCGACCGGATGGGTTGGGGCCCGTCGGACCTGCGGGTGTTCGAGTCGTTGAGCGACCGCGCTGTCCCGCTGGAGTTGCTGCACGACCTGCCGACGGAGTTCGCACGCGAATACCTCGGCCGGGTGCGGGATGTGGACGCGCGGTCCCGGGATACCGACCTGTACCACGACGTTGTGGCGTGGCAGCTGGGATTGCCGGACGGTGTGGTGCTGCGCGAGGTGGCCACCCAGTTGCGGGCGGACCGTCCAGAGGCGCTGCTGGCGTTGGGTGACCACCTCCGCCAGGTGGCACCGCACGTTCCCGGCCACGGTGGCCCGGCCGGTGCCGTGGACTTCGCTTCGCAGGTCATCCAGCGGTTGCCCGAGTCGCTGGCGAGCCGCGGCGAGGACCTGGACGCAGCCCTCGCCGGCATGCGCGACCCCGGCTACGCACAGAGCTCCGCCCAGTACTTCGAGAACGAGGTTCGGCACGACGCCACCTACCTGGATCACTTCGCGGGAGACCTGGGCCTGCCGGACGGCACTGTGGCGCGTGAGGTCGCGGCGCTGCTGAACGTGCGGCGGCCGGAGACGCTGGTGGCGTTGCGCGACCACTTCGACCGGATCACGAGCCGGCCGTACGTCGTTCTCGGCAACGACGCCCGCGGGGACGCGACGCGGATCGTGGACGAGCTGACGAAGGACCTGGACGCGCTGGGCGCGGACCGGGGCCGCTACGTGCAGATGAGCACCCGGCTGGGCTTCCCGGCGCGCAAGCTGGCGGACCTGGCGCGGCAGAGCCCGCACTTCCGTACGCAGACCGCGGCGTTCCTGGCGGAGACGCCGCACATGAAGGTCAGCGACAGCGCCGCGGCGTACGTGCGCCTGTTGCGCGAGTACCGCAGTTCGCGGGCCGCGGACGACGATGTCGATCCGTACGACCCCCAGGGCCGGCCGCGGTTGGACGACAACGGCGATGAGCTCCGCGAACACCCGCTCACCGCCGAGTTGCGGGAGTGGCACGGCAGCCGTCCGGGCCGGTTCGTCCTGCTCGGCGACGCCGACACCGAGGCAGTGGTCAACGGCCTGGTGAGGAACCCGGACAGGGACGGGCTGCCGGGTTACGAGGAGGCGACCAGGGCCGCGGTCACCGGCCAGGCACCTGTCACCGGCTGGACGGACTCGCCGCCGCACTACTCCCAGCAGGCAGCGGCGGACTGGTCGGCGCGGCTGGGCATCAGCCAGGACAGGTTCACGGGGCTGGCGCGGTCCGCGTGGTTCGTGCCAGCAGATGTCGAGACGCTGGTCCGCGCGGGTGCGCCGGTGGACGCCGTGCTGCGGGTGAGCGAGCGGCACGGCCGGGTTCCGGCGGAGCTGCCGGGCATGGCCGTCCAGCTCGGAGTGGACACGCGGTACCTGCTGGATCTCGCGGACGAGCTGGCGATCGATCCGCGGTACCTGGACTGGTTGTCCGGTGTTCTCCGCTCGCCGGACTACGGTGGCGGGAAGGTGAGCCCCGCCGCGCTCGCCGGGCACCTGCGTGCCCACGCCAGGACCCAGCTCGGTGTGCACGAGAACGAGCTGGTGCGGCCGCGGTGGTCGATGTGGCTGTTCAGCCACGCGACGCACGAGTCGGACTCGCATGAGGCCGACAGGTGGATGGCCACCTGGTGGGCCGAGCAGATTCCCGGCCTGGACCCGTCCGCTGTCGAGCAGGACGCCGCCACGGCGCCGTTCTTCCACTACGGCCCCGCCACGCGGCTGCTGTCCACAATGGGCGTCGAGTCCACGGTCAAGAACTTCGAGCTGCTGTTCGACCTCAGCGTCACCCTCGGGCGGCTGCCCACCGAGATCCCGGACGTCGCCGCGCGGGCCGGGGTGCCTGCCGACCGCCTCTTCCAGCTCGCGGCGCGGATGGACGCGCCACCGAAGGGACTGCTGCCATTCCGGAAGCTCGTCGGCAGCCTGAACGGCGACACCACGTGGTCCGGTCCCGACCGCGTCAGCGGCAGGGCCGCCACCAAGCTGGTCGGTGACCTCCGCACGGCTCTGGGGGAGGGCTGGACCACCGCGAAGGTGTACGAGTTCCTCGGCGCCCGGATGCCGTCCGAAGCCCAGTTGGCCGACCAGAACTTCCTGGTGGACGCGGCGCGCGGGTGGGACGGCGGCAGCCGGCGGTCCGATGTGGATTCGCCGCCGCGACAGGACCTGAGCAACCTGGATGTCCTGCGGGCCAAGGACTGGTTCGACCAGAGCCGGTACGACGCGCTGGTCACCGGTGCCGGCCGGGAGAACGAGCAGGCGGTCGTCGACCTCAGCCTGAAGCTCGGCTGGATCACCGACCTCGCCGGCGCGGTCGACGCGGGCCGGATGCGGATGCAGGGCATGACCCAGCCGCAGATGTTCGACGCGGCCGTGCGGCTGGGAACGAACCCGTGGAACATCCGGGCGTTCCTGATGTCGGAGTACGTCGAGGTCAAGGGCGAAACCGACCCGCAGGCCTTCGTGGACGCCGTGGTGGCGCGGTATCCCGGGTGGGAGGCGCGGCAGCGCGAGCGGCTGGGGATGCGCGACGGCGAGCGGATCGCGGGCGTGTTCCGCGTGCTGTCCAGCGAGGGCCGGACGTTCGCCGACCTCCCGGGCGACGACCGCGCGGCGGCGCAGTGGATGGAGCGGGTGCGGACAGCCCGCGAGTTCGGGCTGACCCCCGAGCAGGTCGAGTCCGACGAACGGGACGCACCGTGGATGAGCTACCCGCCGCTGGTCGGCATGCTCGCCGGGCTGGGCATGGACGAGTCCCCGGCGAACCTGCGTGACCTGCGGGAGTACAGCAGGCAGATCGGCCGCATGCCCGGCCACTTCGCGCAGGTGGCCGCCGGCGCCGGGATCACCGACGTCACCCGTTTCTACGAGGTGGCGCGGCGACTGGGCGCGGAACCGCGCGGGCTGCTGCCGTTCACGGACCTGATCGGGCAACTCCGCGACGACACCTCCGACTCCGGCAGCGACGACGGTTCGGATGCCGGGTCCGACCACGTCGACTTCGACGTGGCTGAGGTCCGCGGCACGGTCGGCGCCCTCGCCGACCGGATGGGGTGGACCACGCACGAGATGTTCCGGTTCATCGGCGACCACCAGCCCTCCGCGCAGGACCTCAAGCAGGCGGCTGTCTTCGCCAGGACCTGGAAGCCTTGGCACCAGCCCGGAAACACGTTCTTCGAACAGGCGCGGGCGTGGGCGGCGACGCACGACGTGCGGCCCGACTACGTGCGCATGGCGTCGGTCGCGGATCCGAAGGAGTTCCGCGGCATGCCCCGCGACCTGGCGGTCAGCCGGGACGGGGTGCGGCAGGCGGTCGATTCGCTCGGGCTCGGCCGGTTGCCGGACGTCCTGGACCTGACCCGCACCACGGGCCGAGTACCGGGAGATGTCGGTGCGTTGGCCGGTGAGATCGGCGTGGACGCCGGCGAGTTGTTCGACGTGGCGGTGCGGCGTGGCGTCGATCCGGCCGACGTGGTGGCTTTCGTGCACTCCGCCGGTGATCTGGTCCGCGACTCCGGCGGCGCTGTCGACCTGGGCAAGGTCTCGGCCGGGTACCAGGGATGGGCGCAGCGCCAGCGTCAGCGGCTGGGACTGTCGGCCAACGATTCCCTCACCGAGGTTCTCCGGTACGTGCGCCGCAACGACCGTACGCGGACATTCGCGTGGCTGGACGCGATGTCGGAGCGCGCGGCGAGGGAAGAACTCGACGGTGTGCGGTCGAAGCTCGCGTCGCTGGTGCGTGAGCGGTGGGCCGGGCGGTTCGGCCTCGACAAGCGGATGATCCACCGGGACCGCACCGAGGCGCCGTGGGTGGACTACAGCCAGATCGTCCGAGTGCTCTCCGACCTGGGTGTGGAGCCCGCCACCGATGACGTTCGCGCCCTGCGCACGATCAGCCGTGCGATGCGGCGGGTTCCGGACGACATCGCGGAAGTGGCGATGCGGGTCGGCGGGCAGGTGCGCACCGTGCACGACCTGACGCGGGAACTCCAGACGGACCCGCGTGCGCTGGTGGCGTTCCAGGACCTGCTGGACACGTCGCACTTCCTGGTCGACGGCGACGGTTTCACCACAGCCAGGTTCGACGACGTCGAAACGGCCATCGGGGACCGGGTGGACGCGTTGAACGTCTGGCTGGGCTGGGACGGCCGGGCGCGCGTGTTCCGTTTCCTGGCCGCCGTGCAGCCGTCGCCGGAACAGGTCGTCGGGTGGATGCGCGACGGCGACCGGCTGGCGCGGGACAGCGGCATGCGGATCGGCCGGCTGTTCGACGTGGCGAGGCACCTGGGTGCCGACCCGGCGGAAGTGGCGGCGTTCGTGCAGTCGAACGGCCCGTTGGTGCGCGACGAACGGGGAACGGTCGACCCGGCGAAGGTGGAGGCCGAGTACCCGGCCTGGGCACAGCAGACGCGAAGCGACGTGAACACTGCCACGGTGCCGGTTCCGGCTGACACCGAGCTGCGCGCGCTCCTGCCCGAGCTCGGCTTGCCGAACACAGTGGACAGTCTCCGGCAGTTGCGCGTGTTCGGCATCGACATCGGGCGGGCGCCCACGGACATACCGGCGCTGGCGACGGAACTGGGAGTCGAGGCCAGTCAGCTCTTCCGGCTTGCCTCGGCCATGAACGTGGATCCGCGCCATCTGCGGCCGTTCACGGCGTTGCTCGACACGCTCCGCGACACGGGTGGCTGGGACCGTGACACCCAGCGCAGCGTCGAGGACTTCGTCGCCGATCTGGCGTCGTGGCTGGGCTGGCCGCAGCGGGACGTGTACCGGTTCCTCACAGCAGGCAACTCGTCCATGAACGAGATGGGGGACGCCCGCAGGTTCGTCCAGCAGAAGATGCCGTGGCAGCCCCAGGAAGGACGGCGCGGGCGCAACGCGCTGGTGGAGGCCGCCCGCAAGTGGGCGGGCAGCAACGGTGTCCGGCCGGATCACGTGGCGGTCGCGGCCACGTACGGCGGTTTCAAGGAGCTGCGGGGACAGTGGTGGGTTGACACCAACGAGATGAGCCGGGCCGTCGACGCGGTGGGGCTCACCCGGATGGTCGATCTGCTGACGCTCGCCCAGACGATCTCCCGGGTGCCCGGCGACATCGGCACCCTGGCCGATCAGATCGGGATGAAACCCGGGAATCTGCTCACCGCGGCGAGCCGGCTCACGGCGGACCCGCGGGACGTGGCGGCGTTCGTGCGTACCGCCGGTGAACAGGTGCGGGACGCGGACGGCGACGTGGACGCCGACGAGGTGATCGACGGCTACCCCGCGTGGGCGCAGGAGGTCCGAACCCACCTGGGATTGGCGGCGAACGAGTCGATCGCGGCTGTGGACGACTTCGTGCGGCAGGGAGGCCGGACGCTCGCGGAGTTGAAGGCGTCGCCGGGCGACCAGGCACAGGCGTTCATCGAGCCGGTGCGGCCGCGGTTGACGGAGCTGGTGCGGCAGCAGTGGGGCATCCGGATGGGGCTGGACGCCCGCACGATCGCGGACGACCTGGGCAACTCGCCGTGGCTGGACTACACCAAGCTGCTGGCGGCGTTGCCCGACCTGTCGCTGTCCGCGCACTCGGTCGGGGACTTCCAGCAGTTGCGCGCGGTCAGCGCCACCATCGGCCGGATCCCGGTGGACCTGGTGGACTGGGCGAAGGCCACGCAGATCCCGGTATCCGTCGGGTACCACCTGATCGTCGGGCTGAAGGCCGATCCGCACGCGATGACGTCCTTCTCGGACCTGATCGCCAAGGCACACGCGGACCTGCCGCGGCACGGCAAGCTCGTCGACTCGGACGGGACACCCGGCCCGCAGTTCGGGCAGTTGCTGGACGCCGTCGCGGCGCGGGTCGACACCGTGGCGGACAGGCTGGGCTGGACGCGTGCCGAACTGCTGCGGTACCTGGCCGACCAGCGGCCCTCGCCGGACGCGCTGACCAGCCTGGACGTCTCGGACGTGCGGGACTGGGCAGCACGCGAGGGGCTCCCACCGGACCACCTGGCCGAAAGCGGTACGGAGTTCTCCTCGCTGCGCACCGAGTCGTGGTTCAAGGTGTTCGACCTGCGGACCGCGGTGGACGCGGTCGGCCCGGCCCACGTGTCGTCGATCCTGGGCCTGGCGCGGGTGATCCAGCGAGTACCGGGCGACATCGGCGCTCTGGCGGACAAGATCGGTGTCGATCCGTACAAGTTGTTCGCGGGCGCGGTGCGGTTGGTGGCGGATCCACGCGACGTCGCGGCGTTCGTGCGATCGGTGGACGTCGCACGCGACCAGGACGGCAAAGTCGACCTGGCGGACGTGGTGGCGCGGTACCCGAAGTGGGCAGCCGGCCAGCGCGACCGTTTGGGGCTGTCCGGGCACGGATCGCTCGCCCTGGTGTTCGACCACTTGCAGGCCGACGACAACCGCACGTTCGCGGACCTCGACCGGATCACCGACGACAGCGACGCGGCGTTCACCCTCCAGTCCATCCGGGACTCCTTGACCGAACAGGCCCAGCGCGTCGTGGCGGGCGAGCGGTTCGCCGGGGAGTTCGCGGAGACGGGCTACCGCGATCTCGTCTTCCCCGAACTGGTCCGCGTCAACCCGAACTTCGGTCAGCGCGGATTCACGCAGAACTGCGGCCCCGCGTTGGTGGCGACGAACAACGCGTGGAAGGCGGCGCGGGACGGCGTGCCGCGGAAGGACGAGGCGGCCCCGACGCCTGGCCCGACACCCACGGCTCGAGTGGAGACGGCCGTCGGCGGGTTGTTCCTGCCGATGCCCGGCGGGTTCGACGGTGTCCGGCAGTACATGCGCACCGAGCTGCGCGGCGGTCAGGGCTCGATCCTGCCCCGGCCCGACCAGGACGGCGTCGGCCACCCGATCAACGTGGTGCACGATCCGAAGACGGACCTGGTCGAGTTCTTCGACGGCACGACAGGGCAGTGGCTCGATCCCCACGGCTCGGACGTCCTGGTGTGGTTCACGCCGCACGAGGACAGGTTCGCCTCGATGCCAAGCGAGCACGACCCGGCGCTCCGGCCGCCTGTCGACGGTGAACGGCGACCGGACCTCGTCGGCCGCCCGCCGCACAAGTACGAGGCGACAGACGAAGGCGGCAAGAAGGTCACCTTCAAGCGCACCGACGCTCACGTCGTCACGACCAGCATCGAGCAGAACGGGGTGCGCGGCCCGGAGACGGTCTCCTACCTGGTGGACGTGTCCCCGATCAACCAGTGGCTCGCGGGTACGCCCGACGGCCGGGTCCGTTTCGTGCGCACGATGCCGGAGGAGCTGCCGGGCACCGCCATGCGCATGGCGAGCGCACGCGACAACGGCGTGGTGACCAAAGATCTCGGCAGCAACCTCGTGGTGCTGCTCAGGGCCAGGCAGGGCAGGAAGCACACCGAGTACGCGATCGAACTGGCCGGCGGGTCCGGGTCGCGCCGGGTCTGGATGGACAAGAAGACCGCCGCGAAGTTCCTCAGCAGGGGCGAGCGGATCGAGGGCAGCTTCCTGCTGGTCGTGACGGGCGAGAACGTGCCCAGCGCCGCGGGCAGGCTCGCCCGTGAGCTGGTCGAGACCGAGCCCAAGCTGGTCGTGCACACCGGCAACGGGCAGATGGAGCTCGGGATCGGCGGGCGCGTCGCGGTGGTCGGCAACGCCGGGATGTCGACGGTGCGTGCCGTGCCTGGCCGCGGCAAACACGACCCGCCTCGCGTGGAAACGGTGACCTGGGAGGACAGCCGCTTCACGCCGTCCGAGGTCGCGGCGAACAACCGGCGGGAAACGCGTCCTGCCACGGCGCGAGCGCCGCGTCCTGGGCCCGCGCCGCGACCCCAGCCCGCACCGCGCCCGCAGCCCGCGCCGCCGCCCCAGCCCGCATCGAGCAAACGCCACTACTCTGGGACGGATGATGCCGGGCGCGAGGTCGACTTCGCGTTGAGTGAAACCTCGGTGCGGAAGTTCTCCGTGTCCGACGGGCGGATGACTGCCCTCCTGCCGGACACGTCCATCCAGGGCAGCGCGCGGGACTGGCTGAGAAGCTTCGAGGACGACAAGTACCGCGTCGTGCTCACGCTGCCGGGCGAGCCGGTGGACCGTGCCATGGACGACCGGCGCACTCGGCCTGGTTCCGTGGTGGCCATGGAGATCGACGGACCGCTCGTCGCCGTCAACGTCCGCGCGGACGGCAAGTACGCGTTGACTGTCGATCAGGGACGGCCCACCCGGGTCTGGGTGGACCAGGCGACGATCACTCGAGTCCTGAGTGGACTGATCGACGGCGGTACGACGTCGTCGATCATGCTGACGGTCAACGGTGAGCCGCCGTCCGGTACCGGACTGGACTTCGCCGCGCGGATCGCCGAAGCCGTTGCGGGACTCCAGGTGCTCACCGGCAACGGCCCGACGGTGATGCTGCGCAAGGGACACCTCGCCGTACCCGGCAACCGCGGCATCGTGTCCGTCCGGCTGGCAGCCGACCAGCACCTGGAGATCGAGGTACTGGGGATCACCCGGTTCACCGACGACGCGATCCGGCGGATCGGCAAGACGAAGGAGCCACCTCCGTCGAGCCGGCGTCCCGGCGGCGGGACCGCCCGGCCCCGGCGGAACTCCGCCCCGCCGGAGAACCCTCGCGCGTACGGTGTGGACCCGAATGCCACGCGGCAGGAGAACCCGCGTTGGTACGGCGTGGACCCGGAAGCCACGCGGCAGGAGAACCCGCGTTGGTACGGCGTGGACCCGCAACCCGCTCCGGCTCCGCGACACCCGCCGGTCGACGATCCGCACGACGTGCTGGGTGTTGCTCGCGATGCCACGCTTGCCCAGGTCCAGCGGGCGTTCGGGCGGCTTCGGGACGTACCCCGGCCCGCGGCGGAGCGCGATCGGATCCAGCAGGCCTACGAGCAGCTGACGAAGACGTTCGACAGCAAGGGCAAGGGCCCGGAATCCACCGGAGAACAGCCGCCTCCGCGGACCGGGGCCCCGCGCCGGGACAAGCCGCGGACCGAGGCCCCACGCCCCGAACAGCCGCAGGCAGACTCGTCTGACCGGCCGAGTGGCAGCGCACCCGAACCGGAGCCGGCCGGGCCGCGGCGCCCGGACACGGGGACGCGCGAGTCCGAAGGGCAGCAAGGCCAAGCGCCGCAGTCGTACAGTGATCCCAAGGGCTACTACCAGGTGCTGGGTGTCGCACGCGGAGCGACGGCCGCCGAGATCAAGTCGGCGTACCGGAAGCTGGCGCTGGAAACCCACCCGGACAAGATCCAGGACCCGGCTCTGAAAGAGGAACGCCAAGGCAAATTCCACATCGTCCAGCAAGCGTACGAGGTGCTGAGCGACGAGAACGAGCGGCGCAAGTACGACCACCAGCTGGAACTGGAGGAGCTGCGCAGGCAGTACCGGGCACAGGCCGCGAACAGGGCGCCACGACCGAGCCGCCGCCACACGTCCCACGACGACCAGGGTGACCGCAAGTCGCGCCGTTCGGACAGGCGCTACCAGGGCGGATGGGGCTTCGGCGGTGCGCCGGTCGAGTCGCCCGCCGGATCGCAGGCACGGCCGGGTGTGGTGTCGGCGGAGTCCTCCGTGGATGACCCGGCTGGTGAGCAGGAGTTCGTCGACAGGTACTTCGCGCACGGGCAGGGCATCAACCAGGCGAACTTCGCCGCGGGCCGCGCCGGGCACGACACGAACTGCCTGGCGTCGGCGATCCAGATGCTGAACGCGGACGCCCACCGCGATCGGGCGGCTGGGTTCGTGGCCGATCCGAGTGCTCCGGCGCACCGGGACCGGGTCGCGGAGTCGGGCCTGCCGCCGATGGCGGAGCAGGGGATCGAGGACGTGGAGTCCTATGTCCGGGGACAGCGACCCGGTCGTGCGCACGGCCTGGTGTACGCGGACTACGGCGATTCCGGCGGCCACTTCTTCACCGTGCACAACGTCGAAGGGAAGGTCGTCTACTACGACCCGGAGCGGCACAAGCTGGTGCAGCTCGGTTCTCCGGACGCCGTGTGGTTCTCGCCGAGGACGTCGGACGCGGTCCTGACCCAGGTGACGGAACCGGTGCGCACCGAGTCCGCGCCGCGCAGCTGGTGGCGGCACCTGCCGCGCTACTCGCTCCGCAACCGCGGCGGGTTCGGTGTCGGCACGCAGCTCTCCCAGACCCGGGGCGCCCACCGCGTGGTCGACGCGGCCAAGAGCCTGGCGACTGGTACGCCCGAAGAGGTCGAAACCCTGCGCAAGGCCGTGACCGACGACGTCGAGTCGTTCCGCGGTGGCGGCAGGGAGATGACCCTGGGCGGCAAGCGCGTCCTCGTCCGCGCCGACGTGGACATGTCCGCCGCCGAGCCCGTGGACGCGGACGCGCCGAAGGCCTCGGCCAAGGCCGAGCAGGAACACCACACCAAGGCGAGCAAGTCGAGCAGCCACAACCCGTTGGCGAAGTTGTTGTTCGTGGTTCCGTTGATCCCCGGTGCCTTCGTCAGCGGCTCCGGCACCGCATCGACGGCTCCGGCCGTGTCCAGCAGCGACTCGCGCAAGAACTCCCGCAAGGTGAAGATCAGCCTTTCGCTCCCGGCGCGGCCGTCGACCGAGGCCGGGTTCCAGGGGATGCGGGTGGTGCGCGCCCCGGTCACGTTCACCCTGGTGCTGCTCGACAGCTCCGGCGACCCGAACAGCAACGAGATCAAGGTCGGCCAGGCGATCAGCCCGGGGGACACGCCGGTCTCCGCCGAGGTGAGTGTGCCTGTCGGACTGGGCAACACCGGGCGGGAAGTCCCGATGCCGCCTGCGCTGCCCACGTTCGTGGTCGAACACGCCGACGTGCGCGACCACGTGCACGGCCGGTACCGCGGCAAGCTGGTGCGGCAGCGGGGTTCCCGGGCCAACGGCCTGTTCGGGCAGCTGCTGGCGCACGTCGGCCCGCTGGACAAGGACTCGCGGGGCGTGCTGCGGGACTTCGTGAGCCCGGGCACCATCGAGGAACTCCTGCCCCGGATGGCCGTGACACCCGCGCAGGCAGGCAACGACGCCGGTTGGGTGAACTCGGACGAGTTGCTGCTGAAGGGCAATCCGCTCAAGCGGATGCTGAGCACCAAGAGCAAGCGTGTGCAGATGCGCGCCGTCGCACGGCGCGTCACCTACGTCGAGACGATCGACGGCGTGCAGTACGAGGAGGTGACGTCCAAGCTCGGCACTGTCGAGAGCGTCAACAAGACGTCGCACAGCGCGAGTTTCTCGGTCACCGCCGGGCCGGGTTTCGACATCGGCATGATCACGGTCGGCGGCGGCGGAACCGTGGCCGCCGGGCACGGCCGCGGCCACGAGCAGGGCTACGCGCGTGAGACGGGCGCCGAGACCACCCGCTCGGGCACTGTCTCGGTGGTGCGCAGCCGCGTCGTCTACGACCTGGAGATCCGCAGGCAAGGGCACTTGCCGGTCAAGTTCCCCAGCGCCGTCGACGCCTACCAGTGGGCGAGGTCCGACGACGCGGCCCGCGCCGGGATCGACGCCGCGGCGGTGGTGGGCACCGCACCCACCCGCCAGGAAGTGGTGGAAGCCGCGGTGTCGGCGGCGTTGCAGCTGGACGAGGCAGCGGAGCGGCTGAGCAAGGTGCTGCGGGACTCCGCGGCGGAACTGCCGGGGCACAAGCGGTGGAAGTGGCGCGACACCCAGTTCGTCACCGACTTCGGCGACGAGACCCTGTCCGGCGGCATCTCCGGCAAGGACGAACGCAAACTCACCAGGGAAGCGCAGATCCGCGACGGTTTCGCCGCCGGGCAACTGGCAGGCCGGGCCCCCGATCTCGTCGCGGGCGAGCCGCTGGTCGAGGAGCTCCAACCGGAACACGGGCGGGGACACGACTACCACGTCACCACCAAGGTGACCGCGCGGATGATCGGCGACCTGGTGCCCCTCGGTCCCGCCGACCTCCCGGTCACGGCCGAGAAACGCACGGACAAGGCGACAGGCACGTTCAGCCGTACCCGGGTCTGGTCGTTCGGCGGCGGCATCATCGGCCGCGTGTACGCGGCACTGGGCGGCTCCGCGCAGCTCAGCGCGGCCGTCAAGGTCAGCCACGAGCGGCTGGACAAGCCGGGACTGGAACACGGTTCGGAACTGTCCAGCGGCGGTGTCCGGGGCACGGACCTGGACGAGTCCGGTGACGTGCGGCCAGAGCCGATGCGCAGGTACCGCGCGAAGGTCGCGCTGACCGCTTCCGGAACCTACTGGCGCCAGCACAACGACCTGGTCAAGGCCGTCACGATCGGCCGCCGCGGCGAGCACACGCCGCGACTGCGCGACTTGGCGATCGTGGACGAGACAGCCGCCGCCGAGGGGCGTGCTCCGGGCACGGTCACTGTGGACGTGGTCGTCGAACTGCCCGCCTCGTACGGCGACCTGCGCGTCGACGTCCAGCCCGCCAACCAGACCAGCCTGCATGACGTCTCGATCAACCGCAGTGACGAGCTCAACCGCGGCTCGTCCGGCAAGCTCGGCAGCTACCGGATCGTCGGGCGGGTGCACGGGCTCAAGCACGTGGCCGCGTCGATCCGCGCGCGGCTCAAGGAGGCGTCGAGCGACCCGATCTGGGACTTCGGCGGTGACGAGATCGCCGCCGTGATCGACGAGGCGGCCCTGCGTGAGCGGAGCAGGCTGCGCTGGCACCGCAGGCTGGCCGACAAGAAAGCCGACATCGCGACGTCGTTCATGCTGCGTGACCCCCAGGTGGAAGGCAGCATGTGGGTGCGGCCGGAACAGTCGGTGACCGGCGAGGACACCACGAGCAGCGAACGCGGCGGCACGTGGACCGTTCAGCCGACGGTCGAGCCGGTCTTCGTGCCCACGAGCGGCACCGTGAACGCCGCGCCCGGCACGTCCGTCCGCGGCCTGGGTGTGCTCGTCCACCAGTTCAACCTCTGGGTCAGCAGCTTCGGCCGCAAACGGGGGCACCGCACCACGTTCTCCCACGGACTGGAGGTGTCCGGCGAGCCGCGCCTGATGCACCTCGTCACCGCCACGGTGGAGGTCACGACCGCGGTCGAGGTGAAGCGCCGGGGCAACCTCGACCCGTGGGGCGTGTTCCGGTCCAAGCCGATCGACCGGGCCGCGGAGCGCTTCGAGCTGCCGCAGGCCGTGCAGATCCTGGTCGACGACAAGGAACTGCAGGAGATCCGGAACAGGCAGGCGCAGGAGGACGCCCGGCGCGCACACGCCGGCCACCCGCTGCCGCGAGCGGCCCAGTCCGCCGCTCCGGCTGACCTCAGCCCAGTCCCGGACGGTGTCGACCTCGGTGTCCCGATGTCGTCCGACAGCATCATCGAGCCGATCGACCTCACCGACCGCATCCAGCCGCTGTACGAGCAGCTGGTGCGCACTGTCGGCAAGGAAACGGCGGACAAGCTGCTGCCGTCGTCCTCATTGGACACCGAGCACGACAACCCACGCGAGGTCGAGCGCGCACTGCGAAACGTGCATGCCTCGCACGGTGATCTGCGCGACGTGGGCACCACGACCCTGCTGCGCCGGTTGTACCGGATCAAGGGCGAGACCTACGAGCTGCGGGTGAGCGCACAGCCGCTGGGCCAACCGGTGCCGACGGGCGTGAAGCACGGCGGGCTGGTCAAGACGACGAAGGCGACGTTCCTCGCGGGCACCGAACGAACCTTCAGCAGGGTCCTGGCGCAGGTGGCGGCCATCTTCATCCCGGCGGGCACGTTCCAGGACGACTCGGCTGCCGCGGACGCGAGGGCGAACCCGGGCGAGCACGGCGCGCCGTACAGCCACGCCGGCCTGGGACTCGGGCACATGGTCCAGTTCCTCAAACAGACCCTGAACACGAAGCACGAGAACGCCGTCGAAGAGACGCACACCGAGACGGTGCGGGGCGCGATGGCGGAGCACCGCACCGAGATGCTCTTCGACGTCCGCATCGAGCGGCACGGCGAACGTGTCGCGGCGGCGCCGGGCACGCGCACTGTCACCACGTACACCCCGATCGAAGACACCCTGGTCGCCGACACCGGCGAGGCTTCCCGGCACGGGGAGATCGTCGAGCGGTCCCCGGTGGCGGCGGACGAGCGGGCGATCGCGCAGTGGCGTGCCGCCGAGACCGCCGAGCCGCTGCCGGACGACCAGTCGAACTACCGGGTCGTCGACTTCCAGGGCGACACCGACGACCTGGTCCGCGCGGCGGAACAGGCCATCACGGCCGCGGGCGGTTCGGTGGACGTGGTGACGCGCGCGATGCTGCGTGCCGAGCTCGCCGGCAGCCGCGTGGCCGGGACCCTGGGCACGCACGGCTCCGATGCGGTGTCGCTGGAGTTGCCGCCGGAACTCGGGATCGAACTGGCTGTGCACTCGGTGCCGCGCGGGCACGGCGAACTGCGGGGCGCGAGTGCCCGGGTCGAGCTGGGCGGCGACAGGAAGACGCTTGGTGCGTCGGAAACGGAACGCCGGTCAGGCAACGCGTACGAGGCGGAGGTGGTACCGCTTGTCGCCGCCGGAGTGCCACAGCCGCACGGCTCGACCGACTACCCCTCGCGCAACCCCTTCGGCTCAGCAGCCGGCTGGGGGCTGCCTGTGACGTCGCTCGGCGGCCTGGAAACCGGACACGAGCGCGCGAACCAGTCCGAGTCCGGCGGCGAGCAACTCCCCGCGTCGGCCAAGAAGCCGGACACGGACGGGACGACCAGCGTCTGGGCGCACGGTGCCCGGTTCCGGTTCGTCGCCGAGCCTGTTTCGACCGTCAGCCGCAAGCGCACCGCGGTGGTGGACGCCGACTTCGACAGCGGTTACGTCATCCGCCGCACAGACCGGACTGATCGCCTGCCGGTGGCACTGGTCAACGCCACCAAGGAGCTGGCGGCACGGGACAAGGAATGGGACACGGCCCGCGGCATGCTCCGTGTCGCCACAGCGTCCGGCACGGGTGACGCCGACGGTGAGCGGGCAGCGGCCGAGCAGTCCGCCGCAGCCGCCTACTGGCAGGCGGTGGACGCGTATTTCAGGGAACTGGCGCACGCGCGGCAGGACCCGGGCCTGAACGGAACCCGGCCCACCACGCGCGTGACGTATCCCGCCGACGCGCAGCGGCTGCCCGTGGACCAGCGCGTCAAGCTGTACTCGCTTGTGCGGGAGGCGTTGGACGCCAGTGACGCCGGTGCACGACCGACCGTGCGTTACCGGGTGCACGGCAACCTCGATTCCTCCCGTGTCGGGGACGACTTCGCCGCCACTGTGCGGGAAGTGGACAAGGTTCTCGGGCTGGTGCAGTCGAAGGTCCCGGCCGCTGACCGGGTGACCCGCGGCGACCTCGGGTTCGACGCGGTGCCGCACTTCGTGCACTCCGACGGCCCGACCGAGGTGGAGATCTGGGTCGAGAACCCGGCTCGCACCGAGTTCCAGAGGCGTTTCCCGCAGTTGTGGGGCGTGAACGGGGAGAAGTACCGGCAGCGCGCACCGGGTCACACGCAGAACTGCGGGCCGTCGCTGGTCGCGGCCGAGAAGACCTTGACCGGCGGCGTCACGGTGCAGGCCGGTGCCGGTGTGCCGGTGTCCGTCCGTTCGCTGGCGAGGCAGACCGGGGGAACGCCGGTCACGGCGTCCCGCGACCAGATCGCCGCGCACACTCACCGGCAGCCGGAAGGCTCGTGGGCCACGGCGTTCCTGCGCGGTCCCGGTGGGCTGCTGCACGGTGTCCTGGTGCGCAACGAGAACGGGCGTCCCAGCTTCGTCGATCCGCAACGCGGGAGGGTGCTCGACCCGCGGCCGGACGAGGTCGTCGGCTACATGGATCTGCCGAGGACCGGTTCGACGCCGTTGCCCAATCCCGCGCTGGACCCGAAGCGCCTTGTCGGGGCGCCGCCAGAGGGCTCGGGAAACCCCCGGCGGACCGGGCGGCGGACAGCGGGCCCAAGCGGGGCACCGACGCTCCGGCGAGGACAACATCAACTCACCGCCGCGCACACACAGAACGACCGTCCGGCTGACGATGCCGTCGCGCAGTTGCCGGACTACGCGACCATCGCCCTGCCGTCGTACGACTCGTCGTTGCGTGACACCCGGTCGACTGTGCCGGTCGGCCGGGCGACGCCGCCTCCGCCGTACGTCCAGCCTCGCGCTGGTGAGGTGGTCACAGCCCGGTACTTCTCGGACGGCACGGAAAATTCCGCGTTCTTCAGCCACCGCTTCCCGTTCTTCCAGGGGTTGAACGAGCGCGCTCGCGCGCAGCGGATGTCGCGCCGGGCGGTGAACTGCGGGCAGTTGCTGATCGCGGCCGCACGCAGCCGCGCCGAAGGCCTGATCGTGGGCATCGACGGCGACGAACCGGTGACGGTCGGCAAGCTGGGGCAGGAGATCGGACGCTCGGCGGTCCGGGCGTCGTACGACCAGATCGTCGCGCACACGCTCGACCAGCCCGCGGGTTCATGGGGCATCGCGTTCCTGCGCGGTTCCGAGGGCATGGTGCACGGCGTGCTCGTCGAACACGGCATGGACGGCGCCGTCGTGTTCGCGGATCTGCAGAGCGAGACGATCGCCCACGCCGTCCCGGGCGACGTCGTCGGCTACATGGAGATGCCGGGTACTGGTGCCGGCCGGTTGGACGGCCCGGTTCTGGACTGGGATCTCCTCGTCGGGTCGCCGTCGCGCAACTCGTCCAGCCGGAATTCCGGGTTCCTGTCGTCGCTGCGGCGCATAGGTGGCCAACGTTCGCGCACCACACGGGCGCCAGCTGAGAACGCCGCGCCTGAACCGTCCTTTGAGGACCCGTATGCCGCGAACTCCTCGCTTCCGGCGTACGTCGAAACAGCGCCCGAGGTCGACTGGTCCCAGCAGCCGGAGGCAGCATCGGCGTACGACGACCAGTCGTACGCGCAGTGGGGCAACCCGCCCGAGTACGTCCAGTCGTGGACGGAGCCGCCCGCGTGGACGGTGGTCACGAACTCCTACTTCTCCTCCGATGAGCAGTCCGCCGCGTATTCACAGCAGCGGTTCGCGTGGCTGCAGGGAATCAACGGGGCTGGTGCCTCCCGTGGACAGGGGTTGATCGCGGCCAACCAGGTCCTCACGGTCGGCGGGCAGCTCGGCATCGACGCCGGTGGCCGCCCGACGTCCATCAGGGTGCTGGAGGAAGGGACCGACGGCGACGCGGTCTGGGGGAACTACGACCAGGTCGTTCGGCACGTGCAGCTACAGCCGCGGGGATCGTACGGCGCGGTGCTCCTGCGTGGGTCGGGCGAGGTGCTGCAGGGCGTGCTCATCGAGCACGGTCAGGACGACGTCCTCCCGATGGCGGATCTGCACACCGGGACGATGGCCGCCGCCGGGCCCGACAACGTCGTCGGCTTCCTGAACTTCGAGAACACCGGCGCGGACGCCATGGTTGGTCGCTCGATGGACCGCAACCTCCTCGTCGGGGCGCCCGCACGGGATTCGTCCACGAGTCCGGCTCTGCCGCCGTACAGCCCGCCCGCCACGGACGTCGTGGTCGACGTGAAGAACCCGCTGGTGTCGCTGCCGCAGGCAACGGTGCTCACGGCCGGTTCCTTCGCGGGTGACGAGGAATCCCACGCGTTCTTCGGGCACCGCTACCCGCAGTTCCTCGGCGTGAACCGCCGAGCCTTCCTGCGAGGTGTGCCGGGCCGTACCGAGAACTGCGGTCTGCTGGTGATCGCGGGCGCGAAGGCCATGGCCGAAGGCGTGACGGTGCACGTCGACGACGGTGGACCGATCACTGTGGGCCGGATGCAGGAGACGACCGGCGGCACGGCGGTGGAAGCGTCGTACGACCAGGTCGTGCGGCACACCCGCAACCAGCCAGTGGGCTCGATGGGTGTGGCGATGCTGCGCGGTGCCGGCGGGATGGTGCACAGCGTGCTCGTCGAGCACGGCGCGGGCGGCGTCCTTGTTTTCGCCGACCTGCAGAACGAGACGATCGCGGACGCCGGTCCGCACAACGTCGTCGGCTACATGGACCTGCCGCGGAACGGTTCGGCGCCGCTGTTCGGTGGCCGGCTGCACCAGAGCACACAGGTCGGCGCGGGAGGCCGGGCCGGTGGCGTCCTGAGCAAGCTGACCAACCGAGCGAACAGGCACGGCGGGTCTGCAAGGGACAGTGCCGCGCCTGCTTCGCCTGACTATGACCGGATCGACGCCGACGCCATGGCCGAGGTGCTCGCCGCCGCGAAGCCGGAGACCCTGTCGGCGCTGGCCGCGAAACACGGCATGACCACCGAATGGGCGCGGGACATCTTCGTCGCCGCGACGGCGACGCGGTTGCGCGCGGCCGGGACACGGCCCGGCATCATGGTGTCACTGGTCAACGACTTCAAGGAGGCCGGGATCAGTGGCACACAGGCCACCGCGGTCGTCGAATCCGCGGCGATCGCCGAGATCCGGGCCGCTGCGGCCGATGGCAGGCCGCAACGCACCGCGGACTGGGTTGCCCGGTTCGGTGACAGGGGATGGGACGCCTCGGCTTGTGTTTCCGCCGCGGTGGTCCTGGACGCGCGCGCGGCGGCAGCCGCCGGTCGCCCGCTCGAAGCGGACGCGGTGGCGGCGAAGTACGGGATCGAACCGCGTGAAGCGCTGCGGCTGTTCGGCGTCGCCGCGATCGCGGACGTGCGCCAGGTCCGTCACGGCGGTGGCTCCGTCGCCATCGACGCGCTGGCCACCAGGTACGGCCAGAGCCGCAGGTGGGCGTACGGGCGGAGCAACGAAGAACCCGGCTGGGCGGGGCCGCGGATGGATCCGGCCATGTCCCACGCGATCCGGGTCTCGGCCGACCTGATGCCCGCCCCTGCCGGGGACACCGAGTCCGCCGCGCGGGCCTTGCTGCGCGGGAACACGACCGGGCGACCGTTGACCGCGGCGGCACTGGCGAAGCGGTTGGGCAAGACCGGAAGCTGGGCGCACGAGCAGATCTTCGCGGTCGCGCAGGCGGACGTGATCGCCGCCGCGGGCAGCGGCCAGTGGTACGACGCCAGGACGTTGGCCGCGAAGTACGGCATGAACACCCGGTGGGCGGACCGCCAGATCGCCAACGCGCTGGCCATCGAGGCGGCCGTGCGCCAAGGCCCCATCGCCGAGGCCTACCGGGCCGCTGACTGGCAGCAGCGCTACTCGCCGGAGGCACTGGCCGCCGCTCGCGGGATCAGCGTCGACGAGGCGCGGACCGCGATCCAGTTCGTCGCCCGGTACAAGGTGAACGAGCGCGCCCGCACGGACGATCCGTACACCGTCACGGATCTCGCGAGGATGTTCGAGATGAGCTATGCCGAGGCGGAGAACGTGATCAGCTCCGCCGCCCTCATCGAGGTGCACACGCCTGACGGCCCGCACAGTCCCGACGAGATCGCCGAGTGGTACGGAAAGGACCGCCGGTGGGCCTTCGAGGTGATCGGTGTCCTCGTCCGCGCCGACGCGCGGACCGGTCTGTTCACCACCGGCGAACTGGCCGAGCGGTACGGCATCACACGCGAGGCCGTCGAGTACCAGACCGGTCCGGGTGCGGTGCTCGCGCGAGCACTCGAGGTGTTCCGCGGTGGGGGGAACCCCGTCGCCGCGGACCTGGCCGCCGAGCACAACGTCGACATCGATGTGGCCGAGGCTCAGGTGGCCGCGGCCGGTGTGGCCGACGTGCGTGCCGCGAGCGACCGGATCCTCTTCGCCGGCGGCCTGCGCAGGGGGACTGGCGAGGTGCTCGAGCCCGGCCTGGCCAGCCTCCGCACCTTGACCGGGAAGCACGGTCTCACCCGGCAGCGAGCGGTCCACGTGGCGGCCGGCACCGTGGTGACCGACCTGGTCGATCGCGATCGCGACCGGGCACCGGACGTCAAGGCTTTCGCCGAGCACTACCAGATGAGCCAGGCGGAAGCCGAGGTCCTGATCGAGACCGCCGCGGTGGCCGACATCGCCGGGCGGGCGGGGCACCCGTTCGACGCGATGACCGTCGACTCTCTCGCCGGGAGTTACGACAGGGCACGGGACTGGGCCGGAGCGCGGTTCGAAGCCGCTGTCGTCAGAGAATTCCGTGCCGCCGCCGTGCAGGCGGCGGAAGTGGGCGCGCGTCCGCGCACGGCCTGGTACGTGGCCAAAGTGGCCATGACGTACCGGGTGGACCGTCGAAGGGCGCTTGGCTGGCTCAACGCGGCCGCCCGTGCGGATGTGGCGGCGGCGGCCCAGCGCGGGGAGCCGTACACAGCCCAGGAGTTGGCTGCGAGGTACGGCATCGTCACCCGCTGGGCGGCCGATCGGATCGCTGAGGTCGCGCTGGCCGACGTGCGTGCGGCGGCGAACCGGAACGAGCCGTACAGCAGCGACGAGATCGCCCGCAAGTACGGCATCGCCCAGCAAGAAGCCGATCAAGTGCGGGTCGCGGCGGCGTTCGCCGACGCACGGGCGATCCGCGAGCCAGGCGGCCGGCTCGACATCGGGAGGGCCGCGGCGCGGCACGGCGTCAGCCTGGACACCGCGGACGCCCACGTCGACGCCATCATGCGTGCCGATGTGCGCGGCCAGGCGGACCGCGTCGAGTCGTACACAGCCGAGGCGCTGGCCGACAAGTACGGCGTGCCGCGCTCGCGCGCCGAAGCACAGATCGCCGCCGCTGCGACCGAATACGTGACCGATTCGGCGGCGAGCCACATGCCCGACTCTGTGCGCTCGTTGTCGTTGCGGTTCGGGTTCTCGCCCGAACAGGCCCGGGGGATCAAGCACGCTGTCGCACAGGCGGATGTGCGCGCGGCGGCGGACCGGAGGGTGCCGCACCCAACCCACCGCGTCGAGCAGAGGTACTTCCCCGACGACGAGGAATTCGAGGCCGTCGAGGTGATCCGCGCCGTCGCGCAGGCGGACGTGCGCCAGGCAGCGGCCGACGGCAGGCCGTACTCCCCGCTCGCCCTGGCCGCGAAGTACAAGATGCCTTACGGACGTGTTGACGAGGACACCGTCGTCAGCGCGATGGCGGGCGAGGTGATCAGTGCGGCAATACAGGCCGACCTGCGCACGGCGTTCGACGACCGTCTTGCCGTCTACACCGACGTGCGACTCGCCGAGCGGTACGGCATCAGCGTCGAGGACGCCGAACGCGAAATAGCCGCCGCGTCACTGGCTTTCGCGCGCGAGGCCCGTGCGAACACGGAGCCGCTGGCCGCCGACGACCTCGTGGTGCGGTACGACATCAGCCGCGAGGACGCCGAGTCCGACCTCGACTACGCCGGCAACATCCTGGCGGACAGCGACTTCGGGACCGAGCTGGACGACCCCGACAACCAGGGCGGCTTCCAGCAGGGCGGCGATTCCGACTCGTCCGGCTTCTCCGACTCCGCTGACGACGACTCGGATTCCTCGGACGACGACCAGCCCAGGCGGCCTGCTCAGCGCGTTGCCTGGCTGGCACAACCCGCGGGAACGGCTGTCACGGCCGCGTCCTTCCCCGCCGACGCGGACAACTCGGCGTTCTTCCAGCGCCGGTTCCCGGCTTTCGCGGGAGTGAACGGGCGTGCCTTCGCGCAACGGCAACCAGGCCGCACCGAGAACTGCGGCCTGCTGCTGATCGAGGCCGAACGAGCGCGTGCCGAGGGTGTCACAGTGCGGGTCGTCGAGGGCGGCCCGGTGACTGTCGCCCACATGGCCAGGAGGAGCGGTGGAAAGCCGGTGACCGCTTCGTACGACCAAGTCATCCAGCACACACGCAGTCAGCCACAGGGATCCATCGGTGCGGTGTTCCTGCGTGGGTCCAACGGCATGGTGCACGGTGTGCTCGTCGAGCACGGCACGGACGAGTTCGTCCCGATCGGTGACCTGCAGCGCGAGATGATGGCCGATGCCCGCCCGGACAACGTCGTCGGCTACCTGAACTTCCCGAGGACCGGCACGGCGGCGATGGCGGGCACCGGACCGATGGACGGAGCTCTCCTGGTCGGTGCGCTGACCGACGACAGTTCCGACTACGAGAGCCTCACCGAGGACAGCGACGATGACAGCGACGATGACACTGACCAGTCGCTGACGGAGGAGCAGCGCGCGTCCCGCGTGCAGGCCTTCGACCGGATCGACGCTGCCGCTGAGGCCGCGGTCCTCGCCGCCATGACCGCGGGTGAGCCGTATCCGATCCGGGCCGTCGTCGAGAACTTCAAGGTGAACAGCGAGTGGGCGCTGGATGTGGTCGTCCGCGCCGCCGCCGCACAGCTTCGGGCAACCGGGGAACCTGACCCGATCGAATCGCTGCACCGCTGGTTCAGCGCCTCGGGCGCTGACGATGCGACGTCCACCGGCCTGGTGGAACTCGCGGCGATTGCCGAGATTCGCACGGCCGCTGCCGACAACCGGCCGTACAGCGCGCAGGACTTGATCGCCGAGTTCGGTGGATCCGGGCGCTGGGATCCCGGGGCGTGTGTCTCGGCTGCGGTGGTGTCCGATGTGCGCCTGGCGGCGGACGACGGCAGGCCGCTCGCATCGGACGCGGTGGCTGGCAAGTACCGGATCA
The DNA here is from genome assembly GCF_001302585.1 of Kibdelosporangium phytohabitans. GTDB lineage: Bacteria > Actinomycetota > Actinomycetes > Mycobacteriales > Pseudonocardiaceae > Kibdelosporangium > Kibdelosporangium phytohabitans. The sequence goes on along the minus strand of NZ_CP012752.1, from coordinate 8,571,157 downwards.
GCCGTACTGAGGCGGAAAAGCTGATCCGTGTCGCCGCGCTCGCCGACGTGCGCGAGGTGGCGGAAGGCGGCGGCTCCGTCGCCCGCGACGTCCTGGCCGCCAAGTACGGCAAGGATTCCAAGTGGGCGTACGCGGTGCTCAACGAGGCACCGCACTGGAGCGGGCCGCTGGCCGACCCGGCGATCTCCCACGCCTTCCCCGTGGTGGCCGCGATTCTGCCGGGCGTTGCCGGGCAACAGGAGCTGCCGGCGCGGACGGTGATCCGCGAGGCCGCGGATGCCGGCCGGCCGTGGTCCGTGGCGGACCTGGCCAAGAGCCTCGCCAAGTCCCCGGCGTGGGTTCTCGACCAGATCAACGCCGCCGCGCACGCCGACGTGATCGAGGCGGCGGGGCGCGGCGAACGGTACGACGCCGAGACATTGGCGGCGAAATACAGCACGAACACCAGGTGGGCGCGCCGCCGGCTCGCCAACGCGCTCGCCGTCGAACAACAGCTGCAGGACCGTGCCCTTGACGGCGTCATCGCCGAGGATGAAGTCGTGTACTCGCCGCAGGAACTGGCGGACGGGCACGGGATCAGTGCCGCCAAGGCCGCTGAGCGGATCGCCGCCGTCGCCAAGGCCAACGTGTACGCGGACGTCACCGGCCGTTCCCCCGCTGACGAGGACTTGGCCGAGCTGCTGGGAATCAGCCGCGAATCGGCGAGAGCCGCCCGGCGCGCCGCCGTCCGCGACGTCGTGCGGCAGCGGGCGGACAGCGGCGAACTGCTCGATGTCGTCAACGTCGCCCGCGAACTCGGGGCAAGCGTTGTGGAGGTGGAGCACGAGGTCCGGTCCACCGCGCTCGCCGAGGCGCGCACGGCGGACGGCGCACGAACCCCGGACACCATGGCCAAGCGGTTCGGCAGGAGCAGGCGGTGGGCGTTCGACCAGATCGGTGTTCTGCTGCGCGCCGACATGCGGACCGGCCTGTTCACCGTTGACGAACTGGCCGCGCACTACGGGATCAGCCGCGAGGCCGTCGAGTACCGGACAAGCCCAGCCGTCGCGGCGTTCGAGCACGCGCGTGAGTTGCTCGACCGCGACGTGACTCCCGTCGCCGAGGACGTTGCCCGCGAGTACGGCATCAGCGTCGCGGACGCCGCGGCGCGGATCAATGCCGCGAAGATGACGCACGCGCACGCCGCGAGAGACGCGATTCTCCTCGAACGCAGCAAGCTGGCCGACATCGGCGAGGGACTCCTCGACGACGTCGGCGAAGATCTCGCTGTCGAGGTCCTGACGAAACGGTTCGGGCTCAGCCGCGAACGGGCGGTCTTCCTCGTCGCGCACCTCATCAGCGGGATAGCCGGCACGAACGTCGAATGGCCACAGGCCACCGCATACGCCCGGCAGCTCGGAGTCACTGCCGAAGAAGCCGGGCTGCTGGTCGACACGGCAGCGGTGGCCGACTACATGCGGATCACGAACTGGGAGCGCGGCCGTCCGGTCTCCGTCGAAGAATTCGCCGAAAGGCACGGCAGGACAACGGAGTGGGCGCGCGACAGGATCGAGGAGGCGTTCATCCTCAGCCTGCGCCAGGAAGCCCTGCCGAACGAGTTCGGCGACGCCGACCAGGACAGCGACGGCGGGCAACCGGTCACGGCCGACGTGTTCGTCAGCATTCAGTCCAGGCAGGACGGTATAACCGAGCAGCGGGCGATGAACCTGCTCGACTCCGCTGCCGAGGCGGACATCCGCGCGGCTGTCGGGCGAGGAGAGCCGTACACCGCGGCGGAACTGGCCGCCAGGTACTTCCTCGTCGAGCAGTGGGCCGCCGACAGGATCGCCGAGGTCGTGCGCGCCGACGTACGGGCGGCAGCCGATCCCGGCGCGTCTGCCGACGAACTCGCGCGGAAGTACGGCACCAGCCGCGAGACAGCCGAAGAGGTGCTGATCGCGATGGTGATGGCCGACGCGAACGCGGGTCGCCTCCCGGAGCAGCAGCTCGACCTCCGGGCACATGCCCAGCGGTACGGCATCCATGTCGCACTGGTGGACAGCCACCTCGACGCCGTCATGCGAGCCGATGCTCGCGCGGCTGCTGATCGCCGTGCACCACGTACAGCGGAACAGCTCGCGGAAAGCCACGGAGTACCGTTCCTGCGAGCCGTCGAGCAGCTCAGGGCCGCCGCGGAGCAGTACGTGACCGACGCGGCGCGTTCCGGACACACGTACAACGTGAATGAGCTGCAGGAGAGGTTCGCCCTCCAGCACGATGCGGTCCGGTTGGTGCAGCACGCCGCCGCGCGTGCGGGCATCCGTGCGGCGGCGGAGCGTGGCCGGCCGTACACGGTCCACGACGTGGACAGCAGGTACTTCAGCAGGGAAGCCGACGATTTCGACCCGTTCGTGAACGCCGCCGCCCCCGCCCCCGTCGATGCTGTGACGGCGATCCGGGCTGCCGCGCAGGTGGATGTGCGCGCGGCGGCGGATCTGGGCCAGACCTATTCGCGGGAAGCCCTGGCCAAGAAGTACGGCTTCGCCTCCGTCGCCGTGCGGCTCCAGTCGTCGCCCACCGCGATAGCGAACGAGGTGATCAGTGCGGCGGTGCAGGCCGACCTGTCCACGGCGTTCGACAACGGGCATGTCAGGTACACCGCCGAGCAACTCGCTGCGCGGTACGGCATCGGCGTCGAGGACGCCGCGCATGAACTGCTGGCCGCGGCTACGGCGTTCGCCCGCGAGGCCCGTGCGAACGGGGAGACGATCGTCGCCGACGAACTCGTTGTGCGGTACCACGTCGATCCCGCGGATGCCGAAGCCGTACTCGACTACGTCGGGAACGTGCCGTGGGACAGCGACGCCGAGTCCGATGTGGATCCTGACGACTTCGCCATCATGCTCCTGGCAGCGCAGGACGATCAGGGCAACGTCCAGCAGGGTGACGTCGCACCGGTGCAGTTCTGGCCGTACCCGGCCGGTACGGCCCTGCCGGTCGTCACGGCCGGGTCCTTCGCGGACGACGAGGACAGCGCCGCTGCGTTCCGGGACCGGTTCCCGGCGTTCGTGGGGATCAACGGCCGCGCGTTCGCGCAGGGACTGCCGGGGCGTACCGAGAACTGCGGGTTGTTGCTGATCGCCGCCGACATCACGCTTGCCGAGGGCGTGACCGTGCAGATCGAAGAAGGCGGACCGGTGACGGTCGCTTCCATCGCCGAGATGACCGGTGGGTCGGCGGTGCGGGCGTCGTACGACAGGGTGGTCAGCCATGTGAGCGGCCAGCCGGATGGCGCGCACGGGGCTGTGTTCGTGCGCGGCTCCAACGGTTTGGTGCACGGTGTGCTGGTCAAGACAGAGAACGGGCAGATCGCCATCGGAGACCTGCAGAGTGAGCTGATGGCCGACGTCCGTCCCGGCGATGTGCTCGGGTACCTGCATTTCCCGCGGACCGGTGCGACGCGGATGGCGGGCGCTGAGCTGGACCCGACTCTCCTCGTCGGCGCACCGGCAGGCGGCGACGCCCTTGTGCTCGAGCCGGACGCCGCGGACGTGCGCGCCGAGATCCTCCGTGCCTCGGCCACCCCGCTATCGCTCACACCTGAGGTGCTGGCTGCGAAGTACGGCAAGGACATCGCGTGGGCGCTTGATCAGATCGACGCCGTCGCCGAGGCCGCTGTCCTCGATGTCATGGGCACCAGCCGGCCGTATCCCGTCATGGACCTGGCTCTCGACTTCGGCATGAGCCGTGAGTGGGCACGGGCCACGGTGGTCCGTGCGGCGAGCCGGCAGTTGCGCACGGTCGAGCGGCGCGGCCAAGGTGCCACGATCCAGAACCTGCTGTCGTGGTTCCGGGAATCGGGCTTCGACGAGGAAACCTCCCGGGGCCTGCTCCATGTCGCGGTGGTCGGCGCCATGCGAGCGGTCACCGCAGACGGCCGGCACGACCGGATGTCCGGACTGGTCGAGCTGAGCAGTGGCAGCCTGCACGCCGCGGTGGCCCTCGACGCGCGTGCTGCCGCGGCGGCCGGTCGGCCGTTCACCTCGGCCGCGTTGGCGGCGAAGTACTCGATCGACCTGCCGGGAGCCAAGAACATCCTGCGGGCCGCGGCGGTCGCGGACGTGCGCGAGATCGTCGAAGGCGGCGGCACGATCACGCCGGAAGCGCTGGCCACCAGGTACGGCAAGGGCCGCAAGTGGGCCGATGCGGTGATCAAGCAGGAGCAGCACTGGGGCGGACCGCTGACCGACACGGTGTTCTCGCACGCCTTCTTCGCACTGGACGCGCTGGTTCCCGCCTTGGCCGGGGAACGTGAGCTCACCGCGCGGTCGTGGGTGCGGTCGGCCGCGGACACGGGACAGCCGCTGACCGCGAAAGCCCTGGCCGACAAGTACGGCATGAGCCGCGACTGGGCGCACGACCAGATCAACGCCGCGGCCCACGCCGATGTGATCGAGGCAGCGGGAGCGGGCAGGCCGTACGACGCGGCGGAGCTGGCCGGGAAGTACGGCATGAACACCCGGTGGGCGGATCGCCAGATCGTCAACGCCATCGCTGTCGAGGAGAAGCTGAAGCTGAGCGCCCAGAGTGACGCCTGCTTGGCGGCCCGTGACGGGCAGCCCCTGACGGCCAAGGCACTGGCGGACCTGAACGGGATCACCGTCGCGAAGGCGGCTGACCAGATCGTCGCGGCTGCCGCGGCCGCGTTGTCGAGGACCGGGTACGACGGCGAACCACGCCCCACCGAAGACGAGCTGGCCAGGACGTACGGCATCAGCCTCGAAGCGGCACACGACGCCGTCCGCGCCGCGGTGCGTGCCGATGTGCGCCTGTACCTCGACGAGGACATACCTGTCTCGACCGCGGTGATCGCCAAGCGATTCGGGATGAGCGTCGTGGAGGTCGAGCGCGAGGTGAGCGCGGTGGCGCTCGCCGAGGTCCGCTCGGCAGGCAGCCAGAGCAGCCCGATCACCCTGGCCGAGCAGTTCGGCAGGGACCAGCGGTGGGCGTTCGGCCTGATCGGCGTTCTGGTCCGTGCCGACATGGCGACAGGTCTGTTCACCGCCGACCAGCTGGCTGAGCGGTACGACATCAGCCCGGCGGCCGTCGAACACGAGACAGGCGCGGGTGCGGTGTTCGAGTTCGCGCGTGAGGTGCTCGACCGCGGTGAGATCCCTGTCGCCGCCGACCTCGCTGGGCGGTTCGGCGTCGACGTCGCCGAGGCCGAGTGGCAGGTCGCTGACGCGAGGGCCTCCTTCGTGCGCGCCGCGATCGACTCGATCCTCTTCGCGGACAGCCTGCACGACACCGTGGACGACAGCTCGGACACGGTGTCCGCTGAGGGGCGGGTCGACGAACGTGGGCGGTCCAGCGTCGACGTCCTGATGCGACAGCAGGGCATCGGCCGCGAGCGAGCGGTCTACCAGGTCGCGCACGACCTGGCGTCCGATGTGTACCGCGGTGTCGTCGATCCCCGGATCTCGCCTGCGGACCTGGCCGGGCGGACCGGACTGAGCGGGGACGAGGTCGAGCTGGTGATCAGTGCTGTCGCCCAGTTCAAGCTCATGTTCGCAGTGCGTTACGACGAGTCGGACGTCGTCACCGCCGACGACCTCGCCGACTGGGCGGGCCGGTCGCAGGACTGGGGCATCGACCAGGCCGAGAACGCTTTCGTCAGCCACCTGCGCCGCCGGGGTGTGCGTTCCGCCATGGTGGGCGCTCCGCCGCGCACGACAGCCGCCCTGGACATGCCTGCCGTCGCCTACCAGGTGGACTACGAACAGGTGCTGGACACCGTCAACGACGCTGCCCAGGCGGACGCGCGTGCGGCGGCGGAGCGCGGGGAACCGTTCACCGACAAGGAACTGGGTGACAGGTTCGACCTCGTCAGCCGGTGGGGTCTCGACCGGATCATCGCCGCCGCCCGCGCGGATGTGCGCCGTGCGGCGCAGCGTGGTGAGCCGTACACTGTGGACGAGATCGCCGAGAAGTACTACCTCGGCCACGACACCGCCGAGCTGGTGATGGTCGCCGCCGCCTTCGCTGACGCGCAGGCGGACCGTCAGCCGGGCCAGGCGCTGCGCGTGCTGACGCTCGCCACGCGATACGGCGTCGCCCTGGAGGCAGTGGACGCCCACGTCGACGCCATCATGCGGGCTGACGTACGCGCGGAAGCGGACGTTGTCATCCCCTACACGCCCGCGCAACTGGCCGAGAAGTACGGTCTGCCGGAATCGCGAGCGGACGACGTGATCCGCGAAGCGATGTTCGAGTACGTGACGGACGCCGCGGAAGCCGAACGTCCGCACGCCCCAGCGGAACTGGTCCGCAGATTCGGCGTCAGCCTGGCGTACGCCAACGGGCTGATACGCCTCGTGGCAAGGGGAGCTGTTCGCCGCGCGGCCGACCGCGGCCGTCCCGTCGTCGTGCCCGAGATCGCGCGGAGGTACTTCGTGGCCGACGGCGGCGAGTTCGGCAAAGCCGTGGCCGTGGTCGTCGATGCCGCCAAGGTCGACGTGCGCGAGGCGGTGGAAGACGGCACCGAGCTCCCCACTCCGGCGGAGCTGGCCTGGCGGTACGGCATGGCGGACGGCGACCAGTTCCTGCCGCCCTCGTTGGCGGAGGCGGCGATCACGGCGGTCGTGCAGGATGATGTGCGTGAGGTCTTCGGCAGCGGCAAGCGGTACAAAGTGGACGACCTCGTTGCGCTGTTCCACCTCGACCGCGCGGCGGCCGAAAAGGAGATCATGCCCTTCGCCCTTGCCCACGTGCGTGCGGCACCCGTTTTCGAACCGTGCACGGCCGACGACCTCGTCAGGCTGTTCGGCATCTCCGGCCGGGCGGCGGAGGACCTGATCGACTACGCCGACGAGGTGCGGGTGGACTCCGACGTGGAGTCCGATTAGGACAAATGAGGCAGCGCGACCGATCTGTCAGACGAGCGACTCCACCGAGGTAGACGATGAACGACACTCTTTCCCGCAGGGCAGCCGACTGGCTGGACCGCACCTACGGGGGCCTGGTCACCCTCACCGACGACCAGCCGCTGGTCGACGGCGATCGGACCCAGTTGTTCGGCTGCGGCTACGCGGGCGGGCCGAACGAGCCGATGCTCGCGGCCACGATCGCCGTGCCCAAGGACGGCGGCGAGCCGTTCCCGGTGTCGAACGCGGACCCGTTGGACGAGGCGCTCAACGGGGCGCCGTCGGCGGACTTCGATCCGCTGGCGTGGCGCTGGCGGGTCAACGCGCGTGGTTGCCTGGTCGCGACCGACGCCGCTGTGGACCACCGGCCGTCATCGGCGTTGCCGTGGACGCCGCTGGACGAGGCGCCGGGCTGGTGGGGCCGGATGCTGGCCGCACATTTCCCGTCCGCCGAGGTGTCCACCTGTTCGACGTGGGCGGATGTCACGTCGATCCTGCTGGAGGGCGGTCCCGGCACGCGCACTGTCGTGTGGCTGCGCCGTCAGCACGACGGCAAGGACCTCACCGGCCACCTGATCTACGCGTTCAACGACGACGACCAGGCCATTTTCCTCGACGGCCAGCGCGGTTCGCTGGCGCGGCTCAACGATGACGAGGTCGGGCAGCTCGTTGTGGCGCGGTTCCACCGGGCTGCGGGCGAGCGGCACGAGTTCCTGCCGTTGCCGTGGGAGAACCCGGCGCCGACGCTGCAGGCCGCGTTGGACAAGGCGACCAGCTGGCTGGAGCACACGTACAAGGAGCCGGTTGTGGTCGTGCAGCCGGACGCGGCGGACGAGACCAACCGCGGCTGGTTGTTCGCGTGCACCACCCGGAAGTTCCAGGAAACCGGCGACTGGCGTGACCAGATGCTGGACGCCGCGCTGGTCGTGCCGAAGCAGGCGGGCCGGACCCCGTTCGGGCTGCCGAACAACGACCCGTGGACCTATCTGACGGAGTGGGAGGTCGAGGATGACGGGATCGCGGACCCGCCTGCTCCCGGCGCCGCTGCCTGGTTCGAACCCACGATGCGCGAACTGGGCACACCGTTGAGCTCGACCGTGCACCAGAGCTGGGGTGAGACGCTGACCGAGCTCGCCGGGACTCCGAAGGGGTCGAGGGCGCTGGTGTGGGTCCGGCGGCAGGACTTCCGCGGCCGGGAATCGGTGGGCAACCTGCTGATCGCGGTCAACGAGGACAGCGGTGTGCGCCTGATCGACTCGATGGCCGACAGGGGATACCCGTCGTTCGATCAGGAACCCATGGCACTGCACGTGATCCGCTACGAGTCATGACCGACGCAGGCGCGGCTGTACCGCCGCGCCGCACCGGCTAGGAGAACGAGGGGCGGACCACGCCGTCGTCGTCCGCCGAGTACTCGAAGGACTCCCAGTCCACGTTCGCCAGGGACAGGTTGGGTTCGATCTCGTGGACCGCGTAAGGGGTGGCGCGGAAGGTCCGGCCCAGGCTGTCCTCGTCGAGATCGACGACCAGCACGGGGTGCTCGGGCTCCATCATGGTGATCCAGTCGGCGACGAGCGGCAGCGACCAGCCCGCGCCGGGCGGCGCCAACTGGCACAGCTGGGTGGCAGTCAGGCCGCTGAACCGCTTGTCGTCGACCACATCGACGGACGCGCTGAAGATGTCGCCGTTGGGCAGAGTGCGCACCTCCGTCACCTCGCGGACGGCCGCGGTCCACGCCTCATCGTTGCCGAAGTCAGTGCGGATCAACGGAACCGACTCAACCGACGGCAGACAAGGCGTGCCCACTGGAACATCCTGCAACACCACTGGCTCGGACGGCGCAGGCTTCACCACCGACGGCGCGACCAGGGTGCCTCGAAAACCGACTGGTGCGTGGCCGGCGGCGTTGCGGTAGCCGGAGAACACGCTGGCCTGGGTGAACTGCGTCCCGGCGATCCTGATGACGTGGGATTCACCGGACAGTTCAGGCGACCACATGCCGAGCGAGTACGCGGTGCCCGCCTGGTCACGCCACGCCACCCAACACGGCGGCACACCCGACCCATCGTCCAGGAGCAAGCGCAGACGACCCGCCGAATGCCACCCCATACCCAGGGTTTCCGTGTCGTACTCGAGAATGCTCGACCCGGCCAGAGAAAACCCGTCACTGGCGACAAGTTCACCACGGATCTGCACGAGATGCGCACTGGCCACACGACGATGCCCCCAACACGCCGCCATATCGGGCGAGAAGGCAACCGCGCACTCAATGCCGTCCTCGGCCACCCAGGACAGTTGCTGCGGCGCGGAGCCGCCTTCGGCAGCCAATCCAACCCACAACCGCGGCCCAGGTTCGCACTCCGCAGCCCCAAGCGAGTTGTGCCACACACGAAACTCGAGCACAGCAGCCTCGACAGAACCATCATTCCAAGTGGACCACAAAACAATCTCCTAATACCAGCAGGCGTTCCCATCGCAAGAAACGCAAGCGCAGAGCATCCTCAATCCACAACAAACGGTCCGCACACAAGCGGGGGAAGTTCGCGGACAGTGCACAGGCACACACCAACCCGAGCAACCTGAACGGCACCCAACCCACAGCGGCGAGCGCGTGAACGCACACCAACCCGCGCAGCGCCCAGCCGAAGTGGCTCACGCGCAAACGCACACCAACCCCAGCAACTGAGTGATAGCCGACCCACCACGGCGAGCGCGCCAGCGCGGACCGGCCTGAGTGGCCTGAGCAACCCCAATCCGGAGTGGTCCGCGTATGAACGCCAAGCCGAGCAACTGGGCGATAGCCAGCCCACCACGGCGAGCGCGGCAGCGCAGATGTGGGCTTCGGGGGTGCTCCTGCCCGACGACCTGCCCGGAGGGAACCACGGACTGTCAAGAGGCCCGTTGGGCCTGCGCTGATGCCCGCGAGAAACGTAGGCGGACCTCCTGACGGACCGTGGTTGGCACAGCCCAGGCCGACGGGCAGGAGCACCCCCGAACCACCCCTCTGCGCTGCGCGCTCGCCGCTGTGGGTCGGTCTGCCTGCTTTCGCGCTCGCCGCTGTGGCTTGGTCTGCGCTTGCGCGCGAGCCGCTCGGAGCTGGTTCTGCGCTTGCGCGCGGTGAAGGCGCAACGCCCTTGGTGACCTGCAGTCCGGCGGGATCAGCGTTGAGCTGGACGGGCGGATGCACCTGCTCGGCACTTACCGACCGGACGAACAGGCCACCAAGAGCACCCACATTCCGGGAACAGCTTCCCGGGGTGTGGGTGCTCTCCCGCGTGACCGGCGGCTCAGGGGGTTAGCCCAGGTCGTACGGGAGAGTCATCCCGCCGCAGCCCACCACGGTGCTCGCGCGCCGCACGTCGGGGCTGGGCTGCGGTCGTTCTTCACGCCCTCGTGCGCGTGGTCACCAGATGCGGACCTCGTACACCCTGACCTGCCTGCCGTAGCCGACGCCCTGCCAGCGGTCCAGCGTGTCGGAGTAGTACCGGCCGCCGTCCTCGTAGTTGACCGTCACCTTGTTGTTGCCCGAGTCGACCTGGTATGCGCCGCCGATGTTCACTCCTTGGGCGCCCGCGTTGGCGAAGCACCTGGCGCTTCCCCAGCCACCGCCTGTCGCGTACTGCACCTTGAGGAAGTCGTTGCGGCCACCGCAGCCGACCTCGCTGATGGCGAAGGCGGGCGCCGCGATCGCGGTCATCATGCCTGCTGTGACCACCGTCGTGACAGCCAGCCTCTTCAGACCTGTACGCATGTCGCGCTGTTGTCCTTTCCTCGATCGGCAAGACGTGCGTGAGTCTGCTTGCTCGCATTTCCCCCGCACTACCGTGCGGGTTCCGGTCTGCCCGAGAGGTCAGTCCGGTTGCCCCGTTTCCGGCCCGCAAGCTGCCATGAAGTGAACGTGAAGATGTCTGGAGCAGACTCTCCGCCGTGAACCAGAGGCCGCTGTCTGCGCACACCACGGAGCCGTCAGGCGTCGCTGTCGCAGTGCACGCCTCCGACCCGATGACCGCGCTCGGCGCGGCCAGCATCCTCGGCTCCGACGGTCGCTTGCGGGTGCTTCCCGAGTCCGACATCGCCCTCGCCGAGATGATCGTGATCATCGAGGAAGCTGTCGGCGACAAGGCGTTGGCCTTCCTGCGGGAGGTCCGCACGAAGTCGCGGCTGGACACCTCGCCGCGGTGCGTGATCGTCACCGACCGGCTGCGGATCGACGGTCTGACCGCCATCCAGTACGGCACGGCCGCGGTGTTGCAGCGCAGCAACACCAGTGACGACGAACTGCTGCGCACGGTTGTCGCGGTCAGCCAGGGCGCCGCCTACCTGCCGCCGTGGCTGCAGGGGAGCTTGCTCAACCAGTTCGACCGGATCCGGCGTGACGTACTGGAACCCAACGGGCTCACCATGTCGGGCATGTCCGCGCGTGAGCGTGACGTGCTCCGGTTGCTCGCCGACGGTCACAGCACCGAGGAAGTCGCTGTCCGGGTGGGCTATTCCGAGCGCACGGTGAAGAACGTGCTGCACAGCCTGATGAGCAGGCACGGCCTCAACAACCGCGCACACGCGGTCGCCTTCGCCTGGCGTGCCGGTGTCATCTAGTGAGGAGTCTCATGAACGACGGTCACGTGGACGTCATCGACGACCTGATGGACCGGATCATCGACGAGCAGGAGACGCAGCTGGCGTCCGAACACGCGACTGTGCCGCTCGCGACGCCGCACCGGTCGTTCTTCACCCCGCCTTCGGGCGTTCGGCGCCCCGGGTTAGCGGTGTGACTCCAGTCGCCTTGAGCCGACTTGTGGCGCGGTGTGCCAGCCACGCTGCACCGAGCGCGTCGTAGTGCGTGACCACTTTCGCGTGTGCGGCGCGTGCTTCGTCCGCACAGCCGGTTTCCGCCAGCAGCACGGCCGCGTCCTCCAGCGCCTGCGCCAGTTCGACGGGCCTGCCGACCTGTTCGTAGTGCTTGGCCGCGGTGAGGAGTTCGTCCGGTGCTCGGTTGAGCAAACCACGGCATCGTCTGAGCGCTGCGGCGGCGCGCGCGGGCACCGTCTCCCGGCGGGCTTCCGACGCACACACCTCCAGCGCCCGCGCCGCCATCGTCCGGTTGTCCGCGGCGAGCGCGATCCGCATGACGTCGGGGAGCCACTGGTGGCGCAGCATCATCGGCGAGTAGTGCTCGTCGATGACCGGTTTCAACGCGATGAGCGCGACGTCGAGACGGCCGTCGCGTTCCGCGGCGAGTGCTTCCGCGACGATCAGGAAGTCGCAGTTCTCCCGGTCGGCCGCGGTGAGCATCGGCAGGTCGTCCGCGGCGGCCAGGTGCACGTTGGCCTGTTCCTCGTCGCCGCGGCAGGTCGCGATCAGGCTGGCCACGCCGTGCAGCAGCAACATCAGCGGGCCGCTTTCCCGCAGCCCGCGGAATCTCACGTCGAGGTTCCACGTGGTGGCGACGTCGGAGAGCTCCCGCATGGCGTGGTCCCACCGGCCGGCCCAGTAGTGGTTCACCGCGGCGGACACCCATTGGCCGGACGGCAGCTGATGGCGTCGCATGACCTCGTCGGCGACACGGAGGGTCTTGTCCGCGTCGTCGAGCCGGTCCAGGCTTTGCAGGCTGAAGAGGCGGTTGTCCAACAGGCTCACGTACAGGCTCGCCAGCTTGGGGTCCTCGTCGCTGGCCGCGCTCACCGCTGTCAGTGCTTCGTCGACGAACCGGAGCGCCTCGGCGTGGTCCCGGCTGATCGAGCGCAGCAGCCACAGGTTCTCCAGTGCGTATCCCTTGGCGAAGACGTCACCGACCCGTTCGGCTTCCCTGATCGCCCACAACGACGTCCGTTCCGCGGCTTCCGGTTCGCCGATGCTGCGTTCCCGCGCGGCCAGCAGGGCAAGGCACCGCGCTCGCCAGAGCTCGGACATGCCCGCCGTGGCCACGGCCAGGCGCAGCGAGCTGATCGCTTGCGCTTCCAGGCCCCGCCGGTAGAGCACAGTGGTCAGGATCCAGTGCATCTCACCGATGAGATCCGGATCCCGCGTGGTCGCGAGCACCGTGCGGACCTCGTCCTCGGGGGATTCGCTGAGCCGGTAGCGGACCCTGGCCAGGCTCGTGGTCAGGCCGTCGAGCTTCGGGTCGGCGATCTCGCACGCGTCGACCGCCCTGCGCAGCAACTCGCGGCCGATGTCCGGCGCGCGGGAGGCGACCCGCTCACCGTGCTCGTGCACCCACGCGATCGCCCAGGGATCCAAAGTGGACGACTCGGCGACGAGGTGGCAGGCGACCGTGTCGGCCGCGGCGCCGCAACGATCGAGCGCCTCGGCCGCCTGCCGGTGCAACGCGCCCCGCAACGCCGGGACCATGCCCTCGTAGAGCGCCTGCCGGATCAGCGGGTGCCGGAACGCCATCCGCCCACCGTCTTCGACGAGCACGCCCGCGTTGCTCGCCTCCTCGATGGCCGCCAGGAACTCGACCGGCGCGCGAGCGAGCACTGTGGACAGTTCAGCTACGCGGAACTCGGTGCCGAGCAGGGAAGCGCGGCGCAACACGTCGACTGTGCCCGGCGAGAGGAAACCGAGCCGGTGCTCCAGCGCGGAGACGAGCGACATCGTCGGCGCCGTGTTCGCGTCGGCCACACCGGACGCCACCCGGACGGCGTGCTCCCGCACCAGCGCGTCCACCAGCTCCTCGACGTACAGCGGGTTGCCCGCCGCGCGTGCCGCCAACTGCCCGAGGCCCGGCCCCGGTGTGGCGTTGAGCAAGCTCTGCAGGAGCTGGCTGACGTGACCGTCGGACAACGGATCCAGCCGCAGCATCGCGCCGCCTTCACGCGACACGGTGTCGCGCATGGCATCGAGAGCGGGCGACTGCGGCATCGGGCGGCACGCGGCCACCAGCAGCAGCGGCAAGTGACCGGTCTGCCTGGCCAGTTTGTCCCAGACGAGCATGCTGGTCTCGTCGACCCACTGCATGTCGTCGATGACGAGGGCGAGCGGCCCGTCCGCGCACAGCCGGCGCACGAGCTCGACCGTCGCGTCGACGACGGCGAGCAAGTTGTCACCCGCGCCGAGCAGATCACGCGCGGAGGTCCGGCCCGCCAGTTCGGCCACCCGGGCACGCCGCGGATCGCCGGACTTCACGTCGACACCGAGGCACTGCAGGACGACCTGGAGGGGGAAGCGCCGCGCCAGTTCGTCGCCCGACGCCCACGCGACCTGGACACCCGCGGTGTCCAGGCCGGCGAGACCGTTGGTGAGCAGCTCCGACTTGCCGATACCCGGCTCGCCGTCGAGCCACACCAGACCGCCGCGCCCGCGGGCCAAACCGGCGACGGCGTCCCGCAGCCGTGCCGTTTCCGCATCCCTGTTGACGAACCGGTTGGCGCGGTTGCGCGGCCGCGTGGTCCGCTTCACAAGAGGTTTGGCGGTGACGCCCGACAGCGCCGGGTCGTTGACCAGGATCTGCTGGTGGATCTCGACGAGCCGCGCCGCGGGCCTGCTGCCCAGCTCGCTCTCCAGCGCCTGCCTCGCCTCGTGGAAGTGGTCGAGCGCGTCGGCCTGCCTGCCGCTGCGGTACAGCGCGATCATCAGCTGACCACGCAGCCCTTCGTGCAACGGGTGCTGCGCGACCAGCGTGGTCAGCTCGGCGACCAGTTCCACGTGCCTGCCGGTGGCCAGTCCCGCCTCGGCGCGGGCTTCCAGCAAGGCGAACCGGATGCCCGCCAGCCGCAGGCGCTGGTCGGCCGCGAACGGGCCGGGCAACCCGGCCAGCGGTTCACCGTGCCACATGTCCAGCGCCTCGTCGGCGATGCGCAACGCGGCAGCCGGGTCGCCGCGGCCGAGCGCCGCGCGGGCGTCACCGGACAACGCGTCGAACATCGCGGCGTCGAGCGAGTCCCGCGCCAGTTCGAGCCGGTAGCCGGGGGACACCGACGGCAACACGGTGCTCGCGGCGCCACGCGGCCGGTTCGGTTCGAGGACGCGGCGCAGGCCCGACATGTACGTGTGCACGCTGCCGTCCGCGGTGGTCGGCGCTTCGTCGCCCCACACCGCCCTGACCAGTTCGTCCCTGCTCACCACCTGACCACAGCGGATCGCGAGCACCGCGAACACCGCGCGTTGCCGGGTCGGTCCGAGCCGGATCTCGGTGTCACCGAGCCACGCCCGGATCGGGCCGAGGACCTCGACCCGCAGCGCGGTGCCCGGCGATGAAGAGCCCATGGTGGCCGTCACCGCGTTCCTTTCGCTGCGGCGGTCACGATTTGCCCGCCACTTCACGGATCCTGCCCGCGAGCTCGGCGCGGGAGCCGACGGAGAGCTTGCGCATCGCGCCGGACAGGTGGCCCTGCACGTCCCTGCGGGACAACGCCAGCTCGGCGGCGATCTCGGGATGCGCCTTGCCCGCGACGACCAGTTCGGCGACCCGCCGTTCCACATCGGACAACGAACCCCACCCGGTGGCCGCCGACCGTCCCGGTGGGACACCGACGGCGCCGAACCCGAAACCGAAGCCGACGGTGGCGGGGACACCGAGTTCACGCATGCGCGCCGTGGCCCGGTCGATGTCAGCCTCGGCACCGAGGTGGCCGAGCGCCGTCAGCGCGTTGGCGAACGTGCGTTTGGCGAGACCGGTTCGCTTGCCTTCGGCGAGCACCGCGGCGGCATCCACGAGCACGGCGGCCATCTCGACCGACCTGCCGATCGCACGGAAGTGCCGCGCCAGGTCGAGCAGGACATCCGGGGCCCGGTCGGTGAGCCCCCGGCACCAGCGCAGCGCGGCGTGCGCCCGCGCCGGGCTCACCTCCCGCGTCGCCTCGGCCTCGCACACCCGGACAGCCTCGGCGACGCGGCACTGGTCGCCGAGGTCCATCGCGAGCCGCACGTACCGCGGCAACCACTGATGGCGCAGCGTGGCCCTGCCGTGGTCCGGGTCGACGACAGGAGCCAACGCGTCGAGTTCCGCCGTGGGACCCAGCCGGATACCGGCCTCGAACGCCCGTGCCACCACCAGGTAGTCGCTGCTTTCCCGATCTCTGTTCGTGACGACCGGGTACGCCTGCGCTGCCTGCAGGTGCGCCCGCAGCTCGGCCGTGTTCCCGCGGTGGACGGCGATCATGGCCGCGACACCGTGGTGCAACAGCGGCGACTGGGCGCACGGGTAGTGGAACTGGCCGTCACCGTTCTGCGTGACAACCTCGAGCTGGGCGAGCGCCTCGTCCCACTGCCCGAGCCAGTACTCGTGGACGGCGGTCACGACGTGCGGGCGCCCGGCGGGTGGCTGCAGGCGACCGCCGATGTAGCGCATCCTGGCGAGCGCGTGCGTCGCCTCTTCGAGGCGGTCCAGGTTCTGCAGCGCGATGGCGCGGCCTTCGAGCACGTTGAGGTACCACTGGGAGAGGCTGGTGTTGCGCTGGACGACCTCCATCGCCGCCTCCGCGTGGGCCAGCGCGGCCTGGTGGTCGCGCCGCAGGATCGCGAAGTACCAGAGCTCCCGCCAGGCGTGCAGTGCCGCCTTGGCGTCCGACTTCTCCGTCGCGTGCCGCAGCGCGGTCCTCGTGGCCTGTTCCGCCACGTCGAGGTCCTCCGCGCCGCTCTCGAACTGTGCTCGCAGCGACTCGTACCTTGCTCGCCAGTACTTCGGGACGGTCGAGTCACGCTCCGCGGCGCGCAGGTGCGCGGCGGCCTTCTCGGCGGCACCTGCCTGGTAGTCGAGATTCGCGAGGAGCCATCGCAGTTCGGCGTCACCGGTCCGGGCGAGTACCGCCTCGGCTTCGGCCCGTGGGCGCTGGCCGAGCCGGAACGCCAGCCGCACGCGGCACAGCGCGATCGCGTTGTGGTGCTCCTCGTTCGCCGTGACGCCCGCGATGATGTGGTCGAGCAACTCGAAGGCGGTCGCTTGGCTGCGCGCGGCCACAGCATCGACGTTGTCCAGCACCCATCGCACAACCCACGCGTCAGTCTGGTCCGTGGCACGCAGTTGCGCCGCGACTCGTTCGGCAGGCACGCCCGCCTCGGCGAGCGCCTCGGCCGCTTCCCGGTGCAGCGCCGCCCTTGTCTCGGCGGGGCGTTCCTCGAGCAACACCCTGGGCAGGACGCAGTCGCGGAACGCGAAGCCCTGGCCTTCGTCCTCCACCGTGCCCGACACGATCGCCTCGTCGACGGCCGTGACGAGATCGGCGGCGGACTTGCCCATCACCGCCGCGAGTTCACCGAGGTCGAACCGCGTGCCGAGCAAGGCGGCCCAGCGCAGCACGTTCTGGGCGCCGGGCGTGAGCACGCCGAGCCGTTTGCGGGTGAGGTACGTCAGCACGTCGTCCGGCTCGACCTGGCGGTCCGGGCTGACGTCGACGCCGCCGTCGGTCACGCTCAGCGCCTGGGCGGCGGTCAGCGTGTCCAGCAGTTCGCAGACGAACGCCGGGTTGCCTGCCGCGGCACCGAGCAACTCCCGCAACCGGGGCCCGCACGGCGCCTTGAGGTGCCGTTGCGCGAGCAGGACGACATCGTCGGCGGCCAGCGGCCCGATGGTCCTGACGCGGCCGCCGGTCGCCGAGATCGCGCTGCGCAACCGTGCCGGGTGCGGAAGCGTCCGGAACACGCCGACCAGCAGCAACGGCACCTGCTGGGTCAGGTGGGCGAGCCGGTGCCACGTCAGCAGTTCGCTGTCGTCGCTGACCGAGTGGATGTCGTCGACGACGAACACCACCGGCTGCACGGCGGACATCTGCTCGATCAGCTGGACGAGCTGGTCGGCCCCGTCCGACAGCGATCCCCAGACGAGCGCGTAGGTGTCGCCCGGTTCGGCGAACGCCCCCGCGATCAGCGCCGTCTTGCCGATGCCTTGGGCCCCTTCGATCCCCACGCACGCGCCGCGACCGGAGTGGAGGTCGTGCAGCAGCGAGTGCAGCCATTCGATCTCGCCGTGGCGGCCGACGAGGGACGGCGGTGGCGCCGGGCGTGCGGTCTCCGGCAGCGTCACCACAGACTCGGCGACGGGACGCGGTGTCCAGATGCCCGCGCTGATGGCGTCCGGGGGCACCGGCCTGCCCGCCGTGATGTCCTCGTGGATCCGCCGCAGCACGGGGCTCGGTTCGATGCCCTGCTCGTCGATCAGTGTCCGCTCGGTGTCCCGGTACAGCTCGACGGCCTCGGCGCGCCGCCCAGCCTGGTTGAGCGCCACCATGAGCAGTCCGCGGGCGGTTTCCCGCAGCGGTGCCTCGGCGACGAGTTCGGTGAGTTCCGAGGTCACGCGCTCGTGACCGCCTTGGAGCAGCAGCAGCGCCCCACGGCGTTCGACGGCGGTGATCCGGCTTTCGTCGAGACGGGCGCGTTGCACCTGCGCGAACGGCCCGGGCACGCCGTGCAGCGCGCCGCCGCGCCACAGCGCGAGCGCTGCGTCGAGGGCGTCGACCGCGGCGCCGAGGTCACCGGCGGCCCAGTGCCGCTGTGCCTGCTCGTGGTGGGCGGTGAAGCGGCGCTCGTCGAACTGTTCGTCGAGCAACTGCAGCGAATAGCTGGTCTGGACGGTCACGAGCACGGTCGAGTCGGCTCGTTTGCCACGGTCGGGGTCCAGCGCCCGGCGCAGGTCGTGGATGTAGGTGTGCAGCATGCCGACGGCCTTGGCCGGCGGGCGCTCGCCCCACAGTCCGTCGATCAGGTCCGCCCGGGAGACGGTCTCGTTCGCGTTCATGGCGAGGACGCTGAACACGGCGCTGCGTCCGCCGTTGCCGAGTCTGATCTCGTCGTCGCCGCTCCACGCGCGCACCGGGCCGAGCAGTTGAACCCGCAGCGAGAGCGACCGCAGCGATCTGGTCCCCAACGATGGCACGCGACGTCGCCGCAGGTCGACACCGGTAGTTGCCATGCTGTCGCCTTGCTCCATGTGGTTGTCGGCGCCCCACCGGGACGCCACCGGGCAGTGATACAACGTTAGAACGGACGGTCGTCAGCCGAATCGGTTGCGATCGCCTAGTGCTTTCACTCCATCGCGGTGGCTTGCCGGGCGCCGCGCGGCCGGAGATGTGGCGTCCATCTCGAACCGGTCCCTGCCGCGGCCTCGCAGCGAAGCTCGTTGATCTCCACCAGCCCTCCAAGGCCCGGGTCCGGACACGACGCGCTCAGTTACCAACGGCATGACGCGCTTGGCGGGTGTGAGGTTGTCTGCGGGCGCGACCGCAGGTCAAAACCGGTTTGCTGGCGGATCACCGGTCCATTCCACCACAAGACCGCAGTGCTTGCACAAAGCTAACAGATACGATTTTGGAGTTATTTTGATCACTTGGTGCGGACCGCGGTGGCGATCCCCGCCTGCCGCAGCAGGTCGGCGAGCAGATGTACCTCCACGCCAGTGGCCACGTACCCGCCCTGCCGCAGCTCGGTGGCCGCAGCGTGAGCCTCGCGAACGGAAAGGCCGAGCGCGTCGCGGAACACCTTCAGCACACCACCGCCACGAGCATCCTTGTCGGCCAGCTCCAGGCGGGCCGGACCGTGCTGCGCGAGGAGCTCACCGCGAATCCAGCCGGGAGCGGGTCCCCGCCCGCCGTCACACGACGCGAGCCCGCAGCGGCAGGTCCAGTCGACCGCCCACCGCAAGCGGTCGTCCTCGATGTACTGGGCGGCCCAGCCCTCGCTGGGGCTACCGCACTTCTGGCAGTCGCCCGTGAGCCGCGCGGCCTGCGTCGTCGTGTCCGGCACGCGGCGAACGCTACTGGAGCCGATCTCAGGGTCGATGTCAGGGAGTTTGCCGGATCACCGGGCACGTGTGGCGCGGAACCCTTCTCCTATGACGAGATCACGGTTGTTCCGCCGCTCCGCTGTCGTCGCGCTGACGGCCGCGGCGGCGATGGCCTCCCTGTCCCAGAGCGCATCGGCCCAGACTGTTCCGCCGTTCGACTTCAGTGACTGTCCCAAGATCCCCGCCGGGGCGGATCCGGCGCTGTGGCGCTGCGAAGTCCTGATGTCCACCGGGACGATCAAGATCGGCGGACTGGCCGGGCAACCGCTCGGCGCCATGCGGTTGACGTTCGCCGAGGGCACGCTGGACGGGAAGTTCGCCCAGGTCTTCGGTTCCCTGCGGGCCGAGCCGAGCCGCGTGCCCGGCGGCCTGCTCGGCATCCCCGGATCGGACGAGCGCAATCCCTTGCTGCGCTTGGACACCCGCATCGAGTACGCCGGTTTCGCCGATTTCCTCTCGGTCGGCGACCGGATGGGGGAGCAGCACCTCAAGCTCCGGGTCAGCTCCCCGCTGCTGCCGTCCACGTGCACGATCGGCGGCGACAAGGACCCGATCAAGTTCAAGCCACTGCGGACCAGCGGCCCCGACGTGGTCTCCCCGAACCCGCCGACGGCCAAGTTCACCATGCAGGACAGCGAGTTCGCCGTACCGCGGGCGCGCGGCTGCCACGGTCTGGAGCGCTTGCTGGACAAGCGGTTCGGTCTGCCGTCGGCTCCCGGTGCCAACTCGATGATGATGACCACGCTGGTGCAGATGAAGTACTACAACAGCTGACCCGGGTTCACACCGGACGGTCAGGGCCGTCCGGATACCAGCGGTCCGCCCACTCGCTGAGCACGGTGATGGTGGCCTCCAGGTCCCGGCCCTTGTCGGTCAGCGCGTATTCGACGCGCACCGGCACGGAGTCCACGACTGTGCGGGTGACCATTCCCTCGGCTTCCAGCTCCTGCAGCCGGGCGGCGAGCATCTTGTCGGTCAACGAGGGGATGGCCGACCGCAGCTGGCTGTACCTGCTGGCGCCGAGCAGCAGTTCACGCAGGATGACCCCGCTCCACCGCTTGCCGATCATCTCGACCGCGTGGTGGTAGCTGGGGCAGAACGTGTCGCCCTTGTCGTACGGCTCCGACATGCGATCAGCTTACCAGTGTGCTGGTCACTAACTATTGTATATCTACTCACCGGTTGATAGCTTGGCGATCATGCTTCTTCGAACCACCACTGACGAACTGGTCGCCGCGCTGGACGGCGTGGCGGCGGGACGGGTGCTGGTCCCGTCCGATCCGCTCTACGAGAACGCGTTGCGCCTCTACACCCGGTCGTTGCGAGGCCGCCCGGACGTCGTCCTGCAGGCGGCCTCGATCGACGACGTCACACTCGCCGTCCGGACCACCGCGAGCGCGGGACTGCCGTTGTCACTGCGCGGAGGCGGGCACAGCGGCGCCGGATTCGCGGTCGCCGACGGCGGCGTGATGCTGGACATGAGCAGGCTCAACCGGGTGCGTGTCGACGCGGGCGCGGACCGTGCCCACAGCGAGCCCGGTGCGACCTGGGGCGACTACGACCGGGCGACCCAGCGGCACGGCCTCGCCAGCACCGGCGGCGTGGTGTCCACCACCGGCGTGAGCGGCCTGACGCTCGGCGGCGGGATCGGTGCGCTCCGCGGCCTGCGTGGCCTCTCGGTCGACCAGCTGGTGCGGGCCGACGTCGTGCTCGCCGACGGAACTCTGGTCACCGCCGACGAAGTGCGCCACCCGGACCTGTTCTGGGCCCTGCGCGGCGGCGGTGGCAACTTCGGCGTCGCCGTACGGCTGGAGTTCGCGCTGTACCCGGTGCGGCGCATGGTGACCGGCCTGCTGGGGTGGCCGCTCGAACGGGCGTCGGAGGTGGTGGGCGCGTTCCGCCGCGTCGCCGACGACCTGCCTGACCACATCGTGTGCGAATTGGTGTTCACCGCGCCAGAAGGCGTGCCGTCGATCCTGATGACACCCCGCGTGATCGGCACGGACTCGGAACCGCTGCTCGGCCCGATGCGTGCCACCGGTCCCACGCTCGACACCGTCACCGAACAGTCCTATGTGAACGGGCAGCGGTTCATGGATCCCATGGCCGAGTGGGGAATGCGCCACTACTGGAACACGTGCACCCTCCGGCACATCGACGACGAGGTGATCGCCACGATCGCGCGGCACTCCGCCGGCGCGCCGTCACCGTCCAGCGCGATCATCGTCGAGCACCTGCACGGCGCCGTGTCCCGCCTGCCCGCGCACGCCACCGCGGTGGGTTTCCGGCACGCTCCGTACAACGTGTTCGTGGAAGCGAAGTGGACAGACCAGGCGGACGACGGCGTGAACCGCGCGTGGGCCAGGCAAGTCGTGGAAGCGCTGCGTCCGCACAGCGCAGGCGGGGCGTACGTCAACTACCTCCCGTTCGACGCGAGCAGCACCGACATCGCCGAGGCGTACGGGGAAAGCAACTTCGCACGGCTGCGCCGCGTCAAATCGCGTTACGACCCGGCGAACCTGTTCCGCGGCAACCAGAACATCCCGCCGATGTGACGGGTCGAAGGGAGAAGACGTGTCCGATGGACGCGACGTGGTCACGTCGATAGTCGGCAGGATCGACGCGAGACCGGGGATGCGGTTGGTCACGCTGCCGATCCGTTCGCTGAAACCAGCGGACTCGCCGAGGCTCCGCGGCGGGGACACCGACCACGTCATGGCGTTGGCGGACTGCGGTGCCGACCTGCCGCCGATCCTCGTGCACCGCCCGACGATGCGCGTGATCGACGGGATGCACCGGTTGCAGGCCGCCGAACTGCGCGGCGACGAGGACATCCAGGCGTGGCTTGTCGAAGGCACCACGGACCTGGCTTTCCTGCTCGCGGTGGAAGCGAACGTGGCGCACGGTTTGCCGTTGTCGCTCACGGACCGCAAGGCCGCGGCGGCCAGGATCATCGCGTCCTTCCCGCAGCGGTCGGACCGGTCCATCGCGCGAAGCACGGGCCTCGCCGACAAGACCGTCGCCGCGATCCGGCGGCGGACAGGCATGGACAAGCCAGCCAGCCGATTGGGCCGCGACGGCCGCGTCTATCCGCTCGACAGCGCGGAGGGCAGGCGGGCGGCGGGTGAGTTCATGACCGCGAACCCAGGGGCAACACTGAGGGAAGTCGCCAAGGCGTCGGGCATCTCCCTCGGCACGGCGGTCGACGTCCGCAAGCGACTGCGGCGCGGCGACGATCCGGTGCTGTCACGGCAACGCGCCGAGCCGGAACCGTCCACCTCCGACCAGATCCCGCCGGGGCAGGACGTGCTCCAGGCTCTGCGCGCGGATCCTTCGCTGTGGTCGACCGACATCGGGCGTACGCTGTTGCGCTGGTTCCACTTCCACATGGTCGAACCACGGGAATGGGGCCGGCTCGCCGACGGCGTCCCGCCGCACCGCGCGGGCGACATAGCCGAACTCGCACTGGCGTGCGCCGAGTTGTGGCAGGAGTTCGCGCGGCAGTTGCGCCGCAGGCAACAGGCGGCTGCCCGGCAAAGACCTGTTGCGCGAAGCCAGCGGACTCGGTAGCCCGGTCTCATCCGGTGCGGCGGAGGAGACGTTCGGCGATCCGGTCGGCGAGTTGGCGTGCGGTGGGATGGGTGTGGCGGTCGGCGTCGTTCTTCAGTTCCCGGAACTGGCCGTCGAGACTGCCGGACTGGATGTTGTCGGCCGCCCGCAGTGCCTTGGTGCCGGTGTGCCCGGCTTCGGGGATGTCGTCGTTGGCGAGGTGGCTACCGGCGAGAGTGGTGTACAGGGAAGTCCGGCACCGCTGCCGCTCGGCCGTGCACGTGTCGAGTGCGCGGTTGAGAAGCCCGATCGCGGCCGGTGCGTGCCTGCCTGCCCGGCGGGCGAGCACCGCGTAGGTGGATCCGATTGTGGTGTAGAGGGTTTCCGCGTTGAAGACGATGTGGGGTGACGGCGGTTCGTACGGTTCGGCGAGCGTCCGACGCATCCGCTTGAGCAGATTCAGCGTCTCCCGCTCGTCGTCCAGCAGACTCGTGGCCCACGCCTGGCCACCGATCACGAGGGCGGCCAGTGTGCTGTCGCCGGTCCTGGCCGCGGCTGTCTCGCCGAGGTGGAAGTACTTCATCGCCTCGGCGGGCACACCCTCGTACAGGCACATGCGCCCGGCGTGCCACAGCACGTTGGTCAGGAGCGTGTCGTCACCGGTGTGACTGGCCAGGTCCATCGCCCGGGTGAAGTGGAAGCGCGCGGCGTCGGCGAGACCGACGTCGAAGGACACCCAGCCGGCCAGGTTGTGCAGGTCGGCCAATGCCGTTCTCAGCCGTCTGCGGACCACGTCGGGACAACTCGCGGCCAGCATCGGCTCCGCCCACTTCAACTGGGCCATCACACCTGAACGGGTGCTCGCGCCGCCGTACTGGTAGTCGAGGGAGCGCAGGGCCCTGGTGGCCGCTTCGGTCTGCCGCACCTCCGTCATCCCGATCGGGCGGCCGTACCAGGCGGACTGGGCATCGTCCGGCCAGCGGTGCTCCGCCATGCCCCAGCCGGAGTCGATGGCGATCGCACCCATGGTGATCGCCTCGGCGTGGGCGAGGAGCTGCTGTCGTTTCGTGTCCTCGTCGCGGTCAGGGTGCCGCCTCACGTCAGGGAGGGGGTACGCGGCGGCTCGTTCACGGGGCCGTTTCGACGCCGACATCTGTTCCCGGCAACGCGCCGCGACGGCTTGCGCTTCGTCGAAACCGTCCTGATCGGCCACGTCACACCATCGCAGCGCGCCTTCGTGATCGCCGAGCTCGATGAGAACCTCGGCGAGGAGTAAAGGGGCGTCGCCGACTTGGTGATCCGCCGCGACCAGCAACTGGTGCGCGGCTTCGTTCAGGTCGCCGCGGTCCCGGGCGGCGACACCGGCCCGGTAGGCGCGTTCCAGCGCGACGTCGAGCGCGATGCCGATGTCGATGTGTTCGGGACCGGACGGGCCGGTGAGCGCGGTCCGGTAGCGCTGCTCGACCTGGCGCAGCCCGCGGCGCACGTCGAGTTCGCAGTCCGGGGCGGCGACGTGGTCGGCCGCGGCGCGCAGACGTTCGTACAGGTTCATCCGGTTTCTCCCTGGTGACCGGTGTCCGGCAGTCCGAGCAGGCGGTGCAGCTGGGCCTCGGCGAGGGCGAGGTGCGTTCGCACGGTGGATTCGGTGATGCGCAGCATCGTGGCCACCTCGCAGCGCGAGTAGCCACGCAGGTGGCACAGCACGATCACCTCCGCCCTGCGCCGCGGCAGGGTCCGGATGGCGGCGTACAGCTCCTCCCGCTGCGCGACCTCGTCGGCGAGGTCGGCACCGGGATCAGGGTGTTCCACAGTGGACTCGTCGGTCGGCTGGTCGCGGCGCGACCGCTGGATCCGCCGGAGCCGCTGGAACGCCACGCGCTGGACCCACGCCTCCGGTTTGTCGTACGCCATCAGCTTGGGCCAATGCCGCTTGGCGCGGACGAACGCTTCCTGCGTGGCGTCCTCCGCGGCGTGGGTGTCGTGGGTGAGAGCACCGAGCGCCTTGCGCACGCGCGAGAAACAAGCCGTGTAGAACGCGTCGAACTGAGCGTCGGGATCGCCCGCCGCCATCGGCGAGCGGACACCGGAGGGACCGATCACCAGCGGATCCCGGACGAGGCGGGCGGCAAGCCGTGCCGCCGCCATCGTCGTCGTCGCCGCAGAGCGGGAACTGGCTTCGGGTTCACGCCGTGCATGAACGCACCTTTCGGATCCGGTGGGGACTCCAGGAGACCACTGTCAGACATTGTCACTGTCATGAGTAACAGTCACGCCGGTACCCGGAACGCCGAACGGAATCGTCCACTTCACACGAAGGAGTGAACGTTGGCGGCAAAGCGGGTGCGGAGGGCCGGAGTGCTGATAACCAGACCGGAGCCGCTGTCACCTGTCACGGTCGGGCTCGATACCTCACCGCCCTGCTGCGGACTATGTATTTTTACGCATTCCACGAAAGATGAGGGCCACTCACTTGAGTGAACTTCCACGGCCGTCGTCCTGCCTGCGGTGTAGCCGGCCGGGCCGGCCTGTGTCAGGACGACCGTACGGCTGCGGTGTGTTGTCCCGCAACGAAACAAGCGCTCGTGCTTCCACTGTGGTCCTACCTCGGCCGATGGCGGACCGGCGCGATCACCGGAAATTCGCGGCCACGGACCCGTAACGAATCCCGAATGGACTAGTGGCTGAATTTGATCATCGAGACGGGAAGTGAACACATGGGAATCCTGACTTCACTTCCTTGCAATCCGGTGTGTGCCTGTGACACCGTTCAGTCATGGCCGAAGCTCTACTGCCGCCTGGGCAGTGGGTGCCCATCACCGGACGTTCCGATTTCCCCGAGAGTCTCCGTGTTGAGGGCGCCTATATCCCGCCACCGTTGCCGCGGGATCTCACGTTGCCGCCCGCCACCTACCGCCTCGCCGCCCGAGCCGAGCACGCGCTCGGCAGGCTGGACGAAGCGGCAGGCCGTCTCGCGAGGTGTGACGGTCTTGTCCGATCGACTCAAGTGCGGGACGCGCAAAGCTCTGCCAGCCTCGTCGGAGTCAACGTCAGCCTGACCGAGGCACTGATCGCGAACATGCTGGCAGGACAGGGTTCCACCAAACGCCCCGACCTGCTTGCCAAGATCACGCCCTACCTGCGTGCGCACGACCACGGTCTGCGGCTGGTCCGTGCCGGTGCTCGCCTGGACGCGACCCTGATCAGGGAGCTCAGCGCGATCATGACCGGCCGGAGCTCGGCTGAAGTCCTGAGAACCGAGCACGGTCGCCTCGGCGGCGGGCGAACGGCGCCGTACATGCTGACTGCGATGGGGCCACATCTGGTGCCGCGGTTGAAGGAATGGTCGGACTGGGTGCACGGCGACATCCGTCAGCCCAGGGTCGCCCACCTCGCTGTCGCCCACTACTTCTTGGAGGTACTGCAACCGTTTCCCACTGCCAACGGGCACGTCGCCCGGGTGTTCAGCATGCTCGAGATGGTCCGGCAGAAGTTGCTGCGCAACCAGATCCTGCCGTTGTCGGTCTGGCTGGACGACGAGCTGGACGTCTACCGGTGTCAGATCCGGGCAGTCGTCGACACTGGTCGCCTCGACCGCTGGGTCGACTTCTTCTCGATCGCCATCCACGACCAGGCGCAGGCTCAGCTCCAAATGGTGTACAAGCTTGGCGAGCTTGGGGCGGAGCTGAGCAAGGGTATGTCGCCGTCGGGGACAGCGGCCAAGGTCGTCGCCGACGTCATCGGCTTCCCGGTGATCAACCACCGGGAGATCCAGCAACGATATGGCGTATCGAAGAAGTACGCGACCGAAGTCACGAGGCGACTGGTCAACTCAGGTGCTCTCACCAGCTGGGAGTCCCGCAAGTACGACCAGGTCTTCTACTCCGAACCGGTGATCAAGCTGTTGAGCTTGAACAACAGAACCACGGCGGACGTGCGACGCCACCCGCCGGGCATCTCGACCGATCCACCACCATCGAAGGACAAGCCAGGAAAACGATGATCATCCCCCGACAGTCCCCATACGGCCCCGACCGGCACCGCAGGCGTGAGTCGCGCCACCGCCGACGGCCCCAGTTCACGTTGCTGGACTGGGTCAGGTTCGCGTTGTCCGTGCTGATCCAAGTTGTCTCAGCCGTCATCGACTTCTTCAAGCACTGACAGCGGCAACGGTTCGCCGCTCGGGCGGCTCAGCAGTTCCCGGATCTTCTCCGCGGTCGGCTCGTCCACCTCGACCACCAGCCGCAGGGCGTTGCTGAACTCACGGCGTGCGGCGGATTCCCCGCCCGATCTCCACAGTGCGCAGCCCAGCAGTGTCCGTACCCGCGCATGCTGCTGGGCTGTCACATCAGGGAGTTCGTCGAACGCGTCCCGAGCGCGCGTGAGGTAGTCGGTCGCGGTGTCCTCCCGCTCTGCCAGGAGCATCAGGTGGCCCAGGTGTTGCAGGTCGGCCGCGATCTCGTGGGGACGGCGGTGCTTGATGTGCAAGGCCAGCCGTTCGTCGGCGCAGTCCATGGCCCGGTGCAACCGGTCTCGCGCCCGAAAGGTCCGGGACAGTGCGTTCAGGGCGGCGACGTGCTCGTCGGGATCGTCCAGTTTCCGCCGGACGGCCAGCTCCGCCAACCCTTCCGCCTCAGCGAACCGGTAGTCGCCGCGCATGTGGTACGCGGCCGCTGAGTGCCGGAAAACCGCTGCCAGATCTGGAGATTCCGGAGCTGTCGTGCTCAGTTCGCGTCCGCAGTCACGTAAGTCGTCGCACCAGGACGTGTCCGTGTTCACGGTGACGAGCGACCACGCGGCGGTGAGGAAGGACGCGGCCGTCCGGGGATCGCCCGTGCTGACCACTTCCCTGGCAGCGGCCAGGATCTCGTGCCGGGAGTCGCGCAACCACCCGGCCGCGTCGCCGGGAACGCGCCGGGCGTCGAGCATTGCCTGCAGAAGTGCTGAGACCGTTCGCCCTGGTCCCTCGCTCACTGGCACCCTCTCCCGTGGTCGCGCCAAGTCGCTGGTCACCCTCTGCGTCACGCCGACATTCACATCGTCGTGCAAACGCAATTGCATCGCTTGATCACCAAGTATTCACCGTTCGGGTGACAACCAGAAGCGCCAGCCCGGTGAAACGACCCGATGACGAGGTGATATCGGACATTCCTGTTCCAGTGACGTGGAACACGGATGTCGATGACGGCGTGGTCACACCATGTCTACTGTGGACCAGTGAGTGCCGGTGGCCGCTGGTGGGCGCTGCGGCGAGAGGTAGGACGGGTCATCGGCGAACGGGTGACCGCAAGCTGGGGGTGCGGCTGCGGGATTCGCTGGAATGTCGTAATCCGCGTGACCTACGCAGGTGTTGCCGACGCGAGCACCCGCGCCGCGGCGGGAGGGTTGAGCGCACCGACCCCGTCCCGTCAGGAGCTAGTGGCCTTCTCCATCCCACGTCGCCGCGGGCGGCAGATCGTCTGGGCCGTGGTGGCGGTGTCCGCCATCGTGGTCGCCGTGGCGTCCTTGCCCGCGTATCTCACCGGTGGCCCGTCGACGAGCCGGGGCAAAATCAACAAGGACGTCGCCCTGCATCACCTCTCGCTCCTGGTGCACGTTTTCCCGGCGAGTCTGCTGCTTGATCGGGCCGTTCCAATTCGCGGCCAAACTGCGTGCCCGTCGCCCGCAGCTGCATCGCGTGCTCGGTCGCGTCTACATGGTCAGTATCGTTGTCGCCGCTGTTTCGTCGTCGGTGGCGGTTGTCTACTCCACCGAGGGTGTTTCTGCTCAGGTTGCGTTCTGCCTGCTGACTGGCGCGATCGTCGCCGAGTACTTCATTGTCCCCAAGACCATCTCACCTCTGTCGCGCAGGTGTGAACGCGACACCGAAACGCGCCGGTCACCAGCCGAGCTGGTCGCCGAGCCGCAGTCGTAGCCACAGCACCAGGCGTTCGTCCGGGTCGGCGAGGTCGAAGCCGAAGATCTCCTCCGCACGCGACAACCGGTACCGGATGGTGTTCGGGTGCACGGACAGCCGCTGTGAGGCCGCCGCGGTGTCGCCGTTGGCGTCCAGGTAGGCGAGGATCGTGCCGGCGTAGGTCGTGCCGTGTTCCAGGTCGTGCGCCCGGATCGACGGGCCGAGCCTTCGGGGCAGGGCCTCCTGGGCGGCGAGGATCCGGGCCAGTTCGGACAGGGTCGCGCTGGCCCACACCTCGTCGATCGTGGCCACGGGGCCACCCGGCCGTTCGGCGAGCGCGCGCAGGACGAGATCCGCGTCCGCGCGTGAACTCGCGATCAGCCGCAGCTCCTGCACGAGTGAACCGAGCCCGGCGTGCACGGGCACCCGCAGCGCCCCGTGGGCACGCCGGGCGATGTCGGCGACGAGCTCCCGGTGCGCGTTCGACGACGGCAGCAGCGCGTAGACCGTGCCGTCGATCAGCGCGCAGCCGTGCCTGCCGTAATGGGCCTCGCAGTGCAGGCTCACCAGGTCGGCGAGGCGGGTGGCCGCCTGGGCCGCGAGGGCGTCGTCCGAGGCGACGGTGAACGCGGCCACCGCCACGGGCTGGTTCGGGTCGAGGCCGAGCTGCGGGGCCACCGCGGTGACGCTGCTCGGGTCGGCGAGCAGCCGTCGCAGCAGGTCAGCCCGTCTGCGCCGGACGGCGTCGTCCGCGGTCCGGGCCGCGAGCAGGTGCAGCGAGACGATGTCCGTCACGTCGGTCAGCGCCTGCTCGGCCGTGGCGTCCAGGTGGTCGTCGACGACCCAGACCGAGCCGAGTTCCTCGTCACCCGCGCGGACCACCACCCCGAGCCGGGGCAGGCCACCGGCGATGGCGGGGAACCGGCAGGTGCGCCCCGACTGGGTGAGGGCGCGGTACTGCTCGTCGTAGTACGGGCCGTCGGGCACCTGCAGACCGAGGATGCCCTGGCTGCGGCCCGTGTCGATGGCCTGGCCGGGCAGAGTGGAGTACGCCAGGATGCGGCGGTGCGGGTCCTCGATCACGGTGGCCCCGCCGACCATCCCCGCGATCGCGTTGGCCAGC
Organism: Kibdelosporangium phytohabitans; assembly: GCF_001302585.1. Taxonomy (GTDB): domain Bacteria; phylum Actinomycetota; class Actinomycetes; order Mycobacteriales; family Pseudonocardiaceae; genus Kibdelosporangium; species Kibdelosporangium phytohabitans. The sequence continues at coordinate 8,540,975 of NZ_CP012752.1, read as the reverse complement.
GCGAACAGGTCGTTGCCCGAGGCCTGCGCGAGGGTCGAGGTGATCATGGCGTCCAGGTGGTGCCACGCCACGGCCTCGTCGGTGGCGAGCAGTACGACACCGGCCCGCTCGGCGGCGCCGACAAGGCCGGTGACCGGTTCACCGAAACTCTTCACCACCAGGCATGCGTACCCGGCATCAGCCGCCGCGCCGACGAGCTGCTCGGCCTCGTCGGTCCCCGCGCCGACCGCGAGCAGGATCGCGTCCTTGACCGGTGCGAGCGGGGCCCGTCGTTCGAACACGAGCACGCCCGAGACCGGCACAGGCTGCGCGGGCAGGACAGTCAACGGCCGCAGCAGCGACGAGCCCAACGCCTCGAGAACCTGCCCGAGATCGGGAACCGCTGTATCGAGCATCGTCACCTACCTCTTTGGCCGGACGCACAAAACATCCGCGGAATGTCTGGACGGCCGCTACATGTGTGCAGCCAGTGTGGACACGACGCTATCCGCATGGGCATTCCTACACCCGTGCCGCATGTGTCACCGGCTCAGGCGAACGCGACCGGTGCCGGCATCAGGATCCACCTGGCCGACGACTACCGCACGCTCGACCAGGTGTCCCGGTTCCTCGCCGGTGTGTGGCAGACGCCCGCGTCCCAGCCGCCGTTCACGTCCGACGCGTTGCGGGCGATCGAGCACTCCGGTGGCGCGGTCCACTACGCGAGCGGGGACGGCATCGTGGCCGCGTCCGTGCTGGTTTTCGGACCGCCGGATTCCCGCGCTGCCTACTCGATGATCGCCGCCGCCCGCACCAGCGACCGCGGCACCGGTCACGTGCTCAAGCAGGCACAACGGGAATGGGCGCTCGAGCGCGGCGCGACCACCATGATCTGGACGTTCGACCCGTTGGTGAGCCGCAACGCCCACTTCAACATCGCCAAGCTCGGCGCGACCGCCACCGAGTACACAGTGGACTTCTTCGGCCCGGTCAACGACGGCGTCAACGGCCACGACGACACCGACCGGCTGACCGCCGTCTGGCCGCTCACCGAGCCGCGGCCGTCCCTTGTGGCCGGGCCTGACCTGCACGAGACCGACATCGACCCGCGACCGGCGCCGGACGGCAAACCGGTCATCGCACGGGACGACGGCGGCTACTGGTGCCGGGTACCACGCGACATCGTCGCCATGCGCCGCGCGGACCAGCAACTCGCCGCGAGGTGGCGGGTGGCTGTGCGCGACGTCCTGCTCCCGATCTTCGACGCGGGTTTCACCGCGACCGGGTTCAGCAGGTCCGGTTGGTACCGCCTGACCCGGCAGGCGGGCCGGCCGTGAAAATCGAACGCGTCGACCTCATCGCGGTCCGGCTCCCGCTCGTCCGTCCCTTCCGGACCTCCCGGATGGCCGGCACCGACCGGCACACCTTCCTGCTGCGCGTGACGACCGACACCGCCGAGGGGTGGGGTGAGTTCGGTGGCGACCCGGAACCGCTGTACAGCGCGGAGTTCGCCGCCGGTGCGCACCGTGTCCTGCGCGACCACCTGGTGCCCAGGGTCGTCGCGCAGGACACGGTCACCACCGCACGGACCGCCGTCGCGATGGCCCCGGTCAAGGGCAATCCCATGGCCAAAGCACTGCTCGAGACGGCGATCCTCGACGCCGAGTGCCGTACGCACTCGATGCCGCTGGCGACCTACCTCGGCGCGGTCCGCGACCGCGTCCCCGCCGGGGTGTCCGTCGGGATCACGGACACGATCGCCGGCCTGCTCGACGTGGTCTCCGGCTACCTGGCACAGGGCTACGCCCGGATCAAGCTGAAGATCGAACCCGGCTGGGACGTCGAACCGGTCCGCGCGGTCCGCCGCGAGTTCGGTGACGAACTGGCGTTGCAGGTCGACGCGAACACCGCCTACTCCCTCGTCGACGCCCAGCACCTGCGCGGGCTCGACGAGTTCGGGCTCGTCCAGATCGAACAGCCACTCGGCGAGGACGACCTGCGCGGCCACGCCGAACTCGCGAAGCTGCTGCGCACCCCGATCTGCCTGGACGAGTCGATCCGCTCCGCGGCCGACGCCGCCGTCGCGATCGGGCTGGGCGCCTGCCGTGTCGTCAACATCAAACCCAGCCGGGTCGGCGGCTACCTGGAAGCGCGGCGGATCCACGACGTCTGCACCGCGCAGGGGATCCCGGTCTGGTGCGGGGGAATGCTCGAGACCGGCGTCGGTCGCGCGCAGAACCTCGCACTGGCCGGGCTTCCCGGTTTCGTGTTGCCGAACGACCTCTCGGCATCCAGTCGTTACTACGCCGAGGACATCACCGAACCGTTCCTGCTCGACAACGGCTGTCTGTCTGTTCCGGACGGTCCCGGCAGCGGTGTGACCGTGCTCCCCGAGACGCTCAGCCGCTACACCGTGTCGACGGAGACCCTGTACGAAAGGTGACCTTATGAGAGTGAAAACAGGTGTTGCCGTGGCGTTGGCAGTCACGGCGTCGCTGCTGGTTGCCCCAGCGGCGTCAGCCAGGACAGCATTGTGCGACACCACACCGATCCAGACGGCGATGAAGGCGTTGAAGCGCGTCGGCGCCACCGGTATCGCCGTCACGGTCAAGAGCCCGCGTTGTGGCGTGTGGAACGGCGGCGTCGGTCTCGCCGACCGCCGGACAGGCCGCGAGGTCTCGGGCCACGAGCACAGCCGGATCGGCAGCGACACCAAGACCTGGACGGCCACGGTCGTGCTGCAACTCGTCAGCGAAGGCAGGATCAAGCTCGACGACACCGTGGACCGCCACCTGCCCGGCCTGGTCCGCACCAAGCGCTACGACGGGCGCAAGATCACCATCCGCCAGCTCCTGCGGCACACCAGCGGCCTGCCCGACTACCTCGAACACCCCTTCTGGGAAGACGAGGACGCGCACCGCTGGGACCACATCGAGCCACTGTGGACGGTGAAGCAGGCGCTGACGCTGCCCCCGCCCGAGCGCAACCCGGCGGGCTTCTCGTACTCCAACACCAACTACAACCTGGCCGGGTTGATCGTCGCCAAGGTCACCGGCCGCCCCATCGCCACCGAGATCGAGCAGCGGATCATCAAACGCCTCGGCCTGCGCGACACGTACTGGCCGGGGGACCGGACCTCGATCTGCGCGCCGGAGCTGCGCAGCTACGTCGAACGAGCCGGGACACTGGCCGACCGGACGGAGTGGAACACCTCCGAGGCCGACGCGTCGGGCGCGCTGATCTCCACGGGAGCCGACGCGACGGTGTTCTGGACCGCGCTGCTGACCGGGAAACTCCTGCCCGCGGCCCAGCTCGCCGAAATGAAGCGGACAGTCCCCGACGAGCTCAGCGACGGCTACGGCCTGGGTATCGAGCGCTACCGCCCGGCGCCCGGTCTCGTCACATGGGGCCACAGCGGCAGCATGTCCAGCGGGCACGTGTTCCGCAACGCCATGACCGAGGACGGTCAACGCGCCGTGACACTGCTGATCGGCACGGACACGTTCGACTCCGGCAAGCTCGACGCCGCCGTCAACGACCTCATGCGCGATCTGCGCTGAGCGCCTGCGCGGTCGACCAGTCGAGGATCTGCTCGCCTGTGCAGAACAGCGCTTCATCGTGGCCGCGGATGTGCTCGAGCGCCTGGTCCAGGTACTTCAGCCGGTGCGGTGCGCCCATGATGTACGGGTGCACGACCAGTGCCATCACCCGGGCCGAGTCGTCCGCGACCGCGTCGGCGAGGATCTGGTCGAACTGGTCGGCCGCGCGCCGCCGGTACTCGTCCGCGGTGTGGTGCTGGATCAGCATCATCGCCACGTCGTTGCACTCCTGGGTGTACGGCACGTTCACGATCGGGCCCGTCCGGGTGCGCAGGCGGGTCGGCTGGTCGTCGAGCACCCAGTCGCACACGTACTCGTAGCCCTCCTCGACCAGCAGGTCCGGGGTTTCCCAGGTCTCGGTCAGGCCCGGCCCCAGCCAGCCGCGGGGGCGTTTGCCCGTCACCGCCGTGATCGCGTCGCGGGTGCGTCGGATGTCCAGGCGTTCGTCGGCGACCTTCTGCATGTTCTTCTGCGTGTAGCCGTGCCCGACGAACTCCCAGTCCCGGTCGGTCGCGGCCTGGGTGATCTGCGGGTACGCGGTGATCGCCGCGCCGTTGATCGCCAGTGCCACCGGGATGTCGTGCCGGTCGATCACGCGCAGCATCCGCCAGAACCCGACGCGGTTGCCGTATTCGTGCCAGGCCCAGTTGGGCACGTCAGGGGACGGCACCCCACCAGCGGGCGGCGTGAGCACGGTCCTGGGCATGGGCTCGGTGTCCAGCCACTCCTCGACGTTGACGATCAGCCACACGGCAACGCGGGCGCCACCGGGCAGGGCCAGCGCAGGGCGGCCGTGGATCGGGTCGTAGTCGATGCGCTCAGTGGGCTTCATTGCTCCTGCTTTCGGTGATGGTGACGGACAGGGGTGCGAGGCCGTCGATGTCGACGCGGATGACGTCACCGGGCCCGACCGCGCCGACCCCGGCCGGTGTCCCGGTGTAGACGAGGTCGCCGGGCATGAGCCGGTAGTCGCCGGACAGGTGGGCGATGATCTCGGCGACCTGCCAGATCATCAGCTCGATCCCGGTGCGCTGCCGGACTTCGCCGTTGACCGACAGCCGCAACCGCGCCGTGGTCACGTCGGCGTCCCTGGTGATCGGCCCGCACGGCGCGGACGCGTCGAACGCTTTGCCCGCCTCCCAGGAGATCTGGCGTTGCCTGCAGTCCCGTTGCCGGTCCCGGCGGGTCAGGTCGATCCCGGCGGCGTAGCCGAAGACGAGGTCCAGCGCGCGATCGACCGGGACGTCCACGCCCTCGGCGCCGACCGCGACGACGAGCTCCCCCTCGAACTGGAAGTCCGCGGTCCTCGGCGGGTAGGGGATTTCGGCACCGTCGCCGACCACCGCGTCCGCCGGTTTCTGGAAGAAGAACGGGTCGTCGCGTTCGTCGCCCTCCTTCATCTCGCGGATGTGGTCGACGTAGTTGCGGCCGACGCAGTACACCCGGCGCACGGGGAACCGCTCGTTCGAGCCTGCGACGGGAACGGACACGGTGGGCGGGGCGAACACGAGCGTCATCGGGTCTCTCTTTCGGCGGTGCTGAACAGGATCGGACGCAGGAACATCGCCAGCAGCGCGCCCACCAAGGAGAAGCCGGCGATCTGCACGAGCCCGCCGCCGGTCCAGCCCAGCGTGCTGACGAACCGGCTGAACACGTACCCGGCGACGCCCGCGGCGACGTAGACGCATGTGATGAACAGGCCGGAGGCGTGCCCGGCGATCTCCGGGCGCACCGATTTGACGAGCAGACCGGCGAGCACCACGTACCCACCGCTGCTGGCGAACAGTCCGAACAGGAACGAGAACGTCGCGTGCCACGCCGGGTCGGGCGGGCCGACGAACAACGCGACACCGGCCGCGGCCGTCAGGACGTTGACCAGGCCAAGGCAGACACGCGGATCCAGCCGGTCGGTGAGGTACCCGCCGATCGGGGAGGCGAACGCGGCAAGGCCCGACAGACCCACAGCGAGCCCCGCCTGCCCGGCGGTGAATCCGAGCTCGTCGCGTAGGTAGGTCGCGTACAGGCCGATGTAGGCGAAGTCGGCTAAACCGAAAAGGACGGTGATGGCGGCCAGCAGCATCGAGTTGCGGCTCAGCACGGACTGCGCTCCACCGACGTGATGGGACTGGGTCTGTGTGCTCGTCGCCTCGCTGAACCGGCGTGGTACCAGGAAAGCGACCGCGACAGCGACAACCAGGCCGAGGACGCCGAACGCGACCATGGGGACGCGCCACGCGCTCGGCTCGGTCAGCAGCGCCGCCGCGACCAGCGGCCCGACCACGGACCCGGTCGCGAACGCCATGTTGACCGCGCCGATCGCCAGGCCGCGATGCCGGGGGAAGGCGCCGGCGGCGACCGTGATGATCGCGGCCAGTTGCAGCGCCTCGCCGACACCGGACAGCACGCGCCAGACGAGCATGTCGGCGAACCCGGCGCTGGCCACGGTCATGATCGTGGCGACCGAGAAGGCGACCGTGCCGACCACGATCAGCACCTTGCGGCCGAAGCGGGCGAGCGCGATCCCGGCCGGGATGCCCGTGATCCCCATCCCGAGGGCGAACATCGTGGCCTGCAGCCCGGACTGGTCGAGGCTGAAGCCGTACTCGGCGGTGACCTCGGGCAGCAGGACGGGAAAGACCATGCGGTCCATCGCGTTGACCGAGTAGGCCAGCAGGAGCAGTGCGAACATCGCGATCGCCGGGCCGGGCGCGACGGTACTTCTCCGTGGGGCGCTGATCGTCATGGGTAAACCGCCCATTCGTCGTTGACTGGGGTTACTCCCACGCGCCTGCGGCGCGGGCTCGGGCGACGAGGGCATCCCGTCGCGCGTCGGCTTCGTCGATCGCGGCCTGGGCCGACGCCTGCACGAGCCGACCGTTTTCCAGCAGCACACGGCCGTCGACCATGACCGTGACGATGTCCGTGGCGCGGCCCTGCCGGACCAGTGCCTCGGCCAGGTCGCCCGTCGGCAGCAGGTTCGCCGCCGAGCCGTCGAGCAACAGCAGGTCGGCCCGTTTGCCGGGGGTGATCGAGCCGGTCACGCCGTCGAGCCCGAGGTCACGCGCACCGGCGATCGTCGCCATCTCCAGCAGCCGGCGCGGCGTGACCTCCCCGGCCCCGCACCGCGCTGTCTCGACCGCTTCCACGGCCCGCAGCGTGGTGAGGACGTCCGGAGCCGTCGGCATCGCGAGCGTGTCGGTCGACAGCGACACAGGCACGCCCGCCGCCATCAGCTCGCTGACCAGTGGGAATCCCATCGTGCGCAGCTCGGTGATCGGGCTGAGCGACACCCGGGTGCCGGTCTCGGCCAGCGCGGTGATGTCGTCCGGCGAGGCGTGCACGGCGTGCACGATCTGCACGTCCGGCCCCAGCAGGCCTTCGTCGGCGAGCCTGGTGAGGCCGCACGAACGGCAGCCTGCCTCGCGCAGGCAACGGTCGCAGTGCATGGTGATCGGCATGCCCAGTGCGCGTGCGGTCGTCCACTCAGGACGGTAGACGTCCGCCGGTGTCCGGTACGGGCCCCGCAGCGCCACGCCGAAGTCGAGCAGCCCGTCGGTGCACCCGGCGGGCCAGCGGTCCAGGAACGCTCGCAGGTCGGCGAGGTCCATCTGCTCACCGGACGGCGTGGAATCGCGCGGGCCGTAGGAGAACCGGCCGCGGATGCCCGCGTCGAGCTGCGCCTGCACGTTGACGTCGGCGTCCTCGGGGGAGCGGACGTTGTGGTCCCAGTTGTGCACGGTCGTGATGCCCGCGGTGACCGCTTCGGCGAGCGCGAACCGCGCCGCCCAGTAGAAGTCCTCGATGTCGTGGTGCGGCCCGAGGCCGCGCTTCACCGAGAAGTAGTCGCGCCCGGGTGCGTCGCCGACCGTTCCGCGCAGCAGGCTGTTCCACAGGTGCCAGTGCGTGTCGACGAAGCCGGGCAACGCGATGAGCCCGCTGCCGTCGACGGCGTCCGGATCGCCGGACGGCCCGGTGGTGACGGCGGTGATCACGCCGGATTCCACCGTCACGGTCGCGTCGACCAGATCGCCGAGGTGCGGATCCATCGTCACCACGGTCAGCCCGGTGATGGTCAGGTCCGTCCGTGCGGGCAGATCGGGTTCAGGAAACATGCCTGCTCACCTCCAAGGCGATGGCGACGGCCGCACCCCACGCGGCGACCGTCCAGCGGAGCGCGACCGGGGAGATCCGCCGGGCCGCCAGGACACCGAGCCGTCCGCCGACCAGCCCCGTGACCGCGAGCAGCGCGACAGGGCCCCACGCGACCGACGTGAAGGCCGCGAAGGCGATGGCCGAGACCGTGCCGACGATCAGTGACAGCACGCCCTTGAGCGCGTTGAGCCGTTGAGTCGAGTCGTCGAGCATCAGGCCGAGCACGGCGAGCATGACGATTCCCAGCCCGGCGACGAAGAACCCGCCGTAGAACGCCACCACGAACTGCGCCGACAACATCCCCGCGCGGCCCGGCTGCCCGGCGCGGCGGCGAGCGGCCCACGTGGCGACCCATGGCTGGGTCGCGAGCAGCGCGGCGGCGGCCAGCAGCAGCCACGGCACCACTGCCCGGAAGACGTCCGCGCTCACCACCAGCAGAGTCAACGCGCCTGCGCTCGCGCCGGCGACGCTGACCAGGGCGAATCGCCCGATCGTGTGCCGCTGGCCGGTCAGCTCGGCGCGATACCCGATCGAGCCGCCGAGGTAGCCCGGGACGGCGGCGACCGAGTTGGTGACGTTCGCGGTGACCGGCGGGATGCCCATCGCCAGCAAGGCGGGGAACGAGATCATCGAACCGCCGCCCGCCACCGCGTTCACGGCACCGGCGAGCAACCCGACGACTGCCAGCACGACGAATTCCCACGTTGTGTCCATCTCACCTCCCTGGCGACCCTCTTAGTATGCATTGCATGCAGTGCATGTCAACCGGGAGGCGAGAAGTTTGCATGCAATGTATGCTGGCGGGGTGAGAACTCGCGACGCAGCGTCAAGCAGCGCGGACGCCGTGTACACCACACTGCGCTTTCGCTTCGCCAACGCAGACCTGGCTCCCGGCGAGCGCCTCACGGAGGCCGCCCTCGCCCAGGAGCTGGGAGTGAGCCGCACGCCGATCCGCGAAGCGCTGGGACGCCTGCAAACCGACGGCCTGGTCGTCCCGGCTGCGCGCGGTGTCGCCGTGGCGACGTTGACCAGCGACGAGATCGGGCACATCTACGAACTGCGTGCGTCCCTGGAAGGCTTGGCGGCGGCACAAGCGGCGCGGCAACAGGCAGCGGGTCTCATCGCCCCCGCCGTGATCCGTGCGGTCCAGGAAGCGGCCGACGAGGTTGAGCGGGCTGTCGAAGAAGGTGACGCCAAGCAGTCCGCGCGGGCGAACATGGCTTTCCACCGGGCGTTCGGTGGTATTCCGGGGAACCCGTTCCTGGAGGACGCTTTGCACCGGGTGTGGGACAGGATCGCCGTGTCGACTGTGTCCAACCTCGCCGACGGCGACTGGGCCAAGACTGTGCTCCGTCAGCACCAGGACATCTGTCGGGCCATCGTCGCGGGTGACGCGGACGCCGCCAGGGTTGCCGCTGAGGGGCACATTCATGCCGCTATGCGGATTTATCGTGCTGCGCACTGAACTGCTTGCACGGAACGAGATTTTTCCCTCGCCGGGGGCTGACCTCTGGGCAGGAGCCTTTGGGCTCTGGGTCTTTGGTGGGTTCTTAGTGGCGTGGGCGCTCCTGCCCGTCGGGAACCACGGACTGTCAAGAGGTCCGTTTCGCTTTCGTTGTGTGTTGCTTCGCGTGGGCGGACCTCCTGACAGACCGTGGTTGGCGTAGCCCAGGCCGACGGGCAGGAACACCCCCGAAGCACCCCTTTGCGCTTACGCGCGGGCTGCGTTGGGTTGGTTTGCGTGCTTGCCGCTCGGGCTGGTCCGCGGTTGCGTTCTCGCTGTTGTGGCTGGGGTGTGCCCGCGCTGGTGGCCGTTGTGGTTGGTCTGCGCTTGGGTGGGCCGTGGGCTTCTGTGCTGCGTGGCCGCCGTTGTGGTTCGGTTGTGCTTCCGCTGGTGGGCGTTGTGCTTGCGTGCGGGCTGTGGGCTGTGCGCGTGTGTTTTCCCTTTCGTCAGGGTGTTTCGGTTCGCCTTTCTGGCGATCGGCTCATCGGTTTCACTCCACTCGCGGGGACTGGACGAAGTCATTGCCGGTGCGCAGCTTGGAAGAGGTTCCGGCTGCTGTCGTTCGCGACTCTGGTCCAGGAAGGTCGTGCCCCCGACAACGATGGAGCTGGACTCATGTCTTTCCGGAAGATGGCTGTGTTTGCGGCAGTGTCACTCATCATCGGCGTGGTGAACGCGCCCGCGTACTCGTCCCAGGCGGGTTCCGGTGCGGGGCGGGCTGGGGTAGTCGGGGTGTCCCCGGCCAACCTCGATGGGCCGTGGCACATCGTGAATCGCCACAGTGGCAAGTGTCTGGCTGTCAACTGGGCCAGCGGGGACGAGCGGGCGTGGGTGGTGCAGCACACCTGTGAGTACAACGCGCCTTACAACGAGGACTGGTACTTCGACGGGTCGCGGATCATCAACCGCAACAGCGGCAAGTGTCTGGCCATCAACTGGGGGAGTCACGACGAGCGGATGGTCGCCGTTCAGCTCTCCTGCGACAATTCCGCGCCGCAGAACTGGACCAGGGAGGTTCTGGGCAACGGGTACTCGCACTTCGTCAATGGCAACAGTGGCAAGTGTCTTGCCATCAACTGGGCGAGTGGTGATGAGCGTGCTTGGGCTGTGCAGCACACGTGTGAGTACAACGCGCCGTACAACGAGGAATGGCTTGTCACCTACTGATTGATGTGTGTGTGCGGCCGGTGTCTCCGGAGGGGACGCTGGCCGCCGGGAGTGGTGTCCGTGTCACCGGTTCGCCGTGTGGGCATCAGGCGAGCGGGTCGGTGAGGCGGTCGCCGTCCACGCGGGTCTCGATCTGTTTGACTTGGCGGAGGACGGGACTGATCTCCATGGTTTCCACGCCGGGCGGCGTTCCGAGGCGATCGGTGCCGAACTCGAAGAGGTTGTCGAGGTTGCGGCATTGGACGACAGCGTGGAGGTCGTGCGGTCCGGTCACCGCTGCGGCGCATCCCACCTCGGGCATCTGCGCCATGGCGCGCCGACCCGCCTGCGGACGATGACGACGCTGCCGATGTCCGATCCGGACGCTGCCGTGGCCGAGCTCCGGCGGACCGCGGGCGTGCCCGCCCCACGTCGGGATCATGTCCTACGTCCGCAGCGGCGAACGCCCGCTGGACGACCCCGCCTACGACGAACTCCTCGCGACCGCGGCCGGGATGGGGCGCCCGGTTCCTCCACCCGCAGACGCCGTCCAATGTGGTCAGAGAAGCCGCATACCGAGGGTTCGGGCCGGACGTCGAACTCGCGCTCGCCACCTTCGGCTGGGGCCGGCACGTCGAGGCGGGAGGGGCGGCGCTGCGGCTGATCCTGCGCGGCACGTTCGACCGGCACCCGGACCTCCGGGTCGTGCGGGGGCACTGGGGCGAGATGCTGCTGTTCGCCGTCGACCGGGCCGACAGCCTCTCGAACGTCGCGACCGGCCTCGATCGCCGCGTCGCCGACTACTTCCGGATTAACATCCACATCACGACCAGCGGCATGGTGACGCCTCGCCTCCAGCGGCACGCGTTGGGCTTCACGGGCGCCGACCGGATCCTGCTTTCCGGCGACTACCCGTTCCACCGCTTGGATCCGGGGACCGTCACCGCCTTCCTCGGCACGCTCCCCGGCAGTGAAGACCGGCACAAGATCGCGTACGCCAACGCCGAAGCGCTCTACCACCTGCCGGGTTCTCCCGGCGAGCCCGTTTGACGGTGGCCGTGTCCGGATCTCTGGGATCCCTGGCCGGATGCGGCGGGCACCGCGTGCCTGCCTGCGGGCAGCGTGGAAGCAGCCGACACGCGTCGAGCGTGTCCTCGGCTCGCCGTAGCCGAGCTGACCTGGAAGGATTTCGGCTCATGCAGGCGATCACCGTACGGGACCGCGACGCGGGTGCAGGCGGTCTCACTCTTACCGACATGCCGTACCCGCACGCCGCTGAGAACGACGTCATCGTGCGCGTGCACGCCGCGGGCTTCACCCCCGGCGAACTCGCCTGGCCGGGAACGTGGACCGATCGCGCGGGCCGCGACCGGACACCCAGCATCCCCGGGCACGAACTGTCCGGTGTCGTGGCCGAACTCGGCTACGGAACCACCGGCCTCACTGTGGGACAACGGGTGTTCGGGCTGACCGACTGGACCCGCAACGGCTCGCTGGCCGAGTACACCGCCGTGGAAGCACGCAACCTCGCGCCGCTCGCGGCCGACATCGACCACCCCGTGGCCGCCGCGCTGCCCATCTCCGGCCTGACCGCGTGGCAGGGGCTGTTCGACCACGCACGGCTGACGCTCGGCCAGACCCTCCTCGTGCACGGGGCAGCGGGCGGTGTCGGCTCGATCGCCGTCCAGCTCGCTCGGGACGTGGGCGCTCGCGTGATCGGGACCGGCCGGGCCGACGACCGTGATGTCGTGCTCGGCCTCGGCGCGCACACCTTCTTCGACCTGACCGCCGACGACTGGCAGCAGGCAGGCGAGGTGGATGTGGTGTTCGACGTCATCGGCGGCGACGTCCTGCGTCGATCGGCCGAACTGGTTCGCGCGGGCGGCACACTGGTCACCATCGCGGCGCCGCCGACCGTGCAGCCCGAGAACGGGCGATCCGTCTTCTTCGTCGTCGAGCCCGATCGTGCCCGGCTGACCGACCTCGCCCACCGTGTCCGGACCGGACGGCTCAACCCGATCGTCGGCGAGGTGCGCCCGCTCGCCGAAACGCCTTCCGCGTTCGCCCGGCGCCGCCGGACGCCCGGCAAGACGATCATTCAGGTCACGCGCGACTGATCCGGCGTACCCGGCCGCAGCGGCATCGGGCAAGGCGCGTGCCCGATTGTCTCCCAGGTTGGCGTGAAGTCGCCAGTCAGCCCTGAACAGGCTTGGTGTGCAGGGCAATTCCGGGACTGGTCGCCGTTTTTCCCTTGATGCAGGCGACAGACGTGGTCTCGCCGTCGTCCATCGTGCACGACCAGCCGTTGGACAGGTCCACGTTGCCCAGCGATGCCTTGGCGCGCTTGTCCGCCGGGAGCTTCACGAACTCGTCGAACACGGTGAACGCCTCGGTGCAGCCGACGCGGCCGTCCGTCGTCGAGTCGGCGATCAGGGTGTGCTCGGCGCCCGAGGAGAGGCTGACCGGGCCGCATTCCACCGGTTGCACCTTCTCGCCGCCGGTGTCGCCGGTCGGGGCCTTGGTCGAGGTCCGCGTGCCCGAGGTCATCGACTGGTTGTTGCCCGACGGCTGCGCGGGCGCGTTCGTCTGGGTCACCGTGATCGTCGGCGGTGCGGCGGCGTTTCCTGGTTCTGCGTGGCCGCAAGCGGAAAGCAGCAACGTTCCCGCGGCGACAACCGTGAGCAGAAAGGTGTTCGTGCGCGTTTTCATTGTGTCCTCCCCGTCGCTGGTTCCCTCTACGCATGGTCAGACGCGTGGTGTTCAGGTGGGTTGCTCGTTGCATTGGGACAATAACGGAGCGCAGGTCAGGACGCTGAACAAAGTGTCTATTGTAGATGTTTGAAATGAGCGGGAACGGGTGATGGTTACAGCCAGTCGTGTTCCCTGGCATATCGCGCGGCCTCGTGCCGTGTCTTCGTCTGGGTTTTCTGCATCGCGTTGGAAAGGTAGTTGCGCACGGTTCCCTCGGCCAGGTGCAGCTGGGTGGCGATGTCGGCGACCGAGTAGCCTTCTCTGGTGGCGCGCAGGACGTCGATCTCCCGGTCGGTGAGCGGGCAGTCGTCGACGACGGCGAGCGCCGAGATGTCCGGGTCGATCCACCGCTTGCCGTTGTGCAGGGTCGCGATGACCGCTGTGATGTGCGCCGGGTCCGCGGATTTGCTGACGAAGCCCTGCACGCCGAGTTTCAGCGCCTTGCGGAGGATGCCCGGCCTGGCGTGCCGGGTGAGCATGAGGATCACCTGACCCGGTCGCGTGCGGCGGATCTCCGCGACCGCGCCGAGTCCGTCCACTCCGGGCATCTCCAGGTCGATGACGAGCACGTCGGGTTCGTGCTCCAGCGTGGCCCGCACGGCCGACGCGCCGTCGTCCGCCTCGGCGAGTACGGTGATCTCGCCCTCCATCGGCAGCAGCGCGGCCAACGCCTTGCGGAGCAGGGCTTCGTCGTCAGCGAGTACGACGGTGGTCATCGGCCGTCCTTCGAGGTCGTGCCTGGAAACGCCGCCGCGGTCACGAAATTGCCGTCGTTCTGCGCCACGGTCAGTTCGCCTCCGTCGTCGGCGACGCGGCGCATGAGGGTCGCGAGCCCGCTGAGTTCCGGGAGCGGGGCGTCTGGTGCACCGTCGTTGACGATGGTGATACCCGCCTGCGCGAGCGTGATCCGCACCTGTCCGGCTTCGGCGTGCCGCAGGATGTTGGTCGTCGTCTCCCGCAGGACCTGGCCGAGCAGCCCGCTCACCCGTGTGTCCACCTCGGACTCCCGGGTGACGCGCACGTCGATGCCCGCGGCCTCGAAGAGGTTCTTGGCGTTCTCCAGCTCGGCGGAGAGGTTGAGCTCCCGCTGCGCGTACGCGAGTTCCTTCGTCTGGGTGATGGTGTCGCCGACCAGTGCGTGGATCTCGCGCAGTTCCCGCGCTGCTCGCTGCGCGTCGGTGTGCACCAGTTTCTCGGCCAGTGCGACTTTCAGCTTCACCACGTGCAGTGTATGGCCTTGGATGTCGTGCAGGTCGCTGGCGAACCGCATGCGTTCGCGCATGACGGCGAGCTCGGCTTCGCGTTGCCGTGATTCCTCGAGGTCGGCGACGATGTCGTAGAACCTCTTGTTGGGGAACATGAGCCCGGTCACGACCGCGGTGACACCGGCGGGGACGAGCACGAACTGGATCAGCGTCGCGGACACGTCACCCGGCGCCACCAGCAGCCGCACCGCGCCCACCGCGGCCACGAACACGACCAGCGCCACAGCCGCCGCGCCCCTGTGCCGTGGCAGCTGCGGGATCGTCAGGGGGCCGGCGAGCACGATGCCGTAGAAGGCTGTGCCACTGCCTATCACCAGAGCGCCGACTGTCCACACTGCCGCGGCGACCGCCATGCAGGGGAGCGCCACACGGAGGATGTCGCCCGCGGCCCAGCGCAGGAACGCCACAACGGCCACCAGCACACCCAGGCTGAGCACCAGCACGTGCCACCAGGTGCGTGAATCCATCGCCACCACGAGCGCACCGGAGACAGCGAGCAGCGGCAGGAACATCACGTTGTTGAGCCTGCGCAGCCGTCCCTTCGCCGCGTCCCTGTTCTCGGGCATTGGCCCAGTATCCCCGCGCGTCCCGCCTCGGCACCAGTGACACTGCGTCATGCCCTCACCCGATGGAATGTCATGACGAGGTGATGACGTGGTCGCACTGGCCGATCCCGGCCGCATCCACTGTGATCAGTGCATGACTTCCGCACCAGTGATCGACGTTGACCGCCTGAACATCCGGTACGGCGACTTCCACGCCGTGCGGGACCTGTCATTCCAGGTGCGGCGCGGGGAACTCTACGCGCTGCTCGGCACGAACGGGGCGGGCAAGACCTCGACCCTGGAGACCGTCGAGGGTCACCGCACCGCCACATCGGGCACTGTGCGCGTGTTCGGCGAGAACCCGGGCGACCGGCGGGCTGTGCGCCCGCGGATGGGCATCATGCTGCAGGAAAGCGGCTTCGCGCCGGACCTGACAGTGCGCGAGTCGATCCGGCTGATCGGCAAGCTCACCCAGCGCACGGACACAGTCGAGCGCGTCCTCGGCGTCGTCGACCTGACCCGCAAGGCGAATACGAAGGTGTCCCAGCTCTCCGGTGGCGAGAAGCGGCGGCTGGACTTCGCCACCGCCGTGTACGGGGCGCCCGAGCTGGTGTTCCTCGACGAACCGACCACCGGCTTGGACATCCAGTCCCGCGACGATCTGTGGGGCGCGGTGGACAGGCTGCGGGAGGGCGGGTCCACCGTCGTGCTCACCACCCACTACCTGGAAGAGGCGCAGCAGCGCGCCGACCGCATCGGCCTGATGCACCAAGGCACTCTGCACCGGGAAGGCACAGTCGCGGAACTGACGCGCACGCTGCCTGCCGTGATCACCATCGCCGTGCCGCCCACCGCGCCCGCGCTGCCGGTGCGGGCCACGCCCGACGGTGACGGCCGGTTCCGCATCGAGACCTTCAGCCTGCAGAAGGACCTGCTCGGCTTGCTGCTGTGGGCGCAGGACCACGCGGTGGAGCTGACCGAACTGGCGGCCGGGCCGACGCGACTCGACGACGTCTTCCGTTCCATCGGCAACGACTAAGGACGGCACCATGCTTCCCATCGCTCTGAGCGAGCTGATCCAGATCTTCCGCAACCGGCTGGTGCTGGTGACGAGCTTCGTCATGCCCGTCGCGGTCAGCGCGTTCTTCATCTCGCAGCACGAGCTGTTCGCCAAGATCGGCAGCCTCGGCTACATCGCGGCGATCGTGATGTTCACCGTGTCCGCGTTCGGCCTCTACACCACCTCGGTGACCACATTGGCCTCACGCAGGCAGAACCTGTTCCTGAAACGACTGCGCTCCACGGCGGCGGGTGACGCGAGCATCCTCACCGGACTCGTGCTGCCGGTCACCGTCGTCGCGACCGTGCAGATGATCGTGATCCTGGCGGTGCTCGGCGCGGTCACCGGTGTGCCGGACAACATCGGCCTGCTCGTGGCGGCGGTCGTCAGCACGGTGATCATGATGATCGGCCTGGCGCTGGCCACCGCGGGGCTGACGAACTCACCGGAACACGCCCAGGTGACCACGCTGCCCGTCAGCCTCGGCGTGATCGCCGTGGCCAGCTGGGTGGGGATCGCCGGGACAGAGCAGCTCACGCTGCTCAAGCGACTGCTGCCTGGTGGGTCCGCGACCGAACTGGTGATGAACGCGTGGAACGGCGGCGTGGCCGTGACCGACTCGCTGCTCCTGCTCGCGCCGACCGTGGCCTGGGTGGTCGTCGCGGTCGCGCTGGCCGCGAGGTTCTTCCGGTGGGAACCGCGCCGATGACCACCCGGGAGGAAGGGACGACCATGCTGATCGTCGAAGACCTGTTGCTGTTGCTGCTCGACGACGAGACCGGAGTGCCCGCCGGAGCAGGCACCCTGCACCACACGCTCGGTGGCGCCGTCCTCGTGGATCTGGCGCTGGCAGGCCGGATCGACACCGACGGCAACCGCCCGGGACTCAACGGCCCCACAGTCCTCACGGTCGGGGACGGACCGCTGGCGGATCCCCTGTTGCAGTCGGCGTACGACAAGGTCGCCGAGCGTCCCCGCCGCGTCCAGCCCCTGCTGCTCGACATCGGCAACGGCCTGTGGAAGACCGTGACCGGCCGGCTGACCGAGCGTGGCCTGGTTCGCCGTGAACGCAGGAAAGTCCTGGGTCTGTTCCGCACCACCACCTGGCCGGCCGCTGACACCCAGCACGAAGCGGAACTGCGCGAGAAGGTGCGCGCGGTGCTGGAGGACGGCGAGAACACCGACGCCCGCACAGCCGCGGTGATCGCGTTGCTGTCGGCGAGCGGAACCCTGCCGGCAATGCACCCCAGCCCGAAGTGGTCGAGCGAGGTCATCAAGCGTGCCAAGGAGTTCGAGAACGGCAACTGGGGAGCCGAGGCGGTCAGCACCGCGGTGACCCGGACGGCTGCGGCGATCGCCGCGTCGAGCGCTGCCGTCTCGGTTTCCGTCGTCACCGCGGTCACCTAGGAACGAACGCGTTCGCCGGCCACCCAACACCCCACGACAGCGGGAACCGGGCTCACACGTACAGCGATGACGTCGGCCGGGGCGCCGGGAACGAGACGACCGGGAAGACCAACCGCCGCGGCAGGCAGCGGTGACGAGCCGAACCGCGTCCGGGAGCGAACACAACCCGGCAGACGGCAGCGCGCTCGCGGCACGGACCATGGCAGCGGAGTGGTAGTCGGACGTCAAAGCGTCGAGATTGCCGCTCCGCAACGTTTCCCGGGCAGACAGGCCGGTGATTGGCGAACGGCCCCGCCACGCGTTGGGAGCGCCCATGACCACGCTGAGCCCGGCGGTGTGCGCGGCTGCCGCGGCCTCGGCGGTGAGCGGGAACTCGCTGACCGCGGCGCCGTCGGCGAGCGGCCGAGGTGGTTTCGTCGTCGTCGGAGGCGAAAGGCAGGCCGTACTCGCGGGCGAGCGCGGCGACAGCACGGCGGCGGTCCCGCACCGCGCCGGGATCGGCCGGGAGCCAGCTCAGCCAGTCGTCGAGGGCTTGGTCGTCGGCGCCGGTCCGGGCCCGCATCGCGATCCGCCAGGTCCCGGTTTCGCGGACTGCCCGCGACCCGGTGTGTGGTCCATCGCGGAGACCAGGCTGATGGCGTGCGGGAACCGGTCGAGCAGGCCCTCGGAGCAGGTCTTTCCGGTGCCGGCGTGCAGAGCGATCACGGCACCACTGCCTGCCGGAGCACGCCACGCTGGTCGCTGGTGAACGCCGCGTCGATACGGTCGAGCGGGTGGCCGGGGCCGACCAGGTCGGCGAACGGATAGCGCTGGTGGTGCTCAGCGAGGAACGCGACGCCGCCGACCAGGTCGGCCGGGCGGTAGTTGTGCACGCCCGTGCTGGTCAGCGGGCCGCGCACCGCCCGTTCCGGGTCGATGCCGACCGGCGGACCAGCCGAAACCGAACCGGCGAGCACCGCGCGTCCACCGATGCGCAGCGCCTCGACGCATTGGGCGACCGCGGCGGGATGCCCGGAAAGTTCCAGCGCCGCGTCGTACGCCTCGCGCGCGGGTTGCCCGTCGACAGCGCCGAACCGGGCAGCGGGAGCGAGTCGCACGGGATCAGGGTCAGCCACGACGACCTCAGCGCCCGCCGCGGTGGCCATCGCGCTCGCGGTCACACCGAGCATGCCTGCTCCCGTGACGAGCAGCCGACGCCCAGCGAGCGGACCAGCCTCGCCACGCGGCGTCGTCCTCTCGTGCGCCACAGCGGACCCGCCGCCGGAAGTCGCGGCGATCCTGGGCGACGGCCCGTGCCACCGGCTCGTCCGCCGGTCCTATGTGGATGACACGGCGGCATCGTCCGGCATCGAGTGGGTGCCGACCGCGGTGATCGCCGAGCTGGCCGCGGCGCTGCGGGCCGACGACTCGCTGCACCGGGGTGCTCAGCGAGGTCGCCGGCGTCACACCGCGCCGGGTCCGGGTCCGTGCCAGTGCCGAGATGCTCGAACCCGAGGTCGCCGCCCAGCTCGACGCCTCCCCTGTCCGGCCTCGGCTGGTTCATCGAGAGCCTCAACCGCGACGGCGGCGGCGACGGGCGAATGCTGTGCCTCACGCAGCGCTGGATCCGCTGTGATGTGATCCGGGTCGTCTTCGAGAGCACCCTCGGCACGGGGTAACGGATCCTCCTACCGGGTCATTCGCCCTCGGTGATCGGTATCCAAGAGCTTTACGCTGCATGGCGTGCTGGAAGCCATTGGGATGACACCGGACGAGGAACGGGTGTACCGGCTGGTCGTCGGGGCGTTCCGGGCTGAGCCCGCGGACATCGCCGAACGGCTCGGGTTCGGTGTGGACGACGTGCTGGAGATCCTGCAGTCGTTGCACACCAAAGGCCTGATCACGAGAGTCGCACCGCACGAGCAGCGGTACGTGCCGACGCCACCGGACGTCGCGTTCGGCCCGTTGCTGCTGCGCGGCCAGGAATCGCTGGAATGGGCGCGCAACGCCGTCGCCGAGCTGGTCGAGGAGTACCGGGGCGGCGCGCGCCGCCGTGACCCGTCCCAACTGGTGGAAGTGGTCAGCGGGAAGGCGGCGATCCGCCAGCAGGCGGTCCAGCTGCAGCTCAACGCCAAGTTCGAGACGCGGTGGTTCTGCCGGGCCGGTCACGTGGCCATGCCGTCGTCGGAGAACACCGAGCAGTTCGAGGCGCAGGCCAGGGGTGTGCGCTACCGCGTCCTGTACGAGCGGGAACTGCTGGAGGAACCCGGCATGATCGAGAGCGTCGCCGCGGGCGTCCGGCACGGTGAGGAAGCGCGTTCCGTGGCGACGCTGCCCGTGCGGCTCGGCATCGCCGACGACTCGATCGCGCTCTGCCCGCTGGTGCCTTACGGCGACGGCGTCACCGAGCCCACCGCCGCGCTGGTCAGGGAGAGCAACCTGCTCACGGCCCTGATCGCGTTGTTCGAGAGTTACTGGGAGCGGGCGTCGCCGTTGCTGGTCGACCAGCCGGACCGGGTCGAAACCGACGAACGGTTCCTGCTGTCGTTGCTGGTCAGCGGCGTCACCGACAAGGCGATCGCGACCCAGTTGCAGGTCAGCCAACGCACCGTGCAACGCCGGATCTCCGACTTGATGCGCCGCGCGAACGCGCACACCCGCATGCAGCTGGCGTGGGAGGTCAGCAGACGCGGATGGCTGCGAACGCAGGACCCCGGTCTCCACGAGGGGTGGAGACCGGGGTCCACTGGCGCCGTGGCCTCGGGCTAGCTGAGGCCGTACGCCCGCAACACCGTCTGCTCGACGGCGTTGCCCGCCGCGTCCGTGCCCTGCACACGCAACGCGACGAAGCCGTTCGTCCGGTCGAACCGGGGGTGGTCGACCACGGCACGTCCCTGGCGGTCCACTTCGACCTCGCGCCAGGCCTTCCCGTCGTCATAGGACACCCACGCCTTGAACCTCGCCGACGTGGGGCCGTTCTGGTGCCGGGCGTGCAGGCCGATGGTCACCTTGCGGCCGGCCGGGGCCTTGTTGGCCAGATCGGCAGGCACCGAGTAGTCCACTTGGAGCAACGGAAGCGGTCCGTCGCCCTTCTGCGACTTGAACGTCCACGCGCTGTCCGTGCGGGTGGCGAACTGCCAGTTCGCCCCGGTGCGCTCGACGGTCATCTCCAGCCGGTAGACCGCCGGGCCGGGGGAGACCTGGACGTCACGCCACGCGTCCGGTGCCGTGGTGAGCAGCTTGCCGTCCTTGAACAGCCTCGCGGACTGCTTGTCCGGCATCTCGCCCAAGTCGTCGTCGGTGAACGCGTAGTGCGTGTCCGCGCCGTCGCTGAACTCCGGGATCCGCAGCTGCAACGTGTCACCGTTGCGAGTGGACTCGATGCCGGGAACACCCTTCGGGATGGCGGGGCGGGTGATCGGCGCGTACCACTCGTCCTCGAGGCGCTCACCCGCGCGGTACTTGCGCGGCGCTTCCAGCATGCCACCCATCAGCGGGTTCATGCTCTCCCAGCTGAGCTGGTGCTTGACCCGGTGCTGCCAGGTCGTGTCACCCGCGGTCACCCATTCCTCGCGGACCGACGGGCTGGCCACGACCCGCTGGTACTGGTTGACCGCCGTCTTCTGCCACGGCCGCCAGCCGAACCGCTGCTCCTTGAGCTGGTTGTCACCGCCGGACTCGTGGTAGGCGGTGCGCACCACGGCCGAGTTGCGTTCGTTGACCCGGTACACCACGCGGCTGGGCACCTGCCCCTGCTCGACGTGCATCACGTCGTACAGGTACGGGCTTTCCGGGATGCCGTGCAGGAACACGAACACCGGGAAATGCCTGCCCGCTTCGACCAGCCGCCGGCCTTCGTCGTAGGTCACGCTGGCCGTCGGGATCGGCAGGTCACGGGCGGCCTTGGCCTGTGCCCGCCATTCCACGGGATCCGCGATCAGCACCATCGCCGCACCCGCCTTGGCGGCGTTGCCGGCGAGCACGACCTCGTCGTACTGCTCCGGGGTCGGCCTGACCAGTGCGATCCTGCCCCGGACGTCCTTGCCCCGGTAGTCACCGGCCTGCCCGGCGCCGACGGGCACCACCTGCCACAGCCGCATCCCCTTGATCTTCGGCGAACTGGCGAGGTACTCCGGTTCCAGCTTGGTGTCCGGGGCCAGCGGGGTGGCCGTGAGCACGGGCGCGACCAGCGACCACCGGCTGCCGAACTCGAAGGCCCCGTCCCGCACCTTCTCGGTCGGCGTGACGTACAGCTTGCGGGTGCCCTCGAACTTCATCACGTAGTTGGTGATGTTGCGCGCGCCGAACTCGCGGTGGGCGTAGAAGCTGAAGATCCCCTTCTGCCGCGACGGTTGCGGTGTCTCGACGACGACCTGGGTGGCTTCGCGTGCGTCCACGGTCACCGTGGTGTCCTTGGTGATCCGGACCGTCGGCTTGACCACCAGGTAGGCGCTTTTCTCGTTCTCGGTGATCATGGCGGAGAGGTAGTAGTCGCCCTCGGCCACGACCGTCTCCCATGTGCCGTCGGGCTTCGGGGTCCAGCGGTTGTCGAACCGGGAGTCCTCGCCCCAGAACGACAGCAGCGGCACGAACCCGGGCTTGCCCTTGGTGTCCAACGGGACGACGGTCACCTTGTGCTGTGGCGCTTCCTTGTTCAGGCCCACCGCGGTGTGCACGAGCACGCCGTTGGCGGTGGCCGTCAGCCGTCCGCCGTACGTGCCGTGCTTCAGTTTCGAGCCGTCGGCCACGATCCCGACGGTCGCGGCGGCACCCGGCTGGATCTCCACAGTGGACTTCTCGAGGCGGGCGGCGTCACCGGCCGGGCTCCCGCTGAAGGACTTCAGGTCGAGCGCCAGGTTCAGGGTGACGGGCGCGGTGGTGGCGTTGGTGTACGTGACTTCCTTGCGCACCACGTTTTCGGTGACAGCACCGATACTGAGCGTCCCCGTGGCGTACACGCTCTGCTTGACCGCGCGCGGCACGTCGACCCGGCCGCCGCCCTGCTCGAACACGGTCAGGTCAACGGGTTTGGACGTGCTGGCCAGCGCGTCCTTGAGTTGCTTGCCGGTCCACGTCGGGTTGCGCTGCGCCAGGATCGCCGCCGCGCCCGCGACGTGCGGCGTGGCCATGGAGGTTCCGGACGCGGCGGTGTACTTGTCGTCCACCGGATTCCCCATCGAGGTTCCCGCCGCGCGGGCGGCCACGATGTCCACGCCCGGCGCCGTGATGTCCGGCTTCACGGCCATGTCGGTCATCCGCGGCCCGCGGCTGGAGAAGTCCGCGAGCTTCTCGTCCCGGTCCACCGCGCCGACGGTCAGCGCCGCGTCCGCCGAACCTGGCGTGCCGACGCTGAACGGGCCGTTGGCGCCGTCGTTGCCCGCCGCGACCACGAACAGCGTGCCGGTCCGCTCGCTGATCTCGTTGAGGCCCTGGCTCATCGGGTCGGTGCCGTCGGTCGGCCCGCCGCCCAGGCTCAGGTTGACGACCTTGGCGCCGGAACTGACCGCCCACTCCATCCCGGCGAGGATCCACGACTCGTAGCCGGAGCCCTCGTCGTCGAGGACCTTGCCGACCAGCAGTCTCGCCCCCGGAGCCACGCCCTTGCGGGTGCCGTTGCCCGCGACGGTCGCGGCGACGTGCGTACCGTGACCGAAGTGGTCGACGGTGTCCGCGGCCGTGGTGAAGTTGGCCGAACCGGCGATCTTGCCCTTCAGGTCGGGGTGACCGGCGTCGGCACCGGTGTCCAGCACGGCGACGGTCGTGCCGGTGCCGTCGTATCCGGCGGCCCACGCTTCCGGCGCGCCGATCTGGGGAACGCTGTGGTCCAGCGAGGCCCGCACCTTGCGGTCGAGGGAGATCCGCTCGACGCCGCTCGCGGACTGCCAGAACTCGCCCGCCCGGCGCTTGTCCGCCCGGACGGCCTGGCTCCGCACGCTCGCCAGCGTCACACCGGCCTCGGCGGCGGCCAGCGTCGCGCGCTGCTGCCCGTAGCGCACGATCAGCGGCAACTGGGGTGTCTGCTCGTCGGTGTAGCCCTGCCGGACGAGTTCGGTGATGTTGAACAGGGCGCGGTCGACCCGTCTGCTGGTGAGCGACGGCATGGCGTCCTGCGGGATCACGAACAGGTTTCCGTCGACCTCCTGCTGGTGGAAGTCGATCTGCTCGCGACCGGGGCCGGGCTTGATGGCCGCGGCCTGTCTGCCGTCCGGTAACTGTTCGATGTGGACGGTATCGCCGGTGACCAGTGTGATGGCGTGCCGGACGGCCTTCGCCGCGGCGCCGGGCGCCGCGGGGACAGGCGCGGCGCTCGCGACGTGCGCGGCGCCGAGAACGAGTGCACCGGCGCAGCCGATGGCGAGAAAGCGTGATCTCCAGTGCATCGGCCCAGCGTCGGGGTACCCAGTGGATCAAGTCACTACCTGGACGCTGTCACAGATACGACATGTCGTAGTTATGACGCCGTTCCGGGCACAGGTGGCTGGCGCAATCCCGCGATGAGAACGGCAACAAGCCGTCGGGCGTCGTAGCGGGGGTCGTCGGCGCCGATGCAGAGGTTGCCGACGCCACGCATGAGCTGGAGCGCGGTCAGATCGGTGTGGATCTCGCCCGCGGCGGCCGCCGCGTCGAGCAGGTGCCCGCACACGGGCACGAGGCGGTCGAGGAAGTACGTGTGCAGCGTGTCGAAGCCGGACTTGTCGGACTGCAGGACCCCGGCGAGGCCGTGTTTGGTGACCAGGAAGTCGACGAAGAGGTCGATCCATTGTCCGAGTGCGACGTGCGGGGTCTCGCTCCCGGCCAGCAGCGCGGGCCCGGCTTCGGCGCAGGCCTCCACCTGGTGCCGGTAGACGGCGATGATGAGGTCCGCGCGGGTCGGGAAGTGGCGGTAGATGGTGCCCATGCCGACACCGGCCTTGGCCGCGATGTCCCGCACCGGCGCGTCCACGCCTGACGTGACGAAGACGGCGGCGGCGGCGTCGAGCAGGGTTTTCTCGTTGCGCCGGGCGTCGGCTCGTTTGGACCGTCCCGCGGTGGTCATGGAGTCCTCCTGACTAGGCGGAACGGGGTTCCGTGCAGTACTGGAGCGATGTTCCGCTTGCTCGCCATCGTAGAGCAGCCATCCCCGGTCAAGTAGGGAGGAATACAGACAAGCCCAGAACAGATCGGTCACCCACGTCGCGACCACCTGGAGGCTCAGTAGCTCCACTCGATGCCGTACTGGCCGGGCGCCGGGTCCAGGGTGATGAACTGGTACGTGGTGGTGCGGTCGTCGAAGCTCACCCCGGGCCGGTACTCGCGCGGCAGCGCGCTGCGCGGCTGGAAGTAGCCCAAGCACGTACGCGGCCGCATCGCCGGGTCGAAAGCGATGTGCAGCACCATCTCCCGCGCGGGCCGGTAGATCGCGACCTGGGTGTGCCCGCTCGTCTGGCCGGGCGGGAACCGCAGCGCGAACTCCACCGCCGCCAGTTCCCCACCGGCCAGCGGGCGGTCGAGGGCGAACTCGAACACCGACGTCGAGCTCGGCACGTCGGCCCGGAACCTGGCGACCCGGCACCCCTCGGTGAACGTGACCACCGGCGGCTGGGGGAGGGTGCTGCACCTGACCACGAACACGAACCTGGTCGTGTTGTCGTGGTCGGCGCGCACGAGCCTGCGCACGCGCATCGACTCCTCACAGCCCTGTGCGTTGACGCGGTACGACACGAACTGCGAGAGCCGGTGCGGGCTGTCCAGATCCGCCGGTACGGCGTCCACCTTGGACAACACGTGGGCCATGTTCTGCGGGCGGCGCCAGATCTGGTCGTAGGTGACGGCGCCGCCCGGTCGCTTGGTGGCCATCCGGCCACGGGGTCTGCGCGGGCCGAGCAACGACGTCAGCGTCCCGGGCCGCTGGCCCAGCATCGCCTCCAGCGCGGCCACCGCGGCCAGGGAACTCGCGCGTTCCGGGCGGTTCTCGCCGTTCTGCCAGTAGCTCAGCGCGCTCACGCTGACCGGCGTGTTCTGTTCGCGCAGGCGCTGGCTGATCTCGCTGAGGCTCAGTCCGCTGCGCCCGATCGCCGTGCGCAGCGCGGCCCCGAACTCGGTGCGACCACGGGTGGTGGTGTCGGCAGTCATCGCGGGATCCCTTCTGGAGGGTCCGGCGAGGGTACCCCGGCCAGGCCGTTCAGAGTTGTCCAGCGAGCGCTGGACTCGATTCGCCGACGGCCGCTCCGGCCGGGTTAGAGTCGTCCGCGAACCTCGGAACACGTGCCGGGAACCCGCGGCACGTGCGTGGAAGTCCTTACCCCGCACCCTCTTGAAGGATTCCGATGAGATCATCCCTGCGCCGGCGATGGCGCCGCGGTGCGACCTGCACGGCGGCTGTCGCTCTTGTTGTTGTTGCCACGCAACCACCTGCTGCTTCCCAGGAACCCGAAGTCCCGCAGATCGCCGAACCCGGCGTGACCTCGGGCGCGGTGCCGCGCTCGGTCACGACCGGCGAGGTGTGCGCGTCCGGGGCGAAGTGGATGCGAATCCGGTTCGCGGAACTGTCGTTGCACGGCAACGACTCCGTCACCCTGACCGGGTCGGCCTCCGGCACGTTCACCCTGACCTCGGCTCATTGGCCGGGCAAAGCGTTCCACACCAGGGCGTTCGAAGGCGACTGCGTACGCGTCACGCCGCGCTTCGCCGACAGTGCCAGCCGCTACTCCATCGACTACTACCAGTCCAGCACGCGTGAGCTCGCCCAGGCGACCTCCACCGTGGCCGCGGTCGGTGACCTGTGCGGATCCTCGTGCGACCAGACCGCCGCCGTGGTCAAGAACCTGAACGCGCAGGCGCTCGTCCTGGCGGGCGACAACGCCTACGAGTCCGGGAGCCTGAGCGAGTACCGGCAGCGCTACGACCCGAACTTCGGCCAGTTCAGGTCGATCGTGCACCCGACGCCCGGCAACCACGAGTACAAGACGTCGTCGGCGGCCGGGTACTTCGACTACTTCGGCGCACTGGCAGGCGAACGCGGCAAGGGCTACTACAGCTTCGACGTGGGCGACTGGCACTTCGTCGCGTTGAACTCCAACATCAGCCGCACGGCGAGCTCAACGCAGGTCGCGTGGCTCAAGAAGGACCTGGCCGCGAGCACCAAGCCGTGCACCGCCGCCTACTGGCACCACCCGCGGTTCAGCCGCGGCGACCACGGTGACAACACGTCCATCACGCCGTTCTTCGAGGCGCTGTACAACGCCAAAGCGGATCTTGTCGTGGTCGGTCACGACCACAACTACCAGCGGTTCGCGCTGTCCAAACCGAACGGTGCCCGTGACGACGCCAACGGCGTGCGGCAACTGCTGGTCGGCACCGGTGGCCGCGGGTTCTACAGCTACGACATGAACTCGGCGGCTGTCCAGGAAGCGGGCAACGCCGACACCTTCGGCGTTGCCAAGCTGACGCTCACCGCGACGGGCTACCGCCACGACTTCGTACCGGTCGCCGGACGCACGTACACCGACACCGTGTCCGGCAAGTGCCACAAGGCAACTGGGTGAGTGCGGGGACGGCGCACGGCCCAGCCGTGCGCCGCATCCCGGAAAGGTTCCGCGATGTATGTCTCCTCCGTCCCATCATCCGGCCTGCCTGCGGGCCGCTCGGCACAAGCGGTGTCCCGAACGGTCATCGGGCTCGGCGTGGTCAGCCTGATCACCGACATGTCCGCCGAGATGGTCACCGCCGTGCTGCCGCTGTACCTCGTCTACGGCCTCGGCGTCGGCTATCTGCAGCTCGGCGCGATCGACGGCCTGTACACCGGCGCGACGGCGGTGTTGCGCCTGGTCGGCGGGCACCTCGCCGACCGGCTGCGCCGCCCGAAAGCCGTCGCTCTCGCCGGGTACGGCCTGTCGGCGGTGGCCAAGCTCGGGTTTCCGCTGGCCGGGCCGTCCGTGGCGGGTATCGGCCTGGTGATCGGCGTCGACCGGGCGGGCAAAGGCGTCCGGACCGGCCCGCGTGACGCCATGATCACCCTGGCCACCGCGCCGGACGCGCTCGGCCGGGCGTTCGGCGTGCACCGGGCGTTGGACACGGCCGGGGCGCTGCTCGGTCCGTTGCTGGCGTTCGGCCTGCTCAGCGTGCTGTTCATGGACTACACCGCGGTGTTCGCGGTGAGTTTCTGCCTGGGTGCGGTCGCGGTCGTGGTGCTGGCGGTGTTCGTACGCGCGCCCCGAGGCACGGTAACCGCACGACCCGCGTTGAGCTGGTGGCTTGTGCGAGACCGTGCTGTGCGACGGGTGTGCCTCATCGGCGCGCTGCTCGGGGTGTGCACGGTCGGTGACATGTTCCTGTTCGTGGGGGTGCAACGTACCGCTGGCCTGCCAGCGGGTGTGCTGCCGTTGCTCCCGCTGGCGACGGCGCTGACGTTCATGGTTGCCGCCGCGCCGGTCGGGCGACTCGCTGACAAGGTGGGGCGGTGGCGGGTGTTCCTGGCCGGACACGCCGTGCTGGTAGTCGCGTACCTGGTTGTCGCGGCGTCGTGGCAAGGCTGGGCCATCGCGGCGCTGGTCTCGTTGGCACATGGTGTCTTCTACGCGTGTACCGACGGTGTGCTGATGGCGTTCGTCGGGCCGTTGGTGCCGGAGGCGGTGCGCGCCACCGGCCTCGCGTTGGTCCAGACAGCACAGGCAGTGGCACGCGCGGCGGGCGCGGTGCTGTTCGGCGTTGTCGCGACCGGACTCAGTCTCGCGCCCGCGTTCTGTGTGTACGCCGTGGTGCTGGCCGGTGCGATCCTGATCGGAGCACGGCGATGAACCGCACCTGGCTGGGTGTCGTGCTTGTTTCCGTTGCCGTGCTTGCTTGTGCGGCGTTCGTCGGTCTGCGGTCCGTGGGCGCGCAACGGGAAGAGCCGTTGGCGCTGCGCAGCGGCGAGCTCGTGTACGTGGACGCCAGTGGCCGCGCGCGTGAAGCGGAACGCACTGGGCCGAGCTGTCAACGGGTGGACGTGGCCGCGGGCACGCTGGTGTGCCTGCGGGTCACGGCCGTGCCGATGCAATCCGAGCTGCTGGTACTCGACGCACGCGGAGAACGGCTTCGCCTCACCGAATGGGGCACACCGAGCCGGGCACGTGTCGCACCGACCGGCCGTTTGGTGGCGTGGACGGTGTTCCGGGCCGGTGACTCGTACATCGGCGGCGTCGGGACGTTCTCCACCACGGCCGGGATCTACGACCTGGTGAACGGCAAGCACTACGGTTCGCTCGAAGACTTCTCGTTGCTGGTGGACGGTCGCCCGCACACCGCTGATGACGTGAACTACTGGGGCGTCACGTTCACGCGTGATGACCGCACGTTCTACGCCACCGCTGCTTCAGGCGGCAAGACGTGGCTGGTGCGCGGTTCGCTTGACACACGCACGTTGACATCGTTGCGCGAGAACGTCGAATGCCCGTCGTTGTCGCCGGACGGTACTCGTATCGCCTACAAGTTCCGCACGGGTGAGCGGTGGCGGTTGCACGTGCTGGACTTGGCCTCCGGCGGTGACGTCGCTCTCGCCGAGACCGAGCACGTCGACGACCAGCCACAGTGGCTCGATGACGCCACGGTGGCGTACACGCGCGGACAGGCGGTGTTCAAGGTGCCCGCGTCCGGCGCCGGGCGTCCGGAGGTCGTGCGTCAGAACGCTTCTTCGCCTGCCGTGGTTCGCTGACTCAGCTTCGCGCGGGCATGCGCGGCTGCTTCGACGCTGGCCGTGAGGAACCTGGCGATGACGGCTCGTTCGTCGTCGGAGAAGTCGCGCCAAGCGTGTGACAGCTCGACGCCCAGCGGCCGGAAGAACCGCTCGCCCGCCTTCATCGCCGTCGGCGAGGTCACCAGTTCGATCCGGCGCCGGTCGGCCTGGTCGCGGTCACGCCGCACGTGCCCGGCGGCGACCAGGCGGTCCAGCACTGTCGTGGTCGCGGACGCGCTCAGGTGCAGCGCGCGGGCGAGTTCGCCCGGGGTGATCGGCCGTCCGCGCCGCGTGGCCTCCATCACGATCACCAGGGCGTTCATGTCCGTGCGGTGCAGGCCGTGCGCGTCGCCGAACAGCCGCGTGAACTGGTCACTCTCCACGTTGAACTGCCGCAGCAGCCGGACGAGGGTCGCGTCGTCCCCACTCGCGTTCCGCACGGTCGCACTGTATCGTCCCGCGGTGGTGATTCGAAAATCGAATCATCAGAATTTCGAATCACTCGGAGGACTCGTGCCGACCGACAAGTCCCGGCGGCGGTGGCTGCTGCCGTCCCTGCTGATCGTCGGCTGGCTCGCGCTCGGCGGGATCAGCGGGCCGTTCGCGGGCAAGCTGGCCAAGGTCGCGGAGAACGACAGCGCCGCGTTCCTGCCCGAATCGGCCGAGTCGACCAAGGTCGGCGAGCAGCAGCGGCTGTTCGCCGAGCGGCAGACCATCCCGGCCATCGTGGCCGCCGAACGCCCGGGCGGCGTCACCGAACAGGACCAGCGGTTCCTGGCGGAGCGGACCAGGCAGATCGCGGACGTCCCGCCGCCGCGCCGGTCCGACGACGGCGAGGCGCTGCAGGTGATCGTGCCCTTCGACGGCGCGGTGGACCCGGGCGACGCCGTCGAACGCGCCCGCGAGATCCTGGCCACGGACACCCCGGCGGGCCTGACCGTGCTGGTGACGGGCCCGGCGGCGCTGGCCGCCGACCTCGGCGAGGCGTTCTCCGGGATCGACGGGCTGCTGTTGCTCGTGGCCGGCGCGGTGGTCGTGGTGATCCTGATCCTGGTGTACCGAAGTCCGCTGCTGCCGTTCGTGGTGCTCGTGTCCAGTGTGTTCGCACTCGGCCTGGCCAGTCTGACGGTGTACGCCCTGACCGCCAACGACATCATCGACCTCAACGGGCAGAGCCAGGGCATCCTGTTCATCCTCGTGTTCGGCGCGGCGACCGACTACGCGCTGCTGCTGGTGGCCCGTTACCGCGAGGAACTGGTCACCACACCGGACCGCCTGGAAGCCGTCGGCAAGGCGTGGCGGGCGACCGTCGAGCCGATCGCGGCCTCCGCGGGCACAGTGATACTCGGCGTGCTGTGCCTGCTGTTCAGTGACCTGCGGTCCAACCAGGGGCTCGGCCCGGTGGCGGCGATCGGCATCGGCGCCGCGCTGGTCGTGTCGCTGACGTTCCTGCCCGCGGTGCTGGCGCTCCTCGGCCGCTCGGCGTTCTGGCCGTACCGTCCGAAAGCGACAGTGAAGACCGGTGCGTGGGCCAAGGCAGCGAAGCTCATCGCGGCCCGCCCCCGCGTCACCTGGATCGTCACCACCCTGATCCTGCTGACAGGCGTGGCGTTCCTGCCCCAGCTGAAGGCGTCCGGCACCGCGCAGACCGACGTGTTCCTCAACCGCGCCGACTCAGTGGCCGGACAGGAGATCCTGACCCGGCACTTCGTGGCCGGAGCGGGCAGCCCGGCGGTGATCGTCGCGAAGGCGGACCGGATCGGCGAGGTCGCCGCGGCCGCGCGGGTCGAAGGTGTCGCGGACGTCCGGATCACCGTGCAGAACAAGGGAAACCTCGCGGAAGCAGAGGCCACCCTGACCGCGGCGGCCGACGCGAGACCAGCACTGGACACGGTGAAACGCCTGCGCGCCGCCGTGCACGCCGTCCCAGGAGCCGACGCGCGGGTCGGCGGACGCACCGCGACACTGCTCGACACCCAGGAGATCTCGGTACGGGACCGCAACGTGATCATCCCGATCGTGCTGGTGGTGATCTTCGCGGTGCTGGCCTTCCTGCTGCGGTCGCTGCTCGCCCCTTTGCTGCTGATCGGGACGGTCGTGCTGTCTTACGCAGCCACACTGGGCGTCTCGGCGATCGTGTTCAACCACGTACTCGGCTTCCCCGGCGCGGACCCCGTCGTGCCGCTGTTCGGGTTCGTGTTCCTGGTGGCACTGGGCATCGACTACAACATCTTCCTGATGACGAGAGTCCGCGAGGAATCCATCCGGCACGGCACCCACGCCGGGGTGTCGCGTGGCCTGACCGTCACCGGCGGCGTGATCACGTCGGCGGGCGTGGTGCTCGCCGCGACCTTCGCCGCGCTGGCCGTCCTGCCGATCCTGTTCCTCGCCCAGATCGCGTTCATCGTCGCGTTCGGCGTCCTGCTCGACACGCTGATCGTCCGTTCCCTGCTGGTCCCCGCGCTGGCACTGGACATCGGCCGCCGCATCTGGTGGCCGTCCAAGCTCGCCAAGGCCTGAGCGGGTCCTCAGATCACGCCGAGGACGCGGGTCAGCTGGATCTGGCCGTACACGAAGAAATCCCCGTCCTGCCCGCGCGTCAGCCGCACCGGGCGGAACCCGGTGGCGGTGGCGAAGGAAAGCATCAGGACAGGCTCGTCCAGCGTCTCCACCTTGACCCGGAACGCACCTTCGGCGAAGTACCCGCGGATGATCCGGGCCATCGCGTCCGCCAGCTCATCCGCGGGAACCGGGTGCATACCAGCGCAACCCCAGACCTTGCGCACGAGGTCGTAGTCCCGTTGCCGCTCGGCGTCCGGCAGCGCCGGAAGCCTCCCAGCGACGCGGACGGCGCCGGCCACCTCGGCGGTCAGGTCCACCTGCGAACCGCCGACTTGCGCCGTCAACCGGGCGTAGGCTTGTGCCGCGTCGCCGTTCAGGTCGTCGTTCACGAGGAACCTGCACCGCTTGCAGACGACCTGGATCCGGTTGTAGCGGCAGGAGACGCTGCGGTCGTCCTCGACGAGGTGGATCGCGGTGAAGGGGTGCTTCTCCTTCACCAGCTTCGGCGAGCCGCAGTCCGGGCACTCACGGGGCACCACGCCCGCTGACGGATCCGAGGCACGTCGCCGCAAGAACCTCATCGCTGGGAAGTCTCCGTTCTGCCGCACAGCCTCGTCCTGACTGTCGGTCCAGTCAGGACGAGGCCGGCACGCCGATCAGGTGTTGCTATGTCTGCGCGTCACACGAGGTGAAGGTGGCGGCTGTCTTGGCGCTGTAGATGCTGGCGCCGCCGTTCGTGTCGTACTTCAGCGGCACGGTGATCTCGTCTTCCGCCGTCCAGGGGAAGCCCTGGGTGTCGAACGTCCACTTGCCTGTCACCTTGGTCGCCAGTTCGGACAACGCCACCCAGCCGTACATCCGTGGCGGCACGGTCACGACCAGGCTGTTGCCCAAGTCCTGCTTGAGGTCCAGCGACACCTCGCCGTGCACTGTCGCGGACACCTCCGCCTGCAGCGGTGCCACCCCGACGGTCAGCTTCGCCTGCAGGCTGAACCCGATGGTGTTCTTCCACCCCGTCGAGGTGTTGAGCGAGAACGTCCACGGGATCGACGTCGACGTGCCGTTGAACCACACCGGCGAGACGCACGTCGCCTGCATCAGGAACGGCGGCGTCTGCGTACCCGTGGACCACGAGCAGGTTGAGCGGTCCTTGGCGCATCGTGCGGCCGCGTAGTCGACCGCCGAGTGGTACGCCACAGAGTAGCTGTCCTCGGGCAGGACCCATTGCTGCGTCGGCGTACCGTTGCAGGCTTCGATCACGCCGGTCTTGTTGTTCATGAAGTCGGACTTCACGCCCAAGCACAGTCCGTCCGCTTCGTGGCGGAGCATGAACGCCTTCTGCGCCGACCCGTTGACCGGCTGGAAGTACCACTTCTCGCTCGCGCGACCGTCGCACGGTTGCAACTGCGTGGCGTTGAACCGGCCGTCGAGGCACTTGTTGGCCTTCTCGTTGACGACCGCGAACGCCCCGTCGCCCCCGCCGGTGTTGATCCGCCACGACTGGGCGTTGCCGGGAGCTGGTGCGACGACGACGGCTCCGTTGTCGAAGCTGCCGCTGTTCCTGACGTCCAACCGCTCGCCGGTGCCTGCCGACGTGAACGACAGCTGGATCAGCGCCATGGGGGCCGCGGTCTGGTCGGGCGCGGCCGAGGCCGAGGCCGGGGCCGGGGCCGACGCGACACTCACGGCCGCGGCCAGCGCCGCGACGGCGGTGGTCGCGGTCCGCCACGATAATCTGGCCACCGATGTGTTCCTTTCCCTGGGGGACAAGAGGTTCATTTCCGGCCGAGCTTCTTCTTCGCCGCCGCGGCGAGCACCGCGGCGCCGAGGGGGATCGCGGTCCCCGGGTTGTCGACGGTCAGGTGGACGATTTCCTTGGCGGCCCGCACGGGTGCCTCGGTGAACGTCCTTCCCGCGTCGGCCGAGGTCTTCATCTGGGCCGCGGGCAGGTCCGCCCTGCGTTCTCCCATCCCGCCCGGACACGTGCACCGGCCCGGATTGCCGTAGGGGTTGGAGAGAATGTTGTTGTGGATGGGACACGCGGCGTTGTGGACAAGGACGTCCTTGTCGCCGGAGCGGATGTGGAAGGTGTGGACATTGCTGACGGTGAGGTTGTAGACCGTCTGGCCGTCCACCTGGCCGCGGTCGAGGACCGAGGTGACCGACACTGTCCCCGAGCCGGGTGGCCCGCGGACCAGGTCTCCGGCTCTGATGTCCCCGGCGTCGACCCAGCCGCGGCCGTCGACCCAGATGGGGTGTTCGGCGGTGGCGGTGACCGTGCCCGGCCGGGGACCGCCGACCCCGATGTCGATCAGGTGTTTGGTGCCGTGGCCGACGATCACCGCCGCGACGGGCTGCGCGGAGGTGACACCGGTTGCCGGGTCGGTCGCCTTGACCAGCTCGCCGACCTTGACGTCCTTGATCGGTCTTGCGGTGCCGTCCGCCATCACCACCAGGGTGTCCGGTGCGAACGAGTTGCACTTCTCGACCGCCTGCGTGGCCTTGGCCACCGCCGGGGCCTGTTTCGCGGCCTGCTTGGCGACCGAGCTGACCAGCTTCCCGCCGGGAACCAGGCCGACCGCGTTCGCCGCCGCCGCCTTGTAGTTGCCCTGCGCGAGCTGCCCGGCGACGGCCACACCGGCGCCGACCGTCCCGACCGGACCGGGCACGTACGACACGACCTCGGCGGCCTTCGTCGCGACCTTGACCGCGGACTTCCAGCTGAACGTCCCGGCGAGGTCGAGTCCGTTGACCGGATCGGCGTCGACGTAGTCGTAGTCGTTGGCCGAGCCACCGGGCACCGGGTCGACCTGGAGGAACCGGCCGAGCACCGGCAGGTAGACGCGTGCGCCCATCTCGATGGCCTGCTGACCGCCGAGGTGTTCGACCGGTCGTTCGTGCTGGCCGAGCCACCCGAAGTCCATCCCGCCCGCCACGGTCCCCGCGACGGGGATCGCGGTGAACGCGCCGGTGCCGGGATCGATGTTCTGCCCGAACGGGTCGTACAGGTGGATCGGCCCGGTCCGTGTGGCGCTGCCGTCCGCGGTGAACAGCAGGTCGCCGTGGACGTTCGGGTACGCCCAGTTGGTCGTGGCGGCCTGGTCGTAGTTCTTCGTCAGCAGCACGCCACCGGGCAGCGCCACGATCCGCTGCAGCAGCTTGCCGGTGTTGTCGAGGACGAGATCCGCTGTGTCCTGTTTGGAACTGTAGGAGTAACGCGTGGTCCCGTTCCTCGACGAGTCGCCGGCGCCGGTCACCGCCCGGCTGGTCAGCCTGTCCTGCGGGTCCCGCACGTACGTGATCGACGTGCCGATCGGCGTCGTCGTGGACATGTGCCGGTTCGCGGCGTCATAGCCCAGCGTGTCGGCGCCGACTTTCACCGTGTTGCCGTGGCTGTCGTAGGCGAACGCGAGCGCGGTACCGCCGCTGGTCGACAGCAACCGGTCGGCGTCGTCGTAGCAGTAGGTCGTGGTGACCGCGGGGGCGCCGTTGAGGCTGTCGGTGGACGCCGTGCGGTTGGTGTTCTGACCCGCTGCCTTGTTGGGCCCGCATCCACCGGCCGAGTCGAACCGGTAGGTGAGGGTGTGGTGCGGGACGGTTGCCCCGACCAACCTGCCGACGGCGTCGTAGGTGTACGAGTACGTCGCCGCGGCCTTCCCGTCGACGGTCACCACGTCGTCGATGACGCGGTTGTCGCGGGAACGCGTCACCGTGTCGACCACAGTGGACGCCGATGTCCGCCACTTCAGCGCGGAGATCTTGCCCGAGCCGTTGTGCGTTATCCCGTCGAGGCGGGACCCGTTGCCGTAGACGACACCAGCCAGTTCAGCGGCGGCGGTGTACGTCGGCTTCGCGACGACCGCGCCGTCCACTTTGACTTCCGTCAGCTGGGAGGCTTCGTTCCACTTGTAATCCACGGTGCTGGACACGCCTTTGACCGTGGTCGTGTCCTTGACCAGTCGCCCGACCTGGTCGAACGTCGACTTCGACGTCACGCCGTTGGCGTCGGTGTAGCTGACCTCCTGGCCGAGCAGGTCGATCACGGTCGTGATCGACCCGTTCTCGTCGGTCACCTTCTGCGTCAACGGATCGCCGCCGACGGCGTAGTCCGAGACGACTGTGCGCGCCGGTTTGCCGCCGTAGGCCGGGTAGGTCTTCTTGACCACCCGTCCACGGCTGTCGTGCCAGGTGCATGACCACGGTTCGTCGCCCATGCGGTAGGCGACGACACGGCCGGCCGCGTCGTACACGGTCTCGCTGCTGAGCGCCGGTCCGCCGTCGGGTTTGGCCTCGGTGACGGTCTTGGCCATGCCGCCCTGGTTCACCGCGGCGGCGCTTGGGTCGCAAGGGTTCCCGCGGGTTTCGGTGTCACCGTAGTAGGTGGTGGTGTTGCGTTTGGCGGCGTTGGTGATGTCGCCCGCGGGCAGTGTCTCCGCCAGCTTGCGCAGATACCCGTCGCCCGGCCGCTCATATGTGGAACGGGTGTTGATGTTGAGCCCGCCGGGATCCGACGTCCTCGACACCGTGAGCCCGTACACGGGGTCGATTCCCGCGCCCGGATCGGCGTAACCGGTCGCCGAACGCCTGGACGGCGACCGTTCGGTGCTGCCGCCGGAGGTGTCCGCCGTGGTCGTGCTCGTCTCCAGGCCGTACCGCGGCCGAAGCGCCGGACCAGGCACTGTCACCGGCGCGCCCGCGCCGGGTGGGGTCCAGGCGAAGTTCAACGCCCCTGTTGTGCCGGAACGGTTGTAGTAGTCGACGCGGACACGGTGCCAGCTGTTCGCCGTGGTGTTGGTGAACTTGCCGGTGACCGCGGTCGAGGTCTTGTCGCCCCAGCTGTCGACCAGCAGGACGTCGTCGACCCACAGCCGGACACCGTCCACGACGGTCAACCCGAGCCCGTAGTCCCCGACAGCCGGGAACTGGACCTCGCCAGTGAACCGGCCGGACCAGCCGCCGGTGTTCGGGACAGGCGCGGCGGGCCGCCACGACTGCGACAACGTGCCGTCCGCGGAGCCGACGCCAGTGGCGAACAACCTCGGAATGCCCGACAGCGACGGGTTGTCGTAGTACGCGGCCGACAACCCGACCAGACCCTCGTCGTACGCGGTCCGGACGTGCGGCATGGTCGCCGCACACGCGGGCGTCGGCGTCACGCCGTTGAAACACGACGACGGCGCTGGCCCATAACGGTCGACCGGGCGGTCAGCGTGGTCATACACCGTGGTGGAGCGTCGACCAGCACTGTCGACGGCGGCGATGGCCTTGTCTTTCGCGTTCCACTCCGCACTGATCACGGCACCGGTGAAGTCGGTGGTGCTCAGCGTGCGACCAGCGTCGTCATAGGTCACCGTGCGGGAGCGGGTGGCGTCGTACACCCCGGCCACGGCAACGGTTGCCTGCTTGCGCTCCAGGTAGTACTGGTAGAAGTGCTCGGCCCGTGCGGCCTGACGGCCGTCCGGGGCAGGCGCCAGCACCTGGACCGCGCGCAGCGCGGGTGGTTCCTGCGGCTGCTCGATCACCGAGTCGTACCCGATCACCGTGCAGACCGAGGCCACGTCCTCGTTGTTCGTGCAGCCGTTGCCGGAGGACGGTGGTTGCCGGGCCACCCAGTCGTAGGCCAGGCCGCTGCGGAGCGTGGTCAGCGGCCCGATGCTGTCGACGGCCTTCTGCTTGAGCTCCTCGTTGTCCCCGGCTTCCTGGTACTGCTGCTTGGCCGCGGCCCGGTTCTGGTAGTCGTAGTCCCGGATGTCCGCGCCCGGGTTCTCGATCCGGGACAGGGTTTCCATCTGGTACCACAGCCGGGTTTCGCTGCCGTCCCAGTAGCGGATGCGGCACAGCATGTGCGGCGGCGCCGCGTCGGATCCCGGTGGGCGGGACACGCCGCCGTAGCAGCCGTCGCTGTTGTCGGTGTTGTAGTGCAGCGTGTGCGCCCGGCCTGAGACGGGGTCCTTGATCTGCGTCAGGCGTGACGGCGAGCCGCTGTAGGAGTACTGCAGTGCGGCGGGTTTCTTGCTGTCCAGCACCGACGCCACCGAGGCCAGCGTGCCGTCCGGGTTGAACACCGACACCGTGTCGCTGTCGGTCACCGTGATCCGGCCGCCGGCGTCGAACGCGAGCACACCGTCCTCACCTGCCGGGGGCGTGTAGCCGCCGGTGGACGTCTTGGCCCAGGTGTGTTTGCCACCGGCGCTGTCGGTGAGCACCACCGACCCGTCCAGCATGTCGGCGTGGCTGTACCCGCCTGCCTGCGTCGACAGCGTCCACCCGCCCGGCAGCGACTGCGTGTCCGCGGAGTACAGCCATTCCGTCGGCACGATCCGCGGCTCGAGGTTGTGGGTACGTTGGTCCGCGGCGCCCACTGTGCTCTTGGCCCACAACACCATCCGGGGGCGTTCCGCGGAGTGGTGGTACAGCTCGACCTTGATCGGCACGCGCTGGCCGGCTTTGAGCGTGACTTCCTTGTCCTGTGTGGGACCGGGCTGGAGGAAGTCGTCGCCGACGTCGGCGGCGTGCGGGTTGTCGTGGACGAGCTTGCCGTCCACCCAGATCCGCGCGCCGTCGGTGTGCCCGCCGCCGAACCGGAAGTCACCGCTGACCGGTGCCTTGAAGTGGCCTTCCCACCGCACGACGAACCAGTCGGAGTTCAGCGCCTGGGGCAGCGGGTTGTCCCGCCACGGGAGGTTGTCCGGGTTGCCGCTGAAGGCGATGCCCCAGTCGAGGTTGACCTGCGACTCGCTGCGCGTCATCACCGGGATGGCGTCCGGTGTCCCGGTGCGGCGTGAGTCGTTGAAGTACGACGCCCGCACGCCACGCGGTGAGCCCTGCCGTGAGTTGTAGGCGAACGTCACCCCGGCCGGTCCGCCGATCGCCTGGAAGGCCGGCCCGGCTGCCTCGATCTGGGCGTTGCCGTTGAAGAGGTTCACGGTCACCGGGCTCAGCCGGTCGGTCGGCGCCGGTCCCGGATCGCCCACCCGCTGGTTGACCGTGAAGTGCCCGACCCACTTCGCGGGCGTCATGGTCGTCGCGCCCGGCACCGCCGTCCCCGCGGTCCAGGTGTACCGGCCGCCGTCGTGCAGCACGTGCTTGGGCACGTTCCACGTCGGCGTCGTCAGGCAGCCGGAGTCCACCACGCTGCCCGAGCGGCCGTCGAAGCCGGTGGACACCTTGAAGCAGTACAGCACGCCGTCGCCGACCTCGGCGACCTGCAACGCAGGTGTCTCCGTGGCCACGACGGCGTTGTCGGCCGGGCTGACCAGGGTGGTCTCCGGCGGATCGGCCGCCGATCTTCGCGCCTGCGCCCCCGCCCGTGCCCGCAACGGCTTGAAATCGGCTTTCGGCTGCTGCGGGCTCGCCGCCTGCCGAGGCTGCTGCGCCTGAGCCGACGGCACCGACAGCAGCGGTAGATCCCGCGGCACCTCCGGCGTGACGGGTGCCGCCGCCGCCGACGGCGGCACCACCACCTGGGCCAGCGAAGCCCCCAGGACAAGTGTCAACACGAATGCGATTGCGCGCGGCCGCGCACGCGTACTTGCCCGCGCGCGGCTGCGACCCCACGAAGCCATGGCCCCTCCATCGACATCGAGTACCGCGCGAGAACGTGCGCGCGGCCGACGCGCCCGGCCACGTGGCCGGGCGCGGCCGATCATGGGGCTGGAACCGGTGCAGGGGACAGGACATCACGGCTGCCATCCATGTCCGGTGGGTGTGACCAGGGCAGATGTCGATGTGTACCGCTCGGCGCCGTTCTACTGGTTGAATTGGACCAGACCATTCAGAGACGATTGGAGCTGACATGTCGCGACCTGCCCTGCGGCGCGCATTGTCTTGTGTCCTACCCGTTGCCACTGCCGCAACGCTGTGTTCGGTGATCCCTTCGGCCAGCGCGGCACAACCCCGTGAGGTGCCGCTCAACGAACTGAAGGTGGTCAACACCGAGATCGCGGCCGGCCTGTCCCGGCCGAACTCGATCGCCCCGCTGCCCGACGGCAGGCTGCTGATCACCGAGAAACGCGGCACCATCCGCGCGTTCGACCGCAGGACCGGCCTCGCCGTCAAGCCGGTGCTCGACATCCAGGACCGCGTCAGCGAGACGGAGAACGAGCGCGGTCTGCTCGGCCTCGCCGTCCCGGCCGACTACGCCCGCAGCAGGACCATCTACGTCGCCTACACGCGCAAGTCCGACGAGGCCGTGACACTGTCCCGGTTCCGCCTGGCCACCGGCAAGGAGGAGGTGCTGCTGACCCAGCAGCACACCGAGTTCGGCAACCACAACGGCGGCAACGTGGCCTTCGGCAAGGACGGCTACCTGTACCTCGGCATCGGCGACGGCGGCGGTGGCGGCGACCCGCTCAACAGCGGCCAGAACAAGAACACCCTGCTCGGCAAGATCCTGCGGATCGACGTGAACCGGGCGTGCAACCCGCTCGCGTACTGCATCCCGCGGGACAACCCGT
This sequence comes from Kibdelosporangium phytohabitans, assembly GCF_001302585.1. Taxonomy (GTDB): domain Bacteria; phylum Actinomycetota; class Actinomycetes; order Mycobacteriales; family Pseudonocardiaceae; genus Kibdelosporangium; species Kibdelosporangium phytohabitans. The sequence goes on along the minus strand of NZ_CP012752.1, from coordinate 8,500,878 downwards.
TCGTCGGCGTCGCGGGCGCGCGTGCCGAGATCTGGGCGTGGGGGCTGCGCAACCCGTGGAAGTTCTCGTTCGACCAGGCCGACGGCTCGCTGTGGATCGGCGACGTCGGACAGGGCCGGTTCGAGGAAGTCGACCACATCGGCGCGCGCCAGGGTGGCGTGAACTTCGGCTGGCCCTGCATGGAGGGGCCGAACGTGTTCGACGAGACGCGCTGCGACCCGAACACCCGCTACACCGGCCCGGTGTTCAACTACCTGTCCGGCACCGAGGGCTGCGCGGTGATCGGCGGTCACGTGTACCGGGGTGAGCGCTTCGCCAGCCTCGCCCGTGGCACCTACCTCGCCACCGACTACTGCTCCGGTACCGCGTTCGCGGTGCGCAAGAACCGCGACGGCACGTACGCCAGTGCGCCGATCGGTACGCTCCCGATGGACTCCAACGCGATCGGTGTCGACAACAAGGGAGAGCTCTTCCTGGTCGACGACTTCGCCGGCAAGTTGTACGCGCTCACCTTCCAGCGCACCCGCGGCTAGCGGAAGAAGGCTGGGCCCGGCACCCTGCCGGGCCCAGCCTCAGCCGCGGCGAGGGCGCATGGCTCACCCGTGCCGCAGGCAGAGGGAGCCCCACTGGAACCCCGCGCCGATCGCGGACATCACGTAGGTGTCACCCGGGCGAACCTCTCCCTGGCTGAAGGACTCGTGCAACGCGGTGAACACACCCGCTGATCCTGTGTTGCCGAGGTGGTCCACGGTGATCGGCGCGCGGTGCGCCGGGATGCCGAGTTTGTCCACTGTGGCGTTGATGATGTTCAGGTTCGCCTGGTGGATGAAGAAGTGGTCGATGTCGCCTGCTGACAGGGCGGCGCGGCCGACGGCGTCGAGGATGCTCTCGGGCAGTCGCCTGGTTGCCGTGTCCCACACCGCTCTTCCGTTCATTTCCAGGTAGTGCCCGCGGTTTTCGAGCGTTCCCGCCGTGGCGGGCATGCGGGAGCCACCGGCCGGGATCTGCACGGCGTACGACAGCTCCGCACCGAAATCCCAGCCGAGCAGGCCGGTTCCGGGAACGGACGGCCTGGTCAGCACGACAGCGGCCGCCGCGTCCCCGAAGAACACCCGGGCTGTGCGGTCCCGCGGGTCTGTGACGCGGGACGCGCAGTCTGCCGCGATCACCAACACGGTCTCCGCTGTCGTCTGCAACAGGTGCGCGCCGAGCAGCATCGCCTGGACGCCGTTCACACACGCGGCCTGCGTGACGTCGAGGGGGAGCGCCCGGTGTGCGCCGAGCGCTTCCTTGACGATCAACGCCGTCGACGGCAGTGGTTGATCACCGGTGTAGGTCCCCACGATGATCGCGTCGACGTCCGCCGCCGCCACCGAGGCCGCCGCCAACGCCGGTCGCGCCGCGGCTTCGCACATGTCCGACGTCGCACGGGAATCCGCGAGCCTGCGGCGTTCCCGGATCCCCGTACGGCTGACGATCCATTCGTCCGATGTGTCCAGTGCCGCGGCCAGGTCGTGGTTCGTCACGACATCCGGCGGCAGGTGCAGCCCGGTCCCGCTGACCCGCACGGGCAACGTCTTCATCGTGCCACCACCGCGGTGTTGCGCTCCGGCCCCAGCTGCAGTTCCAGATCGGTGTAGAAACGCCCGGACGCGCACGGCTGGCCGAGCAGGATGCGGCGGGCCGCCTCGCCGGTGAGCGCGCCGCCGAGCGCGACACCCGACGCCAGTTGCGGCCAGCTGCTCAGCGTCCGGCCGATCTGGTCGAAGGACGCGGCCAGCTGCGGACTGATCCGGTGCTCGTCGACCATCGCCAGGATCAGGTCGCGCTTCACCGCCGGGCTGAGGTCCAGCAGCTCGACGGACTTCACGTCACCGAGCCGTCCGTGCAGCAACGGCCGGTCGGGCTCGTGGTCGAACCGCTCGATGTCGAGCATGCCCCGGTCGTTGCAGTCCATCACCACCGGGATGCGCAGCTCACGCGCGTACTCGCGGGCCGCGATCTTCACCCACGGCGTGTCGCACTCCTCGACCAGCAGGTCCATCGGCCCGGCGAAGAAGTCCGGGATGGTGTCCTCGGTCAGCCCGCCGGTGAAGATCTCGATGTCCAGGTACGGGTCGATCTCGGACATCTGCCGTGCGCAGATCACCGCCTTGTTCACGCCGACGTGGTGCACGCCCGCCCGCAGCCGGTTGAGGTTGGACAGGCTGAACTCGTCGAAGTCCGCGAGTCTGTACGCCCCGCCGATGCCTTCCAGCGCGAACGTGATCGCCGCGCTGTTGCCGACCGACAGCCCGATGACCCCGATCCGCTTGTCCAGCAGGCGACGCTGCTCGGGCCGCTCGATCTTGCCGCGGTTGCGGTCGGTGCGCACCAGCCGGAACTCCTCGCGCGGCAGCACGTGCACCAGCCGCTGCGACCACGGGTAGTAGACCCAGGTGCCGTACTCCCACGTCGCCAGGCCGTCGAGCTGCTCACGTTTCCTGCGCTGGATCTCGTCCGGGTCGGTGCACGAAGGTTCACGGCTGCGGATCAGCTCGGTCAGTTGCGCGTCGACCGTGTCGTGGATCTCGCGCACGAAGCCGGATCCGAGCAGGTCGGTCAACGCGTCCACGTCGCCGGTGCGGACGGGCTCGAACAGCTCCGGCTGCCACACGCCGCCGTCGGGCGCCGGGCCGGACGTGCCGGCGAGAGCTTCGGGTTTGGCCCGGCCCGACGACAGTTCGGCGGGCGTCAGCACGGTGCCCGCCACGGCGATGACCGGGAATTCCAGGTGGAGCCGGTCCACGAGATCGCGGTGCCGCCCCGCGCCGTCGGCGACGCGGTGGAACATGATCACGACGTCCTCCGTGTACCGCTCCACGTACCTGCGGGTGCCGGGCACGGCGCGGAACCCGAACCGCTCGTGGAACAGGTCCTGCCCGTCCTTCGTCCCCGACGTGCCGATCATCGCCTTCGCGCCGAGGTGCCGGGCCGCCGCGATCGCCAGCCCGTTGAGGTACAAGCCGAGGCCGAGCTTGCGCGCGCGGTGCTCGACCACGAGCCTGCTGTGCTCGAACACCTCCGTCGTGGCAAGGTCTTCGGCGCGCAGCAGGTCCTCGTACCGGGCCGGTCCGAGGTACGCGCGGGACTGGAACAGATCACCTGTGTCCGGTGTGGACAGCCGGATGTAGCCGAGTGGCGGCCCGGTGGGGGTGCGCCGCGCGATGAAGTGCCACGCGCCGAAGTCGAGGTCCTGGTCGTCGGCGTGCCCGCCGTCCGGGCGCGCGAACGCCGGCCTGCGACCGTGGTCGAAGAGGATCCGCGCTCGCAGGGCGCGGATCGAGTCGAGCATGTCCGTGCTGTGGTCGCGTGACAGGCGGAATGCGGTCACGTGCCACTGACGCGACACCGGTTCCCCGGCGCCGCGCTGGTTCTGATCCGTCAACGATTGCCTTTTTTCTGCGAGGATGTGCTCGCCGGCCACGGTGAGCAGGGAGGGCGGACCGGCTGGACTGGAGGAGGAGCCCGGTGATCTCGCGGATGCTGACCGCCTTCGGCCGGGTGATCACAACAGTAGCAGTGGGTATCGCGCCCGGCTGTCCCGATGTGACAGGAAAACGATCTTTCACTCGCCGGAACCGCGAATCCGGTCGGCACCACCGGGCGGACCCACTCCCAGTGTGCCGCCGCCTCGCGGTTGCGGCGGTGATCATCAGAACGGGCGACGATCCGACGCGCGGGCCGTCACGGAACCGCTCCGCTGCCACAGTGTCCGATCATCCCATCGCAGGGACATCAGCCACTCCGGAACGGCCCGGCCAATGTGTCCGGAGTGGACAAACGGCCGTTCTTCATGACCATCCGGACGTCGGCGAGCCCGGCGACGTCACGGGACGGGTCGCCGCCGGTGAACACCAGGTCGGCGAGCTTGCCCTGTTCGACGCTGCCGAGATCCCGTTCGACGCCGAGCTGACGGGCGGGCAGCAGGGTGGCGCTCTGCAACGCCGTGAACGGCGACAGCCCGTACTTGGTCATCGCGCGCAGGTTCAGGTGCAGGCTCACCGCCATGCTGTCCAGCGGGGCGTCGGTGCCCGCGAGGACCGTGCCGCCCGCGTCCAGCAACCGCTTGATCGTTTCAACGTTGCGCCGGGCCTGTTCCGGCGACCCGTCCAGGAAACCGCACGGCCCCTGTCCCTGCGCGCACCGGAGTTTGGCCAGCAACGCCTGCTGCTCCTGCGGGGTGTACAGCGCCCGGATCCGTGGGTCGTCGACGATCGCGGGGTCGTCGGCCAGCAGCGAACCCGCACTGAACATCGTTGTGCTGAAAGGCATGCGGCCACGAGCGGCCAACTGGATCACGTCCTCGTACACGCCTGCGGCGGACGATTCGCGGGAGAACCCGAACCCCCACTTCGTGGGCCCGGACAGGTGCTCCTTCATGTCCACGCCGTTGGCGACCGCCGGGTGGAGATAGTGGGACGTGGTGGGGATGCCGAGGCCATGCGCCCGGCCCGCCACGCGTGCCTGCCAGCTGACAGGGAACCGCTCATAGGTCTTGACCAGGTCGTAGCCCAGGCCACGGACGCGGGACAACTCCAGCTCCAGTTGCCGTTCGTCCCGTACCGGCCTCGCGAACTCCCAACCCACGCGGGAGCCCTCGAGCATGTCGCCGGTCATGAAGAACCTGGGCCCGACCCGTGTCCCGGCGGCGAGTGACTCGCGTTCCTCGACCGCCCGGTACGCGGGGTCGCCGGTGGACCGCGTGGCGGTGATCCCGTACGACAACAGCAACCGGCCTTGGCGGTCACCGGTGAACTTTGAGCGCATCTGCTGGTGTACGTGCATGTCCACGAGACCTGGCGTGACCGTGAGCTTGGTGGCGTCCACGAACTGCCAGCCACGCCGGTCGCGGTCCGGGCGGTGTGCCTCGATCCGCCGGATCCGGTTGCCCACGACAATGATGTCCACGTCGGTGCGCGGTTGCGCGTGCCGCCCGTCCCAGAGCCTGCCCGCGTGGATCACCGTCCGCGTGTCCGGCTTGTCCTGGGTGAACGTCAGACCGTGCGCCACGACACCCGGCCGGCCGCCCAGTGTGATCGTCCGGAGGACGCCGTTGTGCAGGTAGAGGATGGTCTTCGAGTCACCGCTCCACGTGGGCGAGTCGCTCGCCTCACGGGTGAGCTCACGGTCCGGTCCGGTCGGTGTGCCGGTCGAATCCACTGGCAGTACGTGGATCGTGCTGTTCATGGAGAACGCGAGCAGCGTGCCGTCCGGTGACCAGACCGGGCCGTCGCTGCCTCGCGTGGACACCGAACCGAACGGCGCCGGGTCGACGACCCTGGTCGTGCCCGAGGCGACGTCGGCCAGCATGATCCGGTTGCGGTCGGCGTCGGACACCGTCAGCGCCAGGAGCCTCCCGTCCGGTGACCAGCTTGGTTTCCCCGGCGCGTTCAGCGGCCCGAGAACTCTCGTCACGCTCCCGCCGGCCAGATCCACTGTGGACGTCTGACCTGCCTGGTCCTGGAAGGCGAGTCTGCGGCCGTCCGGTGCGAAGACCGGCGCGGTCTCGGCACCGGGCAACGACGTGACACGCCGTTCCTGCCCGCTGGCCACGTCACGGACGTACAGGTCTTCGGTGCCGCCCTTGTCCGACGCGTACGCGATGAGCTTGCCGTCACGCGACCAGGCCGGGTCGGCTTCGAAGAATCCGTCCGAGGTGAGCCGTGTCGGGCTCGCGCCGATCGGCAGCAACCAGATGTCGTTGAGTGCCTTGAACACCACCGACCGGCCGTCCGGCGACAGCGCTGGTCCGTCGATGCCCCGCACGGGCTGCGGCCTGCGCGTGTCGAAGTCGTAGGCCTTGCGCGGGTACTGGTCGCGGTTGAGCGTGAACGTCGCCGAGAAGGGCACAAGCCGGGACGTGTTGGCGGCCACGTCAGTCACGGCGATCCGTCCGTTGGCGCTGTAAAGCACCTCGTCGGACGACAACCAGCGAGCCGGGAACGGGAACACGTCACGGTGCGGGCCCACCTGCCGGACGGCGCCCGCCTCGAAGATCTGCAGGGAGTTGTTGCGCACGAACGAGATCCGCCGCCCGTCCGGTGACCACGACGGTGCCGAGACGAAGCCCCGGTCGGCTGGGACCAGCGTACGCACAGCCGAGGTGCCGAGGTCGACGCCCTCGATGGTGGTGCCCTGGACGTACGCGATGCTCCGCCCGTCAGGCGCCCAGGTCGGCTGCGTTTCCTGGGTGCCCGCGGTGGTGATCTGTTCCAGTTCACGCGTGCGCACGTCGACAGTCCAGATGTCCGCGCTGCCGCCGCGTTCCGACGTGAACGCGATCCGTGATCCGTCCGGGGACCACGCCGGGTAGGTGTCGTCGTACTCACCGTCGGTGAGTTGCCGGACCGAACGGCCGTCAGGCGTGATCGTGCGGATGTGGAACATCCCGTCGGCGAACGACTGAACGGCGATCTGGCTGCCGTCGGGGGAGAAGACAGGCCAGAACGGGTCGAGGAAGCCGTCACCGAGTCGCGTGGCAGCACCGCCGCCGCGCGGCAACGTGAACAGCTGCCCCTGGAGATCCATGACGATCGTGCCGTCCTTCGGGGACGCCGTGACCGCGAGATTGGTGCCTTCGCTGACTGTGACGTCGATGTCCGGGGCAGCACTGGCCGCGGGCGCGGGCACGAGGGCCATCGCGCACACCAGTGTGACGCGGGCGAACCGGAACTTCATGTCGGATACTCCTGACCGGGTCAGAGCCCGAACGCGAGCAGGACGTTGCCGTGGTCGCTGGGGTAGAACGGCGAGTAGCCCGCCTGGACGTAGAGCATGCCGTTGGCGATCACCGCGCCGCCGTTCCCGGAGATCGCGCTTCCCCGGCCGGTCAGGCCGTTCACGCCGGCGAAATCGCGGATGGTGTCGAATTCCCACCGGACAGCACCGTCACGGGCGTCGTAGATGCGCATCTTGCCGTCCGCGCTGCCTTCGTACACCAAGCCAGGCGAGGTGCTCACGGCTGGTGTGTGCGCCCGAGCGCAGATGGCCGGGTGCTGCGCGGCTCCACCGGTTGTGCAACCGTCGGCCGGACTTGGTGTCTGCCAGACGATGTCGCCGTTGGCGGGGTTGAGCGCGAACACTGTGCCGGGGTTGGCGAAGTTGGTCGCCATGTAGAGGTACTTGCCGTCGTAGCTGCTGCCCCACTGGATTCCGGACAGCCCACCACCTGGCATCGGTGTGGACAATTGCCGCCGCCACGAGACCTCACCCGTGCTCGCGTCGAACATGTGGAAGACGCCGCTCTTCTGACCGATGCCGACCATTGTGCGGCCGTGCACACGCAAGAGGTTCGGTGTGGCGCCGAGGTCGTAGTCCAGCGCTGTGCCGTCCTTCTGACCGGGGCAGTAGCCCTCGGAGTTCGGGAAGGCGCACAACAACCGCCAGGTGTCGGCCTTGGTCACCTGTTGCTTCCAGCGCACAGCACCGGTTCGCGCGTCCAGCGCCAGCAACGTGTCGAAGTCGCCGGTCTTGCCGGAGTAGAGCTGACCGGTGCCGACGTACAGGGTGCCGCTGCGTTCGTCGATCACCGGTGAGCTCCACACGCCCGCGCCCGACGGCTCGTACCTGGTCGCGCCACTCGGCCACGTGCCGACCGCCTGCGGCTCGGGAACCGTGTAGTAACGCCATGCCAGCTCGCCGGTGTCCGCGTCGAGCGAGTCGATGTGGCCGCGGAACGTGCAGCACGGGTAGCCCCGGTCCGGGTTGATGTTCTCCCCGCTGGACGCGCCCACGTAGATCTTTCCCCGGTGGTAGAGCGGGGAACTGGTGTGCATCCCGGCCGGGTGCGGCTCGGTGTCCTTGTCCCACACCAGACGGCCGGTGCGCTGCTCCAAGGCGTAGATGTGACCTTGGGTGTCGCCGAAGAACACCTTCCCCCGCGCCACAGCCGGTCCGTCGATCACGATGGCTCCAGGGTGGACAGTGCCCAGGTCGAAGGTCCACCGGGTGGCACCGGAACGGGCGTCCAGCGCGTGGAACTTGCCGTCCGGGCTGCCGAAGTAGACACCGCCGTCCACGACAGCGGGCTGGCTCTTGGCCGGGAAACCGTTCTTGGGGTAGGCGAACGCCCACTTCAGCCGCAGTTTGCCGACGGTACGCGGGGTGATCGCGCGCTCGGCCGCGTTGAACCGGGACCCGGAACTGTCACCCTGCCAAGAAGGCCAGTCGCCAGACCTGTGCGCGAGCGGCTCCCTGTCAGCGGCGGCGGTACCACCGACGAGGAGGACGACGGTGGCGGCCAATACGGACATGCCGAGTTTTCTCTGCAGCAAGAACACTTCTGCCCCTAGTGAGTCGGGAGTGGCGAGTTGTTCTCCAACATCTGCATCGCGCCGCAGCGTCACTCATCGTACTGGCGTGACCGCGCTGCGCTCTGCTCCGAACAAACCAAATCTCCCGGCCCGCACCCTGGCTATTCACCACGTTGCGACGAAAGAACACCTTGACATCTACAGTGGACGATCAGGGTGCTCCGCGCAGAGACAGCCGACGCCCTCGGCGATCCAGTCCCGCCCCGCCCATCGCGGGTGCCGCTCGATCATCAACGCCTCGATCTCGGCGACGACAGTGTCGGCCGACACGGCGGAATCCCGTCGGACCCACGTCTCATCCCGCAGCTGCTCAAGCTAGTCACGCACGTCGACGAGCAACCCCGGCCCGGAAACGTCACCATGACCGGGCACGACGATCCGCGGATCGCTCTCGACCAGCAGCCGCATCACCTCGATCCACCGCAGTCCGGAGACATCGGTGTCATAAGGCGGAAACCAGGGAAAGATGGCGAACTGCCCAGCCTCGGCGAGATCACCGGTGAACAGGACACCGGCGTCGGCGACGGTCACCACCTGATCACCTTTGCTGTGCGCACGCCCGACAGCGCTCATCCGCACCACACGACCACCCAGATCAAGCTCGTAGTCCTGGTCGTAGACGACATCAGGGGCAACGAGTTCGACGCCTTCCAACTGCCGTGCGATCGGAGCACCGAGCCCCCCGGAACATGTCGAGGTGACCCGCTCCCTTGCCGGTCAGGTCGTCGACCTGCGCCCGATTGAGCAGATATGTGGCCTCACCAGCGAAAACCTGAGCCCCGAACGCGTGCTCGGGGTGAAAATGAGTGGTGGTCAGGTAAAGCCTGCGCCCACGGGCGTGGTCGGCGGCGAAGGCGAGGACCTTCTCGGCGTTGCGCGGCCCCATCCCGGTGTCGACGACGAGCACGGAGTGATCGCCCCCGATGACCCCGATGTTGGGCACGAGCTCAACGCCACGGTTGGGGATCACCACCAGGTCGCGAGCGACATCCGTGGCAGAGCTGACATCGACGGCAGGATCATGGGTGAGCGGTTCGAAAGAAGCCATGACCCGACTGTCCAGCGGACGGCAGGTCCCCGTCCAACATCATCTGAGCAGCACCGATGCCGAATGGGTATCATCGCTGGTCGTGGAACTCCGGTTGTTGCGCTACTTCATGGCGGTCGCGGAAGAAAGACATTTCGGACGCGCGGCAACCCGTCTGCACATGACCCAACCACCCCTGAGCAGAGCGATCAAGCAACTGGAGACAGACCTGGGCGTCACACTGCTGACGCGATCGGCAACCGGAGTGGACCTGACCGAACCAGGAAAGACCCTGTACAAGGAAGCCGGGACGCTGCTGGAACAGGCCGAGAAAGCCCGGACCCGGGTGACAGCGGCAGCAGGCGAAGTGACGCTGACAGTGGGAACCCTCGGCGGCGCAGCGGGAGAAAGCGGAGCGCGCCTGGCGGAGACGTTCCGCAGCCACCACCCCACAGTGGCGATCCGCTTCCGCGAAGCGGACTTCACGGACCCGGCGACAGGCCTCCGCAACGGCGTGGTGGACGTCGCCCTCACCCGACTCCCCTTCAACGACAAGGGAATCAGTACAACGACGCTGCGCTCCGAGCGAGTGGGTGCCGTGTTGCGCGCGGACGACCCCCTCGCCCAGAGGGACTCGCTGACGTTGGCAGACTTGGCGGATCGTCCGTGGTTTCAACTGCCTGACGGCACGGACCCCGTCTGGCGTGCCTATTGGAACGGGACGGCGCCTGCTGGGCAACGTTCCGAAGGTCCGGTGGCGCGGACCGTCAACGAGTGTCTGCAGGCCGTCTTGTGGAACGGAAACGTTGGCATCTCTCCGCTTTCGCATGTGCTTCCAAGTGGGCTTGTCTGTGTGCCTTTGTCCGGCATGCCGCCCAGTCCTTTGGTCGTCGCTTGGCTGACTGCGCGCGAGGACCCGCTGATCCGTTCGTTCACTCGGATTGCCCTTGAGGCTTATCGCTGATCTTTGGCCTTCTTTCCAGCGCACACCGTGCCTGCTTCTCGCCGCGGACTGTGCATGGTGAGTATGTAAGCGTGCCCACCTGTGGCCTGCTCGCCGTCGTGTGCTGGGTTTTTGACGGATGATGTCTGATTGCGTCAGCGCTGCTGGTTGCGATTGGAGGGCCTGTTTGATATCTCGTGTAAGGCTGGGCGGGCCTGAACAGTCGCCCGAGTGGTCGGCTGGACAGGATTTCCTGTGTCCGCGAGTGAATCGAAGAAACGCCCGACTGGTGGCGGCGATGTTCCTGGCGTGTCGTCGCTGTTGAACGCGAACGTGATCGAGGCGTGGTCGACAGGGCCCGAAATTCCGCCGGATCGGGCAGCTCGACGAGATGATTCTGTCGCTGTGTTCAGGGGGCATGCCCACTCGTGACATTCAAGCGCACCTGGGTGAAGTGTATGGTGTCGACGCGTCGCCTGCGTTGATTTCAGCACGTGCTGGGCACCTGGATCGCCGCGAACGAAGGCGCCAATACCCGGGGGTTGTCGACGTCTGGCGCCGCGCCTGGAACGAGTTCGTCCTGTTCCTGGAGTACCCACCCGAACTCCGCAAGGTCGTCTACACCACGAACCTGGTCAAGTCCGTCAACTACCAACTCCGGAAAATCACCAAAACCCGAGGACACCTCCCCAGCGACGAAGCTGCTTTATCTGGGAACCCGAAATATCAGTACCAAACGAGGCGGCGAGTCCGGGACCGGCACGTGGGGCTGGAAACAATGCCTCAACTACCTCATCCGCCGGTTCGAAGCCGGTTACCTCTAAACTGACGACAAGGTGACGCTTCGCCCTTCCTTGTAATAATATTGACAAGCCTGGTGACACACCTGCAAGGCCGCAAAAACAAAGGCAGTCCGAGCGCCAAAAGCCCGAAAACCCAAGAGCGGCGCCGATTTTACATGGGGGTGGCCGTAAGCTTGCCGGCGTGGCGAGCCCCGCCACTTTGGAAAGTGCCGCGCAATAGATACTGCACGGGGCTCCACCTTCGCGCTCGATGAGGCCACCCCCGGGGTTCCCATGTCAAGTCGGCGCCGCCCCAACCCGCCAAAGGCCAAAAACCCGAGCATGGAGAAGGGCGCCAAAGCCCGGCCGCAAGCACGGTGAACCCGACAGAAACCCAGGAAATCAAGCCTTCATGCTGTCGAACATCCCAGGCTCGTAAGAACCAGCAGGGTTGCGAACGATGACGTTCATCCGGTTGGCGGCGTTGATCAGAGCCACCAGGGCAACCAAAGCGGCAACCTGATCGTCGTCGTAGTGCTTGCGAACCTGACCCCAGGTCTCATCCGAAACACCCTGGTGGTGGTCGGCCAGCCGAGTCCCTTCCTCAGCCAGAGCCAAAGCGGCCCGTTCGGCATCGGTGAAGACGGTGGCCTCCCGCCAAGCGGCGACCAGGTTGAGACGCACCTGGCTTTCCCCGTCGGCGACGGCGTCCTTGGTGTGCATGTCGACGCAGAAGCCACAACCGTTGATCTGGCTGGCCCGCAGTGAAACCAGCTCCTGCGTCGACTTCGGCAGCGGTGACTGCGCGATGGCCGTGCTGGCGTTGGCGAACCGCTTGCCGAACTTCAGGGCAACCTCGTTGGAGAACATGTCGAACCGAGCGTTCACGGCCATTCCTCACGATCGTCTTGCGAATCGGACGACCACCAGACGCCACCGGCCCCCGTTCTTGTGACAGCCAGGCGAGGTGACCCACCCCACACCGTCCTGATGTCACAAACCGGCTGACCATGGCGTCTGCTGGGCAACGACACCGACAGAGGAGCCACCCATGGAGACCGACGAGCGCCCGGACCCCGCGACCGAGGTGTTCGTCGAGCACCGGAACCTGCTCTTCACAGTCGCCTACGAGATGCTCGGTTCAGCCGCGGACGCGGAAGACGTCCTTCAGGAAACCTGGCTGAGATGGGTCGGTGTCGACCTCGGCACCGTGCAGAACCACCGCGCCTACCTCGTCCGCATCACCACACGCCAAGCGTTGACCCGGCTGCGCGTGCTCGGCCGCCGCAAGGAGTCCTACGTCGGCTCATGGCTGCCTGAACCGCTGCTCACCGCGCCCGATGTGGCCGAGGACGTCGAACTCGCCGACAGCGTCTCGATGGCGATGCTCCTCGTGCTCGAGACGCTCACGCCGACCGAGCGCGCTGTGTTCGTCCTGCGGGAGGTGTTCGACCTCGGGTACGACGAGATCGCCGAAGCGGTCGACAAGAGCGCTGCCGCGGTCCGTCAGATCGCCCACCGGGCACGGTCCCACGTCGCCGCGCGCCGCCCACGCGAGATCGTGTCGCAGACCGAGACCCGGGGCGCGCTGGCGGCGTTCCAGCGAGCCGTCGAAACCGGCGACCTGCAGGGCCTGCTCGACGTCCTCGCACCGGACGTGGTGATGCTCGGTGACGGCGGCGGAATCAAACAAGCCGTGCCGCGGCCTGTCGTCGGGGCTGAGAAGGTGGCGCGGCTATTGGCAGGCGGGTTGCGGAAACTCACCGCCTCGGTGTCGATGCGCCCTGTTCAGGTCAACGGCCACCCTGCTTTGGTCATCCAGTTCGACGGCGAATTGGACACGGTTGTCGCGGTCCGTATCGACAATGGTCTCATCACCGGTCTTTATGCCGTGCGCAATCCCGAGAAACTGTCGCATATGGATCGGGAAACCGCCCTTCGCCGCTGACTGCGGGATGGGGATGTCGGTCGTTCGTGTCTCCCCCTTGCGTTCCACGAACGACCGACAGAGGGTGTGGCCGCCCGGGCTCTGCTGAGGGCGAACTACGACGGCCACGAGGAAATGTGTACCGCCTCCGCGTTGTCCGGTGTCGGTGGCTGGACGCCGAACGACAAGGTCCGAACAATGGACCCAGTCAGCGGGGAAGGGGCCTCATGCCCTGGCGCGAACGCCCGATCGACACCGATGGCGGCGCATTGTCGCAGTTCGCGGCCGTCTGCGGCGGTTGCGTCATGAGGCGGGCAGCCCGCCGTATCGCGAGCTGGCGCAGCGCGTGCACTACTCGGCGGGCACGGTGTCCGACGCGGCAGGCGGGGAATCTGCCGATGCTGGCGGTCACCCTGGCTTACGTGCGCGGTTGCGCGGGAGACACCGATGCCCGGGAACGCAGGTGGCACGAGCTCGCAGCGGAGGCGGCCCCGGCTCGGCAGGCTGACGATTCCACTGAAAGCCCGTACGTCGGATTGGCGCCGTTCCAGCAGGCTGACGCTGATCGATTCTTTGGCTGTCAACAATGGTCGCCGACCTCACCGCAGAAGTGACGCGCCGCCGCCTGCTCGCCATTTTCGACCCGTCCGGCGTCGGGAAATCCTCGCAGCTGCTTTTCCGCGTGGCACGGCGGACGAACGGGACCGGTACCTGCCGGGACTGCCGTTCACCCCGCCTTGTCCGTGACCTCCGAGGAGGCCTGCTCGAACGCACGCGTGCGCGGCACCAGCGAAAGCAGGACCAACGCCGTGACCGCGGCGACCGCGAACACGATGAAGCCGAGCCGCGGATCGCCGCCCGCCACGATCCACCCGATCAGGATCGGGCCGACGATCGTGCCGAGCCTGCCGATGCCGAGGCTCCACCCCAGCGCCCGTGCCCGCCAGTGCGTCGGGTACGACTTGCTGACGAAGGCGTTGATCAGGATCTGCCCGCCGTGGCCGCCGACGCCCGCGAGCGCGATGGCCAGCAACAACGGCGGTTGCGGCAGTTTGTATTGCATCACCACGAGAGCGACCGCCATCCCGGCGTACGTGAGGATGACGACTTTCCGGTTGCCCCACTTGTCGGTCGCCGCCGCGGTGAACAGTGACCCGGCGACTGCACCGAGGTTGAGCACGAGCAGGAAAACCAGCGACGAGCCGAGTTCGTACCCGGACTTGCGCATGATGCCGGGCAGCCACGTCGCCAGGCCGTACCACGCGAGCAGACCGCAGAAGGTCGCGGCGGCGAACAGCACGGTCGCGGTCCGGTACCCCGGGCTGAACAAGCCGCCCTCGTCGGCCGGGGCCGGGACGCCGGCCTGCGCGGGCGGTCCGGCGAGCTGGAACCGTGTCCTGACGGCCGCGGCCTCCTCCGCGCGGCCGACCGACTCGAGGAACGCCACCGACTCGGGCAGCGTCCTGACCACGATCGGCAGGACGATCACGCCGGGGATCACCGCGATGAAGAACATCCAGTGCCAGCTCAGGTTCGCCAGCACCGGGATGGCGGTCAGCGCGGCGAGCACACCCCCGACGGGCACGCCACCGAGCATGACCGTGTACGCGAGTGTGCGGTGCCGCGGGATGGCGAATTCCAACGTCAGCGCCGACGCCGCCGGGATGAGCGCGCCGATGCCTAACCCGGCGACGAGCCGGAACAGGCCGAGCGAGACAGGCCCCGCGGCGAACCCGCACAGTCCGGAGAACAGGGTGAACTCGGCCAGCGCGGCGATCGCGACGGGACGCCGGCCGTAGCGGTCGCAGAGCCAGCCGGAGGTCAGTGCGCCGAACAGGGCGCCGACGAAGACAGCCGCCGCGACCCAGCCGACGTTGCCCGGCGTGAACCCGTATGCCGGGTTGTCGGTCAGGACGGGCAGGACGACGCTGTAGGCGACGAGGTCGTAGCCCTCGATCACCACCATCACCGCGCAGAGCGCGGTGATCAGGATCGAGGTCCGTGCCCCCTGCCTGCGTGAATCCCGTTGCGGCGTATACACAGCGGGAAGCATGCCGTCCACTCCGGTCCGACGTATGCTCTTTTCTGCTATGCAGAACAAACCGCCTTACCCGATCACCTCGGTGGACCACGCCCTGCACCTGGCGATCCTGCTGCAGCAGGAAGGTCCGCTGCGGGTCAGCGACGCCGCCGAACGCATCGGGGTCGCACCGTCCACAGCGCACCGGCTGCTCGCGATGCTCGTGTACCGGGGTTTCGCCGAGCAACGGCCCGACCGCAGCTACCAGGCCGGTGACGTGCTCCGCCCCGCCGCGCCGTCCGCGGCGCCGGTGGCGTTGCTGCGCCAGGTCGCGGCGCCGCACATGCGTGACCTCGTCGACCGGGTGACGGAGTCGGTCAACCTCGTGGTGCTGGCCGGGACCGAGGCTCGGTTCGTGGCCAGTGCCGAATGCGCGCAGGTCCTGCGCGTGGGCAGCCGGGTCGGCCGGACGCTGCCCGCGCACCTGTGCTCCGGCGGCAAGGCCATCCTCGCGGCGCTGCGGCCCGCCGATGTCGCCGCCCTGTACGCCGACTCCGCGGACGTCAACGTGCCCAGGTTGCAGCGTGAGCTGTCGTTGGTGCGCAAACGCGGCTTCGCCATCAACGACCAGCGCACCGAGGCGGGGCTGACCGCACTCGGCGTCGTGGTCAGGGATTCCGCCCGTGCCCCGGTCGCTGCGCTGGCGATCGCCATGCCCAGCGTCCGTTTCCACCGCGATCGCGTGCCCGCCTGGGTCAGCGCGTTGAGCACCACGCTGTCCGCGATCGAACACGACGTCGGCGGCTGACATTCATTCTGCGTGACAGAAAAACCTGCACCGGCCCGCGGAACGCGGGGCACGCTGCGACGCATGGACTCACCCGTGCGCATCGCGGCCACCGATGCCCATGACCAACCTGTCCGCACGCCGGACCTGGACGAGCTGTACCGCGGCTTCGAGACCGAGCTGCTCGTACCGCTGTGGACCGAGATCGGCGACCTGATGCCGGCGCGGCCCGTGGCGAAAGCGCTGCCGCACCTGTGGCGGTGGCGCACCCTGCTCCCCATGGCCGAGCAGGCAGGCGAGCTGGTCCCGGTGGGCCGTGGCGGCGAGCGACGGGCGATCGCGCTGGCCAATCCCGGGCTCGGCGGGCGCCCGTTCGTGACGCCGACGCTGTGGGCGGCGATCCAGTACCTCAACCCACGCGAGGACGCGCCGGTCCACCGGCACACCCAGAACGCCTTCCGGTTCGTCGTCGAAGGCGAAGGCGTGTGGACGGTCGTCGACGGCGATCCGGTCGCCATGCGCCGTGGCGATTTCCTGCCACAGGCGGGCTGGCACTGGCACGGGCACCACAACCGCAGCGACGGCCCGATGGCTTGGATCGACGGCCTGGACATCCCGTTCCAGCACTACGCCGACGCCACCTTCTTCGAGTTCGGCCCGGACGAGGTCGACACCAGGCAGGACCCGGCGCTGTCCCGGTCGGAACGCCTGTGGGCGCATCCGGGACTGCGTCCGCTCACGCACGTGCGGCCGACGCCCGCCACGCCACTGCTGGCCTACCGTTGGGAGCACACGGATCGCGCGCTCGCCGAGCAACTCGCGCTGGAAGCCGAGGGTTACCCGGCGACCGTCGAACCCGGTCACGCCGCCGTGCGCTACACCAATCCCACGACCGGCGGCGACGTGCTGCCGACGATCCGGGCCGAATTCCACCGCCTCGCCGCGGGCACGTCGACCAGGCAACGCCGCGAGGTGGGATCGTGTGTTTTCCAGGTTTTCGACGGTACGGGCGAAGTGACCGTCGGCGCCGAGCGGTGGACGGCCGAACGCGGCGATCTGTTCGCGGTGCCGTCATGGCAGCCGTTCACCCTGGCCACCGAGACCGGCCTCGACCTGTTCCGGTTCGGCGACGCACCGATCTTCGAGCGGCTGCACCTGGACCGGTCCTCGGACGAAGGAGCCGGCACGTGAGACTGGCCACCCTGCGCGTGAACGGCGGCTTCCACGTCGCCCGCGTCGACGACGACCACTACGTCGACCTCGGCCCGGGTGACGTGGGCAGCCTGCTCGCGGACCCTGGCTGGCGTGCACACGCGGCAACGGCGGGCGGCGAACGCGTCCAGGCCGGTCGCGCGGACCTCGCCCCGGTGATCCCCCGGCCGGGCAAGATCGTCTGCGTCGGGCTGAACTACCGCACGCACATCACTGAGATGGGCCGTGACCTGCCTGAGTTCCCGACGTTGTTCGCGAAGTTCCCGGAAGTCCTGATCGGACCGCACGACGAGCTGGACCTGCCGCCGGAGTCGGACGCGGTCGACTGGGAGGCCGAACTGGTCGTGGTCGTCGGCAGCCGGGTGCGGCGGGCCGACCGGGCGTCGGCGGAGGCGGCGATCGCCGGGTACACGGTGATGAACGACGTGTCGATGCGGGACTGGCAGTTCCGCACCCGGGAGTGGTTGCAGGGCAAGACATGGGAGGCCACCACGCCACTCGGCCCGTACCTGGCCACGCCGGACGAACTCGCCCCGGACGCCGCGATCACGTGCACGGTCGACGGCGAGGTCGTGCAGTCGTCCACCGTCGCCGACCTGCTGTTCGACCCCGCCGACCTGGTCGGCTACGTGTCGACGATGATCACGCTCAACCCCGGCGACGTGATCGCGACCGGCACGACCGGGGGAGTGGGGCACGCGCGCAAACCCCCGCGATACCTGCAGAAGGGGCAGACACTGCGCACCGCGGTGGAGGGAATCGGCGAGATGTCCAACGAGGTGAGGCGCGGATGAGCTCGGCAATGGACTGGATGGCGCGTGGGCACGCGTACTTCGCCGCGTGCCTCGCAGCCATCGACGACAGGACGATCGAAGGTCCCAGCCGTCTGCCTGACTGGACCGGCAAACACCTGCTCTCGCACGTGGGGCACAACGCCCGCGCCCTGGGACGGCTGACGCAGTGGGCTGCGACCGGGGAACCGACCCCCATGTACACGAGCCCGCGGGCACGTGCGGACGAGATCGACGCAGGCGCTGGCTGGTCCGTGTCGCGGCTCCGGGAATTCGCCGAAGAGGAGCAGCAACGGCTGGCCGCCGCTCTCAGCGGGCTCAAGGACACCATGTGGCACAACGAAGTCGTCACCGCGCAGGGCCGGAGTGTGCCTGCCACGACGATTCCGTGGCTACGCAGCCGCGAGCTGTGGATTCACGCCTGCGACCTGCCTTCCGGCGGTGATTTCGCGGCCTTCCCCGACGATCTCCTCGACGCGCTGGTGGACGACGCGCTGGCTCGCCGTGCGGCACAGGGGATCACTGTCCGCGCCGACGGGGCACCGGCGGACCTGGCGCGCTGGCTCACCGGGCGTGGCGACTTCTCACCACGGCCGCGTGCGGACGAACCGTTGCCCGCGCTCCCGCCGTGGCTCTGACACGGTACTACCCTCGAAGCCATGGTGTTCGACTCCGTGCGTTTCGACCTGCAGCCGTACGTCGGGTTCGACATGGACCGGTACGTCACGCGGACGCACTGCAGCTGGGCGGACGCCGGCTGGCAGTCGCTGCTGGTGCAGCGGTTCGAACACGTGACGGCCGCCGAGGACATCCCGATGCCCGGCGCGGCGGATCTGCACCTGGTGCTGCCGGTCGCGGGCCGGGCAGTGGTGGAGACCCGCGGCGGTGGCCGGGCCAGCCGCTCCACGTGGCGCCCGGGACGGCTGGAGATGGCGATCCCGAACGCGCCCGTCGTGCGCAGTTACCGCGGCGACGGGGCGATGCGCAGCGTGCAGGTCCACATCCCGCGGGACACCGTCGAGTCGACCGCGGCGCAGCTGGGCGGCTACGAGGTGGATTTCGAGGCTATGGCGGCGTCCGTGGCCGCCGATGATCCACTGCTTGAGGAGACCGTCAGAGCTGTCGGCTCCGTCACGGGCGCCAATGACCTGTACGCGGAGTCCGCGGCGGCTTTCCTGACCGTGCACCTGCTGACCCGGCACTCGCGCCTGCCAGGGCCGGGGACGCCGGCGCGGGAGGACGCCCGTGTCCGCGCGGCCGTCGAGGTGATGCGGGCCCGGCTGGCCGATCCGGTCACGCTGGCCGACATCGCCGGTGCGGTGCACCTCAGCGTCTTCCACCTCGTCCGCGTGTTCAAGGAAACGACCGGGACGACGCCGTACCGGATGCTCACCGGCCTGCGGATCGACGAAGCCAAACGGTTGCTGCGTGACACCGCCCTGCCGATCGCCCGGATCGCCGCGCGATGCGGCTTCGCCAGCCCCGGCGCACTGTCCACCGCCTTCCTTCGGCACACCGGGACGCGCCCGTCGGCGTACCGCAATTCCTGATCGGTGCGCGGCAATCCCGGACATGGAACCGGCGGGCCACGTCGGCCTAGGTTTCCGTTCGTGGAAGATGTCGTTGTCGATGTCGCCGACAGTGAGCTCGCTGACGTGCGTGCACGGCTGGACCGGACCCGGCTTCCCGAGCCGGAAACCGCGCCCGGCGACACACAAGGACTTGGTCTGCGGCAGCTGTCGGCTTTGCTGGACGCGTGGCGAGAGCACGACTGGCGCGCAAGGCAAGCCCAGTGGAACGCGATCCCGCAGTACCGGGTACGCCTCGACGGGCTGCGTATCGCGTTCTGGCACGTACGCTCGCCCGAACCCACGGCGTTGCCGCTGCTGCTGACACACGGCTGGCCCGGTTCGGTGCTGGAGTTCGAGAACCCGCTCGGGCCGCTCACCGATCCGGTCGCCCACGGCGGTTCCGCACGGGACGCCTTCCACGTGGTCGTCCCGTCGTTGCCTGGCTTCGGTTTCAGCGACCGGCCGGACGAACAGGGCTGGCATCCCGGTCGCACCGCGGGGGCATGGGCCGAGCTGATGACACTGCTCGGCTACGACCGGTTCGGTGCGCACGGCGGGGAACTGGGGCGCTTGCGTGAGCACGGAGCTGGCTCGTGTCGTTCCGGAGCGGGTCGTGGGCCTGCACCTGACCATGCCGCTCGCGTCACCGCTGCCGGCGGACCGGATCTCTCCGGATCCGGCGGAACAGCGCGTGCTGGCCAAGCGTGACCTGCACCTGATGGACGGCTACGGCTTCGGGATGCTGATGGGCACGCGCCCGCAGACGATCGGCTACTCGCTGCTCGACTCGCCCGCCGGTCTGGCCGCGTGGCTCGGCGAGAAGTTCGCCGCCTACTCCGACGGTCTCAGCGTGGCGCAGCGAGTGGACAACATCGCGCTGTACTGGCTGACCGGGACGGGCGCGTCCAGCTCCCGGTGGTACTGGGAGGCGATGCGGTGGATGCCGCGCACCGCCGAGGACGAGAACGCGCAGCCAGTCACCGTGCCCACCGCTTGTTCGCTGTTCCCGGCTGATCCGTGGCCGACCGCGCGCCGCTGGGCCGAGCGCCGCTACCTCGATCTCCGGTCGTGGCACGAACTGGACCGCGGCGGGCATTTCCCCGGCCTGGAACAGCCGGATCTCCTGGTTTCCGAGATCAGGGACGCGTTCCGCGCTCTCGCCGCGCAACCTCGTGGCAGGTCCGCCTGGACTGTCCACCCAGGACATTCGCCGGGACCGGCCCGCAGGCTGCCGCCGGGCAACGCGGCCCGTTCCCGCATACCACGATGCCCAGTCCGCTACCGCCGCCACGAGGCTGTGTCCCGCCACCGGTCCGCTGTGGCTGAACTGTGCCGTGCCGGCCAGCGCCGTTACCGGCCTCCCCGGCGACTTCGATGTCAGGTGCCGCGTTGAGTACGGTCCGTAGCCCCGCGCGCATCGTGCCACGGCCGCACTACCGCAGGAGCGTGACCGCCCGGTCGAACGCGGAGTCGCGGTCGGCGGCGAACTCCTCCCTGGTGAAAACCGGCGTCCTGACGTGCGGCGGAATGCCGGTGCCGTCGAAGGTGCCGCCGGTGCGGGTCAGGTACTCCTCGTTGGGCAGCGTGAACGACCAGCCGTTGGGCAGCGTCCGCTCCAGCTTGTCGGAGAACACGCCCTGCGTGTTCTCGCCGATCCGCACCGGGCTCGGCGTCCGGCCGATCAGTGCCTGGGCGAACGTCTCGCCGGCGCTGAACGTCGAACCACCGGTCAGCACGGCGACCGGTCCGGTGTAGACCGCCGGCCCCGGGTGCACCCACAGCGGTTGGCGGCGGCTGTCGTTGCGGACCTGCTTGGTGTACGCCAGGTACGGGCGGCCGGTCAGGCGGCGCGCGATCTGGACGCCGAGCGGGTCGTCACCGCCGCCGTTGATCCGGACATCGATGATCAGCCCACGAAGTGCCCGCGGTCCAGTGGTTTTGCCCGTGGGAAGGACAGCGTCCAGCGCCCGGTCGAGTTCCGCTGCGTCAGCGGCGAAGCCCTTGCCGGTGTATCCGGTGAACGCGATCAGCCGCAGGTACCCGATGCGCCCGGGGAGTTCCGCGTAGCCGATCCGGCCGCGCCCGAACTCCCGCAACGGCGTGCCACCGAGGTCACGCCGCACGATGAACGACCGCACCTCGCGTTCCTCGTCCGGTGTCGGCAACGTCGTGCCCGGCCGCAGCGCAACGAATGACCGCTCGCCGCCGCGCAGCATGACGTGTGCGTCCCCGAGCGGCCGGACCATCGCGGCGAGCACGTCGAAGAACTGGTCGTCGGTCGTGTCCTGGCTGACTTTCGGCCGGTACTGGTCGCGGACAGCCAGCCAGTCCACGTTCTTGGCTGCGAAGAACGGGTAGTTCTCCGCGAAGGTCGTCCAGAACACGTCGAATGCCGTGAGCCGGTCGGTGGGAGCGGGCCGTCGGCACTGCGCCGGGAGGGCGGGCAGCCGCCGCAGGTGCCGTTCGCCGACCGAGCTGTCGATCTGTTGCGTCGCGCGTTGCCCGCGCCGGTCGGCGCGCAGGGTGAACTCGAAGTCCTTGTTCGCGAACCGGTCCGGGCCGGTCTGCGCCGAATCCAGGCCCTTCACGCAGCTGATCCGCGTGATCTCGTACGACTGCGCGTGGCCGTCGGCGACCTCGGTGACCAAGCCGTAGCCGTCGGTCAGCCACACGCCGTCCACCCGGCTCGTACTGCCCGCCCAGGCCGGTACAGCGCTGGTCAGGAGGCACAACGCGGCACCGGCCGCGATCAGTCGTGTGGCGTTGATCGTCATACGCCGGAGTCTGCTGACCGCCCGCGCACCGGGGAACCGGGCGACCCCCAGTGCGGGCCCGGGGGCTGGCCCCCAGGCCTAGACGTTGAACCCGCTGATCTCGACGTGCGGCCGCCGTGCACCCTGGTACGACGCGTGCAGCGTGACGGACTCGCCCGGCCACAGCGTCACGTAGTTGTCCGACCAGCTGACCGGCAGGACCTGCGCGCCACCGGGAGCCGTGCGCAGATCAGCCCGGACGGACAGCGCGACCGTCGAAGAATCGTTGCGCAGCACCACATCCAAGCCGTCACGCTGGTAGGTGACCGACTTGCTCACCTGTGCCGGTGGCAGGTTCTGCAGGCCCGTGAGGTCGGCGTGCGCGGTGGTGGGCGTGTACCACCACGTGGACTTCGGAAAATCGAGCACATCGTCCGACGTGGACAACCAGTAGATGTTGCGGTCCACCTCACGGCCCGCGGCGTCCTGCAGCAGCAACCGCACCAGATACGTCCCTGACACGTCCGGCTTGGGCACGTCCAGCACTCGCCGGGCGGTGTTGGCGTCTGCCGTGACGGCAGCGGACTTGTCCGATATCACACGGCCGTCCAGCGCGAAGGCCGTGGCGCGCACGGTGAGACCTGGCACCGCGGCGAGGCCCGTGTTGGCGAGGACCACCGACCGGTCGTCGTACGAGTACTGGACGTGCAAGGGCCGCAACGCTTTCTTGGCGCCGAAGAACGAACCCGCCGACGCCAGGTCGTAGCTCCACAAGTGCCAGTAGAGCGTGGGCCACGCGTTGTTGACCATCCAGTAGATCACGCCAGTCGCGGGGTTGACCGGGTCGGCGAAGTCCCGGCCGTACGCCTCGAACTGGGCGCGGTTGGCCTCGTAGTTGGCCAACTGGGCCTTGCGCAGGAAGTCGCGCAAGTCCTTCGGCGCGCCGTAGCGCTGCGTGAGAGCAGCCGAGAACACGGTCAGCTTGGCGAACACTTCCTTCTTGGCAAGGTGGTACTGCGGCTTGTCCGGGTCGCGCCACAGGTCGTCGATCTCCTGCGGCGACAGGTAACGCGACAACGTGTCCAGCTCCGGGATGGCGGGGCCGGAGCCGACCTCGGAGGCGAACCCGGCGGCGCCACCGAGTTTGTCCTGGTACCAGTAGTTCGGCGGGATCCACCAGTACGGCCCGTCCATCTTCATCCCGGACTTGCCGAGCACAGGCGTGGTCTTCGCGGCGGCGGACGGGATGATCGGCGCCGGGAAGTCCGCGCCTCGCAACGCGTCCAGGTAGGCCTGTTCGACGCGGGCGGTCGCCGCGTTGTCGCTGCCGATGAGGAAACCGAGCACACTGGGGTGGTTGACCATCCGCTTGGCCTCGGCAGATGTGGACTCACCGGCGACGCGGTAGTCCTCATCGGTCCACCCGCTGTACTTCTCCCACTTCGTGCAGCACTCCCAGCCGGGGAGCAGCATGATGCCCAGCCGGTCGGCGAGTTCGAACAGTTCGTGGTCCTCCTGCTTGCCCTCCAGGCGGAGGGTGTTCAGGCCGAGGTCACGGGCGTGCCGGAGTTCGGCGGCGAGCCGGTCGGGCTGGGCGCGCAGGTAGAGGTCCGAGGCCCAGCCGCCGCCGCGGACACCGAATGGCTTGCCGTTGACGTAGAACTGCCGTGCGCCCGTGGAGTTCAGCTCGGACCGGACGTCACGGATGCCGAAGCTGCTTTCCGCGCGGTCGGACAAGCCGTGCGAGGTCCACGCGGTGAGGTCGAGCCGGTGCAGCGGCTGGTCGCCGAACTGCGCGGGCCACCACAGCTTCGGTTCGTGCACGGTGATGGCGGGGAAGGTGACGGTTTGCGTGTGCCGTGGCGCGAGCGAAACTATGTGGTACAGCGGACGATTGCTCGCGCTGCCGGTCAGTACGGTGGTGACTGGGTGCTCGGTGTTGTTGCGCAGTTCGGCTTTGACCGTGAGCGTCGCGGACCGTAGACCTGGCAGATCCAGCGCGGTCAGCACACGGGCGTCGGACACCGAGACCGGGCCGGTGGTGGCCACTCGGACGTCACGCCAGACGCCCATGTTGTTGTCCGGAGCGGGTGGGCTCCAGTCCAGGAAGCTGACCGTGAGGTCGCGGAACGGGTCAGCGGGCATCGCCTTGATCGCGATCGCGTTGCGGCCGTGCTTGAGCAGAGCGGTGACGTCGAACTCGTACCGCGGATAGGCACCGGCGACGCGGTCCGTGCCCGCGATCATCGTGCCGTTGACCCAGAGTTCACCGCGTGCGATGACGCCGCCGGTCAACCGCAGGAACGTGTGCCTGCCCGGTACGGGTGCCGCCGCGAACTCGTGCCGGTACCACCAGGGGACGGCGAAATCGACGGGGTTGACCGCGTCGCGCAGGGTGGTCGAGTAGTTCAGGTCCGGGTACTTCCGGTTGACGACCAGCCCGGCCATCACCGTCGACCTCGCGGGGACCGCGTACCAGGACCGGTCACCGAATCTCGCACCGGAAACCTCAGCCCCACCCTGCGTAGCCACGGCAGAAGACTGCATCCGCCACCCCGGCACCGTCATGACCTTGCCGGGCACCAGCGGCACAACGGGCACGTGGTCCGCTCCGGCGGCAGGCGGTACAGCGAGGAGGGACAGTGCCAGCACGGCGGTGAGCAGGCGTCCGATCATGCAACGCACTGTGCCGGGGTGAAGAAGTTTCGGCAAGACTCCTAACGAAGTAAATTCATAACCAGGTGCGTGCACGTGCCTGCACCGGGATCATCGACGGATGCGCACCGAACCCGACGTCACCTCCGAAGTACGGGATCGGCTGCGCCGCGTGTTCTTCTGGCACAGCGACCGCACGGACGAGAGCTGGTACGCCGACATGACGAGCTGGTGGCGCAGCCCCACGCTGCTGCGCTCGCTCGGCCCGGCTCTCGCCTCGCTGTTCCGCGACGGGCAGCCGACAGTCGTGCTCGGCGTCGAGTCCAGCGGTTGCCTACTGGGTCCCCTCGTCGCGGTCGACCTCGGCATCGGCTTCGTCGAAGTGCGCAAACGCCGGGAGCAAGTGGTCGACAGCGACGCATGGCGCGAACGGCGAAGCCCGCCCGACTACAGCAACCGTCACCGGACTCTTGCTTTCCGCAAACGCCTGGTGGGTCCCGCGGATCGGGTGCTCGTTGTTGACGACTGGATCACCACGGGTGGGCAGGTATCCGGTGTCCGGTCGCTTGTGCACGATGCTGAAGCTACTTGGCTTGGCGCTGCCGTGGTTGTGGATGCTTTGATGAGCAACGAGACGCGTCGTCTGTTGGGCGTCAGGTCTTTGCTGCATATTCGGGATCTTTGATTTTTTGCACGGAATGGGACTTTTCCCTCGCCGAGGGGCTGACCTCTGGGCAGGAGGGGTTGTCGGTGTCCTTCGTTTCCCGTGCTCTGGATCCTTTCTGGGTGTTGTTGGATGCGTGGGCGCTCCTTGCGCTTGCGCCCTTGCCGCTGGGGCTTGGCCTGTGCTTGCCGTTGTGGCTGGTTTGCGCGCGAGTCGTTTGGGACCGGTTCTGGGCTTGTGCGCTCGGCATTGTGGGTTGGCCTGCGCTTGCGGGCCGTTGGTTGGGTGTTTTCCCGGCTGTTGTGGTGGTGCTGTTCTCTGTGGTGCACCTTTGTGTGGTGCGTGGTTCGCGGTGGTGGGGGTGTCAGCCGGTCGGCTCACTGTCGGGGCTCAGGCCGGTCACGGCTATCTCGAACAGTCTGTGGGCCTCGGCTGCTGGGTCTGGGTAGTGCTCCGTGGCCAGGACGATGCCGACGACGAGTGTGATCAGGTCCGTCACGGTGACGCCTGTCGTCACCGACCCGTCCTGCACGGCGCGGTGCAGGAGGGGGCTTGCTGCCTCTTCCATGGCTGCCGAGCAGGAATTCTCGTGTACGTTCCCGATTTCTGCGCCGTCGTAGGCCAGCACTGCTGCGAAGCCCCGGGCTTTCACGCAGTAGGTGACGAGTTCGCTCAGCCATTGCAGCAACGCGGCTCGGCTGTCGTCCTTGGCTGCCAGGTCCTGGGCGCGGGCTGTCAGGGCCTCTATTCGTTCCTTCGACACCGCTTCCAGCAGTGCGCGGCGGGTTGGGAAGTGGCGGCGCACCGTCGCTGAGCCGACTCCCGCTACGCGTGCGATCTGTTCCAGTGACGCCGCCGCGCCGTGGGCGGCGACTTCTTCCGCGGCCACGGCGAGGATGAGTTCGTAGTTGCGGCGTGCGTCTGCGCGCTGCCGGTCAGCCATGGCGTCACCTCGGGGGTTGCTAAGTGGCGGGGCCCGCCATATTGTAGCTCCCGGTAAACGGCGGACCCCGCCACTTAGTTGAGGAGTTGTCATGTCCCCAGATTCCGCGCCTGTTCTGGTCACCGGTGCCACCGGTCGGCAGGGTGGCGCCACCGTTCGTGCGTTGCGGGCCGCGGGTGTGCCTGTTCGTGCCCTTGTGCGTGATCCGGCCAAGGCTGAGTCTCTCGGCGTTGAGCTGGTCAAGGGTGACCTGCACGATCGCGATTCGGTGATCCGGGCCGCCGAGGGTGTCCGTGCGGTCTTCTCTGTCCAGATGCCCGGGGTGTCACGGGATGGCTTCGACTTCGACGGTGAGGTGGCTCAGGGCGTGAACCTCATCGAGGGGGCGAGGGTTGCTGGGGTGCCGCAGTTCGTGCACACGTCCGTTTCCGGGGCGGGTCAGCACAGTGGCGCGCCGGGGTGGGCTGAGGGGCGCTGGCCGGAGATGGCGCCGACGCTCAACGCCAAGAAGGCCATCCAGGACCACCTCCGTGCCGCCGGCTTCCCGCGGTGGACACTGCTCAAGCCGGGCTTCTTCATGGAGAACTTCCTGCCGTCCATGGCCTTCCTGTTTCCCCGCGGCGTCGAGGGCGGGCTGGTGAGCGTCGTGAAACCGGACACCCGGCTGTCCGTGGTCGCGGTCGAGGACATCGGCACCGCCGCTGCGGCCGCCATCGCCGAGCCGGACCGGTTCCACGGGATCGAGCTGGAACTCGCCGGTGACTACCTGCCGATGACCGAGATCGCCGAAATCCTGTCCCGCGCCCTGGGCGCGCGGTTGTCCGCGCCGGACATGACCGAGCAGGAGGCCCTCGCCGCCGGGATGCCGCCGATGGGCGCCAGCCACGAGTGGCTCAACGTCGTCGGGCAACCCGCTCGCCCGCGGTACGCGGCAGACCTCGGCCTCCCGCTCACCAGCTTCGAGCAGTGGGCGCAGCGGTCCCTGCGCGGCTGACGACCGGTCAGGAATCGAGAAGCACCGGTCGGCGCGCCGCGCCTAACGTCGGAGCCATGACCTCCATCGACGCGATCACCATCGAGGTGGCCGACCTCCCGGCCGCCCAACGCTTCCACGCCGCCGCCTTGGGGCTGGGCGCCCGGTTGGGCCTGCGGGAGTCGCGGGAACCGAGCAGCGGTTTCCGCGGATTCACCCTGTCGCTCGTCGTCTCCCAACCGGCTGACGTCAACGGGTTGTTCGCCTCCGCGCTCAAAGCCGGGGCGACGGCTCTCAAGCCCGCCGCGAAGTCGCTGTGGGGCTACGGCGGCGTCGTCCAGGCCCCGGACGGCACGATCTGGCAGATCGTGACCTCCACCAAGAAGGACACCGGCCCCGCCACCGGCGAGATCGACTCCGTCGTGCTCCTGCTCGGCGTCGACGACGTGGCCGCCAGCAAGCAGTTCTACACCGGCCAGGGATTCGGCGTCGCCAAGAGCTTCGGCCGGATGTACGTCGAGTTCGCCGCCGAGTCGAGCCTGTTCAAGCTGTCGCTGTACCGGCGCAAAGCACTGGCCAAGGTGGCCGGTGTCACGCCGGACGGCGCAGGATCACACCGGATCGTGCTCGGCGGCGTCACGGCGACCTGCACCGACCCGGACGGGTTCGCCTGGGAACCCGCCACGGCGACGGCGAAGTCCTGATGTGCCGCCACCGCGTGCCCCCGCAAGCCCTATCGCTCGTTGCGGTAGTCGCTCGGTCTGGTGCCACGCAACCGCTTGAAGGCCACGCTCAAAGCGAAAGCATTGGCGTAACCCACCTTTCGGGCGATCGTGCTCACGGTCTGGTTCGTCCGCCGGAGGAGGTCGGCGGCGAGGGTGATGCGCCAGCCCGTGAGGTAGGCCATCGGTGACTCGCCCACCAGCGCGGTGAACCGACGAGCGAGCCCGGCCCGCGACACACCCACCTTGGCGGCGAGGTCCGCCACTGTCCACGCGTGCGCCGGGTTGTCGTGCAGCAGGCGCAACGCCCGGCCCACCAGCGGATCGTCCATCGCGCGGCACCACGCCGGAGCGTCGGTGTCCGGGGCGTCGAACCAGCTGCGCAGCGCTGACACCAGCATCAGATCCAGCAGCCGGTCCAGCACCAGCTGCTGTCCCGGGCGGTCGCGGGCGATCTCCTCCGCCACCGTCTCCACCGACGGGTATGGGCTGTCGGCGGCCGGGACCACCAGCACCGCCGGCAAGGCGTGCAGCAGGCGTTCGCTGAGATCTCCCCGGCGTTCGAACGCCCCGCTCACCAGCACCGAGGCGCCCTTCGCCGGCGTTCCGCAGGTATCCACGCAGTAGTCGTCGCTGGTTATCACGCGGGTGGGCGCGGTCGTGGGGTCGTCGGCCACTGTGTACGGCACGTCGCCGCGGACAACGGCGATGTCACCGCGTCCGATGCGGACCGGCTCGTGATCGTCGGGGACGATCCACACGTGGCCCTGCAGCGGCATTGCCAGCGTCAGCGGGGCGCCGCTCGACATCCGCAGGGCCCACGGCGGGCTCACGACCGCCTGCTGGAACACCGCGCCATGCGCGCGTACGTCCGCCAACAGCTCCGACACGGCGTCCATGACCCCAGTTTAGACGCACAGGCATCAAGCGGAGCTTCCCAGCCATGGATCGTCTCGATTCGCGCCGGTTGACTGGGGGCATGTCAGAACAACCGATTCTTGTCACGGGGGCGACCGGCAAGTCCGGCAGCCGTGTCGTCCGCCAGTTGCGGGCCAAAGGGCTGCCGGTACGCGCGGCGGCACGAACCGGCGAACACGTCTTCGACTGGAACGACTCCGGCACCTGGGACGCGGCACTGGCGGGCGCGCAGTCCGTCTACATCGTGCAGCTGGACGGCACGAGACTGGTTCGCCCGTTCGTCGAGCGGGCCGTGCGGCACGGGGTACGCAGGCTGGTGCTGGCGTCCGGCCGGGGCATCGACAACCCGGACTACGCCAAGGACCCCACCGGGATGGCGGCGGCCATGGCCGACAGCGAGGCCGCGGTCCGGCAGAGCGGTCTGGAGTGGACGATCAGCAGGCCGGGGTGGTTCGCGCAGAACTTCAACGAGGGGTTCTTCGCCGACGCCATCCGCGCCGGCGAGTTGCGGCTCCCCGGCGGTGACGGCGCCGCGTCCTTCGTCGACGCGCAGGACATCGCCGCGGTGGTCGTCGCCGCCCTGACCGAAGACCGGCACTCGGGCCAGATCTACGAACTGTCCGGCCCGCGCGCGGTGACGCTGGCCGAAGCGGTCGCCACGATCGCCGAAGCCAGTGGCCGCGCGATCCGCTACGTCCCGTTGCCGGTGGACGAGTACGTCGCCGAACTCGTGCAGCAGGGGCTGCCGCCGGTGGAAGCCGAGGCGTTCGCCGAGATCATCATCGCACTGCGGGACGGCAAGGACGAGCACGTGTCCGACGGTGTACCCCGTGCACTCGGCCGTCCCGCCCGGACGTTCGCCGAGTTCGCCGAGTCCACTGCCGCTGAAGGTGGCTGGCAGGCCTGACACGGGTGCGGGGCTCCCGCCGGGAGCCCCGCACCCGTTGTGCGTCAGGCGATCGGTTCGATCCAGATGTTGCGGTACCTGGGGTTCTCGCCGGGGTCGCCGTGGTCCTGCAGGCGGATGGAGCCCGGTGCGGTGTTCTCCGGGTCGCCCGCGCCCGTCGGGCCGTTGATCTCGACGTTGTTGTGGATTGTCCTGCCGTTCCACACGACGGTCACACGGGCGTTGTCAGTCTTGTTGCCGGACGAGTCGAAACGGGCCGCCCGGAACGTGACGTCGTAGGTCTGCCAGGTCAACGGCGCAGTCGCTGCGTTGATGTCCGGCGCTTTCTTCTGGTAGATCGCGCCTGCCTCGTCGTTGGCGAGCGTGGTGTCGCCGAACGAGTCCAGCACTTGCAGTTCGTAGCGGTCCTGCAGGTAGATGCCGCTGTTGCCGCGGGCCTGGCCGGTCACGTTCGACGGGTACCGCGGTTCGTACCATTCGACGTGCAGCTTGAAGTCGCCGAACTTCTGCTTGGTCCGGATGTCCCCGCCGAGGGTTTCCGTCGAGCCACCGGCGACCGGCCACGGAGCCGTCCCGCCTGAGCGCAGTTCCCACGCGTTCAGGTTGCTGCCGTTGAACAACTGGATCCGCTGGGCCGCGGTGACCGTGATGTTGTCGAAGTTGACGTTGCCGATGTCGCCGTCGTCGAACTTGTACGCGATCGAGTTGGCGCCGGCTTTGAGCGTCAACGCCTCCGGCTGGGACGCCCAGTTATCCCACGTGACCGTGCTGGCCAGGCGGGTTTGCCGGACTTTCGCCCCGTTGACGTGGACGCTGACGGTCTTGGCGCCGGGACTCGGATCCGGGCCGTTGGAGTAACGCAGGGCGACGTTGTACGACCCGGCCGTTGGTGCGTTCACGGAGAACGTCGTGCCGGCACCCTTGTTCCAGTAGCCGTCGACGAAACCGGTGCCCTCGTAGCCTGTGTGGTTGGTGTTGACGCCCGCGCCACCGCTCAACGTGGCTCGCTCGGCCTCGTAGGTCACGCTGGCCGCTGGGCCGCCGACCAAGGAGTTGAGCGTGTACCACGCCTGGGTGCTCCACAACGTCGTGCCGGACGCCGAGGTGAACGGCCGCGGCGAACGGACGTGCACCACGCGTCCCGCCTGCAAACCCTTGATCTGCAAGGTGACCTTCTTGCGGTCGGCGGACACCGACGCGCTCGTCACGCCGAGCGTCTGCTCGTCGATCTTCGGGCCGCCGTACGCGGGCGTCGGCTTGTAACGCCACTGCGACACCCGGTACTTCGCCGCGAGGTTCTGCACGGTCTCGGCCGACAAGGGCTGCGTGTACTCGAATTCGAACCCGCCCTGGACGGCGCGCATCGCCAGGATGTCGAACGTGCTGGTGCCGTTGGGCGTCAGCTTCTGCAGGCCGTAGGCCAGTTTGCCCGGCTGGCCCCAGTTCCCGCCGCCGTCGATGCCGCCGGTGTAGATCGCGCCGTCCGGACCGAGGCTGATCCGGCTGACACCCGACTCGAGACCTTGGGTCATCCGGAAGACAGCGCCCTGGTACTCGCCGTTGACCTTCTCCAGGAACGCGCGCTGGATGCCGCCGTAGGTGACGTCGCCGTAGACCATCTGCCCGGCGAACGGACCGGTCGTCAGCGTGATCGGGTTGCTCGGCGAGTTGGCGATCTCGTTGTGCGGCAACCACAGCACGGGTTCGGTGACCGGTTGCGCGTCGTACGGGCCCGCCGGGTTCATGTAGTGGTTGAAGAACCGGTCCTGCTTGACCCGCACGAGCTTGTTCGCGGGCAGCCAGCCGCCCTGGTTGTCGGTGACGAAGATGTCGCCTTCCGGGCCCCAGCCGATGCCGTGCGGCGTCCGCAGGCCGCCCGCGACGTACGACACCTGCCCGGTGGCCTTGTTCACCTTGATGGTGGTGCCGCGGTTGGGCGCGGGCTGCGGGTCGGTCGTTGCGCCGCCGTAGTTGATCGACACCGACAGGTTGGCGTAGAAGTGGCCGTCCTCGTACAGCAGGCCGAACGCGAACTCGTGGAAGTTGCCGCCGAACGGCCACGTGGCAACGGTCCGGTAGTCGTCGGTGACCCCGTCGCCGTTCGTGTCGTTCAGCTCGACCAACCGCGTCTTCTCGGAGACGTACAGCTTGCCGTCGACGTACTTGATCCCCATCGGCTCTTTCAAGCCGCTCGCGACGCGCTGCGCCTGGACCCGTGACGGGTCCGTGTTGCCCGCGACGTTGCTCATCAGGTAGACCTCGCCGAGCACGTTGTTCGAGCCGCCCCACGTGGCGATCGCGAGCCTGCCGTCGGGCAGCCAGTCCATGCCGGTGACCTGTGGCTGGAAACCGTTGGGGCGCAGGCTGGTCAGCGTGTAGCCGGGGTGTACGGAGGTCAACGGCAGGCCGTCGCCGGGTGAGTCGGCGACGCCTTCGCACTCCTTGCGTCCCGGTGACGTCACCCGCACGACGTCGGCGTCGGTGCTGAGCACCGAGTTCGGCACGACGACGAACGCCGGCGCGTTCGGGGGCTGCCACTCCAGCGTGATCTGCTGGTCGTAGAGGTTGTCGAAGTGCTCGATCCGCAGCGAGTGGTAGCCGGTGCCGAGCTGGACCGAACCGGTGACCGGCGTGGCGCCGTGCAACCCGTCGTGGTTGATCACGAGCTGGTTGTCGATGCTCAGCCGCGACCCGTCGTCGCTGGTCAGCCGGAACTGGTACGTGCCAGCGGCGGCGACGTCGATGTTGCCGGTCACCTCCGACACGAACCGGTCGTTGACCCCGAAGTCGGCCGTGCCCGACCAGTCGATCACGGGCATGAGCTTGTCGACGTTGGGGGTCTGCCCGGCCTTGACGGTGCAGAGCTTGTCGAGGTCGGTCTGGATGTCGAACACACGAAGGGTGACGCCTGGCTGCTGCGGCGGGATCGCCGCGTGCGCGGGGACGGTCACGATGGCGGACAGGAACGTGAACAGGACGACCGCGGCGACGAGCGACTGGCGGCATCGTTCGTGGACAGCTAGAAGCATCTTTGCTCCTTGCGGACAGAGGCAGGGTTCTCCACGTGCTGTCCAGGGAACGTACGAATACTTTTGTATTCAGTCAACGAAAGTATGCTCAGTTCAAGCCAAAGTTAGGCCGAACAGTCCCATCGGGAGCCGATTGCCTGTTTGAGCGATTGCTCAAACAGGGTTGGAGTCGTGTTTGAGCGACTGCTCACAGGAGGGGGAGTTCGGTGAAGATCGTGATACCGGGCGGGACTGGGCACATCGGCCGGTTGCTGAGTCGTGCGCTGACGGCGGCGGGGCACGACGTGGTGGTGCTGAGCCGTGGCCGGCCGTCCGGAATTCGTTCCGTTCAGTGGGACGGCCGCGCACTTGGGGTCTGGACCGACGAGATCGACGGCTGCGACGCGGTGATCAACCTCGCCGGTCGCGGCGTCAACTGCCGCTACAACGGCCCCAACCTGCGGGCGATGATGGACTCCCGCGTGGACTCCGCCCGCGTGGTCGGCGAGGCGATCCAGCGCGCCGCCGCGCCACCGCGAGTGTGGTTGCGGATGAGCACCGCCACGATCTACGCCCACAGCCTGGACGTCCCCCCACGACGAGGCGACGGGAGTCATCGGTGGCAAGGAAAACGATGTTCCCGGTCACCGGGCCTACAGCGTGGACATCGCCAAGGCGTGGGAGAAGGCGCAACAGGACACCGACACATCGCACACGCGCAAGGTCGCGCTGAGGACGGCGATGGTGATGAACCCTGACCGCGGTGGAGCGTTCGACATGGTGCGCCGCATGGTCCTGTTCGGCCTCGGCGGCCCGGTCGCCGGAGGTGCCCAGTACATGTCCTGGATCCACGGCCACGACATGGTCCGCTCGGTGGAGTTCCTGCTGGACCGCGAGGACACCGGCGGCCCGGTCACCCTGGCCGCCCCCAATCCGCTGCCGTGCAGGGACTTCATCCGTGTGCTGCGTGCCGAGTGCGGGATTCCGCTTGGGCTGCCCGCCACGAAGTGGATGGCGGAACTGGCGGCGTTCGTCGTGCGCTCCGACACCGAACTGCTGCTCAAGAGCCGCAGGGTCGTGCCAGGCCGCCTGCTCGGAGCCGGGCTCGCCTTCGGGTTCCCCGACTGGCCGGAAGCGGCCCGTGACTTGGTCCGGCGTGCCAGAACCTCCGCTGTGGCGTGGGGAAAGCCGGTAGCATCCGCCGCCATGGTCCTGGTACTGCTGGTGTTCGGCGCATTGGCGACGCCCGTGACCGGGTTGTTCGTCCGGCCGGACGTGAACGGGGCCCGGCACGGCGACGAGATGTACATCGCCATCGGCACGTTGAGCTGGTACGGCTACCTGGCCGTGTCCGGTGCCTTGCTGGCCGCCGGATTGATCGGTTCGGCGCGTGGCACTCCGCGATCCCGGGAGGTCACCGCGGGAGCGGCGACCGCTCTGGTGGGGCTGATCGTGGTGTTCGGCTCGATCCACGTCCTGGCCGTCACGACCGGCGTGTTCCGCGGCGACGGCCAACCGATGCTCGCGGCGCTGTCCGCGGCGATCAGCCTGACGGCGACGGTCGCACTCGGCTGGGCCCGTACACGTATTCGATCGACGGGATGACGCCCCTCACGGGCACAACGTCGTCGGTCCGGTCCCCGCGAGTTTCCGCCCGCACGCATCCGGCGGGCACGCCGGCGGCAGGCTGGTCGCCGAAGTCGGCGGTCATGGTCAGGCGCTTGCCGTACGTGCTGCGCTGCACCGAACCGTCCCTGGTGAAACCGGTCATCGGTTCGGCGTTGTGCAGCGGGGCGAAGAACCGTCGCAGCTCCGCCAGTTCCGCCAGTTCGGTGTCGGATTCGGTGTCGGATTCGGTGCCGCCGAGAGAACCCAGGTCGCCGCTGCGGGTAGTACGGCCCCCAGGTCCGGGTGTCCTTCTGCGAGTCCCACAGTGATCGCTGACCGGCGTGAGCGACCCGTGGCTGTACGCCAGTAGGCCTTCGCCACGCGGGAAAGCGTGCTCCCGGCCGCCGGGTCGGTGCCGCTGACCGGCCAGGTCAGTTTTCGTCCAGGGACGAGGAAAGCGTGATCCGCAACCGTCCGCGTTCCACGTCCGCGGACGCCGTGAGGCCACGGTCCGGGCACGACCACTGGGCCGAGCGCCCGTTCCTGGTCACCTTTCCCGGCCTGGTCAGGTCGGCGGACGGCGCCGACGCGATCATGCGCTGCCCGGGGGTGACGAAGGTGATCGCGAGCCCGGCAGGCCGGATCTCGGCGACGCCACCGGTGACCGGGATCACCACGCGTTCACCTGCGTGCGCGGTGCCGGCCGGAGCCAGTGCGGCTGTCAGGCAACCGATCAGCAGAAAGCCAAGGCGGGACAGGGAAAGCGGCAAGGGTGAACTCTCCTTGGTGGACTCGAGCGGTCCAGGCCCTGGCTAGGCGGTTGTCACCGGCGCGTCACAGCGAGCCCACAGTCCCCGATACGGACTCAGCGGCCGGTCACGCGGCTTCGGTGGCGCGCAGCGTGCCGAAGTGCCGTTCGGTGTCGCGGATCAGCCGGTCGAACACGACCTTCCGCTGGACCGGCGCGATGATCCTCATCCCGGCTGACAACCGGGGCGCGCCGTTGAGGGCGAACCGCCACAGGAACCGCGAACCGCCGTCGACCGGGTCGACCTGGTAGTCCTCGGCGAGTGTGCCGAGTCCAGGCACGTTGGCCTGCTCGACGGTGAACGCGTGCCTGCGCTGGTTCTCGTCCCAGATGAAGAAGCGCTCACGCAGGGTGATGCCCAGGGCGCGTACCTCGCGTGTGGTGCCCACCCCGAACGGCCGGGCCGAGGTGTAGTGCACGGAGATCGGGCCGCACCACGCCAGCGGGCGGTCAGCGGTCAGACCTGCCCAGACCTCGTCGGCGTCGGCCTTGAGGTGCATCGTGTAGCTGTAGACGTGCGACGAGGTGGTGAACACGCTCTCGTCGGCGACCGGCGTCGACCGGAACCAGGCCATTGTCCTCACCCGCTCGGTTGCAAGTGCTACTCGTGAGTAACTATAGGAGCGGGCGGCCCGACTGTCCATGCTGGATCTTCGTTTCGACGGCGGTGGGTGGGCCGGGCGACGACCCACCCACCGCCCTTACCGGTCAGGCGGGCAGACGCCAGCGCTGGTTGTCGCCGGTGTGGCAGTCCCAGAGGTGCACCGGAGTGCCGTCGGCCGGGTCGGAGTAGCGGACGTCGACACAACGGCCCGACTGCGGGTTACGCAGCGTGCCGGTACCCACGCCCTCCCAGACCTGGGCGCCGGAGCCGTTGCAGTCCCACAGCTGGATCCTGGTGCCGTTCGCCGTGCCGCTGCCGTCCACGTCGAGGCACTTGCCCAGCGCCGTGAGCGTGTTGCCGACCCGCGCCCACCGCTGCGAGTTCAGGCCGTCGCAGCCGCGGATCTGGATCACGGTACCGTTCACCGTCCGTCCGTTTTGGACGTCAAGGCACTTGTTCCCCAGTGCGGTCACCACCTCGCCCACGCCGTAGCTGGCGCCGCCCCTGATCAGGAACTCGCTGTTGGCGATGTTCCAGTGGTTGGTCAGGTAGTTGCCCGGCTGCGGGTTGGTGTTGAAGTAGTCGTCGCCGTTGCAGTCGATGATGAACGCGTGTGCGCCACGGCAGATCTTCTGGATCTCCGGGCCGTAGCACATGATGTCCTCGTCGTCGTAGCAGTGGCCGCCGCCTGCGGCGTGCGGGGCGCTGCCGTGCACGGCGCCGACCGTGTGCAGGAACTCGTGGCCGACGAAGTCCCAGCCCACCCAGCAGTTAGGGCCGAGCTGGGCGTAGTGCGGCCCGGTGTTGTTGCGGTTCTCCGGGCCTGGCCGGTCGTCGTTGCCGCCGATCGCGGCGCACCCGGTGTCGCCGTTGTTGTTGGCCTCGCCCCACACCACGTACTTGCGGTCGGCGCGGTTGTGACCACGGGCGCGCAGCTCGTTGTTCAAGTCATACCAGTTGTTGAGCGATGCGAACGGAACCCGCACCTCGGCGACTGTCGCCCGGCATGAGCTGTCGTGCACCCAGCGCAGGTGCCTGACCTGGCCGCCGAACCGGCGGGACGCCTCCACGAAGGCGTCGTCGGTCTCGGCCGCCTGACTCTGGAACGCTCCACGGATCTGCTGCAGGCGACTGGTCTGGCCTTCGCCGTAGGCGTAGACCAGCTGCACCCGCTTGCCGCTGGTCCCGTCGCCGTCGCAGGCGACCGGCCGCGGAATGGCGTACGAACCGAGGTCGACCGCGAGGGACGTGCCTCGTTCGCGTTGGTCACGGTGGTTGTCGACCGGTGAGACCGGAGCGGCGGCGTCGGCGGCGAAGATCGGTGCCGCCAGCGCGGCACCTGTCAGCGCCGTGATCACGGCAGCCCGGATCCTGGATCTGAACAAGGGAATCCGCCTTCCCTGGCAGGGGATAGGAATAGGTGGATCGATCCGGTGCCGGAGCGTAGGGGGATCGGATGATCACTGTCATTGACAGAACCGGACACGTTCACCCGACCAGCGGGAAACAGGAAAACTTCTTGCCATTTGCGTGAACGGTTTGCGGCAACCGGCGTACTCGGAGTTTGTTTTGCTTGCTGCTAAACGATTCCCGACGCCCCCGCGCGCCGCCGTCCCGGCCGCAGCCGGCTGTCGTGCCCGTGTGCGGCCGACAACTCGTCGTGCGTGCCACTTTCGACGATCGCGGCTGCCACCGCGTCGTCGAGCCGGTCACCCGGACCCGCTTCGGCCGTCGCGTCGTCCAAGACGGCCAGGTCCAGCACAGAGCCGATGAGCGCGTGGGTTTTTTGTGCCACCAACGCCACCGCTCGTCGGCCGGGCGGTGGCTACTGGCGCATCCCGAGGACAACCGCACCGCACACGGACTGGGCAGCCCAGCGTTCCGCGCCGACACGGGGCTCAGCTTCACGCGCTGGCGCAACACGGCGCGGATGCGCGCGGCGGCCCGAGTCGCTGTCGTGCGGGCTGCCTGTGTCGGTGCTGGCGTCGCGGGTCGGATTCGCCAGCGCCAACGGTTTCAAGCCGGCGTTCCGCCGTGGGTTCGGCCGGTACAACGGCTTGGCCGCCGTCGGCTGACCCGGGCTCAGATGTAGTCGTCCAGATCGGCCTCGACCAGCACCGGCTCGGCCCACGCGGTGTAGGTGAGGAACGGACGCTCCACCGCCGCGCCCGTTTCCGTGACCTCGTGCAGGGGCACGCGGAAGCGCGGCCCGAACTTCACCACGTACTGCAGCCCTTCGACGTCGACCAGGCCGTAGTCCTGGATGCCGCGCGTCGTCATCGCCTGCTTGCGTGACGGGGTCCCGAAGCCCGGCACCACCTCGACCTGCCACCCCGCCTGCATCGCCTTGTGCGCCCACACGTCGACGACCCGCTGCGGGTCCTCGCCGCGGCTCGGGCTGGTGGTGATCAGGGTGGGATCGGTCCTGTCGTCCATGATCGGCAACCTAGCGGTTGCCGCTGCGCGTCAGAAACCCGATCATCGCGAGCGCCAGCGGATTGGGTTGCCTGTGGTGCGCCAGGTGGATGCCTCGGGCGACCGGGCTGCCGGTCAGCGTGCGCACGGCGATCCGGCGGTCGCCGAGTCCGTCGAGCAGGCTCGACGGCACGAGCGCCACCCCGAGCCCGGCGGCGACGAGCGCGAGCGTCACCTGGTAGTCGGCCGTCTCGTAGGCGACGTGCACGTTCACTTTCGCCTGCTGTGCAAGGTGTTCCAGGCACACCCGGTTCGGGATCCCCGGGCCTCCGGAGATCCACTCGTAATCAGCGAGGGTCTTCAGCGCGATCCGTTGCCGGTCGGCCAAGGGGTGGTCCGCGGGCAGCGCCAGGCGCAGCGGGTCGGTCAGCAGGAGGAACCGGCGCAGCCCCTGCGCGTCCGGCATCGTGCCACCCGGGTAGCTGTGCGTGATCAGCAGGTCCAGTTCCCGCGAGGTCACCAGCCCGTAGCCGTCCGGTGGTTCGAGATCCCGCAGCGCGAGCGCGACATCGGGGTACTCGCGCCGGAATCTGGCCAGCGCCGGGGGCACGAGCGTCTGCCCGGCGCTGGCGAACGTGCCGACGGTGAGCTGCGTCGGTTGCTGTCCGAGCAGGACCTGCACGTGCTGCTCGGCGGCCCGCACCTGCCCGACGATCGTTTCGGCGTGCGCGGCCAGCGCCTCGCCCACGGCGGTCAGCCGCACGCCGCGTGGATGCCGGTCGACCAGGGGACACCCGACCTCGCGTTCGAGCTTGGCCAGCTGCTGGGACACGGCAGCGGGCGTGATCGACAGGCTGGTGGCGGCGGCCGTGATCGAGCCGTGGTGGGCGATCCGCACCAGCACGGCGAGCCGGTTGACGTCCAGCACGCGCGTCCCCTTCACGTTAAGCGTTGCTTAACGAGCCATAGTAGATCTAGCTGGTGCTTAAGGCAGATGGTTGCCAGGCTGGTGACGTGATCGACGCATCCGACGTCGCCGCGGCCCGGCGACGCATCCAGGCCAGCATCAGGACGACACCGCTCGTGCAGGGCGAGCCGTTCGCCACGTACCTCAAACTGGAACTGGCGCAGCACACCGGGTCGTTCAAGACCCGCGGCGCGTTCAACCGCATCCTCACCGCGGCCGAGCAAGGTGTCCTTCCGGGCGCGGGCGTGGTCGCCGCGTCCGGAGGCAACGCGGCGCTGGGCGTCGCGTACGCGGCGGTGAACTGCGGCACCCGCGCCCGGGTTGTCGTCCCGCGCACAGCGCCCGCGGTCAAGGTGAGGAAGCTGCGCGAACTGGGCGCCGAGATCGACCAGGTGGGAACCAGATACCACGACGCCTACCAGGCGGCGATCCGATACGCCGAGGACACCGGCGCCCTGTTCTGCCACGCCTACGACCAGCCGGAGATCTGCGCGGGCCAGGGCACACTGGGGACCGAGATCCTGGAACAGACCGACGGGCAGGTGGACACGATCCTGGTCGCGGTCGGCGGAGGCGGGTTGATGGCGGGCATCGCGGCGGCCACCGGGGGCGAAGCGCGGGTGGTGGGCGTCGAACCGGCCGCGTGCCCGACGTTCAGCGCCGCCCTGGCGGCCGGAAAGCCCGTCGAAGTCGAGGTTTCCGGTGTCGCCGCGGACTCACTCGGCGCGACCCTCCTCGGCCGGATCGCCTACGACGTGGCCACCCGCGCGGGCGTGCAGTCCGTCCTGGTGGACGAGAGCGACATCCTCGCCGCCCGCAAACTGCTGTGGGAGAACAAGCGCATCGTCGTCGAGCACGGCGCCGCCGTGGCACTGGCGGCGCTGACGTCCGGCGCGTACACACCCCAGCCGGGCGAACGCGTCGCCGTGGTGCTGTCGGGCGGAAACACCGATCCGGCTGATCTGACCTAGCGGCGCACTTGCAAGTGCGTACTTCCTTTTGGCGTGTTGCTCTCCCAGAGTTGGCGGGGTGGACGGCACAACCGTTCCACTATCCACAAAGGAGAGACTGTCATGTCACGGCCCGCTTCCCGCGCCCAGGTCCGCATCGGCGACACCACTGTCACCTACCTTCCCGACG
The DNA here is from genome assembly GCF_001302585.1 of Kibdelosporangium phytohabitans. Classification (GTDB taxonomy): domain Bacteria; phylum Actinomycetota; class Actinomycetes; order Mycobacteriales; family Pseudonocardiaceae; genus Kibdelosporangium; species Kibdelosporangium phytohabitans. Next base: position 8,460,379 of record NZ_CP012752.1, on the reverse strand, counting down.
GGCACGCCTGGCTCAATCCCGCCGTTTTCTTCCCGTCCAGCGACTGGGCCACGCACGCGGCCCACCTCGACGAGCGCGGCTGGTTCCCGGTCAGCATCGGCTCGTTCCTCGTCCGGACTCCGGACCGGGCCGTGCTCGTCGACCTGGGGCTCGGCCCGGTCGAGTTCACGTTGCCCGACACGGCCGAGTTCCGCGGCGGTGGCCTGATCGACGCGCTGGCGGCGGAAAACCTGGCGCCCGGAGACGTCGACACGGTCGTCTACACCCACCTGCACCACGACCACGTCGGCTGGACCACGACCGCGGGCGCCGGGCTGACCTTCCCCAACGCCAGGCACCTGGTCAGCAAGGCCGAGTGGACGCACTGGTGGGGCACTGCCGAACTCGTCGGCCCGGACCCGGAGGGCGTGCAGCAGCCGTTGGCGGACGTCATCGGCTTCGTCGACAACGGCGACACCATCGCGCCCGGTGTCCGGGTCCTCGCCACCCCCGGGCACACACCGGGGCACAACAGCATCGAGGTGACGGGCGACGACCAGCGGCGCGTGGTCATCCTCGGCGACGTCATGCACTGCCAGGTCCAGGTCACCGAAAGCCACTGGAGCTTCGCGTTCGACGTCGACCCGGCCGCGGGAGTCGACACACGCAAGCGCCTGCTCGACGAACTGGCGGACGGCCGCACGGTCCTCGCCGGCGGCCATTTCGCGGGCGAGGTCTTCGGCCGGGTGCTGCCGCCCGCACTGCGGCGTGCCTGGGCCAGCGGCCCGGACATCGCATAACGTCCTGGCATGCCCGCACCTCGCACCCGACGGCCCCGGCCGGGCACACCCGGCCGGGTGCTGGCCTGGCTGCCCGACGGCAGGCCAGCCGACGTCTACAGCGCACCCTGCCCGTCGAGGCAGGTCCTTGACCGGATCGCCGACAAGTGGACGGCGTTGATCGTCGGATGCCTGTCGACGGGGACCAAGCGCTACAGCGAAATCCGCCACGCGATCGACGGCATCAGCGAGAAGATGCTCACCCAGACGCTGCGCAGCCTCGAACGCGACGGCCTGCTCACCCGCGCGACGCACCCCACCGTCCCGGCCAAAGTGGAGTACACGCTGACCGGTCTCGGGCAGACCCTCGGCGTTCCGCTCGCGGCGATCCGCGACTGGGCCGAGGTGCACATCAACGAGGTCAACGACGCACGGGCGCGTTACGACGGCGAACCGTGATCCCGTTCGGCCCACCGGCGTGCCCAAGCGTCGAGTGGCTCGAAGAGCGCGAGTAGTTCGCGGCCCTCGCCGGTCAGGTGGTATCCGGACGCGCCGAGGCCGACGACGTCCGCGGCGCGCAGTTCGTCCAGCCGCGCGCTGAGCACGGACGAGCTCATGCCGTCACAACTGGACTGGAGCTGCCGGAATGTCTGCGCTGCCCCACGCAGTTCCCAGATGACGCGCAGGGCCCATCGCCGTCCCAGCAGGTCGAGCAACACCATGATCGGCTGACCGGTGCTCGACCCGCGGACCGGTTCGCCCGGACGTGGGATGCCCACCACACCTCCTTGTGCTTCTGTTTTCGAAGCACTACCGTTTGCTTCGGAATTCGAGACGGGAGTCTATTCGATGACCGAGCCACGCATCACCCCCGTACAACCGCCCTACGACACCGAGACAGCGGCCACGCTGGGCAAATGGATGCCACCCGGGGTGGGCGGGGAACCACTGGCCCTGTTCCGGACCCTGGTGCGCCACCCGGATCTGGCGTCACGCATGCGCCCACTCGGCGCGGGCATCCTCGGCCACGGAACCGTCCCGGCACGCCTGCGTGAACTCGTCATCCACCGCACCTGCGCCCGTTGTGGCGCGGAATACGAGTGGGGCGTCCACGCAACCGTTTTCGCCGCGGCAGCCGGGTTCACACCCGAACAGCTCACCGCGACAACGACACCCGACCCCGACCACCCGTCGTGGAGCGACCTCGACCGCACGGTGCTCCGCGCAGCCGACGAGCTGCACGACACCGCCAAGCTGACGGACGCGACCTTCGAAGCCCTGACCAAGGAACTCACCGATGCGCAAATCCTCGAACTCGTTGTCACAGCGGGCTGGTACCACGTCATCTCGTTCGTCGTCGGCGCGGCGGGGATCCCGCCCGAGCCGTGGGCCGCCACGTGGTAAACCTCTGCGGTACGAGGGTCAACTGTCGCGGTATTTCCACCCCGACCGCTTGGTGGGTCGAGGAAAGTCCTGTTTCACTGCTCGGCGCAGGGAACACACAGGACAACGGGAGCAGACGACAAGATGAGGTCCGTGGGGGTTGTGGGGATTGCTGTGCTGATCGCCGTGCTGGGCACAGCCTGCGGCGGCGGCTCGACAGGCGGCACCGCGATTCCGGCCGGGTCTTCCTCCGCCGACACAGGGGGTGCGGAGGAACGGCCAGGTGGGAAGTCGCCGAAAGCAGCCGTGCAGGCGTTGATCGACGGCGTGAAGGAGAACGACAAGGACAAGATCGACGCGGCGGTGTGCGACCGGTGGCCCGGCCCGGTCAGCAGGAACGGAGATTTCGCACTGGACCAGGAACTCGACCCGCCCGCCCAGAAGGCCTTCCCCAAGGGTGTTCCGGGTGACGCTCGGGAGGAGGGTGACAAGTGGACAGTGCCGGTGGATATGCCTGGCGACTCTCCGATCACCGTTACAGTTGTCCAGGAGGGTAAGGGTTATTTCGCTTGCGGGTTTGGGGTTGCCGGCGGTTGATGTGCGGGGATGGGGTGGGTCGAGGGGCTCACCCCTTCCCGGCATCTTTATTTGGCTTGTTTGTGCATGTTTGTGCGGGGCTGGGCTGTCAGCGACCGCATCCTGCTCTGGCTTCTTGGTTTTTGCACGGAACAAGCTTTCCTCGCCGGGGGCTGACCTCTGAGCAGGAGGCTGTGGTGGGTCTTTGCCCTCTTTGAAGTTGAGCTCTTGGTGTGTTTCGGGGCGTGGGCGCTACTGCCCGTCGAAGGCCCCTTCTGCGCTTGCGCGCTTGCCGCTGTGGTTTGGCCTGCGCTTGCCGCTGTGGTTGGTTTGCGTGCTCGCCGTTGTGGCTGATTCGCGCGCGTGCCGGTCGGGGTTTGTTCTGTGCTGGTGCGTGGGGCGCGGACTCTCTGTCGCTTGTCTGTCCGGTGACCCGCGCAAAGCCATCGCGGCACCTGTCGCTCACGTCTTGCGGTGATGAATGCCGAATGTGCTCGACGGCTTCGGAAGTACGTGTGGCGCGTCACGCATCTGGCTGATGGAACTGTCAGTTCTGCACCCACGAGGCAGCGGAGTTGTGGCTGCCGACCAGTTTCTCCAGTTCCGCTGCTCGTGGGTCGGCTAGTTCTCGCATCACCACCAGGGCCGCGCGCCAGCAGTGCCGGGCCCAGCCTGGGTGGCCGGTGCGGGCGATGGCGTGACCTAGGTCGTAGAGGGCTATCGCTTGCCAGCGCCGGTTGTCGAGTTGGCTGTACCCCGCGGCTGCTCTGTGCAGTGCGCTGATTGCGTTGGTGTGCTGCCCTGTCGCGATGTAGGAGCGTCCGAGGTCCAGCAGGTTGAGGGAGCCTGGTTCGATGTCTCCGATTTCGGCGAACAGCCTGTCTGCCCTCAGGTAGCAGTCGATCGCCTTCTCCTGGTTTCCCATCGCGATGTGTGCCTTGGCCATGTTGTTCAGGTTGTTGGCCACGCCTCGCTGGTAGCCCAGTTCCTCGGCCAGTGCCAGCCCGTCCGTGCAGAACTGCAGTCCGCGTTCTGGCTCGCCTGCCTGCGCGTGCACCAGGCCCAGGTTGGACAGCGCCATCGTCTCGCCTGCTTGGTGCCCTGTGTCTATGAAGCAGTCGATCGCCTGCTCGAGGTTGCTCATCGCCCTCGCCAGCTCGTTCTGGTCGATTTGCTGGCAGGCCAGTGAATTGAACGCGTACCCCTCTCCTGTGCGGTCCTCGGCCGCGCGGGCTGCTGCCAGCGCTGTCTCGAGGAGCTCCGCGCCTTCCTGCCATGCGATCCGGCGATCCATGAACGTCGTCATGGCGATCACGATCCGCCACGCGTGGCCGCCCCACCCGTGTGCCGCGGCCCAGATCACGACCGACCGCAGGCAGTCGAACTCCTGCTCGAACCATGCCGTCGCCCCGGCTTGGTCGGCGAACTCGATCGGCGGCACCGTCGAGGTCAGCGGTGCCACGAAGTCGAAACGCCGCCGTGGCTGCAGGATCGATTCCGCGCTGACCGCTGTGTGCAGATACCAGTCGAGCACACGGCGGATCGCCGCGAGGCTGGCGTCGGTGCTGTCGGTCCGGCTCGCTTCCTCCGCTGCGTACAGGCGGATGAGGTCGTGCAGTTCGTAACGCCTTGGCCTGAGCTGTTCGACCATGTGCGCGTCATGGAGCTGGTCGAGTACCTGCTTGGCCCGTGTCAGCGGCAGGTCCACGATGACGGCCGCCGCGTCCGTGCTGATGTCGCTGGCGGGGTGCAGGCCGAGCTTGCGGAACATCGCGGCTGCGGGCGGGTCGAGCGCACGGTAGGACCACGACAGCGCCGCGTAGAGCTCGCTGCCCATACCTGACCGGAACGAGCCCGGCTCGCTCATCTCATCGGTCAGCGCCTGGACGACCTGGCTGAGGGTTTCCGTGCGCTGGGTGCGTTCCGCGACGATCGCCAACGCCAGTGGCAGCCCCTCGCACAGTTCCGCGAGCTGCGCGGCGGCCTGCGGCTCGGCCGCGACCCGCTCCTGCCCCGCCGCTGTCTCCAGCAACTCCACGGCGTCGTCGTGGCTGAGTCGTTGCAGGCTCAGCCGCTGCGCACCGTCCCTGATGGACAGCGACCGCAGCTGGTTGCGGCTGGTCACGATGACCAGCGCGCCCGTGCCCGGCAGCAACGCGCGTACCTGGGCGGCGTCGCGGACGTTGTCCAGCAGCATCAACGTCCTGCGGCCCGCCAGTGTGCTGCGCAACAACGCTGACCGCTCGTCCAGCTCGGCGGGGACGCGTTCGACGGGTACGCCGAGCGACCGCAGCATGGTCTGCACTGCGGCGGCCGGCCGTACCGGGTCCTCGGCCGAGTAGCCGCGCAGGTTCAGGTACAGCTGCGCGTCGGGATACCTGTGCGCCATCCGGTGGGCCCAGTGCAGGGCCAGCGTCGTCTTGCCGGTGCCGGGTGCGCCGTCGATGGCCACGACGATCGTCGGCGGTTCGCCCGCGGTCGCCGAGAAGTTGATCGTGGCGACCAGGTCGTCCAGCGCCGCGAGGTCGTCACGCCTGCCGACGAACTTCATGTTCGCGTGCGGGAGCTGGTGGGGGGACGGTGCGGCGCTCGCGCCGAGTGGCGTCACCCGCTTCACAGTGGTGTCGCGCAGGAGGTCCTGGTGCAGCCGTTGCAGTTCCGCGTTCGGCTCGACGCCGAGTTCGTCACGCAGGACCGAACGGATCTGCCGGTACGCGCCCAGCGCGTCGGCACGCCTGCCTGTGCGCTGCAACGCGTCGATCAGCCGCAGCCACAGCGACTCCCGCAGCGGGTACTGGGTGGTCAGCGCGGACAGCTCGGCGATGGACGACTGGGACGCGCCACGCGCGAGATCCAGGTCGATCCGGCGTTCGGTGGCGGTGAACCACTCCTCGGTCAGCGACGGCACGACGTCCATGTCGAGCCAGTCGGACTCGACACCGGTGAAGGGACGGCCGCGCCACAGGTCGAGCGCCTCCCGCAGCAGCGCGAGCTCGGCCTGCGCGGAGCCGGCCCCGCGTGCCTGCCGCAGCAGCCTGCGGAAGCGGTGCAGGTCCACTTTGTCCTCGTCGACCGACAGGCAGTAGCCGCCGCCGGGGTTGGCGACGATCACCTGCTTGCCGAGCAACCCGCGCAACCGGGTCACGTACGTCGACAGCGCGCCGCGGGCGTTCACCGGTTGCTGGTCGCCCCAGACCTGGCCGGCCAGCGTGTCAGCCGCGACGGGCTGGCCCGCCGACACGACGAGTGACGACAGCAGCGCACGCTGGTGCCCGGGTGGCACCACCACCGGGCGTTCGCCGACGGATGCCTGCCACGAACCGAGTACGTTGATTTCGACTGAATGACTCACGATGCGCACCAGCATGCTCGACTGAGCGGCGCCTGACCAGTCCTGGCGCCACGTGACCAGCACGTGGATGGCACGATCGGGAGGTGGATCGGAGCGTGGACGTGCCCCGCTTCGCGGTCGGTGCGGGGTACGCGGTCTACCAGGGCCCGGTGTGGGACAGCGGTACGCACCGGCACGCGGCCTTCCAGATCGCCATCGCGCTGCGGGGCGAGGTCGCGATGGTGGACGCGGCAGCGGTCGAGCACCGGGACGTGGTGCTGGTGGTGCCGCCGATGGTCCGCCACCGGATCCTCGCCGCACCGGACCTGCTCACGTTCTTCGTCGAGCCGCACTGCGCGTTCGCTGACCGGCTGCGTGCGGGTACACGCCGTCACGCCGCCGCGGGCATCGTCACCGCGCCCGGCCTGAAGGACCTGCGGGAAAACGACATCGGCATGGCACCGTCCACTGAGCTCGATCCTCGTCTGGTCCAGGCGATGACCGCGCTGGCGGACCGGAGCGCGCCGATGCCGGGCGTGGCGGCGGCGGTCGGCCTGTCGCCGCAGCGCCTGCGTGCCTTGGCGCGGCAACAGCTCGGCATGCCACTGACGCGGTGGCGGGTGTGGGCGCGGCTGCGGCGGGCGGCGGAGGCGCTGCGGGACGGCCAGTCGCTGGTGGACGCGGCGGTCACGGCGGGTTTCGCCGATCAGGCCCACCTCACCCGCCAGATGCGCGAGATGATGGGCATCACGCCCGCGGCCGTACTGCCCATCCTGCGCGGTCAGTCCCGGCGCGCGACGTAGACCGAGATGGAGCCGCTGACCGTGCACACCACCTCGGCCTCGCGCACGTCACGGAACCCGGCGCCGGTGATCAGGACCGGCAGCGCGCCGTCGGCGTTGGGCTGGGTGTCCTGTTTGCCGTCGGCGAACTGCACGGTCCGGAACGCCAGCCGCATCAGCCGTGTCCGCTGCAGCCCGTAGTCGGCGATCACCAGCTTCCCGCCAGGGCGCAGCACAGTGAACATCGACGCGAGCACGGACTGTTTCACCGCGATCGGGCACTGGTGCAGCACGAGGCTGGACACGGCAGTGCCCACTGAGGCCGGGCCCAGCGACTGCGCCAGCGTGTCACCCATGCCGGTCAGCCACCGCACCCGCGCGGCACCGGTTTTCCGCCGTGCCACGGCCAGCACGTCGGGATCGGGATCCACGCCCACGACCTGTGCCAGCGGCTCCACCCGGCTCAGCAGCAGCGCCAACGAACCGGTGCCACACCCGACGTCGACGATCACGTCGTCGGGCCGTGGCGCCACGTGCATGGCGACCAGGGCACGCCACAACCGTTCGCGTGTCAGCGTGATGACGTTGTCGTAGAAGCGGGTGGGCGCGAAGCGGCCCAACGCGGGCGTGAAGGCGGTCTCACTCATGCCCGGCAGTGTCGGTCGCGTGCCGGGTCCGGGTCTTGAACGAACCGCTTGTCAGCAGGTCTACGAGCCGAGGCGGCTCACGACACCCGACAACCCGGAGCTGACGTCGTCGGGTTCCGCGTTGTCCATCCCGAACGTGACCTCGTACCACGGGCCTAGCTGGTGCCACAGCAACGCTCGACGGCGGAGTTCGTCGGACACGCCGTACGCCTCCGCGACGGCGCGTGCGAAAGCCTCAGGCGTGCCGTTGAGCAACCAGGCCAGGTCGATGGCGCGGTCACCGATGTGGGCGTCGGAGAAGTCGATCACGCCGACCACCTGGTCGTCGACGCACAGGATGTGCTCCGGGCCGAGGTCGCCGTGCACGACGGCATCCGCGGGCAGCGCGTCGATGGCGTCCAGGAGCGCAGTGGCCCGCGCGGTCAGCTCGTCCGGGACCAACGGTACGACGTCTGCGCGGAACCGTGCGGTCGTCTGCGCGCGCTCGTCGGCTGTCGCCCGCGCGTCCGGCAGCCCGTGCGCCACGGCTTCCGCCGCGTCGGCCGCGTGCAGCACACGCAGGAACTCGCCCAGGCGCCGCCCGTTGCCGTCGCTGAAGTTCTCGATCGGCTCACCCGGGACCAGCGTGTGCCGGACGACCAACGGCCCGAGCCGCGTGACCTCCGGTCGGGGCGTGACCAGCGGCAGCTGCGGGGCCAGCCACGGCATCACCCGCGTCTCCATCAGCAGCAGATCCGCGACCTCCGGGCGACGTGGCCGTCGCTCCACCCAGCGACCGTCCACCAGGGTCGCGACACTGTCCCAGCCTTCGCCGAAATCCCCCATGGGAGCACCGTAACGGGGTCGGCGAACGATTTTCCGCGGGGCGGTCACGTTGTGGAACGGGCACAACGGACATGAGCGCGGTTGGCGACTCGCCCCTACCCCGGGCGTCACCGCTCCTGGTTCGCTGGCTACCGCAGAGTAACAACCAGCGGTCAGGAGGCTTGATGACGAAGCCGGACAGCAGTAACAGCATGAGCCGCCGCCACCTGCTCGCCACGGGCAGCGGTGTCGCCGCGGGTTCCGCTCTCGGCATGCTGGGCCTCGGCGAGACGGCCGTGGCCGCGCCGAAAGCCGACGCGGACGCGATCGTGGTCGGCGCCGGACTGGCCGGGCTCGTGGCGACCGCCGAGCTCACCGCCGCGGGCCGCCATGTCCTGCTGCTCGACCAGGAACCGGAGGCCAGCCTCGGCGGCCAGGCGTTCTGGTCGCTGGGCGGGCTGTTCTTCGTCAACTCGCCGGAGCAGCGGACCGCGGGCATCAAGGACTCGATCGACCTGGCCCGCAACGACTGGTTCAGCAACGCCGGCTTCGACCGCGGCGTCGGCGACCCGCTCGGCGAGGACTACTGGGCCGCACGCTGGGCCGAGGCGTACCTGCAGTTCGCGGCGGGGGAGAAGCGGTCGTGGCTGTCCGGGCTCGGGGTGTCGTGGGTGCCGATCGTCGGCTGGGCCGAACGCGGCGGGCAGCTGGCCGACGGGCCGGGCAACTCCGTGCCGCGCTTCCACCTCACGCTCGGCACCGGTCCCGGCGTGATGGAACCGTTCGAGAGACTCGTGCGGACCGCAGCGGCCCAGGGCAAGGTGACCTTCCGCTTCCGCCACCAGGTCGACGGGATCACGATGGCGGGCGGCGCCGTCAGCGGCGTGCGCGGCTCCATCCTGGAACCCAGCAGCGCGGCCCGCGGCACACCCAGCTCCCGCACCAAGGTCGGTGACTTCGAGCTGCGGGCCCCGATCGTGATCGTCACCTCCGGCGGGATCGGCGGCAACCAGGAACTCGTGCGCCGCAACTGGCCCGCCCGCCTCGGCCCGCCGCCCGCCCGCCTGATCACCGGTGTGCCCGCGCACGTCGACGGCCGGATGCTGGCCATCAGCGAAGCGGCCGGAGCGCGGCTGGTCAACCGCGACCGCATGTGGCACTACACCGAAGGGATGATCAACCACAGCCCGATCTGGCCGGGGCACGGCATCCGCGTGCTCGCCGCGCCGTCGTCGATGTGGTTCGACGCGAAAGGACGCCGGTTCGCCAACCCCGGTGTACCCAGCTACGACACCCTCGGCACGCTGGAACTGATCGGCCGCTCCGGGCACGACTACTCGTGGTTCGTGCTGAACAAGCGGATCATCGACAAGGAGTTCGTGCTTTCCGGCTCCGAGCAGAACCCCGAACTGACCCGCAAGGACCTGATCGGCTACCTGGCCATGCGCCTGCTCAACAGCACACCGCCGCCGGTCAAGGCGTTCATGGACCGCGGCGCGGACTTCGTCGTCGCCGGCTCGCTGCCCGACCTCGTCGCGGGCATGAACCGGCTCACCGGCACGAACCTGATCAAGCTGGACGACCTGCGCAAGCAGATCGTCATGCGCGACCAGCAGGTGGACAACCCGTTCACCAAGGACGGCCAGATCATGGGCATCCGCAACTCACTGGCCTACAGCGGCGACAGCCTCGCCCGCACGGCGTCGCTGCACAAGATCCTCGACCTGGCAGCGGGCCCGCTGATCGCGATCCGGATGAACATCCTGACCCGCAAGACCCTCGGCGGCCTGCAGACCGACCTGTCCGGACGGGTCATCGGCGGCAACGGCCAGCCGATCCCCGGTCTGTACGCCGCGGGCGAGGTGGCGGGATTCGGCGGCGGTGGCGTGCACGGGTACCGCGCGCTGGAAGGCACATTCCTCGGCGGCTGCCTGTTCTCCGGCAGGCAAGCCGGTCGCGCCGCCGCCACAGCCAGCGCCTGACCCAGGCGGTCCTGGTTGCCCGGGGTGCCGCGACCGGCGATGCCGGGGACCGCCCCTGCTGGGTCGGCGGTCCCCGGCATCCGGGGTAGCGGCGTTGTGAGGGTTTGCCAATCCCACCCTCCCGCGGTGTCAGTTGTCCGGCAGGCACCGCTGGTGCGCCACTGCCTCCCCTGGTGCGGTGTGACGTGTACTGGCGGACACACGTCACACCGCGGTCTGGATCAGGGGCCGCGCGGGAAGTCGGCTGACAGGGCGGATGTCTGCCCGCCGAAGGTGACCTTGAAGGCGGACGGCGTCGCGATCGGCAGGAAGTACCGCACCTGCAGCTCCGCTGTGCCCCGTGCGGCGATCGCCCGGGGCAGGGTGAAGGACACGTGCTGGAAGTCGCCCTTCAACCCGCCGACGTTCGGTCCGGTGGCCCTGCTGGGGCACCCGCAGGCCGAGCCCGGACTGGTCGACCATGCTGCCCGGCGCGCTGGTCCCGTAGCCGAACTCGATCCGGGCACCGCTGGGGATCTGCTGCGCGGTGCGGTTGGTGAGCCGGATCCCGGGGTTGATCGGGTAGTTGGCCTCGCCGAGCGCGAACCCGGTGAGTTCCACGCCGACGTCCAGCACGTTGGCCGGGCGGGTCCCGGTCGCCTTGGTGTTGCCGTACGGCGCCGCGCCCTTGAGTCCACTGTCGATGGTGTCGACCATGGTCGTGCCCATGAAGTACTGGCCGCTGGACTGGTCGAGTGCGTAGTCGCCCGCCATCTCCCAGAACATCACGCCGCCGATGCCCTTGTCCTTGACGTACTTCACCTTCGTCGTGAGGGACTCCTCGTCCTCGGTGGTGAGGAAGACCTTCTTCCGGTCGTTCCACAGCCACGGTGCCACGAGCGTGGCGTCGTAGTGCCGGTCGTAGACGCCGGTGAGCTGGTTCTTCGGGTCACTCGGGTCCAGTCCGTACGCCTCGAGGTAGTCGGGGGTGATGCCGTTCTCGAGGTTCTTCGCGTGCCACATCGGGTTCACGCCGGACGGCACCTCGTCGCCCGCCGCGGTGGAGTCGTGCCACAGGTTGCCCGCGACCAGCCGCCCGTAGATCCGGCCGAGTTCGGTGCGCAGCCGCGGGAACACCGTGGGCATCTGCGTGCTCAGCCCGATCAGCGCGGGTGCCAGCTGCCCGCCGATCCGCAGGCGGCCCGGCCTCGCCGACGGGTGAGCCGCGCAGCGTGGCGTACAGGTCGTCGACGCCGGCGAGGATCGCCCGCGACCTGCTGACGACCTCGGTGCCGAGCGGGGTGAGCGACACCCCGTCGGAGGACCGGTTGAACAACCGGATGCCCAGGTGGCGCTCCACGCGGTTGAGCATGGTGCTGACCGACGGCTGGGTGAGGTCGAGTTGAGCGGCGGCCTTGCTGATGCTGCCCGCCGACGCGATGGCGTCGATCACCCGCAAGTGCTGGGGCCGAGAGTGCCAGGGCAACAACGTCCCGCCCGCGCCGTCAGCCCCCGCGCGGCCCGGCGCCGGCTGGACGTGGTGATCGACGAGCGGCTCCGGCAGCCGGTGGATACGCAATTCAGGTGCTTTTCGCCAGTGCGCCGGTTTTTCACCGCCGGGGTCGGCTAGTTTGACGGCGGATCGATCCGTGAAAAGCCGAACTGACGCAGGATATTTGGTATAGCGAAACCTGTCAGAGGGGATTGCTGTGAAAGCGGGAAAACTGCTGGCGCCGGTCGTTTCGGCCGTTGCCGCGCTGTTCATCCTGGCTCCGGCCGTCAACGCCGGAACCCAGGGGATCTACGAATGGGAATTCGGCGGCTACTACACAACCGAGCCGGAATGTCACGCTGCCGCCAGTCGCGAAGCGCACACGCACCGTTGTTATTTCAGTGAGCGTGTTAATGCGTGGGCGCTCTACAACGGTTACTACACGTGATTTTCCACTGAGGCGGGCACGGCCGGCGGCCGTGCCCGTCCCGTTCACCGCGGTGCGGTGTATTCGTAAGCGCCCACGTCGTGGCCCGCGCCTGCCGGGCGGGGCTTGTCGTCCAGGTCGAACGCCGGGGCCGAGGCCGCGGAGCCCTTGTCGATGGCCTTCGCCGCCCCCTCGGTGAGGTGGAAGTCGCTCGCGGCCGGGTTGACGAAGCCGGGGTTGCCGGTGACGTTGTGGTCGGTGGTGAAGGCGCCGTTGCCGGACACCGGACCTTCGGCGAAGATGTTGTTGCGCAGGATGTTCACGCCGTCGTACTCGTCGCCGTCGAAGGAGATGGCGCCTTTCTTGTTGCCGTGGAAGGTGTTGTTGACGATCTCCACGTTGGACAACGTGCCGCTCGACTCGACCCAGATGCTCAGGCCCGCCTGCGCGTTGCCGTAGGAGACGTTGTTGTACACCTTCACGTTGTCGAGCACCCTGGTCTCCGACCAGTCCTCGACGGCCAGTGCGATCCCCGCCTTGGTGGCGTTCTTGGTGCCCCTGGCGACGTTGTTGTACACCTGGACGTCGGAGGCCGAGTCCACGTAGATGTTCGGGCCGCGGTTGTTCGACGAGACGTTGTGGTGGATGGAGATCCTGGCGTTCTCGGTGTACTTGACGTCGATGCCCTCCTCGCCGTTGTCGTGCACGTCGCAGTGCCGCACCTCGATGTCGCGCGACCCGTGGCCCAGCGTGAGGGCTTCGTGGTCGGCGGAGGTGCCCTCCGCGTTCGTTCCCTTGATCTCGCAGCCGTCCACCAGGGCGTTGGACGTGTTCAGCAGCACGAGTCCGCCGTCCTGCGAGCCGTCGATCCCGAAGTTCTCGAAGACCAGGTCGTGTGCGCCGTCGGCGTACGCGCCGAACCCCCGGGAGCCGGCGAAGGTCAGGTTGTGGAACCGCAGCCACGAGTGGTTGCCGAGCGCGAGCAGTCCCTTGGACCCGCCGCGGCCCTTGACGACGGCCCTCCCGTCCTCGCTGTAGAAGGTGATGTACTTGCCGGGCGATCCGCTGGTCTTGATGGACAGGCCGCCGGTGTACTCGCCCGGCGCGATCCGCACGTTGTCACCGGGTCGTGCCGCGTCGGCCGCCGCCTGGACGGTCGCGTACTGGCCGCCGGGCCCGACGGTGAGCGTCCGCCCGGACGCCGGCGGTGGCACGTCCGTCACTGATCCGGCGGCCGGTCCCGCCGTCACCAGGCCCGCGGCGGCCACGGCGACCGCGGCCAGTGCGATTCTGTCCCGTTTCATGTCTCCTCCTGGGGTTTCCAGCAGCTTGGCCCGGTTGCCCGGGACCCTTCCCCGGCACCCTTGACTGATCCGGACCATGGTCCGTATCGTTCGGGGCAGTAAACGGACCCCGGTCCGATTAGTGAGAGGCTGGCCGATGTCGTTGGACCTGGTACGTGAACTCGGCGCACGCGACCACCACCTCGCCGTACTGGTCACCCTGCGGCCGGACGGCACACCCAGCACGAGCGTCGTGAACGCCGGAGTGCTGCCGCACCCGGTCACCGGGCGGGACGTGGTCGCCTTCGTCGCGCGCGGCGCGACGGCCAAACTGGCCAACCTCCGGGCCAACCCGTTGGTGTCGCTGGTTTTCCGTGCCGGATGGGAGTGGGTCGCCGTGCACGGCGACGCGGAACTCGCCGGTCCTGACGACGACCTGCCGGGGCTGGCCGGAGACCGCTTGCGCGCACTGCTGCGGGACATCTACGCCTCGGCCGGCGGGCGACACCCCGACCTCGACGTCTACGACGACGTGATGGTGCGTGAACGCCGCACCGCCGTGCTGGTCGAACCGGTCCGCTTCGCCACCAACCCACCCGGTACCGATCACGAGGAGCATCCGTGACCGCTGTGTCCCCGCCACCGTCGGGCGTCCTGCAAGTCTGGTCCGACCTGCTGTGCCCGTTCACCCACGTCGCACTGCACACGCTGCGCGACGCGCGGGCGGCGCTGCCCGCCGGTCACCCGGCGGCGGGTGTCCGGGTGGAACACCGCGTGTTCGCGCTGGAGCTGTTCAACGAACCGCATCCCAGGCGTGGCACCGACACCGAGGCCGTGGGGCTCGGCCAGATCGCGCCGGGAGCCGGATTCCGGGTGTGGGGCGCGGCTGACGACCTCTACCCGCACACCGTCCTGCTGGCCGCCGAGGCGGTGCTCGCGGCGTCCGCGCAGAGCCTCGCCGCCGGAGAAGCGTTGGACGCCGCACTGCGCACCGCGTTCTGGACTGACAGCCGCTCCATCGCCCATCGAGGGGTCATCCTCGATGTCGCCGCCGAAACCGCCGGCGCGGCACCGGAATCCGGCCTTGACCCGGCTCGCCTGGCCGAGGCGCTGGACAGCGGGCGCCACCGTGCCGACCTGATGCGGGACTACGAGATCGCGCAGACGGACGCGATCGCGGCCAGTCCCACGTTCGTGCTGCCCGACGGGACCGCGATCAGCAACCCGGGCATCTCCGTGCACTGGGACGGGCCGTGGGCGTCCGGCTTTCCCGTGGTGGACAAGCACGAACCCGCCGAGGTCGTCGAATTGTTGCACCGAGCCGCGGGGTGATGCTGCGCAGGATCGTCGTCGGTCCGCTGCGCACGAACTGCTGGGTGGCGCACGCGCCGGGGGAGCGGCAGGCGCTGCTCGTCGACCCCGGCGCGGACGCCGGTCACGTGCTCAACGCCGTACGCGACTTCGACATCGTGGCGATCGTGTTGACACACGCCCACTTCGACCATGTTCTCGCCGTGCCCGAGGTCGCGCACGAACTGGGCGTACCGGTGCTGGCGCATCCGGATGACGCCCCGGTCTGGCCGCACGAACTCGACCACCTGCGCCGTCACGGACACTTCGACGCGGGCACCGACACCGCGAAACTCCTCGCCGCCGACCCGTCGTGCCTGACGCCAGATCCGGCTGCGCCATTGTGGGACGGCCGGTTCGAAGCCGTCCACGATGGACAGGAGCTGGCGGTCGGCGGTATCACCGCGACCGTGCTGCACACGCCCGGTCACACACCCGGCGGTCTCACTCTGGCACTGCCGGGTCACCTGCTGACCGGCGACACGCTCTTCCCCGGCGGGCCCGGCCTGACCGGCTGGCCGCTGTCCGACTTCGACACGATCATGCTGTCGGTACGGCGATTGCTCGCGTACAGCCCGGGAACGGCCGTGCATCCCGGCCACGGTCGCAGCACCACTGTCGGCCGGGAACGGTCCCAGCTCGAGGAGTGGCAGCAGCGCGGCTGGTGATGGCGGTATTCGCGGGCGCTCCGCTGCTGGCCGCGGCGCTGGTCGCGGTCACCTGGCGCCGGGCCGACGCGAGGCGGTCAGCCGGCCAGTGACCCGACCCGCAGCCGCAACGCGGTGCAGTTCATGTCGTTCGTCGGCCAGTAGTCGACGGAACACGCGGTCAGCACGACGATGACGTCCCGCAGCAGCTTGAACGTGATCGAGTCGCCGGGCATGGACGCCGCGGTTCCCACGATCAGCGTGCCGTCCGGTTCGGGAGCCGAGTTCTGGAAGACGTTCACCGGGTCGGGGACGACCGGCAGGTCGAGTCCGGCCGTGGCCGCCGCCGCCACGAAGTTGTCGTAGCAGTTGGGGTGCTCGTGCAGGCCTACGCTTTCGTACAGCCAGCGGTCGCACGGCGGGAACAGCATGTCGTGCTTGCCCGGTGAGTCGTCCGCGGCCAGTTCGGCGATGGGATCGCCGAACCGGTCCCTGAAGGGCTGGCCGACCGCGGGGAACATGCGCTCCCCGCGATCCCGGGTGTGCCCGGTCGACAGCCATCTGCCGTGGTCCTTGGCGTCTATCAGCCAGAGGTCGCCGACCTGGTGACCTTCGAGGTCGATGATCTGCAGGAGGTCGCCCGCCGCGGCGCGCACCGCTCGGCCGCTCCGCGGCGGTACCGTCACCGACCTTGTCGTCACCATGTCCCTCTCGCCCGACAGTCCGTCTGGTGGATCATCGGCCATCGGGTGGGACGGGGCGAGTTCTTTTCGGCTCGGCCGAGGTGGGTGGCGGGGTCCCACCAGTTACCTGTCTCCCTGCGACGGGACCCCGCCGTTTCACCGGCGTTCAGCAGGCGCCGGCGTCTTTCCACACTGCCCACGATCGCGGGTCGCCCGGTTCGGCACCCGTCGAGTAGAACGTGGACTCCCACTTGTGCGAGGCGTGCCCGACGACATCTCCCGGCACGTAGCCGGTGGTGGCGCTCCACGCCGCGATGCCCTCGCACCCGACCGGCGGTTCACCGCCGCCCCCCTCGGTGATCAGCGTCTTGCCGGTGCGGGCGAGGATGACGCCGAGCGGGTAGAACCAGATCGTGCCGCCCTGCGAGCAGTTGCCGGAGCCACCGGAGGTGACGCCCTGCGCCTGCTGGCCGGCCAGCCACGAGCCACCGGAGTCACCGGGCTCGGCGCAGGCGTTGGTGCGGGTCATGCCGGTGATGGTGCCCTCCGGGTACGTCACCGACTCGTTCTTGCCGAGGATGGTGCCGCACTTCCAGCCGGTCGTCCGGCCGGAGCGGCACACCGCGGCGCCGATCGCCGCCTCCTGCGAGCCCGCGACCCCGACCGTCGTGCCGTCGTAGCGGTTCACCACTCCCTTGGGCGTCCACTGGGAGTTGGTGGCGACGAAGGCGTAGTCGTTGCCGGGGAAGGAAGAGACCTGGAACGTGCCCTGGGCGACGCCGTTGCTGCCGACGGTCGAGGAACCGACCCGTCCACAGTGGCCGGCGGTGACGAAACCACCGTTGACGGAGAAACCGACGGAGCACAACGACGAGTTGTTGATGCCGTACTGGTCGCCACCGCGCACGTCGTACAGCGGCCGGGGCGACAGGTCCGAGTCCACGAACCGGACGGCGGCGGTGTCGACACCGGCGGACTTGACGAACGTACGCGCGGCGTCGCGTGCGTTGGGGTGAGTCAGGACGGTGACGGTGTTGGTCACGACGTCGACGTGCCAGCCGGGCACCGACTTCGGGGCGGCGTACCCGAGGCCGTCGAGCCTGCGCCTGGTCTGGTCGAGTTGCCGGTAGCTGTGGCCGACGACTCGGGCTTCCGCACCGGCCGAACGGATCTGGCCCGTCCTCGCCGGGTCGGTGGTGGCGACGGTCAGCCGGTCGGCGCCAGGGGCGAGCCAGGCACCGGCGAAGGTGTCGCCGAGCTTCGGCGCCAGCGCCTGCTCGAGCGTGGCGCCGCGCCGGTCACGTTCCAGGCGAGCAAGGGCCTGATCGGCGGTCAGCCCGAGGTCGCGCTGCATGGCTGCCAGCATCTCCGGCGCGACAGTCGGCTGCGGACCGGGTAAGGGGGCCGCGGTGGCGGGTAAAGCGAAAACCGATGAGGCGACCGTCGCAACCACTGACGACGCCACCGCCCATCGACACGCGTGTTTCCAGTTCATACGAGCTCTCCGGGGTATGCAGGGGATCCGGATTGGTATAGACCAAAAACGGTATCGGAAGTCCGTGCGCGCGCGGACATGCCAATCTCCGATAAGGCTGGCCTATGGACAAGGCCGACGACCCGAAGGTGCTGCCTACGATCGGCAGGGAGGCGGGCTCGAGCAGGTCGGCGTCGTCCTGATCTTGAGGTCCGCGCAACAAGCGAGCCGGTGTGGGAAGCCATGGCCTACACTGATGCAAAACCGTTTTTGCAAGGTCGTCTCGTAATCGGGGGAAGGCACGTCAGCATGAAGAAGGTCCTGGTGCTCAGCGCGAGCCCGCGCCGTGACGGCAACTCGTGGACGCTCGCGCAGGCCGCGGTGGCAGGTGCGCGTGAGGCGGGGCACGAGGTCGAGTTCGCCCATCTCAACGACTACGTACAGGGGCTGTTCAGGGACTGCCGGACCTGCCGTGATGCCACGGGCGCCTGCTCGGTCGGCGATCGCTACGACGAGCTGCTGCTGGAAAAGGTCGTCCCCGCCGACGGGCTCGTGGTGGCGACCCCGCTGTACTGGTACGGCATGTCCGGTGCGCTGAAGACCTTCTACGACCGGCTGTTCTGCCACACCTCCGGCAGCGCGCCGGATGGTGACGCGGTCGTGGCCGGGCTGACGGGCAAGAAGGTGGCGCTGCTGATCTCGTGCGAGGAGAGCTACCGGGGCGCGACGCTCGGCCTCACCGCGCAGTTCCAGGAGCTCGCGCGTTACCTGCACCAGGATCTGGTCGGGGTGGCCGTCGGGGTGGGCAACAGCCGGGGTGAGGTGCGGTCCGACCCGTCGCTGCCCCTGGACCAGGCCGCTGACCTGGGACGACGCCTGTTCGATATCCGGGTCACCGACTACCGGATCGACACCGAGCGGTCCAACCGCGTCTGGGCCGGGCGCACGTCATGACCGGGCGGTCGAGCCCCTCGGGTGGAGCCGCGCGGGCACCTCGATCGTTTTCGCCTGCGCGATCCCGTTCTCCACCAACGACATCAGCGCGGTCGCCGCCGCGTGCCCGACCTGCCGCGGGTTCACCGACATCCCGGTGATCTGCGGCGAGGTCAGCCGCAGCGAACAGCTGTCGACTCCGCTGCAGATCCCCAGCTCACCGGGCACGTCGATGCCCCGGCTGGCTGCCTCGTGCAGCACGCTCAGCGCGAGGATCTCCGAGCTGGTGACGACCGCGTCCGGTGGGTCGCCGCGGTCGAGCAGGCCGCTCAGGGCGTCGGCCGCGCCTTCCGGTGTGGACGGCTCACCGATCTCGACGATCACCGGTTGCGCGCCTCGGTCGCGGACTGTGCGGGCATAACCCGTCGCGATGTCGTGCGTGTACGACCGCGCGGTGTCGGTCGTGATCAGCGCGGGCCGCCGATATCCTTGCTGCCAGAGGTGTTCCACCATCTGCGTGCCCGCGCCGACGAGGTCGTTGTCCACGACGGCGGGCACTTCACGGGCCGGGCTGATCGGGCGGCCGATGGTGACCAGCGGTCGCCGTTGCCACCGCCCGGTGAAGAACGGCTCGTCGCCACGCGGGTCCACCAGCACGACGCCGTCGACGCCGAACGCGGCCAACCCGTCCAGTCCGGCGTCCGGCGGTACGAGGATGGTCGCGTACGAGCGCTGTGCGGCCGCCTCGGCCGCGCCGTTGAGGACCTGGAGGAAGTACTCGGAGTTGGGCACGAGGACCGCGCCGGCGGTGGCGTCGACCGAGTTGGCGATCTGCACCGCCAGCGTCCGGCTGCGCCGGGTGACCAGTTGCTGGGCGTGCACGTTCGCGCGGTAGCCGAGGTCGGACGCGACCTGCAGCACGCGCGCCCTGGTGTGCTGCGGGATCCGGCCCTGGCCGCTGAGCACGTGCGACACGGTCGTGATCGACACCCCTGCCGCCGCTGCCACGTCCCGGATCGTCGTCACTGCCGAATCGTAACCGGCGGGACGCTCCCCCCTCGCCGCGTGTGCCGGGATCACACTCCGTCGTGTGAACGGCCGTCGCGCGGAATCGGTGTCCGGGCCCGGAACTGCGGGCACTCTTCCAGATCCGGGCCGTGCGGGCAGGCCAGCAGGTGGGTCAGGTACGTCACAGCGGTGCCCAGCTTGGCGATGCGCGCTTCGATCGCACCGACCCGGTCGCGCACGGCGGTCCGCCATTCATCCTTTGTGGACTGTCCAGTGAGGATGGCACTGATCTCGTCGATGCTCATCAGGCCGGTTTCCCGCCACAGCTGGATCAACGCGATCCGGTAGACCTGGTCGGTGTCGTAGCAGCGCCTGCCGGACCGGCGGTGCGGGCTGAGCAGGCCGCGCCGCTCCCAGTAGTGCAGCGTCGAGATCGGGATCGCGAAGTGCTCGGCGACCACGCGGATCGGGGTGAACGCGTCCATGCCCGCCAGTTGACCTCAACTCGGGTTGAGCGGGCAACATCGTCGCCGCGTGATCTTCGTCCACGTTGCGGGGAAAGGACATCGATGCGAACACTGACCGAGACGGCAGCGGCGTTGCGGGCAGGCGAGGTGACCAGTGTGGACCTCGTCGAACAGGCGCTCGCCGCCGCCGAACGCCTCGACGGCACGCTGGGCGTCTACCTGGCGCGGTTCGACGAGCAGGCGCTGCGGGCCGCGCGGCGGGCCGACCGGGACATGGCCGACGGCGTCGACCGCGGACCCCTGCAGGGGATTCCCGTCGGTGTCAAGGACATGATCATGACATCCGAGGGGCCCACCACGGCCCAGAGCCTGGTACGCGACCCGCTGTGGGACACCGGCCGCGACGCGCCGGTGGTGGCGCGGCTGCGGGAAGCCGGTGCGGTGATCATGGGCAAGACGACCTTGATGGAGTTCGGCTTCGGCGTACCGGACCCGGCCAAGCCGCTGCCGCTCCCGCGCAACCCGTGGGACACCCGCGCGTGGCCGGGCGGGTCGAGTTCCGGCAGCGCCAGCGGGGTGGCGGCGGGCCTGTTCACGGCGTCGATCGGTTCGGACACCGGCGGCAGCATCCGGATGCCCGCCGCGTTCTGCGGGATCACCGGCCTGATGCCGACGTACGGCCTGGTGCCCACGACGGGCTGCGTCCCGCTGGCGTACAGCATGGACCGTGTCGGTCCGCTGGGCCGCAGTGCCCGCGACTGCGCCGCCGTGCTCGATGTCATCGCGCAACGGGGATCGGGACGGCCCGTGTACGATCCGGACCTGTCCGGTCTGCGGGTCGGAGTGGTTCGCGCGGGCCACTTCCCGGACGGCACCGATCCCGCGCTGGCCGAGGCGTTCGACAGGACCACCGCGGCACTGGCGGCCCGTGGAGCGTCCATTGTGGACGTAATGTTGCCGTACTTCGACGAGCTGACCACGGCCGCCTACGTCACGGTCGCGAGCGAGGGCTTCGCGTATCACCGCGACGACCTGATCACGCGCTGGGATGACTACTTTGCCAGCACACGCGGCCTGCTGGCGCTCGGCGCGATGTCGTCCGGCGCTGACTACGTGCAGGCGCAACGGTTGCGGCAGCTCGCCCAGGGCGCGGTCACGCGCCTGTTCGCCACCGTCGACGTGATCGTCTCGCCGACGGCGTCCACCGGCGCCCCGCTGTTCGACGAGTTCCACGGCGCGCTGGACAGTTCCGCCGTGTTCCCGATGGTGCACACCCTTTACTGGAGCACCCTGGGCAATCCGGTCCTCGCCGTGCCCATCGGGTTCACCGCGAGTGGCCTGCCGTTGTCCTGCCAGATCGCCGGTCCGGCCTTCGCCGAGGCGCTCATCCTCCGGGTCGGTGACGCGTACCAGCAGGACACGGACTGGCACCTGCGCACACCGCCGAACGAGCCGGGAACCGGCCCGGTCACCCCGCGCGAACCCCGTCACCAGCCGATCGGCGACGCCCAAGCGGCCCGGACCTTGCTGGCCGCGGCCGGGCTGCCCGGCCAGGCCCGCGCCGAAGCCGCTGCCGCCTATCCCGGATACCGCGCGGCCGTGGACGGCCTCCACGCCATCACCGAGACCCGGTATGCCGAACCCGTGCTCCAGCCACGGGAACTGTCAGGTCCGTGAACCAGGGCGCAATCCGTCCGCGATCGACGCGAGCAACTCGTAGGAACGGCGGCGCTCCGCGTGGTCGTACACGGGTGTGGTCACCATGAGCTCGTCGGCACCGGTGTCGTCGAGCACCTTCTGCAGGTGCTTGGCGACCGTTTCCGGTCCGCCGACGAGGACACGGCCGGAATGCCTGGCGATCTCCGCCCGGTCGTCGCCGGTGTACGGGTATGCCGCGGCGTCCTCGGGGCTGGGCAGCCGGATGCGGGTGCCGAGGGTGCGGCTGAGCACCTTCAGCCGGGTGGACCCGGCGAGCCACCCGGCGTGTTCGTCGTCGTCCGCGGCGATCACGGACGCGCTGACCAGCACGGTCGGCTCGGCTGCACCCGCGGACGGGCGGAAGTGCTCCCGGTAGGCCCGTACGGTGTCCGCGACGCCGTCCGGCCTGAGGTGGTGCGCGTAGGCGTAGGACATGCCGAGCTCGCCGGCCAGTTGTGCGCTGGTGGGCGACTGGCCGAGCAGCCACAGCGCGGGGACGTTGCCGCCGACCACGGGAATGGCCTTGACCGAGTCCTCTTCCCGCGGGTCGAGGTAGCCAAGGAGTTCTTCGAGCTGCGCGCGGAGTGGTTTCGCGGTCCGCTCCCGTTCCGGGCGGACGTGCTCCACCGCGTGCTTCGAGCCGCCCGGCGCGCGCCCGATGCCGAGGTCGATCCGCCCGGGGTGGAACGCGACCAGCGTGCCGAACTGCTCGGCCACCACGATCGGGGCGTGGTTGGGCAGCAGCACGCCGCCCGCGCCGACCCGCAGGTGCCGGGTGGCGTCGGCGATGTGACCGATGAGGACAGCGGGGGACGAGCTCGCGACGCCGCGCATGCTGTGGTGCTCGGGCACCCAGTAGCGGTGGTAGCCCAGCGAATCGGCCAGCATCGCCAGGTCGACCGTGTTGTGCAGCGCCTGCCGGGGCGTCGCCCCGGCCACGATCGGCGACGTGTCCAATACCGACAGACGTACTTCAGCCTGGTGCAGCCGACTCATACTCGTCCTCACCGATCACGCCCCGGGTGCGCAGGTCGTCGGCCACCTTGGCCATCCACTCGGCGCGGTCGCGCCAGCCGGGGAAATCCGGTTCCAGCCGCGGGTACGGCGGCTCCCGCGTGTCCAGGTCGTCGCCGGCCCACTGGCCGCCGTCCCTGGCCTGGCGCCGGTCGGCCCGCCGGGTCAGGCCCGCGGCGATCGCGTCCGCCGCCACGCGGGGATCGCCCGGGTCGCCGTCCGGCCGCGGGCAGTCCCTGGCCAGTTCGCTGAGGCCGTCGGTGATCTCGGTGCTGACGCGGTCGAAGTCGTGCTCCCCGCCGAGAGCCACGTAGGGGAATTCCGTGGTCAGCGTGCGCCACAAGGGCAGCATCCGCTCGGTGTACCTGGCGCGCTGCCTGCGTTCGTACCTCGTTCGCAGACCGGCGGCGATCGCCGCCAGCGGCGCCAGCGCCAAACCGAGCGCCAGTACGAACTGCCCGCCGAGCTGGCCGATGGAGTACGTCTGGGTCAGCCAGTCCGGGTCGAAGCTCGTGTCGAACTGGCGCACGAGCTGGCGGGTGAGCGTGACGGCGTCCACGCCGATCGCCATGGCCACGGCACCGATCACCACGATCCAGAACGCCGCACGCGCCCACGGGTTGGTCAGCTTGCGCCGCATGGCCATCGCGCGGAACGCGCCGAGGAACCACGCGAACAGGCCGTATCCGCCGACGGAGACGTACCACGCGGTCCGTTCCCAGTCGTGGAACCGGGCGGGGTTCCTGGCCGGTCGCTGGATGCCGTCGATCGAGATCTCCTTGACCACCACCATGACGACGATGGCGGTGACGAGGACACCGAGTTCGATCAGCGCCTTGCGTTTGCGCAGCGCCTTCGACAGTTCGTCGTTGACCAGCAGGAAGTAGACGGCCCAGCAGTAGGCCATGGACATCCAGCAGGCGTTGGTGATGTGGATCCACGACGAGCCGAAGAAGTCCTGGATCGGGTCGAGCAGCGGCGTGCGGATGCCGATGGTCGCGGTGATCGACAGCAGGACCAGGCCGGTCACGAGGATCCGCAGCGGGACGTCCTTGGGCCTGCGGGTCAGTTGAACGACCTCCCAGACGGTGACCGCGCAGACGACCGCGGCCTTGGCCCATCGGATGGCCAGTTCAACGTCCATGCGTGAACCCGAACGCCGCCGCGATGCTGTGTTCGGCGGCGCCCGCTCTGGTGGTCAGTCTGTTCGGCGCCGGTCGCCGGCCGGCCAGCCGCGCGAGCTCGCGCGCACCCGCCTCGGCCTCCCATTCGCGCCAGTCGGCGTACGCGCCCGACTCGGGGTTCTCGGCAGGACCGATGCCGCAGGTGACGCTGTCGCCCGTGGCGAGATGGTCACGCACGATGTGCATCACCTCGTGGTAGATGACCAGTGTCTGTTGTGGCACCGGGGAATCCCGCTCGACGAAGATCCGGTCGACGGTCGCGGTCGGGGCGAGGTGCCCGACTCCCGACGTCGCACCGAGATCCGTCGCGCGGACCTTGATCCGGCGCTTGCGGTGCTCGGCGAGCCGCTCGCAGAACTCGTACGCGTCGAAGGGAGGGTGCATGCCGAGGTCGTCCACCAGGCTCCGGCACAGCGTGCGGAGCTGCGCCAGGCTCATCGGCGTCGCTGTCATCCGTGTCGTCCCGCCGTCGCGAATCGGCTCGTCGATCCGTCGATCATCATGCCACGTTCGCGGGGCGTGCACGGCGGCGCGTTCGCGCATCAGCGCGGTCTGCAACTGTTTGCGCTGGGTGACTAGGGGGACGGGCATCCGGCAGATCTGGTACGAGTGGACGCCGCAATCACGCAGCGCAGCTGCGAGGACGTCGTCGTGGACGCGGTCGGCCTCGGCCTGGTCGTCGCCGAAGAACGCCGGGTCGACGCCGAAGAACACGGCGAGCGCGGCCAATTGGCCCGGCTCCGCGGCGCCGCCCGCGCGCAGCGACGCCACAGCCTGCTGTCCGCCCAGGTCAGCGAGGGCTTCCCCGGCTTCGGCGTCGGTCCGGCGGCGCCACCCGTCGGTCTCCCACGTGCCGAGCACCTCGAACAGCCAGTTCAACCGCTCGGCCACAGACCAGGTGGTCACGCCGGGGGACCGTCCTCCTCGTCGTCCTCATCCACCAAGGCTCGTGCCAGCGCTCGCATCATCGACGCCTGCTCCCGCGCCGTGCGGGCGTCGCCTGCCGAGTCCCGGCGGGCGGTGCGCGTGACGCCGGACGCGCGCAGGGCGTCCTGCAGCTCACGGGCGGCGTCGCGCAGCTCGTCACGTGCTGCACGGCTCTCGGTGAGCTGCTTGCGCAGCCGCTGCTCGCGCTCGGTGAGCGTGCGCTCGACCTCGGCGGCCACCGCGGGGTCGGTGAAGTAGCCGACGGGTACGTCGAAGAACCAGGCGACCGCCTTGAGGGTGCGCAGCGTGGGGTTCTGCTTGACCCCTCGGCGCAGCTCGCTCAGGTGTGACTCCGACATGTCCCAGCCCTCGGCCCGGCACGCCGTGACGACCTCGCGGTTGGTGAATCCCCGCTCCGGCGCGTCCGACGGTCGCAGCACGTCGAACAGGCGATTCAGCTGCTCACTCAAGCTGGCGTCGTGTGTCATGTCGTTGTCTCCCCGGTATGAGTAGCACCGCTCCGGGGGTGAAAACAACACACCACAGCCTAGCGTCCCCCGAAAGCGCTACCCGCGCACTTCGTCACGCTCCAGCGTAGCGCCGAACCAGAACTGTGTTGTACAGTTTCGCTGAAGCGGCCTGGGGGTTCGCTTCATTGGGGGTTCGGGTTCGCTAGGCGATCCGGCCGTCGGGGCGTCAGCCGGTGCTGCCCAGCAGGGCGGCACCGGCTCCCTTTTTGCCCATCCACCTGGTCTTCCACGGCGTAATCTGTGGGTGAGGAC
This sequence comes from Kibdelosporangium phytohabitans, assembly GCF_001302585.1. GTDB lineage: Bacteria > Actinomycetota > Actinomycetes > Mycobacteriales > Pseudonocardiaceae > Kibdelosporangium > Kibdelosporangium phytohabitans. The sequence continues at coordinate 8,434,768 of NZ_CP012752.1, read as the reverse complement.
GACATGTGGGGGGACGATGCGCATCCAGGAGCGGCTGTCCGAGATCGACCATGTCATGGTCGCGTTCGACGGCCCGATCGCCGAACTGCCCCCGGCGTCACTGAGCGTGGACAGCCTGCGGGTGATGGTCGCCGAGGGAGGGCTGCCGCGGGAGGTGGCGCGGACCGAGGACCCCTTCGCCGTCCTCGACTACGCCGCCACGATCGGCCCGGCGACCGAGCGCGCGGTGCACGACCAGTTGACCCGCGTCGAACAGGGCGTGCTGCTCGCCGCGCGGAGGACGCCCGGCGTCGACGAGGGGTTCGACACGCTGGCCGCCGCGGGCGTCAAGATCACGGTCGTCGGCCGTGTCGCCACCGCCGCGATCCGCTCGTTCCTCGTGATGCACAACCTCGAGCAGTACGTGTGGTACCTCGCCGGGCGTTCGGGCCCGGCGGACCGCGCACTCGTCCCGCCCGCGCCGGACCTGGTCAACGCGGCGATCCGGACGAGCGCGGTCCCTGCCGAAGCCAGCCTGTTCGTCGGCAGCACGCAGGCCGACCTCGACGCCGCACGCGCGGCCGGCGTCGCCACGGTGTCTACTGTGGAACAACCTGGGTGCTGGGATGCCTTAGCCGGGCTCGTCCCGCGATCTCCTCTTCGTCCAGGTACGTCATCATCGGCACGTCCGGGGCACACAGCATGAACACCACGAACTTGCTGGCGATGTCCTCGCGCAGGTTGCCTGCCTGGTAGTGCACGACCTGGCCGCCCGGTTCCCAGAACGCCTCACCGGCCTTGATCGCGTACGGTTCGTCGCCCTCGAGTTCGAAGAGGATCTCGCCTTCCAGCACGTAGCCGAAGACCGGGCCGGAGTGCCGGTGCGGGCCCGAGCCCGGATCGCCGGGCGGGACGGTCACCGTGGCCACCATCGCGCCGGAGTTCGGTGTGATGACGGGGTTCTGGTGCAACAGGATGTCGAATGCGTTCGTCTTTGACGGTCCGATGGGGAGCATGCCGCAACGCTAATCCCGAGCGCGGCGGTCGCGTGGTCCAGTCGTGCGCCGCGAATGTGGGCCACCACGTGGTGAATTGGGCCCGGTGGAACAGATCAGCCTCCCGGCGAGACGAGACCCGTCTCGTAGGCGAGGACAACGGCTTGGGCGCGGTCGCGCAGCGACAGCTTGGCGAAGATGCGGGCGACGTGCGTCTTCACCGTGGCCTCGCTCAAGGTGAGGTCGTCGGCGATCTCGGAGTTGGACCGGCCGTGCCCGACCGAGGTCAGCACCTCCCGTTCACGGGGCGTCAGCGCGGCCAGGTCCCGGTGCGCGGCAGGCGGCCGGGCCGCGGGCTGGGCGGTGGAGGCGAACCGTTCGACGAGCCGCCGCGTGATCGACGGCGCCAGCAACGCGTCGCCCGTCTCCACCAACCGGACCGCGGCCACGAGGTGCTCGGGCGTGACGTCTTTGAGCAGGAACCCGCTGGCGCCCGCGGCGAGCGCGTCGTAGACGTACCGGTCGAGGTCGAACGTCGTCAGGATCAGCACGCGGCACGCGGCCGGGTCGCGCAGGATCCGGCGGGTCGCCTCCAGACCGTCCATAGTGGGCATCCGGATGTCCATCAGCACGACGTCCGGTCGCAGTTCGCGGACGGCCGCGACGGCTTCGGCGCCGTCGGACGCCTCCCCTACCACGTCGATGCCACCGGAGGCCAGGATCATCCGGAAACCGGTGCGCACAAGCACTTGGTCGTCCGCGATGACGACTCGCGGCGCCGTCACAGCTGTTCGAGCGGGATCTTGGCGCGGACACGGAATCCGCCGCCGAGCCGTCGCCGTGCGTCCAGGTCTCCGCCGAGGACCGCGACGCGTTCACGCAGTCCCAGCAGCCCACGCCCCGCACCGGCGTCCGTCGGCAGGTCCGCGGTGCTGCCGGACAACACACTGGGACCGCTGTTGAGGATCTCGACGCGCAGGTGGTGTTCCGCGTACCGCACTGTCACCTCGGCTTTCCGCCCGCCGCCGTGTTTGAGCGCGTTGGTCAGCGCCTCCTGGATGACCCGGTACGCGGTCAGGTCCACACCGGACGGCAGCGGGCCCGGCTCGCCGGAGATGCGGACCTCCACCGGCAGCCCGGCGAAGCTGATCCGGTCGACCAGCGCGCCGAGCCTGCTCAGGCTCGGCTGCGGGGTCAGCCGGTCCACGTCGTCGCCGTCGACCGCGGGGGACAGCAGGCCGAGCATGTGCCGCAGTTCGGTCATGGTGTCGCGGCCCGCGGTCTCCACGGCCAGCAACGCGTCGGTCGCGTCGTCGGACTGCGTGGCGATCACCTGGCGCGCCGCGCCTGCCTGCACCACCATGACACTCACGTTGTGGCTGACGATGTCGTGCAGTTCACGGGCGATCCTGGCCCGTTCGGCGTCGACGGCGTTGTCCGCGGCGGCTTGCCGTTCGCGTTCCAGCAGCCAGCCGCGCTCCTGCACCGCACGGGCGTACGCGTGTCTGGCCCTGGCCAGCCGGACCGCGAAGAACACCGCGGCCAGGCACGCGGCGACCGCGACGGCCAGCCAGCCTTCTCCGAGGTGCCACATGGGACCACTCTCCCAGAGCGCCGCGACCCCGTGCATCACTCCCCGGATGCAGCCCCTACATCCGCGGGATGACGCGCGCGGCGGGTTACCTCCCCGGACTGATGCCTGATTCCCGCCCACCGCGCAGGATTGCGGCCATGCGGAGCGAAGACGACAACACCGTGGTCAGGTTGACCGCGGTGCGCAAGGAGTACAGCGATTCCGTGGCGCTCGACGGGGTGTCGCTGACGATCGGCGCGGGCGAAGCGGTCGCGGTGATGGGACCGTCCGGCAGCGGCAAGTCGACGCTGCTGAACATGGTCGCCGGGCTCGACCGGCCGACGTCCGGGTCGGTGGTCGTGCACGGCAACGACCTGACCACGCTGAGCGAAACCGGCCTCGCCCTGTTCCGCAGGCACAGGATCGGCATGATCTTCCAGTTCTTCAACCTGCTCGACGACCTCTCCGCACTGGACAACGTCGCGCTCGCGGGCCAGCTGACCGGGACACCGGCCGGTCAGGCCCGCAAACGCGCGCTGGAGCTGTTCGGCGAACTCGGCATCGCCGGGCGCAGGAACATCTACCCGGCCCAGCTGTCCGGTGGGGAACGGCAGCGCGTCGCGGTGGCGCGGGCGTTGATGAACCGGCCCGCGCTGCTGCTGGCCGACGAACCGACCGGCGCGCTGGACAGCCGGTCCGGCGAGCAGGTGATGGACCTGCTGCTCGACCTCAACCAGATCGGCCAGACGCTGTTGCTGGTCACGCACGACCAGCGGCTGGCCACCCGGTGCGCGAGCCGGGTGGTCGAGGTCGCCGACGGCCGCATCGCGCGGGAAAGCAGCCTGGAGCGCACCCTGTGAACGCGATCTGGAGCCCGGTCTGGACCGCCGCACGGGCCGCGATCAGGCGCCGCAAGCTGCAGACGGTCGTGATCGGTGTCGTGGTGTGGGCGGCCACGGCGACCACGGTGATGGCGCTCGGCCTGCTGGACGCGTCAGCCGCGCCGTTCGACCGCGCGTTCGCCCAGCAGCGCGGCGCGCACCTGGTCGCCGCGTTCGACCAGGCCAAGGTGACCGAGACCCGGCTCACCGAGGCCGCCCGGCAGGCCGAGTCGTCGGCCGGCCCGTTCGGGCAGGCCAGCATCGACACGTCCGGCATCGACACGTTCCTCGGCGCGATGACCACGGTCGGCCGGGCCGACCCCGGTGGGCCGGTCGACCGGCTGAACGTGTGGCACGGCCGGTGGGCGACGGCACCGGGTGAGATCGTCCTCAACCGGGCACCCGGCGCGCAGCCGGGCCGCGTCCAGATCGGATCCCGCATCACCGTTCCCCGTGGCCCGGCGCTCACGGTGGTCGGATTCGCGTACTCGGTGAGCGGTTCCGCCGACGCGTGGGTGACGCCCGGACAGGTGCGGGAACTGCGGCCGGCGGCGTACCAGATGGTGTACCGCTTCGCCCACGCCGAAACCGCCGCCGACGTCAGCGCGGGCCAGGCCGCGGTCGCCGGCATGGACGGATTGCTCGGGTCGTTGTCCTACCTGACCGCCCGGGACAAGGCCACGTCCGAACTGGGTGTGTTCATCCCGTTCCTGATGGTCTTCGGCATCCTCGGGGTCGTGGTGGCGGTGCTGATCGTCGCCAACGTGGTCAGCGGCGCCGTCGTCGCCGGGTTCCGGCACATCGGCGTGCTCAAGGCGCTCGGCTTCACGTCCAACCAGGTGATGGCGGTCTACCTGACGATGGTGTCCATCCCGGCGGTCGCGGGCTGCGTACTGGGCACGGTCACCGGCAACGTCTTCACCAAGCCGGTCGTCGCGGACGCCATCGAGGGCTTCGGGATCGAGGACATCAGCTTCGCGCCGTGGGTGAACGTCAGCGCGGTGCTGGGGACGCCGGTGCTGGTCGCGCTGGCGGCGCTGCTGCCGGCGCTGCGGGCACGCCGGCTGTCGGCGGCGCAGGCGATCAGCGCGGGCAGCACCCAGCGTGCCGGCAGGGCTTTGCGGGTTCAGCGGTGGCTCAGCGGCCTGCGGTTGCCGCGTTCGGTCAGCCTGGGCCTCGGTATGCCGTTCGCGCGCCCCGCCCGCAGCATCCTGACGCTGGCCGCGGTCGTCCTCGGCGTCACGATCGTGACGCTCGCGGTCGGCGTGACCATGTCGGTGATCGCGTACAACGAAGCGGTCAGGCCGAATCACGACGATCGGGTCGAACTGCTGGCCGGCCGCCCGCCCGGCATGCCCGCCACGGTGGAACCGGGCGGACCGCCACCCCCGGCGGCCTTGCTCAGCGACGCCGAGGACGAGGCGATGCTGCGCTCGCTGCCCGGCACCGCCAACGTCCTCGCGGTGTCCAGATTGGACGCCCAGGTGTCCGGTGGCACGCAGCGGGCCGAGATCGGTTTCCACCGGGGTGACACCGCCGCGCTCGGCCCGCGCGTGCTGACCGGGCACTTCCCGGACGGTCCTGGTCAGGTCGCGGTCCCGTCGCGGTTGCTCAACCAGCGCGGGTTCGAACTCGGTGACACCTTCACGGCGGAACTGCGCGGCAACCGGACGCGGCTGAAGATCGTCGGGATCGTGCTGACCAACAACGCCGACCAGATTTTCGCCTCGTGGGACACGCTCCAGCAGCTGGCACCGGGCACCCGCGCGCAGTCGTACCAGGTCGGCCTGAAACCAGGCACGGACAGGCAGGCGTTCACCTCCGCCGTCTCGGCCGAGGATCCCGGGCTGCGGGCACTGCCACCACGCGACGGCACGTCCTCGACCGCCGTGATCATCACCAGCACAGCCACGATCCTGACCGTCCTGCTCGCGGTGGTCGCGGCGCTCGGCGTGTTCAACACCGTGTTGCTCAACGCCCGCGAACGCAGGCGTGACCTGGGCATGCTCAAGTCGATCGGGATGACCCCGCGGCAGGTCACGGTGATGCTGGTGACCTCCATGGGCGGGCTGGGGGTGGTCGGTGGCTTGGTCGGACTGCCGCTGGGGGTGGCCGTCCACCAAGTCGTCGCCCCGGCCATGGCCCGCGCGGGCCAGGCGGACGCGGTCGACGTGATCATGGACGTCTACCGCGTCCCCGTGCTGGCTTCGCTGGCTCTCGTGGGAATCCTCATCGCCGTTCTGGGCGCTCTCGTCCCGGCGCGGGGCGCGGCGCGGATCTCGATCGCCGCGGTCCTGCACAACGAATGAAAAGGACTGGAATGAAACGACACTGGGGTGCCTTATCTGTTGCGGCCGCGCTGTTCGCGGGTGTGCCCGCTGCCGCGAGCCCGGACGGGCAGGCCACCGTGATCCGGCGGACGTCCTACGGGATCCCGCACATCAAGGCGGCCGACTACCGGGGGCTGGGCCTGGGCGCCGGATACGCGTTCGCCGAGGACAACGCGTGCGCACTCGCCGACATCGCCGTGACGTTGGCGGGCGAGCGATCCCGTTGGCACGGACCGGGCGCGACCACGCTGAGCGGTGACAACAACCTGGTCAGCGACCTCTACCACCAGCGGGTCAACCAGTCGCGTGTGATCGAACGGTTGCTCGCTGCGCCGAACGGCCCGTCACGGCAGGCGCGCGACCTGATGCGCGGCTACGCCGACGGCTACAACCGCCATCTCGCCGGGACGGGCGGTTCGACCGACGTCACATGCCGTGGCGCGCAATGGGTTCGTCCGCTCACCGAGATCGACATGTGGCGGCGGGTCTACCAGGTCGCCACCTTCGAAGGCGGCGAATCGGCGCCCGGGAACCTCGTGACGGCACAACCGCCCGGCTCCCCGGTGCCACCGGCCACACCGGTCGCCCGTCCCGGGGACGTCGGCAGCAACGCGATCGGCCTCGGGAAGGCGGCGACCGCGGGCCGGACCGGGATGGTGCTCGGCAACCCGCATTTCCTGTGGCAGGACGACTTCCGGTTCTACCAGCAGCACCTGACCATCCCCGGCGAGCTGAACGTCAGCGGTGCGGGGATGGCCGGTGCGCCGTTCGTCCTGATCGGCCACAACGACCGGATGGCGTGGAGCCACACCACATCCGACGCCGAAGTGACCACGCTGAGCAAACTGGCGCTTGTTCCCGGTGATCCCACGAGTTACGTCGTGGACGGTCAGGCGCACCGGATGACCAGCGAGCAGGTGACAGTGGCGGCCCGCCAGCCCGACGGCAGCGTCCGCCCCGTGACCAGAACCCTCTACCGCACACCGGAAGGCCCGCTCTACGAGCTGCCCGGTCCGGGGGAGTGGACTGACAGCACGGCGTATGTGTTCCGCGACGCCAACGCCGACAACCTGCGCCTGGTGGACCAATGGCTGGCGATCGCCCGGTCGGGCAACGTCCAGGACGTGCACGCGTCGCTGAAACGCCACCAAGGGCTGCCGTGGGTCAACACGGTCGCCGCGGACAGCACCGGAGCCGCCTACTACGCCGACATCCAGGTCGTCCCGCACGTCACCGACGAGCTACGGGCCCGCTGCGCGGCCGGACCGCAGATCGGCAGGCTGGTCCTGGACGGCAGCCGTTCGTCGTGCGGCTGGGGCAGCGACCCGGACGCCGTCGTCCCCGGCAGGCTCGGGCCCGGCCGGCTGCCGAGCCTGGTGCGCCACGACCACGTCAGCAACATGAACAACAGCCCGTGGCTGGCCAATCCGGCCCAGCCGCTGACCGGCTACCCGTCGATCGTCGGCGACGTCGGCACCGAGCGGTCACCCCGGACACGGCTGGGGCTGGACATGATCGCCGACCGGCTCGACGGCAGCGACGGACTCGGCGCGCCGGGTTTCACGCTGCCGGCCTTGCAGGCGAGCATGCTCGGCAACCGGAACCTGACCGCGGAACAGGGCCGTGTGGCCATTGTCGCCGTGTGCCAGGCGAACCCGACGCTGACGGCGAGCGACGGTTCCCCGGTCGACGTCCGGGCGGCGTGTGCCGCGCTGGCCGCGTGGGACGGAACCGGGGAGACCGGCGAACGCAGCCGGGGCGCGTACTTCTGGCGTGTCTACGGCAACAACGGGATGCGCGGGCCCGACATGTGGCTGGTGCCGTTCGACGTCGCCGACCCGGCCCGCACACCCCGTGACATCAACGCGGGCAGCCCGCGGCTCAAGCAAGCGTTCGCCGACACCGTCAAGGCGTTCGCCGCCGCCGGGGTCCCGGTGGATCTGCCGCTGGACACCGTCCAGCAGTACGCGGGGATCCCGATCCACGGCTGCAACGGCGCGGAAGGGTGCTTCAACGTCATCAACGGCCCGTACGGCCGCGTGCCCGTCAGCCAGGCGCCGGACATCCGGCACGGATCCAGCTTCGTCATGGCCGCCGAACTGACCAGGAGCGGGCCGCGGATGCGCAGCATCCTGATCCACGGCCAGTCGGTGAACAAGGCGTCACCGCACCACACCGACCAGGCCCGCCTCTACGCCCGCAAACAGTGGGTCACCGGGCTGTTCACCGAGACCGAGATCGCCCGTGACCCGCGGCTGGCCGTGCGGGTGCTCAGGTGAGGAGATCAGGGGAAGGCACGGGCGATGCCGAGCCACTGCCGCGTGCCCGCGCCGACCGCGGTGGGCCCCGGGTCCTGCGGCGCGTGACCAGCAGGCAGAAGTCGTGGGCGCTCGGCTGTCATATCCACCTGACAACTGCGCAGTGGCCGTGCAAGCTGTTCAAGTGACGCAGGTATTTCTGGTGTGCGGGCCGTCTGGGGCGGGCAAGACGATGCTGAGCTATCCGCTTGCTCGCCGGGCCGGCGCGGCTCTGGTCGAAGTGGACGATCTGGTCATCGCCGCGCAGACCCTGACCACCGCCGGGCAGCAGCCGGAGTTGCACTACTGGGACGAGAATCCCGACGCGGAGGGGCGGCTGCCGGTCCAGCAGATCGTCGACATGCAGATCGCCACCGCCCGTGTCCTTGCGCCCGCGGTGAACGCGGTGATCGCCAACCACGTGCAAACAGCCACACCTGTGGTCATCGAGGGCGACTATCTGCTTCCCGAGCTGGGTGCCGACTGGGGTGATGTCGTACGCGCGGTTGTCGTGCATGAGCCGGATCTCGACCAGTTGATCCGTAACTACGCCGCCCGTGAACCCGAAGCGGGGATCCAGCGCAAACGAGCCGAGTGCAGCCTCGCGTATGGTGACTGGCTCGCCGGGCAAGCTGTGCGGCACGGTGTACCGGTTCTGCGTCCTCGGCCGTGGGTGAGCGCTGACCAGCGGGTCAACGCCGCGTTACGCGTGGTTCCTCAGGGATGTTCCTGATCTTTCCCTGATGCGTGGCGAACTGGTTGCCGCCACGCGCGGCAACCGACACCATGGGCCGGTGGCCAAGATCAAATCCGTTCTCCTCGCTTCGGTGGTGGCGGGCACGATGTTCACGTGCACGCAGGCACAGGCGAAGGAGACGATCGACTGGCGGGCTTGCCCTGAGGCGCCGAAGGACCATCCGGTGCGGTGTGCCGCTGTGCGTGTGCCCGCGGACTGGTCGACTGGTCGTGGGCAGGTCAGCCTGCGGATCGCCCGGCTGCCCGCGGCGGACGTGTCCAAACGGGTCGGCGTGCTCATGTTCAACCCCGGCGGGCCGGGGTCGGGCGCGGCCGGGTACCTCACCCAGCCCCTGTACGCCGAGCGGTACCTCGGCAAGGCCGTTCTGGAACGGTTCGACGTGGTCGGGATCGATCCGCGCGGTGTCGCGGGCAGCGAACCGATCAAGTGCGACAAGCCCGCCCACGACCCGGCGGTGGACCGGTTCCCGGCCGACACCGCGGGCGTTCGTGCTCTCATCGCGGCAAACGCGGCATTCGCCCAGTCATGTCACGGGTCAGCGGCGGAGCACCTGGACACGGTGAGCGTCGCCCACGACATGGACGCCGTCCGTTCGTTGTTGGGGGAGAGGCAGATCAGCTTCCTGGGCGTGTCCTACGGCACCATGCTCGGCCGTGCCTACGCCGAACGGTTCCCGGATCGGCTGCGTGCGCTGGTGCTCGACGCGATCGCCGACCGGTCGCTGGGCGCGGGCAAACTCGCCATCGACGACGCGAAAGCCGTGCAGGACAGCGTGAACCGGTTCGCTGGGTGGTGTGCGGGGCAGACCGGGTGCGGCGTGGACGTCCCCGAGGCGTTGCGGTCGGTCCAGGACATGGCTGACCGTGGTCAACTCAAAGCCGGGCAGGCGAACGTGACCGCGCGCGAAGTGCAGATGGGCGTGAACGCGTTCTTGCAGTCACCGATGCTGTACCCGAACCTGGCAACAGCGTTGAAGGCCGCACAACAAGGCGACGGCACCGCCATCCACCAGACGGGCATGCACACCGACCCGTGGGGCTACGGCATGTACCGGTCGATCATCTGCCAGGACGTCGACACGCGGGGCGTCGCCGCACGTCTGCCCGAGCTTGGCCGCACCGCGCGTGAAGTGGCGCCGGACCTGCGTGGCTATTCGGAGTTCTGGGACATCATGTCCGGGTGTGTGGGTTGGCCGATACCGGCGCAATGGCAGCCGCACCCCTGGCGCGCCACCGCACAACTACCGCCGACACTGCTGGTTTCCGGCGCGCATGACGTGGCCACGCCTCGGTTGTGGGCTGAGAACACCCGCCGTCAACTGCCCAACAGCATGCTGCTGCGGTGGGACGGCGACGGCCACGCCGCGTGGCCCATGCACAACGCGTGCGCCAACGCCAGGACGGTCGACTACCTCATCACCAGGCAGCTCCCGCCACCGTCCACAGTGTGCTGACTAGCCGACGACCGCGGCCGCGTCGATGCCGAGCAGATCCCGCAGGGCTTGTTCTCCCGCGGGTGTCAGGCGGACAGCGCGGCTGCTGCCGACCTTCCTGGTCCACGAGTTCTCCTGGAACCGGCGGCAGATCTGGGCTCCTGCCGTACCGGCCAGGTGGGACCGGCGTTCGGTCCAGTCCAGGCACGTTCGGGTCAGCGGCCGTTCCGCCGTGCGCAGGTCGGTTTCGGCGATCCCCAGATCGCCGGTCAGCCAGGCCCGTCCGGCACGGGTCAGTGACAGGTCGTTGCCGGCGTCGAGCAGGCCCTGCGCGGTCATCGCGTCGGTGATCGCCACGCCGAGCCTGCCTGCGAAGTGGTCGTAGCAGGTGCGGCCGCGGGCGAGGGCCGCCGACGCCGTCACGGCACGCAGCGTGGTCGGTTTCGCCGGTGTCGTGAAGGACGAGAGGTGTTCCAGCAGTTGCGCCGTCGCCGGACCGGCCAGTTGCACGTAGCGGTGGCGCCCTTGGCGGCGCTCGACCAGCAGTCCGCCCGCCACGAGCCGGTTGAGGTGTTCGGTCGTCGTGGACGGTGCCATCCCGGTGTGGCCGGCCAGTTCACGCGCTGTCCACGCGCGACCGTCCAACAGGGCCAGGCAGATTTCCGCACGGGTGCTGTCGGCGAGCAGGGCCGCCAGTTCCGCGAGTTCCGATCCACGCACCATGCGCACATTCTGCGCCGCCGACAGTTCGGCGCACACCGAAACGTTCCGGTCGTAACGTGGCCGCATGTCGATCCTCACGGACGCCGCCTGTACGATCCCACCTGTCCCGGACGGTGGCCCGCCGGTCGGGATCCGCTGGCTGCGGCGCAATGTCGCACGGTTCACCGACGGCCCCGACCACGAGCGTCGCCGAGCACAGGTCACGACCATCCTGGCCGCCATCGACGTCGCTGACCTGCGTCAACAGGCCGCGGAGCACACCAGGGCCATCCTCGCCGGGCGACCAGCGGTCCTGGTCGCCGACGTCGCCGGAGTCGTCCCGGCTGCCGTGCTCGGTCACGCGCTGGGCGCGCCCGACCTGCCGGTGGGCGCTGTCGCCGCCGTCGCCGGGGCCTACCAGCCCGGCACCGGGCCCGAGGAACCCGCCGACGAAGCCGTGGCCGAGCTCGTCGAGTTGATGGGTGGCACCGCGGACGAACCCACCGCCGGGCGGATCGCTCTGCTGGCCCAGGCGTACGCCGCCACTGCGGGCCTGGTCGGCAACGCCGTACTTCGCCGTACGGAAGGGAAAAACCCGGCCGAGGTCGTCGCGGAGACACTCCGCGACGACCCGCCGGTGCGAGCGACCAGGCGTGCCGAACCCGGCACAGGCACGGTCGTGTCCGTCGACCTCGCGGGCAGTGGCCTGCCCTTCGGTGCGGGGCCGCACGAGTGCCCAGGTCAGGTGCACGCCATCGCGATCGCCGAGGGGATACTCGAGGCAGTGCGCGCTAGCTGATGGAGAAGTCGTCGGCGTAGACCGTGCCCTGGCCGTACCAGCCGTGCACGTACACGGTCACCGCGCCGGACGAGCCGGTGGTGAACGGAACGGACAGCTGTTTCCACCCGCTGGACGACGTCCACGCGCTCGCGGTGGCGCCACCGCTCACGCCGAGGTACGCGAAGTTGCCCTGCACCCAGGCTTTCAGCGTGTAGCTCTTGTTCGGCTCAAGGGTGACGGCTTGCGACGCCTGGCCTGTCGACGAGCCCGTCGCGTTGACCTGCAACGACTTGGTGCCGGAGTGTGTCGGCGTGCTGACGACCGTGTCACCTTGCCCCGACCACGGAGTCAGTGCGCCTGACTCGAAGCCCGCGTTGAGGATGCCGCCGGACGGCGAGCTTCCGTTCACGGTCACCGTGTACACCACGGTGTGGCTCGCGGCGGGCGAGGTCGCGGTGATCGTCAGCGGGTATGAACCTGGTGGTGCGGCCGTTGTGGTCGAGATGTTCAGGGTCGCGGACCCGCCGGCGGTCACCGAAGACGGGCTGACGGCCGCCGTGACACCGGGCGGCGTGCCCGCTACCGAGAACGTCACGGTCTGCGCCGTGCCGGAGGTGACGGTCGTGCTGATCGCCGCCGAGGTCGCCGCGCCCGGGTTGACCGCGCCGGACGACGGGTTCAGCGTGACCGCGAAGTCGTTGCCCGGGTTGGGGTTCTCGCCGGTGAACGGCGCGAAGGTCCGGCTGAACTGCCAGGTTTCCTGTGCCACACCGGAACAGTCGTCGCGCCCGCCCGTGCCGGGGCAGTTGCCGTTGTCACGCTGCAGCGCCCAGAACGACAGGGTGTTGATTCCCTTGGCCACCGCCCAGTTGTAGACGGTGACGGCGTTGGCTGTGGTGAAGGTCTCCGCGGGACCGAAGTCGTCGATGCCGATCATCTCGGTGATGCCGACCATCGCCCACAGCTGCGCCGGGGTTTTGCCGGGGTACAGCGCGCCCAGTTGGCGCACCAGGCCTTCGGCGGCGGTCTGGGTGTCACGGGCCATGTCGTGCGGCTGGTTGTCGTAGTAGTCGAACGTCATCAGGTTCACGACGTCCACGCGCGCGTTGTTGGTGACGGCGTTGCGCAGCACGGCGAGCCCGCTTTCCGCGAGGCCCTGCGTGGTGGTGGGCAGCGTGTAGGAGAACTGGATTGTGCGCCCGTTGGCCGCTGCCCAGTCCTCGACCTGCTTGATCGCCTTGTTGCGGCGGTCGATGCCCGCCGCGTTGTTCAGCGAGTCGGCCTCGATGTCCAGGTCGATCCGGCTGATGTCGTAGGTGGTGATGACGTTCTGGAACACCGCGGCGATCTGGCTGACGTTGCCGCAGCTGTCGGCGATCTCGGTGCCCGTCGTGGTGGCCGTGTAGCCGCCGAAGGACGGGATGACGTCGCCACCTCGTGACTTGATGGTTTTGATGTCGTTGCCGAACGTGCTGGCGGCGATGGGCATGCCTGGGTCGCCGTTCCAGTACGCCGTGCAGGAACCGGCGGTCGCGGTCTGCAGGAACGCCATGGTCAGGTGCTTGGCGCCGGACTGCTGCGCGAGCGCGGCGGGGCTCTCACCGGTCCACGCCTCGAAGTATGGCGCGAACACGTGGGCGGGTAGTGCCGCCGCGCTGGCGGGGGCGGCGGTGGCTACCGTGAGTCCGATGGCTGTGGACACGGTCGCCACCAACGAGAACAAGCGTCTCATGGGTGTACTCCAAGGCAGGGGAGTCTCATGGGGTCGTCGCGCCCCGACCCCATGAACTGGCGGTGCGATCAAGTGTGAAGTGGTCTAGACCTTACGGCCAGACGCTGTTCGGGCCAACTTCCCCTTGACATATCGCCCATACCGCCCGCCACGGCCGCAAACGCCGCAGCCGGTTCGTCCACAGTGGCCCCCGCTCGCCCGGCCTTCTCCGTCTGTGCTCTTTTTTTAGGGGGCTTTTGTAGGGGGCTGACGTCCAAGCGGGGGTTGCCCGGGCCGGGACGCGCGGAGAAAATCGGAGCATGTCCTGTACAACAGGGTGAAACGCGTCACCCGGTCCAGCGTAGCGACCCGTCGGCAAGTGGGCTTTTGGTGGTTCCCCACAATTGGAGAGCGCTAGCATGCTCCCCTCGCGACATATCCCTACCGACTGGTAGCGGTACAGGCTGTACGGGCGCGGGAGGCGTCGCTGCGAAGCGCGCACAGAACGAGGAGGGCTTGGTCGGGTGTTCAGTCGTGTCGCCATTGTCAACCGTGGAGAGGCCGCCATGCGGCTCATCCACGCAGTCCGGGACCTGGCCGCGGAATCCGCGACACCGATCGAGACCATCGCGCTGCACACCGATGTCGATCGCACGGCCACGTTCGTCCGCGAAGCCGACGTCGCCTACGACCTCGGCCCGGCCGCGTCGCGGCCCTACCTCGACCTGAAGGTGCTCGAACAGGCACTGGTCGAGACCAAGGCCGACGCCGCGTGGGTCGGCTGGGGCTTCGTCGCGGAGGACCCGGCGTTCGCCGAGCTCTGCGACCGGATCGGGGTCACCTTCGTCGGCCCGGGCGCCGACGCCATGCGCAAACTCGGCGACAAGATCGGCGCGAAGTTGATCGCCGAGGAGGTCGGCGTGCCGGTCGCGCCGTGGAGCCGCGGCGCGGTGGAGACGCTGGACGCCGCCATGGTCGCGGCGGCCGAGATCGGCTACCCGCTGATGCTCAAGGCGACCGCCGGCGGTGGTGGCCGCGGCATCCGCGTGATCACGAGCGAGGCCGAGCTCGTCGACGCCTACGAGCGCACCAGCCAGGAGGCCGCGCGCGCGTTCGGCAGCGGCGTCGTGTTCCTCGAACGCCTGGTCACGGGCGCGCGCCACGTCGAAGTCCAGGTGATCGCCGACGGCCAGGGCACCGCGTGGGCGCTGGGTGTGCGTGACTGCTCGGTGCAGCGGCGCAACCAGAAGGTCATCGAGGAGTCGGCGTCGCCCGTACTCAACGCTGAGCAGACGGCCGAGCTCAAGGCGTCGGCCGAGCGGCTGGCCGTCAAGGTCGGGTACCGCGGCGCGGCGACCGTCGAGTTCCTCTACCACCCCGGGGACAAGCTGTTCGCGTTCCTCGAGGTCAACACCCGGCTGCAGGTCGAGCACCCGATCACCGAGGCGACGACCGGGTTCGACCTGGTCAGGGCCCAGCTGCACGTGGCGTCCGGCGGCAGGCTGGAAGGCCGCCCGCCGGTGGAGCGCGGGCACGCCATCGAAGCGCGTCTCAACGCCGAGGACCCCGACCGCGACTTCGCGCCGTCACCCGGCCGGATCGCGCGGCTCGACCTCCCGGCGGGCCCGGGCATCCGCGTGGACACCGGTGTCAGCGAAGGCGACACCATCCCCGCCGACTTCGACTCGATGATCGCCAAGATCATCGCCTACGGCCGCGACCGCGACGAGGCACTGGGCAGGCTGCGCCGGGCGATGACCGAGACCACGGTCATCATCGAGGGCGGCGCGACCAACAAGAGCTTCGTGCTCGACCTGCTCGCCCAGCCCGAGGTGATCGACGCCAGCGCGGACACCGGCTGGATCGACCGCGTCCGCGGCGAGGGCAGGCTCGTGTCCCACCAGCACTCCTCCGTCGCGCTGATCGCCGCCGCGATCGAGGCGTACGAGGACGAGGAGCGCGCCGAGCGACAGCGCCTGCTGTCCACCGCGTTCGGCGGACGCCCCCAGGTGCAGCACGAAAGCGGCCGTCCGCTGGACCTGAAACTGCGCGGTGTCGGCTACCGCGTGCGTGTCGCGCGGGTCGGTGCGCACCGGTTCCGCGTCGGCCTCGAAGCGGGCGAGGACGTCCGCGCCGCCGACGTGGAGCTCGAACGCTTCGACCAGCACACCGGCCGGATCACCGTCAACGGCGCGCGCTACCGCGTGCTGACGGCCACGCACGGCCCGATCCACCTGGTCGAGGTGGACGGCGTGACCCACCGCGTCAGCCGGGACGAAGGCGGCGTCGTGCGTTCGCCCGCGCCCGCGCTGGTCGTCGCCACGCCGCTGGAGGTCGGTGCCGAGGTCGAGGCGGGCGCGCCCGTGCTCGTCCTGGAGAGCATGAAGATGGAAACAGTGCTGCGCGCGCCGTTCAAGGCACGGCTGAAGGAATGCGCCGTGACCGTCGGCAGCCAGGTCGCCACCGGCGCCCCGCTGCTGCGGCTCGAGCCGATCGCCGACGACGACGCCGAGGACACCGCGGGCGTCCAGGCCGTCGAACTGGACCTGCCCCCCGCGCCCGACGCGATCCCGGCTGTGCGGCGGGCCGCGCGCGGCCAGGAAGACCTTCGCAGCCTGTTGCTGGGCTTCGACGTCGACCCGCACGACGAGGGCCGCGTGCTCGACGGCTACGTCGCCGCGCGGCGCGCCGCCGCCGAGCACGGCGACCGGCCGCTGGCCGAGGAACTCGCGCTGATCGACGTGTTCGTCGACCTCGCCGAGCTGAGCCGCAACCGGCCAAGTGGCGACACGGTCGAGGAAAGCCACGTGCACAGCGCGGGCGAGTACTTCCACACGTACCTGCAGAGCCTCGACGTCGAGCGGGCCGGGCTGCCGGAGTCGTTCCAGGCCAAGCTCCGCAAGGCGCTCGGCCACTACGGCGTCGCCGAGCTGGAGCGCTCGCCGCAACTCGAGGCCGCGGTGTTCCGCATCTTCCTGGCCCAGCAGCGCGCGTCCGCCGACGCGCTGGTCATCACGACCTTGCTGCGTTCCTGGCTGCAGGAGGCCCCGCCGGACGAGACGCTGCGCGAACCGGTCGGTCTGGTGCTGGAACGGCTGGTCGCCGCGACGCAGGTCCGTTTCCCGATCGTGTCCGACCTCGCGCGTGGCGTGGTGTTCGCGTGGTTCGGCCAGCCGCTGTTCCGCCGCAACCGCGCCCGCGTGTACGCCGACGTCCGCAAACACCTGCGGTACCTGGACGAGCACCCCAGCGCGTCGGACCGCTCCGAGCGGATCGCCGAGATGGTCCGCAGCACCGAGCCGTTGGTGCGGCTGCTCGGCCAGCGGCTCGTCCGGGACAACCTGGACAACGCGGTCATGCTGGAAGTCCTGACCCGCCGGTACTACGGCAACAAGGGCCTCAAGAGCGTCCGCACGAGCCGTGTCGCGGACTGCACGTTCGTGGTCGCCGAGCGCGCGGACTCGTGCGTGGTGTCCGCCGCGGTCAGCTTCGACGCCCTCGGCAGCGCGCTCGACGGCCTCGCTGAGCTGACGGTCAGCGAGGACGCCATCGACGCCGACATCTACCTGGCATGGGAGAAGCAGCCGGCCGACTCGGACGCGATGGTGGCCGCGCTGCACGAGGTGGTCAGCGCGCACCCGTTGCCCGACCAGGTCCGCAGGCTCACCGCGACCGTCGCGGGCCGTGGTGGCGCGGTCATGCACCACCACGTCACGTTCCGCCCGTCGACCACCGGCATGGCCGAGGAACGGCTGATCCGCGGGCTGCACCCGTACATCGCGCAGCGGATGCAGATGGAGCGGCTCACCAAGTTCGACCTGACCCGCCTGCCGTCGTCGGACGAGGAGGTCTACCTCTTCCGGTGCGTGGCCCGGGGCAACCAGTCCGACGAGCGCCTCACGGCGTTCACGCAGGTGCGTGACCTGACCGAGCTGCGCGAGCAGGACGGCAGGCTTGTCGCGTTGCCCACGGCCGAGGACGCCATCTCCGCGTGCCTGGACTCGATCCGCCGCGCGCGGGCACGGCAGTCGTCCAAGACGCGGTTCAACACCAACCGGGTCGTGGTCTACGTCTGGCCGCCGAGCGGCATCACCCGCGAAGAGCTGGAGATGATCGTCAAGCGCGTGCTGCCGACGACCGCGGGCGCCGGGCTGGAGGAGATCCAGTTCATCGCGCGGCAGCGCGACCGGGCGACCGGTGACCTGTTCAAGGTGGCCGTGCGGTTGACGTTCGACGCCACCGGCGGTACCGAGCTCACTGTCGGCGAGCCGTCGGACGACGTGATCGAGCCGCTCGACGACTACCGCCTGAAGGTGTTGCGCGCGGCCAGCCGCAACACCGTGTACCCGTATGAGCTGACCGACAGGCTCGGCGAGTTCACCGAGTACGACCTCGACGACAACCACGCGCTTGTCCGAGTCGACCGTCCGAAGGGACGCAACACGGCGGCGATGGTCGCCGGTGTGGTCACCACGAAGACCAAGCGTCACCCGCAGGGCGTCAAGCGGGTCGTGCTGCTGGGTGACCCGACGAAGTCGCTGGGCGCGTTGTCGGAGCCGGAATGCCGTCGCGTGATCGCCGCGCTGGACCTCGCCGAGCAGCTGCAGGTGCCGTTGGAGTGGTACACGCTGTCCTCGGGCGCGCGGATCTCCATGCAGTCCGGTACCGAGAACATGGACTGGGTCGCCGCGGCGCTCAAGCGGATCGTGGAGTTCACCCAGGACGGCGGCGAGATCAACATCGTGGTCGTCGGCATCAACGTCGGCGCGCAGCCGTACTGGAACGCCGAGGCCACGATGCTCATGCACACCAAGGGAATCCTGGTGATGACACCGGATTCGGCGATGGTGCTGACCGGCAAGCAGGCGCTGGACTTCTCCGGTGGCGTGTCGGCCGAGGACAACTTCGGCATCGGCGGCTACGACCGCGTGATGGGCCCGAACGGCCAGGCGCAGTACTGGGCGCCGAACCTGACGGCCGCGCGGGACGTGCTCATGTCGTACTACGAGCACACGTACATCGCGCCGGGTGAGTCCGCGCCGCGCCGGGCCAGGACCAGCGACCCGGTCGACCGCGACATCACCGACTTCCCGCACACCGTCGAAGGCAGCGACTTCACCACGGTCGGCCAGATCTTCTCGGCCGAGTTCAACCCGGACCGCAAGAAGCCGTTCGACATCCGCACGGTGATGCGCGCACTGTCCGATCAGGACCACCCGGTGCTGGAGCGCTGGGCGGGCATGGCGGACGCGGACACCGCGGCCGTGCAGGACGTGCACATCGGCGGGATCCCGGTGTGCCTGCTGGGAATCGAGTCCCGGTCGGTGCCGCGCCGCGGCTTCCCGCCGACCGACGGCCCGGACTCCTACACCGCGGGCACGCTGTTCCCGCGGTCGTCGAAGAAGGCCGCGCGGGCGATCAACGCGGCCAGCGGCAACCGGCCGCTGGTGGTGCTGGCCAACCTGTCGGGCTTCGACGGCTCCCCGGAGTCGATGCGCAAGCTGCAGCTGGAGTACGGCGCCGAGATCGGCCGGGCGATCGTGAACTTCCGCGGCCCGATCGTGTTCTGCGTGATCTCGCGGTACCACGGCGGCGCGTTCGTGGTGTTCTCGAAGAAGCTGAACCCGAACATGACGGTGCTCGCGCTGGAGGGCTCGTTCGCCTCGGTGCTCGGTGGCGCCCCCGCCGCCGCCGTGGTGTTCGCCGGTGACGTCAACGCCCGCACGGCGGCGGACCTGCGCGTACGGGACATGGAGGCACGCGTCGCCGCTGCCTCCGGTGCCGCCCGCGCCGCGCTGACCGTGGAGCTCGAGGAGTTGCGTTCGTCGGTCCGCACGGAGAAGCTCGGTGAAGTGGCCGCCGAGTTCGACCGCGTGCACGACATCCAGCGTGCCGTCGAGGTCGGCTCGGTCGACGCGGTCATCCGCGCCGCGGAACTCCGCCCGAAGATCGTCGAAGCCATCGAGGCCAACCAGAGTTGATCAGCAGGTGATGTCCCCAGTGGGCAGCGCGCCACCACGCAGGTAGTCGTTGACGGCCTCATCCGCGCACGGTACGGCGGTGAGGCCTTCAGCGCCGCGTCCGTAGACACCGTGCGACCGGATGTCCGCTGTCACCATGCGCGAGCCGGCGAGCCTGCGGTGCAGGGCGAGCGCGCCGTCGTATGTGACGTTGTTGTCCCGCAACGCGTGCAGCATCAGCACAGGCACGTTGTTGCCGATCGCGGTGCCGCCTTCGCGTGGCGTGGACTTCCAGAACGCGCACGGCGCGATCATGCCGTTGACGTACGGCCCGAAGACCGGCTCGGCAGCACGGCTGCGCTGCATGTTGTGCCAGTAAGTCCGCGGGTTCTTCGGCCAGCCGCCCGCGGGCCAGCCACCGTCACCGCACATGAACAGCGCGCCGCCGACGAGACTCGCCTCCAGCTCCGGCGACGTCAACAGGCCGAGCATGGCGGCCAGCTCGGGGCCGGGTTTGGTCAACGTGCCCGCGTCCGCCGCGACCAGGTCACGCACCAACGCGGCGAGCGCCGGGTTGTGCTCCTGGTTGTGCAGGGACTGCTTGAGCATCAGCCGCACCACGTGCGCGCTTATCCTGTTGCCGTCCACCGGGATCGGCGTGTGTCCGGCGTGCTTGAGCACACGCCACACCGTGTCCCGGACCTCGGTGGCGGTACGACCGAGACGGTATGTGCTGTGGTGCCCGGCGACCCACGCGGCCCATTCGTCCATCGCCCGTTCCAGTGGCCGCCCTGTTCGCTGGAAGAGTTCGTACTGGGATGCCGCCGGATCGGTGGACGAGTCGATCACGATCCGGTCGGCCCGCGCCGGGAACATCTGCGTGAACACGGCACCGAGGTCGGCACCGTAGGACGTGCCGAAGTACGACAGTTTCCCCGCACCCAGCGCGGCACGGATCGCGTCCATGTCCCTCGCGGCATTGCGCGTGGAGGCGTGTGGCAACAGGGCCGCGTTGGTTTCGTGACAACGCTCCGCCAAGTCGCGTGCGGACTCGATGGCGCTGTCGAAGTCCTTGCGGGGATTGGTTCTCACCCCCGGTTGGCCGGGCGGCGGCGGAGTCCCGCAGCTGATCGGCTGCGATTCGCCGAGGAAGCGGGGATCGAAACCGATCAGGTCGTACTGGTCGGCGACTGCGCCCAGTGCCGGTCGCAGCGAGAGCAGGTAGCCGAGCCCGGCGCCACCCGGCCCGCCCGGGTTGCCCAGCAGGATGCCGCGCTTGGGGCCCGCGGTGGCCTTGATCCGGGAGATCGCGATCTTGACCGTGCGGCCACCGGGAGCGGAGTAGTCTAGGGGCACAGTGACTTCGGCGCACTGCGCGCCCGCCTTGGCGAGGTCCTCGTCCGGACAGGACCGCCAGACGAGCTGTTCGGCGGGCGGCGAAGCCGCGGCGGGCGTGGGACCGGCGATCAGGGTGGAAACTCCCACAGCGAGTGCCGCGGGCAACGTGAACCGCATCGCAATCCTTGAGTGCAAGGGGACAAAGGCGCCGCCAGTCTGGTGGGACGGTGATCGCGCGGCCATGGCGCACGCTGGTCGATCATGGGTGTAGCCGGCTACACCTACTGGTTGGAGGTGGTGGACGTCGGCGCGGGAGCGGGGGAGAACAGCTCTCGTGCACCGATGACGACGACGGCCAGGACGACCAGGAGAATCAGCAGGCGGACGTAGGGAACCCAACTGCGGCCGTAGATGGCCGGTGCGGATGCCCGGATCAGCTCCGCGGCGAGGCTCTGCGGCGGGTCCTCTTCCTCGTTGACGGACATGGGGCGGCTCCTTGCAGGCAGGTGGGATCGGGCCTTGCCGGTCCGGCAAAGCCTGGTGCCGAGGTGGTTTCTAGATGCCTATGACAGGCGGTTCGTTCTTGTTCGGGGTGATGTCGAAGAGGTCGTCCTCGAAGTTCGCGAGGTAGCTCGCGCGGTGGTGATCAGCGTCGCCACCACCGGTTCCCGCGCCCGCCATGGCTGGCTGCGATCCTATGCCGCCCATGGCGAGGTGCTGCTGGCTGAAGAACGGGCCGTCGGGTGCGCCCATGACCCGGGACGTGCCGAAGCCACCGGCGCTCATGGCGCCGAAGGGGCGTGGCGGCCGCGGGGAAGCCGCCTGGCGCAACGCGGCAGCTCGTTCGCGCATCGCCTTGATCAGCTCTGCTTGGGGGACCGACGGGATGGTGGCGGCGAGCCCGGTCTCGATGTCCAGCGCGTCGTCGAGGGCGGTGTCGAGGTCGTCGTCGACGTGGGCGAGCAGTTCGTCCACCGCGTCGTCCTGTGGCGTCTGACGGTCGGTCATGAGTTCTGTCCCTCCCCTTCGGCGAGAAGTGCTCGTAGGTTCGCGCGTGCTCGCTGAAGGTTCTTGCGGACGGCGACTTCCGTGCGGCAGCCGGTCCGTTGTGCGATCTCGGCGTTGGAGAACCCGTCGGCGCTCCACGCCAGGACTGCTCGTTGCAGGGGCGGCAGTCTGTGCAACATGGCCAGGGCTGCCTTCGTCCGTTCGCTGATGACCACGATGGTCTCCGGTGACAACAGTTCGGCCCGGTCCGGTATCGCGGCGTGCGGTGTCTCCGGGTCCTGCCGCAGCCGCCAGAACTCTCGGGTCGCGACAGTGCGGATCCAGGCGCGCGGCTGCTTGAGCGCGTACCAGTGGGTCCACGCCTGCGTCAGCGCGGTCTGCGCCGCGTCGGCCGCCTCGTGCTCGCTCGCCCCGATCTTCATCACGAACCGGACCAGGGGTTTCACCTCGGCGCGGTAGAACTCGGCGAACACCGCTCGCTGCGAATCCCGGTACGCGAGGACGTTGACCGTGGCCGGCGCCACGCGTCGGATTTGTTCACTGGTCACCATGGTCCTCCTCGGCGTGAACCGCGGACCATGGCGGGAAGTCTGACCACGGACGCTCCCCTCGAACGAGTTCCTCTGACAACAGGTAGTGCGAGTCGATCTCCGATTCGTGACATCGTGCAGGTCAGGCGGGCAACGGCACGGTCCACGTCAACGCCGTCCCGCCGGGCACCCGGCTGACGGCGAAGCGACCGCGCCAACGGCGTGCGCGGGCCTCGAGGTTGGCGAGGCCGCTGCGGCGGACGACGTCCTCGGGCATCCCGACGCCGTTGTCCAGCACCTCCAAGGTGAGTTCCCCGTCTGCGCGGTCGGCGTGGACCGTCACGTCCACCGCGGTGGCTTCGGCGTGCCTGACCACGTTGGACAACGCCTCACCCAGCGCGGCGAGCAGATCGCGTTGAACGCCATCGGGAACGCCGTTGCCGAGCGTGTGGTCCACAGTGACCCGCGGTGCGAAGCCGAGCGCGTTTCCGGCCGCTTTCACCTGCCGCATCAGCTTGTCCCGCAGGTTCGCCGACGCGTCCGGCCGCTGGAGCTGGAACACGGTCTGCCGGATGTCGTCGATGGTCGTGTCGATCTCGTTGACGTACTTGGCCAACTCGCCCGCTATCCCCGGTGCCTTGGTCGTCAGCGCTTCCAGGCCCATGCCCAGCGCGAACAGCCGTTGGATGACGACATCGTGCAGGTCCCGTGCGATCCGTTCGCGGTCTTCCGTGACGAGGTGCTGTCCTCGGCCTGCTCGCGCGTGTCCGGCCCTCGGTAGAGGTAGCCGACTCCGCGCACGGACACGATCGAGGCGCTGCCCAGCGCCGTTTCCGCGAGTTTGCCGCGCAGCCGGGAGACCACGAACTTCACGCGGTCGTCGCCCCTGCCGCCCGCGCCGCGCCAGGCCTTGACCAGCAGCGTGGCGATCGGCTGGACTTTGCCCGCCTGCCGCGCGAGCGTCTCCAGCAGGCGGAACTCCAACGCTGTCAGCTCAAGCGGGACGCCCGCCACCGTGGCGGCGAGCTTCGCGGAATCCAGTCGCAGCACGCCGTCGTCGTAGATCTCCGGCACCCACCTGACCGGGCCCCGGTTCTGCTGGGTGCGGTCGATCCGCGCGCACAGTTCGTCCAGGCTGAACGGCTTGACGAGGTAGTCGTCCGCGCCGATGTTCAACCCGAGGGTGCGGTCCCTGATCTCACCGCGAGCCGAGGCCACGATCACCGGGACGTCGCTGACCAGGCGCAGTTGCCGCAGCAGTTCGAAGCCGTCGATGTCCGGCAGGCCGAGGTCGAGCAGGATCACGTCCGGTTTGGCCAGGTACGCCGCCGTCATCCCGCCGCGGCCGGTGGTCTCCCACTTGACGCGGTACCCGCGCTTGGACAGCGCGTTGCTCACGGCGTTGCCAACCCCTTGGTCGTCCTCGATGAGCACAACGCGTGTGTTGACGCGCCGTGCTGACACCGGTTCGGGCGTGGCTCGGTGTTCCGCGGATGCCGTGACCGCAAGGGAATCGGCCGGCACACCCTGCTGGACCAGGAACGACACGGTGACGTCACGGCACTCGGCGCAGACGCGGCTTTCCTTGCCGTCCAGGCTGATGCCGGCGACGGCGGGCCGTTCGCAGCGGTGCCCGGCGAAAGCGGCCGAGCAGCGCCGCGACTGCTCGGCCTCGGCGGCCTTGCGTTCGCGTTCCCTGCTCCGGCGTGCGGCTGACCTGCAGGTGTTGTCGCAGAACTGCCGGGGGCGGCCCGCCTGCGGCGGTGCGGGCAGCGGTCTCCCGCACACCGGACACGACTCGTCCATGGGACGTACCTCCCCTCTTGCTCAGGCTATGCGCACGAAACGCGTTTCGTGCCGGGCTTTCCGGAGCTGATCGGTGAGCGCGGCTTCGTCAGCTCTTCGCGACCACGCCGGGCGGCCCCTCCGGTGTCAGCCAGGCCGGAAAGCGGTGGCTGGACTCGTTCACTGTGCCGAGAAACGCCGGGGACGGGCCAGCCAACGCAAACAACGTAGCTCCTTGCGGCCGGGTGCCCGCGATCGTAAGGTCGGCTTAACGCAGTCACTGGCTGCTTTAGGGAGGCGGATGTGGACACGTCCCTGTCGGTCTACGCCCAGGCGCGGCAGCACCCCGGCCGGCCGGCCGTCGTCGACGTGTCCGGTGCGGTGATCAGCTACGGTGAGCTCATCCGCCGTGCCAACCAGCTCAGCCGGGCGCTGGCGGACCTCGGCGCGAGCCGGGGCGACCGCGTGCTGACCCTGGTGGGCAACCGGCCCGCGTTCCTGGAGATCGCGGTGGCGACCGCGCAGTCCGGCCTGTATTTCGTGCCGGTCAACCGGCGCTCGTCGGCCGAGGAGTTCCGCCACTTCGCCACCGACAGCCGTCCGGTGGTGGTGATCGCCGAGGCCGATGTCGCGGCCCGGACCACGGACGTGCTCGAGCAGTCGGGCGTCACCGAGCGGCGGCGGTTCTCGTTCGAGCCGGTCGGCGGCTGGCGCGACTACCACGAGCTGGGCGTGGACCTCCCCTGCGACGAGCCCCAGACCCGGTCCGCGGGCGGGATGATGATCTACACCTCCGGCACGAGCGGACGGCCGAAGGCGGTCCGCCGCGCGCTGCCGGACGGTCCACCGCGGCCCTACGACCCGGTCGCGGTCGCGACGTCCGCGCGGTTGGGCTACGTGCCAGGTCCCGGTGTGCACCTGGTCGCGTGCCCGCTGTACCACGCGGGGCCGGGCGGGTTCGCCCTGCGCGCCCTGCACCTCGGGCAGACGGTGGTGCTGATGGAACGCTTCGACGCCGAGGAAGTGCTCCGGCTCATCGAACGCCACCGCGTCACCACCACGCACCTGGTGCCGACCATGTTCCACCGGATGCTGCGGCTCGCGCCTGAGATCCGTGCACGCTACGACCTGTCCAGTCTCACCAGCGTGGTGCACGGTGCCGCGCCGTGCCCGCCGCACGTCAAACAGGACATGATCGACTGGCTCGGCCAGGTGGTCTACGAGTACTACGGATCCACTGAGGCCGGGCTGGTCACGGCGACCACTTCGGCGCAATGGCTCGCCGCACCCGGCACGGCCGGCACGGCCATGCCCGGCGTCCAGCTGCGGATCCTCGACGACGAGCACAAGGACGTCCCTGCGGGCGAGGTCGGCACGGTCTACCACAGCCTGGCGGTCCCGAACTTCGAATACCTGGGGGACAAGGAGAAGACCGCCGCCGCGCGGGTGGACGAGTTCGTCACCGTCGGCGACCTCGGCTGTCTCGACCAGGAGGGGCGGCTGTTCCTGCGCGACCGGCGGACCGACCTGATCATCTCCGGCGGCGTGAACATCTACCCGGCCGAGGTGGAGGCGCGGCTGCTGGCCCACCCGCTGGTCGCCGACGCCGCCGTGGTCGGTGAACCGGACGACGAATGGGGCCAGCGCGTCGTGGCGTACGTGCAGCCGGTGGAACCCGGCGACGACACGCTGCCCGACCGGCTCGCGGAGTTCTGCCGCGACGGACTGGCGCGGTTCAAGGTGCCGCGGCGGATCGAGGTCGTCGCGCGGCTGCCACGCACCGAGAGCGGGAAGATGCGCCGCCGTCTGGTCCAAGGTGGACAGAGCTGAATGGTGGTGCGACGGCCAGGCGGCCGCAGTGCCCGGGTCCGTGCGGCAGTGCACCAAGCGGTCACCGAGCTGGTGGCGGAACGCGGCTACGGCAAGTTCACCGTCGCGGACGTCGCCGCACGCGCGGGCGTCGCGGACACCAGCGTCTACCGCCGCTGGGGCGACCTGGAGGAGCTGACGGCCGACGTGGTGATCACGTGGCTGACCAGGACTTCTCCGGTCCCTGACACGGGAACGCTCGACGGCGACTTGCGCACGTACGCCGCGAACGTCGTCCGCGAGGCCGACGGCCCGGCCGGTCCCGCTGTGCTGCGGCTGGTGATCGCGCTGGCGGCGGCAGGTGAGACGGGAGCCCGCGCCAGGGAACAGTTCCTCGCGGAGCGAAGCCGTCAGCTGCGCACGATGCTCGACCGCGCCCGTGCGCGCGGGGAGGAAGCGCCCGAGGTGGCCGACGTGGTCGATCAGATCCTGGCGCCGGTCTACGTGCGCTCGCTGTTCGGGATGGGGCCGCTCACCGGCGAGCTCGCCGACGACCTGGTGGACCGGATGCTCGGCACGCCGGGGCGGGGACCGTCCTGAGTTCCCCGCCACCGCACGCCTCTTCTACGAGGATTGCCGGGGACGCAACAGATCCAGGTACGGCTGGTCGTCGAACTCGGCGGACAGCGCGGCGCGGCCCTGGGTCGTCAACGACCACGTGTGCTCGGTGCTCGCCGCCTCCGCGCACGCCAGACACGCGACGTGCAGCGTGCTCTCCGTTTCGTAGATGCGGCAGGTGTTCGTGGTGAGCCGGTGCTGGCCGCTCGGGCAACGGGTGGGGATGACGACTTGGATGCCGTGCGCGGTGGTTCGGTAGCGAGCGGGGCCGTGTGCCGGCGCGGGGCTGTTGGTGCTGGTCAGAGGCGTCGTCATGACAGCGATGGTAGCCCTGGTCGAACATACATTCGAGTTTTCACGGTGTGTCGCCGAGGCTCTGCTGGCCGGTCGGCGTGTCGTGATTCGTCAGGGCGATCCGGCCCCGGACTGCGACAGCCCAGCGAGGATATCCCCGAACCGTTCGACGCGCGCGGCGACGTCTCCGGCGGTGAACACGAGCTCGTCTTCACGCCGGCACGCGCCGACTTCGTCCCAGGTCACCGGGG
Organism: Kibdelosporangium phytohabitans; assembly: GCF_001302585.1. Lineage (GTDB taxonomy): Bacteria > Actinomycetota > Actinomycetes > Mycobacteriales > Pseudonocardiaceae > Kibdelosporangium > Kibdelosporangium phytohabitans. The sequence goes on along the minus strand of NZ_CP012752.1, from coordinate 8,407,737 downwards.
TCGCCACGGTCGGTGTCGCCCGGCCGCGCAGGGAATACGGCGAGATGGTCGTCTTCGCCGGGTTGTTCTGGCTCCAGTCGATGAACACCTTGCCGGCCCGCAACGCCTTGGTCATCTTCGCGGTCACCCGATCGGGAGATTCCCGCGCGAGGCGTTCGGCGAGCGCCTTCGCGTAGGCGGAAGTGGAGCGTGGACCACCCGGAACGCCCGCGTAGAGCTGCATTCCCTTGGAGCCGGACGTGGTGGCGTACGGTGTGAGTCCATCGTGGACAAGGGCGTCGCGGATGCGGGTGGCCACAGCGGCGCAGTCGACGACTGTGGCACCCTCACCGGGGTCGAGGTCGAAAACCAGCCGATCGGGTATGCCGCGCGCACCGTCCGATGTGACCGTCCACTGTGGTACGTGAAGCTCCAGCGCGGCGAGGTTGGCCGCCCACACCAATGACGGCAGGTCGTCGATGAGCGGGTAGTTGACGGGGCCGCCGCTGCCACGCGAACCGCTGCCGGTCAACGACACGGTCCGCAGCCAGGCCGGCGCACCCGCGGCGGCGTTCTTCTCGTAGAACCCCTCGCCGTCGGTGCCGTCGGGGTAGCGCACGAACGTGACGGGCCGACCGGCCAGCAACGGCAGCAGCAGCGGGGCGAGCTGGCTGTAGTAACCGATCACCTGGGCCTTGGTGAACCCGTCCGGGTAGAGCGGCTTCTCCAAATTGGACAGCCGCAGCTGCCGCTCGGCCACCCGGACGGTGACGTACCGCGGCGGTGGTCCGGGTGTGGCGGGCTCGGGTTCGGCGGAGCGCGCGTGCGGGGCGACGACCTCGCTCGGCGACTTGTCCTGGCGCAGGCCACGCCAGCTGGTGTGCCGCAGCCGACCGTCACCGCTGGTGAACTGCCGGTACTCGACCTCGCCGACCAGCGTCGGCCGCACCCACCGGGCCCGAGCCACGTCCTCGCGCGGCGGCGCCTTCGCGAACGGCTGCGCCCGCTGTTCCAGTTGCCGCAGCTGGGTTTTCAGCTCGTCACGGGCGCGGTGCGAGAAGCCGGTGCCCACGTCGCCGAGGTAGACCAGGTCGCCCGTGACCGGGTCGTGCGCGCCGAGCAGCAGCCCGCCGAGGGTGTTCTCGAAGCTGCGCTGACCGGGCCGCCACCCGCAGATGATCACTTCCTGGGTGTGGGTGAGCGCGTGCTTGAGCCACGCGTCGGTCCGCCGCCCGGGAACGTAGGGGGCGGTCCGGTGCTTGGCGATCAGACCTTCCTGGCCTTCGGCCGCCACCCGTCGCAGCAGCTTGTCCGGCGTGAGCCGGTCGGCGGCGAGCTGGTCGAACGTGACCGAGGCGACGATCGAGACCAGGTGCGGGTCGGGCATCGCGATCCCGGTGAGCAGGTCCCGCCGCCGCTCGTACGGCTGGTCGAGCAGGCTCTCGGTGCCGAGGCTGAGCAGGTCGAACAGCAGCAGCCGGACTGGCAGGTCGTCGAACGTCCTGGTGGCGCCGGCGGACTGGTGTCTGCGGTAGCGGCCGCGGCGGTCCTGCATGAGTCCGAAGTCGACCCGCCCGGCCTGGTCGTAGACGACGATCTCGCCGTCGAACACCGCCGCCCGGCCGTCCAGCGCGGCGCCGAGCACCCCGGTCAGCGTGGGGAACTCGTCGGTGAAGTCGATCCCGTTGCGACTCGTGAGGGCGGTGGTGCCGTCAGCCGCGACACGCACAGCCGCCCGGTAGCCGTCCAGTTTGTACTCGTATGCCCACTCCGGCCCGCTGCGCAGCCGTCCGCCGTCCGGCTTGGCCAGCATCGGCTCGATCCAGCCGGGCACCTCCGCGTGATCGCGAGCCGAGCCTGCCATAGCCGCTACCTTCGCCTGCTGACCTGGTCTGACAGTCCGACCGTAACCCGAACGGCCTAGTCCTGCCCAGTCGTAGCCGGGTGATCCTTCCCGGCTCCTGGTGAATTCGGATGCGCATTCAGGTCAGGTATTGGCCGTAATGGGCCCTACCTTTGCTTTCATGAGCGATACGTCGAAGAAGGTCCTGGTCACCGGAGCGACTGGGCTGGTGGGACGGCTCGTGGTCGGCCAACTCGTCCAGGCGGGAGTGGCCGTGCGCGCCTTGACCCGCAACCCCGCGGCGGCGAACCTGCCCGCGGGTGTCGAGGTGGCGCAGGGCGATCTGACCGAGCCCGCCACGCTCGCGCCCGCGTTCGCCGGGGTGGACAGGATGTATCTGTTCGCTGTGCCGGAGACCGCACGCGAGGTCGTCGCGCTGGCCAAAGAGGCGGGCGTTCGCAGGGTGGTCGTGCTGTCCGCCGCGGCCGTCACCGTCGGCCTGGACACCTACCACCATCCTCCGGTGGAACAGGCGGTACGGGACTCCGGTCTGGAGTGGACGATGGTGCGGCCGGGCGAGTTCATGACGAACATGCTGCCGGTCTGGGCCCCGTCCATCCGGTCTGGGCGCGTGGTCCGGTATCCCTTCGCCGAGCAGGTCGGGGTGCCGGTGCATGAGGCGGACGTGGCGGCCGTCGCCGTCGCGGCGCTCCTGGAGGACTGCCACGCAGGCGCGATCTACACCGTCACCGGGCCTGCCCGGATCACCTACCGCCAGCAGGTCGAGGCCATCGGCGCGGCGCTGGGTGAGGAGGTCCGCTACGAGGAGGTCACCCGCGAGCACGCCCGCGGGCTGCTCAAGGCGCAGGGCGGAACAGTCGCCGCGAGCGCCGACCTGCTGCTCGGGTTCGTGGACTACGGCGGCGCCGAGGTTTCAGAGCAGGGCGGGACGTCCGAAGAGGACTACTCCGCGCTGTTGCGGCCGTGGCCCGGCGTGCAGGACGCGACCGGCCGCCCAGCCCGGCCCTTCACGGAGTGGGCCCGCGATCACGTCGCCGACTTCCGCTGACGACCGGCACCTTCACCCGGGCGGGACAACTGCCGCGGCAGGTCACGCACTCGTGTCAGCGGTGACAGCAGGAGGAACACCGCTGACAGCAGCACGCCGCCCGCGGCCACCCACAGGGTCACGCGCGTACCGGCGAGTTCGGCGAGTGCGCCGCCCAGCAGGCTGCCCAGCGGGATGGCGCCCCAGGCGGCCACCTGCACAGTGGCGTTGACCCTGGGCAGCAGGTCGTCCGGGCAGACCTGTTGTTCGAAGCTCACCCCGAGGACGCTGGCCACGATCACGCCGAAACTGGCGACGAACGTGGCGACGACGTACCACACCAGGCCCCAGCCGGGCCCTGTCAGCGGGTACAGCAGGAAGGCCAGTCCGGTCAGCACCGCGATGAGCCACAGCAGCCGTGCCGAACCGACGATGTCGGCGAGCCGCCGGGTGACCACGGCGGCGAGCAGCGCGCCGGTGAGCCCGACTGTGCCCAGCACACCGACGGTGCCGGGACTGACACCCACGTCTCGGATAAGGAACACCACCGCCACGGCCATGTGCATCGCCTGCGTGAGTGACCGGCTGGCTCCGTAGATCGCGGTCGCGCGCAGCAGCGGGTGCTGCCAGACGAACCGGATCCCGGCGGCGATGTCGGCCCTGGTGGTGGCGCGCGGTTTCTGTTCGGGCCGTGGTTCACGGCGGCGAATGGTGCCCAACCAGAGCGCCGACCACAGGTAGGTCAGCGAATCGACCAGCAGCGCGGCAGGCGCCGTGAACCATTGGACGAGGTAGCCGGCCAGTCCGGGGCCGGCCACAGCGCCGACGGAACGGTTGAGCTGCAGCAGGGAGTTGCCGTCGACGACACGGTCACGGCCGATCATCGCCGGGAGGTAGGAGGTCGCGCTGACCTCGAAAGCGACCGTGAGCACACCCGACACCGCCACCGCGGCGATCACCTGCGCGAACGTCAGCACGCCGAACGCCGCGGCGATCGGGATGGAGAGCAGCGCGGCTGCCCTGAGCAAGTCGGTGGCGACCAGCACCGGACGGCTGCGTCGACGGGCACACCACGCGCCGGTCTGCAGGCCCAGGACCAGGTACGCAGCGGTCTCGGCGGCCCGCAACAACGACACCTCGAACGCTGAGGCGTGCAGCTCGCTCACCGCGAGCAAGGGCACGGCGAGCACGCTGACGCGGCTGCCGGTCTGGCTGAGCGCGTCAGCCGCCCACAGATGGCGGAAGTCTCGGTGCCGAAGAAGCCCCCAGAAGCTCACCAGCTCGATGATGCCGTACCTGCGGCATCTATGGTAATAAAGTTGCGTCAGATACGCGCAAGGCATCGGCGATGGTTAGGCTCAACGTCGGAGGTGTCATGCCGAGTCAGTTCGTCGCCGACCTTGTCGCGCGCACGCTCAAGACGATCATGAAGCCGCGGTTGAAGCCCGAACTGCGCTTCGCCGAGATCCCCGGCCGGACCAGCGTCGTCGCGGTGCCGACACGGCACGGGACAGTTTCGTGCACCGTGTACCACCCGGCGTCCGAGACGGCGGACACCGGCGTGTACGTGAACCTGCACGGCGGTGGATACGTCGTGGAACACCCGGAGCAGGACGACCCGTGGTGCCGGTACCTGGCCGCCAACGCAGGGGTCGTCGTCGTCAACGTGGACTACTCGGTCGCGCCTCGGCACCGCTTTCCCGTCGCGGTGGAACAAGTCTTCGACGTCGTCACGTGGGCAGCGCGGGACGGCAAGCGCGTCTGCGTCGGCGGCCAGAGCGCGGGAGGCGGGCTCGCCGCCGCGGCGGCGCGTCTCGCACTGGAGCACGACGGTCCCGGCATCGCGCTGCAGGTCCTCCAGTACGCGCCGCTCGACCTGGTCACCCACCTCCGCGACAAGCCGTCCACTGTGGATAAACCGCTGATGCGGCCGTGGATGTCGGACGTCTTCGACATCGCCTACGTGCCCGACCCCGCCACCCGCCGCGACCGGCTCGTCTCACCGGCGTGGGAGACCAACGCGGACGGCCTCGCCGGGATCGCGCCCGCCCTCGTGATCACCTGCGAGTTCGACCGGCTCCGCGGCGAAGGCATCCGCTACGCCGAAGCACTCGCCGCCGTCGGCGCACTGGCCGAACACCACGACGTCCCCGCGACCGACCACGGGTACAACATCCTGGGCTTCGGCACCCGTGCCCTGACCGAGCGCACGTACCAGCGGATCGCCGGCCACGTGCGCCGCGCCACTAGTTGTACTGCCCGGAGAGGTTAGGGACGCGGCTGGCGGGTGGTAGGCCTTTGAGTGCGGTGTGACCGCGGTGGTGATTGTAGATATGCAGCCACTGTGGCAACGCCTCACGTCGTTCGGTCTCGGTGTGATAGGGGCGGGCGTAGGCCCATTCGTCGAGCAGGGTGCGGTTGAACCGCTCCACCTTTCCATTGGTTTGTGGCCGGTAGGGGCGGGTGCGTTTGTGGGTGATTCCGGCGGCGGTGAGCGTGTCGCGCCAGAGCCGGGATCGGTAGCACGATCCGTTGTCGGTGAGCACGCGTGTGACGGTGATGCCGCTGGTGTGGAAGAAGTTCCGGGCTCGCTGCCAGAACGCGGCAGCGGTTTGCTTGGTTTCGTCGGGCAGGATCTCGGTGTAGGCCAGGCGACTGTGGTCGTCCACCGCGTTGTGCAGGTAGCCGTAGCCGAGGTTCGCGCGTCCGCTGATCTTGCGTGGCCGGTTCGGGTCGCGGTGCGCGGAACTGTTATGCCCGCCAGCGGTCCGGCCGTGGATCTTATGGCCGCCGCCGTCGGGGATGTTGCCCAGCTTTTTGATGTCGACGTGCACGAGATCGCCGGGGGCCGGGTGTTCGTAGCGGCGGACCGGCTCGCCGGTGGCCCGGTCGATGTGTCGCAGACGGGCCACACCGCCACGGACCAGGACCTGGTGCACGGTGGACGGGTTGAGCCCGAGCAGGAACGCGATCCTGGCCGGTCCCCACCGGCGCTCCAGCCGGACCTGCAGGACCCGCTGCTCGACCTGGTCGGGGAGTCGGTGCGGGCTGTGGTGCGGACGTGAGGACCGATCGGTCATACCCCGCGGCCCGTGCTCGCGGTAGCGGTCAGCCCACCGTTTCGCGGTAGTCACCGAGACCTGGAATCGGTCTGCGGCCTGCCGCAGCGGCCAGCCGTCGTCCACGACACACCGAGCCAGGCGCAGCCTGCCCAGCTCGGTCAGGGGTGCGTTAGCGTGAGGAATTGAGGGCCTCCTGGGTCGCCGGTGCAGATGTCGCAATCCACACCGAACCCGGAGGCCCTCCCTCATTTCAAGATCATCAGATCACGTGTCGCCCTGTTCGCAACCTGTCCGGGCAGTACAACTAGTCCGTGAGGAGTTTGGCCGGGTCGGGCGCGAAGACGGTCATCCAATGCGGACGCAGCCGGAAGTAGACCACCTCGTTGTCCCAGTCGAACCCGTCGGCACCGTAGAACTCCTTGAGGTAAGCGACCAGCTCCGGCCAGTCCGCAGCCGCCTCGCCGTCCCGCGGGTTGAGGATCTCCACCGTCCCGTGCGTGAACACCCCCAGGTCCTCACCACGCATGTGCGCCACGCTGGCGGCGGGCCGGGCGGCGAGATGACGGGCCTTCGCGGCATCGCGGGCCGTGCCGAACAGCCACCTCCCGTTCAGGAAATGCCCGTCCGCCCCGCTGATCCGCGGCTCACCCGTCGCGGTCACGGTCGACAGGGCGAGGGTGCACATCCCGCTGAGGACCTGGGTCAGTTGCTCCGCGGTCAGGGTCTGTTCGGCGTTGATGATCGAGCGCAGGTGTGCGGTGGAGCGGGTCAGTGAGGCATCGAGGAGGGCCTGGAGCTCGCGGAGTTCTTCCGGCGTTTCACGCATGACCACCATGATCGCCGCGAACCCTGACACCTTGTGTCAACGATTCAGCACGGGTATCCGGCGCAGTGACGGTTCGTTGCCGCGCAACAACCACGGCTGCGGCTTGTCCTCGGGCTTGTCGCGGTCGCGTTGCACGACCGCGAGTGTCAGCACCGAAATCCGGGGAATGCCGACCGCGACGGCTTGCTTGGTCAGCGAACCCGCGAACCACAGGGTGCCGGTGTCGGCGATGTTGGCGATCAGCACCGAATCCGGGAAGGGGAACACCACCAGCGCCATCCCGCCGCCGGGCAGCTGGGCCAGCCCGGCCACCTCCTGCGCGGGCTCCCACGGGAACAGCGTGAACGGCACGGTCGTCCACTGCTCGGCCGACTCCAGCCCGGCGACAGCCTCCCGGTACAACGGGGTGAGCATCGTCAACGTGGTGGTGAACCCGGCGACGAGCAGCATCAGCCCGCCCGTCACCAGGCCGGCGATCGAGAGCGGCCAGATGCTCAGGCCGGTCAGCACGCAGCCGAGCCCGCCGAAGATCACCGGCCAGATCCATTGCCTGGTGCCCCAACGGAAGTAGCGCGAAGCGTGGGCCACCGCCGGATCGTCCAGCGGACGGGTGGACGTGTACGGCTCGCGTTCCATCGGCCGGACTTCCGCGGCGCTGAGCGAGGGGTCGACCTCCGCGTGGTACAGCTGGCACAGGCCAGGCACCCGGATGATCACCCGGTCTTTCTCGTCCGGCCCGCACAGGAACACCTCCTGCTGGTCCAGCACCAGATCCAGCGCGCCGTCCAGAGCCGTGCCGCGCAGCAGGAGCGTTTCCGGCTCGTCGAAGACCAGCAACCGCTGGAACCAGTCGTCATCGTCGAGCACCGCGACGGTGGCGGAACACCGGCGCCATGGCGCGTCCAGCCGTCCCTGCCGGGCCGGGCGGGATTCCACGACGACGTTCAGCAGGTTCAACGACGTCAGCACGCACACCAAACCGAGCACCACGACCGTGGCGATGTTGCCCGCGCTGCCCGGCAGGAAGATCGCGATGCCCAACGCCGTGGCCGTGAGCACGACCCAGACGCAGAACACGATCGGCGCCATCGCCCGGTTCTCGTTCAGGATCAGTGCCGTCGACCAGTCATCGATCGCCGGGACATCCGTCTGCGGTCGCAGATACCGTCGCATCCAGCCTCCCCCTCCACCGTGCACAGTACTGGTAGCGGGAAGCGCCTGTCGCCGGTGAGCTGATCCACGGCTGCCGGCCGGAAACGCTGCGTCAGCGGGGATCCAGCAACTGCCGGGCCCGTAGCGCGATCTCCAGGTTGAGTCGTTCGGCCGGGTTGTTGAGCCGGTCGCCGAGCAGCTCGGTGAGCTGGTGGATGCGGTAGCGCACGGTCTGCGGGTGGATGTCGAGCTTGCCCGCGATGTCGTTGATGCTGCCGCTGGTGCCGAGCCACACGTGCAGCGTGGCGGTCAGGCGGTCGCGTTGCTTCTCGGTCAGCTCCTCGAACGGGGCCAGCGCGCGGCGGACGAGCTGTGCGGCGAGGAACTCGTCGGAGAGCAGGAGCAGTGTGGACAGGTGGTCGCGGCACCACGTGATCGGCTGCTGCGGCAAGGCGCCGCGCTGGACCATCGTGAGCGCTGTGCGTGCGCACCGCAGCGAGTGCCGTGCGTCCGGCAGCGGGGAGATCGGGCCGATCGCGGCGCGGCGGCCGCGCAGTTCCGCCGCCAGGCGGGGGACGTGGATCTCCGGCGCGGCCACGACCAGGCACGGCTCGGCGCTTTCCAGGTCGACGAGCACCTCCGGGCCGAGCGCGGTGGCGGGCAGCTGGTGCTGGTCGTCGCGGTACTCCAACGCGATCACCGCGAGCTGGTCGGGCAGCGTCCAGTCGGTCGCGACCGCGAGCTCCGCGATGGTTTCCCTCGGTACCTGCGGTTTGGCGAGGATCATCTTGAGCAGTTGCTGGCGGCGGCGTTCCAGCGCTCCGCCCGCCCGCGCCTGCGCTTCGGTGTAGCCCTCCACGGCCACCGCGGACAGTTCGTCCACGTACGCGAAAATCGCGTCGGCGGCGGCGAAAAGCGTGTCCGGTTCGATGCCGAGCGCGCGGCCCGCGGTGGACAGGTGCCGCCACGCGACCCGCCCGCCGATCCGGACCGCGGTCTGCAGCGAGTCCATCGTGCGGCCTTCGAGGAACTCGACTTTCCCGCTGTAGCGGAAGAACTGCAGCCAGTCCGGCCGCAGTGCGGGCGAGGTGCCGATGGTGTCGTAGCACTCCTCGATCGCGGTCTGCACGCCACCGATGAGCATCTCGCCGAACTTGCCTTCCAACGGCTGCCGGTACGCCGGCACCGCGCGCTGGATCTCGACGATCATGTCGCGGACCATCTGGCCGAGGTGCGGCCGCATCCGCTCGGCGAGTTCTCTCGGCACGGCCGTGAGCGCCTGCTGGCTTGGTGTGCCCACGGCACGGTCGAGTTCCGTCCTCATGATCGCCACTCCTATGTGACAAACAGCAGGGCAAGGATCCATCGACCATAAATATGGCCGTGATCAATGTCAATGATGCGCCATTGTCCAGTACTGACAGTCCGTTCCCCGGTAACTGTGCGATCTTGCTAAAAGTGGGTCGTCGGGCCTGGTCGGGGCTGGGCTGAAAAGGTATGAACCATTGGTTGAAATTGTTTCGCAATGACAGTTCGAAGCAGAGTTTGCCACGTTCATTACTGGCGGGTAGGTTACGATTTATCGACCCCGAAATTTCGGAGGCAGCACATGCGCGCACTATCCGCGATTCTCGCCGCGCTGACCATGGCCGTGACGGTCGCCGCCGCCCCCTCAGCCGAAGCTGTCGACCCCGGCCCGGCCGACGACAGCTTCTACGTCCCACCGGCGCCGCTGCCCCCGGGCGCGCCGGGTGACGTCATCCGCTGGCGCCCGGCGAAGATCGGTCCGCCCAAGACCCCGATCAACGAAACCGTGACCGCGTACCAGGTCATGTACCGGTCGACCGACGCGCTGGGACAGCCCAACGCGGTCACCGGGACAGTGGTCGTGCCCAAGCGCGTGGACCCGGCGGCCGCCCCGATCGTCGGCCTGGCAGCGGGAACCCACGGCCCCGCATTCCGGTGCACGCCGTCGAAGATGATCGACGCGGGTGCTTTCTACGAACAACCGGCGGTCAACGACATGCTGACCGCCGGCTACGCGGTCGCGATCACCGACTACGAGGGCTACAAACCGGATCCGAGGACCACGTACGTCGTCGGCCAGTCGATGGGCCACGCGGTGATCGACGCAGTCCGTGCGGCACAACGACTTCCCGAGACGAAGCTGTCCAAGTCGGCCAAAGTGGTCTTCCGCGGCTACTCGCAGGGCGGCGGCGCGGCCTTGTGGGCGGGCGAGCAACAACCTGCCTACGCCCCCGATCTGGACCTGGTCGGCGTGGTCGGCGGCGGTGTGCCCGCGGACCTGACCCAGGTGGCGTTGCAATTGGACGGCAAGCGCGGCTTCGGCCTGCTGATGTACTCCCTTTCCGGACTGGATACCGCCTACCCCGACCTGAAGCTGGACACGTACCTCAACGACGCGGGCCGGGCATTGCTCGCAGAGATGCGAGGTGACGCGTGCACGATGGAACTCCTGTTGCGCTACAAGGACAAGAAACTCATCGACTACACGACCAGCAGCCCGGTGCTGACACCGCCGTGGCTGGCCAGGGTCGCGGAGAACAAGCTCGGCGGCACCCCGGTCGCGGTGCCGGTCCTGCAGTACCACGCCACCAACGACGACCTCGTCGACTACTCGCAGGCGCAGGCTTTGCGGGACACATACTGTTCCAAAGGCGTCAAGCTGACGTGGCGGACACAGGCGACAGACCACATAACCCTGGTGTACCAAGGAAATGCGGACGCCAAGGCGTTCATCGCCGACCGCCTCGCAGGCAAACCGGCCACCACCACCTGCTGACGGCGGCGGCCAAGGGGTGCGCTCCGGCTGGTGGCACGGCACAATGGCCGTCCGGATCAGACGGGGGTGGTTGGCGATGGAACGCCGCGTGCCGGCCGAGTTGACCAGTTACGTGGGGCGCCGCGCCGAGATCCGCGAAGTCGCCGAGTTACTCGGCACGGCGTCGCTGGTGACGCTGACCGGTCCCGGCGGGGTGGGCAAGACCCGGCTGGCGCTGCGCGCGGTGGACGCGGTGCGCACGGAGTTCCCCGACGGCGAGGTCGTCGTCGAGCTGGCCGAGCTGCGCGAGCACGAGTTGTTGCCCAGCACGGTCGCCGACCGGCTGGGGCTGGGCGACCACTCCTCGCTGCGCCCGGTCGACCAGATCGTCGAGTACATCGGCGACCAGCGGTTGCTGCTGGTGCTCGACAACTGCGAGCACCTCGTGGACGCCTGCGCGGACCTCGTGCACGCCCTGCTCACCGCCTGCCCGCGGCTGGTGGTGCTGGCCACCAGCCGCCAGTCCCTCGGGGTCGGCGGGGAACGGGTGCTGCCGGTGCCACCGCTCGGCGTGCCCGGCAGCGTCGAGGACGTCACGAGTTTCGAAGCGGTGCAGCTGTTCGTGGAGCGGGCCACCGCCGTGCTGCCCTCGTTCGCGGTGACCGAGGAGAACGCGGCCGACGTCGTGCGGCTGTGCCGTGCGCTGGACGGGTTGCCGCTGGCCATCGAACTGGCCACGGTACGGATGCGCTCGCTGTCGGTGCGCCAGCTGGCCGACCGGCTCGACGAGCGGTTCACCCTGCTCAACCAGGGCAGCAGGTGGGGCCCGAGCAGGCACGGGACGTTGCGTTCGCTGATCGACTGGAGCCACGAGCTGTGCACCGGCACCGAGCGGCTGCTGTGGGCACGGGCGTCGGTGTTCGCGGGCGGTTTCGACCTCGACGCGGCCGAGGAGGTGTGCGGCGGCGACGGCATCGAGTCGATCCTGGAGGCCGTGGACGGGCTGATCGACAAGTCCATCCTGCTGCGTGAGGACCACGCGGGCACGGTCCGGTTCCGGATGCTCGAGTCGATCCGCCAGTACGGCGAGGACCAGCTCAGCGCCACCGGCGACACGGGCAGGCTGCGTGGCCTGCACCGGGACTGGCTGGTCGGGCTGGCCACGCGGTTCGAGCTGGAGTGGTTCGGGCCGCACCAGGTGTCGTTGATCGAGCTGATCCGCGGAGAGCACGCCAACTTGCGTGCCGCGCTGGACTTCTGCCTGACCGAGCCGCACGAGGCCGCTGCCGGGATGCGGATCATCAACGCCGTCAAGGAGTTCTGGGTCGTCGAAGGACTCAACACCGAAGGCAGGATGTGGCTGGCGAAGCTGTCGTCGCTGGTGCCGGCCGACGAGCCGGAGTGGGCGGACGGCCAGTGGCAGTCCGCTTTCCTGGCGTTGGTGCAGGGCGACATGGCGGCGTTCGAACAGGCCTGTGCCGCCGCGGAGCGCAGCGGTCATCCCCGCGCTCTCGCCTACGTCCACCACGTGCGGGCCTACGCGGCGCTGATCGGGGACCAGCCCGCGCGTGCCGCCGAACTGTACGGCCTGGCCATCGAGATGTTCCGCGAGCTGGACGACCACGGCGGGGAGCTGTGGGCCACCTACAACTACGGCCTGGCGGTCAGCCTGGCGAGCGACCCGATCAGCGGGCGCCGGATCCTGGAAAGCGCGGTCGGCCGGTGCGTGGCGGCGGGCGAGGTGTTCTGGCGGTCCTGGGCGCTGTGGTCCTACAGCGCGGCGGAGTACCTGCGCGGGGACGTGCGGTCCTCGGAGAAGGCCGGGCTGGAGCTGCTGCGGTTGCAGAAGATGACCGACGACCGGACCATCCTCGCGTTCTCGCTCACCGTGATGGCGGGCTGTGCGGCGCACACCGACCGGCCACGCCGGGCAGCGCGCCTGTTCGGCGCCGCCACCAAGCTGTGGCAGGCCCTCGGTGCCATGCCGACCAACTACGCCTCGTTCGTCGAGCCGATGCGCAAGGACATCGAGCACGTGACGGGCGAACTGGGGTTGACGGAGGCCGCGGTCGAGTTCATGGAAGGCGTCCGGATGGGCGCCGACGAAGCCGTCGAGTTCGCGATGAGCAGCCGGACGCCACCGCAGCGCCAGGTCGCCAGTTCGCCGTTGACCAGGCGCGAGGCGCAGGTCGCGGAGCTGGTCGCGCGGGGGATGACCAACAACGAGATCGCCGAGGAGCTGTCCATCGCCCGGCGGACCGCCGAGTCGCACGTCGAGCACATCAGGGTCAAGCTGAAAGTGACCAACCGGGCCCAGATCGCGGCGTGGTTCGTGAACTCGAAGCTGTCCGCGCAGTCCTTTAGGTAGTTTCAACGATGAACTCGGTACGGCCGTATTGACACTCTGTGAGTGTGCCTGTTGTGAACGCGGCAGCGACCACCTCGCTGCTCCACGGACAGGTGACCGCACGGCTGCGTGTCGAGTCACCTGAGATCGAGCTGTCTGGGCCCTTCGGCGCGGTGCTCGGCGCCGCGGTCGACTGGGCGACCACGCCCGGCGCGATGGACGCCAGGTGGGTCCGGATGTTCCGCAGCCTCGGCGCGCTCGCCTTCGCCGACGGCCTGTCGAGCGACTCGCTGCGCCGGGTGTTCCAAGTCGCCGCGGAGGTCGTGGGCAGACCCGCGGTCGCCGCCAGGATCGCCGAACTGGCGACGGTCTGCGCGGCGGGTTACGCGGCGGCGCGCAACCCGGCTGAGGAAACCATGACCACCCGCAGACGCAGGCTGTTCCACCTGATCATGCAGGACGTGCCCGTCGAGGAACTGGCCCGCGAGGTGAACTGGCCGGTGCCCGGGACGGCGGTGGCGGTCGCGCTCGCCCGGCTGGGCACCGAGCCGCTGGCCGACCTCGGCCCGGCCGTGCTCGCGGGCGAATGGGAAGGGCGCACCTGCCTGATCGTGCGCGCGGGCGACCCGATGCTCAAGACGTTGCCGCACCGCTGCCCCGGCTGGCGCGCCGCGATCGGCATCCCGGCGCCGATCGCGCAGATCCGCGGCTCGCTGGCCGTCGCGGTGCGCGCCCTCGACCTGGTCGACCAGTACCCGGCGCTGCGCAGGCCGGTGATCGACTGCATGGCCGAGTCGGTGAACCTGCTCCTGTTCACCGACGGCTACCTGCTCGAACAGCTCATCGACCGCAGGCTGGCACCACTGGCGGATCTGATGCCCAAGCAACGCGAACGCATGCTGGCCACCCTGCACGAGTGGCTGAGCAGGCCGGGTCGTGGCCAGGCCGAGGAAGCCGCGAAACGCCTCGGTGTGCACGTGCAGACGTTCCGGTACCGGGTGCGCAAGCTGCAGGAGATGTTCGGCAACCAGTTCGCCGAGCCCAACGGCAGGCTGGACCTGGAACTGGCCACGCGCGCCGCCCTGCTGCGCGCCAACCAGCACCAGAACTGACTCGTGAGTGTTTCGGCCGGTTAGAACCGGCCGAAACACTCACGAGGTATGGAAGTGGGGCCCGGGCACGACGCACCCGGGCCCCACAGCTTTGTGCGAGTTACTTCTTCGGGGTGAGGGTCAGGTCGATCGTGTTGCCCGGCCCCGCGGTGAAGACGCTGATGAAGTCGTTGAGACCGCCACAGCCCTTCAACGCCGCCAGCGCGTACTCACCGGTCAGCTTGCCGCCGGCGAGCGGGTCGAAGTTCGGGCCGGACTTCAGGTTGATGTCCGACGGCGAAACCGTCCCGCAGTCCGGCGAGTTGCTGATCGGGAAGCCGAACACGCTCACCTGCGGCAGCTTCACCTGCACCTTGGAGCTGGAGGTCAGCACACCGCCGGTCAGGCTGCCGGTGGTCTTGGCCGCCTGCTCGAACGCCACCTTCGCCGTCACCGGCAGGAAACCCAGCACCTTGAAATCGCCGGTGGTCGGGTTCAGCGTCAGGTCCGCGGTGTACTTCGCGGTCGCCAGGTCCAGTTCGGCGTCGATGCCACCGGCGAGCTTCGTCGTCCCGTTGGGGGCCTTGATGAACGACGAACCGGCGAGCGTGTAGCCGTACTTGACCGTGCTGCCGCCACCGCCGGGCGCGGTGCGGGCGGTGACCGGGGCGCTGGCCGCGGACACGTTGTTGGCCGCGTCCTTGGCCTTGACCGTGAACGTGTAGCTGGTGTCGGCGGCAAGGCCACCGACCGTCGCCGAGGTCCCGGTCACGCTCGTGGCGAGGGTGCTTCCGTTGTAGACGTCGTAGCCGGTGACGGCGACGTTGTCCTTGGAGGCGTCCCATGCCAGCGACACGCTGTTGTTGGTGGTGCCGGACGAACGCACGTTGCCCGGTGCGGACGGTGCCTCGGTGTCAGCACCGCCGCCGCCCTGCGTCTTGGCCGTCACCGGGGCGCTGGCCGCGGACACGTTGTTGGCCGCGTCTTTCGCCTTGACCGTGAACGTGTAGCTGGTGTCCGCCGCCAGGTTGCCGATCGTGGCCGAGGTCCCGGTCACGCTCGTGGCGAGGGTGCTTCCGTTGTAGACGTCGTAGCCGGTGACGCCGACGTTGTCCTTGGAGGCGTCCCATGCCAGCGACACGCTATTGTTGGTGGTGCCGGTCGCACGGGGGTTGGCCGGTGCGGTCGGTGCCTCGGTGTCGTTGCCGCCGCCGCCAGGAGTGATCGTGGCGGTGGCCAGCGTGTTGTTCTGGCCGGCGTCCTGCGTGCACTGCGAGTCGAACTCGCCCAGCCCGGTCAGCGAGCCGTCCGCCTTGCGGGGCACCAGGTGCAGCAGCAGATCGCCGACGGTGATCTTGACTTCGCCCGGCTTGGTGAACGTCAGCGACGGCGTCTTGCCGTCCGCCCCGATCTGGAACTCGCCCGACGCCGGGATGTCGATCTTCTTGAGGGTGACCGGGACCTTGACCGGCAGGGTTCCCTCAGGCGCCGCGACAGCCGCGTCGGCGAGCGCGGTGCCCTCGAGTGTCTTGGCCTGAACCAGGTTCAGGCCCTGCGTGGCGGTGGCGCCGACCGTGTTGATGGTCTTGATGTCCAACTCGGGGGTCGGAGTGTTGACCGGGATGGACTTCGGGAAGTCCGCGTCGATCTTCACCGTGATCGGCTGGACGCCGATCAGGGGGAAGGGGCACTTGTAGGTCAGGGTCAGCGAAACGGGATCGGCCGCCGCGCTGCCCGCACCCAGCAGTACCGTGCCCGCCACTGTTCCCATCACCGTGGCCGCCGCGACCAGAGCCGCGCCGAGCCGCCTCGACCCTCTTCGATTGTTCACAATCTTCCTCCGTGTATCAACGATGATACGAAAACCGCGGTCGAATACCCCGCGGTCCGGCAGGGGCTGTTCAATCGCCGATTTGCCGGATGGGGAAGTAGCCACCCGAACGTTAGGCTACTGGCCAGTAAAGTAACTGTTCGGCCGATCTGCCGCAAGCGTTCCTACTATTTCCGCCTTGAGCGTCCGCGAATTTGTCGGAGCATGACATGTGCCGGTGGTCCCGTTGGCGGAACGGCATAGTTTCGCATGTCGCCGCCGGTTCGTGCGCACTGCGCGACAAGAGTGCGCCGCCGGGTTCCTAATCTGCTGACAAAAACGTTCGACATGATTGTCGGCGTCGTCATTCGCCGGTAGCGTACCGCCGAGTAAGTTCCGATTTCCCGAAGTGGGTGGCGATGGCGCTCCGGAATGCGTTCTGCGGTGTGGCAGTGGCGTTCTCGCTGCTGTCGGCCTTCCCGGGATCGGCGGCACCCGCCCCGGTGCCCCAGCCGGTCGCCCCGGTTTCGGCCGCCGCGAAACTCAAGGTCTCGTTCTTCGTCGACGGCCGCTCGACGGTCGCGAAACTCGGTTCGGACATCGTGCTGAACGAGGGCACATTCGACGCCGGGATCGACGTCGCCGACAACTCGATCGAAGGCACGCTGGCATTGCCGCCGTCGTCGGCCTACTTCGTGGTGTTCCGGTTCATGCCGGTCACCAACACCACCGAGTTCGTCCAGGACGGCCTGGCGACCGGCAAAGTAGTGGTGACATTGCCGGACGCGCAAGCCGACATCACCCTCAAGCTGTACATAGTGCTTCGTGACGTGCGCCAGGACGGGGTCCCGCTCAACGTCGGCGCCAATTGCCGGACCGCGACACCTGCCGTGATCCGCATCAACGGGCCGATCAAACTCCTGCCGGAGGGCTCGGTCAGCGAGATCCCCTCGACGTACGAGATCCCGCCGTTCAGCGGCTGCGGGGTGACCGAGGACCTCGACCCGCTGCTCACCGGACTGGTCTCCGGACCGGGCAACACCCTGGTGACCAAGCTGCGCGTGCGCTGCATCGGGTGCCCGTGATGATCGCCGCCTCCCTGCGCGCGTTCGGGCGCTTGTTCGTGATGGGCCTGGAAGTGTTCGCGGGCATGTTCCGCCTTCCCTTCCAGGGCAAGGAGTTCACGCAGCAGTTCTGGTTCGTCGCGAGTGTCTCGATCCTGCCTGCGGCGCTGGTGTCGATCCCGCTCGGTGCGGTGATCACGTTGCAGCTCGGGTCGTTGACCGCGCAGATCGGCGCGGATTCCTTCAACGGCGCGGCCAGCGTGCTCGCGATCATCCAGCAGGCCAGCCCGATCGTGACCGCGCTGATCGTGGCCGGTGCGGGCGGTTCGGCGATCTGCGCGGACCTGGGCGCACGCACCATCCGCGAGGAGATCGACGCGATGGAGGTGCTCGGCGTGTCGGTGATCCACCGGCTGGTCGTGCCGAGGGTGCTGGCGTCGATGCTGGTCGCGGTGCTGCTCAACGGGATGGTCAGCGTGGTCGGCGTGGCAGGCGGCTACTTCTTCAACGTCATCGTGCAGGACGGCACACCCGGCGCGTTCCTGGCGAGTTTCGCCGCGCTGGCGCAACTGCCGGACCTGTGGGTGGGTGAGCTGAAGGCGTTGATCTTCGGGTTCCTCGCCGGGCTGGTCGCGTCCTACCGCGGCCTCAACCCCAGGGGCGGGCCCAAGGGCGTCGGCGACGTGGTCAACCAGTCGGTGGTGATCACGTTCCTGCTGCTGTTCTTCGTGAACTTCGTGATCAGCGTGCTGTACCTGGAACTCGTCCCAGCGAAGGGAGCATAGGGGTGAACTCGCTGGAACGGCTGGGCGACCAGCTCGGGTTCTTCGCCAGGTCCCTGGCGTGGGTGCCGCTGACGATCACGCGGTACTACCGCGAGGTCGTGCGGCTGCTGGCCGAGGTCAGCTTCGGCAGCGGCGCGCTGGCGGTGATCGGCGGCACCATCGGCGTGATGGTCGGCATGTCGGTGTTCACCGGCACAGTCGTCGGCCTGCAGGGCTTCTCGGCGCTCAACCAGATCGGCACGTCGGCGTTCGCCGGCTTCCTCTCCGCCTACTTCAACACGCGCGAGATCGCGCCGCTGGTCGCCGGTCTGGCGTTGTCGGCGACCGTGGGGTCGGGGTTCACCGCGCAGCTGGGCGCGATGCGGATCTCCGAGGAGATCGACGCGCTGGAAGTGATGGCGGTGCGCAGCCTGCCGTACCTGGTCACCGCGCGGATGATCGCCGGCTTCATCGCCATCATCCCGTTGTACATCCTCGGTCTGCTGACCTCGTACCTGGCGGCGCGCACGATCACGGTCGAGGCCTACGGGCAGTCCGCCGGCACCTACGACCACTACTTCAACCTGTTCCTGCCACCGGAGGACGTGCTCTGGTCCTTCCTGAAGGTGCTGGTGTTCAGCGTGGGCATCATCCTGACGCACTGCTACTACGGTTTCCGCGCGGCGGGCGGGCCCGCGGGCGTCGGCGTCGCGGTCGGCCGCTCGGTGCGCACGTCGATCGTGATGGTGAGCATCCTCGACTTCTTCCTCAGCCTCGCGATCTGGGGCGCGACCACGACAGTGCGGGTGGCCGGATGAGCCGCAAGAGGAACGTCCGCGTACGCAACCACGTCCTCGGCATCGCCTTCCTGCTCGTGCTGGTGTTCCTCGCCTGGCTCGCGATCGCCGTGTACGACAAGCGGTTCACCTCCACCGCGGAGGTCACGCTGCGCGCTGACCGCGTCGGCAACCAACTCAAGCCCAACGCCGACGTGAAAGCCCGCGGCATGGTGGTCGGGTCCGTGCGCGCGGTCCGGGTGACCCCCGGCGGCGTCGACATCGAGATGGCGCTGCAACCCGACAAGCTGGACCGGTTGCCCCGCAACGTCTCCGCCCGGCTGCTGCCCAAGACCCTGTTCGGCCAGCGGTACGTGAGCCTCGTCCTGCCCGGCACTCCGGACAAGCACCGGCTGGCCGACGGCGACGTGGTGGAGCAGGACCGCACCCCGCACGCGATCGAACTGGAGAAAGCACTGCGCGACCTGATGCCCGTGCTGCAGGCCGTCCAGCCGCAGAAACTGGCGGACACGCTCGGCGCGATCTCGCAGGCACTGGACGGCCGCGGCAAGCAGATCGGCACGACGATCACCGACCTGAACGCGTACTTCGCCCAGCTGAACCCGAAGATGCCCGAACTGCAGGCCGACATCACCAAGTTCGCCGACACGCTGGCCGGCTACGAGAAAGCGGGCCCGGACATCGTCGAGGCGCTGTCGGAGATGACCACGACGAGCAGGACGATCGCCGAGCAGCGGCAGTCGGTCGCCGAGCTGTTCACCGCGATGACGACCGCGTCCGACGACCTCACCGGGTTCGTGAAGTCCAACAAGGACACGCTGATCCGCTTGTCGGACACCAGCAGGCCGACGCTGGAGCTGCTGGCGCGGTACTCGCCGGAGTTCCCGTGCCTGCTCGAGTCGGTCACCAGGCTCAAGCCGTCGGTGGAAAAGGTGCTCGGGGCCGGGACCGGCGAGCCGGGCCTGCACGTCAACCTCCTGGTCAAACCGTCACGCGGGCCGTACGTGCCGGGCAAGGACAAACCGGTCTTCACCGCGACCGGCGGCCCGAAGTGCTACGGCGCGAACGGGACCGCCACCCAGGTGGCGAACTCGCCGGAGGAGAACCGCTTCATCGCCGAACTGCTGGCGCCGGTCTACGGCGCCACCCCGGCCGAGATGCCCTCGTGGGGCAGCCTGCTGGTCGGTCCCCTGCTGCGCGGAGCCGAGGTGACGATCCGATGAGATGGGCACTCGTGAAAGGCGCGGTGTTCGTCGTGCTGACGCTGGCGGCGACCGCGTTGCTGGGCATCACGATCGCCAACCAGGGCGGCGGGGACACGGTGTCCTACCGCGCCCGGTTCACCGACGTGACCTCGGTGAACCCGGGCGACGACATCCGGATCTCCGGCGTCCGCGTCGGCCAGGTCGACGACGTGCACGTGGTCGACCAGCGCGTCGGCGAAGTGGCGTTCTCGGTCGCGAGCGACCGCGCGCTGACCAGCACGACCACCGCCACCATCAAGTTCCGCAACCTGATCGGCCAGCGGTACGTCTCGCTCGAGCTGGGAACGGGTACCGACGCGCTGGCGCCGGACGCGCTGATCCCGTTGGACCGCACCAGGCCCGCGCTCGACCTGACCGCGATGCTCAACGGGTTCCGCCCGCTGTTCCAGGCGTTGTCGCCGCAGGACGTCAACCAGCTGTCGATGGAGATCATCCAAGTGCTGCAAGGCGAGGGTGGCACGGTGGACAGCCTGCTGGGGCACACGGCCTCGCTGACCAAGGCGCTGGCCGACAAGGACCGCGTGATCGGCGAGGTGATCACGAACCTGAACACGGTGCTCGACCAGGTCAACGGGCGCGGCGACAAGCTGTCCTCGTTGGTCACCACGACCCAGGACCTGGTCTCCGGCCTGGCCAGGGACGCCAAACCGATCGGCGAGGCGGTCGACGGGCTCGCCGCGCTGACCACGGCGACCGGCGACCTGCTGCGCGACGGCCGGGAACCGCTGCGCAAGGACATCGCCCAGCTGGGACGGCTGTCGCAGGTACTGGCCGACAACTCGCCGACGTTCGAGGCGTTCATCTCGAACCTGCCGGCCAAGTACGAGGCGATCGGCCGGACCGCCTCCTACGGGTCGTGGCTGAACTTCTTCCTGTGCTCCGCGGTTTCCGACGCGCCGCAAGCGCCGGGCGGCCCACCGGTCGGCGTGCCGAACACCGAGGCGAGGTGCCGGGGATGATCTCACTGCGCAACCGCAATCCCGTGACTGTCGGCCTGGTCGGCGCCGCGGCGATGCTGCTGGCCGGGCTGCTCGCGTTCTTCTGGTCGGACCTGCCGTTCGTCAGCGGCACCGAGTACACCGCCGAGTTCGGCGAGGCGGCCGGGCTCAAGCCGAACGACGAGGTCCGCGTAGCCGGGGTGAAGGTCGGCGAGGTCACGGACGTCGAACTGGACGGCGACCACGTGAAGGTCACCTTCCGCGCCAAGGGCGTGTGGCTCGGCGACCAGACCGTGGCCGCGATCCGGATCAAGACGTTGCTCGGCCAGAAGAACCTGGCGCTCGACCCGCTGGGCACCCAGCCGCTCGACCCGGGCACGGCCATCCCGCGTGCCCGGACCGTGACGCCCTACGACGTGAACGACGCCTTCGGCGACCTGGCCAAAACCGTGGGCACGATCGACACCGCGCAGCTCGCGACCAGTTTCCGCACGCTGTCGGAGACGTTCTCGAAAACCTCGCCCGAGCAGGTGCGTGCCGCGTTCGACGGGCTGTCCAGGCTGTCCACCACGATCTCGTCCCGTGACCAGGAACTGCGCAAACTCCTGGGCAACACCAGTTCGCTCGGCAGGACGGTCGCCGACCGCAACGCCCAGTTCGAAGCGCTGATCAAGGACGGCGGTGTCCTGCTGGGCGAGTTCGCCAAACGCCGTGACGCGATCGCGTCCCTGCTGGCCGGGACACGGGAACTGGCCAGGCAACTGGGTGGTGTGGTGGCCGACAACCAGGCCCAGCTCGGTCCGGCGCTCACCCAGCTGGAACGCGTGACCACTGTGCTGCAACGCAATCAGGACAACCTCGACCGGGGCCTGCGGCTGGCCGGGCCGTTCTACCGGCTGATCGGCAACGCCGTCGGCAACGGCCGCTGGATCGACACGTACGTCTGCGGGCTCATGCCCGGCCCGAACGGGTGCGTACCGCCGAAGGGAGCGGGTCGCTGATGCGCGGCAAGTACCTCAAGATCGGCGCGCTGGTCGCGGTGGTCGCTGTGCTGGCGGTGACGGTCGCCATGGTGACCGGGCGGGACGCGAAGCTCGTCTACGCGTACTTCACCTCGGCAGTGGGCGTCTACCCCGGCTCGGACGTGCGGGTGCTGGGCGTGGCCGTCGGCCGGATCGACGCGGTCGAGCCGATGGGCGAGCAGGTCCGGGTGACGATGGCGCTCGACCGCGGCACCGCCGTCCCGGCAGACGCGAACGCGCTCGTGGTGACACCCAGTCTGGTCAGCGACCGGTACGTCCAGCTCGCGCCCGTCTACCAGGGCGGCGAGCAGATCGCCGACGGTGCCGTCATCCCGGCGCCGAAAACCGTTGTGCCAGTGGAGCTGGACGAGCTGTTCGGCAGCCTCGACAAGCTGACCACCGCACTGGGGCCGCAGGGCGCCAACTCCGGTGGCGCGTTGAGCGAGTTCATCGAGGCAGGCGCGAAGAACCTCGACGGCAACGGCCAGCAGCTCAACCAGACCATCCGTGAACTGGGCAAAGCCAGCCGGACGCTGAGCGGCTCGCAGGAGGACCTGTTCGGCACGGTCGACACCGTGCAGAAGTTCACCACTATGCTGGCCGCCAACGACACCCAGGTCCGCACGTTCAACAACCAGCTCGCCCAGGTTTCCGGGATCCTCGCCGACGAACGGGACGCCTTCGGCGCCGCGTTGCGTGAGCTGGCCGGTGTCCTCGACCAGGTGCGGGCGTTCGTCGAGGACAACCGGGGCCGCGTGAAGTCCAACGTGGACAAGCTGACCGGTGTGACGAAGGTGCTGGCCGACCAGAAGGCGTCGCTGTCCGAGGCGCTGGACACCGCGCCGCTCGCGCTCGGCAACCTGCTCAAGGCATACGACCCGGCCACGAAGACCATCGACGGCCGCGCCGACATCCTGGAGTTCTCCGGCGCTTCGCCGCAGCGCGCGTTGCTGCCGATGCCGTTGGCGGGAGGCCGGTGATGCGCCGGATCGCCTCGATGGCGTGCATCGGTGTGCTGGTGGCCGGATGCGGCTCCACCGCCGGGCTCTACGACGTGCCGCTGCCGGGCGGCGCCGACATCGGCGACCACCCGTATCGCGTCACGGTCGGCTTCCGTGACGTCCTCGACCTCGTCCCGCAGTCGGGCGTGAAGGTCAACGACGTTCCCGTCGGCCGGGTCGAGCGCGTCAAACTGGCCGCCGACGGCCGGACCGCCGAGGTGACCGTCGCGGTCAACGGCTCAGTCCGGTTGCCGGGCAACGCGATCGCGCGGCTGCGGCAGTCCAGTGTGCTCGGTGAGAAGTTCGTCGAGCTGGCCGCGCCCGAGGGCACCGCGGACGGTGTGCTCGGTGACGGCGCGGTGATCCCGGTCGAGCGGACCAACCGCAACCCGGAGATCGAGGAGGTGTTCGGCGCGTTGTCCATGCTGCTCAACGGCGGCGGCGTCGGGCAGATCCAGCAGATCACCAAGGAGCTGAACCTCGCGCTGAGCGGCAACGAGACCGCGATCAGGTCCTTCCTGACCAATGTGGACACGTTCGTCGCCGGGCTCGACGCCCGCAGGGCCGACATCACCAGGGCGATCGACGGGATGAACAAGCTCGCGGGCGAGTTCGGCGCGCGCAAGGACAAGATCGCCGACCTGCTGGACAACCTCGGCCCCGGCATCGACGTGCTGGCCAAGCAGCGCGGCTCGATCGTCGGCATGCTCAAGTCGCTCGACGAGTTGTCCACGGCCGCGGTCGGCACGATCAAGCAGTCCAAGGACGACCTGATCGCCGACCTGAAGGCACTGGAGCCGACCCTGCGCCACCTGGCCGACGCCGGCCAGAACCTGCCGCAGGCGATGGAGATGCTGCTGACGTTCCCGTTCCCCGACTCGGCGCTGAAGGCGCTGAAGGGCGACTACCTCAACGTGCACCTGAAGCTGGACAGCAAAGGCGGGCCCGCGTTGCCGCTGCCGCCGGTCGACCAGGGAGGCCGCTGATGCTCAGCAGGACAATCCGGATCCAGGTGGCCGTGTTCGTCATCATCGCGCTGGTGGGCGTGAGCTACGTCGGCGCGCGGTACGTCGGCGTGTTCGGTGGATCCGGGTACGTCGTCAAGCTCCGGCTGGCCGACTCCGGCGGGATCTTCACCAACGCCGAGGTCACCTACCGCGGCGTGGCGATCGGGCGCGTCGGTGAACTGCACCTCGCCGACCAGGGCATCGAGGTGGACCTGCGGATCGACGACGGCGCGCCGCCGGTGCCGGTCGACGTGGAAGCCGTGGTCACCAACCGGTCCGCCGTGGGCGAGCAGTACGTCGACCTGCGGCCCCGCCGCGACGCCCAGCCGTACCTCGCCGACGGGTCGGTGATCGAGACCAAGCAGACCAAGCTGCCGCTGCCCACCGAGACGGTCCTGCTCAACCTGGACCGGCTGGTCGAATCCGTGCCGACGGACGCGTTGCGCACGGTCGTCGACGAACTGCACGAGGCCACCAGGGGAGCGGGGCCCGACTTGCAGGCGTTGCTCGACTCGACCGCGAGCTTCACCAAACTGGCCACCACGCACCTGCCGCAGACCACCCAGCTGATCACCGGCGGCGGCACGGTGCTGACCACGCAGTTGCAGACGTCCGACGCGATCAAGTCCTTCGGGGTGAACGCCAAGCTGATCGCCCGGCGGCTCAAGGACTCCGACGGCGACATCCGGGCACTGCTGAAGTCGGTTCCCGCGGTGGCCGGTCAGGTGAGCGGCCTCGTGCGGGAATCAGGACCGGGTCTCGGGGTGGTGATGGCGAACCTGCTGACGACGTCGAACGTCGTGGTCACCCGCCAGCGCGGGATGGAGGAGCTGCTGGTGGTCACCCCGGCCGCGGTTTCCGCCGCGTCGCAGGTGATCCGGCCGGACGGCGCGCACTTCGGCCTGGCGGTCACGTACTTCGAGCCGTTGCCGTGCACCAGCGGCTACGAGGCGACGCCGTATCGCAACGGCCGTGACACCGCGTCGGCGCCGCTGAACACGGCGGCCCGGTGCACGCTCCCACCCGGCAGCCCGACCGGGGTCCGCGGATCGCAGAACTCGCCAGGAGGCTGACGTGCTCAGGATGCTCGGCGTCGCCGCGGTCGTCGTGGCCGCGGGTTTCGCCGGATGGAGCGGCTGGACCTGGTGGGACGCCGACCAGACGGCCGCGCGGGAGGCGGCGCTCGACAGCGGGCGCCGGGCGATCGCGACGTTCAACACGCTGGACTACCGCAGGATCGACGAAGGGCTCGACCGCTGGCAGCGCGTGTCGACCGGCGCGTTGACCGACGAGTTGCGGCAGACCGGGGAAGGCAGCCGCAAACAGATAGAACAGGCGAAGACCGTGACCGAAGGCCGGGTGCTCGACGCCGCGATCACCGAGTTCGACCCGCCGAGGGCGACCGTGATCGCCGCGGTGGAGATCGTGGTCACGCCGGACGGCGGGCAGCCGGTGACCAAGCGCAGCCGGATGCGTGCCGAGCTGGTGCGGACCGACACGGGCTGGAAAGTCGGCGCACTGGGCCAGATCCCGGCTGGAGCCGTCTGATGAGGACAGTGCGCAAGGTGCGGAACCCGCCGCGGCGGCGGACCGTCGTCGCCGGAACCAGGCGGCGCCCCGAACCGCGCCCCGAACGCGACGCGGAACTTCGGGTCGAGCCACCGGACGAGATCGCGGACGAGACTCCGGACGAGCCGGTCACCCGGCGGTTTCCCTACGTCCTGCTGGCGATCGCGGTCGCACTGGCCAGCGTGGGACTGTGGCTGCGTGCCGATCGTCCGAACGACGACCTCACGGCGGTGAGCGCCCAGGTACGCGACTCGCTCGAGCAGGTGTTCTCGTACCGGTACGACGACACCGTCACCACCGAGCGCGCCGCGCGGGAAACATTGACCGGCGAGGCGCAGGGCCAGTACGCGAAGTTGTTCGAGCAGATCAAGGCGCACGCCGCGGAACAACGCATCACGGTCACGGCCAAAGTGGTCAGCGTCGGGGTGGTGTCACTGGAGGACGAGCAGGCCCGGCTGCTCGCGTTCCTCGACCAGTCCGCGACACGGGGTGACACCCACACGACCAGCGCGGGTGCCGCCCAGTTGTCCGTGTCGGCCCGCAGGATCGACGGCCGGTGGCGGATCAGCGAACTCGTGCCGCGTTAGACGGCCTTGAGCCCGGCAAGCTCGGCCAAGCGCCGCAACAGGTCCAGTTCGGTGTCCAGGTCGACCGACGCGTTGTTGGCGAACAGCACCTGGTCGACGCGGTGGCCGTCCAGGGTGGCCAGGTCCTCGACGATCTGCTCGGGCGAACCGGCGAGGAACGGCCGGTCGCCGTCGACCGGCTTGCCGGTGATGTCCACGTTCGCCCGGCCGATCACCGACAACTCGTCCGGGTCGCGGCCGAACTCCTTGGCGGCGTTGAGGAACGCCGACGAGACCTGCAGCAGCTGGTCACGGGAGAACACGACCGGGTTGATGCCGTCGGCGATCCTCGCGGCCCGTTCGATGCCCTTCGGCGTCATCGCGCCGACCACGACCGGGATCTTCTCCTGGACCGGCTTGGGGTTGATCTCCGACGGCGCGATCTTGTAGAACCGCCCGTCGAACGACACCGGGTCCGGTCCCCACGCCGCGCGCAGCGCCGCGACCGCCTCGTCGAACCCCGCGCCCTTGCGGCTGGTGGGCACACCGGCGGTCTCGAACTCCTCCTTCATCCAGCCCTGGCCCAGACCGGCGATCACCCGGCCGCCGCTGAACTGGTCCAGCGTGGCGAACCGCCGCGCCAGCACCACCGGCGGGTGCAGCAGCGCGTCGATCACGCTGGTGCCCAGCTTGACGCGGCTGGTCGACGCGGCCACGTGGCTGAGCGTGACCAGCGGCTCGAAGACGTTCCGGTAGAGCTCCGGCAGCTCCTGCGGCTCAGGCACCCCGAGCATGGCGATCTTGCCGACCGGCCGCAGCACCCGCTCGAACGTCCACACGGCGGCGTAGCCCAGTTCCTCGGCCGCCTTCGCCACCCGCACGATCGCGTCCGGCGACGCGATCGCCCCAGCAGTCGGCAGTCCAACCCCAAGTTCCACGAAATCCCCTCCAGCATCGGCACTCGGCCCACCCCACCGGGTGATCGGCCGCTGTCCTGAGGTCAACATGGCCGGTGCGTGGCTGATTCCGGATTCCTCGGCGGGTTTGCCGTCAGTCCTCGAACCGAGCGCGTTCGGCGCGCAACGCCACCTCGATCTCGAAGCGCATGTCGCTGTCCTCCAGGCTTTCGCCGAACAGGCGCTTGAGCTGGCGCATCCGGTAGCGCACGGTCTGCGGGTGCACGTTGAGCATCTCCGCGATCTCCACCGCCGTGCGCCTGGTTTCCAGCCAGATCAGCAAAGTGTCGCCCAGTGTGGTGCGCTGCGTCGGGGTCAGGCCGTCCAGCGGGGCGAGCACGCGCGCGGCGATCTGCTGGACCATGAACCGGTCGTTGAGCAGCCACAACGTCGACAGCTGCTCGTCGAACCAGGTCACCGGCGCGTCCGGCAGGGACCCTCGTTGCACCAGTTGCGTGATCCGGCGGGCCCACCGCAGCGATTTGCGGGCGTCACCCAGTTCGATCGACGGGCCGACCGCGGCGCGGCAGCCGGGCATGATCACCGGCAGGGTGCCCACCAGGTCCCGGTGCTCCTCCGCGACCAGCAGGCACGGCGCCGAGCCTTCGAGGTCGACCAGGATCCGGCTGTCCAGCACGGGTCCCTCCGGGTCCGGCCACGCGTCCCGCACGTCGAGCGACACCGCGAGCACACGTTCGGGCAACGGCCAGTGCGCCGCCTCCGCCAACCGGCCGAGCGCTTCCTGCGTCGCACCGCCCAGCAGCAGTTCGAGCAGCTGCCTGCGCCTGCGTTCCAGCGCGCCGGCCTCGCGGATCTTCTTGGACACGCTGCCCTCGACCGACAACGCGGACAACTCGTCGATGTACGCGAAGATCGTTTCGGCGAGCAGGCACAACGTGTCGGTCGGGACACCGATCTTGGTTCCCTCGTCGGCGACGCGCCGCCACGCGACCCTGGCGCCGACGCGGTACGCGGTCTGCAGGATGTCGAGTATCGGACTGCCCTGGATGTCGTCGTGCAACGCGAGCTGGCGGAAACGTTCGGCCGCGTAATCGCGTGGGCCGGTCGGATCGGCCAGCCGGTCGATGAATTGCGTGATGGCCTGCTGGATATAGCCGGTGACTTTTCGCATGCACGAGCCGTCCATCTGGCCGAACGCGGGCACGGTGCGCCGCAGCTCGTCGGCTGTCTCGACGGCCAGCTCGGTGATCCTCGGCCGGAACAGCACCGCGAGCTCGGCGGGCAGGCGGAACCACAGCGTCGCGGACGACCCGTCGCCGGACGCCGACAACAGGGAATCGAACGCGATCCGCTGCGCGGGATCGGGTGTTCCAGTCACCGTTGGCCTTTCGCGCCGAATGGATTTCCCTGAACCTATGATTGTGTGGCTGTATATGTCAATTATCGATATCTGCGCCAACCGCTGGACGGTTTTGTGTGTTATCGATGGTTTTCGCTTTCGTCATTGTCCGGGCGCGGGCGGCGTCTCTAGTGTCGTTTTCATGAATCGTCTCGCGGTGCTCGCCGCCGGTGTCGTGCTGACCGCAGGGTGCTCGTCGGGCGGTGACGGGCTCAACCGCCCGGCCATCGCGTGGGCCGACCAGGTCTGCCAGACCGTCCAGGACGGCGGCGCGAAACTGTCCCAGCTGCCCCGGATCGACGGGGCCGACCCGCACCAGGCCAAAACCAGCCTGCTGGCCTACCTCGGGTCGATCGCCGAAGCGATCGACTCGGTGTCCGACCGGCTCACGCAGTCCGGCGCGCCGCCGGTCGCCGAGGGCCAGGCCGCCGTCGACAAGGCGATGGCGACCCTCACCTCCGCCCGCGGCACCCTGGACTCCGCGCGCGGCAAGCTCCAGCAGGCGCAGACGACCGACCCGGTCTCGTTCCAGAAGGCGGTCGCGGAGGTCGGCGCGGGCCTGGAACCGCTGAGCGGGGCGGTGGGCCCGACCAAGGACCTGCGGGCCAACAAGGAGCTGGACGTGGCGTTCTCGCACGCCCCCACCTGCCAGCGCCTCGACGGGCAGAAAACCGGATGACCGGGACGCGGCGCGTGATCTAACCTGTCGGACGTGATGCAAACACCCATGTACCTCTGAGGGACGACGCCTCCACCGGTGCCGCGGACCGCGGTGCCGTCTTCGTCCTACTCATGCATCACCTCTAGCTGGAGGCATTTCCATGTCATCCCCTGTTGCGCTGGCCCCTGCCCGCGCGGCGCACGTCCGCGCGTCCGGCGTCCACCTCTCCTACGGCGGGCGGCCCGTGCTCGCCGGGGTCGACCTCGTGGCCGCCGCGGGCGACCGGGTCGCGATCGTCGGTGAGAACGGCCGCGGCAAGACCACCTTGCTGCGCGTGCTCGCCGGTCAGCTGCCCGTCGACCAAGGCGAGGTCCACCACGCGGGTTCGATCGGCGTTGCCGATCAGCAGATCCCGCTGGCGGCCACGGACACCGTCGGCGACCTGATCGACCTCGAACTGGCCGCCGTACGCACCGCGTTGGCCGACTTGGACCGTGCGACCGAAGCCCTCACCGAAGGCACGCCCGGCGCCGACGACGCCTACGCCGACGCGCTCACGGTGGCCGAAGCGCTCGACGCGTGGGACGCGGACCGACGAGTCGAGATCTCCCTGGCCGCGCTCGGCGCAGTCGACGACCGCGACCGTCCACTCGGCACACTCTCGGTAGGACAACGACACCGCGTGCGGCTGGCATGCCTGCTTGGCGCAAGGCATTCCATCCTGCTGCTCGACGAACCGACGAACCACCTCGACGCGGGCGGCCTCGACCACCTCACCGAGCAACTACGCGCGCACGCGGGTGTGGTCGTCATCGTCACGCACGACCGCGCGTTGCTCGCGGACGTGGCCACGACGGTGATCGACCTCGACCCGTCCAGCGACAGTAGGCCACGGGTGTACGGCGGTGGCTACGCCGCGTACGTCGACGGCCGCCGTGCCGAACGTGCCCGCTGGGAAGCGTTGCACACCGAGCAGGTCACCGAGCGGCAGCGGCTGGCGGACGACCTGTCAGCGGCGCAGAACCGCCTGAAGGACGGTTGGCGCCCGGCCAAGGGAACCGGCAAACACACGCGGGCGACCCGCGCACCCGGCCTCGTGCGTGCTGTGCACCGAAGGCAGGAGGACCTGGAGGCAGCTGTCGTGGCGGTCCCGCCGCCACCAACCCGGTTCGCCATGCCGGAACTGCCGGAGTACCGAGGCGCGACGTTGCTGCGAGCCGAGGACGTGACCGTACCCGGACGACTGGATCGCCCGGTGACCCTCGCGTTGGACTCGGGAGACCGGTTGGTCGTCACCGGACCGAACGGCGCGGGAAAGTCAACGCTGCTGTCGGTGCTGGCAGGCCTCATCGAACCGGCGACGGGCACGGTCAGGCGCGCCAAGCCGGTCCGAGTCGGACGCCTGGGCCAGGAATCCGACACACCACCCCGCCGTACAGCACGCCAGCTGTACGAGGAGGTGGTGGCCCGGTCGGGGCTACCCGCGCCCGGCCTCGGCGAACTCGGGTTGTCGGACCGCAACGACACACACCGCCCGCTGGGAGAGCTGTCAGTCGGTGCCCGGCGAAGGGTGGACCTGGCGCTCGTGTTGGTCAGCCAGCCGCACGTGCTACTGCTCGACGAGCCGACCAACCACCTGTCCGCCGCACTGGTCGACGAACTGACAGCAGCACTCGGCACGACCCCTGCCGCGGTCGTGCTCGCCACGCACGACCGGCAACTGTTGCGGGACACCAGTTCCTGGCCACAGCTGACCCTGTGAACCGGTGCTGGGGGGACGCCGTATTCCCGGCGTCCCCCAGCGAACACGACTGTCCGTCGCCCAGCGCGCCAGCTGGGCCTGGATGGCGCCGGTGGTGACGTCGGGTTCGTCTGTGTGGGCGAGGTCGAGGTCCGTGAGGATGCTGAGGGCTGCTGTCCAATGGTGGCGGGTGGTTTCGCCGAGGGCGTGGTGCGCGTGGGCGAGACCGTCGCGGGCGCGGGCTTGGCTGCTGGGCTGTCCCAGTTCGGGGGCCAGTTCGAGTGCGGTGTGATGGTGGACAAGCGCGTCGTGGTGATGGCCGGTGGCGTGCTGGACTCGGCCGATGCCTTGGTGTGCCTCGACTTGGGACGCCTGGTCGCCGGTTCGCAGCGCGATGGTCAACGCCTGCTGGGACAACGCGTTCCGCAGCGCCTGGCTCGATGTCCGCGAACGCCCGGCGGATGCGCGAGACGTACGTGCGCAACGCCGCGACGGCCGTGTCCGGCAGCCGGTCGTCCCGCACCGCCTCGGTGAGGCGTTCGTGGGACACGCTGCGATTGGCCTGCAGAAGCAGCGCGACAAGCAGGTAAGTCGGTTGCCGCTGAGCCGCATGGGCCCGCGCTCGCCGTGGACCTCCAGCGGCCCAGTATGTGGAACTGCACCGACACCTTCGCCGGATACGGTGTTCGGCCCTCCTCGGCAGGACCGGCCCGAGCCGATCCGGCGGGCTGGTCCCGACCGGGCACGGTATCGGGGCGCGGGTGAAACTCGTGAGTGGTCGCCGGGGGAGGTGACGACCACTCACGAGCGGTTGTGGCTGTCCGGTGGGACCACCCCCAGCGGTCCCACCGGACATCTCATTCCTCGCCGGCGTTGGCTTCTGCTGCTGCCTTCCCTTGTCGCCCTGGCAGCGTCCTCATCGTCTCCCGCGCCGTGTACCACCCGCGTACCGGTCGCGTACTGACGCCGATCTCACGTGGACTTCGTCCAGTCGGCCACGACGTCGGCCAGCACCGGCATGGGCAGCGTGCCGCCGCTGAGCAGGGTGTCGTGGAAGGTGCGGATGTCGAACTTGTCGCCGAGCGTGTCCTGTGCGGCCGTCCTGATCCGCGTGATCTCCATCCGGCCGACCATGTACGCCAGCGCCTGACCGGGCAGCGCGATGTACCTGTCGACCTCGGCTTCGATCTCCACTTCCGGCATGGCCGTGTTCGCGGTCATGTACTCCACAGCCCGCGCCCGGCTCCAGCCCCCCGAGTGCAGACCGGTGTCCACGACCAGGCGGACCGCGCGCATCGCGTCGAGCACGAGCATCCCGATCCTGGACAGCTCGTCGGAGTACAGGCCCATCTCGTCGGCCAGCCGCTCGGCGTACAGTCCCCAGCCCTCGACGTACGCGGTGCTCAGCGGCAACCTGCGCAGCATCGGCAGGTCCCGCAGGCCCTGTGCCCTGGTGACTTGCAGGTGGTGGCCGGGTACGGCCTCGTGGAACGCCATCGTCTCCGCGAAGTGGCGGTACCGCTCGGTGGGGCGGCTGATGTTCGTCGAGTACGTCCCCGGCCGTTTGCCGTCCGGCGAGGGCATCAGGTACGTCG
Organism: Kibdelosporangium phytohabitans; assembly: GCF_001302585.1. GTDB lineage: Bacteria > Actinomycetota > Actinomycetes > Mycobacteriales > Pseudonocardiaceae > Kibdelosporangium > Kibdelosporangium phytohabitans. The sequence continues at coordinate 8,375,491 of NZ_CP012752.1, read as the reverse complement.
CCGACGGGATCGCTGCTTCCTGGGCCGGGGCCACGGCCTCGACGACACACCGTTGCTCCGGCACGACCGAGAACCAGTTCGGCGCCTGCGACTCCGCCTTCTGGATCGCTGTCCTGGCCGCGTCGAGGATCTCCTGCCCGTCACGCCACCTCAGCGTCTCGTCGGCGCGCAGCCGGTGGAAGATCCCGGCGACGTCACTGCTGCCGAACAGCCGCGCCCCGCACTGCGCGATCTCCGCACGCAGGTCCGCCACCAGGCGTTCGCCGGTGCGGTGCAGCACGTCCGGGGAGTGGCTGCTGTCGGTGTGCACCCTGATCAGGCTCGCGTAGATCGACTCCCCGCCGGTGATCCAGCACAGGCCCGGCTGGTCGTCGTCGCGGGCGCTCGGCGTGAGCTCGGTGAGGGCGGTGCGGTACTTGGCGAGCGCGGGCCGGATCTCCGTTTCCAGCATCCGCAGGCCCTGGTCGGCGTACCGTTCCATGCCCTCGTGGCGGATCGGGTCAAGCAGCGGGTCGTCCGCGCCGAGCGCCACCGTCCGGTCCAACTGGACTATCGCGCCCCGCACGAGCCGCGTGACCGGAAGGCGTCCGGCCACCGCGCCGCCGACGTGCCGGCTCGCCGCCGTCGCCAGGTAGCCACTGAACTGGGACAGCCGGCTCAGGTACGCGTCGGCTTGGTCCCCGTCGGCGATCGGGACGCGTGGCAGGTAGTGGAGCACGTGCGCGGCGGGGCTGACGAAGTGGTTGGTGACCGTGTACTCGACGGCCCGCGAGTCGATCCTGTGCACGACCGCCTCGGCCTGTTCCTGGACAACGGCCCTGGTCACGCGGTCGACCGAGGTCAGCGCCTCGTCGTCGAGCTCCCGTGCGCGTATCGCGACGGCGGTGGCCCTCGCCCGCAGTCTGCTCTCGCCCTCCTCGGTCAGGTCGGCGAGCACGCGGTCGGTGTCCCTGAGGCCGTACATCGTCGCGAGAAGCGGATCCTCGTCGGCGATGATCGCCATCAGATCGTCCGCGAGCGTCTCGACCAGGTTCCCGGGCACTGAACCAGCTCACCCGATCCCGCGTACTTCTCGCGTACTCCCGACTAGGATCGTCGGTACGTCGCTGGACCCGAGACTCCGACGGGGGCGTGGATGGTGGAAGACAACGACTTCCGCCTGTTGGGAACCTTGGATGTGACGGTGGCGGGCCGGACAGTCACGGTCCCCGCCGGAAAACAGCAGGTGGTACTGGCGGGCCTGCTGCTGCGTGGCAACCAGGTCGTGCGCGTCAGCGAGCTGGTCGACTGGCTGTGGGACGACGAGACGCCCGACAACGCGGCGTCGACCGCGCAGGCCTACGTCCGCAGGCTGCGGCAGACGCTGCGGGCCAAGGACCTGATCGCCACGATGCCGCACGGGTACCGGATCAACGTCGGGCCCGACCAGCTCGACCTGTCCCGGTTCCGCGCACTGGTCGGCCGGGCCGACCAGGCCGGTGACCCGGCCGACCGCGCCGAGCTGATCACCAGCGCCCTCGCCCAGTGGCACGGCCCCGCGCTCGCCGACATCCCGGCGTGCTCGTTCCGGGAACGCGAGGTGCAGCGGCTGACCGAGGAGCACCTGCGGGCGACCGAGATGCGCGTCGACTGCGACCTCTCGCTCGGCAGGCACGCGGAGCTGCTGCCCGAGCTGCGCAACCTGACCGCGCAGTACCCGTTCCGGGAACGGGTGCGCGGCCAGTTGATGCTCGCGCTGTACCGCTCGGGTCGTCAGGTCGAGGCGCTGGCCAGCTACCAGGAGGTGCGTGCCACCCTCGCCGACGAGGTCGGCGTCGACCCCGGCGAAGAGCTGCAGCGGCTGCACCAGCGGATCCTCACCAACGACCCCGCGCTGTCGCTGAGGCCCGCGCCGCAACCGGCGACAGCGGACCCGTCCGCGATCCAGCAGCCCGCGCACCGCCCGGTGCCCCGGCAGCTTCCCGCGGGCCTGCGCGACTTCGTCGGACGCGACGAGGCGTACGACCAGATCATCGACCTGCTGTCCGGTGACGGCGAGGTCGGTGCCCCGGTGGTGGCGATCTCCGGGCAGCCCGGCGTCGGCAAGACCGCGCTGGCCGTGCAGGCCGCACACCAGCTGCGGGACCAGTTCCCCGACGGTCAGCTGTTCGTAGACCTGCTCGGCAACGCGCTGGACCGCGAGCTGACGCCGGAGCAGGTGCTCGGCCGGTTCCTGCAGGCGTTCGGGCTGAGACCCGACCAGCTCCCCGACGACCGCAACGAGCTGGTCGGCGCATACCGGACGGTGCTGGCCGACCGGCGAGTCCTGGTGGTGCTGGACAACGCCGTCAGCGCCGGGCAGGTGCGCAGCCTGCTGCCGAGCATGCCGGGCTCCGCCGCGCTGATCACGAGCCGCAAGACACTGCGCGGCCTGGCCGCGCTCGGCGGGGCGAAGCTGGTCAACCTGGACGTCCTCGCGCCGGAGAAGTCGGTCGAGCTGCTGCACACCATCATCGGGGAGGACCTCGCCCAGCCCGATCCCGGTGCGGTGGCGGAGATCGCGCGGCTGTGCGGTCACCTGCCGCTGGCGCTGCGCATCGCGGGCGCGAACCTGCTGCTGCGTGACGACGACTCGATGCAGGAGTACGTCACCGACCTGCGGCACGGCAACCGGTTGACCGCGCTGGAGATCGAGGACGATCCCGGTGCGGCGGTGCGTGCGGTGTTCGACCTGTCCTACCTGACGCTCAAACCGGAGGCCGCCGGGCTGTTCCGGCTGCTGAGCCTGGTGCCGGGGCCGGATTTCTCCCGGCACGCGGTCAGGGTGATGGCGCGGCTGCCCGACGACCGCACCGACAAGCTGCTCGCCGAGCTGGCCACCGCGAGCCTGATCCAGCGGATCGCGCCGCACCGCTTCCGGTTCCACGACCTGCTTCGGCTCTACAGCCAGGAACGCTGCCAGATCGAGGAAAGCCCGGACGAGTCGGGCGCGGCCCGTGCCCGGCTGTTCGCTTTCTACGTGCGACGGCTGGACGCGATCGCCGACGTGCTCTACGGCACGTGGATCCGGTTGCCCCGCACGCAACTGGAGGAGTCGCTGCCCAGCCCGGCCTTCGCCGACGCGGACGCGGCCGTCGAGTGGATGGACCAGGAAGGCCCCAACATCATCGCCGCGATCCTGCACGCGGCGGGCCACGGCCCCGCGCACACCGCGTGGCACCTGGTCGAGTCGTTGCGCGCGTACCTGGTGACCCGTGGCCGCTACCGGGCCGAAGGGCTCGTGGCCGCCCGAGCGGCGCTGCACGCCGCGAAGGCCGCGCGTGAACACCAGGCCGAAGCGGCGATGCACCACGTCATCGCCTCCATCTACTTCCGCGTCCAGGAATTCGGGAAGGCGACCGACCACCTGGTGGCCGAGCTGGACGCCTACACCAGGGCGGGTGCGCACGACGGACGTGCGCGGGCGATGATCAGCATCGGTACGATGCACCAGGCCGACGGCAAACTCGCCGCCGCCGCCGACCAGGTCGAGCAAGGCGTCCGGCTGGCCGGGGAACACGGTTTCGACAGCGTCCGGCTCTACGGGCTGATCAACCTCAGTGTGATCGAGGAGCAGCGCGGTCGTCTCGACCGGGCCGAGCAGTACGCGCACGACGCGTTGGCGTTGCTGGCGTCGAGCCCGAACCCGTCGATCGAGGGCACGCCGCGGGTGAGCCTCGGCCACATCCTGGTCCACCAGGGCCGGTACGAGGAAGCGATCGTCCAGTACACCAAGGGTTTGGCGTGTTACCGCGAATCGGGCACACGGCACTACGAGGCCGACACGCTGCGCGGGCTGGCGGACGCCAACCGGCTGGCGGGTGCGCACGAAACCGCGCTGGCGCACGCGAACGAGTCGATGGCACTGGCCGAGCAGTCCGGCGTGGAACAGGACCAGGTGGCTGCGCTGGTCACGCTTTCCGCCACGCACCAGGGAATGGGGCACGCGGACGAAGCGGCGGCCTGTGCGCGCAAGGCCCTTGAGACAGCGCGCCGGCTGTCCTACTTGCCCGGTGAGATCTCCGCGCTGCTGCGGCTGGCGTCCCAGAGCCGCGAGCGCGGGAACATGACCACCGCCAGGGACTACGCCACCCGGGCGGCGGAGCTGAGCAGGAGCGGCGAGCTGCTGAGATACGAGAGCCGCGCGGAGAAGCTCCTCGCCTGGCTCGCGTACGACGTGGGGGACATGTCCACCGCGCGTGACCACGCCGAGAAGGCACTGGCCATCAACCGCGCCGCCGGCGCGCATTTCGGGCAGGCACAGGCGTTGCACATCCTCGGACTGGCGTGGGACGGGGTCGGGGACCGCGCCACGGCACGAGCCTGCTGGGAGGAAGCCCTGGCCTGCATCGGCGGGCTGGAGATCCCGAACGCGGAGGAACTCCGGCGGCTGCTCGCGGCCTGAACGGTCAGACCTTGGTGCCGATCACGGCACAGCCCATCACCACTTCGTCGTTCGGTTCGACACCGAGCAGCTGCTCCACCAGTTCGTCGCGCATCGCGGACGTGAACGTCACACCGAGGCCGAGCGCGGTGGCGAGCAGGTACACCGTCTGGCTGACATGGCCCACGTCCATGTGCAGCAACCGGTACGTGCGCGGCGCGTGGTACCGCCACATGCTTCGTTCCAGGACTGACGTGAAGAAGACGATCATCCCGGCCGTACCCGCCCACTGCTGGTCACCGGCGATCGCGCCGAGGTCGTCGTCGGTGCGTGTCCCGCCGATGTGTTCCAGCGTGTGCGCGGTGGGGTTGTAGTGGTACGTCCCCGGCTCGACACCTTCGACGGCCCGTGCGTAGACATAGACCTCAGTCGGGTGGCGCCCGCCGCCGGACGGCGACGTCTTGAACACGGTCTGTGTTCGTTCGTCGATGGCGACAATACCGGCGGAAATCTGCAGCAATGCCCCGGCTGACGCCAGCGGAATCGGCGTTTCGGCGAATTTCCGGTCGCTGCGCCGCTGGTAGAGCACGTCGACAAGATCACGTTCCTGCCACGTCGCCTCTGCTCGGTCCGGCAATGCGACGATCCGGGCGCCGACATTGGCGAAGGTGTGATGTGCGCGCGGCGCGGGCCCCTGCTTGAGGTTTTCCTCGAGCAATACGCGGTAGTCGTCATCGGTGTTGAACTCGCCGTCGGCGAGGATGCGGGTGGCAAAGTGGAACGCCGGTGCCAATCGGCCCCACGGCCGCCATGCCACGTCTGCCGCCGCCTCGAACCGGTGCCGCTGCGACCCCTCGGCGACGAGAATGTCATGAGCCAGAAAGACCCCGGCAACCCGGCGGTAACGGGCGATTTGGGCAGGCTCACCAGGAATGTCCGATATGGACTCCAGTGGCTTCCAGTCGTGGAACCAGCGCAGCACCGCCTCGGTGCCGTCGACCAGTGCGAACTGTCTGTGTGCGACAGTGTCGTCCCAGATCAGCTTTCCCGATCGCCAGTAGGAAATGCCGCACGAGGACACTCTGACCCGTGCGGCATCGTCACTCATCGGCTTGCCCGCGGGTTTCTCAGTCCTGCGGGCGTGGAACCCACGCGAGATGCTTCGGATTCGATCCATAGGCGTCGAGCAGTTCCTCGAAAACCTCTTCGGCGTCCTCGTATTCCTCGTTCATGACCACCCCAGTCTCGAACTCCACGGCCGTCGGCTTTCTGTCTTTGCAGCCGTGTTCCCAGTGCTGCCGACTCTACCGAATCCGGCGTTCGTGTGACAGGTGTTCTCCGCACACCGGAACAGCGGTCACCGGTCGTGGTTGGCGGGGCGTGCTTCACTGATCCACATGCTGCCCTGGGAAGCTGAACTCGCCGGCCGGCTCGACCGGCACACTTTCGACTCCGCGCTCCTGCGCGACAACCATCTCGGTGATCCGCACCAACGGCCACTGTGGGTGTACACGCCACCCGGCTACGACGACAGCGCCGAGCGTTATCCGTCCGTCTACGTGATCCAGGGCTACACCGGCCACCTCTCGATGTGGGCCAACCGGACCGCGTTCCGCCAGCCGTTCCTGGAGACCGCCGACGCCGTGTTCGCCGGCGGCGCGCCCGGCTGCGTGGTGGTCTACGTGGACGCGTGGACCAGGTACGGCGGCTCCCAGTTCGTCGATTCGCCTGGCACAGGCCGGTATCACTCGTACATCTGCGACGAGGTCGTGCCGTGGGTGGACGCGCACTACCGGACCATTGCCGGCCGCGACTCGCGTGCGATCACAGGCAAGTCCTCCGGCGGGTTCGGGGCGATGATCACGCCGATGCTGCGGCCGGACGTCTTCGGCGCGCTGGCCACGCACGCCGGGGACGCGCTGTACGAGTTCTCGTACAGCGCCGACATCGCCGGGGCGGTGCGCGCCCTGCGCGCCTACGACCAGGACATCATGGCGTTCTGGGCCGACTTCCAGTCGCGTCCGTCGTTCACCAAACCCGGCGACGACAACCTGATGGAGATGCTGTGCCTCTCGGCGTGCTTCTCCGCCCGGGAGGACGGTACGCCCGAGTTGCCGTTCGACCCGAAGACGGGTGTGCTCAGGCCGGAGCAGTGGCAGCGGTGGCTGGACTGGGACCCGGTGCGCATGGTGCCCAGGTACGCCGACGCGGTCCGGTCGCTCAACTGGGTGTGGATCGACGCGGGCACGCGTGACGAGTGGTACCTCGACCTGGGGGCTGAGGCGTACCGTGCCGGACTGCTCGACGTGGGCGTGCCGGCCGAGCGGATTCGTTTCGAGCTGTTCGACGCCGGTCACGGCGCTATCGACTACCGGTATCCGCTGTCGCTGGCGTGGCTGGCTGAGCGGCTGGCGCGCTGACGTCGAATTCAGGTGAGATCGGCGCCGGACTGCGGTTTACTCCCCGGGTGCCTGACGTGACCTTGACCCCGCTTGACGAGGAAAGCCTGGTCCGGCTGCTGGTGGCGGCTGTCGCGGACGCCGATCCGTTGGAAGTCATGCCCCCGGTCGACGGCCCGGACGGCTGGACGGACCGGCGGCGGGACGCGTTCCTCGCGTTCCACCGCCACCGCACACTCGACCCGGCGACCGCCGTCGAACGGACCTGGGTGATCGACGTCGACGGTGCCGCGGCGGGCGCGGCCCGGCTGGAGCGGCACGGCGACGACGTCGAAGCCGGGATCTGGCTCGGCCGGACCCGCCGTGGCCAAGGCGTCGGCAAGCGTGTCATGCAGCTGTTGCTCGACGCGGCGAAGCAAGGCGGTGCCGCCCGATTCGTCGCGTCGACAACAGCGGACAACCACAGCGCACGCAGCCTGCTCGACGGCCTGGGCGCTGCGATGACCGTCAACCAAGACGAGGTGTTCGCCGCGCTTCCGTTGTCCGGCTGAACGCGTACGCCGTCGCGCCGATCATCAGCGCGGCGGCGACGAGGACCGCGCTGACCACCAGCGGCGCGCGGTCCCCGCCCAGCCCCATGGCGAACGCCACGCCGCCGAGCGCAGGGCCCGCAGCGGCACCGACGTTGAACGCTGCCGTGGCGAATCCGCCCGCCAGCGTCGGCGCGTCCGTCGCCGCGTAGAGCACCTGGGTGATCAAAGTGGACCCCACGCCGAACGACAACGTTCCCTGTACGAAAACAAGCGCCAGTGTCGCAACGGGATTGGCCGCGAGGAACACGAACGCGAGCCATCCCACCAACAACGCCGACGTGCCGACGACCAGCAGCGGCACGGGGCGGGTGTCCGACAGCATGCCACCTACTGTGACGCCGACGAACGAACCGATACCGAACAACGCCAGCACAGCGGGCACCCAACCGGCGCCGAGCCCGGTCGCGCCTGTGATCACCGGAGCGAGATAGGTGAACGTGCAGAAGGTCGCGCCGTTCACCAACGCCCCCAACACAAGCGTGACGACCAGGCGGGGCGTGCGCAGCGAGCGCAGTTCGTGACGGGCGCTGGGAGCGGCCGGGTTCACCGGTGCCGCGGGCACAGCACGCAGGATCGCGAGCAGCGCGGGCAGGGAAACCGCCGCCACGGCCCAGAACGCCGACCGCCACCCCCAGAATCCACTCAGGACAGCTCCGAGCGGGACGCCCGCGATGCAGGCCAGCGTGATCCCGCTCAGCAACACCGACGTGGCCCGCCCTTTGCCGTGTGGTCCGGCGAGACCGGCGGCGGTCGCGAGCCCGACCGCCAGGAAACCCGCGTTGGCCAGTGCGGCGATCACCCTTGTCACGAACAGGACCTCGAAGCTCGTGGTGACGGCACCGACCACGTGCACCACGAGAAACGCGGTCAGGAAGGCCAGCAACGCCCCGCGCCGGGGCCACCGCAGGCTCAGCATCGCCACCAGCGGCGCGCCGACGACCATCCCCACGGCGAACGCGGACGTCAGCGACCCCACAGCGGGGATGGAAACGCGCAGGTCAGCGACGATGTCGTGGACAAGGCCGGACAGCATGAACTCGGAGGTCCCCTGGGCGAACACGGCCAGCCCGAGGACGTAGACAGCGAAAGGCATGAACAGCTCCACAGCAGCATCGCGGATCGATGAGAGCGCGCCACGAGAAGGGCGCGGAAAGTTCGCCTGGCGAAGAGAGGTGCCCAGGCGGAAACCCGTGGATGCGGTGGTCCGGTACGCCACCGGACTACCGGTGGCTAGCTTCTGTCAGCCTCAGGGGTGGACACGCCCGGCACGTTAGCAAGCCCCGTGACGACGTGTCCAACGGCTTCCCGTGTAAGCGCCGCAGTTGTGGGTACACCAAAACCCATGACTGCCTATCACCGCACACGGACGCTGCTCGCCGGTGAGGACCGTGTGTTCGAATACCTCGCTGACGTGCACAACCTGCCGAAGTACTTCGACCAGATGACACACGCCAAGCCGCTGGGCGACGACAAAGTGGCTGTCGAGGCCGAGGTGGACGGCGAGAAGGAACGCGGCAAGGCGTGGTTCCGGGTGGACCGCACAGCGCGGCGGATCCAGTGGGGCTCGGAATCCAGTCCCTACGCCGGTGCCCTCGACGTCACAGCGGACCAGGACCGGACCGTTGTGGACATCGAGCTGCACACCGAGCACACCGCCGGCGACGAGATCGAGCAGGCGATGGACGCCACGCTGGACCACATCCAGCAGCAGGTGGAAGGCAAGGCCTGACGCCTCACAGGTACAGCTGGACCGCGGCCGCGAACAGCAGCAGCAACGGGCCGCGCAGCAGCTGGCGGACCGTGTTCGGCTGGAACAAGCCGAACGGCGTGTCCACGGCACCACCGGAGTAGTCGAACGACGGCTGAGAAGCACGCCGGTACACGAACGCCACCGCACCGATCGGCACGACCGCTGAGGCGAGCGCGAACCCGGAAGCGGGACTCGTCGCAGCTGTCCACAGCAGAGCCATCACGGCCGGCGCCACGAGATGGGCCAGGCGCAGCCCGGCGTCACTGCCGCCGAGAGACCGGCGCATCGCGGCCGAACGGCAGATGTGCCGCAGCCCGGCGGCGAACGGACTGACCGCGATCGCGCACGCCACCAGTTGCACGGTCGGCACGAACGTCTCCGGCAGCAGCCGTTGCGCCGCGTACGGCGTCAGCAACAGACCCAGCCACACCGAGAACGCGGTCCTGTTACGGGAAATCCTGCGGATGTCGGCGTACACCATCGCCCGGTGGCGGACTCCGCGCAGGGCCCGGCTGGACACCTTGCCGATCGACCGCCACTTGCGTGCCGACACCATCCCGGCGAACAGGGAGACGTCCATCCAGTTCACCGCGACCCTGCTGGCCGCGAGGATCTCCGCGCCACCGGCCAACGCGGCCCGGTCCAGCGTGCCGAGCGCGCGGTACGCCAGTACGATCCCGACGATCGGCGGCACGGCGGCACCAGCTGTCAGCAGCGGGAGGTCGAGGACCGGGGGAGTGACGAACACAGCCGCGGCAGCCACCAGCGCGCCCACCACGACCAGCACAGTGGACAGACGCTGGCCGCTGCGCGCCTTCTGTTGCAGCAGAACGCACACCGCGACCACACCGGCCGCCATCCCGGCGCAGACCGCCGTGCTCAGCAGTTTGCCCGTCAGGTCGGCCTTGAGCAGCGCGGAGGCCGCCAGACCGGGCAGGCCACCCGCGACCGCGCCGATCGCGGCGAGCCACCAGAACCGGCGGCCGAGCAACGATCTCCTGTTCAGCGGCGTTGACAGCAGCCAGAACTGGAACGGCCCACTGGCCACCACCGGGCCGAACACCAGCAACGCGCGCACCAGCAGACCGAGCCCGAGTACCGCGCAGCCGACGAACAGCCACTGCGCGACCGGCAGGTTGGGCGGCGCCGGGCCGATCGGCGGCGCGTCGATCATCCGCCGCACGGCCTGCACGAGGATACCGCCGTAGATCAGGAAGCCGAGGATGACCAGGTACATGGTGTCGTTGCGTTCCCTGCGGGCCTGCGCCGGGCGTGACCGCAGCCGGGCCGCCCGGATCTCCGCCCTGATGCCGCGGACCGTGACCGTCGTCATCAGCCCAGCTCGATCCGGGTGTCCGCGACCGCGTCGACCAGTTGCTGGTCGTGCGAGGCCAGCAGGATCGCGCAACCCTCGGCCTTCTCGTCCCGCAGCTTCTCCGCCAGCCACGCCCGGCCCGCCACGTCCAGCCGCTGTTCCGGCTCGTCGAGCACGAGCAGCTTGCGCGGCCGCACCAGGCACGCGCCCAGCGTGAACCGCCTGCGCTGACCGCTGGACAAGGTGATCGGCAACTGGTCCTGCTGCGCGACGAGATCCAGGTCGGACAGCACCTCGGCCACCACGTCACCGGGCTCGCTCACGCCGTGCGCACGGGCCAGCAGTTCCAGGTGCTCGACCACGGACAGTTCGGGGAAGAAGTCGGCGTCGTCCAACGCGCACGCCAGCGCGGCGCGCACCCGCGGGTCGCTTTCCACCAGCCGGTCACCGTCGAAGCGGACTTCGCCGTCGTCGGCGATGTCCGCGCCGACGACGCAGCGCAGCAAGGTGGTCTTGCCGGACCCGTTCGGGCCGACCAGCGCCGCGGCCCGTCCACTGTGGAGATCGAACGACACGGCGTCGAGCACGGTGACGTGGTGGAACCGGCGGGTGAGCCCTTGGACTTCGAGCAGAGGTCGCACCCCGCCAACCGTACCGTTGACAGGGTGTTCGCCTCCGGCTTCAGATCACTCCGCCGGGTCGGGTGTCCGCTCCTGCGCGGCCATCGGCCCACCGGCCTGGTCGGCGCTCTGCCCGCGCCCGGCGGCCTCCTGTTCGATCTCCTCGTCCAGCGGAGTCCGGCTCTCGCCGGACGACTCCGGTTCCTCCTCGTCGAGCCGTTCGCCGAAGGGCCGGGGGTGGGACTGCTCGTACGGTGTCATGCCGTACTTGTCCGCGCCGGACCAGTGCTCAGGCGGGTCCATCCCGGCTTCCAGCGGGTCGGCTTGCAGGCGGTCCTCGTCGAGCTCCTCGGAGACGTCCTCCCGCGGAGCCGGCGCGTCGTGTTCCGAAGACACCGGTGGTTCCTCTCGTTCGTCCTCGCCCACCGGGTTCCCGATCTCCCGGCCGGTAACCGCCGGCCTCACCCCGCCGCGACGAACCCCTCACGGGCCAGCCAGTCGCGGGCCACCACGGCCGGGTCCTTGCCGTCGACGTCGACCTCGGCGTTGAGCTTGCGCATGGTGTCGTTGTCCAGCTTGGCCACCACCGGCGCCAGCACCTTCGCCACCTGCGGGTGGGCTTCGTCGAAGTCCTTGCGCACCACCGGTGCCGCGTTGTACTGCGGGAAGAACTTCTTGTCGTCCTCGAGCACCACGAGGTTCAGCGCCAGGATCCGGCCGTCGGTGGTGAACACCTCGCCGAAGTTGCAGTTGCCGCTTGAGGTGGCCGTGTAGATCGTGCCGGTGCCGAAGATCTTCACCTGGACCGACCGCGAGTCGAACCCGTAAGCCTTCGCCACACCGGGAAAGCCGTCGCTGCGGCTGACGAATTCGGTCTCCAGGCAGAAAACGCCCTTCGCCGGGTCCTTCCCGATCAGCTCGACCATGTCGCTCGTGGTCTTGAGGTTGTTGGTACGAGCGAAATCGGCGGTGACCGCGAAGGCGTAGGTGTTGTTCACCTTCGAGTACGGCAGCCAGACCAGGCCGTTCTTGGCCAGATCGGCGTCCCGGACGGCTTCGTACTGCGCGTTCTCCTCCGGGATCGGGTCGGTGTGCCCCAGGTAGGAGATCCAGCCCGTCCCGGTGTAGTCCCACGACACGTCGATGTCACCGCTCAGCAGCGCCTGCCGGGAGCTGTTGGAGCCCTGGATGTTGGTCATGTCGCGGATCTCCGCGCCCGCGGCGGTCAGCACCACCTCGGTGATGTAGCCGAGGATGATGTTCTCGGTGAAGTCCTTCGAGCCGACCGCGATGTCCACACCGGACAGCTCGGGGACCGGCCTGACCGAGCCGGGGCCGACCTCGAACGGCAGGGCGTAGGTCGTTTCGAGCCCGCACCCGGTCAGCAGTCCGGCACTCGTCGTCAACGCCGTCAGCAACGCCGCCAGACGTGTCCGCGTCCTCACCGGATCCCCTTCGGTCCGAGGTACTGCTCGGCGACCGTGCCGAGCCAGTCCACCAGCAGGGCCAGCGCCACGGCCAGCACCGAGCCGGTGATCAGCACGGTGACGCGTGAGAGCTTGTACCCGGTGTCGATCAGCAGTCCGAGCCCGCCGCCGTTGACGAACACGGCGAGCGTGGCCACACCGACCGCGTGCACGAGAGCTGTCCGCAGTCCCGCGAGGATCAGCGGCACGGCCAGTGGGATCTCGATGCGGCGCAGCACGGAGAACGCGGACATCCCGATCCCCCTGCCCGCGTCGACCAGCGCCGGGTCGATCTGCTGCAGGCCGACCATCGTGTTGCGCAGCACGGGAAGAAGTGTGTAGAAGGTGATCGGCAGCGCCGCGGCCCACAGCCCTTCCCAGCCGGACACCAGGAAGAACAGCACGAGGATGCCGATCGCCGGTGAGGCCTGCCCGATCGTGGCGATCGCCAGGAACACCGGCGCGGCGCGCCTGGCCCACCGCCTGGTCAGCACGATTCCCAGCGGTACCGCGATGATCAGCACCAGCGCCGTCACCACGACACTGATCACGAGGTGGTCCCACACCGCGTCGAGCAGCACGGGAGCGTTGATGCTCTGCTTCTCGATCGCGTCGAGGTTCTGCGAGAAGGCCCAGACGAGCACGGCGACGACGAGCACGACCACCACGATCGGCTGCGCGAACATGCGCACGCCCGACGCCCGTTTGGTCTCCGTCTGTTTCGTTTCGACCGCGACGCTGGTCATACGGCCTCCCGCAGTTCACGGATCACTGCCATCACGGTGTCGATCTCGACCAGGCCGGCGAACTCGCCGCGGGCACCGGTCACGACCGCGTTGCCGCCCTCGGTGAGGATGGCCTCCAGCGCGTCCTGCAGCGTCGACTCGGCCGCCACCATGTCCCGGATGGGACGGCGCACCTTGGGTTCCCGCACGTGCACCCAGGCCACCGGTCGGCGCCGCGCGTCGAGCACCAGCCCGTAGCTCCTGCCCGCATCGGTCAGCCGCCGCTTGATCTCCTGTGGATCGTCCTGAGTGGACACTATGACGTCCGGCTGCACCAGTTCGACGTCACGGACCCGCCGCAGCGTCAGCTGTTTGAGCGAGGCGCCCGCGCCGACGAACCCGGCGACCGTGTCGTCGGCCGGGCTGGCCAGGATCGCCTCGGGCGTGTCGTACTGCAGGATCCTGGACTGCTCACCGAGCACGGCGATCCGGTCGCCGAGCTTGACCGCCTCGTCGAAGTCGTGCGTGACGAACACGATCGTCTTGCGCAGCTCGCCCTGCAGCCGCATCAGCTCGTCCTGGAGGTTGCCCCTCGTGATCGGGTCGACCGCGCCGAACGGCTCGTCCATCAGCAGCACGGGCGGGTCCGCGGCGAGCGCGCGGGCCACGCCGACGCGCTGCTGCTGACCACCGGAGAGCTGGCGCGGGAACCGGTCGTGGAACTCCGCCGGGTCGAGGCCGACGGTGTCGAGCATCTCCTCGACGCGGGCGGTGATCTTCTTGCGGTCCCAGCCGAGCAGGCCGGGCACGACCCCGATGTTCTGCGCCACGGTCATGTGCGGGAACAGCCCGGCCTGCTGGATGGCGTACCCGATGGTGCGCCGCAGCTTGTCGGGGTCCAGAGTGGACGTGTCCTCGCCGCCGATGGTGATCGTGCCGGACGTCGGCTCGATCAGCCGGTTGATCATCCGCATGGTGGTGGTCTTGCCGCACCCGGACGGCCCGACGAACACGACGATCTCGCCAGCGGGAATGGTCATGCTGAAGTTGTCGACAGCGGGTGCACGGCGGCCGTAGCGCTTGGTCACCTCGGTCAACTGGATCTCACTGGCCACGGATGCCCCTCGATGTCGTGTAACGGCCGATCAGCACGAAGATGCCGTCGAGTACCAGCGCGAGCAGCACGATGCCCACGGTGCCCGCGATCGCCTGGTTGGTGGCGTTGGCGCTGCCCGCCCGGACGAGCCCGGCGAAGATCTCCACCCCGAGGCCCGGACCCCTGGCGTACGCGGCGATCGCGGCGATACCCATCAGCATCTGCGTGGACACGCGCATCCCGGCGAGGATCGCGGGCCACGCCAGCCGCAGTTCGACGCGGGTCAGCACGCCGACCCGGTTCATCCCGATACCCCGCGCCGCGTCGGTGATCGCACCGTCCACACCGGCGAGGCCGACGATGGTGTTGCGCACGATCGGGAGCAGTCCATAGAGGACCAGCGCGGCGACCGTCGGCGGCGCGCCGAGCCCGAGGATCGGGATCAGCAGGCCCAGCAGGGCGAACGACGGAATGGTGAGGATGGCGCTTGTCAGTGCGGTGGCGACGGCGGAGCCGATCGGGCTGCGGTACACCGCGATGCCGACGCCGACGCCGATCACCGCGGCCAGAACCGTGCACTGGACCACCGCGCTGACGTGCAGCAATGACTCGCTGAGCAGCCTGCTCCAGCGGTCATGGACGAAATCCCAGAAGTTCACGGCCCTCCCCGGCGGAATCGAAGACGCGAAAAGATACCCGTCGCGTTCCGATTCAAACATCAAATTCCGGGCGGTGCCGGAAACGCTCCCACGCCGCCCGGAATCAGATGTCGCCGACCGTGATCAAAGACCTACGTAGCGGTATCGCTCCGATTGGGTCGCACTCGCCTCGATGAACTCGATATAGCCACGCCCAGCGATCGGTTTACCCGATCGGGTGCCCTGGTAGTGGTAGCCGCCGAGGTATCCGCGGCCGAGGCCGTAATGCACCTGCGTGTCCAGGGTCGCGGTCAGCTCGAACAGCTGTCTGCCGTGGGCGCCGGGGATCAGGGCCTGGAACGTCTCCGGCAGGTACGTTTCCCTTCCGTCCGGCGCGACCTGCGGATCCGCCTGGTACGTCAGCACCTTGAAATCGACGCCGCCGTACCGGGTCGAGCCTTTGCCCGCCTCACGCAGCCACGCCGAGGACACCACTTCGTAACCGCCCTGGGCCGACATCTGCACGAACTGCAGCTGGGTGTCCGCGTCGAGGTTGATGACGTGCCACGTGAAGAAGTCGATCGGGAGTTTCAACGGCAACGGCCGGTCCCGCAGCACGTGCGGCGTCCTGCCCGTCGCGTATTCGAGGCTGCACAAGCCGGCGATCGGCGTGATCTCGCCGTCCTGCGTGATCATCCCGGTGTACCGCGCCAGCATCCCCAGGTGGGTGTACAAATAGCTGCGCGCGTAGTTGCTGTGCTCGCCGGTCGCCACGATGTCCAGGTCCAGCGCGAAACCGGGGCGCCTGCTGTGCAGCCGGAATTCCGGGTACAGCCCGGTGATCAGCAGATCGGCGCCCCAGCGCAGCACGCTGCCGTCCGGCGCCAGCTCGCATTCGAGCGGGATCGAGTACGTGGTGAACGACTCGTGTGTGCTCGCCGCCGTGCCCAGTGCCAGTGTGGCTGTCTTACGTGGACTGTCGCGGACGGCGAAGTCGTTGTCGTGGCACTGGAAGCCGGAGGCGCCCTGCATGGTCGTGCAGCCGAGGAACAGGTGCGGCGCGGGCAGTTCCGGGATCACCACGTTGTAGTGCGAGATGCCCCAGCCGCGGCCGCGTGGCGGGAAGATCGCCGGTCGTGGCAACGGTTTGTCGTCGCGGTGGGCACCGAACAGGTGCGGAATGGCTTTGCGCCACAGGTTGGCCTTGAACCGGCTGGCTCTGAACCGGCCGGGGTGCTCGCGGACGGGTGCCGTCGCCGGGGGCGGCGTTCGCTCGGACATCGTTTCCTCCCTGAGCTCTCAGCCTGTTCGGGTGGACGCCCCGCGGGCAACGAAGTCGGGGCGTGGTGCGGCGTCGCCGCGCTGCCGGGTGATCGAGTGGATTCCGCCTGCCAGCGCGTAGTTGACGATGCCGCGTACCGGGTGCCGTCCGGGTTTCGGTTCGTGGCCCCGGCCGAGCCGCCACATCTGGTCGGTGTACCACACCGTCTCGGCCATGCCGTCCAGCTGCCTGATCCCGGTCCGTTTCGGGCTGATCGCGCTCGCCTCGCCCCGGCCGGAGAGCAACTGGCTGGGCAGCAACGGTTCCATCACCATCGGGCGGCCGAGTCCGACCAGGTCGATCGCGCCGCCGTCCAGTGCCTCGTTCATCCCGGCGAGGGTGCGGAAACCACCGGTGAGCATCAGCGGCATCGTCGCCACCGCGCGTGCTTTCTCGGCGAATTCGAGGAAGTACGCCTCACGGGCGCGGGTGCTGGCTTTCCTCTTCTCCGGGTTGCCGAGCACCACCGCCGGTGTCTCGTATGTGCCGCCGGAGATCTCCAGCAGGTCGAGCCCGGGTTCGCCGAGCGCCGCGATGACGTCGAGCGACTCGTCCTCGGTGAAACCGCCGCGCTGGAAGTCGGCCGAGTTGAGCTTGACCGACAAGGGAGTCCGCGCCCCGATCTCGGCACGGACCGCGGTCACGACCGCCAGCAGGAACCGCCGCCGGTTCTCCGGCGTGCCGCCCCAGCGGTCGGTGCGCAGGTTGGTCCGCGGCGAAAGGAACTGGCTGATCAGGTAGCCGTGCGCGCCGTGGATCTGGACCCCGGTGAAACCGGCCCGCATCATGATCCCGGCGGTCGTGGCGAACTTGCCGACCAGGTCCTCGATCTCGGCAGCCCGCAGCTCACGCGGCTTGGCGAACGCCCCGCCGACACCGCGCATCGGCACGGCGGACGGCGCGACCGGGCGCCGGGCGATGTGCCTGGGCACCTGCCTGCCCGGGTGGTTGATCTGCGCCCAGACCTGGGCGCCGCCCGCTCGTGCCACGTCCGACCACTCGCTGAGCCTGCCGAGGTCCCTGTCGTCGACGACGGCGACGTTGTGCGGCTCGGCGATCGCGGTGCGGTCCACCATGACGTTGCCGGTGACCAGCAGGCCCGCGCCGGAGTGCGCCCAGCGGCCGTACAGCCTGTACAGCTCGTCGCTCGGCGCGTGCGTCCTGGTGCCCAACTGCTCGCTCAACGCCGCCTTGACCAGCCGGTTCGGCAGAACCGTGCCGCACGGCAGCGTCAACGGGGCCGCGATGCCTACGGGTGTGCTCGGGGACATGGCGCTCCCTTGCTCCATGATCGACTATGACACTCGTAATAGAGGTCTCATGTTGTAATATGACGAGTGACATAGCAAGGTGCATCCCCCGGGTGGAGGACTTCGCGGTGGCGGCGGACAGCAGGGCACGGATGATCCACAGCGCCGTGCGGCTGCTGCGTGAGCGCGGCTACAGCGGGATGGGCTTCCGCGAGGTCGTCAAGCACAGCGGCGCCCCGCGCGGCTCGATCTACCACCACTTCCCCGGCGGCAAGGCCCAGCTGGGCGTGGAGGCGATCGGCGAGTTCGGCACGTTCGTGCGCGACGTGATCGTGGCCGTCGCCGCCGCCCACCCCGGCGACCCGGTCGGCGCGCTGCGCGCGTTCATCGGCGCGTGGCGCCAGATCGTCGAAGCCGAGAACTACCACGCCGGCTGCCCCGTGGTCGCGGTCGGGATCGAGGAGCACGAGGACGCGCCCCAGCTGATGGAAGCGGTCGTGGCCGCGTTCGACCAGTGGCGCACGGCGCTGGCCGAGCTGCTCACCAGCGCGGGCGTGCCCGAGAGCAGAGCCACGACCATGGCCACCACCGCGATCGCGGCCACCGAAGGCGCGGTCATCATGTGCCGCGCCCGGCGTGACATGCGCCCGCTGGACGAGGTGGCCGCGGAACTGGAACTGGGCCTGCGTTCCGCGCTGAATCCGCCATGACGCCCGCCGATCTGCGTACGCTGTGACGCTGTGGCAGCGGGGCATCTCGTCGGTAACCGATACCGGCTGATTTCGGAACTGGGCGCCGGGGGATTCGGGCGGGTCTGGAAGGCGCACGACGAGACGCTGAACGTCTACGTCGCGGTCAAGGAGTTACGGCTGCCGCGCGCCTCGTCCCCGGCCGAACAGGCGGAAAGAACGACCCGGGCCGCCCGCGAGGCCCGCAACGCCGCCGCGCTGCGCGACCACCCCAACATCGTCGCGGTGCACGACGTGGTCATCCACGACGACAGCCCGTGGATCGTGATGCGGCTGGTCGACGGCCACTCGATCGACGAGATGATCGCCTCGGGCGGCCCGCTGCCCGCGGACACCGTCACCAAGATCGCGATCGCGCTGCTGGAGGCGCTGGAAGCCGCGCACCGGATCGGCATCGTGCACCGGGACGTCAAGCCGGGCAACGTGATGGTGGCCAGGACCGGTGAGGTCCTGCTGGCCGACTTCGGCATCGCGGTCCAGGTGGCCGACACGGCACTGACCGCGACAGGCGTGTTCGTCGGCGCGCTGGAGTACGTCGCACCGGAGCGGCTGCGCGGCAACGACAACACCGCCGCGGGTGACCTGTTCTCCCTCGGCGCGACCCTGTACCACGCGATCGAGGGCACGTCGCCGTTCCGGCGGGACGACCAGATCGCCACCCTCGGCGCCGTGCTCGTCGACGAGGTCGGCCCGCCGGAGCTCGCCCCGCCGAGGCTCGCGGCCGTGATCACCCGCCTGCTGGCCAAGGACCCGGCACGCCGTCCCACCGTGCGCCAGGCGCTGGCGATGCTCACCGGTCAGGTCGCCACGTCCGAGCTGCCGATCAGCGCGGACCGCGCGGAACTGCTGACCCGGGCGGCCGGGGCGATGAAGGCCGAACTGGCCCGCCGCATCGGGCAGCTGGCCGCCGACCACGGCATCAGGTTCGCGGCCCCGCCGGCCCCGCGGACCACGAGCACCACGGTGATGAAGCCGCGCGAACCACGCAGCCCCACCGCACGGGTGCAGGACGTGCGCCCGAGCCGGCCGCTGGCGTGGCGGAGGACAACCGGGCTGGTGCTCCTGACCGCGCTGTTCGGGCTCGGGGTGGTCGGGTTGAGCGCCCGCGACTGGAGTCCGGAAGAGGTCTGGTCGTCCTTGCGGGACGCGCTCGTCGCGCTGGGCGGCGACCCCGAGTTCGGGATCTTCGTCGTCATCTCCGCGGTCGCCGCGTTCTTCCTGGCGATGACCTACGGCATCGGCGGTGCGGTGCGGATCGGCAGAGCGGTGGCACCGGCCGGGAGAGCGGCGGTGGTCTTCGCCCGGATCGTCTTCGGTCCCGGCGGGTTCGCACTCGGGGCGGTCATGTTCTACTCCACCGTCGCGGGTGGGGTGGATCTGTTGCTGGGCGGGAGAGATCCCTACGGGGCGCCGTCGGCGTACGAGTACCCGAATCAGTCGATGGAGCCGGGCGTCGCCGCGTGGGTCGTGCTCGGCGTCGTGATCGTCGTCCAGGTCACCGCCCAGATCTGGCTGTCGGCCAAGCCGCCGAGGCAGGCCATGACAGCCTCCTAGCTACCCGCCCACCCAGCTGCGACGCGGTCGAGCCCACAGTGCGATCTTCTAGCCCGCCACGAGGTCCCAGGGCTTGCCGCCCACGTTGCTGATCGCGACGATCAGCCGTCCGGACACGTGCGCCGACAGACCAGTGCCGTCCGACCGGTGAGCCGGACGCAGCCGCGTGTTGAGCCGCGTCGCCGCTTCCTGCGGCAGCGGCCGTTCCAGAATGCCGAGCAGGAAAGACCCGGAAGGCGCACCGAGCAGGTCGAGCGGCGCCCAGTCGCCGCGCACGGGCTCGTCGCCGATCTTGATCGACGGATCGGGCGCGGTCACGTACAGCTGGTCGGCGATGTCGTCGACCCGCTGGCTGATCCTCGTGGTCAGCTCACGCGGTGAGCCGCGGTCGAAATCCCGGCTGGAACCCCGGCGGGTGGCCGCGGGCGGTGCCTCGGCTGGCTTGCCGGGGGAGTCGAGCTGGTCCTGGTCGAACAGGTCGGTCTGGGTCGCGGCGGGTGACGGCAGCGGCTGGCCGATCGGCCCGGTCATCCCCGGCAACCGCCCGGACCGGGTGAACAGGTCGACCGTCGTGCCGAGACCGGTGGCGTACGCCCAAGTCGTGGCCACCGGGTGCGTGCCATGGTGATGCGACCACGGCAGCAGGCTGTTGAGCCGCTCGCGTTGCTGCGTGGTCACGCGCGTCGGCGGCGCCTCGGACCGTCCCCGCGCCTCCCCGGCGAGGGTCAGGCCGGGCATGTCGAACAGCAGATCCGGGCGCGTCTTGGTGGCACTGAGGTGACCGGCCAGCGCGGTCGGCAACGTGCCCAGTTCAGCGACGCTCCCGGACGACGCCCGCCACTGGTACGCCGCCTGTATCGCGGCGGTGAGCATGCCGATGCCGATGGACTCGCTGACGAACCGGCGGATGTGCGCGGCGCTGGCGCGGAACACGTCGTCACGCAGCCGGATCGGGTAACCGGGGTCGTTGTCCAGGTAGCACAGCATCAACCGCAGCTCATGCTGTCGCGTCTCGTACCGGACCACCCCGCTCGCGGGCGCCGCGAGGGCGTTCACGCCGACGGCGTAGCTCAGGTCGACCGGCAGCTTCCGGTCCGCCGCGACCCGGTGCACACCGTCCACCTCGGGATGCGGGTCGGCGAACCCGGGCCGTTCGGTCCAGGCGAACTGCCGCAAGGTGATCCAACCCATCACCAGAGGTTAGTGGTTGCGACTGGAGGTTCGCTGTTCACCTGGTGGCGCTAGGGTTCTTCGGCAAACCGGTCCCCATCTGTGAAGGAGCACGACTGTGGCTGTTTCCGCTGATCTGGCGAAGCAACTGGACAAGGCCTACGAGGACAAGACCGTGGCCGAGGTGCTGGACTCGCCGGTCGCCGCGCTGGCGGGCGTCAGCGAAGGAGACGCGGAGAAACTGGCCGCCGCCTTCGGCATCAAGACCGTCCGTGACCTCGGCACCAACAAGTACTTCCGGCTCGCCGCGGCGCTGAACGACCTGGACGCCGCGGGCAAGTAAGCGGTTGCGCTGTGCCCCGGCGGGTGGTGCCCCGCCGGGGCACGGCCATGTCTGAGGCGTGGATCACGGTGACCGGCGCCGGGAATCAACCGGGGCGCGGCGTGGTTCAACTGCATGCAAATGCATATACTTCGCCCGACGGCCCTGCCGGACGGCGAGGACGCGCAAGGAGGAGCCATGCAGTTCGGAGTGTTCTCGGTCAGCGACATCACGCGCGACCCGGTGTCCGGCGAGACCCCGAGCGAGGCCGAGCGGATCGACGCGATCGTGCGGATCGCCAGGAAGACCGAGGAAGCCGGTCTCGACGTGTTCGCCATCGGCGAGCACCACAACCCGCCGTTCTTCTCGTCCTCGCCGACCACGCTGCTGTCGCACATCGCCGCGCTGACCGAGCGGCTGATCGTGACCACGTCCACCACGTTGATCACCACCAACGACCCGGTGCGCGTCGCGGAGGAGTACGCGATGCTGCAGCACCTGTCCAAGGGCCGGATGGACCTGATGCTCGGCCGCGGCAACACCGCGCCGGTCTACCCGTGGTTCGGCCAGGACATCCGGCACGGGCTGCCGTTGGCGCTGGAGAACTACAACCTGCTGCACCGGTTGTGGCGCGAGGACGTCGTCGACTGGGAAGGCAAGTTCCGCACGCCGTTGCAGGGCTTCACGTCCGTGCCGCGCCCGCTCGACGACGTGCCGCCGTTCGTGTGGCACGGCTCGATCCGCACGCCGGAGATCGCCGAGCAGGCCGCGTTCTACGGCAACGGGTACTTCGCCAACAACATCTTCTGGCCCAAGGAGCACTACATCCGGTTGATCGAGTTCTACCGGCAGCGCTACGCCCACTACGGCCACGGCACCGCCAAGCAGGCGATCGTCGGCCTCGGCGGGCACGTCTACCTGGCCAGGAACTCGCAGGACGCCAAGAAGGAGTTCCGGCCGTACTTCAACGCGGCCCCGGTCTACGGCAACGGCCCGGCCATGGAGGACTTCATGGAGATGACGCCGTTGTCGGTGGGCAGCCCGCAGGAAGTCATCGACAAGACGCTGACGTTCCGCGAGTACTTCGGCGACTACCAGCGGCAGCTGTTCCTGCTCGACCACGCGGGTCTCCCGCTCAAGACCGTGCTCGACCAGCTCGACCTGCTCGGCGAGGAGGTCGTTCCGGTGCTGCGCAAGGAACTCGAGGCCAAGCGTGACCCCGAGGTGGGGGACGCGCCGACGCACGCGAGCCTGGTGAAGGCCAAGTACGGCGACAACGCGCCGCGCCAGCCGCGCCCGAACGCCAACCGGGGCGACAACGTCACTGGTGCCTCGCCGTACCAGGACACCGACCCGGAACTCGAAGCCGGCTACCCGGCACTCTGAAGACTATGAACACCAGCAGTACGGCCAACGCCGCGTGGGAGGCACTGATGTCCGCCCACGCGGTGCTGATGCGGGAATTCGCGGCCGAGGACGTGTGGCGGGAAGCGTCGATGCGCGAGTACGACGTGCTGTACACCCTGTCGAAATGCCCTGGGCCGCTGCGGATCGGTGAACTGCACAAGCACCTGCTGCTCAGCCAGCCCGCGTTGTCGCGGATGGTGGACCGGCTCGTGGAACGCGGCCTGGTCGAGCGGACGACCGCGCCGGAGGACGGCCGCGGGGTGCGCCTGGCGCTCACCGACGCCGGGCGCAAGGTCCAGC
This sequence comes from Kibdelosporangium phytohabitans, assembly GCF_001302585.1. Taxonomy (GTDB): domain Bacteria; phylum Actinomycetota; class Actinomycetes; order Mycobacteriales; family Pseudonocardiaceae; genus Kibdelosporangium; species Kibdelosporangium phytohabitans. The sequence goes on along the minus strand of NZ_CP012752.1, from coordinate 8,352,414 downwards.
AGGACATCGGGCGTCCGCACGCCAGGCACGTCGCTCGCGCGGTCACCGCACGGGTCAGTGCCGAGGAACTGGGCCAGCTGGCAGCCATCTGCCGGAAACTGGCAGGACAGGCGGAGGAATCATGAGCACGTTCAAGCTGGTCGTCGTCTCGGCAGGGACCAGCGACCCGTCGTCCACCCGGCTGCTGGCCGACCGCGTCGCCCAGCGCGCCGGCGCGCTGGCGGGCGAACGCGGCCACAGCGTCACGCTCAAGGTGATCGACCTGCGTGAACTGGCCACCGAGGTCACCACGGCCCTGGTGTCGCAGCTGACCGGCCCGAGACTGGCCAAGGCGGTCGCCGCGCTGGGCGAGGCCGACGGCATCGTGGTCAGCACACCGGTCTACAAGGCGGGCGCCAGCGGCCTGCTGACGTCGTTCTTCCAGGTACTGGACAACGACCTGCTGATCGCCAAGCCGGTCGTGCTGGCCGCGACCGCGGGGACGGCACGGCACGCGCTGGTCGTCGACGACCAGCTGCGCGGGTTGTTCGCCTACCTGCGCACGACCACCGTGCCGACGTCGTTGTTCGCCTCCACCGAGGACTGGAACGACCCCGCGCTGCCCAAGCGGATCGACCGCGCCGCGCTGGAGCTGGTGCTGCTGATGGCCAGCGGGTTCGCCCAGCAGATCAGGGACGAGTCGTGGCAGTCGTACCAGCACGAGTTCGGCAGCGCGGGCGGCACGGAGATCTCCATCGACCTGGACTCGGACATGATGCGCCTGGCCACGGGCGGATCGGCGAGCTGACCGCGGGCCCGGTTAAGTAGGTATCGCCGACGCGAGCACCCGGTGTCCGCTGCGAACCTCTGAGCATGATCTTCCACGGAAACCGTTTCACGCTCCGGCCGGACGCCGCGCCGGAGCAGGTCGACGCCGCGCTGGAGAGCCTGCGCAACCAGGGCCGGGTCATCCCGTCGGTGAAGTCGTTCGTCGTCGGCCGTGACTACGGCGGCGAGTACGAGTGGGGCGCCACGTACGTGATCGAGGACCTCGACGGGTACTGGGAGTACCTCGTCCACCCGGCGCACCTGAACACCGACCGGATCGGGTTGCCGCTCGTGGACAAGTTCGTGTCCTTCGACATCACCGACGAGCCGGACCCGCAGATCGGCGCGAAGATCGCCGAACTGCACAAGCTGCGCTACGACAGCATGCCCGACATCCGCAAGCTGGTCGCCGGTCTCGGCGAGTACAGCGGCTCCGCCGCGCCCCGCCCGAGCGAAGCGGAGGTGAGCTGACCGTGTCCGTCGACGACTTCCACGAGCTCGCCCGGATGTGGGTCGACATCTGGAACGGCGACCTCTCGCTGATCGACATCGCGGTGCACGAGGACTTCACGTCGCACACCGCGCCGCTGGCAGGCGGCCCGGCCGCCGACTCGACGGGCCGGCTGGGCCTCAGCGGCTGGATCAGCGCCAGCCACGCCATGGTCCAGGACCTGGCGTTCACCGTCCAGATCGGACCGCTGGTCGACGAGCCGCACATCACCTTGCGCTGGTACGCCACGGGAACCCACGAAGGGCGGCCCGTCGGCTTCCACGGCATCGACATCCTGCGCGTGGCCGACGGCATGATCGCGGAGTACTGGCTCAGCGCGGACAGCATCTGGTTCGCCCAGCAGCTGGGCGTGCGGGAACTGCCGCCGGTCAGCTGATGTCGGGCAGGTCCCGCAGTTGCCTGCGGGAGCTGATCCCGAGCTTGCGGAAGATGTTGCGCAGGTGGGCGTCGATCGTGCGGGGGCTGAGGAACAACCGGGCGGCGACCTCCTTGGAGGTCGCGCCGGTCGCCACCAGCCGGGCGATGTGCTGCTCCTGCATCGTGAGCTGGTCGTAGGTCGGCGACGTCCGGCTGCGCGCCTGCTCGCCGGTGGCACGCAGTTCGTCGGCGGCGCGGCTGGCGAACGCCTCCATGCCGATGGCGGACAGCTGTTCGTGCGCCGCGCGCAGGTGTTCGCGGGCGTCGGTCCGGCGGTTCTGCCTGCGCAGCCACTCGCCGTACAGCAGATGCGCCCTGGCGAGGGCAGGGGCCGCGGTGCCCGTGCCGAGGTAGTCGATCGCGGCGCGGTAGTCGTCCTCGTCGCCGGTCACGAGGGCGCGGGCGTACGACGCGACACCCAGGCCGCGCGGCGAGCCGCTGGCCTGTGTCCGCTCGGTCAGCGACTCCAGTTCGGCCGCGGCGATGTCGTTCTCACCGCACCGCACGGCCGCTTCGATCAGCTCGGGCTGGCTGATCCCGGCGACGTACAGGTCACCGGCCGCGGTGGCCTTGCGCGCCGCCTCCATGGCCGTCGGGTATTCGGCGAGGCCGTTGTGCACCACGGCTGTCGCCCAGTCCACGTTGGCCGCCAGCTGGCCGATCCCCAGCGCTGTCGCCACCGCCGACGTGGCCCCGAACAGCTCGGCGGCTTCCTTGCGCCTGCCGCGCATCGCCACGAGGTGGATACGGGCGTACACCATCGGCGGCACGCCCATCGCGTCGGCGATCGCCTCCTCCTCGGCGATCGCGTCGATCGCACGCGGCAGCTCGCCGCGCAGCGTCGCGGAGACCGCGGTCTGGGCGAGGCCGAGCCGCAGCACCATCGGCGAGCCCGAGGTCCGGCCGGTCTTCATCAGCCACCCGACGACCGCGGCGTGCATGTCGTAGTCCCACAGTTCGCCCGCGATCATGGTCGCCAGCGCCGGTCTGCGCGTCCACACCGCTCTTTCGTCCGCGAAAACCTGGCGCAGCAACGGGACCGCGGTCTTGTGCCCCTCGCTCGCGAGTGCCGTCAAGGCGTCGAGGAGATCGACGGTGCCCGGTTCGGACCGGACCGTGTCGCGTGCCGTTTCCAGGACGGTGTCCAGGATCCCGCTGGACCGGCCGACGAACATGGCCATCTCCACCGCGTCGAGGAAACACTCCCGCGACCACACCGGGTCGACGTCCGCGAGCCGCTTCGCCGCGCGCATCATGAACTCCGGCCCGCTGTCGTCGGTGTGCCGGGTGAACGCGATCTTGCCGCGCAACAGGTCCGCCTTGGCCTGGCCGCGCGTGTCGAGCGGGTTGAGCTCTACTGTGGACAGAAGGTTCACCGCGGTCTCGGCCCCGCCCGCGTCGAGTTTGGCCTCCACCGCCGCGAACGTCCGGTCAAGGCGCTTGCCGCTGTCGGCGGACAACGCCGCCGCGCGTTCCAGGAACGCCGCCGCGGCCGCGACACCGCCGCGTGACCTGGCCCGGTCCGCGGAGCGTTCCAGCTCGCTCGCCACGCTTTCGTCCGGTCCGGTGCCGGACTGCGCCCGGTGCCACGCACGCCGGTCCGGATCGGTCAGCGCGTCGGTCGCGTCCGCCAGGGCGCCGTGCGCGATGTGCCGCTGGCCCGCCTCGGCGGCGCGGTACACCGCCGACCGCGCGAGCGGGTGGCAGAACCGCACGCGCGTACCGAACTCGACCAGCTCGGACGCCTCGGCGGCGCCACCGGCGGACGGGTCGATCCCGAGCTGCCGCGCCGCGGCCCAGACCAGACCGGGGTCACCGGTCGGGTCCGCGCTGGCGAGCGTGAGCAGCAACCGCACGTCGCCGGGCAGCCCGGCCAGCCTGGCCTGGAAGCTGCGCTCGATCCGGCTGGCCGTCGACGAGGCGTCCGGCATCGCGAACCCACCGGCCTTGGGCAGTTCGAGCAAGGCCAGCGGGTTGCCGCGCGCCTCGGCCACGATCCGGTCCCGCACCTGCTCGTCCAGCATGGACGCTCGCAGCAGCGCGCGAGCGTCCGCGTCCGGCAAGGCACCGAGCGTGACTCCGGGCAATCCGTCCAGCGACGGCGGTTCGTCCTGTCCGTCGCGGGCCGCGAACACCATCGCGATCGGCTCGGAGGCGATCCGCCTCGCCAGGAACGTGAGCACCTTGGCCGACGAGTCGTCCAGCCACTGGCCGTCGTCGATGAGGCACAACACCGGTTGCCGCTGCGCCAACCGGCCGAGCACGTCCAAGGCCGCCAGGCCGATCGCGAACATCTCCGGTGTGCCGGTCGCCATGCCGAACGCGATCCGCAGCGGCTCGGGCAGCTCGTCCTGGTGCCCGAGGACCTGGTGCAGCACGGCGAACGGCAGCTCCGACTCGAACTGCGAGCCGGACGCCTCGATCACCGCGAAATCCGCCGCCGACTGGCGGACCCGGTCGAGCAGCGCGCTCTTGCCGATACCGGGTTCACCGCGCACCACCAGCGCCCCGCCGTGAGCCTGGCGTGCGGCCCCGATCAGATCCTCGATGCGGCGGATCTCGTCATTGCGGCCGATCAGCATGGCATGAACAGTACCTAGCCCGGCACCTTGTCGAGGAAGCCGTGGACGTGCCTGATCCGCCCGCCGGCGAGCACGATCACGTCGAAGCCGACCACGACCGCCTCGTCGCCGAGTTCCCACGTGAACCGGGCGATGTCGTGGTGGCCGTCGACGTCGCCGAGCCGGAAGGCCATACCGGCGAACTGCTTCTGCACGGCCGCGAGCATCTGGTCGATCGCCTCGTGCCCGGTGGCCGAGCCGAGCGGGTCGGTGTAGGTGGCGTCCGGTGTGTACACCTCTTCCACGATCAGCCTGCGCTTGGCCGGGTCGGTCTCGTTCCAGCTGTCGATGTACCGCTGTGCGGTGGTCTGGTATTCGCTCATGGCACAAGCATGTCCAGCCCGCTGCCCCCGGTCGATTACGTCCGAGGTCATCGCGCCGACTACCGTTGGCCGCGCACCGGCCCCCGATTGTCCAAAGTGGAGTTCTCATGCCCGAGTTGCGGCGAGTGTTCGCCAAGGTCGGATCGACAAGAGCGTACGCGGCGGCCGGGCGGCTGGTCGCCCCGCTCGACCGCTGGATGATGCGCGTCACAGGCAGCAAGTTCGGCCTCGGGTCCATGTTCGGCCTGCGCACCCTGCTGCTGACCACGGTCGGCCGGACCAGCGGCCAGACGCGCCAGGTGCCGTTGCTCTACATCGAGCGCGACGGCGGTTACGTGGTGATCGGCTCGAACTGGGGTGGCGAGCGGCACCCGGGCTGGTCGTCGAACCTGCTGGCCGAGCCGAGCGCCCTGGCCACAGTGAGTGGCAGGCAGGTGACCGTGCGCGGCAGGCTGCTGACCGGCGCCGAGCGGCGGGAGACGTGGGACGCCGTGGCCGCCTACTGGCCCGCCTACGACAAGTACGCCCAGCGCGCCGAGCACCGGGAGATCCGGGTCTTCCTGCTGGAACCCGTCGCCGGGGACTGACCCCGGTTGCCAACCAACTGGTTGGTTGGATAGCGTGCGGCCATGCGGACAGACGTGTGGGCGACGGGCCTCGGCGCCATGACACCGCTCGGCGGCGACGTCGGCACCACCTGGTCGGCCATGCTGGCCGGAGCCAACGGGATCCAGTCGCTGACCGAGCCGTGGGCGCGCGACCTGCCCGTGCGGATGGCCGCACGCCTGACCAGCGACCCGGCGGACGCCCTGCCGCGTGCCTTCGCACGCCGTCTCGACCGCGGTGAACAACTCGCGATCGTGACCGCGCGGCAGGCATGGGCGGACGCGGGCAGCCCCGAGGTCGACCCCGACCGGCTCGCCGTCGTCATCGGCACCGGCGTCGGCGGCGTGCTGTCCACGCTCGGGCAGAACCACGTACTGGAAACCCTTGGGCCGCGGAAGGTTTCCCCAACACCGTGCCGATGCTGATGCCCAACGGGCCCGCGGCCTGGGTCAGCATGCAGCTCAACGCGCAGGCCGGGGCGCACACGCCGGTCAGCGCGTGCGCGTCCGGTGCCGAGGCGATCGCGGCCGGACTCGACCTGATCAGGGCCGGCCGGGCGGACGTCGTGGTCGCGGGCGGTACCGAGGCGTGCCTGCACCCGTTGCCGTTGACCAGCTTCGCCCAGATGCGCGCGCTGTCGGCCGACGACGGCGAACCGGACCGCGCATGCCGCCCGTTCGACGTGGCGCGCAACGGGTTCGTCCTCGGCGAAGGCGCCGCGATGGTGGTGCTCGAACGCGCGGGCCACGCCGAAGCCCGTGCGGCCAAGGCACACGGCGCTGTACTGGGCGCGGGGATCAGCTCCAGCGCCGTGCACATCACCGCCTCGGACACGCACGGCCAGATCCGCGCGATCACCAAGGCACTGCGGGACTCCGGCGCCGAACCCGGCGACATCGGCCACGTCCACGCGCACGCGACGTCCACACCGCAAGGAGATCTCGCCGAGGCACAAGCGATCGCCAAAGCCGTCGGCGTTCATCCCGTTGTCACCGCGACGAAATCCATGACCGGCCACCTGCTCGGCGCGTCCGGCGCACTCGGTGCCGTCGCGGCGATCCTGGCGTTGCGGGACGGGAAAGTCCCGCCGACCCGCAATCTGGACACACTCGACCCGGAGATCGACCTCGACGTCGTGACCGCGACCGCGCGGCACGGCCGGTGGACGACCGCGCTGGCGAACTCGTTCGGCTTCGGCGGCCACAACGTCTCACTGGTGCTGGGCGCAGCCTGACCTCGGCGACCAACGCGGCCTTCGTCGCATCCGGCCGGGGCCTATTCGGGGCGCAACATCCGGCGCGCCAGATCGACGACCTGGGCACGCACCTGCGTCAGATCGGCTGAGCCGGGCAGCACGGTCCGGGTGAGCTGCGGCACAGCCGACGGCCACGCGGCCAGGCCGATCAGGAACAACATCGTCACCGCCGCCCTCGTGCCCGGCTCGGTCCCGAGCGTCGTGGCGAGCGTCTCGACCTTGTCCGCGTAGTGCCCGGCCCTGGTCTGCTCGTCGGGCAACTCGCCGTCGCCGTAGTGCAGCGCCTCCCACAGCATCAGCCGCAGCACCTGGGGGTTGTCCCGGTGGAAGTCGAACAGCTTGCCGACGTACTCCAGCAGGTCACCGGTCGGCTGGCCGACGGCATCGGTGTGCTCGGCGAGCGCCTGGCTCACCACCGCCTCGAACAGCTTCTCCTTGCTGCCGAAGTTGCCGTAGAGCCGCTCCTTGTTGACACCGGCCTGCTTGGCGATGCGTTCCACGCGCGCGCCCGCGATGCCGTGCGCGGCGAACTCCGCACGCGCGGCGGCGAGCAGCTTCTCGCGTGTGGACAGTGCGGTCACACGTCACATTCTAGGACCGTTCGGCCGTCCACAGATCCGCCACGCCTCGGGTAGGGTGGGCTCGCCGGGCCGCACGGACCGGTTCCGTTCAGGCAACCAGGAAGCCGGTGCGATTCCGGCGCGGTCCCGCCACTGTGACCAGGCCACGGCCTGGGAGTCAGGAACTGCCCTGAACGGATGGCCCCAGCTGGGACGCGGACATCCCGGACGGAGTGGTGACCATGCGTGTGCGGGCACTGGCCCTGGTCGTGTTGCTGTTCTCGGCGGGGTGCACGAGCCGGCAGCCCGAGGCCCCGCAGTCGGCGGTGACGGTCGAGAACTGCGGCAAACAGATCGCGTTCGACCGCGTGCCGCAAAGGGTCGTCGGTTACTACCAGCACCCGACCGAGATCATGCTCGCGTTGGGCCTGCGCGACAAACTCATCGGCATGGCGTACCCGGACAACGACCCGTTGCCCAAGTACGCCAACGACTACCAGTCGGTCCCGAGGATCTCGGACAAGGACGCCTCGTTCGAGCAGGTGCTCGCCAAGACACCAGACCTGGTCTACGGCGGTTACGACAGCGCGTTCGAGGACAAGTCCGGCCGCTCGCGGGACGCTTTCGCGGGTGCGGGCATCAAGACCTACCTCAGCCGTGAGGAATGCCTCGACCGCCCGGTCACCATGGACGACGTCTACGAGGAACTCCGCACGGTCGGCAGGATCTTCCAGGTCCCCGACCGCGCCGACGCGCTGATCGCGGACATGCGGGCGAGCATCACCAGGGCGACACAACGAGTCGGCGGCGCCGAACCGTTGAAGGTCTTCGTCTACGACAGCGGCGAAGCCACGGCGTACACCGCGGCGGGAACGGGAATCGGCAACGAGATCATCAAGCTGGCCGGCGGCCGCAACGTGTTCGCCGACGTCCAGAAGGACTGGGCCGACGTCTCCTGGGAACAGGTGCTGCAGCGCGCGCCGGACGTGATCGTGATCTACGACTACTTCGGCACGCCGGCGCAGGACAAGAAGATCGAACTGCTGCTGAGCAAGCCGGAGCTGGCGGGTGTGCCCGCGATCAGCAACCGCCGGTTCGCCCGGCTGACGCTGCAGGACACCGTGCTGGGCGTGCGCGCGCCGTACGCGGTGGAAAACCTGGCGGCCCAGCTGCACCCGGACCGGATGCGATGACGGCCCCGGTGCCCGGCCATGAGGAGGTCGCGCGGGCGCTCGCGCACGTCAGCACCCTGGGCCGTGGGTTCGTGATCCAGCCGGATTCCCGGCCGGACGGCACGCCGCTCGGCGCGGAGTGCGCCGACCGTGAGGCGATCGAGGTCCGGCTGGCGGCGGCGGGTGCGTCATTGGGCACGAACGAGCAGCGGGTGGCCGCCTCCTGGGTCCAGTACGAGCTGGCGGGCCGGCTACTCGCCATCCTGGTGGGAACGTGGAGTTACCACCGCATCGTGGTGGATCCGGCCGGGTTCGCCGTGGGAGCGGACCGCGACATGTGGCATCTCGCAGCCCCGCGACCGCGGGCCTGGCGACCGGCCGGCATACCCGTGGACGACATCGTTCGCCTGGTCGTCGAGCAACTCGAAGTGTTGCACCGCGCACTGCGCGCCCACACGTCGATCGCGGAGGGGCTGCTGTGGGGAAACGCCGCCACGTCGGCGGCGCGGACATTGAGCGGCATCACGGAAACCGGCCCGCTCGCTCGTGCCCGCGCGCTGGTTTCCTCCGCGCTCGAGGTGGATCCGTTGCGGCATCGGCTGAACGGCGGCCTCGACGGGAAGACGACCCGCAGGAGCTGCTGCCTGTACTACCGCAGCAACGATCCACGGCCGTGCGGCGACTGCCCGCTGATCGATTCGACGGCCGCGCGGATCAGGAGGCCCGTGTGACCCGCACACGGTACCCGGGCGTCCTGATCGTGCTCACGCTGTTGCTCGTGCTGTCGATGGTCGCCGGGATCGCGATCGGGTCGGTCGCCGTGGCCCCGCTGGACGTCGTCACCGCTGTGCTGCACCGGATCGTGCCCGATCTCGTCGCCCCGACCGGCCCGGAGTACGTCGACGCCCTGATCGCCACGACCCGCGGCCCCCGGGTGGTCGTCGGAGCGGTGGTGGGCGCCGGGCTGGCGACGGTCGGGATGGTTCTGCAGGCACTGGTGCGCAACCCGCTCGCCGATCCGTACCTGCTCGGTGTCTCGTCGGGTGCTTCAGTGGGTGCCGTGGCCGCGATTCTGTCCGGTGCCATGGTGTTCGGGGTGGCGACGACGTCGATCGCCGCCTTCGCCGGGGCGTTGGCCGCGCTGCTGGTGGTCTACTTCGCGGCACGTGCCGGTGGGCGCATCACCACCATCGGGCTTGTCCTGGCCGGTGTGGCTGTGGCGTACGTCCTGTCCGCGCTGACCAGCCTGATGTTGTTGCTGGCCGACAACGCCCAGCACGCCCGTCAGGTGCTGACGTGGTTGCTCGGTGGGCTCGGCGGCTCCACCTGGGCGTCGATGTGGTTGCCGTTGACGGCGGTGTGCGTCGGGCTTGTCCTGTTGATGGCGCGCGCCCGTGCCTTGAACCTGCTTTACGCGGGCGAGGACGCCGCGGTCGCGATGGGCCTGGACGTGAGCCGGTTCCGGGCGTGGATGTTCGTGCTCACGTCGGTGCTGACCGGTCTTCTCGTCGCGGTCAGCGGGCCGATCGGGTTCGTCGGCCTGATCCTGCCGCACGGGGTGCGGCTGGTCGTCGGCAGCGATCACCGGAAGGCGTTGCCCGCGGCGGCACTGGCCGGGGCGTCGTTCCTCGTCCTCGCGGACATCGTCGCGCGAACCGTTGCCTCGCCGCAGGAAATCCCGGTCGGAGTGTTCACGGCCCTGTGCGGCGGCCCGTTCTTCCTGTGGCTGGTTCGCCGTCAGGCACGCAGGGGAGCGGCGGCATGACAGCACGCGTCGAAGTCGAGCACGTCGGGGTCGACCTGGGCGGCAAGCGGGTCGTCCACGACGTGTCGTTCACCGTCGAACCCGGTGCCGTGGTGGGGGTCGTGGGTCCCAACGGGTCGGGAAAGTCCACTTTGCTCCGTGCGGTGATCGGCATCCTCACCCCTGCCACCGGTTCGGTACGCGTCGACGGTCGTGACGTCGCGAAGACCAAGCCGCGTGACCGGGCGAGCGTCCTCGCCGCGGTCCTTCAGGACACCACCGGCGACTTCGACCTCACAGTCGACGACGTGGTGATGATGGGACGCGCCTGCTACAAAAAGCCATTCGAGGCCGACGACGCCCGCGACAGGACCGCCGTGGCCGACGCGCTGGCCGCTGTCGGCGCCGCGGACCTGGCCGCGCGGCGGTTCGCGTTCCTCTCCGGCGGGGAACGCCAGCGTGTGCTGATCGCTCGTGCCATCGCGCAGCAGCCCCGCGTGCTCGTGATGGACGAGCCGACCAACCACCTCGATCTGCGCCACCAGTTCGACGTACTGGCCCTGCCGCGTGCATTGGGTATCACTGCTGTGATCGCCTTGCACGACTTGAATTTGGCCGCGCACTACTGCGACGAGATTCACGTGCTGCACCACGGCAGGCAGAGCCGTTCAGGTCCTCCCGGGTATGTGCTGGATCCGGCTGTACTCGCTGATGTTTACGGGGTTGCCGCTGCTGTGGCTCCGCATCCGGTTACTGGGCGGCCTCACATCACCATCGATCCTGGCGGTCGCGTCTATGAGGGATAACTTGTCTTTTTCGTCTCTTTGAGTCTTTCGGGTTGGGGCGGCGCCGATTTGACATAGGGGCCCTGGGGCGCCCGAGGAGAGCCGTACAGGTGGAGCCCCGCCCGATCTCCATGGCAATGCGCTTTCGTTTGGCTGTGGGGCTCCCCGCCCACAAGCGTATGGGCGCCCCCACCCTGTGTGAAAGCGGCGCCGCTCTTGGGTTTCTTGGTTTTTCGGCTTCCGGTTTCGTGGCTGTCAGGGTTGGTGGCGTCGTGGGTGACCTGCGGGCCTCGACCTGATCGCACGGAACGGGCCGGTCCCCTTCGAGGACCGGCCCGTTTCACTGTGCTCCGTGCCTTACTTGATGGAGAACGAGTCGCCGTAGACCTTCCACGACAGCGGGGTGTTGAGGTCGAAGTTCTTGTTCTTCAGGAACACCCGCTGTGCGGTGTCGACCCTGCTGGTGTCGGAGTGTGCCTCTTCCTGCTTCATCGCCCACACGCGGGCATCGAGGAACGCGTTGAGGTACGCGGTCTCGTCGCCGCCCTGCGCCGGTGGTTTGGCCTTGGCCAGTGCGCGCTTGCGGATGCTGCTGAAGCTCGTCGCGTCGCCGCCGTCACCGTGCATCACGATGGCGTCGTAGTAGGCGAACTGGCCGAGGGTGCGCAGCCCGTCCTGCTTGGCGCGGTTCACCGCCGGGTTGAAGTACACGCGGTCACGTTCGGACTCCTGGGTGTCCTGGAAGACCTTGTCCTTCGCGGCGGTCTTCCAGTCCTTGGTGTAGTTGGGGTCGAGGCCTTCGTGTGAGTCGGAGCCGTCGACCCGTTCCAGTGCGGGCAGGTACTTGGCGAGGACGTTGCCGGGCTTGCGTTTGGTGTACTCCTGCACCAGCTCCAGCATGTCGTGTGTGCCGGAGCAGAACCCGATGATGCCCGCGGTGTAGCCGCGGCCGTCGTCGATGTCCTCGATGTACTTGAACTGCGCGCGCCAGTCCAGTGAGGAGTTCTCCGCACTGGACACGATCTTCATCGCGATCTCCTTCTTCGCGGGGTCGTCCAGCCCGACCGCCGCGACCGCCGCCGACCGCTGCTGCGTGTCCGGCATGCTCGCCTGGGCGGACACGCCCGCGGCGGGCATGAGCAGGCACGCGGTGCAGACCGCGGCGAGCGTACGGGTCATCTTCACAGGGAATCTCCTTGCGGGGTGGAGTTGTTTCAGGGTGCGACGAAGTTGCCGGAGAGGATCAACAGGACCTGGAGCGTGATGCCGGTGCCGTAGTAGTCCGACGAGTCCGGGCCGAAGTTGTTGATCTGGGTGAAGAGCTTGTCCAGCCATTCCTGGCTGCCGGGGTCGGTCATCGCGGCCACGGCGAACGGTGCCGTGAAGCACGGGTGCTCGCCGCTCTCGGTCTTGGTGCCTGCCAGCGTGTACCCCGTGTTGATCTTCGCGGGGTCGCTGCCGGTGGCCGACTTGATCCAGGTGTTCATCTTGCGGACCTGGTTGAGCGCCGCGCTGCCCTGGACAGTGATGGCGTCGGCGCCGAGGCGCCACGGGTCACGGCACGCGTTCCAGCTGTACGCGCCGTCGTACTTGCCCTCGAGGAAGTTCGCACCCGCGGGCTTCGGCGTGCTGCCGGTGTTCACGACGAAGTCCGGCAGCAGGCCGGTTTTCGAGGCGTACTGCGACTGCAGCTGGCTGACGGCGTTCTCCGCCTTCGTGCGGATCTGACCCCACGTCGAGTCGCCGGTGGCCTTCTCGAACGCGCGGAAGTGGCCGGGCATCCAGTCCGACGACCGCGAGGCGGTCTTGTACTTGCCGTCGTTGCCCCAGTCGCCGAGCAGCGGGAACTTGGTGCTGGAGTTGACTTCCGACGCCTTGATCGCGTTGATCACGCGCCTGGCCTCGGACAGGTAGTTCACCGAACCGGCACTGCCCCACACCTTGTCGGCGATCAGCAGGCCGTACGCGATCTCCAGGTCGCCGTCGGTCGCGGAGTCGCTTCCGTTGACGCTCTTGCAGTTGGCGTCCTGCTCGGCCGCGTGCAGGTCCTTGTTGTTCACCGACGGGTGGGCTTTGACGAACTTGAGAATGCCGTCGAAGATCTTCTTGGCCTGGGTGTCCTTGCCCGCCATCATGGCTGCGACGGTCATCCCGTAGCCCTGGCCTTCGGCGACGTACGCGTGGTCGGCGTCCCTGGACAGCACCGCGTAGGTGCCCGACCCTCATTTGGTGCTCAGGAAGTTGGCTTTCCAGAAGTTCCAGTACTTCAGCACCGCGGCGTCCTGGGTCGCCTGGGACGCGGACGGGCGCAGTGTGCCGGGTACGTACGACGTGCCCGCGGCGGCGGCCCGCTGGGCGGAAGCCGGTGCCGCGACGAGCATCCCGCCGAGCAGCGCACCGACCAGCGTGGCGGTCAAACCCAGCGTTCGCAGGGATTTGCGCATCTTCTCCTCGCTCGAGTCTCACAACTGCGTGGGTCAACTCAGTGGCGGCGAGTGCCAGTGAGCGTGACACGAGTCCGGAACCGCGGTCAATGCTGTTAGGAAAGTTTCCTAACTAAAGTCGTGGTGGCGTGCCCGAATTGTTCAGTTCCTGTGCGGGTAAGTGGATTCACGCGGCTGAAATGGACAATATGGACCACGCCGGTCGACCGGGACCCCTCCCGGAAACCAGCCTTACCGTGCGGGCATGACGGACGCGATGATGCGTGACGGGCGGCAGGTGGGACCGGTTCGGGTCGCTGTCGCCCTCTGGTGGCTGGCCGCCGGGCTGACGGCGCTCATCGCGTTCGTCACCTTCATGACGGTGGCCGACAAACTCCGCTGGGACGATATGCCGCGGGTGCTCGCCAACGCCGCGATCATGATCGTCCTCGCGATAGTGACCATCACGCACTTCGGCCGCGGCAAGCCGGTGGCGCGGGTCGCGCTGACAGGTATGGCCGTCTACTACGTGTGGACGCTGATCATCGGCGTGACAGTGCTGGTCGCCGGCGAGTCGGAGGCTCCCGCGGTCTTGGTCCTCGTCGAGGTCGCTCGAACGCTCTGCGCGGTCATCGCCGCGATCCTGTCGTTCACGACTCCCGCACGCGCGTACTTCCGCTTGCACAACGCGCGTGCGGCACGAGTCAAGGCGACGATCATCGCGGGTTGGGCGTGGCTGGCCGCGATCGCGGCGATGACCGTGATCGTCGCGGGAACGTTCATCGACAGCCTGCCCAGTCACGGCCGCAGCTGGATCCAGTGGGCCACGGGCACGAACGCGATCGCCGCCGCTCTGGTGGCCAGCTTGGTCCTCTGCCTGCTGCCCGCGTACGCGGCGCTGGTCCGGCAGTTCGAGTACGGCAGGCAGTGGGCGCGGATCACGTTGTGCGTGATCGGCGTTTTCCTCAGCCTCCTCGCGGTGATCCAGGCGCTCGACGTCTTCGACGACAGACGCCCGCAGACGCTGGACACGGTCAACGCGGTGCTCGGCCTCGTCTTCGTCGCCGCAGTGGTCGCGGGCTTCGCGCTGTCCTTCCTGCCCGCGGCCAACGCGCACTTCCGGCGGACTCCGCCACCCGAGGTCCCGCAGGGCGGCGACTACCACTTCAGTTGAGTTGCCGGGTGCGCGGAGCCGGGAGATCGATCCGTAACACCGTCTGGGAGCGGTTTCAGCGTCCCACCAGGTGGATTCAGCCCTAGCTGAAACGCCTTGTCATGTTAATAACCAACCGTCAGCCTGAGTATCAGGTTGGCGCCGCCGTTTTCATTCCCTGCCAAAGAAGGAATCGGCGAATGAGACTCACGACCCTGCTCTTGGCCGTCGCGACCGCCACAGGCTTGGCCTGCACGCCCGTGGCGGCAGCGGCGAGTTCCGACAACGGCAACGGCATCCTCGCCACGGACGTCGCACCGGCTCCGGCGTGGGTGCGGGCCATGCCCCCGCCCGCGAAGGTGTACGGCGTCCAGGCCGCGAGGGTGCTCAACATCCAGTACCAGGTCCAGCAGACCGGCTACTGGTGCGGGCCGGCCGCGACGCGGATCGCCCTCTCGGCGAAGACCGGGAACCTGCCCAGCCAGCAGCAGCTGGCCAACCAGTTGCCGACCACCACCAACGGCACGGACTGGATCGGCCAGGTCACCCGGGTGCTCAACAACCGGCTGGGCACCACCTACTACGAGACGAAGGAAATGCCCAACGACCCGCCGACGCAAGCCCAGCGTGACTTGTTGTGGCGCGATGTCGTCTACGACATCGACCGGGGATGGGCCATTGTCGCCAATATCGTCGCACCCGCGAACAATCACCCGCCCGGTTACCCGAATTACACCGTGTGGCACTACTTCACGGTCATCGGATATGACAGCTCGAACTCCAGTGTGAAGATCGCCGACCCGGCGAACTTCGGCGGATACCAGCAGTACTGGATTTCGTTCAACCAGCTGGCGACGTTGATCCCGCCGAAGGGCTACTCGGCCTGATCGACGCTGCCGTCCGGCTCTCCACGGCCATGCCGGAGAGCCGGACGGTCAAGCAGCACGGCCCCTCGCCCGGACAGCGAGTGCACGGCAGATCCGTTGCGCCGCTGGGTGATCACCAGTCCCGCGTCCCGCAGCACCGCCGCGTGCTGTGACGCGCCGGACGGTGTCGTGCCGCTCGCGCGGGCCAGTTCGGTCGTGTTCAGGCCGGGCCGGTCCGCGATCGTCTGCAACACCGTGGCCCTGGTCCGGCCGAGCAACGCCACCAGGGTCTCCTGGGTCGGCGACGCGCCGGATCGGCCGGGCGACGCCCAGCCGATGACCGGGTCCACCGGGTACACCAGCACCGGCTGCAGCGCGGTGTCGACGAGCGTCATCGGTGTCTGCCAGCAGAAGAACGACGGCACGAGCACGAGACCGCGGCCACGCAGGTGCAGGTCCTGCTCGACCGGGTAGCCGACTTCGAGCACCGGGGCCGTCCACCGGATCGACGGGTGCAAAGTGGACAGTACGTACTCGAGGCCGTGCGCCATGGTCGCCTCGGCGCGGCGGGACCACTCGGCGGCGATGTGGGACTTGACCACCTGGGTGTGCGGCAGCAGCACCTTGGCGTGGTAGTGCCGGATCCGGTCGGCCAGCTTGCGCATCATCTCCGCGTCGCCGGACGCCAGCCGGGCCGCCCACCCCGGCAGCCTGGTCTGCTCGGCGAGCCTGCTCATGTCGGTGCGCAGCGTGCGGCTGCTCGTGCCCAGTAGCGCTTCCAGCCCCTCGTCCAGATCGGAACTGTCCACATCCGGCGTGAGGAAATCCGGTGAGTAGCCCTTCGGTGGCGCCAGTGTGGTGAGCATGTCCCCGGACGGCCACAACGCGCCACGCGCACCGCGCCGCCACGGCCCGAACACCGCGGCGCCGTGCCGCGTCTGCAGCAGGTGCAGGCTCAGCAGCACCTCCCACAGCGGGTGCGGCTCAGCCCGGAGGCGGACCCTGGTGAGGTCTTCGGTTGTGAAATGCACCCGCAGCATCAGCGCCCCCAGTCGGCTACAGCGGTATCACTTCGAAGCATGATGGCCCAGGCGCCATGTCCCGTCCATCCTGGAGCGACTTCGAGAGCAATGCCACAAGTCGGATCCGATGGTCGCGTTCACCCGTCTTTCCCGATTGTCGCACCCGTGGGAAGGCTTTCCGAGTTTTCCGCGTTCCGGCCGGCGGAATGCGAGGGCCGGACACTTCGGCCACTCGGCCGAGTGATCTTCCCGCGCACAGCCAGCCGTGAACTCCGCACCGGCCGATCATGATCACCAGCGGCCCCGGAGAGGCGGAGATCGTACGGTGGAACCCGAGCGCGGATATCCGACAGTGTTCGACCTCGACGAGACGCTCGCGGACAGCGCGGCGGCGTGGAACGAGGCGTTCGGCTGGATCGCCGCGCGCCACGGTTACCTGTGGACCGCTCGTGACTGGGCCGCCATCCAGGGCCACGGCGTCGCCAGGTGGAGCCGGTACGTGGCGGGCCGGTGCCCGGGGCTGACGCCGCAGCGGGCCGTGACCGCGTGCACGGCGTGGATGGTCGAGGCGGTGGCTGTCGGCAGGGTCCGGCCGCTGCGCGGGGCCGTCGAACTCGTGGCCGCCGCCGCGGGCCACGGGCCCGTCGGGCTCGTGTCGGCCGCGCCGTGCCGGTATGTCCTCGCCGTGACGGGCGCGTTCGGGCTCGCGCCGTACTTCGCGGTCGTGGTGACCGGAGAGGACGCCACCCGCGGCAATTCGTATCTGCTGGCTGCCTCCCGGCTCGGCGTCGCGCCGGAGCGCTGCCTCGCGGTGGAGGACTCCGGCTGGGGTGTCCGCTCGGCGCACGCGGCGGGCATGACCGTGCTCGCGATCCCCAATCCCCGGACGGCGCTTGACGCGGACAGCCTCGCGCTGGCCACGTACCGCGCGGCCGACGCGGTGTCCGCGGTGGGTGTGTTGCCGGGTATGGCAATCGCCTGATCTTCCATAGTGGACGGTCAGATCGGGATCGTCCGGTGTGGACGGGAAACGCCGTGGGGCGAAGGGATTCCGCCGTGCTGTGTGTCGTGTGCCCTTGACATCCGTGGTCGCGGTCTGCTCACTTGTCGGATCCACCCGGAGTTCGGTGTGCAGTCGATCAAAGGGTTACTGTGTAGTAGACCCTTTCCGGGCCGGTGTTTCCCGGGGGTTGTCTTGAGGGGAGGGACAGACATGCCTCGAATCGGTGTGCACCGCGCGATCGTCGCGGTCGACGTGGAGGGGTTCTCCAGCCGGACCGATCTGCAGCAGTCGGCCGTGCGCCGCAACCTGTACGAGTCGCTGGAACAGGGGTTCAACGAAGCCGGGATCCCGTGGCGGGACTGCGACACCAGCCAGGACCGGGGCGACGGCGTGCTCGTCCTCGTCCCGCCGGACGTCGCCCACACCAACCTGGTCGACCAGTTGCCGCACCGGCTGGCCGCCGCGCTGCGCCGCAACAACGCGATCTACGCGGTCGAGGCGCAGATCCGGCTCAGGGTGGCCGTGCACGTCGGCAAAATCGACTTCGACGACCACGGAATCGCTGGTCACACGGTCAACTTCACCTGCCGCATGCTGGACGCGCCCGTGCTCAAGGCGGTGCTGGCCGCGTCCCGCGGCGTGTTCTCGCTGATGGTCTCCGACTGGTTCTACCGCCAGGTCGTCGAGCCCGACCCGGCGATCCGGCCGGACACGTACCGCGAGGTCTTCGTCGGCGTGAAGGAGGAGTCGGCCACCGCGGCCTGGATCCGGCTGCCCGAGGACCTGGTGCTGCCCACGTCCGAGCCCGGCCAGGCCATGGCCGACGTCGACGTGGAGATCCGCCGCTACGGCATGCCGGCCGACCCGGCGGTGGCCGGGACCCTGCACGACGGCGAGGGCCTGCGCGAGCACTGGGACTTCCGGCCGCAGGAGCTGCCCGCCGCCGAGTACCCGGCGCTGCCGCCGGGCCAGCCGCGCCAGCGCCTGATCGACCGCCTGCAGCCGTTGGTGCGCACGGTCGTCGGCCGGGTCGTGCCGGTCCGCCCGGCCAAGGTGGAGTGGCATTCGCCGAGGGAACTGCCGCACGACGTGCCCGGTTTCAGCGGCCGGACCACCGAGCTGGAGCGGCTGGACTCGCTGCGCGACGCGGTCGGTGTCGCCGTGGTCGACGGGCCCGCCGGGATCGGCAAGACCGCGCTGGCCGTGCACTGGGCGCACCAGGTGGCCGCGCAGTTCCCCGACGGCCAGCTGTACCTGAACCTGCGCGGTTTCGACCCGCACCAGCGGCCGATGTCCCAGGCCGACGCGTTGCGCAAGCTCCTTGGCGCGCTGGGGGTCAACGCCCAGCGCATCCCCGCCGACCTGGACGAGCAGACCAGGCTGTTCCGGTCGGTGGTGGCCGGGCAGCGGGTGCTGATCGTGCTCGACAACGCCCGCACCGCCGAGCAGGTGCGCAGGCTGTTACCCGGCCATTCGACCTGTTTCGTCGTCGTGACCAGCCGCAACCGCCTGGAGGGGCTGATCGCGTGGGACGGCGCCGTCCGCGTGAACCTGGACGTGCTGCCGCAACCGGACGCGATCGCGCTGGTCACCGAGATCGTCGGCGAGGCGAGAGTGGCCGCGGAACCGGATGCCTGCGTCGAACTGGCCAGGCTCTGCGGCTACATGCCGTTGGCGTTGCGGATCGTGGCCGAACGCGGTGCCGTCCACGAAAGCCTCCGGCTGGCGGACATGGTTCGCGGGTTGTCCGCCGAACACGACCGTCTCGACCAGCTGTCCAACGGCGACGAGGCGACCGCGGTCCGGACAGTGTTCTCGTGGAGTTACAACGCATTGCAGCCGGAGGCCGCGCGCTTGTTCCGGCTGCTGGGCCTGCACCCGGGGCCGGAGGTCAGCATCGCCGCGGCAGGCGCGCTCGCCGGTCTGGCGCCCGCGAAAGCCCGGCAGTTGCTGGACACCCTGGCGAGCGCGCACATGCTGGAAGAGGTCGGCCGCGACCGGTACCGGCTGCACGACCTGCTGCGGATGTACGCGGCCGAGTGCGCGCTGGACAGCGAATCCGAACAGGACCGCGACGAGGCCGTACGCCGGGTGCTGAGCTGGTACCTCTACAGCGCCGACGCCGCCGCCCGGCTGCTGGCCCCGCAACGCCGTCGCGCGGCGCTGCCGCAGGTGCCCGATGAGCAGCAGCCGGAGGCCTTCGGCACGTACCACGAGGCGCTGACGTGGTTCAAAGCCGAACGGGCCAACCTGGTCGCCGCGACCAGGCAGGCCGAGCAGACGGGGGAGTACGCGGTCGCGTGGAAGCTCCCGGCCGCGCTGCTGGGCTTCTTCAACCTGCGCAAGCACTGGGCGGACTGGATCAGCGTGCACAAGATCGCGCTGCAGGCCGCCCGCAAACTCGCCGACCCGTACGCGGAGGCGTGGACGCTCAACAGCCTCGGCATCGCCTACTACGACCTGCGGTGGTTCACCAAAGCCGCGGAGTACTTCCAGCGCGCGCTGCAGATCCGCCGCGAGATCGGCGACCGCTACGGCGAAGCCAGCACACTGGACAACCTCGGCAACACCCTGCGCAAACTGCGGCACTTCGACGAGTCGATCGAGTGCTACCAGCGCGCGCTGGAGCTGTTCCGCGAGATCAGCGACCGCTACGGCGAAGGCAGCGCGTTGCGCAATCTCGGCGGTGCCTACCGCGGCCTGCGACGGCTGGACGACGCCGTCGAGTACTACCGCCAGGCCCTGCAGATCTGGCGTGAACTGGGCGAGCGGTACGGCGAGGGCAACACCCTGAGCAACCTCGGTGACATCCACCGCAAACTGGGCCGCTCCGAACAGGCGATCGAATGCTACGAGAAGGCATTGCGGATCTGCCGCGAGATCGACAACCGTTACGGCGAAGGCGCGGTGCTGGACAACCTCGGCGACGTCTGCGAAGACCTGGAACGGCACGAGGAAGCGATCCGCTACTACAACCAGGCGCTGCGGATCTCCCAGGAGATCGGCGACAATTTCGCCGAGGGCAACACACTCGACAACCTCGGCTGCGCCAATTACCGCGCCCGTGAGTTCGAAGCGGCCGAACAGTACCTGCGCCAGGCGCTCGTCCTGCGCCAGGAGATCAACGACCGGCGCGGTGAAGCGATCACCCACCACCACCTCGGCGTGGTCTGCTACGCCACCGGTGATCACGTCGAAGGCCACCAGAACTGGCGCCGCGCGCTGGAGATCTTCGACGAGCTGACCGAGCCGCACAGCATCCAGATCCGGGTGGGATTCGACATCGAGGAGCCCGGCGAAGAGGACACGGAATCACCGTTCGACACGTGAGACGGCGTCCGCGACGACGTGCAGGCCGGAGCTGATCGCGTCCGAGTACTGCGCCTGGGACTCGTTGCGGATCCACGGTGGTCGCGCACCGGCGACGACGGCCGTCGCCTGATCGCGTTGGTGATCATCAGGGCCCGCCCGGACCTGGGCACGGCGGACATCGTGGCCGACGGAGTGCGAGACCCGCGCAGCCCCCTGGAACAACTGCTCGCTCTGCAGGTGGCGCACCGGATGCTCGACCAGATGTCCACAACAGACCGCGCACGGCTGCGTTCCGCGCTGCGCGTCGCCCAGTCCCACGGCAGGAGCGTGGAGCTGAGCGACACGCGATCACGGCTGGCCGCGCAGCTGGCGGCACGTCTCCCGGAAGTCGCGTAGCTACTTCCACCACGGGCGAGCGGAACTGGTGTCCCGCCAGGCGTTGGTGGTGCAGTGCACCTCACCGCCGCCGATGTGCGCCCACAGGTAGTCGTCGACCCACCGGATCCGGACACCGGACGCGGCGATGGCGCGTTCGGTGGCCTGCCGGAAGACGTCCTTGCCGCCGACGACAGGCCCATGCGGGTCGGGCGCGGCGAACACGCGGTCGGTCAGCGACAGCCCGTTGGGGATTCCCGGCGTCAACGCCATGAAGAGGGGGACTTCGGGTGCCTTGAAGAACAGGACCGGTACGCGGATCAGCTCGTCCGCCCGCAGTCCGGTCTCGGCGAGCATGATCTTGACTTGGTCGTCGATGTGCCGCGCGGCCTGTTGGTTGTCGCCGACGAATGCCGGGTTGCCGAGCAGTTCACCGGCCGTGGGCTTGTGATCGGCGCTGGTGCCGGCCAGGAGTTCGGTGTCCCGGGGGACCTCGCGCAGCAGACGCTCGGCCAGTCTGGGGTCGGCGACCACCAGCGTCCACCCACGCGCGTTGTCGGCGCGGACGACGTGCATGGTCTCATCGGCGTGACCGACAACGAGCCACGAGGTGTCGATGACCACCGGGGGCTGCTGCCCTTGAGCGTTGAGCATGGTGATGAACGCCTTGTCCGGCTGGAGGCGGTTGTCGAAGCCGGTGCCGTGAACCATGCGCCCCTGCGGGAAACCGCGGTACGGGGGCAACGACTCGATGTTGCCGGTGGCGTTGCGCTGGTCGTGGACGAAGTGCCGGTCCTCCAGCGTGTACTGCTGCACGACGCCGACGTCCGGCCCGCGAAGGTCGCGGAACACCAGCCGCCCAGCCGGCCGGGGAGTGGGGACAGTGCCGCCCTTGCCGTCGGGGACCTGGAAGACGTTCGCGGATCGGATGGCGACTCGCATGGTCTGCACGCCGTGCCGGGTGGGCATGCTGGCGGTGGCGGGTTCGAAGAGGTCCTGCCACCAGACGTCCTTCCACCAGGATTCGGTGCCCTTGACGAACCGGACATCGGGGGCTTCCTGGCGAAGAGGGGTGCTGAACTTGTCGAAGTCGCCGGGGAACCGCGCGGGGAACTCGGGAAGCGAGCCAGGGCCAGGCCGCTGGACCCACCCCGGCCCGGTGCTGGGACGCGCGGCGAAAACAGTGGTGGCGGGCTGCAGGTCGTTCTGGAGGATCAGGGGAGCCACCCGCATGCGGTGCCGTGCCCTGACCCGGTCGTCGACGGTCAGGGTGACCGTGACCCACCCGTCCCACTTGGTGCGGTCCCGGAGGACGTCCTTGCCCTCGACTCCGAGCTCGGCACCAGACCGCAACTCGGCGGCGGACAACCGCGTATCCGGGGAAAAACCGTTGTGCCGCTTCACGAAGACCCGTGCCTGCGCGTCGACACTGATCACCCCGGACCGCCCACCGCTACCACGCCCGACCCGCACCCGCGCGAGATCAGCCTCATCGCGATACCCGTTGACACGATCGTCAGCAGCGTCGTTGCACGCGGCAAGCCGGGCG
The DNA here is from genome assembly GCF_001302585.1 of Kibdelosporangium phytohabitans. Classification (GTDB taxonomy): domain Bacteria; phylum Actinomycetota; class Actinomycetes; order Mycobacteriales; family Pseudonocardiaceae; genus Kibdelosporangium; species Kibdelosporangium phytohabitans. The sequence goes on along the minus strand of NZ_CP012752.1, from coordinate 8,329,910 downwards.
TCGACCTCACCGCCGAGCGCATCGAGATCAGCAGGTGCGACATGACAACGCCGCTGATCGTCGTCCACGTTGGGCAGGAAGACGGTGTCGCCGGACAACGCGGACTCGGCGGTCGCGCTGGCGGAGAACCCACTGCTGACAAGAAAGGATGCGGCGACGACACCGACGACCTTTACTGCGTTGAGCTTGACCTTGACCCCCACGGTGTCCCTCCCTGAACGAACAATGGAAGTGACCCTAGAACCGAAGAGGGGAAGAGGGCGTCCATCGAAAGAACGACCAAGGGACAACGAAAGTACCCATTGTCAACGGTGAACACCATGTCAAGTCAGGGAAGGGAAACCCCCGGCCGGTACCCGGCTCCAATGGTGGCCACAGTGGCCACAGGAGTCAACACTTCGGCAGTACCAGCGAACAACTCGTGAGGCGACCCATACCCAGCGGGCGTCCAAGGCCACAACAGCCGCTCGTGCAAGAGCCAGAAGCCGCCGTCCCGCAGAACGAAAACCCCATCGGGCAGCTCATCCCACTCAGCCTTGTGCGTCGAACGAACACCATCAGCGACACCGCGTTGCCCATGCAGAACGACGTCCATCTCATCCGCGCTGGGCAGCCGCGACAACCCCAACCCGACCATCCACGCACGACGAAACCTCTGATAGTCGCCGTACCTGCACTCAGCACACGGCCGATGCCCAGCAGAGAGAGCAACGGCCTCGTCGTGAAAAAACAACTCGGTATAACGACGAGGCTGCATCATCTGACGCCGACGCCCTCGAAACTCCAACACGCACACAACCCACCGCCGAACCTGATGCCGCCGCACAAGGACAAGGTCATCGTTGTGCAGCACACCCCGGTTGCCGAACAGGGTCCCCCGGTGCTCAGTGGCAACCAGGTCTCCCGCAGGCGTAACCCGATTACACAACGGACGAGACAGCATGACCCAACCTCACCAGGGAAGGAACACCAGAGCTGGCGGTTTTCCGACATGATCCCCAGAAATGCCAGCGCAGACCCAGCTCGCCCGGCGAGCGGACCGGCCACGGCGGCTCAAGCGCAGGGCTAGCCACAACAGTGAGCGGACATGCACAGGAACCAGCCACAGCAGCGAGCACAAGCGAGAAACCAACCCAACGCAGCCCGCGCGCAAGCGCAAAGGGGTGCCTGCCCAGAGGTCCACCCCCGGCGAGGGAGAATCTCGTTCCGTGCAAAAAGAAAAATCAGCCAGGGCTGGCCCGACCATACCGCCAATAGCCGATAAAAGTCACGGTAGATCGAGGCACGGAAACCTCCTGCACGAGATACCGACGCACCCCGGTAACCAAAGCACTCTCCCCGGCAACCCACGTATACTGAGGTACGACAGAAAAAGAACTACTCCTAAGCGTCCGCAAGGCAAGATTGCCCGGAACGTCACCTGACCCGTTCCGGGCAAGCCAGTGCACGGTCACATCCGCCGGTGTTTCGACTTCGCGGATGTCGTCGGCGTCGGGAACTTCGAGGTACACGTCAGCTTGCAGCGTTTCCGGGGCGCCTTCGAGGATCGCCAGTGCCGCTGGGACCGCGCTTTCGTCGGCGACGATCAGTTGGCGTGCCGCGTCCGCCGCGGGCAGGTAGCCGATTCCTTCGTCGAAGATGCCCACGGGATCACCGGGCTGGGCGCTTGTCGCGAACACCGACGCTGGACCTGTGTCGCCGTGCAGTGCGAACTCGATGTCCATTTCCAGTGGGTCGGTGCGGAACGCGCGGACCGTGTAGTTGCGCACCCATGGGCGGTTGGTGACGCGGGTCAGCAGGAACTGGGCCAGCCACGCGTTGTTGGAGAACGTGGGCATGTTGAGGATGTCCTGGCCGTCGCGCCGGAAGAACAGCCGCACGCACTGGTCGAAGCCCTGGTGTTCGAACTCGGCCAGTTCTTCGCCGGTCAGCGTGACCGTCACGAAGTTCCGGCTGATCCGGCTCGTCCGCGCGACCGTCGCCCTGATCATCTTCCTGCGCTCGGGCGGCTTGGCTCTCGACATGACCACATCATCCTAACTCGTAAGCTAGGCTAACCTAAGTGATCGTGCCCGGCTGGGGCAAGGACGGGTCAGTCACACTCCTCCTCCAGCTTCACCGCCCCGAAGTCGATCACGGTGTCGGCGTTGACCGTCGTCCCCGCCGCCACGTTCTGGCTGCACACCTTCCAGTTGCCGTCGACGACCTGCTGACGGCCCTTCCGCTTCGCGTCGTGCGACTGCGTGAGGAACAGGGGGTTGCCGCTCACGCGCTGGACGGTGTCCTGCGCCTCCTGCAGCTTCTTGCCGACCAGGTCGGGCATGGTCCACGAGCCCTTCGCCCCGGCCGGCGTCCCCGATCGGGTGGACGGGCTGGTCGCGCTTCCCGGACTCGGCTGGCCGCAGCCAGCGGCGAGCAGAACAACGCACGCGGTCCCGATGAGCACAATCCGCACGGGAGTCCCTTTCGTCGCAACGGGTTTCCGGTACTTCGAGACTCGCACACCCGGCCGTTGCCCGCAGCGCGGACGGGTACCGCGTTACCGTCGGACCATGACCGGGCGGCAACTGGACTGACCGGCCACCGACCGTCAAGATCATTCCGGTGAGACCGCGGGCACAGATCGAAGGACACCGATGACACAGCAGCAGAGGTTCCAGGCCGCGATCGTCGGCTGCGGGGTGGTCGCGGAAACCTCGCACCTCCCGGCACTGCGTGCGTCAGCCGATCGGGTGGACCTGGTCGCCGCGGTGGAGAGCGACCCCGAGCGGCTCGCGGACTTCCAGAGCCAGTACGACATCGCGTCGGCGTACACGTCGGTGGCCGACATGCTGTCCGACTGCCGCCCGGACCTGGTGATCGTCTGCACCCCGCCCGCCACCCACGCCGACATCGCCGTCCAGTCCCTCGAAGCGGGTGCGTGGGTGCTGCTGGAGAAACCTCCCTGCTTGTCGCTGGCCGAGTACGCCCGGATCGAGGCGGCGGAAACCGGCGGCGGGCCGTACGCGGGCGTGGTGTTCCAGCACCGCTTCGGCTCCGGCGCCCGCAACGCCGTCGACCTGATCTCCTCCGGCGCGCTCGGGCAGCCGCTGGTGGCCGTGTGCACGACGGCCTGGTACCGCGACCAGACCTACTTCGACGTGCCGTGGCGGGGCCGCTGGGAGACCGAGGGCGGCGGGACGACGATGGGCCACGGCATCCACCAGATGGACCTGCTGCTGGCGATGCTGGGGGAGTGGGAGGAAGTCCGCGCGATGGCCGGGCGGCTGGCCCGTGCGGTGGACACCGAGGACGTGTCGATGGCGTCGGTCCGGTTCGCCGGCGGCGCCATGGCGTCCATTGTGAACAGCACCCTGTCACCGCGGGAGGAGAGCTACATCCGTGTCGACCTCACCGACGCGACGGTGGAACTGACACACCTGTACGGCTACACGAACGCCGACTGGCGATACACCCCCGCGGTGCACGTGCGTGACGCCGAACGGATCGCGTCGTGGACCGACCTCCCGCAGGACGTGACCAGCTCGCACACCGCGCAGCTGCCGTACTTCCTCGACGCCATGGCCAAGGGCGAACGGCCGCCGCTGTCCGGCAGGCAAGGACGCGAGGCGCTGGAACTCGTCGCGGCCATCTACCGGTCCGCCTTCACCGGGCAGCCGGTGCGGCGCGGCGACATCGGCCCGGACGACCCGTACTACCACCGGATGGACGGAGTGACCGAGTGACCCTTGTGGACGACGGGCGCACGCTGACGCTGATGGGCGCGCACACCGCTCTGTTCCGGTACACCTACCGCCCGGACACCCCCGCGTTCGAGTGCCCGTGCCCCAGCTTCCACCCGCTGCGGAGCCTCGACGGCGACGTCGTCACCGGCTACCGGCCGCACGACCACCGCTGGCACAAGGGGCTCGCGATGACCGCGTCCCACCTGTCCGGCCAGAACTTCTGGGGCGGCGCCTCGTACGTCACCGGCAAGGGCTACCGGGTGCTGCCCAACGTCGGCTCGCTGGTGCACCGGGGGTTCACCGGCGCGTGGACCGAGGAGATCGACTGGATCACGGCGGCGGGCGAGAAGTGGATCGCCGAGCGGCGCACGATCGACTACGTGTTCGACTACGACTCCTGGTGGCTCGACCTCACCTTCGAGCTGCACAACGTGCGCGGCGAGGCGCTGGAGTTCGGCAGCCCGACCGTGTTCGGCCGCGACCAGGCCGGGTACTGCGGGTTCTTCTGGCGCGGCCCGCGGTCGTTCACCGGCGGCACGATCCTGGCTCCGGACGGCCGCACCGGCCCGGAGTTGATGGGCGCACGCGCGGACTGGCTGGCGTTCGTCGGTGCGCACGACGAGGTCGACCGGATGTCCACCGTGGTGATCCAGGGCGACCCGGCCAACCCGAGCGGCCGGTGGTTCGTGCGCAACGAGCCGTATCCCGTGGTCAACCCGTCCTTGGCGTTCTACGAACCGTTGCGGCTGCCCGCGGACGAGACGCTCCGGCTGCGGTACCGGCTGATGATCGGCTGCGGCGCGTGGGGCACCGGCCGGATCGACGAGGTGGTGCGGACCTGGGAATGGTGACGGCCTAACGCGCCAGCCCGGCGTGTGCGCGTCCCTGCTCGTCGACGTCCCCGATCTTGACGGCGACCGCCAGCGCTGCCGTGTAATTGCGCCGCGCCTCGGTACGTCGTCCCGTCCTGTCGAACGCGTCGCCGAGACCGTTCAACGCCGTGGCGCGACCGTATTCGTGCCCGGTGAGCTCACACAACGCGAGAGCGTCCGAGTAGTGGGTGGCGGCCCGCGCGTAGAAGTTCCGCGCCAGGTGCACGTCACCGATGTTGATCAGGGAATGCGCCTCGCCCCGCAGGTGCCCGGAGTCGCGGGCGATCGCGAGGGCACGTTCGTGCTGGCGCATCGCCCGCTCGTAGGCACCGGTCCGCATCGCGATCATGCCGAGCCTGGTCCGTGCCACGGCTTCACCGACCCAGTCACCGAGGCTCACGAAGACGTCAAGCGCTTGCTCGTGCAGATCCGCCGCGGTGTCGAGTTCGTCGAGGCGTTCGCTGACGATGCCCAAGTTTGTGAGCGCGCGTGCTTCGGCGCTCACGTGCTTCGCGGCACGGGCATGCGCCAACGCTTGCGCGTGGTGGGTGGCGGCGTGCTGGTACTGGCCGGTCTGTTCCTCGACGTTGCCCAGCCTGGTCAACGCCCTGGCCGCGCCTGCCCGGTTCGACGCCGCCAGGTACATCCGCAACGCACGGCGGTAATGCTGGGCCGCTTCGCCGTAGCGCCCCGAGTGCCAGTGCACGCTGCCGAGGTTGGTGACGGCGTGTGCCTGCGCGGAAAGGTCGTTCAATCGCAGCGCGGCCTGTACTGCCTGCGCGTGAATCGTTTGCGCCTCGGCGTACCGGCCGCCGTCGAGGTAGCGGTAGAGCGCGGTGGCCAGCCGGACGGTCTGCCGGGGCGGGGTGTACACGCAGATCGTGGTCAGGTTGGGCAGTTCGGCGTCGAGCCACGTGCGGCTGGCCGTGCTCTCCAGGTCGACGGCCATGCCCGCGGCCGTCTCGACGTAGTGATCGAACAAGCGCCCCAGCGCCTCTTGGTCGTCGTTGCCGAGAGCCGAGCCGAACGCCCGCAGCAGATCGTGCATTCCCCACCGATCAGCGCCTGTGGCGTGGACGAGGTGCGCACGGGCAAGCGTTTCGAGCAGCCGCCGGGCTTCGCTCGTGCCGGTGCCGAACAGCGCCGCGGCGGCGGACGTGTCCGTGTCCAGCCCCGGGTGCAGGGCCAGCAGCCGGAACGCGCGGGCAGCGGCGTCGCTCAAGTGCCGGTACGACCAGGAGAACACCTCACCGACCGCGGTCCGGTGGTCCCCGCTGTCGTCGAACAGCTCAAGCCGCCGGTCACGATCGGCTAGTTCCTTGACCAGCCCGGACAGTGGGACGACCGTGCGTGACACGACGAGCTCAGCGGCCACGCGGAGTGCCAGAGGTAGCCGGGCACACTGCTCGACGAGCGCTGCGGCGGCTTCCGGCTCCGCTCGCGCCCGCTCGCCGACCACGTTCGTGAGCAGTGTGAGCGCCTCCGCACGGGACAGGGGGCCAAGCTCGACATGGCAGTGCGTGGTCAGCTCGGGCAGCGTGTCACGGCTGGTCACCACGATCGCGCACGACCGTGGGCACGGCAGGAGCGGCAGAACCTGCCCGGCCGCGCTGACGTTGTCCACCACCAGTAGCACGCCCTTGCCCGTGATCTCCTGCCGCAACCACCGCCCACGGCCGGCTGTGTCGGCCGGAACGTCCCTGCCGGTGACGCCCAGCGCGCCCAGCAGCCGGACCAACGCGTCCCCGGCGGCCAGCGGCTTCCGGGAGTCGAAGCCGCGCATGTCGATGTACAGCTGACCACCGGGAAATCGCTGCCGCCGATGCCCGGCCCGCACTGCGAACGCCGTCTTGCCGACGCCCGCACTCCCGGACACGAGGCACACCACGCCGTCAGCGCCGTGAAGCGCCAGTACATTGTCCAGTTCGGACAGTTCAGCGCCACGCCCGACGAACCCGCGCACACCGGCGGGCAGCTGAGCCGGTACCGCTCGTTCACTGGGCCGGGCGGCGATCAGCTCGGGCCCCGGGTCGACGCCGAGCTCATCGGCCAGCCGCTGCCTGGCCGTGCGATACGCGTCGAAGGCCTGCGCACTCCGCCCAGCCGCGCGGTAGGCGCGGATCAAACGGGCCAGTGCGGCTTCGTCCAGCGGCCGGCCGGATGCCTCGTCCTCCAGCATGCCGATGACCTCCGCGGAGGACCCCGACCGGATCATCACCTCGCCGTAGCGCGCGACCGCGGCCCGGCGCTGTTCGGTCAGCGCGAGAACCTTCTTGTGCCCAGCGAGAGCGGGGACGTCGGCGACCGGAGGGCCCTGCCACAACCGAAGTGCGGCACCCAGCCGCTCGGTGCCGCCGCCCTCCAGCAACATCCGGAAATGCGGCACGTCCACATCGGACACGAGCAGTGTGTAGCCGTCGCCGGATCTCGGCACGAGCGAGCTGTGCCCATGGGCGTGCCTGTCCGGCTCCAGGAGCCGGCGCAGCTTGCGGACGTACGCCTGGATGACGTTGGTCGCGCTCGGCGGTGGTTCTTCGTGCCACAAGGCTTCCGCGATGTCCGCGCGTGACGTCGGCTGCCCGCAGTCGAGCGCGAGGATGCCCAGCAACGCCCGGACACCGCCTGACCCGAGGTCGAGTACGCGACCGTGGCGCCACAGCCGCAACGGCCCGAGTGCCTGGATCCGGATCCCGTCCGCACTCCGGCCGAACTCCGGCGCATCAGCCGGAACAGGCCTCGACGCGGGACTGGCTGCCGTGACAGGGAAACCCGGCGGGCAGCCACGCAAGATGTCCTCGTTGGCGGCGGTCAGGTCCCGCCCTGGCGTGGAGCCCAGTTCGTGCGCGAGCCGCTTGCGAATCGCGTGGAACACCGCGAATGCCTCGGCGCGCCGGCCAGTCGCCTGGTAGGCGCGGATCAGCCGTGCGTGGACCGCCTCGTCCAGTGGCTGGTCGGCCGCGGCCTCAGCCAGCATCGGCAGCACATCGGCGGCGGCGCCACGAGCGATCATCATCTCGCCGTAGCGGATGACGACAGCATGCCGCTCCCGTGCCACCGCACGGATAGTTGGATGCCCGGCGAGCGCAGGGATGTCCGACAGCGGCGCACCGTGCCACAACTGCAGAGCCCGCCTCACCGAGAGTGCGTCGGAACTCGGTGCCAGCTCACGGAACCGCGTCAGGTCGCTGTCCATCAGCAGCGTGTAGCCGTCGCCCGTGCGAGGCAGGACTCCGCTGGCGGCTCGCGGCGCACGCCCGGGTTCCAGCTGCCGACGGAGGTGTTTCACCCTGGTCTGCAGGATGTTCACCGCGGTCGCCGGTGGCCGCCTGCCCCACAGCGCGTCGATCAGCTCAGCCCGGGACATACCTTGCCCGCCGTGCAACGCGAGCAACCCCAACACCGCGCGTTGGCCCGTGGACCCAAGGTCGATCCGCTCGCCTTCGGAACACCACGCCCGGACCGGCCCCAGCACCTGGACCCGCACGCGCCCACCTCCACCGCGATCAGCCGTCGATGGCGACGGTAGGAGGATTTCGCGGCGTGCGGCAAGACAATTCGCCGATACCAGCTCACTTCGACGGTGTTCAGCCGTGTCACGGTGCCCCGTTCGGCGGAGAAATCCCATGAACCGATCTCCACAGGGGAGAGAGAAGGGACAGGAACCCAATTGGCTCGCGCGACAAGCGTTCAGCCGCTGTCCAGTCCGGCCGAATAGTTTCGTGCCGTCGAAGAACACGAGAGGGGAAAGCTCAATGGGCTCACGGTTCTCCAGGCGGATCGGGGTGGCGGTGCTCACCGCCGCGACAGCGACCGCCGTGGCCGTCGGGGTACCCGCCAGCAGCACGGCGGGAACAGCGCCGAGCCTCCAGGTGTTCGGCATCCTGGCCAACGGCACAGTCATGGCGGCGTTCAAGACCAACACCCCGCAGCAACTCGACTGGGTCAGGTCGGTATCAGGCCTGACCGGCAACGACAAATCGCTGATCGGCATCGACTACCGGGTGCAGGACGGCAAGCTCTACGGAGTCGCGAACCACGGCGGGATCTACACGATCACCCTGCCGGTGAAACCCGAAGACCCAGTCCGGGTCCACAAGGTGTCGCAACTGACAGTGGCACTGCACGGCACCAGATTCGGTGTTGACTTCAACCCAGCGGCCAACCGCCTACGGGTGGTCAGCGACACAGGGCAGAATCTCCGCCACGACACCGACGGAGGCGTGACAGCGGCCGACACGAACCTGTCAGCGACAGCGGTGACAGCAGCCGCGTACACCAACAACGACCTCCACCCCGACACCGACACCACCTTGTTCGTCCTGAACACCTCGACGGACAGGGCAGCCATCCAGTCACCCGCCAACAGCGGCCAGATCGCCCCGACCGGCAAACTGGGCCCGGACGCCGACACGGACGCGGGCCTCGACATCTACAGCGACCTCACCGGAAGCAAAACAGCCACGAACACGGCATTCGGCACACTCGTAGTCGCCGGAGTCGGCAGGTTCTACGCAGTCGAGGTGCTGACCGGCACCGCGACTGAGATCGGCGCGTTCCCGTTGCCAGTAACAGACGTGGCCATAGCGCTCGACAAGAACTGACTTGTCACCAAAACGTAGTGAGCACAGTCCACGCGAGAACGACTAGAACACAAGCACAAGACCCAGCTCCAAGACGGCTTGCGCACGAGAGCAGTGCGCAAGCCGTCTTGGTTCGCGCAAGCGCGCAGACCAGTCACAGCAACTCGAGCGCGAGCCAACCCCGAGCGTGAGCGCAGAGGGCCACTCCAGAAAGAGGCTTCAGGGGCACCGACACCCAAAAAGAGCACGAGACAGGAAGAACGCCAAAGCTCCTGCCCAGAGGTCAGCCCCCGGCGAGGGAAAGCTTGTTCCGTGCAAGAAATCAAGCCGGAAAAAGCCGGGTAACCGTGTCCTCAGGCCGAAGATCCCGGCCGTCATGAGATAGAACACGCACAGCGACAGCAGCACCATCCCTGGAATCGACAAGCCGAGTCCGACTCTCGTGAGGCGTGAAGAAGTGCTCCTCGCTCCACTGCCGCAAAGCGACGAGAACGGGAAAAAGCCCACGCCCCTTCTCGGTGAGGACGTACTCCAGGTAAGGGCTGCCGTCGCCGGCGGGAACGGTCGTGAGGATCCCGTGCGCGACCAGGCTGTGCAGCCGGGCGGAGAGGATGTTCTTGGCGAGGCCGAGGTTGCGCTGGAACTCGCCGAACCGGCGCAGGCCGTCGAAGGCGTCCCGGATGATCAGCAGCGACCAGCCGTCGCCGATCGCGTCGAGCGGCCGGGCGACGGGGCATGTCGAGTCCTCGTGGCTGGTCCGCTTCGGCACGTGTCCTCCTCGCAGCCCCCGTCGGTTCCCCCGCAACCATACCGGTTGCAAAGTGCAACCGCATTATGCGAGGCTTGAGTGGTAGCAAGTTGAAACCACGATACTGGGGGAGTTGTGCCGCAGGCAGTGGCAGTGAATCGGCGGACGGCGTCGATGTTCGCGGTGGCGTGCGGGCTGGCGGTCGCCAACGTCTACTACGCCCAGCCGTTGCTGGAAGTCGTCAGCGCCGACATGGGGCTGAGCCAGGCCGTAGCCGGTGTCATCGGCACGGTCACGCAGATCGGCTACGGGGCCGGGCTGGTGCTGATCGTCCCGCTCGGTGACCTGGTGAACCGGCGGCGGCTCGTGGTCGGGCAGACCGTGCTCTCGGCCCTCGCGCTGGTCGCCGTCGCGCTGGCACCCACGGCGCCTGTGCTCCTGGCCGGGCTGATGGCCGTCGGTGCGCTGGCCGTCGTCACGCAGGTGCTGGTCGCTTACTCGGCGAGCCTGGCCGACCCGTCCGAACGAGGCCGCATCGTCGGCATCGTCACCAGCGGGATCATCATCGGCATCCTGCTGGCCCGGACGGTGTCGGGCACAGTGGCCGACCTGACGGGCTGGCGTTCGGTGTACGTCCTCGCCGCCGCCGCGGCGCTCGTCATGGCAGCTCTACTGTGGACGAAACTGCCGCGCGACGACGAGCCGCGGGAGCGGATCTCCTACCCACGACTGATCGGATCCCTGTTCACCCTGTTCGCCACGGTTGCCGTGCTGCGGACACGCGCGGTTCTCGCCTTGCTGATCTTCATGGGATTCACCGTGCTCGCCACGCCCATGGTGCTTCCGCTGAGCGCGCCGCCGTATTCCCTGTCCACGACAGAGGTCGGCCTGTTCGGGCTCGCCGGAGCCGTCGGTGCGCTCGGTGCGTCGCACGCCGGAAGGCTGACCGACCGCGGACACGGGCAGCGCGTCACCGGGATCGGCCTGGCCGTGATGCTGGCCTCGTGGATCCCGATCGCGTTGCTTCCCCATTCGCTGTGGGGGCTCGTCATCGGTGTGCTGGTGATCGACTTCGGCCTGCAGTCGGTCCACGTGGCCAACCAGAGCCTCATCTACCGCACCCGCCCGGAAGCGCAGAGCCGCCTGACTGCCGGATACATGGTGTTCTACTCCGTCGGCAGCGCCACCGGCGCCATCGTGTCCACTGTGACCTACACGCACACCGGCTGGGCAGGGGTGTGCGTCCTCGGCGCCACCATCGGCCTGATCGCGTTGCTGTTCTGGATCATCGCTGACCGGCGTCGCTTCTGACTCCGGTCGCTCCCCGCCGATCCTGCTGCCGCGCGCATTTCCTGCATCATCGTTCATGTACCGCGACCTGGCCGACCGGCTCGCCGGGCTGCCCGGACTTCGTTGTGCCGCCGTCTTTTTCGCGCCGTACCGGCTGGGAGCGCTCCTGGGAGCACGTGGTGAACACCGTTCGGACGACTGGACATGCGCGGACTTCGAACTGGGAAGCGCTCCCATGGCGTACCGCCCCGGAGGGGCCATAGGGTGGTCGCAATCAGACAGGGAGGAATCGCGTGGCACCACCGGATCGGGGCGGCAGGCCGACACTCGAGGATGTCGCGGCCTACGCGGGAGTGTCTCGCTCGACAGCGTCGCGAGCGTTGAACGAAGAGACATACGTGAGCCCAAGGGCGAGAGAGGCGGTGATGGCGGCGGCGCGTGATCTGGGGTACTCGCCGAACCAGGCGGCGCGCTCGCTGGTGACCAGGCGAACAGGTGCGATCGCGTTGTTGTTGTCGGAACCGGAGTCGAAGGTCCTCGACGACCCGTACTACCTGGTCGTCATGCGCGCGGCGTTCCGCGAACTGGCCAACCGGGGCAGCCAGATGCTGGTCATGTTCGTGGACAACAGGCAGGACATCCCCCGCACGATGAAGTTCCTCGATGGCGGGCACGTCGACGGAGTGCTCGTGTTCGCGCCGCACACGGGCGACCCGCTCGCGCCGGCGCTGCGGCAGTTGCGGGTGCCGATCGTCTTCGGCGGCTCGTCGGTCGCGAACGCCAAAGGCCTGTACACAGTGGACTACGACAACAGGTCGGGCGCGAAGATGGCCGTCGAGCACCTGCTGGCGCACGGCCGCAAGCGGATCGTCACGATCACCGGGCCGCAGAGCCAGCGCGCGGCGCGCGACCGGCTGGCCGGCTGGCGCGAGGCGCTCGCGGCAGCGGGGATGAAGACGGAAGGTCGGTCGGAGTCGGCCGACTTCACCCCGTCGAGCGGGGACCAGGCGATGCGGCACCTGCTGGAACGGGTACCGGACCTCGACGCGGTCTTCGCGGCGAGCGACCCGATGGCGGCAGGGGCCATCAGGGCCTTGCGGGCGGCGGGCCGCAGCGTGCCCGGTGACGTCGCGGTCGTGGGGTTCGACGACAACCCGCGCGTGGCGCCCGCTCTGGAACCGCCGCTGACCACGGTGCACCAGGATCCGGCCGAACAGGTCGCGCGGATGATCGAGATGCTGCTCCTGCTGCAGTCGGGGCACGAGCCGCCGGTCCGGCGGCTGGTGCTGCCGGTGTCGCTGACCAAGCGCGGCTCGGCGTGATTCGGCCGGGTTTCGAGAGCGACTCCACCGAAACCGGACACCGCCCGGGTATCACGGACCAACGGCCCCAGGTACCCGGGCGGCGAGAACGGCAGGAGTGGTGGAGATGATCGAAGAGGAAGCGGTTGGCTGCACATGCCGGTGTACCTGCGGGCGCAGCCCGGCGGGGTTCGCGGACCTCACCGCCGCACAGCGCCGGGTGGCCATGCTCGCCGCCTTCGGGTACACCAACCGGCAGATCGGTTCGACGTTGTTCCTCGCGACGAGCACGGTCGAACAGCACCTGACCAATGTGTACCGCAGGCTCGGCATCAAGGGCCGCGCGGAGATCCTCGGCACGATCCGCCAGTTCAACCAGGTCACCCCGATCGGCAGGCTCGGCGCGGTGCCTCAGCCGGCGGTCGCGTAGGCACCGTGCAGGATGTCGTGCCTGCGCCGTCCCAACAGGACGCCGTCCCGGTCGATCCACTGGCGGCGCAGCACGCCCAGCGCGACGGACATGGCGAAACCGCTGACTCCGTCGAGCGCGCCGACGTCGTCGGTGATGAACGAGGCCAGGTCCTCCTCGTCGCGGAAGACGCCGTGGTGGATGATCGACGCGGGTCCGGCCGTCATCACCGTGAGCCTGCCTGAGCGGTGCGCGCCGAGCGCGGCGAGCGCGACCGGGATGTGCCGCGGTCGCACGTCGAACGTCAGCAACGCGGTGATCGGGTAGCCGAGTACCGCGGGTTCGATCTCCACGCGCGGTCGCGCCGCGCCGCCGTCGAGCACCGACTGGAGCAGCCGGTACGCCGTCGACCTGCTGACGTCCAGTGACCGGGCGACGTCGGCCGCGGAGATCCGGCCGTCGTCGAACAGCAGCCGCAACGTCCGGAACTCCGGATCGGTGAGCGTTTCGAGGCTCGCGGCGGCCGGTGACGCGTACGCGGCCAGCGCGGCGGCCTGTGCCTTGGTGAGCCGGTCGATCCGCCACGACACGGCCCGCCGCGCGGTCCTGAGCACGAGATGGGACTGCACGGACGCGACACCCGCGATGCCGGGCAGCGTTCGCGTCAGAAGCTTGCGCGGATCCGTTCCCACCAACGGATATATGGTGCAATGGATGTCCGCGTCACCGGTCGTGACCAAAATGGACTGTGCTTCCGGCACGTCCTGCACGGCGGCCGCGACCGCCGCGACCTTCCCCGGCTCGCACCGGATCCACACCACGTACGGGTTGCCGCTGAGCAACAGCGGCCAGTGCACGGTCGAGATGACGCGCATCAGCCGGTCCTCCCGCAGCCGGTGCATCCGCCTGCTGACCGTGCTCGCCGACGTGCCGAGCACGTCGGCGACGACGTTGAGCGGCGCGCGGGGGGCGAGTTGCAGCGCGGCGACCATGTCGAGGTCGGCGTCATCCAGTACTTGCACTCCGGCATCGTAGCTTGACCAAAACGTGCACAGCCAAGCTCGGGCTTGACACAACGTTGCATAACGTCGTTGGATGCCGGACACGAGGAGGAGGTGGCATGTCCGGGGAGACCAAACAGCGGCGTTCGGTGACGTCGTTCGTGCTGCGCGTGCTCGACGTGGTCGACCGCGTGGGCAACAAGCTGCCGCACCCGTTCTGGCTGTTCGTGATCATGAGCGTGCTGGTGGTCGTCGCCAGCTGGATCCTGTCGCTGCTGCACGTCGCCGTGGTGTCACCGGCCGACGGCAAGACGATCGGCGTGAAGAGCCTGGTCTCCGACGCCGGTGTGCGGATGATCCTCGGCGACCTGATCAAGAACTTCGTGAACTTCCCGCCGCTCGGGCTGATCGTGGTGGTCATGCTCGGCGTCGCGGTCGCCGACAAGAGCGGCCTGCTGCCCGCGCTGATGCGGGCCGCGCTGGCCAGGGTGCCGGCCAAGCTGGTCACGTTCGCGATCTCGCTGACCGCGATGTTCGCCCAGATCGCCTCCGACGCGGCGTTCGTCGTGATGATCCCGCTGGCGATGATCGCCTTCCGCGCGGTCGGCCGCAGCCCGGTGATCGGCGCTGTCGTGGCGTACGTGTCGGTCGGCGGCGCGAGCAGCATCGGCCTGGTGATCACCGGCTCGGACGCGGTGTTCGCCGGGCTGACCACGTCGGCCGCGCACACCATCGACCCGGGGTACCTGGTCACGCCGGTCTCCAACTACTACTTCTCGGTGGCGTCCTCGCTGCTGCTCGCGGTCAGCATCACGCTGGTGACCGAACTGGTCGTGGCCAAGCGGGTGGCCGCGATGAACGCCGTCGAGCCGGAGCTCACCGACGTCGAAGAGCTGCCGGACATGACGCTGTCGGAGACCGAGCGCAGGGGCGTGCGACGGGCGCTGTTCGCGGCGCTGGCCTACGTCGTGCTCGTGGTGCTGGCGATGGTCCCGTCCGGGTCGCCGTTGCGCGGCGAGGGCGGCTCGATCGTGAACTCGCCGTTGATGAACAACATCGCGGTGATCCTGATGCTGTTCTTCATGATCATCGGCACGGTCTACGGCGTCACGGCCGGCACCATGAAGTTCCCCAAGGACTTCCCCGACCTGATGGGCCAGGGCCTGCGCGAACTGGTCCCGGTGCTGGTGCTGTTCTTCGCGGTCTCGCAGTTCCTCGGCTACTTCAAGTGGACCAACATCGGCCAGGTGATCGCGATCAGCGGTGCCCGCGCGCTCGACTCGCTCGGCGCGCAACCGGTGGTCATCTTCATCGGCGCGGTACTGCTGATCAGCCTGATGAACCTGCTGCTGACCAGCGGATCGGCGATGTACGCGCTGGTCGCACCGGTCCTCGTGCCGATGTTGATGCTGCTGCACATCCAGCCGGAGACCACGCAGGCGCTGTTCCGGATCGCCGACGCGCCGACCAACAGCGTCACGCCGATGAGCCCGTACTTCGTCATCGCGCTCGGGTTCATCCGCCGCTACCGGCCCTCCGCCGGGGTCGGCACCCTGATGTCCCTCGTGCTGCCGATCGCCGTGGTGAACCTGTGCGTGTGGCTGCTGATGTTCCTTGCCTGGTACGGAATCGGCCTGCCGCTTGGCCCCGGCGTGCCGGTCCGCTGAGGAGGTCCCCGTGTCACTGGCCGGATGGTGCGCGCGTCAGCTCGACCCGATGCTGGCCGATCTGTCCGCATTGGTCGCCGCGGAGTCGCCGAGCACGGCGAAACCGTTGCTGGACAGCACAGCCGAGCTGATCAGGACCTGGCTCGACGACCGGCTCGGCCCGCCGGACGAGTGGCACCGGCACGTCCAGCCCGGCCACGGTGACGTGCTGACCGCGACCTACCAGGGCAGCACGGACGAGCACGTCCTGCTGATCGGGCACTACGACACGGTGTGGCCCGCGGGAACGCTCGCGGACTGGCCGTTCGACGTGGACGGCGGCAAAGCGACCGGTCCGGGCGTGTACGACATGAAAGCCGGTCTGGTCACCGGGATCTGGGCGATCCGGGCATTGCGGGCACTGGACTTGCCGTGCCCGACCGTGACGTTGCTGTTCAACGGCGACGAGGAACTCGGCAGCCCGGTGTCGAGGCCGTACATCGAGCAGGCGGCTGACGGCTGCCTCGCCGCGCTCGTGCTGGAACCGGGCGTCGGCTGGGATGTGAAAGCCGAACGCAAGGGCGTGGGCGTCTTCACCCTCGGCACGCGGGGGGTCGAGGCCCACGCGGGCAACGACCCGGAAGCCGGGGCCAGTGCCGTGCACGCGCTCGCGGAGGTCGTCGGGCAACTCGTCGCCGCCGAGGACCGCGCGGCGGGCACCACGATCAACGTCGGCACGATCGCCGGCGGCACAGCGCGCAACGTCGTGGCGGGTGAGGCACGCGGCATGGTCGACGTCCGGGTCACCACGCAGGCCGAGGCCGACCGGGTCGACGGGGTCATCGCCGGACTGTCGGCCACGGACCCGCGCGTGCGGGTGTCCGTGACCGGCGGGTGGAACCGGCCGCCGATGCGGCTGACACCGCCGAGTAAACGACTGTTCGACCTCGCCGACGAGGTCGCGACGGACATCCGAGGACCGCTCACTCCGATCAGCGTCGGCGGCGGAAGCGACGCCAACTTCGTCGCCGCGATGGGTGTCGCCGTGCTGGACGGCCTCGGAGCCAGCGGCGCGGGCGCCCATGCCCGCCACGAGCACGTGCTCGTCGCCGACATGCCCGACCGCGCCGCACTGGTCGCCGGGGTACTGACCCGCCTGCGTGGGTCAGCGGCGTGACTGGACGGTGAGGTCTCCGAAGACCACGCTCCTCGGCAGCGGCAGGTCCACGAAGTCGTGCGGGAAGCCGAGTTCGATGGCACTGGCCTTCTCCAGCGCCGCCACGTGGTCGGCGTCGAACTCGACGTTCAGCGCGCCGAGGTTGTCCTCGAACTGCTCGAAAGTGCGCGCCCCGATGATCGGCGAGGTGACCGCCGGGTTGAGCAGTGTCCACGCCAGCGCGACCTGCGCCGGGCTCGCTCCGATCTGGAGCGCGACGTCTTTCACGACGTCCGCGATGGCCAGGTTGCGTGCCGTCAGCGCGCCGTTGCCCGCGGCCACGTCCTTGCGGGTGCCTTCGGCGCTGGAGCCGCCGTCGTGGTTGAGGTCGGCTTCGGTGTACTTGCCGACCAGCACGCCACTGGCCAGCGGTGACCACGGCAGCACGCCGAGGCCCAGTTCGGCGGCCATCGGGATGAGGTCGCGTTCCACGGTCCGCTGGGCCAGGCTGTACTCGATCTGCAGCGCCACCAGCGGCGCCCAGCCGCGCAGGTCCGCGATGGTTTGCATCCGGGCGACCTGCCACGCCGGGATGTCGGACATGCCGGTGTAGAGCACCTTGCCCGCGCGGACCAGGTCGTCCAGCGCGCGCATGATCTCGTCCACCGGTGTGGTGAAGTCCCAGACGTGCATGTAGAGCAGGTCGATGTAGTCGGTGCGCAGCTTGCGCAGGCTCGCCTCGACCGAGGCGATCATGCTCTTGCGGTGGTTGCCGCCGGAGTTCGGGTCGCCCGGCCGCCGCATCATCGTGTACTTCGTGGCCAGTACGAGGCTTTCCCGCTTGTCACCGGCGAACTCGCCGAGCATCTGCTCGGCCACGCCGTTGGTGTACTGGCTGGCCGTGTCGACGAAGTTGCCGCCTCGGTCGACGTACGCGTCGAAGATCCGCCGGGCCTCGCCGGTGTCGGCGCCCCAGCCCCAGTCGGTGCCGAACGTCATCGTGCCGAGCGACAGCGGTGAGACGCGCAGACCCGAGCGGCCGAGCAGCCGGTAGCTGTCCAGGGAGAGAGTGCCCACTTCCAGGTCCTTCCTCGTCGGTGGTTGCACGGACAAGGCTGCGCCAACCGCCCGGCGTGGGTAAGGGAACGTTTTTCCTGGGACTGGCAGTACCAGGCAGTCGTACTATCGAGGTGATGAGCACGATGGGGGACACCACCAGGGAAATGGCGACCTTCCTGCGGACCAGGCGGGAACGGCTCGCGCCGGGCGAGGTCGGCCTGCCGGACCGCAAGCGCGCGCGGCGGACGCCGGGCCTGCGCCGCGAAGAGGTCGCCGAGCTCGCCGGGGTCAGTGTCGACTACGTCGTACGCCTGGAGCAAGGCCGTGGCCTGCGGCCGTCGGCGGACGTGCTCGACGCCCTCGCGGGCGCGCTGCGCCTGTCGGAGGACGAACGGGCGTACCTGTTCGACCTGGCCCGGCAGCGCCAGGCGGGCAGGCAGCGCAAGACCGAGGTGGCCGACCAGCTGGTGCGGCTGCTGGGTGACCTGTCGCCGCTGCCCGCGATGGTCGTCAACCACCGCAACGACATCCTGGCGTGGAACCCCGAGATGACCAAGCTGGTGCTGGACTTCGGCGAGGTGCCGGAGGCGCAGCGCAACGGGCTGTGGCTCTGCCTGCTGCACCCGTCGATGCGCACGTTCTACCTGGACAGGGCGCAGATCATCCGGGAAGGCATCGCCGACCTGCGAGCGGCGTGGGCGATGTACCCGGACGACCCGACGTTCGCCCAGCTGGTCGACGAGCTGACCGGCCGCAGCGACGAGTTCGCCCATTTCTGGGCCCAGCAGGACGTGCAGGTCAGGGGGCGGGGTGTCAAGCGGATGCGGCACCCGGTCGGCGGGCTGCTGACGGTCACCTTCGAAGTGCTGACCTCGTTGCAGGACCCCGACCAGCGCCTGATCGTGTACCGGGCGGCGGAGCAGGCGTCCCAGGCCGCACTGGACGCGATCACCGGCCGCTGACTTCGCTTTTGAAGGCGATTCGCGGCTGACGCCTTCGAATCGCCATTCACAGGTGCGGTGCCGGTCGACAGAGTGAGCCGCATGACCACGCGCCTGAACAGGGTTCCCGTCCCGGCGTTGTTCGCGGTCAGCGCGATCTTCCACTACCTGGGCCCGGCGTGCGCGAGCCTGCTCTTCGGCCAGCTCGGCGTCGCCGGTGTCGCGTGGCTGCGAATCGCCAGTGCCGCAGCGGTTTTCGCCATCTGGCGACGTCCGTGGCGGCTGTTGGTGGACCTGGACAGCTCCGGCAGGCGCACACTGCTGGCGCTGGGTGCGGTGCTGGCCGGGATGAACACCGTTTTCTACCTTGCTGTCCAGCGGCTGCCGCTGTCCACTGTGGGCGCTGTCGAGTTCCTGGGGACGGTGGTGCTGGCGGCTGTCGGTGTGCGGTCATGGCGCAACGGCCTCGCGCTGCTCCTCGCCATCGGTGGCGTCGCGGTCCTCACCGACATCCGCATTGTGGACGAGTGGCTGGGTTTTGTCTTCGCGTTCGTCAACTGCGCGTTGTTCATGGTGTACGTGACGCTCGGGCATCGCGTGGCGAACACGGGGGAGGGCGCTGTCGACCGGCTCGGTGCTGCCATGCTGGTCGCGGCTGTGATCGCGACGCCGCACGGGATCGGTGACGCCGCGGTCTCCTTTGCCCAGCCGGTGTTGCTGCTGGCCGGGATCGGCGTCGGGGTGTGTTCCTCGGTCGTCCCGTACGTCATCGACCAGGTGACCATGGCCAGAGTGCGGCGCACGACCTTCGCCCTCATGCTCAGCCTGTTGCCCGCGGCGGCGACCGTGATCGGCCTCGTGGTGTTGCACCAGCTGCCCACGGCCGCCGACCTGGCCGGCGTCAGCCTGGTCATCCTCGGTGTGGCACTGCATCGAACGACTTAGTCCAGCAGGTCTGTTTCCCGGGCGCGGGCCACCGCTTCCGTGCGTGTGGTGGCCCCGAGTTTGACCAGGATCCTGGCCACGTGAGTGGCGACCGTGTTCGTGCTGATGAACAACTCGTCGGCGATCTGCTGGTTCGACCGGCCGCGGGCGAGCACCCGCAACACGTCCACCTCCCGGCGGGTGAGCCCGAAATCGTTGCGGACCTTGGGTTTGGCCACCTCGTCCAGCCTGCTGCGGCTGACCAGGCCGTCGATCCGGCTGACCAGGGGCGCGGCGCCGAGCGCCGTGGCGAGTTCCCTGGCCTCGTCCAGCCTCGCGCGAGCCCCGGGACGGTTGTTGGTCACCAGCGCGGCGGCCCCCGCGTCGGTCAACGCCAGCGCTGTCTCGTACGGATTGCCCAGCTCCCGCCACCCGGTCACCGCGGCGTCCCAAGTGGACAGCGAGTCGGATACCAGCGCCAGGAACGTGCGCCGGTAGGCCCGGGGACCGGTCACCGCGTCCACGACCGCGGACAGCTCCTCGAACCGGCTCGTGACCTCCTGGGCGAGGCGGCGGTTGCGCGGCGCGGACGCACGGCGAGCGCGTTGGACGCGGGCGCCGAGGACAGCGAGGCGCAGCACCTCGCGGACCGGGTGCGCCAGGTCGAGGTGGTCACGCAGGTCGCGGTCGGCCAAGTCCGGATCGCCCTGCGCCAGCGCCCATTCGATCCGCTGGATGGTGATCTCCAGCGTGGCCTCGGCCGCGTTCGGGGCGTGCCGGGCGAACTCCGCCAAACCCCGCATCAACGCCTCGAACCGGCTGTTCTCACCCCTGCATCGGGCGATGTCCGCCGCGACCAGGCGCAGGAAAGCGGTGTACAGCGGCGGCGGCGCGTCCGCGAGTGCCTCGTCGACGAGCGCCAACGCCTCGTCCCAGCGGCCGAGCAGCCGCAACGGCACCGCCTGCGCCACAGCGAGCATGCTTGCCCGGGAACGCCCGTGGCCCAGCCGTTCCGCTGCCCGGCGGCCTTCCAGGGCGAGCCCAGCGGCCTGCTCGTAGTCGCCCGCGGCCTCCAGCAGCCCCGCCTCCCACTGGAAAGTGGTGAGGAAGGTGTGGTCGTCACCGGCCTCGACCGCGAGGTCACGCGCGGCGGCGAAAGCCCGCCGGGCTTGCTCGACCAGGCCCGCCGCGCCGTCGAGCGCGGCGGTGACCATCGTCGCGCGGGCCCGCAGGCCGTTGTCCGACTCCGCGTCCGCGATCCGCAGCGCTTGCCGGGCGTGCACCCGGCTGCTGTCGTGCCGGTTGGCCACGACCTCGACGAACGCCAACGCCGCGAACAACCACCCCTGCGGTGCGATGGCGATCGCCCGTTCCAGGTCCTCGATGCCGGTGCCGTCGACCCGGTTGCGCAGCTGGCCGCGCAGCCCCAGCAGCCTGGCCACCTGCCGCCGGTCGGTCGCCAGGTCCAGCGCGGCCGTGCTGTGAGCGATCCCGATCGCGGACTTCCCCGCGGCGAGCGCGGCCTCCGCCGCGCGCTCCATGACTGTGGCGCGGTCGACGTCCAGCGCGTCGGACCACTGCGCCAGGATCAACTCCAGCAGATGCAGCTGTTCGTCGTACGCGCTCTGCCGAGCCGCTGCCCGCGCGGCACGCCAGGCGACGGGCAGCGCACGGTCGACCTCGCCCGCGGCGAGCCAGTGCTGCGCTGCCACGGCGCTGTCCGGTGTCAACGCGGCGAAGTGGGCGTGTAATCGCTTGCGCCGCGCGGGCAGCGTCGAGTCGTAGACGGCTTCGCGGATCAGGTCGTGCCGCACGGCGTACCCGTCCGGGCCGGCCACGACCAGTCCGTGGTCGATCAGCTCGGCGATCGCCTCGCCGGTGCACAACCCCACCAGGTGGTCGCCGGGCACGGGTGCGCCCGCCACGGCCAGCGCCTCGAGCTCGGCGCGGCGCGTGATCCGTTCGAGCAGCAAGGTCCGCAGGTCACCGGCAGAGTCCGAGGTGCTCAACGCTTCCACGAACAGCGGATTGCCCCCGCTGCGGCGGTGCACCCGTACCCCGCGCGCCTGGTCGGGGCGGTGACCGTCGATGGCTGTGAGCAGGTCCATGACGTCGTCGACGGTCAACGGGCGCAGGTCGATCCTGGTGACGGCGCGCCTGCCGAGCTCCGCGATCAGCCTGCGAGTGGGGTGGCCCGTGGCCAGTTCGCCTGTGCGGACGGTGCCGATCAGCAGCACCGGGCCCGTCAGGTTGCGGGCGAGGTACGCGAACAGTTCCCGGCTCGACGCGTCGGCCCAGTGCAGGTCCTCGACCGTGATGACCACGGGCCGGTGCTCGGCGGCCCGCGTGACCCGGTCGAGCACGTCCTCCAGGATCCGCCGCCCCGGCCGCACGCCCAGCCGGCGCATGACCGGCAGGAACGGCACGAGCGGGGAGCCCTCGGCACCGAGTTCGAGGCAGTCGCCGCGCAGCGTCAGCGGCTCGCCGGCGAGGGCGGTCGTGAACGCGGTGACCAGGCGGGATTTGCCGATCCCGGCCTCGCCGGACACCAGGACCACAGCGGGCAGCCGGTCGTACGCGGCCCGCAGCACGGCGAGATCGGCGTCCCGGCCGATCAGCTCGCGGCTCGGTCCCCGCATCGTCATGCCGCCTTTCCCGGTCCGGACGAGATGCCGTCAAGTCTGACGACGACAGGCCGCCAGCTGGGGACGAATCTGCGCAGGTCACCTGATCAGTGCAGAAAAGGAGCACGAATGCGAACCGTGGTCGCCACCATCACCCTCTCGCTCGACGGCCGGACCACCGGCCCGGGTGGTGAGTACGACACGGGCTGGATCGTCCCGCACGCGATCAGCGACGACATGGTCCACATGACCGGCACTGCCACGACGGCACTGCTCGGCCGCGAGAACTACCAGGGTTTCGCCGGGTACCGGCCGTCGGCCGCCGACGACCCGCGTCTTCTCGATGACGCTGGCACAGTGGACTGGGGGCGCGCGGCTGTTCGCCGACGAGCCGTCCCCGCCTGCACGGTGAGCTCCGATTCGCTTGGCCAGGCGGACGTCCGGCAGAGGGAAACGCCGAGCCGCACGTGCAAGGCCTCAACGGTCAGGCCTGACGGGTCGGGTCGTACAGGCAGAACGGGTGACCGGCGGAAGACCCGCACGTGCTGCTGTGGCTGGTAGTCCGCGAGCACCGCGCCGGTGCTCAGGGCTAGCGCGACGGCGGCGTCGAGGTCGTCGACGGCGATGTCCAGGTGGAGCATCATCTGGCGGCGTCCTTGCTGCGCGGGCCACACCGGCGGCTCCTACAGCGGCTCGGTCTGGAACGACAGCCCGGTGCCGCCGCCGGGTGGCGTCAGCGTCACCCAGTCCGGGCTTTCCGACTGGGCTTCCCAGCCGAGCAGGTCGCGGTAGAACTCGGCGAGTCCGGCGGCGCCGGGTGCGTCCAGGACGGTCGCGGTCAGCCTCGTCTGTGCCATGGCTGCCGGGTACCTGCCTGAGTGGGAGCGGTCACACGCGGGAACTCGGTTGTGCGCGTGGCCGACTGGTGGTGAGTGATCCGATCAGTTGGCGCGGCCGTCGCCGGTGCTGTGACCGTTCTCGCCATCACGGCGGTGATCGGCGGCTCGGCGCATGCCCTGCTGGGCGACGCGGATCCGGGCGCGTTCGTCCGGTTCAGCGCGGCTCTCACCCGGCTGGTCGCGGACGGCGCGGGCGTGCTGACCGTCGGCGGGCTGCTGTTCGCGGTCGTCATCACCTCGGCGCGCCGGGACGGGGTGCTGAAGGCCGAGGGGTACGCCGGTCTGCGCATCGCGGGCTGGGCCGCGACTGCCTGGGTGGCCGCGGCCGGTGCCATGGTTGTGCTGGACGTCGCCGACTCGTCAGGGCACCCACTGTCCGAAATGGACTTTACGAGGCTGGTGGCCGGTGTCGACGCGTTGGAGACGCCGAAAGCCTGGCTGATCACCGCCGCGCTCGTGTTGGTCCTCGCCGTCGCCTGCCGGATCGCCCTGACGTGGTTGTCCTGCGCGGCACTGGCTGTGGTCGCGCTGTTCGCCCTGTTGCCGCCGGTGGTGGCCGGTCATGCCGCCACCGGCGCAGACCACGACATCGCCACGGACGCGTCGATCTGGCACGTGACCGCCGCGGCGGCGTGGGCCGGGACGCTCGTGGTCTTCGCTGTGCGCAAGCGGAAAGCCACCGGCCTGATGAGGAAACGCTTCACCACCTTGTCGATGGTGTGCTTCGGTGTCCTCGCGGTCTCCGGTGTGCTGGAAGGGCTGGTGTTCACGCCGGTCGGCGACATCCTGACCACCCGTTACGGCATCCTGCTGCTGGCCAAGGCCGTGATCCTGGCTGTGCTGGCGCTGTTCCTCAAACGCGCGCTGTGGACGCAGGCGGTCGTCATGGCGGTGGGTGTCGGCGTCTCGGTCGGGATGGCCCGGCAGCCACCGCCGGGCTTCTTCCGGGAACAGACCCCGATGGACACGCTGATCGGCTACGACATCGCGCCGTCACCCAGCGTGTGGGACTTCGTCACGGCGTGGCGGTTCTCGCTGATCTTCGGCACGGCCGCGATCGCCCTGGCGGTGGCGTACCTGCTCGGCGTCCGGACATTGCGGCGTCGCGGCGATCAATGGCAGGTGGGCCGGACGGCCGCCTGGTTGCTGGGATGCCTGGTGCTGCTGCTGGCCACGTCCTCCGGCGTCGGGCGTTACGCCGCGGGCGTGTTCAGCGTGCACATGGTCACGCACATGGTTTTGAACATGCTGGCACCGGTGTTGCTGGTGCTCGGGGCGCCGATGACGCTGGCGTTGCGCGCACTACGCCCCAGCCGTGAGGAACCCGGTCCGCGTGAGTGGCTGTTGGCTGTGCTGCACAGCAGGTTCGCGCGGGTGCTGACCAACCCGCTGATCGCCTGTGTTCTGTTGGTCGGGTCGTACTACGCGCTGTACCTCACCGGCTTGTTCGATCAGGCTGTGCGGTGGCATTGGGCGCATCTGCTGATGAACACGCACTTCCTGCTCGTGGGTTACCTGTTCTACTGGACGGTCATCGGGATCGACCCCGGTCCGCGTCGCCCGCCGTACCTGGGCAGGCTGGCGATGCTGTTCGCGGTCATGCCGTTCCACGGGTTCTTCGGCGTGATCGTCATGTCTTCGCAGAGCGTCATCGCCGAGAACTTCTACCGGTCGCTCGCGGTGCCGTGGATCGGTGATCTGCTGGCCGACCAACGCCTTGGCGGCGGGATCGCGTGGGCGTCCGGCGAGATCCCCGTCCTGGTGGTCGTGATCGCCTTGCTGGTGCAGTGGTCGCGGTCGGACGAACGCGACGCGCGCAGGCACGACCGCGACCCCGAGTCCGACGACGAGCTGGCGGCGTACAACGCGATGCTGTCCAAACTCGCGGAAAGAGAACAGGTGTGACGATCGAACTGGAGATCGGCGGCATGACCTGTGCCGCCTGCGCGACCAGGGTCGAGCGCAAGCTGAACAAGGTCGACGGCGTCGAAGCGACGGTGAACTACGCGACCGAGCGCGCCAGCGTGCGCACATCGTCCGATGTGGACGTCGAAACCCTCGTCAGAGTCGTCACCAACGCCGGGTACACGGCGTCCGCGGTGCGCGCCGACCCGGTCAAGACCCTGTGGCGCAGGCTGATCGTGGCTGTCGTGCTGATGGTCCCGCTCGGTGACCTGTCACTGGCGATGACTTTCCTGCCGCAGCTGCGGTTCCCCGGGTGGCAGTGGATCTGCCTGGCGCTCGCCGTGCCGGTCGTGTTCTGGTGCGCGTTGCCGTTCCACCGTGCGGCGGTGAAGAACGCGTTACACGGCGGCACGACCATGGACACCCTGGTGTCGTTGGGCGTGCTGGTGGCGTTCGGCTGGTCGGTGTTCACGGTCTTCGCCCATCCCGACGGCGGCAGCTACCTCGAAGTCGCCGCGGGCGTGACGACGTTCCTGCTGGCCGGCCGCTATTTCGAGGCCAGGGCGAAGCGCGCTGCCGGGAACGCCATGCGTGAGCTGTCGATGCTCGGCGCCAAGGACGTCACGGTCATCCGCGGCGGCGCCGAGGAACTCGTCCCGGTCGGCAGGCTCCAGGCCGGTGACGTGTTCGTGGTCCGGCCGGGGGAGAAGATCGCGACCGACGGCGTGGTCGAGGCCGGTCACTCCGATGTGGACACCAGTATGGTCTCCGGCGAACCGGTGCCGGTGGCGGCGGAGGCCGGGACTGCGGTGATCGGCGGGACGATCAGCCTGTCGGGCCGCATTGTCGTGCGCGCGACCAAGGTGGGGTCCGGCACGCAGCTCGCGCAGATGTCGCGGCTGGTCGAACAAGCGCAGACCGCCAAGGCGAACGTGCAGCGCCTGGCCGACCGGGTGGCGTCGGTGTTCGTCCCCGCGGTGCTCGTGCTCGCTGCCGTGACCGCGGTTCTGTGGCTGACCACTGGCGGCGCCACCGTGGACGCGGTGAAGGCCGGACTGTCAGTGCTGATCATCGCTTGCCCGTGCGCGCTCGGGCTGGCCACGCCCACGGCGCTGCTGGTGGCCACGGGCCGTGGCGCCCAACTGGGCATCCTGATCCGCGGCCCGCACGCGCTGGAGGCCGTGCGGGACGTGGACACGGTCCTGCTGGACAAAACCGGCACGGTCACCACCGGCCGCATGCACGTGTCCGGTGTCTCGGGCGACGTGCTCAGGATCGCCGGGGCGCTGGAATCCGCCTCGGAACACTCCGTCGGACGGGCGATCACGGCCACCGCGACCGCCGAGCACGGCGACCTGCCCGAGGTCGCGGCGTTCCAGGCGCTGCCGGGGCTCGGCGCGACCGGGGTCGTCGAAGGCCGGACCGTGCTGGCCGGGCGTGCCCTGGCGTTCACCGAACGCGGCTGGGACATACCGGTGGACGTGCGCACGGACTCAGCGGACACGGTCGTGCTGGTCGGCTGGGACGGCGCCGCGCACGGCATCATCACCTTGCGGGACAAGCCGAAACCCAGCGCGGCCGACGCGATCCGGCTGCTGCGGGCCCGTGGCCTCAACGCGGTCCTGGTCACGGGCGACAACGAGACCACCGCACGCGCGGTCGCGGCGAAGGTCGGCATCGACGAGGTCCACGCCGGTGTCCGGCCGGAGGAGAAAGCGGACCTGGTGCGGCGGCTGCAAGACCAAGGGCAGAGCGTCGCTTTCGTCGGCGACGGCATCAACGACGCGCCGGCGCTGGCCACGGCGGACCTCGGCATGGCCATCGGCACAGGCACGGACGTCGCGCTGGCAGCGGCCGACGTGATCATCGTGCGCGACGACCTGACGGCGGTCGCCGACGCCATCAGCCTGTCGCGCAGAACCTTGCGCACGATCCGCGGCAACCTCGCCTGGGCGTTCGGCTACAACCTCGCCGCACTGCCCGTCGCCGCGTTCGGGCTGCTCAACCCGCTGGTCGCGGGCGCCGCGATGGCGCTGTCGTCGGTGTTCGTGGTCTCCAACAGCCTCAGATTGCGCCGATTCGGCCGGGAACCAGCCACCGGGTCCCGGCCGACCACTCAGGTGAGAACGTCCATTGGGAGGTAAGCGTTGGAACGCCGTACTTTTCTGCGCGCGTCGGCTCTCTCCGCAGGCGTGGTGGTGACCGGGGCACCGATCGTGTCCGCCGCTTCTCCGTTGCGCGTGCAAGTTCTGGCTTACGAAGGCGCGGAGGACTTGGACTACGTCGGGCCGTACGACGTGCTGTCCAGAGCCGCCGACAAGGGCGGTGCCATCCGCACGACCCTCGTCTCGCCCTACCGGCCGACCACGATCACCACTGCCAAGGGTATCCGCGTCGAAGTGCCCCGCGGCTGGTCGCCGCAGGACGCGGACGTGCTCGTCGTGCCGGGCGGTGGGATGCACAACCAGCCGGGCTCGGGTCTGCACAGGCTGATCGCGGACAAGGGGTTCATGCGCCGCCTGGCGGACGCGAAACCGGTCAAGGTCGGGGTGTGCACGGGTGTGATGGCGTTGTCCGCCGCCGGGATCACCCGAGGCAGGCCCGCCACCACGCATACAGCCGCCAAGCCGTACCTCGCCGAGCAGGGCGCGACGGTGATCAACGCACGCGTGGTCGACGACGGCGATCTCGTCACCTGCGCGGGCGTCACCTCCGGCATCGACGGCGCGATCTGGCTGATCGAACGGTTCCTGGGCGCCGAACTCGCGACCGACGTCGAGACCGTCCTGGAGTACGAGCGCCGCGGCACTGTCTGGCGTGACTAGGGGCGCGATGCGCCGAAGGCCTTGAGCCGCTGGCGCTGGTACACCTCGTCTTCCGGATCGAGTACGCCGGGAGTCGAGGTGGCCCGGTCGCAGGCGGCCTCGGACCTGATCCGCGCCCGGACGAGTTGGCGCAGCGTGACGTCGTCGATCGCCGTGGCGGTCCCGCCGGCTCGGCCGTGCTCCTCGATGAACCGGTGGGCGGCGGTCAGGTCCAGCGTCATCAGACCGCCGGCGGGAACCGGTGCGGTCGCTTCGGCAATCTCTTGCGCCGCCGCTACACCGTGGTCGAACACCATGCCAGGCTAATGCTGTGTTCTAGTGCCCGTAGGTGGGGTCGTTCCCGGCGACGAACGCGTCCCGGGGGTGCTCCACCGACGCCAGCGACACGATGTCGCGGCCGAAGAACACCGCGCTCAGCCAGATCACGAGCACCCTGACCTTGCGTTCCCAGCTGGGCACGGCCAGCACGTGGTAGCCGCGGTGCATCAGCCACGCCGGGAAGCCCTTGATCACGATCCGGCGGTACTGGAAGATGCCCCGGCCGATGCCGAGCGTGGCCACCGCGCCGAGGCTGTGGTGCACGTAGTCCTTGGGTGCACGGCCGCGCAGGGTGGCGAGGATGTTGCGGGCCAGCAGCTTGCCCTGCCGGTACGCGTGCTGAGCGTTCGGCACGGTCAACGCGCCCGGCACGTCCGACGCCAGGTCCGGCACAGCCGCGTCGTCGCCCGCCGCCCACGCGTCCTCGACACCGTCGACGCGCAGGTCGGCACGCACCAAGATGCGGCCGGCTTCGTCTACGGGCAGGTCGGTGTGCTTGCGCACCACCGGGTTCGCCGCGTTGCCCGCGGTCCAGACGATCAGGCCCGAGTCGTACTCCTCGCCATTGGACAGCACCACGTGACCGTCCACAGCCGACTTCACCGTGGTGTTCAGGTGCACTCGCGCCCCGCGCTTCGCCAGCGAACGCACGACCCAGCGCCCGGGGTGGTCGGTCACTTCAGGCAGGATCCGCCCGGCCGCCTCGACCAGGTGGAACCGCAGCTCCGACGCGTCCAGCTCGGGATAGCGCCGCACCAGGGCACCGGCCAGCGACAACACCTCGCCGAACCCCTCGACGCCCGAGAAGCCACCGCCGACGAACGTGACCGTCAGCAGCCGCTGCCGCGCCAGGCCCGGCTGGAGCGCCGACGCGCGGTCGAACGAGGTCAGCAGGTGGTCGCGGATGGCCACAGCCTCCTCGATGTGTTTCATCCCGATCGCCTGCTCGGCGATGCCCGGCACCGGGAACTTCCGGGTCACCGCACCGGCGGTGACCACGATGATGTCGTAGCCGATCTCGAACTCGGGCCCGTCGGCCGGGCGGACCGTGACCGTGCGGGCCGCGTGGTTGATCTCGGTCACCATGCCCGCGACGAGCCGCGTGCGCCGCAGGTGCCTGCGTTGTGACACGGCCGCGTGCCTCGCCTCCACCGAACCGGCCGCGACCTCGGGCAGGAACGGCTGGTAGGTCATGTAAGGACGGGGGTCGGCCAGTGTCAGCCGGGCCTCGTCCTCGCGCAGCTTCTTCTCCAGCTTCCAGGCGGCGTAGAAACCCGCGTAGCCACCGCCGACCACAAGGATCTTGCGCATGACGTCCTCTTTTCGTTCAGTCATCCGCAGGACGGGACAGCGTGTGGTGACGTGACACCTCGCGAAGGTGCTGGTGGTCACACGATTAGGCTTGCCTGGTTCGCTGACGGGAGGGACCGCTGGATGGTCGACGCGCTTGCCACTGTTCTGACCTACGCCTCCCTCGCTGTCGCGTTGTGGGGCGTGGTGCTCGTGGTGATCAACCGACGGTTCGCGCTGAACCGCCCGTACGGCCTCGCCTTGGCCGGTGCGGTGCTGCTGCTGGAACTCGGTCTGCTGGTGCAGATGGTCGCCGGTCTGATCAACGTGTTCTCGACCGACCGGACCGTCGCCACGGGCACGTTCATCGGCTACCTCGTCGGGCCGGTGCTGATCGTGCCGCTGGCCGCGGTGTGGGCCGCGGCCGAGCGCTCCCGTTGGGGCTCGGCGGTTCTGGTGATCGGCTGCCTCACGGTGCCGGTGCTGATCCTGCGGCTGCGGCAGATCTGGGACGGACATGGCTGAACCGCCGGCGAACCTGAAGGAAGCGACGCGCTCCGGGCCGGGCAGGCTGCTGATCGCGGTGTACGGCATCTTCGTGATCGCCGCGACGGCCCGCTCGGCGGTGCAGATCGCCACCCACTTCGGCAAGGCGCCGCTGGCGTACCTGCTGTCGGCGGTCGCGGCCGTGATCTACGTCGTCGCGCTCGTGTGCCTGGTCAAGGGAACCAAGGCGTCGCGTCGCATCGCCATGATCTCGTGCGCGGTCGAACTGGCCGGTGTCCTCGTCGTGGGGACCGTGAGCCTGTTCGCGCCGCAGCTGTTCCCGGACGCCACGGTGTGGTCGTTCTACGGCCGCGGCTACGGTTTCGTGCCGGTTGTGCTGCCGGTCCTCGGCCTGTGGTGGATCAGGGCGACCGCCAAGCACGAAGCCGCCGTGTGATCGCGAGCTTGTCCGGTGCGCGTACCACGTCCACTCTGGACACGACTCCATTGTCGACGGTCAGCGAGATCACCGAGTCGTACTTGCCCGCGCCCGTGATCACCAGCCCGGGGCGGCCGTTGACCAGTTCGATCGTCGCGTCGTGACCGGCGTCGGCCAGCAAGCCGATGCCGATGATCATGAACCGGGCGACCTGCTCGGCGCCGTGCATCGGGTGCCGGATCGCGGCGACCTGGCCGCCGCCGTCGCTGGTCAGCGTCACATCGGGGTCGAGCACGCTCATCAGCGCGGGCAGATCCCCTCGGGTGGCGGCGAGTTTGAACGCGGCCACCACCGCTTCGTGTGTGGCGTGGTCGACCCGGACGCGTGGCGTGCCGTCGGTGACGTGTTTGCGGGCACGCGCGGCCAGTTGCCGGACCGCGGCCGACGACCGGCCCACGACCCGCGCGACTTCGGGGAACTCCATCCCGAACAGGTCGTGCAGCACCCACGCGGTGCGCTCGGCCGGGCTGAGCCGTTCCAGCACGACCAGGAGCGCGAAGCTGACCTGGTCGTCGAGCGTGACCCGGTCGGCGGGGCCAGGCGACTCGACCCACGGCTCCGGCAGCCACGACCCGACATACGTCTCCCGGCGCACACGCGCCGACCGCAGCGTGTCCAGTGCCCGCCGCGCGACCGTCACCGTGGCCCACGACTCGACGTCCTGCACCGGGTCGGCGGCATGGGCGGCGACGAGCCGCAGCCAGCAGTCGGACACGACGTCCTCGGCCTCGGCGACGCTGCCGGTCACGGCGTAGGCGACCCGAACCAGCCGTGGCCGTGCCCGCGTGTACGCCACCGCCAGCTCCGCTTCATCGCTCATGCAGTACAGACGAGACACCGCCGCCAGGTGTGACACGCGCCATGTCACACCCGCTGGGGTCTCTGTCGTCTGTACTGCATGACCAAGCCGAATGTTGTCGTACTCGGAGCCGGATACAGCGGACTGATGGCTGCCTTGCGCGCCGCTGACCAGGCGAATGTCACCCTGATCGCGCCTGCGGCCAGCTTCTCGGAGCGGGTCCGCTGGCACGAGCTCGCGGCGGGCCGCCCCGACGTGACCCACCCGCTGGCGGCGTTCACCAAGAACAAGCGGGTCGAGCACGTCGCCGCCCGTGCCACCGCCATCGACCCCGACCGCCGTGAGGTGCGCACCGACGACGGCCAGACCCACACGTATGACCGTCTCGTGTACGCGCTCGGCAGCCGGACCAGGGGCGTCGACACGGACGACGGCCGGGTTTTCACCACCGAGAAAGCCAGCTACCTGCGTAAACGCCTCAACGACGGTCCTGGTGAGCTGACCGTGGTCGGTGGCGGCGAGACCGGTATCGAGATCGCCACCGAGCTCGCCACCCAGGCGCCCGGCTGGCGCGTGCGGATGGTGACCGGCAGCGAGATCGGCCCGAGGTTGTCGGGAAAGAGCCGCGACTACGTCCGCTCCACCATGGCGGGCATGGGGATCGTCCTGGACGAGGGCAGGAAGGTCACCCCGGCGGACATCGACAGCGACGTGGTCGTGTGGGCGGCGTCGATGGCCCCGAACACCGCCCTGGCCGCCACGGCCGGGATCAAGCTCAACGCCGGCGACCGCGTCGACGTCGACGGCGCGCTGCGGTCGACCTCGCACCCGGACATCTACGCGGTCGGCGACTCGGCGGGCACCCTGCGGATGTGCTGCGCCGCGGCGATCCCGGCGGGCTACCGGGCGGGCGGGAACGTCGCGCTGGACCTGCGCGGCGAGCCGGTCAAGCCGCTGCGGTTCCGCTACTACGCGGTGTGCATGAGCCTCGGCAGGGACAACGGCCTGTTCCAGCTGCTGCGGGCCGACGACGCGCCGAAGCAGACGATCGTCACGGGCCGCGCCGGGGCGTACCTCAAGGAGCGGATCGTCCGTGGCACGGTGGCCAGCCTGCGGTTCGTGGCCAGGTAACACCGTGATCCGCTGTCAGTAGGATGATCCGCATGGTGTCGGGGAGTGGCCATCAGAAACAGGATGACGAACCCGTCGACCTGCGGACCGACCGGGCGCACGGTGCGCGGATCTACGACTACATCCTGGGCGGCAAGGACAACTACGCGGTCGACCGCGAGGTCGGCGACGCGTCGATGCGCGCATGGCCCGCATTGCGCACGCACATGTGGGCCAGCCGCACGTTCATGCACCGGGTCGGCCGGTTCCTCGCGGCCGAACGCGGCATCAGCCAGTTCCTCGACATCGGCACGGGCATCCCGACCGAGCCCAACCTGCACCAGATCGTGCAGAAGGAGCAGCCGGGCAGCCGGATCGTGTACACCGACAACGACCCGATCGTCCTCGCCCACGCCCGTGCGCTCATGTCCAGCACGGCCGAGGGCCGCATCGCCTACATCCACGCCGACATGCGTGCGGTGAACGAGCTGCTGGCCTCGCCGCCATTGCGGGACGTGCTGGACTTCGGCCGGCCGATCGGCTTGCTGGTCATCGCGATGCTGCACTTCATCGAGGACGACGACGAGGCGTACCGCGTGGTCGAGCAGGTGGTGGACGTGCTGCCGCCGGGCAGCTACCTGGCCGCGTCGATCGCCACCGACGACTTCGACCCGGTGCCGCTCGCCCAGGTCCAGCGGCAGTACCGGGAGCACGGCGAGGTGCTCCAGTTCCGCGCGAAGGACAGGGCGATCCGGTTCTTCGACGGCCTCGAGCTGGAAGAACCCGGTCTGGTCCAGGTGCACAAGTGGCGGCCCGACCGGGACGCCGGTCCGATCGCCGACACGGACGTCGCCATGTACGGAGCAGTCGCCCGCAAGCGCTGACCGGCTCGGCGCGTTCCCCCGACGGCTCCGCCACCGAACCCGGCAGCGGAGCCGACCCCCAGCGAACTTTCACTTCCTGCCACGAAGCAAAAGCCGAATATCAGGCACCGCAAGGTCAACTATGCCCGCCCGGCCCGATCTAAACCTTGTAGGAGCCTTGAATCCCCAGGTCAAACCGGTCCAGTAGGTCCTGGCCGAACGGCGGCCGGTGACGCCTCGGCCCGCACCACCTTGACTGTCCACAGTGAACCGATGGGGCAGTGCGGCGAGGAGAAGGCCGGTGACGCGCGGCGGCCCGCACGGTGTGTCATGGTCTACACGCTGGTTGTGGTCGATGCCGCTCGGGTCGAGAATGAGGGGCCATGGTGTCGATGTCTCGGGGCGTTCGGGCGTTCTGCGCTGTGCCGGCGCTGTTGCTGCTGGTGAGTGGCTGTTCCGCGATCAGCGGGGAGTCCGGTGGTTCCGGCTCGCCCGGTCCGCTGGAACGGTCCCGGATCAATGTCGCGATCC
Organism: Kibdelosporangium phytohabitans; assembly: GCF_001302585.1. Lineage (GTDB taxonomy): Bacteria > Actinomycetota > Actinomycetes > Mycobacteriales > Pseudonocardiaceae > Kibdelosporangium > Kibdelosporangium phytohabitans. Next base: position 8,296,109 of record NZ_CP012752.1, on the reverse strand, counting down.
TGCCGACCGTGGAGATCGCGCCGCTGGAACTCGCTGTTCGCAACGGCTACTTCTCGTCCGAGGGGCTCGAGGTCAAGGTCAGCATCGCCGGCAGCGGCCAGCAGACCGTCGAGGGCATGGTCAACGGCCAGTACGACATCGTCTACTCCTCCTACCCGCCTTTGCTTCTCGCCCAGTCGAAGGGCATCGCGGACGTCAGGATCATCTCCGGCAACTCCGCCGCCGCGCCCGGCACGGCCATGCTCGTGCGGGGCAAGTCGTCCCCGTTGCGGACAGCCGCGGACGTCTCGGGCAAGAAGGTCGCGGTCACCGCGAAAGGCACGCTCGCGGAGCTGATGGTCCGCTCGACGCTGGCGTCCCAGCACGCCCGGCCGGAGACCGTCACCTTCGTCGAGATGCCCTTCCCCGACATGCCGACCGCGTTGGACCGGGGGACGGTGGACGCGGCGATGATGGTCGAGCCGTTCGTCACCGTGGCGGAACGTTCGGTCGGTGCGGTGCCGTTGCTCGACCTGGCGACCGGTCCGCTCGCCGACCTGCCGTTCACCGGCTTCGGGGCCACGAGCGAGTTCGTGTCCGCCAATCCCAAGACAGTCGCGGCTTTCCAGCGCGGCATCAGCCGCGCGGCGGGGCAGAGCGCCGACCGCGCCAGGATCGAGCCGCTGCTGACCGAGGTCGCCAAGATCGACCGCGAGGTGGCGGCGCGCACGAAGCTGCCGCTGCTGCGAACCGACCTCGACCCCGCCGCCATCCAGCGGGTTTCCCGGCTGATGACCGACTTCGGGCTGCTCAAGCAGGAACTCGACGTCAAACCGATGCTGACGGCGGCGCGCTGAGCCGTCAGGTGGTCCCCATGATCACCGCGAGCATCTCCGCCAGCACCCACATCATCCAGCCCGTGCCGATGGCTTGGGCCACTGGTTTGTCGTGCTTGATCGACCGGTAGCCGAGCAGGCCGCCGGTGAGCAGCCCGGCGGCCGCGCCGCCGATGGGCAACCAGACCACCCACGACTGGATCCTCGGTGAACAGATCAGCGCCTGCTGACCGCCCATGCAGGCCGCCGAGCCCATCACCAGGATCACGCTGACGAAGTAGCCGAGCACCGCCGCGAGAACAAGAGGGGACAGCCCGAACACCAGCCGGACGGTCCGGGTGTCCTTTGGTGGCGTGATGTCCATGTCCGCCAACATATGTGGGACACCGGGCCGCCCGGCAGCGTAGGACTACTCAACAGTAACCTGAGAGGTACTCATCGTCGCAGTACGCGGCGCGCCAGGCGGTTGCCGACGAACTGGGCGACCTGGACCAGCACGATTATGATCGCGACGGCCACCGCTGTCACGCCCCAGTTGAACCGCTGGTAGCCGTACACGATGGCGAAGTCGCCCAGACCGCCGCCGCCGATCGCGCCCGCGACCGCCGACATGTCGACCACCGCGACGAACACGAACGTGTAGCCGAGGATCAACGGGCCCAGCGCCTCCGGCACCAGCAGCGTCGTGATGATCCGCCACGGGCTCGCACCCATCGCGCGGGCCGCCTCGATCACACCGGGGTCGATGGTCACCAGGTTCTGTTCGACGATACGGGAAATGCCGAACGTCGCCGCGCAGATCAGCGCGAACGTGGCCGCTGTGGTCCCCAGTTGCGTGCCGACGACCGCGATGGTGACCGGCCCGATCGCGGTGATGAAGATGATGAACGGGATCGGGCGGACGATGTTCACCAGCACGTTCAGCACGGTGTGCACCGGGCGGTTGGCCAGGATGCCGCCCTGGCGCGTGCTGTAGAGCGCGATGCCCAGCAGCAGCCCGAGGAAACCGCCGACGATCATCGTCGCCGCGACCATCCACAGCGTCTGCCCGACCGCGTCGAGCAGGATCGGGCGGAGGTTGTCCCAGTTGGTGCCCATCAGGCCAGTTCCTCGACATCCGTTGTGGTCCGCAGGTCCGCGATCAGCTCGTCGACCGCCGAGTCCGCCCCGATCAGCTCCAGCGTGAGACTGCCGAACGACGTGCTGCCCAGTTCCTTCACGCCACCGTGCACGACTTCGAAGCGCACGTCGTAGCGGCTGGTCGCCTCGGACAGCACCGAGCCGATCCGCCGGTCGTCGCTGACCTTCGCGATCACCAGGCGGCCGGGGTGGCGTTCGCGGATACGGGCCAGGTCGTCGTCGTCCGGCCGCGCCCGCAGCACGGTCTCCACGAACCGCTGCGTGGTCGGCTCCTTCGGCGCGGCGAAGACGGTCCGCACCGGCCCGTGCTCGATCACCCTGCCGTCCTTGAGGACCGCGACCCGGTCGGCGATCTCGCGGACCACCTCCATCTCGTGCGTGATCACCACGATGGTCACACCGAACTCGCTGTTGACCCGCTTGAGCAGCCGCAGCACCTCGCCCGTGGTCTCCGGGTCGAGCGCGCTGGTCGACTCGTCGGCCAGCAGGATCTTCGGGTTCGTCGCGAGCGCGCGGGCGATGCCGACGCGCTGCTTCTGGCCACCGGACAGCTGATCCGGGTACTGCCAGGCCTTGTCGGAGATCCCGACGAAGTTCAGCAGTTCCGCGACCCGCTTCTCCCGGTCGGCCTTGGCCCAGCCCGCGATCTTGAGCGGGTACGCCACGTTGCCGAAGACCGTGCGCGACCGCATCAGGTTGAACTGCTGGAAAACCATGCCGATGCCCAGCCGCACCTGCCGCAGCCTGCGCTCCGGCAGGTGCGTGATGTCCACACCGTCCACCAGCACCGATCCGGACGTGGCCCGCTCGAGCGCGTTGATCAGCCGGACCAGCGTGCTCTTGCCCGCACCGGAGTGGCCGATGACCGCGTAGATCTCACCGGCGTCGATGCTCAGGTCGACGCCGTCGAGCGCGGTCACGACCTTGCCCGCGGCGCCGAACGTCTTGCCGGTGCCGCGGAACTCGATCAGCGGAGTGCTCACGAGCGGCCGGCGCGGATCGTCCCGGCCAGCCTGCCGGCGATCGCGGTCAGGTCGGCTGCAGGCCGGTTGACCAGCACCGCGGTGCCCTTCGACTCCGCCTTCACCTTGTCGGCCACGCGCGAGTCCTTGTAGATCTCCGCGACCTTGGCGTAGACCGGGTTGTCCTTGTCGGCGGCGCGGGCGACGATCGCGTTGATGTACGGCTCGGCCGACGGGTCGGCGGGGTCGTCGCCGAACAGCGCCTTCGACGGGTCGAGACCGCCGTTGAGCGCGAAGTTGTTGTTCACGACCGAACCGTCGACCGACGGCAGCGACGCCACCGTCTGCGCGGCGTCGACCGGTGTCACAGTGACCTTGGAGGCGGCCTTGTCGATCTCGGCAGGCGTGGACAGCACGTTCCCGCCGCCCTTGAGCGTGATCAGCTTCGCCTTCTGCAGCACCAGCAGCGCCCGCGCCTGGTTGGTCGGGTCGTTCGGGATCGCGATCGTGCCACCGGCGGGGATGTCGGCGACCGCGTTGTGCTTACGCGAGTACAGCGACAACGGCACGATGTACGTGGACGAGATCGGTGTCAGCGTGTCGTTGTTCGCCACGTTGTAGTTGGTGAGGAACAACAGGTGCTGGAACAGGTTCAGGTCGATGCGGTTCTGCGACAGTGCCGGGTTGGCCTGCGTGTAGTCACTGAAGCTGACCACCTGCAAGTCGATGTTCTGCTGCGCGGCCAGTTCCTTGAACGTGGGCCAGTACTCCGCGCTGGCTTCCGTCGTCCCGATCCGGACCGTGGTGCGCCCGTCGGCCGTGTCGGATCCCCGTGTGGCGAAGAACACGACCACTGCGGCGACCGCGAGGACCACGACGACGGCGATCCCGGTCAGCAGACCGCGGTTGCGCTTGGGCTTCTCCGGAAGACCCGGCGGTGTGCTCTCTGGCGGCGAACTCTGCTCCGACATGACTGCCTTTCCCCTGTGAAGACCGGCTCTGGCGGTGATCTACCACCGAGTCCGGCAGACACTTTCCCCACCTCGGAGCGCGGATGCCAATTCGTTCCACCCAGCGGACGCGGTGGGCCGGAATTGGCACCAGAAGGGGATTTCTGGTAGGAGTTCCACTGTAGACAGATGTGGCGCCGGTCACCGCGCGCCGGTCGGGGCCGCGACCGAGAGTGGCCGGACGGTCACGCGGAAGGGCGTCGTCCATATCGGACGGTGATGAGCAGCGTGTCGTCGGCGTAGCGCCTGTCCTCGTGGATGTCCGCGACGATCGCGGACGTCATCGCGTCCAGGTCGGGGCTCTTGTGCCGGAGCGCGGCCTTCACCAGGCGCTGCTCGCCGTCGGTGATCGAACCGCGGCACTCGGTGAGACCGTCGGTGTAGAGCAGCAGCACGTCCCCGGTCTCCAGGTGACCGGTGTGCACCACGACACTGCCGGGCAAGGGGAACCCCACGCCGCGGCCTTCGATCTGGATGAAACACGCTCCGCTCCTGCCCAGCAGCAACGCGGGCGGGTGACCGCCGTTGGCCAGCTGGAACCGGCCATTCGACGGATCGATCCTGGCCACCAGCGCGGTGGCCATCAGCCGCGGGAAGACACCGCCCAGCGTTTCCGCGGCGCGGCCGATGAGCTGCGCCAAGGGATGCCCCTCCAGCGCCAGCGTCCGGATCGCGTGCGTGACGTCCAACGCGTCACGGGTGCTGGCCACGCCGTGCCCGACCGCGTCGACGACCGTGATGTGCAACATGCCGTCCGGCAGCACGAACCAGTCGAACAAGTCACCACCGGTCGGCGCGTCGGCGTCGGCGGGGGCGTAGTGCACGGCGAGGCCGACGCCCGGCACCGACGGCGCCTGCGGCCGTAGCGCGTCCTCGAGCTGCCGGAAGATCACCGCGTGCGAACGGCGCAGTTGCTCGTCGCGTTTCTCCAGCTCCACGTACATCGCCAGGACACCGCTGTTGGTCTCGGCCAGTTCGTGCTTGAGGTCCTTCTGCTGGCGCTCCACGGCATCGGCGTGCGCCAGCGCGGCCATGAGCTCCTGCTCGAACGCCGTCTCGTCGGCGACCGGCCGTGACGGCGCGGGAATCACTGTGCTGATGGGGATTCGCCACGTGAACGTCCCGCCAGGACCGTGCTCCGGCATCAGCGGCAACGTGTCCGGGCGCGCGGCCATGGGAGCGCGCAACGAGACGACGAGCTGCTCGGCTTCGACGCGTTCGCCCAGTTCGACAGGGATTCGCTTGGTCAGCAACGACTTGGCGACAGCCGTAACGGCCACCACCAACCGGCCGCGTGTCTCCAGCGGGATGCTGTACCGGTCGCACGCCGCTCTGAGGCGTTCGCGCACGTCCGGCAATGTCGTCACCACTGTCATCTGATCACCACTGTCATCATCACTGCCGTCATCTGATCACCACCACGGTCGCGTCGTCGTGCGCCAGCCGGTGGTCGTGTACGAGCCCCGCTGCCAGCAACGCGGACGCCAAACCCAACCGGATGGGAGCCGTGTGCACGGGCCAATGCGGCTGCAGGCCGTCGGTGTGCACCACGACTGTGCTGTGCTCTGCCAACGGCACAGACCGTACCTGCGGCGTGATGGACCGGGCACCGACCACACCTGGTTTGCTGAGCAACGCTTGGTGCCCGTCCGGTGACAACACTGAGCAACGGACGTTCCCGACCCCGCAGAACTGCGCGTTGCGGTCGACGATGCGCGTTACGGCGATCGCAGCACCGCGCGTCAGCCGCAAACCGTGGTGCATGGCCGTGAGCAACTCCGGTAACGGCAGCGTCGGGTCGCGCTGGAAGATCCGCACGGCCGCCTGCGACGCCTCCGCGGCCTCCGGGCCGTGCCCCAGACCGTCGGCGACCAGCACGGTTGTCGCTGCTGCCGCGCTTGATGTGTCCGTGTGGACAGCCGCGTTGTCGCCGCTCACTTGCTGGCCGTCGGCGGGGACACACAGATATCCGATGCGCCGGTGCGCCTCGGCCGCTGATCCCGGTGCCAGCAGCCGCGCGGCGAGCAAAGTCCCGTGGTGCACCGTGGAATGAACGCTGAAGTCGCTGGCCATGCGGCGTACCGCGCCAAGCCCGACGCCGAGCGTGCCGGTGGTCGTGTGCCCGTCGGTGAGGCACCGGTCCGGGTCCGCCATGCCAGGGCCGCTGTCGGTCGCCACGACCTCCACGCCGGTGCCGGTCAGCAGCGGCTGGATGAACACGTTGCCGCCGCCCGCGTGCTTGTGGAGGTTGCTGGTCAGTTCGGACGCGATCACGGCGGCGCGGTCCGGCAACGGGCTCGGCAGCCCGACTTCCTGAGCGACCGTACGAGCCGTACGCGCGGCGACGTGCACCGCGCTCTCGTGGTCGACGTGCAGGTGCGTGGTCACCCGGCCCACCGCGTGACAGTCACCACCGTGCCCCTGCCTGGCGCGCTGTCGATGTGGAAGTCGTCCATCAGCCTTCGTGTCCCGCCCAGGCCGTGCCCGAGGCCCGCCCCGGTGCTGAAACCGTCGGTCAGTGCCGCGCCGACATCGGGGATACCCGGCCCCGCGTCCCGCACGGTCAGCCGCAAACCCTTGCGCCCCAGGTCGTCCCTCAGCTGTTCGAACTCGATCTCGCCGCCACCGCCGTGGATGTAGGCGTTGCGCACCAGTTCGCTGGCCGCGGTGACCACTTTGGTCTGGCCGATCAGGTCGAACCCGGCCGCCACGGCAGCCGCCCGCACCGCGTGCCGCGCCAGCAGCAGGTCCTGTTCCGCGACGATCGGGTGGACGGCGGGAGCCGTGGTGGTCTCATGAAGTGACATGGCGCCCCCAGCCGAGCTTGGCCATGGCCTGCTCGGCGTTGAGCGCGGTGTGCACGCCGGTCAGTTCCAGCCCGAGCTCGGACAGCGTGATGGCCACGGCCGGGCGCATCCCGGCGACGATGACCTGCGCGCCGAGCAGCTGTCCGGTCGAGGCCATCTCGGTGAGCACGCGGGCCACGAACGAGTCGATGATCTGCAACCGGGAGATGTCCACGACCACGCCGCGGATCTGCTCGGCGGCGATCCGCTCGACCAGTTCCTCGGTGAACTGGACAGCGGACTTGTCGTCGAGGTCGTCCAGCAGTCCGGTCAGCAGCACGTCGCCGAGCCGCAGGATCGGGACGCGCGCGGGGCCGGGTGCCGTCATCGTGCCGCACCGGTCAGCTCGATGGCCTCGGCCAGCGCGTCGGCGAGCGTGGCCCTGGTGACGATCGTGGACAGGTCGATGCCCAGTTGCGTGATCGTCTGGGCGATGGCCGGCCGGATGCCGCTGATCAGGCAGTCGGCGCCCATCAGCCGCACCGCGCTGACGGTCTGCAGCAGGTGGTGCGCGACCACGGTGTCCACGGTCGGCACACCGGTGATGTCGATGATCGCGACCTTGGCCTCCTGCGCCTGGATGGCTTCGAGCAGGCCGTTCATCACCACTTGTGTCCGCGTGCTGTCGAGCGTGCCGATCAGCGGGACGGCGAGCACCCGCCGCCACAACCGGACAACGGGCGTGGACAGTTCGAGCATCTGCTGGTGCTGCGCCCTGATGATGTGCTCCCGGCCTTCCACATAGGACTGGAAGCTGAGCGTGCCCGCGGCGTCGAGCAACTGGTTGGTCATGACGGCCGCGGGGAACCGCATCGACGGGTCGCCGTCGTGCCGGGCGAGCGCCTCCAGCATCGCCTCTTTCAACGACAGCACAGCCATCGCGGTGGCCGTCGGCGCGGTGCCTGCCCTGGCCCGGCGCATCGACAGCTGGACGATCGCGTCGTGCAGCGGCGGGTGGTCGTCGACGAGACCGGCCACAGGCAGCTCGCTCGCGATACCGCTGCGCAGGGCGTCGAGTACGGCCATGACTTCGCGGCGCACTTCCTCGCCGTCCTGGTCGGCCGTCCGGCCGGAGCCGTTGAGCTGGAGGTCGATCCAGCGCCGGGCCAGGTCGCCGTCCTGGTCTGCCAGGACACGGCTGAGCAAGTCGCGCACAGCGGGTTGGTCGAAATCCACCGGTTGCCCTTTCTGGGCGTGCCGGTTCCCAGCTCCGCCCGCACGTCACTCCCAGCCGTACGGGCGGAGTGCCTCGCCTCTGGCCATTCTGTTTCCCCACTGTGCGCGGGGTTAAACCTCGGCCTTGTCCGATCGGGTGATCCGCCACAGAGAGGTGACCTCGGCGGACCGGTACTCGGCGAGCGGGTCGTCCTTGCGCGCCTTGTGGCGGGGACGGATGTCGAGGCGGTCACGGACGACCAGCCCGGCGTCCGTGATCAACGTCCGGGTGGGCGCACGCAGACCCAGCCGCTCGGCCAGGTCGGAGACAACCAGCCACGCCTCCCCGCCCGGGCTCAGGTGTTCGGGGAGGCCGCGGAGGAACCCGCGCAACATCCGTGAACCAGGGTCGTAGACAGCCGTGTCCAGCGATGAAGACACAGGCGAGGGCAACCACGGGGGATTGCACACGATGAGATCCGCTGTCCCGTCAGGGAACAGGTCCTGCCGCACGACACGGACACTCGCCGACAACCCGAGCCGATCGACGTTGTCACGGGCGCACTCGACCGCTCGCGGCTCGATGTCAACGGCGACAACGTCACTCGCGCCACGCTGCGCGAGAAGCACCGCCAGCACACCGGTTCCAGTGCCGATCTCAAAGACCTTCCCAGGCCGGGGCCAGGGCACGGAAGCGACGAGATCGACGTACTCATGCCTGGTAGGCGCGAACACCCCGTAATGCGGATGGATCTTGACACCGAGCGCGGGAACATGAACACCACGCACCCGCCATCGATGCGCCCCGAGCGCACCCATGATGTCGGTCAGCGGCATCCGGCCGTGCGACGGACCAAACGCCAACGTGCACGCCTGCACGACATCAGGCGCATGGGGAAGATCAAGCGCATAGCCGGGACCAACCTCAACCTGAACCCGCCCGAGCACCCGTGCCCGGCGCGCAGCAGCCGCGCGACAGCGCCGAAACGTCTCAGCCGGGCTGCGGCCACGACGGACCCTGCCAACCCTGCGCCGCATAGCGGAAAGCAATTGCACAGCGTTGCGGAAATCGCCACGCCACAACAAGACCTGATCCTGCTTGGCCAGCTCGACCGCGTGGTCAGCGGTCACCTGGTCGCCGATGACGACGATGGACTCCACCTGGACTCCCAAAAGCCAGTGGGAGCCGTCCTCGGCGGTCGGGGAAAGAAGCGGCCGTCCGAAGACGGCTCGATTCGATGGGAACGAACGGACCGTCTACTCGGACGAACCGCGCCAAACCACCGAACCAGCGACAACCATGCCCAGAAGATACCACCACGTCGGCTGAAACCGGGAAGCGCGGACAACGACACACCCTGCCGCAAGCAAGAAACCAGCCCCGAACCGCTCGCGCGCAAGCAGACAGACTGACCCGCAGCGGTTCGCGTGCAGTGCAGAACCGGCCCCGAGCGGCGAGCGCGCCAGCGCAGACCGTCCCGCAGCGGCGAGCGCGCCAGCGTAGAGGGGTGGTTCGGGGGTGCTCCTGCCCGTCGGCCTGGGCTACGCCAACCACGGACTGTCAGGAGGTCCGCCTACGTTTCTCGCGGGCATCAGCGCAGGCCCTACGGGCCTCTTGACAGTCCGTGGTTCCCTCCGGGCAGGTCGTCGGGCAGGAGCGCCCGCGCATCGAAGGACACACCCCTGGGGCCGGGGCTGTGGAGACGAAGGACACCGAACACAAGCTCCTGCTCCGAGGTCTGCTCCCGGCGAGGGACATCTTGTTCCGTGCACTGAACCGCAGCGTTCGACACACCGGGTCATAGCTGGGATGTGAGCACGGAACAAGCGGGTCCCTCGCCGGGAGGCAGACCTCAAGGCAGGAGCCGAGGGTGTGTGTTCTTCCTGCCGGATGCTTGAACTCCTCGGTGTGTGTACTGAGAAGGCGTGGGCGCTCCTGCCCGAGGGCCTGCCGGAGGCAACCACACGCGTCAAGAGGCCCGTACGACCGCCGCTGATGCCCGCGAGAAACGCAGGCGGACCTCTGGACACGTGTGATTGGGCTACGCCCAGGCCGACGGGCAGGAGCACCCCGAAGCCCTGTCTGCGCTGGCGCGCTCGCCGTGGTGGGCTGGCTATCGCTCAGTTGCTGGGGTTGGTGTGCGTCTTTGAGCGAGCCGTGCCACGTGCTGAGGCTGGCTGAGAGTCCTGATGCCGTTGTGCGCCAATGGGTTCTCGGTGGATACGCGGCGCACCTGATCCGGCAAACGCTGAGGGCGAGGGCTCGTGTTGCTGAGCCCTCGCCCTTCACGTCAACGCTGTTCTCAGCTCGTCGGTGTGCTTGACAGGATCATCGAGTTGGCGTCGAGGCGTTCCTTGAGCATGCCGAACTCGAACATCAGGTCGGGGATGCGCTGCAGCCTGCTGGCTTCCAGGCGCGACGGGAATCCGCCGAGGTTGACCAGCGCCGCGGTTTGCGGGTCGATCTTCGCGTAGCCCGGCAGCAGCTTCTCCACCTTCGAGCGGTCCGCCCCCGCGGCTTCCTGGCCCTTGGCGAAGGCGCGCTGGAAGGCTGCGATCGTCTTGGGGTTCTCCCGCGCGAACTTGCCTGTGGTGCCGTAGCCCGCGATCGGCAGCTCCGCGGTCGGACCAGACGCCGCGTCGAACAGCTGCACAGCGCCGAAGTCCTTCGCTGCCTGGGTGATGAACGGCTCCGCGAGCAGTGCCGCGTCCACGCGGTTGGCCGACAGCGCCGCGCCCATGTCCGTGTACGGCATTTCAATGAAGGTGACCTGGTTGGCGTCCACGCCGTGCACCTTCAGCACCGAGCGAATACTGACCTCGGCCAGGCTCTGCTTCGTCGTCACCGCGATCTTCTTACCCGGCAGGTCGGTGGGCTTCTTGGCCTGCGAGTCCTTACCCGCGAGCACCATCCACGTGTTCGGCTTCGCCACGTAGCCGTCAGCCACGAACTTCAGGCCCTCGACCTTCTGCGCGATGCCCTTGGCCTGCGAGTTGAAGAACGAGACGTAGTTGCCGAAGACGATGTCGTAGCTGGCGTTGTCGCTCACCAGGCTGGGGATGGCCGCCCCCGCACCCTGGATGTTGATCAGCTCGACCTCCAGCCCCTCCTGCTTGAAGTAGCCCTCCTGGATGGCCAGGTGAACCGAGGCCACGTCGACGACGGGCAGCAGGCCGAGCCTGATCTTGGACTTCTCGACCTTGTCCGTGGGGCCGGCGTCGTCACCGGACGAACCGCCGAGCAGTCCACAGCCGGACAGGGTCGCGACCAAGGTCGCCACGATTGCCAGCAACACCGTGGGGCGTCGCACCATTGCCGCTCCTGAGTCCTAAATGGGGTTAGCCCGGACGGGTTACGCCGGGGGTATGATCGGTCACTCTAGGCATCTCGAAACGTGGCCACAACCCCAGGTCTCACCCTTTCAGGTTATTCCCCCACCGGCGAAATCCTCTCGCTCTGGCCGGATGCGACACCGGCAGGCGGGATCCGGACCCCGGGAAGAACTTCTCCCGCAGCGTTCCCGGCGCGTACTCCCGCTGAACCAGGCCACGCGCCCGCAGCACCGGCACCACGTGGTCCACGAACTCCGCAAACGTCGTCGGCGAGACCACGTACTGCAGGTTGACGCCGTCCACGCCCACCGACTGCCACGCCTCGACGCTGTCGGCGATCCGCTCCGGCGTGCCCGCCAGCCGCCGGTTGCCGACCCAGCGGACCAGCTCGCCGAGCGTCCAATCGTCCCGGTCGGCCGCGTTGAGCAAGTCACGCACCTGTCTCGACACGCCGGGACGATTTCGCAGCTCCCCGACGGGCGTGTCCGGCCCGTCAGTGGCGAAGTCGTGGTGCAGGAACACGCTCATCCTGGCCAGGTTGCCCTCGACGGTCTGCCGTTCGAGCAACTCGGTGTCCCGCCTGCGCGCCTCGGCTTCGGTGCTGCCGACCACGTACGCCTGCGGTACGAAGATCCGGATCCGGCGCCCGGCGGCGGCCCGCCGGACATCGGCGACGACCGGCGCGGCGGACTCCGGCGTCGTCGAGCTGATGAACAGCGCCTCGGCGTGCCGCCCGGCGAACGCGCGTCCGGTCCCGGACATCCCGGCCTGGAACAACAGCGGCGTCCGCTGCGGCGACGGCTCGCTCAGATGGGGGCCGTACACCGTGTAGTACGGCCCTTCGTGGTCGACCTCGTGCACTTTCGCCGGGTCAGCGAACTGCCGCCGCGCCCGGTCACGCAGCACGGCGTCGTCCTCCCAGCTGTGCTCCCACAGCTTGTAGACGGCTTGAACGTAGTCCTCGGCGCGGGCGTAACGGTCGCCGTGCTCGGGCAGGCCGCCGTAGCCGAGGTTGCGGCCCGCGCCCGGCAGGAACGTCGTCACGATGTTCCACGCCACCCGCCCACCCGTCAGGTGATCCAATGTGGACATCTTGCGGGCGAACGGGTACGGGTGCTCCTGCAGGATGTTCTGGGTGAACGTGAACCCGAGGTGCTCGGTGTGGTGCGCCAGCAACGGGATCAGCACGGACGGATCCCCGGTCGGGAACTGCATGCCCTCGAACACCGTGGCATCCCGCGACTGCTGGTAGGTGTCGTACGGCGCGAGCACGTCGGCGAAGAAGATCGTGTCGAACATCCCGCGCTCGCACAGTCGGGCCAGTTCGATCCAGGTCGCGGGATCGTTGTACGCCAACTGGTTGCTGTCCGGCTCGGCCCACAACCCCTGCGCGTGGTGCGAAGGCGTGAACATCGTGAACGCGTTGAACAGCATCCGCGGCCGGTCAGCCATCGAGCAGCTCGGCGCTGATCCGGTCCCGGCACACCTCCGCCGAGTACGCCATCACCCACCCCGCGTACGCGTCACGCAGGATGCGCTGGATCGGCGAAGTGCTCAGGTAGCCGGATCCGCCACCCGCCTTCAGCGCGAGCTGGGCGGCGTCCAGCGCCACCTGGTTGGCCAGCAGCTTGGCACGCATGGTGGCCATGTCGAAGGCCGTGTCGTTCTCATCGGCCAGCCACGACATGTGATTGGCGTACATGCCCGCCGCGTCCAGGCGGCTGTGCACGTCGGCCAGGTCGAACCTGAGCCACTGCATCGCCGACAGCGATTCGCCTGTTGTGGGAATGGCGCGGGTACGCGCGTGCTCGATCAGCGCGGCGACGGCCGCGTCCGCGACGCCGAGCGACAGGAACGGGAGCCCACTGCTGATCCTGTTCGGACGGTGGCCTTTCGGTGGCAGGCAGCGGCGATCAGCGCGCAGCACCGTGCCGTGGAACTCCACCAGGCGGCTTCCGTTGGCGCGCAAGCCCATCGTGTCACCGATCGGCAGGTACGCGATCGTTTCGTCGGCCGCGGCTCCGAAGAACGTCGGTACGCCGTCGACCAGCACGTTGACCAGGAAGTGGTCGGCGATCTCGCAGCCGGAGGTGAACCGCTTCGCCCCGGTGAGCCGGAAGCCGCCGTCGACAGGCAGCGCGTGTTGTTGCGGTAGAAGGAAAAGATTACCACCGGACGGCTCGGACAACGCGTTGGCGAAGCGTTTGCCCGCGGTGTACTCCTCGGCGTAGAACCGGGCGGTGTCCGGCGCGGACATCGCCACCAGGCCGCACGCGGCGCCGACGTGCATGACCCAGATGCACGCGGTGGACGGGCATCCGGCCGCGAGCAGCCGCACGATCTCGCCGTAGGCGCGGTAACTGAGGTTCTCGCCGCCGAACTCGACCGGCAGCAGCGCCTGGTCGAGGCCGCTGGCGTGCAACGCTTCGAGGTTCTCCGCAGGGACCTCGGCGCTCTCGTCGTACGCCGCCGCCGTGGTGGCGAACCGCGCCGCGAGCTCGGCCGCCTTGTCCACCCAGGGTTGCTCGTCCGGCGGTGTCCCCAGCGGGTGCATCAGTCACTCCTCGTCGTCGACAACCGTTACCGAATCGCCCGCGACCAGCGGCAACAGCGGGTCGGGGGCGATCTCGACACCGTTGAGCACGACGGCGGACGCCCGCGGGCCCAGCGTCGCCGCGCGCACGGTGCGTCCGTTGACAGTGATTTCCGGGAGCTCACGCGCCAGCGCGGCGGCGTAGTCCTCCGGTGTGTTGACGTTCACCACCGAGTCCAGCCGGGGATCCAGCTGCCGCAGGTCGCGGTCGTCCAGCAGGACCGCGTCGTCGAGCTGGGCCACCTCGCAGTGCTTCGGCAGCATTCCCGGCCGCAGATCCCCTTCGCCGATCAACCGCGTGATCAACGGGTGCAGCGCCGTCCGGTACCCGGTCGCCAGCGGCTGCCGGTGCCCGTTCGCCCACGGCAGCACCAAGTCCGCACCTGTCTCGGCCAGCGCGCGCATGACACGCCGGACGTACGCGGGGTGCAGGAACGGCATGTCGGTCGAGCACACGAACGCGGACTCCGCACGGCCCGCGACACTCGCCAGGCCGACGGCCACGCCCTGCATCGGACCGAGGCCTTCGACCGGGTCCTCGGCGATCTCCACACCCGCGGGCAGCTCCGGCAGGCCCTGGCCGGGCGCGGCGACCACGACGACCGGTCCGTCCACAGTCCGGCGCAGCAACGCGCTGGTGCGGTACAGGAAGGTCGAGCCGTGCCAAGGCAGGCCGGCTTTGGCGCGTCCCATCCGCGTGGAACGCCCCCCTGCCAGCACCACACCCGCAGTCCTCACGGCGGTGATCATAAGCGCCGGGTACGACAAAAGCCGAGGCCGGCGGCCTCGGCTTCAGTCCTGCGCACAGCTCAGCGGCCGACCGCGGCGTCCGCCCACCTGATCACTGCCTCGTGGTACTTCGGCGCGCCCGGAGCGTAGTTGATCGAATGTCCGTAATCGCCGACCAGGTACGTCTTCAGCTTGGCCGCGGGGGAGTAGTTGGGCGACTCGTGCCGCAGCAGCGACGCCGCGGAACTGCAGTCGGCCGCGAGGAACCCGCAGAACGCCGGGTCGTTGCCCATCACCAGCAGCACGGGGACGTCGATCTTCCTCGAGTACGGCAGGATCGCGCCGAGCAGCAGGGTGTCGACGAACTCACCCGGCGCGAAGACGTCCTTGGTCCGCTCGTCGTGCTCGGCGACGCCCGGCGCCTGGGCACCGGGTTTGTGGAAGTCCGAGAACCGCAGGCCCGGCCTGGTGGTCAGGTACCCGGGGTCCAGGATCTTGCCGAGGAACTTGGGGTCGAGGTTCGCCGGGGCCAGCGACGCGAGCACCGGCAGCGAGCCGAGCGCGTTGACGCTGTGCATCATCCCGGTGACCAGGACCGCGTCGACGTCCTTGTAGGTGCCCGCTTCAATCACCGAGATCGCCGAGCCCACCGAGTGCCCGCCCAGGACGACCTTGTCGAACTTCGGTACGCCCTTGCCCGCACGCACCGCCTGGATCACCTGGTGCACAACGTTGGCCTGGGTGAACGAGGTCAGCGTGGCGCTGAGCGGCCGTGTGCTGCGGCCGCTGCCGAGCCGGTCGAGCGTCAGCGTCGCGTAGCCCGCCTTGTTCATCGCCTGCCGGAACGACCGGATCTCCGGCGTGACCTCGATGTCCCAGTAGGCACTGTTGTACGAGGCGCCGGGGACGAGCACCTGCACGGCCTTCGCGTCCGCAGGCTGGCACAGCTTGCCGTACATCGTCTGCGGCAGACCGAGATGGGTCACCGGGAAGGCCACATCCCGGCATGGTGTCGCGGCCTGCGCCGGGACCGCGGGGAAACCGACTGCCGCCGCCGCCATGGCAGCGGCCAACACGAGACGCCGTGCGCGCACGGGGAATACCTCCACTTGGGACTTCGGCTACACGGTCCTTTGTTCGACCGTCATGGGTAGTTGGCTCGGGTACGCCGCTCCGGTGACCTTGATCCGCACCGGCCTGCCCGGCACCGGGACCAGGCGCCACCGCGAGCCGATGGTCGCCGTGGTGATCGCCATCTCGGCCAGTGCGAAGTGGTTGCCGATGCACTTGCGGGACCCGTCGCTGAACGGCACGTACGCGCCCTGCGGCGGCGGTGGGGTCTTGCTGGTGTCCCAGCGGTCCGGGTCGAAACGATATGGGTCGGGGTGGAACCGCGGGTCGTGGTGCAGCGCGTGCGGGCTGAACGCGACCTCGGTCCTCGGCGGGATCAGCGTCCCGCCGAGGTCGACCTCGGTGTTGGTGCGCCGCATCAGCAACCAGATCGGGTAACGGCGCAGCACTTCCTTGCAGACCATGGCGGTGTAGCGGAGTTTCGGCAGGTCCTCGTACGTGAGCGGGCGCCCGCCGAACTGGTCGATCTCCTCGTGCCAGCGCCGCTCGAGTGCCGGGTGCCGCGCGATCTCGTGGAAGAACCACGACATCGCGAGCATCACGGTCTCGCCGCTGCCCGTCAGCAGCGTGATCACCTCGTCGTAGACCTGCTGGTCGGTCATGGGCTCGCCGGTGTCCTCGTCCGGCGTCGCCAGCAGCATGGATAAGATGTCGCCGCGATCCTCTTGCTGCGCACGGCCTTCGGCGATCACGTCGAACACGATCCCGTGCAGCCGTTGGATCGCCTGGTCGAACTGGTGGTTGCCGGGAATCGGCAGGTGCGTGACGAACCCCGGTGACAGCGCGCGGACCATGCCCTGCTTGATCACCACGGGCAGCGACCTGCGAGCTTCGGCGATGGCGGCCTTGCCCAGTTCGGTGCTGAACAGCGTCCGCCCGGCGACGGTGATCGACACCTCCAGCATCGCCTGGTCGACCTGGACGACCTGGCCCGCGTGCCACGAGCCCGCCATTCCCCGTGCCACCTCGGACATCACGTCCGCGTACCCGGCGATCCGCTTGACGTGGAACGCGGGCTGCATGAGTCTGCGCTGCCGGGCGTGGAACGCGCCGTTGGAGATCGCGATCCCGTTGCCCCACACCGGCCGGAACCGGTCGAACAGCATGCCCTTGTCGAACTTCTTGCCGTCGGTGACGAGCATCTGGTGGATCAGCGCCGGGCTGGTGACCATGTACGCGGGCACCGGGCCGAGGTACACCCTGACCAGGTCGCCGTGGTCGGCCAGCGACGAGGTGAAGCCGAACCTGTGCCGTAACAGGGAAGGCGTGTGGCCGAGTAACGGCCAGCGACCGGGGGCGACCGGCGTGCTGGGGAAGTTCACCTGGACATCCGCTCCTCGCGGTCTTGTCGAGACGACCACTCACCGTAGAGGCATTCGGCCGCTCGGACGAGTACCCGATCGGGTAATCACGGGAAGGGTTCGTGACCGGTACGCTGCACTGTCGCCTTTTGACGGGAGGTGCGGTGATGACCGAACAACAAGCACGCAACTGGATCCCCGACGAGGTGGACACGTCGGTGCCGAGCATGGCGCGGACGTACGACTACCTGCTGGGAGGCGCGCACAACTTCGCGGTCGACCGGATGGTGGCCGAACAGGCCGAGAAGGTGATGCCCGGCGCGTCGAAGATCGCACGGCTCAACCGCGCCTTCCTCGGCCGGGCGGTCCGCTACCTCGTCGAGCGCGGCGTGCACCAGTTCCTCGACATCGGTTCCGGCATCCCGACCGTGGGGAACGTGCACGTCGTTGCGCAGCAAGCGAATCCGGAAGCCCGCGTGCTGTACGTGGACAAGGACCCGATCGCGGTGGCGCACAGCGAGCTGATGCTGTCGGGGAACGACCGCGCAGGTGTCCTGCGGGCCGACATGCGCGACCCGGAGAGCATCCTCGCAAGCTCGCAAGCGCGGCAGCTGCTGGACTTCTCGCAGCCCATCGCATTGCTGCTGGTGTTCATGGTGCACTGGTTGCCCGACAGCGAGGACCCGTGGTCGTTGATCGCGCACTACCGGGACGCGTTGCCGCGTGACAGCTATCTCGCGCTCACACATGCCACGTACGAGCAGCGCGCCGACCAGGTCGGCGAGATCAAGGACATGATCCGCGAGTCGCGCAGCGTCGACCAGATCACGCCGCGCCCGTACGACGACGTCCTGCGCATGTTCGACGGGTTCGAGCTGGTCGAACCGGGTCTGGTCGGGTGCGGTGTCTGGAACCCGCAGGGCCCGGGTGACATCGCCGACGAACCGGAGATGAACGCGCACGCCTACGCCGGTGTGGGCTTGAAGGTGTGACACGAGGAACTCGGCCGGCAGGCGCCGCGTTGACCCTGTCGTGGAGACAGCGTTGGCGTTGACGGGTCCAGCTGCGGTGCTGCTGCTGATACTCGTGGGGTCGTGGGAGCTCATCCGCGTGAAGCGGCGAAAGCAAAGCGGTACGCCGCTCGCGGAGACCTACGTCAACGAGTTGACCGCGGTTTTCTACGGCACGAAACGGATGGAGCTCGACCACCGCGACACGGTGTCGATGATGCGCGAGGAAGACGCGCAGGGCGCGCCTCCCCACGGTGTCGACCTGGACGCGGGTACGGTCGTCGTGCCGGTCAATCGGTCGGCACGATCCGGGAACCCAGCGGGACCAGCGACACCGGGATCATCTTGAAGTTGGCGATTCCCAACGGGATGCCGATGATCGTCACGCACTGCAACAGCCCGGTGACGATGTGCCCGAGCGTCAGCCACCACCCGGCGACGACGATCCAGACGACGTTGCCGATCAGCGACATCGCGCCCGCTTCCCTGCGCTGTTCGATGGTGCGGCCGAACGGCCAGAGCGCGTAGTTCGCGATCCGGAACGACGCCAGGCCGAACGGGATCGTGATGATCAGCACGCAGCACACGATCCCGGCGGCCAGGTAGCCGAGCGCCATCCAGAACCCGGACAGGACCAGCCAGATGACGTTCAGCAGCGTTTTCATGCCCACCAGTCTGCTGCATCCCGGGGCGTCGCGGTGGTGGGGTGCCGACGATGTGGATCAGCTCAGCCGAACGCGGCGGCGTTCTCCCGCACCCACTGTGCAAGCGTGCGTGGGGGTTTGCCGGTTACCTGCTGCACTGTGGGCTGGACGGTGCGCGCCTCCTCCACCGGGTTGTCGACGAGGTCGAGGAAGAAGTCGATGGTCTCGTCGGCTGTCCCGTACCGCCGCCACTGCTGCACGGCCTCTTCCCTGGTCAGTTCCACGTAGCGGATGTCCCGGCCGAGGACCGAGCCGATGATGCGCACCTTGTCCACCGGTGTCAGGGCTTGCGGGCCGGTCAGCATGTACAGCTTCCCGGCGTGACCGGGAGCGGTGAGCGCGACCGCGGCGACCGCCGCGATGTCCGCCGGGTGGATCAGCGCGCTGGGCATGTCCCCGAACGGTTCCCGTACAACACTTTCCGTACGGATGCCCGGGGCGAGTTCCAGTGCGTTGGACATGAACTCGCCCGGTGCCAACGCCGTCCACTCCACGCCCGCGCCCGCGAGCGACTCCTCGAGCGGGCTGTGCCCCAGCTCTCCTTTGAGGACAGTCATCCTCGCGACGCCCGCTTTCTTCGCCAGCGCCGCGATCTCGTCGCCGTTGGTCAGCGGTGATCCGTCCGCGCCGTCGAAGTTGATCAGATGCGCGGCTGTGACACCGGTGAACACCTCGGTCAGGGTCGCCGTGTCGGCCAGGTTGCCCGCGACCACCTCCACGCCGCTCGGCAGGTCCGCCTTGGCCGGGTCGCGTGTCAGCGCCCGGACACGGTGTCCTTCCGCGAGGAGCTGGGTCACGAGGAAACGGCCGACAGTCCCGGTCGCGCCGGTCACCAAAATCGTCATGGAACGGACAATATGTGTCATTGCGGTCACGGAGTGTCCGCAACGAAACTCACGCCGAGGTGACGTTGACCATCCAGTTGATCCCGAACCTGTCGACCAGCGCGCCGAACTCGTCGCCCCACATCTGCTTCTCCAACGGGACGGTGACAGTGGCGCCGTCGGACAACTTGGCGAAGTAACCGCGCAGCTCGTCGGCGTCGTCGCCGCTCAAGCTGACAGTGATGTTGGTGCCGGGCTTGTACTCCATGCCGGGCGGGGTGTCGGACGCCATCAGCGTGTACCCGCTCGGCGTTTCCAGCTGGCTGTGCATGACCTGGTTCTCCTGGGGCGTACCCGCCATGCCGAACTCGCCGAACGTCCGGATGGAGGGTTCACCGCCGAGGACGCTCGCGTAGAACTCCATCGCCTGCCTGGCCGAGCCGTCGAAGCTGAGGTACGGGTTGAGTCGGGAAGCCACAGTTTTCTCCTCCTAGCCGGCGGGTTGGCATCGTCGCAGACCAGAGCGGTCGCGGCAACACCACTGGACCACGTCGAAAGGTCGAAACTGGACCTCCGGCGTGAACAAGTTCCGGATAACGTTGTCGGCATGACACAGCGAATCCAGACCATGAACGGGATCCCCAAGGCCTTCAAGGCGCTGCTGGCGCTGGGCCAGGAGGTGGAGGCGTCCGGCCGCGCCGCTGGCGTCGACCAGATCCTGCTCGAGCTGATCAAGATCAGGGCCTCGCAGATCAACGCCTGCGCCTTCTGCCTGGACATGCACACGCGTGACGCCATCAAGCACGGCGAGGACACGCGCAGGCTGTTGCTGCTCGACGCGTGGCGGGAGACCGACCTGTTCACCGAGGAGGAGCGGGTCGCGCTCGAGATGACCGAGGTGCTCACCCGCCTGTCCGACACCCAGGACCTGCCCGACGAGCTCTACGAGCGGGCGATGAAGGTGTTCAACGAGGCCCAGTACCAGGCGGTCGTGTGGCTGATCGTCACCATCAACGCCTGGAACAGGGTCAACGTCCCGGCTCGCCCGAAGCTGCCGAAGCACAACGCGTGACCGCGGGCGCCGAGGGCGGCTACGGCCTGCCCGAGACGGAGCTGGCCGCGCGCCTGGCCGAGGTGGGCGCGGCCAGCTGCGCCATCGAGGACACCGACCACGGTGGTGCGAGGCAGGCCGACCGGCTCGCGGCCCTCCGCGCCGCCAGCCCGGAGCTGGTGATCAACGCGCGGGTCGACGTGTTCCTGTCCGCTCCGGACCAGAGCGCGGTGCTGGACGACGGGCTCGAGCGGGCGCGGGCCTATCTCGCGGCTGGGGCCGGCCAGGGTGTCGTTGGGCGTGGGACTCAGGCGCGCCGCCCAGGATCACCTGATCGGGAGGCTCGCGCTGGTCGCAGCCGTACTGAGCGACACCTGGTGAGCGGTACTTACCTCTACCGGACACGTACGTAGCCCGATCGGAAGAGCTACGTACTTTGCCCAATTGTGGTTGGGTCCCGGCCGCGGGATCGTGGGATCGCGCATCACGCGTGCAATCCCACACGGAGGTGGCCATCGATGTACGCCGTGCCCGAGCAGCCCTCGGTTGACGCGACCTTGGGTGAGCGGGTCGGTGTCCGGCGCAGGCAGCAGGGCCTGTCGCGCCGGGTGGTGGCCAACCTCGTCGGCCGCAGCGAGGAATGGCTGCGGCAGGTCGAGCGCGGCCAGCGCAAACTCGACAGCATCGAGGTGCTCACGCACCTCGCGCGGGTGCTGCACATCGAGGACCTCACCGACTTCGTCGGCTGGCGCGAAGAAGACGCCGCCAAGTCCGAGCCGAACTGCGGCCCGTTGACCGAACGGCTGCGTGACGTGCTGATGCAGCCGCTGTTGCTCGCCGAGCCGGTGCGCACGCCGCCGGTCGGCCGGTTGTGCATGGAGCTGGACCACCTGCTGGCCACCTGGCGCGAATCGGCGCGCCGGTACACCGTGATCGCCAACCTGCTGCCGTGCCTGCTCAAGCGGCTGCGTTCGGTGTGGCAGTCCGGCGACCGGTCGCCCGAGCTCGCCACCGCGCTGGCCCAGGGATACGGCCTGGCGTGCGCGTTCGCCAACCGCATGAACGACAACCACCTCGCGTGGATGGCCTCCCAGCTGTGCCTTGACGTGGCGGTCGGCACCGAGGACCCGGTGCAGTGGGGCGCCGCCGCGGTGCACCGCACGGCCTGCATGCGGGCGATGGGTTATCTGCCGCAGTCCCGGCAGTTCGCGGTCGACTGCGCCGAGCGGCTCGACGGCGACCGGGCAGACGTGATCAAGGCGGCGTTGCTGCTGCAGGCGGCGGAGGCCGCGGCGGCCGACAACCAGCCCGACGAGGCGTTCGCGCTGCACGCCGATGCCAAGGCGATCGTGCAGCGGCACGGCAAGGACGACGTCGTCTCATCCATCTACTGTGGACCGACCGAGGCCGGGATCAGGGAAGTCCGCATGCTGGTTCGGCTCGGCAGGCTGGACAAGGCGCTGCGGCTGGCCCGTGGCGTGTCGCTGCCGGCGACCGTGCCGATCGGCTCGCAGGTGAGCTACCTGGTCACGATGGCGTTCGCGTACATGCGCACCCGTGACGACGTCGCCGCGGTGTTCGCGCTCAACCGCGTGGCCGCGCTGGCGCCCGCGGATCTGCGGTTCGACCCGTTGGCACGTCAGGCGATCCGCGGCCTGACCAAACGCGGTCACGTCCTCGTCGCCGACGACCTGGCGAAACTGAGCTCGGAGGCGTGCCTGGCTTAGGAGGTGCTGCTGGTCCGGATGGCGCATGAGGTTCACTCGGTCGGGTAATGCCGACGCGGGTAGCATCCACACGTCCTGATGTGCCTTGCGGATTGTGGTGAGCGGCCTGCCTGACGTGACGAGTTTCGTGGGACGGCAGGCCGAGGTCGACCAGGTCCGCCGGGAGCTCGCCGCGAGCAGGCTCGTGACGCTGATCGGACCGGGCGGAGCGGGCAAGACGAGGCTGGCCACCCGCGTCGCGCAGGACCACGCCGACGAGTTCCGGTTCATCGCGCTGGACTCGTTGCGCGACCCCGGACTGCTCGCCCAGATCGTCGCCGCGGAACTGGGCCTGCGGGACGTGCCGGACGAACCGACCAGCCGAGTCGTGGATTTCCTCAGGGACAAGTCTTTGTTGCTTGTGCTCGACAACTGTGAGCACATGGTGCAGGCGTGCGGCACGCTGGTCGGCGAGATCCTCACGGCCGCACCGGACGTCCGGATCCTGGCCACGAGCCGCCACGTCCTCGGCGTCGGCGGCGAGCAGCTGCTGCCGGTCAACCCGCTGCCGGTACCCCAGGTGCGCAACGGCAGGCTCGTCGGCGATTCCTCAGCGGTGACGCTGTTCGCCGACCGCGCGTCCGCCGCGGCGCCCGGGTTCCAGATGACCGCGGACAACCAGGAGACGGTCGTCAAGATCTGCCAACGGCTCGACGGTATGCCGTTGGCCATCGAACTGGCGGTCGGGTGGCTGAGGGTGTTGTCCCTCAACGAGTTGCTGACCAACATCGACGACCGGTTCCGGCTGCTGTCGCGCGGCGAGCAGACCAAACCCGAACGGCACCAGACCCTCACGGCCACCGTCGACTGGAGCTACGAGCTGTGCTCGGCCGAGGAACAGGAGCTGTGGGCGCGGCTCTCGGTGTTCGACGGCGGGTTCACCCTCGCCGCGGCCGAGTCGGTGTGCGACGTCGACCGGTTCGAGATCCTCACCCGGATCGCCGACCTGGTCGACAAGTCCGTGCTGATCAGGGCCAGCGGCCACGACAGCGGCCAAGCCGTCGCCCGCTACCGGATGCTGGACACGATCAGGCAGTACGGCGTCCGGCGGCTGGAGCAGTCCGGCAGGCTGGCCGAGTTCCGCGCCCGGCACAGCAGGTACTTCCTGGACCTGGGCCGCACGCTCGCGTCGGAGTGGTTCGGGCACAGGCAGCTCGAGATGGTCGCGCTGACCCGCAGGGAACACGCCAACATCCGCTCGGCGCTGGAATCCGGCCTGACCCACGGCGACGGGCTGACCGGCGCGCGGCTGGCGGTCAGCCTGCACTTCTACTGGCTCAACTGCGGGTTCTTCGGTGAGGGCCGCCGCTGGCTCGACCGGGTGCTCAAGCTCGACCTGCCTGCCGACCTGCGCGTACAAGCGTTGGCGGTCAACGCCTACGCCACCGCGGGGCTCGGCGAAGGCCAGTCAGCCGTCCACATGGGACAGCAGGCGATCGGCATCGCCAGGACGCTCGACGACGACGAACTGCTGTGGCTCGCGTTGTACTGCCGTGCCACCAGTGCGTTGGTGACCGGCGACTACCCGACCGCGGAGAAGTGCTACGCCGAGGCCATCGAGTGCTACAACCGCGTGCCGGACCCCGGCGCACGGCTGTTCCCGCCCTACGCCGCGCGTGGCATGACCGCCGCGTTCTGCGGGAACGGCCAGCGGGCCCTGGAACTGGGGCAGATGGGCATCCAGTACTCCGCGCCACGCGGGGAACAGTGGGCCCGTGCGTACGCGCACTACGCGCTCGCGATGGCCAAGTGGCAGCTGGGTGACCTGGACGCGTGCCTGCGGGAAGCGGCCGAGAGCATCCAGTTGCACCTGCGGTTCAACGACTTGAGCGGGTTCGTCATGGTCGCCGAGGTGCTGGCCGCGATCGCGGTGGGCAACCAGGAGACCGAGCGCGCCGCGGCGATACTCGGTGTGGTGGAACGGGTCTGGTCGGAGGTCGGCGGTTCGCTGCTCGCCGGCTCGGAGCCGTGGTACGTCCCGCACCAGGCGTGTGCCGACCACCTGCGGCAGGTCATGGGCGAGGAGCGGTACACCGAGTCCTTCCAGGTCGGGACGGCCAACGGTTCGTCACTGGCCGCCGCGGCGGCCTACGTGCTGTCCGGCCGTGACCGCAGCGGCCCGCTGACCAAGCGGGAACAACAGGTGGCCGATCTGGTCGCACAGGGCGCCACGAACAAGGAGATCGCGGTCAGGCTGAACATCTCCCGCCGCACGGCCGAAGTCCACGTCGACCACATCCTGCGCAAACTCCAGTTCGCCTCGCGCGCGCAGATCGCCGCCTGGGTGGCGGCCAGGGACTGAGTCCCTAACCTGGCAGCCGAGCGTCCAGCTCGGCGAGGTAGTCCCGGCCGAACGGGCCGTTCTCCAGACCGGACACCAGGACTTCGGGCAGGTCCTGCGTGTACTGACCTGATCGGGACGCGGCGGCGAGCGCGACTGTCGCGACGGTGTCCACGTCGCCGGTGAACGCCACGCACGCGCGCAGCAACTCGCTCATGCTCGTGTTCGCCGCCAGCGCGGTCAACGCGGCGGTGACGCTCATCCGGCCCTTGGGCCCGACTTTCCCGTGCCACGTCTGCGCCCAGCCGCCGCGCGGCACCTGCGTGTCGATCCATTCGCCGACCTTGCCCACCGGGCCGAGGTCGTGATGGCAGTAGTGCACGGCCAACGCGGCTGCCTGTGCCGCTTCGACACCTTCCGGGGTGTCGTGCGTGACGCGCGCCTGGACATCCGAGTAGTGCAGCACGTCGGTCACGGACGGCAGCAGCCCGATGGGTGCGACGCGCATCGCAGCACCGCTCTTGTCGCTGTCCGGCCTGATCCTGGCGAGGAAGTCCTTGCCGTCGCGCACCTCCAGCAGGAACTGGTGGAACCTGGTCGCGTACCCGACTCGCTGGTCACGGTGAAACGCTTGCGTGAAACGGGAAGCGAGGTTCAGCGGCGTCCATTCCTCACCGGACACGAGAGCCTCGGCCACCGCGATGGTCATCTGCGTGTCGTCGGTGTAGGCGCCCGGTTTGATGCCGGTGTGTGTCTCGTGCTGGACGTAGCCGCCCAGATTGTTGTGCTTTTCGACCAAGGCGCGCGGAGCGTACTCGAACCCGGCGCCGTACGCGTCCCCGACTGCCAATTCCACCAGCACGAAAAGCCTCCCTCTTGTCGGCGTCATTGTGCCGGACCAGCCGAAGCGATTTGTTACGATGCCTCCCGCACATGCTGCCTTGACTATCCATAGTGGCGCGGTTACCCATTGTCACGCAGGGATTCCAGGGAGGGGTGACGCGGTGAGGCGCAGGTTCAACCGGGCTGCCGTGGGAGCGACAGGCGTACTGGCGGCGATCGTGGCCACGGCCATCGTGGACCTGCGCGACGAGCAACCGTCCCGGCCGGGGATCGAGGTACCGCAGGCGGGCTCGTTCGACGGTGTCCCGCCCGGTGACCGGAGACCCCGGGTGCCAACGGTGTTCATCCCGACCGTCCCGCCGGTAGCGGTGACGTCGGCGTCGTCGGTCGTGCAGACGCCGACCACCGCTGCGCCGCCTTCCGTGCGACAGGTCCGGCCGCCGGCGAAGAACCCGCCCGTGGTGGCCACGCCACCGAAGAAGACCGCGCCGCCGGGAACAACCTCGACCACCTCGCCGACACCGTCCTATTGGGACGGTGTCGCCCATTACGCGCGCAAGTTCCACAAGCATCACCGCGACAGCGACGACGACCGGCGTGGGGACCGCGGCGGCCGCGGAGACGGCCGTCACCGGTAATCGGTGGACAGTTCTGCGACCATCGGTGTGCGACAACACCATGGAGGCGGAACTTTGCAGAAGATCCCGACGCTGTTCGTCCGCGACCCGGCCGATCGCAGCCGGGTCACTCGAGAGGTGCACCCGGACTGTGCCTGGGTGCTCGCCGGTGCGGGCGAGCCCACGCGCAAATACGACGGCACCTGCGTCCGGCTCGACGACACGGGCCGCTGGTGGGCACGCCGCGAGGTGCGGCCGGGCAAGGCCGTGCCCAACGGTTTCCAAGCCGTGCAAGAAGATCCGGTGACCGGCAAGACCATGGGGTGGGAGCCGGTCGAACAGTCGTCGTTCGCGAAGTTCTTCACCGAGGCCGTGGCCGGGCAGGACCTCCCGCCGGGCACGTACGAGCTCTGCGGGCCGAAGCTGAACGGCAACCCGGAGGGCTACGACAGCCACCGGCTGGTGCGCCACGAGACCGCGGAGGTGTTCGGCGACGCGCCACGCGACTACGACGGCCTCGTGGCGTGGCTGCTCGCCCACCCCGAGTTCGAGGGGATCGTCTGGCACCACCCGGACGGCCGGATGGCCAAACTCAAGCGCCGTGACGTGCGGTGAGGAGTCATTCCGCCGCGTGGGGCGCCGGCTCACGTCGGGGAGTTCGCCGGCACCGCCACGCGGGGAACCGCCCGAAACGGGCGGCGATCACCAGGCCGGGGCGCGTCTGCCCAGCCTGAGTTCGTGGTAGCGCGAGTCTCGGTGGTTCGTCGCCGGCTGTTTGACGACGGACTGCCGGCGCGGCGGGAAGCAGGCCCCTCGCGAACCGGTCGTACCCGACGGTAGCACCCGCCGATCTGGGCCGTTACTGGGCCCGTGGGCTCCCGGCGGCTACATTCGCTTGCCATGGAGCAGGCCACATGGACACGTGTCGACGCGGGGCAGGGCGCCCCGCTCGACTTGATGAGGGCCCGGTTCGTCCGGCACGTGTTCGCCCCGCACGCGCACGACGAGTTCGCCATCGGTGCGTGCACCGACGGCATGGAGATCATCAGGGTCGGCTCGCGGTCGTACCACGGTGGACCCGGCGACATCGTGGTGATCGAACCGGGGGAGACGCACACCGGCGGCTCGGCGGTACCGGAGGGTTTCGCCTACCGCGTGATCTATCCACAGTGGACGAGCCTGGCCGACGACGGGGTGCCGCACTTCCCGGTCCCCGTCGTGCACGATCCCGGGCTGGCGGCCCAGTTCCACCGGGCGCACGAGCTGATCACCCGCTGGCGCGACCCCCTCGAAGCCGAGTCCCGCCTGTCGTGGGTGCTGACCACGCTGGTCCAGCGGCACGCGGCGGACGTGAAACGGCTCGCGCCGGTCCGGGCGGGCGAGCAGGTCGCCCGGGTCACCAAGGACCGGCTGGCCGACCGGTTGCTCGACCCGCCCGCCCTGCACGAGATCGCCACCGAACTGGGGCTGTCGCGGTTCCAGGTGCTGCGGGCCTTCCGCGACACGGTCGGCATGCCGCCGTTCGCCTGGCTCTCGCAGTACCGCGCGACCAGGGCGAGGTCGCTGCTGGCGGCAGGCCACCGCCCGGCGCAGGCGGCCGCGTTGACCGGGTTCGCCGACCAGGCGCACCTGACCAGGTGGTTCCGGCGCGTCTTCGGCGTCACACCCGGTGCCTTCCGCAACAGCGTTCAAGACGCCGGGCCGTGGCCGCGGCGAGACTGCGCCGGTGACACGTAGAGGGTGGGTTCTGTTCGGCTTGTTGGGCGTGATCTGGGGGCTGCCGTACCTGATGATCAAGGTCGCGGTCGGCGGTGTGTCGGTCCCGATGGTCGTCTTCGTCCGGACCGCGATCGGCGCGGCGGTGCTGCTGCCGCTGGCGCTCGGCCGGATCGACTGGGGTGTGCTGCGCAAGCACTGGTTGATGATCCTGGCGTTCGCGGGCACGGAGATCCTCGTGCCGTGGTATCTGCTGTCGGACGCGGAACGCCATCTGTCGAGTTCGATGACGGGGTTGCTGATCGCGTGCGTGCCGACGGTCGGCGCGTTGCTGGCGACCGTCGGCGGCGAGCGGCTCAGCGGCGTCCGGTGGGTCGGGCTCGCGGTGGGGCTCGGCGGTGTGGCGCTGCTGGCGGCCCCGAACCTGGGCGGCGGGGACGCGTGGGCGATCATCGAGGTCCTGCTGGTGGCCGTGGGCTACGCGGTCGCGCCGGTGATCGCGGCCCGGAAACTGCAGGAGATCCCCGGCTTGGTGCTGGTCACGGTCTCGCTGGGGATCGCGGCGATCGCGTACCTGCCCGCCGCGATCGTGACGTGGCCGAGCCGGATGCCGTCGCAGGACGTGCTGTGGGCGCTCGGCGGCCTGGCCGTGGTGTGCACGGCGGTCGCCCTGCTGGCCTTCTTCGAGCTGATCCGGGAGGTCGGGCCCTCGAAGGCGGTGGTGATCACGTACGTCAACCCGCTGGTCGCGGTGGCGGCCGGGGTGCTGATCCTGAACGAGTCGCTCAGCACGACCACGATCGTGGCCTTCGTGCTGATCCTGGGCGGATCGGTGCTGGCGACCTTCCGGGAACGTGCCGCGAAGCTCAGCGCGGTGGCCGTCCTACCGGACCAGGAAGTCACCCATTCCGCACGCCGGAATGCGTGATCGGTGTCGGATCGCTACCGTCGTCATGGTTTTCGCCCGACGAGGGGAGTGGCATGACCACCATCGACCTGACCGGCCTCGCGCGCAAGAACAGCGGGTCCACCCGGCTGGGTGGTTATCTGGCCAGGCCGTCCGGCGACGGTCCGTGGCCCGGTGTCGTGGTGATCCACGAGGCGTTCGGGCTCAACGACGTCGTACGCAGGCAGGCCGGCCGGCTCGCCGAGGCGGGCTACCTGGCGCTGGCGGTGGACCTGTTCAGCGCGGGCGGCGTCCGCAAGTGCCTGGTGTCCACCATGCGGTCGTTGTGGAAGGGCGAGGGCAAGCCGTTCGCCGACATCGAGTCGGCCCGCGAATGGCTGATCAGCTCCGACGACTGCACGGGCAACGTCGGTGTGATCGGCTTCTGCATGGGCGGCAGCTTCGCGCTGGCGACCGCGAACTCCGGGTTCGACGCCTCCTCGGTGAACTACGGTTTCCTGCCGCGTGATCTCGACGCCGCGCTGGCGGGCGCGTGCCCGATCGTGGCCAGCTACGGCGGGCGAGACCTGCCGTTGCGGGGCGTTCCGGCCAAACTGGAGCGTGCGCTGACCGAGGCGGGGATCCCGCACGACGTGAAGCAGTACCAGTCGGCGGGACACTCGTTCCTCAACGACGCGGAGACCGGCCCGAAGCCGGTGCGCGTGATCATGCGGGTCGCGGGCATGGGGCCGCAGCCGGGAGCGGCGGCGGACGCGTGGCAGCGGATCGAGGCCTTCTTCGGCGAACACCTCCGGTGAAGGGGATTCCCTGTGGCCGAATGGGATGACGTACGCCGCGTCGCCATGGCGCTGCCCGCCGCCGCCGAGTCGGTGGCGGGCGACGGAACAGTGCGCTGGCAGGTGAAGGACAAGCTGTTCGTCTGGGAACGGCCGTTGCGCGAGTCGGATCTGGCCGCACTGGGCGACGACGCGCCGGACGGCCCGATCCTCGGCGCACGGGTGGCCGACGTCGGGGTGAAGGAGGCGTTGATCGCCGAGGATCCGGCGGTGTACTTCACCACGCCGCATTTCGACGGATACCCGGCGGTGCTGGTCCGGCTGCCGGAGATCGCCGTCGCCGAACTCGACGAGCTGATCACCGAGGCGTGGCTCACCCGCGCACCGAAGAGAATGACCGAGGAATACTTGGCAGGGCGGTGAAATCCGGCCGTGCGGCAGGATGGGCGCCGTGCTGGGGATCAGTCTGGTGACCGAAGCCGACCGCGCCGACTGGGAAGTACTGGCCCGTGGGCATCACGTGCACTTCGGGACCGAAGTCGCGGACGACAGCTATGAACGGACGTGGCGGCGGTTGCTCGGCCCCGGGCCGGTGCGCGGGATCATCGCCCGGCTGGACGGCGAGCCGGTCGGCGTCGCGCACTACTTGTTCCACGCAAGTGTCTGGTACGTCGGCAAATGCTATCTGGCTGACCTGTTCGTCGAGTCGCGAGCGCGACGGCGCGGTGTCGCCACGGCGATGATCGAGTGGGTGGCGGCGGACGCCGAGCAGCACGGTTCACCGAGGCTTTACTGGAACACACTGGACGATGCCCCGGCGCGGGCGTTGTACGACAAACTGGCCAAGCACCACGAGGGACTCATCGTGTACACGTACCGCGGTGGTTCCGGTTGAGACCAACGGGTGTGGCAGATGGCGGATGGTGCCGCCCGGTCGTGCGTGATAATCCGGCTGGTATACCTCACGACTGGTGACGAGACCGCGACGATCGGCGCTGTGTTGCAATCGTTTGCCATGGTTGGCTTAGACCTTCGGCGAAGTCGAGGAGATCCGCGATGCGAGAACGACCCGCCCGGTTCAGGCTGCGTGCCCTCGTCGCGTGCGCGGCGTTGCTGGTCACCGCCGGGTGCAGTGGCTCGAGCCAGGGAAGCAGCGGCGGCAGCGGTCCGATCCTGATCGGCACCTCGTTGCCGCTCACCGGGCAGTTCTCCCAGCCCGGCGGCGAAGCCAAGCGCGGCTACGAGATCTGGCGCGACCGCGTCAACGCCGCGGGCGGCATGCTCGGCAGGCAGATCGACCTGCGCGTCACCGACGACGCCAGCAACCAGGACACGATCATCGCCGACTACACGAAACTGATCACACAGGACCGGGTGGACCTGTTGCTCGGCAGCTTCTCGTCGCTGCTGAACTACGCCGCTTCCGCTGTGGCCGAGCGCAACCGGATGCTGTTCGTCGAACCGGCCGGTGCCGCGCCGAACATGTTCACCCGCGGTTTCAAGATGCTGTTCTTCGCGCAGCCGGCGACAGCTCCGCACCACGCGGACGGCATCACGGAGTGGGTGAAGTCGTTGCCCGAAGCGCAACGGCCCAAGACCGTCGCGTTCATGACGCAGGATGACCCGTTCACCCGGCCTGCCATCGAGTCGCTGCGGAGCCAGCTCGAAGCGGCCGGGCTGCGGACCGTCTACTCGACCGTGTACCCGGCCAACACCACCAACTTCCAGCCGGTCGCGAGCGCGATCGCGAGCAAGGCGCCGGATCTGCTCGCGCAGGGCGCCCAGTTCGAGGACGGTATCGGCGCGGTCCGCGCGCTGCGGCAGGTCGGGTTCTCGCCGAAGGTCTTCTTCCAGACCAACGCGCCCGGCAACGGCAACCAGTACAGCGACGGCGTCGGCAAGGACGCGACCGAAGGCGTCTTCTACAGCACCAGTTGGAGCGAGGCCGCCACGACACCGGTGAACACCGAGTTCGTGCAGGAGTACCGCAAACGCTTCAACGGCCCGCCGACCGAGGACGCGGCCGACGCGTTCGCGGCGGGCCAGGTGCTGCAGGAGGCGGTGACCAAGGTCGGCCGGATCGACCAGGTCGCGTTGGCGGACTGGTTGCGCGCCAACGAGGTCCAGACGATCCTCGGGCCGCTCAAGTGGGCGGCCAACGGCGAGCCGCAGAGCTCGTTCATGCTGGCGCAGTGGCAGAACGGCAAGGTCGAGGTCGTCTCCCCGAAGGGGGCCGCCACCACGGACAGGATCGTGTTCCCCAAGCCGGCGTGGCCATGACACAAGCTGTGCAGACCGTCGTACTGGGCTTGCTGATCGGCGGGGTGTACGCCCTGATGGCGGCCGGGCTCACGCTGGTCTTCGGCATCATGGGCATCGTCAACGTCGCGCAGGGCGCGTTCCTCGTGCTGATCGCGATGCTGACGTGGAAGGCGTGGCAGCTGACCGGGATCGACCCGATCCTGCTGGCGCTGGCCACCACGCCGCTGATGTTCGGCCTCGGCTGGGTGCTGTACCGGCTGGTGATCGTGCGGGTTCGCGGCACCAGCCCGGCCATGTCGATGCTGCTGACGTTCGGGATCGCCCTGACCATCGAGGGCCTGCTGAACGTGACCGCGGGCAACTACTTCCGGTCAGCCACACCGCCGTACTTCGCGCAGTCGTTCACGATCGGCTCGGTGGTGCTACCCAAGGCCCAGGTGTACGGCTGTCTCGCCGCGCTGCTCGTGCTCGGCCTGCTTCACCTGGTGCTCAACAGGACGTGGACCGGCCGTGCCATCCGTGCGACCGCGCAGAACCCGTCCGGTGCCGCGCTGGTGGGGATCAGTGCGTCGTCGGTCGCCGCGCTGTCGTTCGCGATCGGCGCGGCGACGGCGGGCGCGGGTGGGTCGATCCTGGCCGTGCTGTACCCGTTCTTCCCGGCGTCGCACTACGACTGGATCGCCAAACTGCTGGGCATCATCGTGCTCGGCGGGATGGGATCGCTGCGGGGCGCGTGGGTGGGGGCGTTGATCCTCGGCCTCGCCGAGACGTTCACCGCGACCTACGGTTCGCCGAGGTGGTCCACAGTGGTCTTCTACGCGGTGATCCTGCTGGTGCTGATCGTTCGCCCGCACGGGCTTTTCGGGACCCGGTTGCGTGAGGACGCCGTCGCATGAGGTGGGTTCTCGCGCTCGTGCTGGCCGCGCTGGTCGCGTTCCCTCTGGTCGCGCCCGATGCCACCTATGAGCACACGGTTGTGCTGTTGGCGTTCCTGGTGGCGATTCAGGCCGTCAGCTGGAACGTCATATCCGGGTTCGCCGGGTATATTTCGTTGGGGCACGGTGTGTTCCTCGGAATCGGTGCCTACACGGCCGGTATTCTGTCCACCAAGTGGGAGGTCAACCCGCTGGTGCTCGCGCCGCTGTCCGGTGTGGTCGCCGTCGCGGTCGCGTTGCTCGTGGGCAGCGTCGTGTTGCGCGCCAAGGGGCCCGCCTTCGTGATCATCACGATCGCGATGCTGCTGGGTTGCCAGGTGCTGGCGGTCAACCTGCCTGCCGTGACCAACGGGTCCGACGGCATCACCTTGGCGCTGCCGGGCTGGGGCCGGGATGTCGGCAACATCCCGTTCTACTACATGTTCCTCGGCTTGGGTGTGCTGGCGTTCTGCTTCAGTGCGTGGATCCGGCGGACGAAGTTCGGCACGGGTCTGGTGGCGATCCGTGAGGACGAGGGCAAGGCCGCCGCTGTCGGCATTCCCACCACGCTGTACAAGAACCTCGCCTACGCTGCCAGCGCCTTCTTCGTCGGTGTCGCGGGCGCGGTCTACGCGTACTTCCTGACGTTCCTCAATCCTTTGGGCGCTTTCAACATCCTCAGCAGCGTCACGGTCGTGCTCGCCGCGCTTGTGGGCGGCAAGGGCACGCTGTGGGGGCCGGTCGTCGGTGCTTTCGTCGTCTCTTTCGCGGGTGAGGCGGCGACCGTCTACGGTGGTGGATCCCAGAGTCGTCTGCTGCTGTTCGGTGTGGCGCTGGTGATCATCGTGTTGTTCCTGCCGGACGGGCTGCTGCCGACCTTGCGTCGCCGGTTCGCCAGGTGCCGTGAAGTCGAGTACACCGGCCACAGTCCGGTCACTCCGGTCACTGTGGCCGCCCGTGTGCCCGCCGAGCCGCCGGAAACCGGTCCGTTGCTGGAAGTCCGGGGTGTGCACAAGGCTTTCGGTGGTCTGACTGCCGTCGATGACGTCAGTCTCGCTGTTCCCGCCGGCTCGATCACCGCGTTGATCGGGCCGAACGGATCCGGGAAGACCACCCTGTTCAACCTGGTCAGCGGCACCGGCGGCGCTCACACCGGGGAGATCTGGTTCGACGGCGAGCGGATCGACGGCCTGTCGCCGCCGGCGCGGGCACATCGGGGGCTCGGCCGGACCTTCCAGCTGACCCGCTTGTTCAGGAGCATGACTGTGCTGGAGAACGTCGTCGCTCCGCTGGCGGAGTTCTCGCCGCGTGTGCTCGCCTCCGGCGCGGTCTCCGGGCATGAGGCCGACCGTGCTCGGGAGCTGCTGGGTTTCGTCGGGCTTGGCCGGTTCGAGGCTGAACAAGCCGGAGCTTTGTCCTACGGCCAGCAGAAGCTCGTGGAGCTGGCGCAGGTGATGATGCTCCAGCCGCGCTTGGTCCTGCTCGACGAACCGGCGGGCGGGGTGAATCCGGCTCTGGTCGAGAGGATGACGGACATCATCCGTGCTGCCCACCTGCAGGGCGTCACTTTCCTCGTGGTGGAGCACGACATTCCGCTGGTGCTCGATCTGTGCGACCCGGTTTTCGTGCTGGACCGGGGCAAGGTGATCGCTTCGGGCGCGCCTTCGGATGTTCGCGAGGATCCGGCGGTGCTGGACGCCTACCTCGGTGGGGCGAGTCGCTGATGTTGACTTTGCAGGATGTGTACGCGGGTTATGGCGGTGGTGACGTTCTGCGTGGGCTCGATCTGAGCGTCGTCCCCGGTTCGGTTACGTGTGTTCTTGGCCCCAATGGTGCCGGGAAATCCACGTTTCTGCGCGTGGTCAGCGGGTTGATCAGGTTGCGGGACGGTGCCGTGCTGCTGGGCGATGAGCGGATCGATCAGTTGTCCGCTCCTCAGGTGCTGGCCAAGGGCATCGCCCAGGTGCCGCAGACGGGTGCGTTGTTTTCCAGGATGAGCGTGCGGGACAACATTTTGATGGGCGGTTACCTGATTCGGCGGCAGCGTGCGCTGCTGGCCGAGCGGTATTCCGCCGTCGCTGAGCTTGTTCCGTTGGTTGCCGAGCGGCCTGCTGTGCTGGCTGGGAATTTGTCCGGCGGTCAGCGGCGGTTGGTTGAGATCGGCCGTTCGCTGATGCTGGATCCTTCCGTGGTGTTGCTCGATGAGCCTTCGCTCGGGCTCGATCCTGCTGGTGTTGGTGCTGTCGCTGGGCTTGTCGGTGGTATGCGGGATCGTGGTAAGACCGTTGTTCTTGTTGAGCAGAATGTTCGGTTGGGGCTTTCTTTGTCCACTCATGCGATTGTCTTGGATGGTGGCCGGGTTCGGCTTCAGGGTTCTGCTTCTGATATTTCTGTTTCTTCTCTTCGCTTTGGTTTTTCTTGATTCGTTCTGGTGCTTTGCTCGGGTTCTTGGGCCTTGGGCGGGTTGGGGCGGCGCCGGTTTGACATGGGACCCCGGGGGCGGCGCGGCACTTTTCGAAGTGGCGGGCTCTCCACACCTGCAAGCTTACGGCCATCCCCACCCCATGTTGAATCGGCGCCGCTCTTTGGTTTTGTTGGGCTTTCGGCTTTCTTGTTGCCGGGTTTCGCGCTTCGAGGTGAGTTGTCAGCCGTGTTCGTTGGGCACGGCGTTGACTTTGCCCGCGCTGTCGGCGGGCATGCTGCGGGTCATGTCCGTTGCCGCGGTGCTTTGGTGTCTCAGAGCTTGGGCGCGGATGTCGACTCGCGCAGTACCAGTGTTGCCGGGAGTGTTATCGATTTCGCTGGGAGGTCTGGGTTCGCCAGTCTGTCCAGCAGCATTCGTGCTGCTTCCGCGCCGATCTGGTAGTGGGGCACGTGCACTGTGCTCAACGGTGGGGTCAGGCGGTCCACGAATGGCATGTCGTTGAACCCGACCAGGCTTATGTCCTGTGGGCAACGCATTCTGCGATCCGAGAACACATCCAGGCAGCCGAGAGCGATCATGTCGTTGGCTGCCACGATCGCGGTCGGGCGTTTGCCTGCCTCGAACATTCCCCTTGCCGCCGTTGCTCCTTCGGCTTCGGTGAACTCCTGTGCTGTCACGAGCAGGCCCGGGTCGAGTTCGATCCCCGCCTCGTCGAGGGCCTGGCGGTAGGCGCGCTGCCTTGTGCGCCCTGTCGATGTGTGCTGGGGGCCGCCGACATGGGCGATGCGGGTGTGGCCCAGTTCGATGAGGTGCCTGACCGCCATCGCGATGCCGTCGTGGTCGTCGCCGGTGACCGATGGGATGTCCGACTGGTCCACGCGTCGGTTGACCATCACCATCCGTGCGCCCTGCTTGTGGGCTTCTGCGAACAGGGTGTCGTCTCTGCGGGCGGTTGCGATGATCACCCCGTCGACCTGTCGGGCGCGCAGAGTGTCGAACAGGGTTCTTTGGCGGTCCAGGTCGTTGTCCGTGTTGGCTATCAGGGTCGTGTAGCCGGAGTTGGCCAGTACGTCTTCTATCCCGCGGACGATCGGCGGGAACAGGGGGTTGGTCAGGTCGGGCAGCAGCACTCCCACCGACATCGATCTTGAGGTTTTCAGGCCCCTGGCCATCGCGTTCGGCTGGTAGCGCAGTTCTCTGGCCGCTGCCTGCACCCTGCGCATCGTCGCCGGGTTGACCAGCGAGCTCGTCGCCGGGTTGAGGGCCCTTGACGCCGTCGTCACGTGCACTCCGGCACGTTGCGCGACCTCTTTGAGGGTGGGGGAGTTCGTCGGCATAGCGGCAGCACCCGGCCCTGGCGGCGGCGGAAAACGATTGCAAATTCAGGTTAACACGCGGTCTGACCTGCGAAATCCAGTAGCGCCCGATGAGAGTATCGATGGCGTGGCTCAAATCGTGTTACGCGCCGCGCGGCCGGACGAGGCCGACGCGTTGGGGGAGCTGGCACTGCGGTCCAAGGCCCACTGGGGATACGACCAGGCCTTCCTGGACGCCTGCCGGACCGAACTGTCGTTCACGCCGCAGGACCTGGCCGACCGCCTGTTCGTGGTGGCCTTGGACGGCGAGCGGCTGGTCGGTTTCTACAGCCTCGACGGGCCCGTGCCCGAGGGCGAGCTGGGGAACATGTGGCTGGAACCGGACGTGATCGGCAAGGGACTGGGCAAGCTGCTCTGGCAGCACGCCATGGACACCGCCCGCGCCAAGGGCTTCACGGTCCTGCGGATCGACGCGGAGCCGTACGCGGAAGGTTTCTACGCGGCGATGGGGGCGGTGAAGGCCGGCGAGGTGCCGTCCGGATCGATCCCTGGCCGGGTTCTGCCGCTGCTGCGGATTGACCTGCCCACGCCGCTGCTTGAGGCCTACGACCGGCATGTCCGGGCGTCGGAGCACACCGACCTGGAGCACGGCGTCCACGCGGAACCCGACGGTCCGGTTGTGCGGGTTGTCGGCAAGCGGCGGGGGTTCGTGAGCGTGCCGCGGGACGTCTCCGATGTGGACGTGGACGCGCTGATCGCCCGGCAGCGCGACTTCTACGCCGTCCGCGGCGAGAGCGTCGAGTGGAAGACCCGGGCGCACGACCTGCCCGCGGACCTGCCGAGCCGGTTGCTGGCGGCTGGTTTCGTTCCCGACGAGAAGGAAACCGTGATGGTCGGCGCCGCGGCCGATTTCGCGGCCGAGCCGGTGCTGCCCGACGGCGTGCGGATCCGCCGGACCGACGCCGACGCCGACATGCACCGGATCGCCGCCATGAACGCGCGCGTGTGGGGACCGGACATCCTCTCGTGGCTCGCGGCCAGCCTGATCTCCCGCAAACAGCACCTCGTCGTGTTCGTCGCCGAGGCAGGCGACGAGGTCGTGGCGGCCGGGTGGCTGAACACGAAGCAGGACAAGGAGTTCATCGGCATGTTCGGCGGCACGACGCTGCCGCAGTGGCGTGGCAGGGGCATCTACCGCGCTCTTGTCGCGACCCGGGCGCGGTTGGGGGTCGAATCGGGCATCCGCCACCTGTGGGTGGACGCGTCCGACGACAGCCGTCCCATCCTCGAACGCCTCGGTTTCACGCCCGTGGTCACCACCACGCCGTACATCTGGAGCCCCCATGACTGAGCCGGTCTTCCGGACCACGCTGCCGATCCGGTTCGACGACCTGGACACGAACGGGCACGTGCAGGGCTCGGTGTACCTCGCCTACGCCGACCACACGCGGTGGGAGTGCCTCGTCGCCGCCGGGATCGACCTGGTCAAGCTGCGGGAGCGCGGTGTCGGGCCGGTG
This sequence comes from Kibdelosporangium phytohabitans, assembly GCF_001302585.1. Taxonomy (GTDB): domain Bacteria; phylum Actinomycetota; class Actinomycetes; order Mycobacteriales; family Pseudonocardiaceae; genus Kibdelosporangium; species Kibdelosporangium phytohabitans. Next base: position 8,258,165 of record NZ_CP012752.1, on the reverse strand, counting down.
AACCTGAGCACCAACATCGACTTCCACCGCGAGCTCACCATGCCCGGCAGCGTCGAGGTGACCTGCGAGTTCAAGTGGGGCGCCGGCAAGACGTTCGTCGTCGAGCAGCACGTCCACAAGGACGACGGCACGCTGGCGGCGACCGTCCGGAGCGTCTCCGGCCTGCTCGACCTGGCCGAACGGCGACTGGTCGCCGATCCCGCGCGGCACTGGCTGGCGCTGGCGAGCAGGCCGGGGCTGCTCGGCCTGTCAGACAGAGGCGGTTCAGAACGGGACGACGGTGAATAGCTCGTAGCTGTGCCCGTTCGGGTCGCGCACGTACACGCCACGGCCACCGCCGAGGTGGTTGATGTCGCGGTCCCAGCCGAGCTCGCGGCCTGAGCCGTAGTCGATCTCGGGGTGCTCGGCCAGCAGCGCCAGCACTCCGTCGAACCGCTCGTCGTCGATCAGGAACGCGTAGTGCCCCGCGCGGCTGCCGTGCCGGTCGTCGAAGTCCAGCGTCAGGTCGTCGTTGACCTGGACGGGCGTGAACGGCCCAGCCGGTTCGCCTACGTCGAGCCCGAGCAGGTCGGCCAGGAATTTCGCGGCCTGCTCCCGGTCGGCGGCCGGGATGATCATGTGGTTGAGCACGATACCCATCTGTCCTCCAATGTGTGCGATTCGCACTCATAATACGTGCGATTCGCACACGATGTAGGCTGGGGCATGGTGGTTGACGCCGATGGCGGGCCGGCGTTGTTCCGGCTGGTCCGGTTCTGGTCAAGACGGTGGAGTACGCGCGCGTCCGCGGAGCTGACCGGCGAGATGCGCCACGTCCAGCACATCCAGGCGGTGGAGGCGGTGCACACCGCCGGTCAGGCGGCACCGCGGGGAGGTGAGGCGACGGTGAACGCGATCGCCCACCAGCTCGGGCTCGACCACTCCGGTGCGAGCCGGATGGTCCGGGACGCCGCCCAAGCGGGGTACCTGGTGCGTGCGGAGTCCGAGATGGACAAACGGCGCACGGTCGTGCGGCTGACCCCGTCGGGGGAGCAGCTGCTGGCGGACGCGCGCAACTGGCAGCGCCGCGTGTTCGACGAACTGACGCAAAGCTGGGAGGAGCACGACAGGGCCCAACTCGCCCACTACCTGCGCAGGCTGGCGGGCGAGGTGGGCGCCTGAGGACGACTACGGCCGGACGGTGACGCTCTGGCCGGGGCGCAAGCGGATGTTCCTGCGCCACGAACCGAACCGCACCACGGTCTCCGTGCCCGTGGTGCTGTGCACGGTCGCGCTCGTGACCTTGCCGTCACGCCACGAGACGTCGACGGTGAAGCCACCGCGCGCCCCGACTCCCGTGATCGAGCCGGTCTTCGCCCACGCGGCGGGCAACGCGGGCAGCAGTTCGATCACGCCAGGGCGCGAGTACACCAGCATCTCGAGCATCGCCGACGGCGCGCCGAAGTTGGCGTCGATCTGGAAGATCGTGTAGCTGCCCTGGCTGTACATGTCGAACAGGTTCGGCGCGGTGCCGTTGCCGTTGCCGACCGACGGCCGCAGAACGTCGAGCAGCAACTGGTACGCCCGCTCGGCGTCCTTCAGCCTCGCCCAGCACAGCGCGCGCCACGCGCACGCCCAGCCGAAGCTGTCCATGCCCCGGGCGATCAGCTGCTGCCGCACGCCTTCGACGAGCTCCTTCGGGCTGGTGTCCGCGCTGATCCGGTTGCCGGGGAAGAACCCGATCAGGCCGGACAGGTGCCGGTGCGTGGTCTCGCCGAGGTTGTCCGGGCTCATCCACTCCTGCAGCCACCCGCTTTTCGGGCTCACCTCGGGCAGGTACAGCTTGTCCTGCAGCCCGGCGATCGTCTGCGCGTACACCCGGTCCTTGCCGAGGATCGCGGTCGCGGCACGGAAGTGTTCGAACAGGTCCCAGCACAGCTCCTGGGCGTAGGTGATGCCGACGGCGTCCTGCGGCCCGTGCTCGGGTGACCAGTCCTGGTCGGCGACGAGCTTCTGGTGGACCGGGTCCAGCACCAGCCGCGCTTCCCAGAACTCGCAGGCGCCCTTGAGCAGCGGGTAGATCTTCGCCAGGTACGCGCGGTCCTGTGTGTACTCGTAGTGTTCCCACAGGGAATTGCAGATCCAGGCGTTGCCCCCGGAATGCCACCACCAGCCGGACCCGCCGTAGATGTTCGTCGAGAACGCCACCGCCCAGCCGCCGACCTTGCCGGAGCTGTTGCGGAACCGGTTGCGCGGATCGAGGAACAACTCCTGCGTCGTCTTGGTCCAGCCGGGCAGCCGCGCGAGGCAGTAGTCGGCGAACGGCGTGAAGCAGTCCGACAGCCCGGCCCGATCGGCCATCCAGTAGTTCATCTGGACGTTGACGTCGGTGTGGTAGTCGGCCATCCAGTCCGGGCTGTTGTCGTGCAGCCACAGGCCCTGCAGGTTCAACGGCAGGTTGCCGCGTGATCCCGTGATCATCAGGTAACGGCCGTACTGCAGGTAACCGGCCTCCAGTTCGGGGTCCGCGGGCGCGCCGGGCGTGCCGCGCACGACCAGCCGAGACCAGGTGTCCATCGACCGCTGGTTGCGCGACGACCGTCCGAAGTCGACTCTCATCCGGTTGTACAGCGACTGGTAGTCACGGACATGCGTGGCCAGCAGCGCGTCACCGGACGCCTTCAGCGCCGTGGCGGCCTTGTCACGCGCGATCGCCAGCGGGTCGGCGTCCGCTTTCATGTAACCGACGCTGTAGTCGGGCACGTAGTTGGTGCCGCCGCTGATGACGATGACGACTTCGGCGCAGTCGGTGAACGTGACCTTGTTGTTCTTGAACCCGATCCGGCCTCTCTTGCTCGTCGCCTGCACGACCGCGGCGTATTTCAGGCCGTTGTCGAGCTTGCCGCTGAACGCGCCGTCGACTGTGGACTCGCCGTGCGTGCCCGTGATGGCGATCGTGCCCGTGTGCGTGCCCCGGCCGTCACGGGTCAGCCGCATGACGATCACGTCGTCCGGGTGGCTGGAGCAGACCTCGCGCCGGTACCTGGTTCCCTTGTACTCGTAGGTGGATGTGACGATGCCGTTGCTGACGTCGAGCGTGCGGCGGTACCTGCTGATCGCGTTCGGGGTGTGCTCGGCGATGGCCACCGACGCCTGCGCCAGGACGTTGAACGTGCCGAAGTGCACGCGTTCGCAGGGGAACTGGCCGTCGCTCTCCAGCACGTCGTTCCCGTCGCCGGCCCACAGGGAGACATCGGTGACGTAGAACGAGTCACTCGCCGGGTCGCCGCCGATCAACGCGCCTAACCGGCCGTTGCCGACGGGCAGGCCCTGCTCGATGATCCGGCGCTGCTCAACGACCTGGCCGACTACGTGGCCTGACACCGGCTCCTGCTCTCCACCGCGGGCGCGAGGTGCCAGAACGTGGCGGCTTCCTCGTCGGGTACCAGGTGGACGGACGCGGGCCGGTCGACCGGCCCGGCCGCCGCGGTGAACGTCCGCGGCCCGCCGATCGCGGACCCGGCCCCGATGGCGGTGCCTGCTTTGAGGATGGTGCGGCGGGTGTGCGACATCGAACGACCCCAATCAGACGTCAAAGGTAGTAACTCTGCGGCCCGCATCGGCGGATCCGATCGTAACCGATCATCGGCTCCTCACCTCGGACCAATTTTGTCATGACGTGGAAAAAGCAGGTCAAAGCAGTGAAATCGGTGTAATCGATCGCGACGGAGCTGATGTGGTGGTGTGTCCTGCGGGTGGCAAGACATCGGATCTATGACGTGAACCGTGCGAATAGGCTTTGACTTATATAAGTACGGGTCGTTTTAATTGCGGTATGCATGCGTTCGATGTGCTGGGGGACCCGGTGCGGCGCCGGATCCTCGAGCTGCTCGCCGACGGGGAACGGGCCGCCGGTGAGATCAGTGCGGTCGTGCAGGAGGAGTTCGGGATTTCCCAGCCCGGCGTCTCCCAGCACCTGAAAGTGTTGCGGGACAACGGATTCGCCACCGTCCGGCCGGACGGGACGCGACGGCTGTACTCGGTGGATCCGGAACCGCTCAAGCAGATCGACGTCTGGCTGGACCGGTACCGGCGGTTCTGGACGCAGCGCCTCGACGCGCTCGGCACGGAACTGGCCCGCGGCAAGCGGGAGCGAAGGGCCGACGGCGACACCAGGACCGGCACGTAGACTCGTCTTCCCGGAGAACATCCAGGAGGTACCAGCCGTGCCACCGGTCAACCAGCGACGCCGCGACGCACTGGCGGACGCCGCCGTCGCGATCGTGGCGAAGCAAGGCACGCACGGGCTCTCCCACCGTTCGGTGGACGAGATGGCCGCTGTCCCCAAGGGCACGACGTCGAACTACTTCCGATCCCGGGACGCCCTGCTGGAGGCGACTGTGCGGCGCGTCGTGCAATTGCATTACGAGTGGATCGCGCAACTGCGGGCCGAACGCGACGGGCACCTCGACCGCGCGGCGCTGATGGACATCCTCGCGCAGGTGCTCGACGAGTCCGTGACCGTCCACAAAGACCGGTACCGGGCGATGATGGAACTGCTGCTGGAGGGGACCCGGCGGCCGGAGCTGCACGCCACCCTCGTCGACACGTTCACGTCCGGCGTGCAACTGCTGCAGGAGGCCAAGCTCGCCGACGGTTCCGAGGCGAGCGACAGGCAGCGCCACCTGCTGCGCGTGATCTACGTGGGCACCCTCTTCAGCTACATCGTCCTGCCGAAGGAACTGCAGGCCATCGGGCCCGGCGAGACGACGAAGACCTTCATCGACGCGTTCCTTCCGCGGTGACCGGGAACTCGGCGCGCACACCGAGCAGCCGGACCGGCTTGCGCACCTCGAACAGGCCGAGGACTTCCAGCGCGGCCCGCCGGATCTCGGCCGGGTCGCTGCTCGGCGACGGCAGCGTGACGCTGCGGGTGTACGTCAGGAACGGCGCGAACCTGACCTTCACCGCGACCCGGGCCGCCGGGCGGCCCTCCTCCGCCACGTCCTGAGCCACCCGGTCGGCCAGCCCGGCCACCTCGGCCGCGATCCGCGCCTCGTCGCTGATGTTCTCCTGGAACGTCACCTCACGGCCGCGTGACTTCGCCACGTACGGCGTCGCTTCGACGTTCGGGTCGCCCGCGCCGAGCGCCAGCGTCCGGTACCACGGCCCCATGTTCGGCCCGAACCGCTCGGCGAGCGCCGCGGGATCCGCCCGCGCCAGCTGCTCGACCGTCGTCAACCCCAGTTCCACGAGCTTCTTCGTGGTCTTCGGCCCGATGCCCCACAGCGCGCCGACCGGCCGCTTGGCCATCACGGCCACCCAGTTGTCCCTGGTCAGCCGGTAGATCCCAGCGGGCTTGGCGAACCCGGTGGCGATCTTGGCGCGGAGCTTGTTGTCCCCGATGCCGACCGAACTCGACAGCCCGGTCCGCTCCTCGACAGCCGTCCGGATGTCCGCGGCCAGCGCCTCCGGGTCCCCGGTCCGGGCACCGACGAACGCCTCGTCCCACCCGATCACCTCCACGACCACCGGGAACTCCCGCAGCACGGCCATCACCCGCTCGGACACCTCCTCGTACGCGGGCGCGTCGCTCGGCAGGAAGATCGCGTCGGGGCACTTCTTCGCGGCGGTCCGCAGCGGCATGCCGGAGTGCACACCGAACTGCCTGGCCTCGTAGGACGCCGTCGCCACGACCGCGCGTTGCATCGGGTCACCCGCGCCGCCGACCACGACCGGTTTGCCCTTCAGCTCAGGGTGGCGCGCGACCTCGACCGCGGCGATGAACTGGTCGAGGTCGACGTGCAGCACCCAGTCCATGCCGCCAGTATCACCTGTTCACGCCGTGTGGCGCAGGAACAGTTCGCCCATGCTGCGGATGTGGTCGCGCAACTCCGGCGGCTGGACGACCTCGAAGTCGACGCCGATGGACCCCGCGATCAAGGCGGGCCAGTCGAACGTGTCCGTCCGCATGGTCAGGCGGCAGGTCTCGTCGGTGACCGGTTCGACCGTTCCCCATTGCGCCACATGTTCCCTGACCGTGCTCGCCGGCGCCTTGAACTCCACGATCGCCTCGTACTGCGTCGGCCGTGCGTTCAACCGGTCACGCACGAACGCACCCGCGTCGCCACCGGGCAGGTCCCGTTGCCGGAACCGGGCGCCGGTCGGCTTCGGGTCGGCGATCCGGTCGGCGCGGAACGTCCGCCAGTCGTGCCGTTCCACGTCCCACGCGACCAGGTACCAGCGGCGGCCCAGCGACACCAGCCGGTGCGGTTCGACGTGCCGCTTCGTCTCCTCGCCGTCGTGGGCGGTGTAACCGAACCGCAGGCGTTCGTCGTCACGGCAGGACGACGCGATCACCGTCAACGACATCGCGTCGACCGACGAGTTCGCGGACGTACCGCCCCAGAACGCGGGCACGGTGAAGCTCCGCAGCGCTTCGACCCGGCGCCGCAGCCTCGGCGGCATCACCTGGATGACCTTGGTCAACGCGCGCATCGACGTCTCCTCGATGCCGTCGACCGCGCCACCCGCGGCGGTGCGCAACCCCACCGCGATCGCGACCGCCTCCTCGTCGTCGAGCAGCAACGGCGGCATCGCCGCACCTGACTGCAACTGGTAGCCGCCCGCGACGCCGCGGCTCGCGTCCACCGGGTAGCCCAGTTCACGCAGCCGGTCGACGTCCCGTCTGAGCGTGCGCGCGCTCACCTCGAGCCGTTCGGCCAGTTCACCGCCCGGCCAGTACCGATGGGTCTGCAACAACGACAGCAGCCGCAGCATCCGTGCACTCGTGTTCGCCATGGATCCAGATTCCCATTCGTTGCGGCCAGAAACTGACCTGAATAGATTCTAGCGTTGCCGCCATGACCGAAGCGATGATCGAGACAAGTGGACTGACCAGGCACTTCACCGTGCGGGCCGAGACGGTCGAGGCGGTCAAGGGGCTTGACCTGCGGGTGGAAACCGGTGAACTGGTGGCGCTGCTCGGGCCGAACGGGGCGGGCAAGTCGACCACCCTGCGGATGCTCACCACCCTGCTGGCGCCCACGTCGGGCACCGCCCGGGTGGCCGGATTCGACGTCCGCGCGCAGCAACGCGAGGTCCGCAGCCGCATCGGCTACATCGGCCAGGGCAACGGAGCCGGGCACACCCAGCGCGGCCGTGACGAACTGGTCAGCCAGGGCCGCGCGTACGGGATGAGCACGTCCGCCGCCCGGGCCCGTGCCGGCGAACTGGTCGAATCACTGGACCTGACGGCGGTCGCGGACCGCGTCGTGTCCAAACTGTCCGGTGGGCAGCGGCGCAGGCTCGACATCGCGATGGGTCTGATCCACGCACCGGCGTTGTTGTTCCTCGACGAGCCGTCAACCGGCCTCGACCCGCAGAACAGGGCGAACCTGCAGGACCACATCCGGCGCCTGCGCGCCGACCACGGCACGACGATCGTGCTGACCACGCACTACCTCGACGAAGCCGACTCGCTGGCCGAGCGCGTGATCGTCATCGACCACGGCAACGTGATCGCCGACGACACCCCGGCGCGCCTGAAAGCCGAACACGCGGGCGACCGCATCACCCTGACGTTCGACAACGCCACCCAGGCCGAGCGCGTGATCGGCCACCACGCACTGGGGATCGCCGAAGGCGCGCACGTGACGCGATCAGGGCCGCAGGTCGTCCTCGAAGTGCCCGGCGGAGCCCAGATCGCGCCGAAACTGCTGCGAGCCCTCGACGACGCGTTGATCGAGGTGGTCAGCGTCGAGGTGGCCAGGCCGACGCTCGACGACGTGTTCCTCACCCTGACCGGCCGCAGCCTGCGCGAAGACGTTTCACTGAAGGAGAAGAAGGCATGACCACGATCGTCGCCGACACCATGACCGTGTTCGCCCGCGAGCTGCGGCCGGTGCTGCGCAACCCGTTCTCGGTGATCTTCACGATGGTGCAACCGTTGTTCTTCCTGGCACTGTTCGCGCCGCTGCTGCCCGGCGACTCGTCGCTGCAGTGGTTCGTGCCGGGGATCGTGGTGATGTCGTGCTTGTTCGGCACGTCGATGACCGGCTCGAACCTGCTGTACGAGATGCAGACCGGCGCGCACGAACGGATGCTGGTCTCCCCGCTGCGCAGGCCCGCGCTGATCATCGGCAGGGCGCTGAAGGAGATCGTGCCGATGCTGGCCCAGACAGTGCTGCTGGTGCTCGTGACCATGCCGTTCGGGTTCACGCCGAACGTGCCGGGAGCGGCGATCGGGCTGGTGATCATGGCGATCTTCTGCGTCGGGCTCGGCGCGCTGTCGTACACGCTGGCGCTGGTGTCGAAGGACCAGGAATGGATGTTCTGGGGCGTGCAGCAGACGTTGCTGTTCCCGCTGTTGCTGCTGGCCGGGATGATGCTGCCGATCGACAACGGCCCGCAGTGGCTGCAGACCATGGCGAGGTTCAACCCGCTGACCTACGTCGTCGAGGCCGAACGCCTGCTGTTCAACGGAACGATCGCGTCGGGGACCGTGCTCGCCGGTCTGGTCGCCGCCGTCGCGGTCGCGGTCGTCGGCCTGTTCGTCGGCACCCGCGCGATGCGCAGGGCTTGATCCCTTCGACCGGACCTACTCGGCTACGCACGACGTGGTGAATGATCCTCCCAGTCACCCCATGTGCCTGGGAGGCGTCATGACGAAACGCGGATGGGGTCTCGCGACCGCTACCGTGCTGCTCCTGTCCACTGTCACGTTCAGCTCCGCAACGACCGCTGCCGCTGCCCCGCCCGTCGTCCCACTGGGTGAGCTCTCGCTCGTCCGCGTGCAACTGCCGACCGAGGCCATGTTCGACGAACTGGTCGCGAGCGGCGCGGACATCGCGGCGAAACCCCGGATGGACGACGGGCGCCTGCTCGTGGACCTCGTCCTCACCGGCAGCCAGCTCGAAACGCTGACCGCGCGGGGCGCGAAGACCGTGCAGGTGATCCAACGTCCGGGCGACGCGCGGACGCGGCTCGCCGAATCCCAGCGCGCCGCGTCCCACCGCGCGGCCGCCGCCGACACGCTGCACTTCCTGTCGGCCAACTGGTGGAGCGCCGAGGGCCGGACGTACCTGCAGACGCTCGTGGCCACCACCGCGATCGCCGACCCGGACGTCGAGATCACCGTCACCTGGACCACAGCGAACGGCACAACGGGCTCGTACGCGCTGCAACGCTTCGTGGACGCGGGCGAATACCAGTACCACGTCGCCGAGCCGCAGGTCCTGCCGTCGAAGCCGACGAAGGTGACGGCCTCGTCCAGCCTCGGCGGGGTGAGCCGTGTGGTGACCCCGGCGGCGTGGCCCGGCGCGACGCCGCCACCGCTGCCGAGCGGCTACCAGAAGGACTTCATCGACGCCTACATGACGCCGACCGACATCAAGGCCAGGATCGCCCGTCTCGGGCGGCAGTACCGCAACCTGGTGGACGTCGTTGACCTGCCGCACAAGACGCAGGGCTACCGCCGTACCGCGACCGCCTACGTCGGTGACCCGGCGAACGCGGCGGTTGTGGTCGAGTCCAAGCAGTTCGGTGACCAAGGGGCGAACGGCTGGCAGGTCAAGGCGGTCAACCCCGGCAAGCCGAACCAGCCCGCGCAGGCCGTCTGGCGCGACCGCGTCCTGACGGTTTCGCTCGCGACCGACAAGACCGGCGCGGTGATCAGCACGACCGACCAGGTCGCGGCGCTGATCTCGGCGCGTTTCCCGCAGCGCTTCACGGCGTTCGTCGAAGACGGCTCAGCCGGCAAACCGATGCCGGTCGCCGGACCGGCGACGATGGGCGACGGCTTGGACGGTTCCGTGTCCCGCAAACCGTGGACCGTGCAGGCGTTGCGGATCGGCGCGCACCGCGACGGCTCCCGGATCGGCGTGCTCGCCTACTCCCAAGAGCACGCACGGGAATGGGCGACGCCGCTCGTGACCATGGAGTTCGCCGAACGGCTGCTGGCCAACTACGCGACCGACGCGGCGACCAGGCAACTGCTGGACAACGTCGAGGTCTTCGTGATCCCGGTGGTCAACCCGGACGGCGCGAACTACTCGTTCAACGACGCCAACTTCCAACGCAAGAACCTCACGAACCACTGCACAGGACCACAACGCGACCCGCGCTACGCGGATTCGTGGGGCGTGGACGTCAACCGCAACTACACCGTTGGCTCAGTGTTCGACGGCTACGTGGGCGCATCGAACACCAACTGCCTGTCCGGCACGTATTCGGGCCCGGCGGAACTGTCGGAGGCGGAGTCGAACAACGTCATCGCCCTCGCCAAAGCACACGAGAACATCAAGTTCGCGATGAACGTGCACAGCTACGGCGGCTACTTCATGTGGCCTCCGGGGGCGTACGCCATGCCGGGCCGGGTCACGCTTCCGCGCCCGTCGGCCGAGGAAGCCGCGATGTTCCAGGCGTCCGCGAAACGGATCGTCGGTGCCATCTCGGCATCCCGCGGCACAGTGACATGGCCGTCACGCACCGGCCCAGTCGCTGACGTGCTGTACTCAGCGGCAGGAAACTCAGCCGACCAGCTCTACTACGAACTCGGCATCTTCGCGTGGGACTTCGAAATCGGCAACGACCGCTGGAACCCGCAAACCAGCCAATGGGAAGGCGTCGGCTTCCAACCCCCGTACGCCGAAGCACACGCCGAATCCCAGGAGTACGCCGAAGGCCTCGTCGAACTCCTGCGAGTCGCCAAGGACTACCAACAACAACGACGCTAGCTTCGTGCCTGATCAGGGCATGCACCTTCAGGGGCGCATGCCCTGATCCCGTCTGCTGCCGCTGGTCAGGAGGTCGGAATCCATCGATGCCGGAGCTCACGCGTATCACAGCATCGCGGCTGACCAGCTTGGCAAGGGAACGAGTCGTTCACGACGATGGTGATGCGGCTGGTTCACGGCCACATGCCGCGGTGCAGGGCCCATCGAGACGCGGCAGTCCGCAAGGCCATGGTCACCCGGTTGGTGTGGGCGTCCACAATGGCCTGCCAGTACCGGGTCTGGGCGACGGCGAAGAGGTCCAGCGCATCGGGGTCCGCGTCAGCCCAGCTCGGCACTCGCGAAGCCCACTGCTCCGCCGCGTGCGGCGGGTGTCCGCTGTAGACGAGCCAGACGACCCAGCAGGCCGCGTCGATCCACGCCGCGCCTCGGGTCACCAACGGCCAGTCGACCATGCGGACGCCGCCGGTTACGGTGAGCAGCAGGTTGCCGGGGTTCATGTCGGAGTGCACGAGTGCGTCTCCGGCGAACGCGGCGGCGTCGGCCGGGTAGTCCAGGAAACGGCCCCATCGCGTCCTGGCTTTCTTGATTCGCACGCTCTCGGGACACGCGATCCGGCCGACAGCGGTGATGCCGTCGACCACGAGCGGCAGGTCCGGCGAGCCGGGGGCGTAGGACGCGCCGCGTCCGGCGATGTGTTCGAAGCCGAGCAGGTCCCAGCCTTCCGCGACCACGCGCCAGAGCACCTTCGGCGCGAGAGGTGTCAGGTGTGGCGCGATCGCGGCTTCGACGTCCTGGGTTCCGCTGTTGGGGTGGTCCAGGCGCATTCCCTTCACGAAGACGGGACCGTTCGCGGTGTCCAGGGTCGACGCGAGCTGGCTGCTGTACCCAGCCGGGACGGCGTCGGCGCGCTCGATCGGCCCGGTGTGGGCGACGACTGCCGAGACGAGGTCGTCCGGCAGATCTGCCCACTCGTGCCGTAGCCCTTGCCGCGTGCCCATGGCCGCGCAACCTACCGGATCCGCTTGGCTCCGCGCGCACGCCGAGTGCAGGCGTGCGCTTCACTCCGTCAGGTGACGAGTCATCGCCGCCACGGAAACACGGGACTCTGAATTCAGGCGCATCGGCGAACCGCCTGATGCGCGACGGCGAAGACCCGGCCTGGGCAGAGCGGGAATAGCGCGCATCGACGACGACATCGTCAACCGCACACGGGTGCGGACAGTGATCCTGCTGCGGGCCCCGGCTGATCCAGCTATGAACGCCTGCAAAAACAGTTGACGCGGTGGTGTGTGATCAGACCTATGGCGATTGAGGTGGACACGCCCGGAGTCGACGGACTAGGCGACGCTGTCCAAGCACTACGGGAATGGCAGTACGAAGGTGCCCCGATGCAGCTGCACCCAGGTGACCTGGGCTGGTTCTGGCGGTTCGGCGCGGAGAAAACAGCTGCGGCGGTACGAACCTGGAGCAGGGACGGACAGATACTCGCGGTCGGTCTGCTGGACGGCCCGGACCTGCTGCGGCTGACGATCACACCGGACGCCATGCGGGACGAGGAACTCACGCGGCACATGGTCGAGGACGTGACCCAGCCGGAACGCGGCGTCCTACCAGCGGGGAAGGTGAACATCGAAGCGCCGATGGCCGCGCTGCTCCAGGACCTGCTCGCCGTGGAAGGCTGGAAAGCCGACGAGCCATGGACACCGCTGCGCCGTGACCTCACCGAGAAGGTGCCGGACCCGGGCGTGCGAATCGAGGTGGCCGGACCGGAACAGGTGCCCGACCGGACCACCGTGCAGCGAGCGTCGTTCGACCGTTCGACGTTCACCCACGAGAGCTGGCACGCGATGGCGGCCGGACCGCCGTACGCCGAGGCCCGCTGCCTGCTCGCGTACGACAGCCAGGGCAACGCGGTGGCAACGGTGACGGTCTGGTCAGCTGGTCGGGGGAAGCCCGGAATGATCGAGCCGATGGGCGTATCCAAGGATCACCGCGGTCACGGCTACGGCAAGGCGATCACCGTCGCCGCAGCAGCCGCACTGCAGGAAATGGGCTCGTCCAGCGCGATCGTCTCCACTCCGAGCTCCAACGTCGGCGCCGTAGCCACGTACAAGTCAGGCGGCTTCGAGCAATTCGGCGAGGTCCACGACCTGTACCGGCCGCAGTGACACAGGGGGTGGGTCGTCTCTGTGGACGACCCACCCCCTGTCGATCTTCACTGGCCACTGTGAATTTCCACGCCAAACCGGACTGCTCACAGGTGTCCGAGTGCCGACGTGATCAGCGCACGCGCTTGCTGCCCGTAGACCGCCTGCTGGGTGAGTTCATGAACGCCTTGGCGTACAACGCGATCTCGCGTGGGTTGATTGATCGTCAACTCGGCCGAGATCGTCTCGACGTGCACGAGGTCGTCGTCGTACAGGACGAACTGGTTGGCTGGGACTCGGTACTCGGCCTGCGCGGGGATGACGCCCAAGGTCACGCGCGGCAGTGACATGACCGCGAGAAGGCGATCGAGCTGTCCGGACATGGCCCCGGATCCGCCGGCCGAGGTCACCAGCGCTTGCCGGCCGATGACGAAGGGGAACCGGTGGTCGCCGCGGTAGCGAACCTGTTGGCGTTCCATCCGTGCGGACACACCGGCGTCCAGGTCGTCGGAGATGTCGTGGAGTTGCACGCCGGTCAGCCCGGCGTCCTTCCGACGACTGGAGCCACGGGCGCTGCTCGGCAATGGGCCGAGTATCGCCTGGCGGCGAAACCAGGCCCTACCGTCAAGTGAGAGGTGGGGCCTGGCGTCAACTTGCCGGACGGGGCAGTGCTACGCCATGTCCGCTGGACCGACGGGCTTGCCGAGCAGTGACAGCAAGTTGTTGGTGATGACGACGCCGAATGTCGCCAGTGCTTGTGGTGTCGCGATGGAGGACAAGACTGTTCTTGTGTTGCAGCCGTTGGCGGCTGGTTGGCCGTTGAGCCTGTCCTTCAGCCAGTTCAGGGCATCCGGTGCGCCCGTGATCACCAACGCGATGTGCTCGCTGAGGATGTCGCGCTGGTATGTCACGCGTCCGCCGGCTGCGCAATACTTCTGCACGGTCGCGTCTGTGTCGGCGACGGGGACGAGTTCGTCGTTCACCGAGTGGTACACGAAGAGCGGCGCCGTCGGGGTGGCCTTGCCCAGGGTCACTTCCGCGAGGATCTCCTGTGGCACGGGCCGGCTCAGCGGATCCTTGATGCTGAAGTACGCGAACAGGTCCCGGAACGCGAACTCGCCCGCGTTCGAGTGGTTGCACTGGGTCGATGCCTTCGCGAACGCCGCTTTGCCTTCTTGCGTCAGGTTTTGGTCCATGAACGCGGCCAGTTCCGGGTACGCGTGGCTCAGGCCTGCTATTCCGCTCATCGCGATTCCGGCGAACGGGCCCTTGTTCGCTCCCAGCAGGACGTTCTTCGGGCTCACCGGGAGCCCGCCTTCCGCGATGCCCTTGATGTTCAGTTCCGGTGCGTAGCTCGGCTGCAGTTGCGCTGCCCAGCCGGATGCCAGCGCGCCGCCCGAATAGCCCCAGAGGCCGATGTTCGTCTGCGTGCCCAGGCCGAGTGGCGCGAAGTCACGGGCTGCCCGTATCCCGTCCAATGTGGCCTGACCGGCTTGTTTTCCTGCCACGTAGGCGTTTCGTGGGCCTTCGTAGTCCGGTACGGACACCGCCCAGCCTTGGTGGACCGCCGCGTTGATCAGCAGGATTTCCGCTTGTGCCACTATGTTTTCGTTGCCCGCGCCTTGGCGTAGCTGGTAGGAGATCGCGCATTGTGGTGCTGCGCTGTCCTCCGCTACCTGGTACGACAGCAGCGGGCGGGTTGCCGAGGGGCGGGCGCCCCATGGCAGCAGCACGGTCGTGACCGCGGCCTGTGGGTTGTCTTTCTGGTCAGTGGTGCGGTAGAGCAGTTGCCACGCCTGGACTTTCTGGGGCAGCGCGCCGAATGCCGAGATCGACACCGACCGGGATCGCAGCACTGTCCCCGGTGCTTCGCCTTCGTAGCCGCTGGGTGGCTGGTAGAACGGGTCGCTCTGCGGCGGTGGGGGCGGGGCCGCGGTGGCCGGCTCGGTGCCGACCGCCATGGTTGTCAGGACCAGCGCGCTGACCAGCGCCGCGACCCTGCCCCTCCGCGTACCGGTGAACATCGTTGTCATTGCCGGTCACCCTTCCGACGGATCTGAAAAGGCCTCTGATCGGAATGAACGACCGGCCACCTCCGAGGTTACGAACAATCTTGAAAGACGCCTTACCCGTTCAGGGCAGTCACCCGGTCCAGGACGGTCAGCAGCGCGTCGGCCAGCGAGTTCGAGGCGTTGTCGGACGAGTCGCAGCGCCACGCGATGTACCCGTCCGGGCGGATCAACAGGCATCCGTCCTCCGGCATCGGTGCGATTCGATGCCATTCGCCGTACGAGTCGCGGGCGTCGGCGGACCCGATCCGGACCAGTCGGACGTCGATGCCGAGCATCGCGCCGGCTTTGCCCGCCGCATCGCCCCACGCGCTCCCGGACAACCCAGTCAGAACGGTGAACCTTCCGCGTCCGACCAGGTCGAGAGTGGACACGCGGTGGCCGTCCGCGCCGACCAGCCATGCGTGCGGCAACCGGGCACCCGGCTGGATGCTCGGCTGGTGGAACAACTCGCTGTCGCGGTGCCACGGTTCCGGCTCGGAGCCGATCACCGCCGACGAGACGTACCGCTGGTTCATTTCCACGCCGTGTGCGTTGAACTCGTAGTCCTTCAGCCTGATCGCGGCTTCCAGTTCACGCCGTTTCGCCGCGCCCGCCGCCGTTTCGGCCAGGCACGCGGCGAGGCCGCGGTCGACACCGGCCGCGTCGGTGTCGCCGTCGATGCCCAGCGCCTGGAAGATCGGCGCGAACTGGTCCCTGCTGAGGTTCGCCCGGTCGACCACCTGCTTGCCGACCGGCGCACGTTCGGCGCTGTACGAGTCCAGCAACGCGGGCCCGGCCTCGCCACGGACGACGATCGCGAGCTTCCACGCCAAGTTGTACGAGTCCTGCACCGAAGTGTTGGACCCGAGCCCGTTCGACGGCGGGTGGCGATGCACGGCGTCGCCCGCGCAGAACACGCGACCGTTGGAGTACGCGGTGGCGTACGCCTGGTTCACCGTCCACAGCGACGTCGACGTGATCTCGACGGCCAGGTCAGGATCGCCGACGAGGTCGCGCACGATCGCGGCGGCCTGCTCCGGGGTGACCTCCGGTGGCGGCCGGTCGATGTCGTATCCCCAGACCAGCAGCCACTCGTTCCACGGCCGCACCATCCGCACGAGGCCCATGCCGATGCCGCCCATGTGCGCGCCCGGCCGCATCACCCAGTACAGGACGCTCGGCCGGTGTGCGGCGTACCTGCTCATATCGGCGCGGAAGGTGATGTTCATGCTGCCGGCCTTGCCGGTCTGCCCCGCGATCGGCAGGCCCGCCAGCTCGGCGACCTGGCTGCGGCCACCGTCCGCGCCGATCAGGTAGCGGGCGCGGTAGGAGAACTCGTCCCCGCGGATCCGGTCGCGCAACTGGACGGTGACGCCGTCCGGGTCCTGGGTGAAGCCGAGGAACTCGGTGTCCATCCGGACTTTCGCCCCGCGCCCGGCGGCGTTGGCGACGAGGATCGGCTCCAGGTACGTCTGCGGCAGGTCGATCATGTGGCACGGGCTGGCGGCGCCGTACTCGGTCGCCGACCGGTCACCGGTTCCCCAACTGGTGATGCGGCCGATCTCCGGGCCCGCCAGCGACGTGCACAGCACCGTGTCGCCCATCAGGTCCGGCGGCGTGCCGTGCAGCGACGCGTCCTGTTCCACGCCCAGTTCGCGGAACACTTCCATGGTGCGTTGGTTGGTGATGTGCGAGCGTGGTGTGTTCGCCACCCAGCCGTACTTGTTCACCAGCAGCGTGCGCACGCCGTACGTGGCCAATGCCAGCGCCGCGGTGCCTCCCGCCGGGCCGCTGCCCACCACGACGACGTCGGTGTCGTACTCCATCAACCCTCCGAGATCCGGAACACGAAGTCCACCCGGGACCAGCGGGACACGTCCCGGCCGTCCGGTGTGGGTCCCTGCTGTGCGGGGAAGTCGACGATCAGCCCGTCCTTCACGCCGAAGACGGTGTCCGAGTCCAGGTAGTCGCCGCCCTTGACAAACAGCTGCGTGACCAGCGTGTGGAATCCCGGTTTGGCGATCATGAAATGCACGTGCGGCGCGCGGTTCGGGTGCCTGCCGACGGCGGCGAGCAGCTGACCGACCGGACCGTCTGCGGGGATCGGATACGACGCGGGCACGATCGACCAGAACCGCAGCCGTCCGTCGGCGTCGGTGCGGAACCGGGCACGCAGCACCGGGCCGTCCAGGTCGGGCAGCTGCACGTCGTAGTAACCGTCTTCGTTGGACTGCCAGACGTCCACGATCGCGTCCGCGACTGGTTTGTCATGTGTGTCGGCAACCTGGATGTCCGCCCACAGCGGGTTGCCGGGCAGG
The DNA here is from genome assembly GCF_001302585.1 of Kibdelosporangium phytohabitans. Lineage (GTDB taxonomy): Bacteria > Actinomycetota > Actinomycetes > Mycobacteriales > Pseudonocardiaceae > Kibdelosporangium > Kibdelosporangium phytohabitans. The sequence continues at coordinate 8,240,934 of NZ_CP012752.1, read as the reverse complement.
CCGTCGGCGATGTCGAAGCCGTGCGGGCGTTCCGGCGGCCCTTCGGTGTAGAACGGGCCGAGGACCGCGGACGGTGTCGTGTCGGGCGTGCGCGAGTTGGTGAGCACATCGACCACACTGGACACTCCCAGCGTGTCCGACAGCAGGATGAACTCCTGGCGCGTGTCGCCGGAGATCTGACCGGTGCGCGTCAGGAACGTGACCGCGTGCATCCACTCGGCTTCGGTCAGATCGTTGCGCAGCACGTACGAGTGCATTGTGCGGACCAGGTCCTGCAGCAGAGCACGAGTGCGCGGCTCGCCGCCGCTGAAGCTGTCGACGACCTGCTTGGTCAACGCACGGGTGTCGGGCAGGCCGGTCTGCCGCGGGCGGTTGCCTTCCCATGCCTGCCTCAGCAGCGCCTGGTGATCGTCCACCTGAGCCAGATCGGCCTCGGTCAAGCCGAGTTCCCGCAACGACGTGGGGCCGCCGAGGGCGACGACGAGGTCGTAGACGCCGGTCGGCGCGTCACTCACGCCCAGTGCGTCGGCGACGCGGTCCATCGCGGCCGGTGCCATGGCGGCCATGACGTGCGGCAACAGCACCGTGTGTGTTTCGCTGTGTGGCAGGCCGAACTTGCCGCCGAGCACGTGCGCGAGCTTGTGGTGCAGTCCCATTTGGACCGAACCGAGGCACGTTCCGGCCAGCCACGCCGCGATCAGGGCGTCGTCGCGGGCGGACCGATCGGCCGGGTCGGCGGCGATGCGGGGCAGTGCGCGGGCGAGTCGCCGGATCGCGTCGAGCGCCTGCTGGTCTGCCACCGGATTGGCGCCGGGGGAGTAGAGCGCTTCGACCGCGTGCGCCATCGCGTTGATCCCGCTGGTCACCGACAGGTTCACGGGCAGGTCCACGGTCAGGTCGACGTCGTAGACGATGGTCTCCGGCAGCACCTCGGGGTCCCGGACCGTGGTTTTCGCGCCGTCGGCTGTCTGGCCGAGAACAGGGGTCGCCTCGGACCCGGCGTACGTCGTGGGCACGGCGATCTGCGGCAACCCGGTCCGCAACGCCAGCGCTTTGGCCAGTCCGATGGCCGAACCGCCGCCGACGGCGACCAGGCAGTCGGCAGCGTGGTCGCGCAGGACGGCCAGCGCTTTCCCGGTCACGTCGACCGGCGTGTGCATCACCGCGCCGTCGAATCGCGCGGCCACCAGGGAACCGAGCGCCTCGTCAGCGGGCCGTGCCCGGCCGGAGCCGATCAGCAGCACGCGGGACGCGCCGAGCTGGGCCACCTCGTCGGGCAGCGTGGCGACCGTGCCGGATCCGAACACCACCCGAGCCGGGCCCGTCGAGTAGGTGAATGACGTCATCCACCGAGTATCGAGTCGTGGTGGTCACGGTTCCTGCACGTTCGTGCTGTGTCTCCTGCACGAAACCGTCAGCGAGCGCGGACCGCCCCGGGCGTCGTGCTCAGGTGCGCACGCATGGCTCTGGTCAGGTGTTCCTGGTGCGAGAAGCCGCATCGCACCGCGATGTCCGCGATCGGCACGGAGCTGGTGCGCAGCAGGAGTTCGGCCTGCTTGAGGCGCATCCTGAGCAGGAACCGGTGCGGTGCGTGCCCGGTGGTCGCCTTGAACCGACGGGAGAACTGGCTGACCGAGAGCCCGGCGACCGCGGCCATGTCCTTCAACGGGACGGGTTCGGCCAACCGTTCGGCCACCAGGTCACGGACACGCTCGAACTGCCTGTCCGACAGCCCGGACTGCCTCGGTTCAGGCGCGGGCCGCCCGGCGCTGTGATGGCGGATCAACTGACTGGCCAGCAAAGCGGTCACCTGGTCCACGTAGGTCCGGGCGCTCGGCTGCCAGTCCCGGACAGCCGAGTCCAGCGCCAGGGCGAGCTGCTCCAGCAACGGGTCGGACGCACCGAGCTCCTCCGCCAAGCGCACCTGGTTGTCCTGATCGGCCTGCAGCGCGTCATCGGCGAGGTAGACGTGCAGCGTGTCCAGCTCCCCGCCGAGCTCGACCGACAACGCCGAATGCGCGGGCTGCAGGAACATCTCACCGGGCAGCACGTTGCGCGGCTTCGACGTCCCGCGCCGCACGGTCACCGGCCGCACGAGGTGGAAGATCAGCTGGTGGCTCGCGGCAGGCTTGAACTCCGCCGCATAAGGCCGTTCGTGCTGTTTGGAGAGGTACACGTGTTCCCACCCGAGGCCGGCGCTGGTGCGTTCCGGCCGGATCCACGGCAACGCCAGGATGCCGTTGGTGTCGGAAACCCCCAGCTCCGCCATTGGAACACCTCCAGCGGCGAGCCTAGTCCAACGACGGACAGGACTACGACGGCAGTTATTCTCAGCGTGACGAAACTGTGAGGACGGAATCACCGAGCGACATCAGATTGCCCGGAGCGGACACGCAGGTCGTAGTCCTGTTGGCATTTGTTGATCTCGTCGGTGTGGGCGACCGTCCAGTCGTACAGCCGGCCGAACGGCTCCCGCAGGGATTCGCCGAGCGGGGTGAGGGAGTACTCGACCCCGACCGGTGAGGTCGGCAGCACACGCCGTTCGACCATCCCGTTGCGTTCCAGGCGGCGCAACGTCTGGGTCAGGACGCGTTGGGTCACGCCCTCGAGGTGGCGCTTGATGTCGTTGAACCGGCGGGGCCGCTCGCCGAGGACGGCCATCGCCATCATCGACCACTTGTCGGCGATCTGGTCGAGGATCGGGCGGCTGGGACAGTCGGCCCGGTAGACGGTGTCCGGAGTGGCCAAGTCGGTATCCTCCACGATCCCTACGATGCCGGAAGTGCGTTATTGACGGTCGTCGGTGTCCGCCGCAGTCTAGGTATACATCAGGAACCTACAAGCCTGCCGGATACCGATCGGAGATCTGCGTGCACCACGACGCCTACGCGACCCTGCGAGTCAGCCGCGAGGCCGGCATCGTCCGCGTCACCATCGACAACCCACCTGTCAACGTCCTCGACGTCGCGCTCATGACAGACCTCCGGACCCTGCTGACCACACTGCGAGCCGACGACTCCGCCCGGGTGATCGTGTTCGACAGCGCCGACCCGGACTTCTTCATCGCGCACGTCGACATGTCCCTCGTCGACGCACCGGACGCCTTCGACGACCTCGCCGCCGAAGTGCCCGACGGCCTCAACGTCTTCCAGGCACTGGGCGAACTGGTGCGGCACCAGCCCCAGGTGACGATCGTCAAGCTCGCCGGTCTGGCGCGCGGCGGCGGGGCGGAGTTCGTCACGGCGGCGGACATGGCGTTCGCGGCGATCGGCACCGCCGGGCTCGGCCAGGTCGAAGCCCTCATGGGAATCGTGCCCGGCGGCGGGGCCACCCAGTACCTAGCCGACCGAATCGGCCGCAACCGCGCGTTGGAGGTCGTGCTCGGCGCCGACCTGTACGACGCACAGACCGCCGAACGCTACGGCTGGGTCAACCGGGCAGTCGCCGCCGACGAACTCGACGACGTCGTCGACCGCCTCGCCCGCGACATCGCCGCACTGCCCGACGGCGTGCTCGCCGCGGCCAAGCAGGCCATCGTCCCCGCCGGCCTCGCCGAGGGATTCCTGCGGGAACACGACGCCTGGGCGAGCCAGTTCGTCCGGCCCGCGGCCGAACAGCTGATCCGGGGCGGACTGGCCAACGGCGCTCAGACCCGCGACGGCGAGCGCGACCTGGAAGGCCTGCTGCGCAAACTGGCAGTGGCTAGCGCAGACCACGGCTGATCAGAGTGGTGATCGGGACGAGCAGCCACATGATCAACGCGATCGCGGCGGCGGCGATCACGGCGTGCGTGAGCCAGGCCCCGGCGAGCGTCGGCCCGCCCCACGCGCCCGCTTCGTGGCCCTCCCGCCAGAACACGCCGTAGGTGGTGATCCGGCCGATCAGGTAGAACGTCAGCAGCGACAACAGAACCGACAGGGAACCCGCGATCGCGGTCACCGGCCCGGACGTGCGGCGGCCGGGTGTGCTCAGGCGAGTGGCCCACTGACGGCGTTTGCCGGGCCCGACGTACATGAAAACCATGCGACGCCAACCGTCCCGGCCGAGTGACCCCAGAATTGTCATACCTGAAACGTAGAAAACCGGGTGGTCGGAAACCACCCGGTCAGCCAGTGGGGGACAACCCCCATGAGGTCAGCTCGTCTCGCCGGTGAGCGCGAACGAACGGAGCCGTTGGGTGGCGATGACCGTGCCGAGCGCGACGAAGGCGGCGGCCAGGATCGCGGCGGTCACAGTGGACAGGTTCGAGTTGAGCACCGTGGTGTTGCCCGCGAGACCGTCGGCCAGGGTGAGCGAGTACTGCTGGATGCTCAGCGTCCGCGCACCGGACACGAACTGCACCAACAGGTTCTCCCACAGCATGATGTAGATCAGGCCGATCGCCACCGGGCGGCGGGACATGAGGCTCAGTGCCAGGAAGAACGCCGTGTACGCGAGCGCGCCCACCGCCGAGCCCAGCGCGAGGCCGACGCCCAGCGCGCCCGAGTCGGCGATCACGCCCGCGATGGCCAGCGGGATCACGGTCGTCACCGTCGTCACCGCCCACGCGACGACCAGCTTGGCCACGATGATCTCGCTGCGCGGCACCGGTTTGGCCAGGATGTGGGTGATCGTGCCGTCCTCGATCTCGAGGCCGAGCACGCTGCTGCCGACGATCAGCGCCGTCAGCGGCAGGATCACACCGAGCCCCAGTTGCCCCAGCACGATCGGCGCCCACTCGTCCGGCTGGGCCGGTGAGGCGCTGGCGAGCAGGGTGAGGCCGATCAGCAGGACAGGCATCGGCAGCAGCAACAGGATCCGCCGCCTGCCCAGCAGGGCCCGTGCGGTCAGACCGGCGATCGTGAGGTTCATCGGATTCCTTCTGTGAATGCTCCGGGCTCCAGGCCGAAGAGGAAACGGGACGTCTGCGGAGCAGGGCGGGCAAAGCCGGTCCGCCTCCACGGCGGATCGGCGCCCATCGTTGTGTCACGGCCAGGTTCACTGGCTAGTCCGCTAGGTTGTGAACCGTGGCCGAGGTTGTGAAGCGGGCGTTCGAATACCGCTTCTACCCAACCCCGGAGCAGTCCGCCGAGTTTGCCCGGACGTTCGGGTGTGCCCGGCTCGTCTGCAACATGGCACTGCAGGCCCGTGTCGAGGCATGGACGCTGCGGCAGGAACGGGTCAGCTACAACACCACCAGCGCCCTGCTGACCGGATGGAGGAAGACCGAGGAACTGGCTTTCCTCAACGAGGTCTCGTCGGTGCCGCTGCAGCAGGCGCTGCGGCACTTGCAGGCCGCGTTCACCAACTTCTGGGGCAAACGTGCCCGGTATCCGGTGTTCAAGAGCAAGAAGAGATCGCGGCGCTCGGCGGAGTACACCGCCAGCGCGATCCGTTGGCGTGACGGCACGCTGACGCTGGCCAAGATGGGACAGCCGCTGGCGATTGTGTGGTCGCAGCCGTTGCCTGAGGGCGCGTCCCCGTCGACGGTGACAGTGTCGCAGGACGCGGCTGGCCGCTGGTTCGTGTCCCTGCTGTGCGGCGACGTGATTGAGCAAGCCCCAGCGTCGGGTGCGATCGGTGTCGACGCCGGGCTCGGCTCTCCGATGATCCTGTCCACCGGGGAGAAGATCGCCAACCCCCGGCACGAGCGGGCCGACCGCGCGCGGCCGGCCCGTGCCCAACGCTCCTTGGCGACGAAAGTGAAGGGGGCGGCGAATCGGGCCAAGGCCTGCCGCAAGGTCGCCCGTGTGTACGCCCGGATCACCGACCGCCGCCGCGACTACCTGCACAAGCTGACCACTCGGCTCGTTCGTGAGAACCAAACGATCGTGATCGAGGACCTGACCGTGCGCAACATGGTCAAGAACCACAGTCCGGCCCGCGCCATCAGCGACGCGGCCTGGCGAGAGTTCCGCAGCCTGCTGGAATGCAAAGCCGAATGGCACGGGCGTGACCTGGTGGTGGTGGACCGCTGGTTTCCCTCGTCCCAACTTTGCTCGGCGTGCGGTGCCCGCGTTGAACGGATGCCGCTGAACGTGCGGTCGTGGACGTGCCACTGCGGTGCCACCCACGACCGTGACGTCAACGCGGCGCGTAACATCCTGGCCGCCGGGCTGGCGGTGACAGCCTGTGGAGACGGTGTAAGACCTCAACGGGGCAACCTCCGTTCGGGGCAGTCGACGGTGAAGCAGGAAAACCCAAGGGCGACCAAGGGAACCCCCGCTCTTCAGGGCAGGGAGGATGTCAAGATGCCACCAGGTAGGAGAAGACGTTTTCGAGGGACTCGTCGGACGGCAGCACCGCGGTCAGCCGGATGTCCTTGTCCCGCGCGACCTTCGTCAGCGTGCGGGTGAACGTGCCGTAGTCGTTCGCGCGGACCTGGAGGCCCGACGGCTCCAGCTCCACACCGGACACCGACTCCAGTTCCATCAGCGCCGCGGCGAGCGCGCGGTCGTCGGAGGACTGGATGGTGAACACGTGCGGCCGGTTGGTCATCAGCCGCCTGATGTGCCGGTAGTCGCCGGACGCGGCCAAGCGGCCCGCCACGATCACCTGCACTGTGCCGGAAAGCTGCTCGACCTCTTCCAGGATGTGCGAGCTGAACAGGATCGTGCGGCCCTGCTCGGCCATCTTGTGCAGCAGCTCCATCATGTGCAGCCGCTGCCGCGGGTCCATGCCGTTGAACGGCTCGTCCAGCAGCAGCACGGACGGGTCGTGCACGAGTGCGGCGGCGACCCGTGTCCGCTGGCGCATTCCCTTGGAGTACGTGGAGATCCGGCGGTCCTTGGCGTCGTTCATCTCGACGATGCCGATCGCCTTCGCCGTCGCGCCCGCCGCGTCCTTCAATCCGTGCAGCTTCGCGCTGGCGTACACGAATTCCTGTGCGGTCAGGTGACCCGGCACGCTTTCGCGTTCGGTCACCAGGCCCAGTTCCTTGTACACGTCGGGGTTTCGCCACGACGGGTTCCCGCCGACGGTCACGGTTCCCTGTGACGGTGGGAGGAAACCGGCCATCATGTGCAGCACGGTGGTCTTGCCCGCGCCGTTGGGGCCCAGCAGGCCGGTCACGCCGGGGCCGACAGTCAGCGTCACGTCGTTGACCGCGACGACGTTGCCGTACCAGTGCGATACACCGGTGAGTTCCACCGCTGAAGTCTTCACTGTGGACGTCCTGGGTTCGGTGTCGATGGCGGTCATGACTTCACCTTCTTGTAGCGCCACATCAGCAACGCGGTGCCGAGCACGGCGAGCAGGAGCGCCGCGACGCCGTAGATGGGGCCGAACCGGCCGATCAGCGTCACCTCGGCGCCGCCGGTGTCGAACAGCCACTCGTCGACGCCGTTGAGCAGGTTCACCGGGTTGAGCAGACCGGCGAGGTAGGCGGCGTCGCCGCGGCTGAAGGACTGCAGCGCGCCGGAGATCGGGGCGCTGAGCAGGAACACCGCGATGATCAGGCCGGTGGCGAACACGCGCCTGCCGGTCAGCGACGCCAACGGCAACGCGATCGCCGCGACCACGATCGAGTGGATCAACCCGGAGGCGAGCCCCGGCATGAGGTCGCCGAGCTCGCCGAACACGTCGCCGATGCTGCCGGAGCTGAACGCCATCCCGATGAACATGATCAGCAGCGGGCCCGCGTACATGATGAACACGCTGGACATCAACGCGCCGAACTTGGCCAGCGCGTAGTCCGTCCGGTGCGGTGGCCGGGAGAAGTACAGCGGCAGCAGGCTGTTGCGCAGATCGCGGGACGCCAGTTCCGGCGCGGTGATCGCGGCGAACGCCGTGATGCCGTAGGAGAACGTCGACACGAGGCCGACGTACGACAGGATCGGCTCCGGCAGCTGGCTGCTGATCACGACGACGATCAGCGATGCCAGGCACGCCAGCGTGAACATGGTCACCGGCAGGAGTTTCGCCTTCGCGGTCCGGCCGATGCCGAACGCGCTGCGCACGCTGTGCACGTAGATGGACCACATGGAGTACCGGCGGCCGAGGCGTGGGCCTTCGTACCGCTGGTATCCGATGTCATGGATAACACCGGCCTCAGACATGGCTGGCTTCCTCCCGGAACAGGTCGGCCACCTGGTGGCGGTGTTGTTCGAGCCGGTGCAGCGACAGGTCGAGGTCGGCGACCGCGTCCCTGATCATGTCGAAGGTGTTGTCGCCGTTGAGGGTCACCATCAGCACCCGGTCCTTGCGGCGCACCGCGAGCCCGTCGCCGGAGAGCCGCTCGGACAGCGCGTCCTCGCCGTCGTCCACCTCGATCATCAGGATGTCGCTGTGCTGGGTCATCGACGACAGCGTCGCCGACCGCAGTAGCCTGCCGCTCTCGATGGCCACGAGCGAGGTGCAGATCCGTTCGATCTCGCCGAGCAGGTGCGAGCAGACGACCACGGAGATGCCGAACTCGCTGCCGATCCGGTGCACCAGGCCGAGCATCGCTCTGCGGCCCTCGGGATCGAGGCCGTTGGTCGGTTCGTCGAGCAGCAGCAGCTCCGGGTCGTGCACGAGCGCCTGGGCGAGTTTCACCCGCTGCTTCATGCCGGTGGAGTAGCCGCCGATCTGGCGGTAGCGCTCTTCGTAGAGGCCGACGTGGCGCAGGGTTTCCGAGGCCCGTTCACGGGCCGCGGCGGCGGGGAGGCCGCTGACGCGTCCCATGTGCGTGACGAACTCGGCCGCCGACACGTCCGGCGGAAGGCAGTCGTGTTCCGGCATGTAGCCGACGCGTGCGCGGATCGCGTTGCCGTCGGTCAGCGGATCCAGCCCCAGTACCCGGATCTTGCCGCCGGTCGGCTCGAGCAGTCCGAGCGACAGTTTGATGAGCGTGCTCTTGCCCGCTCCGTTGGCGCCGACCAGCCCCACGATGCCCGGCTCAATGGTCACGGTCAGGTCGGCCAGCGCGGTGACCGTGCCGCCGTACCTTTTCTCCAGTGACTCGGTCTCGATCAGGTTCACGTGCCGAGACATTACGGATACCGCGTGCCTGCGGCATCCGGCACCGTCCCTGGAATACGGCGCGGTGCCCCTAGGGGATGAGCCCGAACACGGACAAGAAGAACGAACCCGGTGCGAACGGGTCGCACCGGGTCCGGTCGGGTCAGCTGTGCCGCTCGATCACCAGAAGTGACCCTGCGTCTGCGCGTTCAGCTCCTTCATCTTGACGAACTTCGCGCTGAGCACCCTCGGGTCGATGATCTCGAGGACCTCGAAGCCCTTCTCGATGTCCGAGGAGTAGATGTGCCCGTTGTAGTAGTACGTCGACCACGGTCCCGCGGTGGTCAGGGTGTCGGAGACCGGGCCGCGTTCCCAGTAGCCGATCTCCTTCGGGCGGGCCGAGTCGGTGAAGTCCCACACCGAGATCCCGCCCTGGTACCAGGCCTGGACCATGATGTCGCGGCCGAGGACCGGGATCAGCGAGCCGTTGTGCGCGACGCACACCTCGCTCTCGGCGTTGGGGCGGGGGATCTTGAAGTAGCTGCGGAACACCAGCTTGCGGTTGTCGCCGCGGCCGGTGATGTCGTAGACGCCGTCCGCGCCGCGCTGCGGGCCGATCTGCTCGTTGCAGGTGGCCCGGCCGCCGCCGCCGAGCTCGTCGGTGAAGACGACCTTGGTGCCCTCGTTGTTGAACGTCGCCGAGTGCCAGAACGCGAAGTGCTCGTTGTCGCGCACCTGGTTGATGACGCGTGGCTTCTCGCGGTTCTTGATGTCGAACAGGATGCCGTCACCCATGCAGGCGCCGGCCGCGAGGTCCTTCGAGGGGTAGACGGTGATGTCGTGGCAGCCCGAGGTCGCCGAGACGATCTTGTCGGGGAACGTGCCGCCGACACCGGGGTTGCCGCCGTCCGGGAACAGCACCGGCTTGGCCACGATCGCCGCGGCCGCGGGGTTGCGCGCGGGGACCTTGATGATCGAGATCAGGTCGTGCGGCGGGGCGCAGTCGGGGAACTCCGCGCGTGGGCCGTAGGACGAGACGTAGAGGTAGAGGTCCTTGGACTTGTTGTCCGGCACCAGCGTGTGGGTGTGCGACCCGCAGTTGGTCTCCACAGCCGCGATGTACTTCGGCGCTTTGACGTTGCTGATGTCGAAGATCTTGATGCCTTCCCACGCGTCCTTCTCGGACGCGGGTTTCGACACGCTGTTGCAGGAGTCGTCGCTGCGGGACGAGTCCGTCGACAGGAAGACCAGGTTGCCGGACACGGAGACGTCGTTCTGGCTGCCGGGGCAGGACACCTGGCTGACCAGCTTGGGTTTGCGCGGGTTGCTGATGTCGTAGATCGTGAACCCGTTGTAGTTGCCGACGATCGCCTTGTCGCCGCTGAACGCGAGATCCGTGTTCAGCGAATCCGGGGTGTTGAACGGTGCCTGCTTGGGCAGGCTCGCCAGTTGCCGGATGTTCCAGCTGTGGCGGATTTCGTCGATGCCGGGGATGCCGTTCTGATCGGCTGCTGCCGCTGGCGTGCCGATCACCATCGGGATTGCCACCGCGACGGCACCGAGCAGCGCGAGCGATCTGCCCTTAGCCCCCATTGCGTGCTCCTCTCACCCGTCGCCGCATACGCCGGGTGCGGCCAGTATTCCGTGACCATTTAGCTGCGGAAAGCATCCGAAAGTAGGAAACCGCTGTTTCTTCCGTGAGGTACTTTTACACACTGTGAGGCGAGTCTGGGTGGTTGGTCTGATCGTGGTCGTCGCCGGTGTCACGCTGTCCGGCTGCACCGAGGAGCCGAAGCCGGAACCGGACTCGCCGGGAGTGATCGTGCCGGGCAGGCCGGGTGAGGACGCGAAGACGCTGGCGCCGGGTGCGGCACCGCGGGCCGCGGCGAAGGACGAGCCCAACGACACCGACTTCCGCTACGTCCGGATGATGATCAAACACCACCGGCAGGCGCTGGAGATGACGAGCCTCGTGCCGCAACGGGGTGCGAACCCGACGCTGAAGTCGTTCGCCAGCCGGATCGCCGACACGCAGGGGCCGGACATCAAGTCGATGGAGGCGTGGCTGACCAAGAACGGCGGCGGCCCGGCGCACGACAGCCACGAGCAGATGCGGGGCATGGCGAGCCCCGAACAACTCGCCGCGTTGCGGGCGGCCAGCGGTCCGGAGTTCGACAAGCTGTTCCTGCAGTTGATGACCGCGCACCACGAGGGCGCGGTCGTGATGGCCACGGACGTGCTGCAGACCGGCTCGGACGTCTTCGTCGAGGAGATGGCGCAGGACGTGGTCGTGTCCCAGCAGAAGGAAATCGGTCAGATGAGGGCCATGGGCACGCCCTGACGCCGGTCAGCCGGTGGTCGGCGGTGTGCTCGGAGTCGTCGGCGCGGCCGGCGGGTTCGGCGCCGGTCGCGGTGCGCGCGGGCCGGGGCCGTCGCGGAAGTCGCGGTCCGGCCGGTCCCAGTAGGGGCCGCCGCCGCGCGGGCCGCGGTCGTCGAACCGCCCGTGGTAGCCGTAGTTGTCACGGCCGCGCGGGCCGTCCCGGTCGACCAGTGCGACCACTCCGCCGCCGATGACCAGCCCGGCCAGTCCCGCGGCGACGATCTGCGTGGCGCGGTGCCGGACGAACCGGCCGAACCCGCCCGGTGTGCGTGCGGCCACCGGAGGCGGCGGTGGCGGCGGGGGAGGCGGTGGTGCCTCGGCACCGTGCGCGGCTGTCTGGTCGGCCTGCGGGGGCGCTTCGGGCCGTGCCGCCGCCGGTGGGTCGAGCGGCGTGGTGGCCTGAGCCAGGGCTTCGGGCTGCGCGCCGGGTTTGCCCGGTGTCGGCGGCCGGCTCGGGGTGGTGGGTTCGTCAGGCACTGGTCTGCTCCCCGTCACGTGCGGAAAATCGATGACGACTCCATGCTCACCCGGGTTACTGTGCGTCAGCTGTGCGGCAGCTGTCGAATCGGTAACGGCGCGGTCCGGCCCCGGGCGACCCAGGGGAGAACAGGCTGGTCGGCCACTCGATACCATTCGATCCCATGCCGGTCGAACCGGCGCAACCGTCGTGAAGGAGTAAGACCGTGTCCCAGTCTCCCGCCGTCCAGGCCGCACCCGCCAAGCGCGTGGTGGTACCGGCAGGGACTACGGCGAGCACCGCCGTGCGGGAGGCAGAGCTGCCAACCAAGGGCCCCGACGCCATCGTGGTGGTGCGTGACCCGGATGGCAAGCTCCGCGACCTGTCGTGGGCGCCGGAAGCCGACGTCGAGGTGGAGGCGGTCGCGGCGAACACCGACGACGGCCGCTCGGTGATCCGGCACTCGACCGCGCACGTGCTGGCCCAGGCCGTGCAGCAGATGTTCCCGGACGCCAAGCTCGGCATCGGCCCGTTCATCAAGGACGGCTTCTACTACGACTTCGACGTCGAGAAGCCGTTCACCCCGGAGGACCTGCAGGCGCTAGAGAAGCGCATGAAGCAGATCATCAAGGGCGCGCAGCGGTTCTCCCGGCGCGTGGTCGAGTCGGTCGACGCGGCCAAGGACGAGCTGAAGGCGGAGCCGTACAAGCTGGAACTGGTGGACATCAAGTCCGATGTGGACACCAGTGAGGTGATGGAGGTCGGCGGCGGCGAGCTGACGATCTACGACAACCTCGACCCGCGCTCGGGCGACAAGGTCTGGGGTGACCTGTGCCGCGGCCCGCACGTGCCGACCACGAAGTTCATCCCGGCGTTCAAGCTGACCCGCTCGGCGGCGGCGTACTGGCGTGGCAGCGAGAAGAACCCGCAGCTGCAGCGGATCTACGGCACCGCGTGGGAGTCCTCGGAGGCCCAGGAGCACTACCTGGAGATGCTCGCGGAGGCGGAGAAGCGCGACCACCGCAAGCTGGGCAACGAGCTGGACCTGTTCAGCTTCCCCGACGAGATCGGCTCCGGGCTGGCGGTGTTCCACCCCAAGGGCGGCATCGTGCGGATGGCGATGGAGGACTACTCACGCCGCCGTCACGTCGAAGAGGGCTACGACTTCGTCTACTCGCCGCACATCACCAAGGGCGCGCTGTTCGAGGTCTCCGGGCACCTGGACTGGTACCGCGACGGCATGTACCCGGCGATGCACCTGGACGCCGAGCTCAACGAGGACGGCACGGTCCGCAAACCGGGTCAGGACTACTACCTCAAGCCGATGAACTGCCCGTTCCACGACCTGATCTTCCGGTCGCGCGGGCGTTCGTACCGCGAGCTGCCGTTGCGGATGTTCGAGTTCGGCTCGGTGTACCGCTACGAGAAGTCCGGCGTGGTGCACGGCCTGACCCGCGTGCGCGGCATGACGCAGGACGACGCGCACATCTTCTGCACGCCCGACCAGGTCCGCGACGAGCTGAAGTCACTGCTGACGTTCGTGTTGAACCTGTTGCGCGACTACGGTTTGGACGACTTCTACCTCGAACTGTCCACGAAGAACGAGGAGAAGTACGTCGGCTCGGACGAGATCTGGGAGCAGGCGACCGAGACGTTGCGGTCGGTTGCCGAGGAGTCGGGGCTCGAACTGGTGCCGGACCCGGGCGGCGCGGCGTTCTACGGCCCGAAGATCTCCGTGCAGGCCCGTGACGCGCTGGGCAGGACCTGGCAGATGTCCACGATCCAGCTGGACTTCAACCTGCCGGAGCGCTTCGAGCTGGAGTACACCGGCCCGGACGGTTCGCGGCAGCGGCCCGTGATGATCCACCGCGCGCTGTTCGGCTCGATCGAGCGCTTCTTCGGCGTGCTGACCGAGCACTACGCGGGCGCGTTCCCGGCGTGGCTGGCGCCGGTGCAGGTGGTGGGGATCCCGATCGCGGACGAGCACGCGGACCACCTCAAGCAGGTGGAGAAGGCCCTGCGCGCCAAGGGAATCCGGGTGGAGCTGGACTTCTCCGACGACCGGATGCAGAAGAAGATCCGCAACCACACGATGCAGAAGGTGCCGTTCATGCTGCTGGCAGGCGGCAAGGACGTGGAAGCAGGCGCGGTGTCGTTCCGCTTCCGCGACGGCACGCAGATCAACGGCGTCCCGGTCGACCGCGCGGTGGAAACCGTGACGGCGTGGATCGAGCGGCGCGAGAACAGCTCGCCGACGGCCGAAACCGTCCAGGCAACGCTGTGACAGATCCCAAAGCGGCGACCGATCCGGAACTGGTCGAGCAGCAGGGCGTCGGCGAGCCCGACGCCCTGCAACGCCTGTGGACGCCCCACCGGATGGCGTACATCAAAGGCGAGAACAAGCCGGATCACGACCAGGCGGACGGCTGCCCGTTCTGCCGCGTGGTCGAACTCGACGACGCCGACGCGTTGATCATCGCGCGTGGCGAACTGGTGTACGCGCTGCTGAATCTGTACCCGTACAACCCCGGGCACCTGATGGTCGTGCCGTACCGCCATGTCGCGGACTACACCGAGCTGACGGTCCAGGAAACACTCGAGCTTGCCGAGTTCACTCAGCGCGCGATGCGGGTTGGCCGCACGGTCGCCGCGCCGCACGGGTTCAACATCGGGATGAACCAGGGTGTGATCGCAGGAGCGGGTATCGCGGCACACCTGCACCAGCACCTGGTGCCGCGGTGGGGCGGAGATGCCAACTTCATGCCGGTGATCGGTCACACGAAGGTGCTTCCGCAGTTGCTTGCCGAGACTCGTCAGCTGCTGGCTGACGCTTGGAAGTCGTGAGCTCGGCTTTGCGCGCGCTTGTGATCGTGGGCTCTTGGTGGGTCGGGGCGGCGCCGATTTGACATGGGGCCCTGGGCCGCCCAAGGAGAGCCGCAAAGGCGGAGCCCCGCGCCCAGTGGGGCATGCTCAAGCAGTCTCGCAGTCTCGCAGTCTCGCAGGCCCGCGGGGCTCTCCTCGCCCGGACAAGCGTATGGGCGCCCCTACCCCTTGTGAAATCGGCGCCGCTCTTGGGTTTTCGGGGCTTTTCGGGCTGCCCCCCACTCCCGGAGCAGGTGTCTCACGCGCGGCGCAACCCGCAACCGGTTGGCGCGAAGCAACCCGCATCGATCCAGGGGCTGGCGCAGAGCAGGCAGCGGCGCGCAGGCGCAGAAGCGGGCAGGAGGTACCCACGACCCACAACCCCGGAATCTCCGGAGAAATCCAGGTAGCAACGCCACCCACGGACTCCTGCCCAGAGGTCAGCCCCCAGGCGAGGGGAAGACCCGTGAAAAAGTTCGACAAACCAAAACAGCCAGGCCCGGAGCGAAGAGCCGAAGACCTGGCTGTCGGTGCATAACTTGCGTTGGCACGCAATTTGTCCCGTATGCGAAGAACCCTCAAGAAGCCTTCTTGGCCTCGATCTCCAGAGCGACCTGGATCTTCTCGCCGACGAGAGCACCGGCGGCACCGCCGTGCACGCCGAAGTCCTTGCGGTTGATCTCCGTCGACGCGGAGATGCCGACGACCGGGGAACCGTCCGGGCCCTGGCCGAAGCCGTTGAGCTCCAGGTTGAGGGTGACGGCCTTGGTCACGCCGCGGATGGTCAGGTCGCCGTCGAGCAGGAACTCCTCGCCGTCGTGGCGCACGCCCGTCGACACGAAGGTCAGCTCCGGGTGGCCGTCGACGTGCAGGAACTCCTCGGACTTCACGTGGTTGTCGCGCTGCTCCTGGCGGCTGTGGAACGAGCCCGCGTCGATGGTCGCGGTGACACTCGACTTCAGCGGGTCCTCCGCTGTCACGATCTCGCCGGAGAAGGTGCCGAACTGGCCGCGGACCTTGGAGACACCCAGGTGACGGACGATGAACGACACGTCGGAGTGGATCGGGTCGATCGTCCACGTGCCGGTGATGTAGCCAGGGATGTTGATGGTCGGGGTGCTCATGTCTATCCTTTTCCGTGGGCTCGTTGAAACTTCAACCAGACCCTAGCGCGGTTTAGTTTAGAGTTCAACTATAAGGTACGATGAGGTCATGACAGAGGTCCGGTGGCTCGACGCCCGCGAGCAGATGATCTGGCGCGGCTTCCTCGGCGCGACCGGCTCCTTCATGGAGCACCTCGACCGGCAGATGCAGCGCGACTCCGGCATGCCGCTCGCGTACTTCGAGATCCTCGCCGTCCTGTCCGAGATGCCCGGCCGCTCGCTGCGGATGAGCGAGCTGGCAGCGATGTGTCGTTCGTCTCGCAGCCGCCTCTCGCACGCGGTGTCCCGGCTGGAGGAAGCGGGCTGGGTGCGCAGGCGCGCCTGTGAGAGCGACAAACGCGGCCAGTTCGCCGAACTGACCGACGAGGGCTTCAAGGTCTTGGAGCGGGCCGCCCCCGGGCACGTCACGACTGTCCGCGAGCACCTGTTCGACGTGCTGACCCCGCAACAGCTCGAGCAGCTCGACGAGATCACCGCCGCGATCAAGTCCGGCCTGTCCCCGCAGTGCGACAGCGTCAAGGCGGAGCTGCAGGCCGAGTTCTGACCGGCGGCGCCAGCGGTTAGGCTGCCCCGTGCCGCTAACCGAGTCGATCAGGGTGCCCGCCGAGATCCCATGCTGAACATCTTCGCCCGTGCCTCGGTCAACCGCGTGACCGACCCGATGGGCGCATGGCTCGTCCGAATCGGACTGACGCCCAACGCGATGACCGTGATCGGCACCCTCGGCGCGGTCGCAGGCGCGGTCTGGTTCTTCCCGCGCGGCCAGCTCGTCGCCGGCACGTTCGTGGTGTGGGGCTTCGCCATGCTCGACCTGCTCGACGGCGCGATGGCGCGGGCCAAGGGCGGCAGCGGCACCAAGTTCGGCGCGGTGCTGGACTCCAGTTGTGACCGCATCGCCGACGGCACCCTCGGCGCCGCCGTCGCCTGGTACTGCCTGGCCGTCGCGCAGAATCACCTGCTGGGCGCCGCCGCGCTGATCTGCCTGGTCAGCGGTCAGGTCATCTCGTACGTGAAGGCCAGGGCGGAATCCACCGGGCTGACCGCGGATGTCGGCATTGTCGAGCGCGCGGAGCGCCTGATCATCACACTGGTGGGTACGGGGCTGTACGGACTGGGTGTGCCGTACGCCTTGCATGTCGCGTTGTGGCTGCTCGCGGTCCTGTCGGTGGTGACGGTGATCCAGCGGCTGGTCGCGGTGTGGCAGGGGGCGCAGGAGGCGAACGCGTGAAGGAACGACTGGTGGACGCCGCGTACGGCGCCGGGTGGGGCCTGGTGAAGCTCCTGCCGGAGTTCGTGGCGCGTCCGGCGTTCCGGGCCGGTGCCGACCTCGCCACCCGGCGCAACGGCGGCGGTACCCAGCAGTTGCGGCGCAACCTGCGGCGCGTGGTCCCCGGTGCGTCGAGCGCGGAACTGGACGAACTCGTCCGGCAGGGCATGCGGTCGTACTCGCGGTACTGGAAAGAAGTCTTCCGCCTGCCGACCATGGACCACCGGGCGATCGCCCGCCAGGTCGACGCGGTCGTCATCGGCCGTGACGTGGTCGACGCGGCCAAGGAGCGCGGCAAGGGCCTGGTCCTCGCACTGCCGCACACCGGCAACTTCGACGTCTCCGGCATCTGGCTGGCCCAGAACTACGGCGAGTTCACCACGGTCGCGGAACGGCTCAAGCCCGAGTCGGTGTGGGAACGGTTCCTGGCCTACCGGCGGTCGCTGGGTTTCGACGTCATCCCCTTGACCGGCGGTGGCAGCGGCCCGTTCCGCGGCATGGTCCAGCGCCTGAAGGACAACGGCGTCGTGTGCCTGGTCGCCGACCGCGACCTGACCAGCTCCGGCGTGCCGGTCACGTTCTTCGGCGAGGAGACCCGGATGCCGCCCGGTCCGGCCCGGCTGGCCGCGAGCACCGGCGCGACCCTCGCCGTGGCCGACAACCTGTTCACCGACGGCGGCTGGGGCCTGCGGATCCATTCGCCGCAGCTGGTCGAGTCCCGCGCGGACGTGCCCGCCGCGACCCAGGCGCTGGCCGACGGCTACGCCAAGGACATCGCCGAACACCCGGCCGACTGGCACATGCTGCAGAAACTCTGGCTCTCCGACCTGTCCGGCGCACGCAGGGAAGCGCTCGGCCGATGAGGATCGGTGTCGTGTGCCCGTACTCCTTCGAGGTCCCCGGCGGAGTGCAGGCCCACGTGGTCGACCTGGCCAGGGCGCTGCGGGGGATGGGCCACGAGGTCGACGTGCTCGCGCCCGCCGACGAGGACACGCCGCTGCCCGACTTCGTCCACCCCGCCGGTCGCGCGGTCGGCATCCCGTACAACGGGTCGGTCGCGCGCTTGTCGTTCGGGCCGGTGTCGTACGCGCGGGTGCGGCGGTGGATCCGGGAGCGCGACTTCGACGTGCTGCACCTGCACGAGCCGATCGCGCCGAGCCTCTCGCTGCTGGCGCTCATGGTCGCCGAAGGCCCGATCGTGGCCACGTACCACACGTCCACGACGAGATCCCGCGCGCTGAACGCGTTCCAGATCGTGCTCCAGCCGTTCCTCGAGAAGATCACCGCCCGGATCGCGGTGTCGGCGCTGGCCCGCCGCGTCCAGGTCGAGCACCTCGGGGGCGACGCGGTGCAGATCCCCAACGGCGTGGACGTCGGGTTCTTCGCCGACGCGAAACCGCTCGACGGGTATCCGCGCGCCGAGCCGACCGTCGGGTTCGTCGGCCGGTTCACCGAGCCGCGCAAGGGGATGCCGGTTCTGCTGGCCGCGATGCGCCAGCTCCTGCCCGACCTGCCGGGGCTGCGGCTGCTGGTGGTCGGCAGCGGCGACACCGACGATCTCGTGCGGGCGGCCGGTCCTGAGCTGGCCGGCCGGATCGACCTGCTCGGCCAGGTCGACGACGTGACCAAAGCACGGGCGCTGAGCAGCGTCGACGTGTACTGCGCGCCGAACACCGGCGGTGAGAGCTTCGGGATCATCCTGCTCGAGGCGATGGCCGCGGGCACACCCGTGGTGGCCAGCGACCTCGACGCGTTCCGCCGTGTCCTCGACGACGCGACAGCGGGCGTGGTGACCCCGGTGGGCGATTCGACGCGGTTGGCCCAGGCGCTGCACGGTTTGCTGCGGGACCCGGCCCAGCGCGCCGCGCTGGCGGCCGAGGGCGCGCGTCGTGTCGCGGCGTTCGACTGGTCGGTGATCGCCGGTCAGGTCCTGCGCGTGTACGAGGCCGCGATCGCCGCCGACCCACGGCACGTTGCGGAGGCGCCATGACCACCCTGCTGCTGATCGCCATCCCGGTGGTGGTGGTCCTGGTGGTGTGGCTGATGGCAACGGCGAACCGCCTGGACAGGCTCCATATCCGCACCGACGCCGCATGGGCCGCGTTGGAGGCCGCGCTCGACCGTCGCGCGGTCGTGGCACGGACCGTGGCCGCGACGGGCGCGGCGCACGGCGAACTCCGTGAGATCGCCGACCACGCGGAGCACGCGGCGCGATCGGACCGCGAGGCCGCGGAGAACGAACTGAGCCGTGAACTGGCCGCCGTCGAACGTGCGCGGCTCCCGTTGGCGCTGGTGGCCGAGTTGGTCGACGCGGAACAACGCGTGGTGATCGCCCGACGCGTGCACAACGACGCCGTCCGGGACACGCTCTCGCAACGCCGGCGCCGAACCGTCCGGTGGCTCAAGTTGGCGGGGACCGCGCCGCAGCCGCAGTACTTCGAGATCGCCGAACCGGAGCTCAACGGCGAGGCCGCGCCCGTTCCCCGGCCGTCGGCGCGTGTGCTGCTCCTCGACGAGGACGGGCGTGTGCTGCTGTTCCACGGCGGCAACCCCAGCGACGCCGACGACACGTTCTGGTTCACCGTCGGCGGCGGAGTCGAACCCGACGAGGACATCCGCGCCGCGGCGCTGCGCGAGCTGCACGAGGAAACCGGCATCGAACTCGACGACAAGGAGCTGGTCGGGCCGGTCTGGCGGCGCCGCGCGGTGTTCAGCTTCGACGGCCGCAGCTACGACGCCGAGGAGTGGTTCTTCGTCGCGACCACGCCGACGACCACAGTGGATACGTCCGGCTTCAACCGGATCGAGCTCGACACGATCGACGAACATCGCTGGTGGAGCGCAGCAGATCTGCGCTCCACCACCGACACCGTCTATCCCGTGCAGCTCGCCGACCTGCTCCCGGAACTGCTCGAGTCCGAATGGGACGGACGAACCAAACCCGTCCGCTGACCCAGGACAACCTCGTGAGTGTTTAGTCCGGTTAGAACCGGACTAAACACTCACGAGGTTGTTCAGGTCATGGTGGCTGCGAGGTTCTGCGGCAGCGGGTCGAACCGGCTGAACTCGCGGGTGAACGTGGCCGAGCCGGAACTGAGCGACCGCAGGTCGATCGCGTACCGGATCAGTTGTGTCGCCGGGACTTCCGCGCGGATCACGGAGTAGCCCGGTGACGGGTCCGCCTCGGTGCCCAGCACCCGGCCGCGACGGCCGGACAGGTCGCCGAGGACCGTGCCGAGGTGCTCGTCCGGCAACCGCACCAGCACGGTGTCGACCGGTTCCAGCAGCGTGATCTGACCGGACGCGGCGGCTTCCTTCAACGCCATCGACCCGGCGGTCTGGAACGCCGCGTCGGAGGAGTCCACGCTGTGCGCCTTGCCGTCGACCAGCGTGACCTTGATGTCCACCACCGGGTTGCCCGACAGCAGGCCGCGCTCGAGCTGCGCCCTGATGCCCTTCTCCACGCTCGGGATGAACTGGTGCGGGATCGCGCCACCGACGATCTTGTCGACGAACTGGAACCCGGAGCCACGCGGCAGCGGCTCGACGACGATGTCGCAGACGGCGTACTGCCCGTGGCCGCCGGACTGTTTGACGTGTCTGCCCTTCGCCTTGGCCTGCCCGGCGAACGTCTCGCGCAACGCGACCTTCACCGGCTCCGTGTCCACGTCCGCGCCACCCGAGCGCAGCCGCGCGAGCACGACGTCGGCGTGCGCCTCACCCATGCACCACAACACGAGCTGGTGTGTCTCGGCGTTGCGCTCCAGCCGCAGCGTCGGGTCGCCTGCCACGAGCCGCGCCAGGTTGCGTGCCATGGTGTCCTCGTCGCTGCGTGTCTTGGCCACGACCGCGACCGGCAGCAACGGTTCCGGCATCTGCCACGGCGCCATCAGCAACGGGTGCTCCGGCGCGGACACCGTGTCGCCGGTTTCCGCCGAACCGACCTTGGTCAACGCACACAAGTCGCCCGCGACGCAGTACGGGACCTCCCGCAGCGTCGCACCCAAGGGGGAGTAGATGTGCGCGACACGTTCGTCCACGTCGTGGTCTTCGTGCCCGCGTTCGGCCATGCCGTGCCCTGACACGTGCACCGGGCGTTCCGGCCGCAACGTCCCGGAGAACACGCGCACCAGCGACACCCGTCCGACGTAGGAGTCCACTGCGGTGCGCACGACCTCCGCCGCCAGCGGCCCGTCCGGGTCGGCCTTCAGCTTCTCCGGCGACTGGCCGTTGGGGTCGGTGACCTCGGGAAGCGGGTGTTCCAACGGCGACGGGAACGCTCGTTTGATGCCGTCGAGCACTTCGGCGAGTCCCACGCCGGTCGCCGAGCAGACGGGGATGACGGGGTGGAAGGAGCCGCGCGCGACCGCTTTCTCCAGGTCTTCGATCAGGGTGTCCTGGTCGAGGTCCTCACCGGCGAGGTACCGGTCCATCAGGGTCTCGTCCTCGCTCTCGGCGATGATCCCCTCGATCAGCTCGTTGCGCGCCTCGGTCATCGGCTCGAGGTCGGCCGGATCCGGCTGGCCGATCTTGGGCGGGTAGCCGTCGGAGTAGTCGAAGAACCGCTGGGTGATCAACCCGACCAGGCCGTTTCTGGCGGGCAGGTACAGCGGCAGCACGCCTGCGCCGAACGCCTCCTGGCACGCGGCGATCTCGCTGGCGGCGTCCGCGCGCTGGTGGTCCAGCCGTGCCACGATCACCGCGCGGGGCATGCTGACGGCCGCGCACTCCTCCCACACGGCGATGGTCGCGGCGTCCACGCCTTCGGCGGCGCAGACGACGAACAGGGCGGCGTCCGCCGCGCGCAGACCGGCGCGCAGTTCGCCGACGAAATCGGCGTATCCGGGTGTGTCGATGAGGTTGATCTTCACGCCGTCGTGCATCAGCGGCGCGACCGACAAGCCGACCGAACGCTGCTGGCGGACGGCGGCCGGGTCGTGGTCGCAGACCGTGGTCCCCTCGGTGACCGACCCCGCGCGCGACAACACACCGGCGGCGGTGAGGAGGGCTTCGGTCAGTGTGGTCTTCCCCGAGCCGGAGGGCCCCACCAGCACCACGTTGCGCACTTTGGCGGGGTCGTCCACAGCGACCGCGGCTCCGGCGTCTCCGTTCTCGGTGTGTTTTCCAGCCATAGCCTTCGACCTCCCGCACGGACAGTGTTCAGCTGCAGGACACAATGTGCTCGATCTCACACCCGTTCGCAGGTCGGGGACAACCCCGCAGATGCGCTGCCATCCGGTGGTAGTAACGGCATCGCGATCGGCCACCTGGGGGTGACAGGAGCCACACGCTGGGGATTTGATGAAGTGGCCTGGTGGTATTGCGTTAGATTGGCCCGTGGGAAGGGGCCACGTCCGCCGTACGATTCGGATGACCAATTCTTCCGTCGAGAGGACGCCTTCGGTGACCACCAGCCCAGAATCCGTCCCGCAGACCGGGACCGCCCGCGTGAAGCGCGGTATGGCGGAGATGCTCAAGGGCGGAGTGATCATGGACGTGGTCACCGCTGAGCAGGCCAAGATCGCCGAGGACGCCGGTGCCGTCGCGGTCATGGCGCTCGAGCGCGTGCCCGCCGACATCCGCGCGCAGGGCGGCGTCTCCCGGATGAGCGACCCGGACATGATCGACGGCATCATCGCCGCCGTGTCGATCCCGGTGATGGCCAAGGCCAGGATCGGGCACTTCGTCGAGGCGCAGGTGCTGCAGTCGCTCGGCGTTGACTACATCGACGAGTCCGAGGTGCTCACCCCGGCCGACTACGCCAACCACATCGACAAGTGGCAGTTCACGGTGCCCTTCGTCTGCGGTGCCACCAACCTGGGCGAGGCGCTGCGCCGGCTCACCGAGGGCGCGGCCATGATCCGCTCCAAGGGCGAGGCGGGCACGGGGGACGTGTCGAACGCGACGACCCACATGCGCAAGATCCGCCAGGAGATCCGCCGCCTGCAGAACCTGCCGGAGGACGAGCTCTATGTGGCGGCCAAGGAGCTGCAGGCGCCGTACGAGCTGGTCAAGGAGGTCGCCGAGCTCGGCAAGCTGCCGGTCGTGCTGTTCACCGCCGGTGGCATCGCGACCCCGGCCGACGCGGCGATGATGATGCAGCTCGGCGCGGAGGGCGTGTTCGTCGGCTCCGGCATCTTCAAGTCCGGCAACCCGGCGCAGCGCGCCGAAGCGATCGTGAAGGCCACCACCTTCCACGACGACCCCGACGTGATCGCGAAGGTCTCGCGCGGCCTGGGCGAGGCGATGGTCGGCATCAACGTCGACGAGATCCCGCAGCCGCACCGCCTGGCCGAGCGCGGCTGGTGACAATGACCAAGTCCTGACACGGCAACAGGACGACACAGCAACACGGCGATGGCCGGTGTCAGGTGGCACCGGCCATCGCCATTGCTGTCACCGGACAAGTCCGCCACGCGGCGAACGTATCAGTGCGGGGTGCTTCGCACTGCCTGCTCGAAGATGTCCGCCAGTTCGATCGCCAGGCGTGCGACATCCGTGTCCGGCCGGGTGAACATCTCCACGCTCACCGCTTCCAATGAGGACATCAACGCCAGCGCCATCACCCGCGGCGCGAACTGGCGGAACTCGCCCGCGTCCTGGCCGCCGCGGAACATGTCCGCCATCTCGACCAGCGTGCTGTCGCGCCGCCGCTCGGACCATTGCTGTGCCTCGGCCGCGCTCGCGGCGATCCGGCTGATCGCGATCAGCTCCTTCGGGTGCGCCGCGCAGTAGTGCACGTATCCCTCGATCAGCCGCCGCAGCGAGTCCAGGTGGCTCGCCGATGCCTCGATCCTGCCGGTGAGGTCGGCGTCCATCGACTCGTGCACGGCGATCATCACCTGGTTGATCAGGTCCTCGCGGTTGGCGAAGTGGTAGCTGATCAACCCCGCGCTGATGCCCGCGCGGGTGGCGATCCGGGCGAAGGACGCCTTGGCGTAGCCGAGTTCGGCGATGGTCTCGATCGCCGCGCCGATGATCTGCCCGCGCCGGGCCTCCTCGATGAACGAGCGCCGTTCCTGGCGGCCTCGCTCATTTTCTGGTTGCATGACCAATATCCTAGTTGCTCAACCAGTCGAGGGGAATGTCCATGAAGCGAGCGACTTTCTTACGCGCGGCCGTGGCCGCGGCCGGTGGCCTGGCCGTGGCCGGACTGACGAGTGAGGCGAGCGCGCAACCGGACGCCGGGCGCGAACCCCTGCGGGGCGGGGTCACCTACGACACCGGCGTCCTGCACTACCGCGACCAGCCGCTGAGCCGGGCGCGCTGGACCCGCGCGCTGATGGAACATGACCTCGACGTGATCGCCGGACGCCTGAACTGCCCGTCGGTCAGCGTGTTCGGCACGGAGATCGACCGCCAGACAGCGACCACACGCGCCGCCGCCGAACGCGGATTGACCGTCTACGTGCAACCACGTCTCTACGACCACAGCCAGCGGGAGATCCTCGACCACCTCGCCGAGTCGGCGCGCCAGGTCGAGCGGCTGCGCAGACAGGGCGCACGGATCGTCTTCGCGGCCGGGTGCGAACACATCCTGTTCACGCCGGACATCGTGCCGGGCGCGAACTTCGAGGAGCGCATCGCCAACATCGGCACGCTGCCGCCGCAGGAGTGGCCGAACGTGGCCAACCGCCTCAACGCGTTCCTCGCCAAGGCGGCGGCGGTGTCACGCCAGAACTTCGGTGGCACCGTCACCTACGGCGGAGCGTTCTTCGAGCCGGTCGACTGGTCGGTGTTCGACATGGTCGGCGTCGACTACTACGAGTACTTCGGGACCGACGCCGAATACCGCGCCGACCTCGCCAAGTACCGCAAGTGGAACAAGCCGCTCACGATCATGGAATTCGGCAGCTGCACGTACCCGGGCGCGCCGCAGCGAGGCGGCTCCGGATACGACATCGTCGACTACGAGCAGGTGCCGCCGGTGATCAGGCCCGGCTACGCCCGCGACGAGCACGCCCAGGCCGGCCACATCGCCCGGCTGCTCAGGATCTTCGCGGCCGAGCGGATTCCCGCGCACGTCTACACGTTCGTCAACCCCGGCGCGCCGCACTCGCCGGTCCGTGAGCACGACATGGACATCGCGTCGTTCAGCGTCGTCAAGACCGTGCGCGACCGGCACGACGACCCGTACTCGCGGTACCGCTGGGAGGCCAAGGAATCGTTCCGGGCGCTGGCGCGGCACAACGCTTGGCGTTCGCATAGCGGCATGTGACACCGTCCTTGCGGGCCGAGGGGCTACCAGGCCGCCGTCACTCGTCACCGCCCGAACGGGTGGCGGCGGCTGTCGCCTGTTTGGCCGACGTGCGCCCAGCGCGGACATGTAACCCTGTGTTCCTGCCATGCGGGTGGGGAGTGGGGGAACCGAGTGTGCTGAGCTACCGGCTGCTGGGACCGCTGTGCGTGCTGCGGGATGGCACCGGGATCCGGCTCGGCGCACCGCAGGCACGGGCTGTGCTCGCGCTGCTGCTGATGGCGTCGGGCGAGGTCGTGACCCGTGACCGGATCGCCGACCAGCTGTGGGGCGACGAGCCGCCCGCCTCGTCGAAGGTGCAGATCCAGGGGCTGGTCTCGCACCTGCGCCGCGCGCTGGCAGGCGCGGCGATCGTGACCCACGGCGCCGGGTACTCGATGGACGTCACACACCGTGACGACGAACGGTTCGGCCGGCTGGTCGCCGAGGGGCGCGAGCTGATCGACGACGGGCAACTCGAAGCCGGGGCGCGCAAGCTGCGGACCGCGCTGGACCTGTGGCGCGGCGAGTACCTCGCGGACATCGACATCCCGGCCGCGCGCGGCACCGCGGCGCAACTGGCGGAACTGCGCCTCGGGACGATCGAGGACCGCATCGCGATCGATCTCGACCTGGGCCACAGCGCCCAGGTCACACCGGAGCTGACGGACCTGATCGAGGAGCACCCGTTCCGCGAACGGCTGCGCGGCCAGCTGATGACGGCGTTGGCGCGGTCCGGCCGGATCGCGGAAGCCCTGACGGCGTACGACACCTGGCGTCGAGTGCTCAACGACGAACTCGGTGTGCAGCCGTCACCGGCGTTGCGCGCGCTGCACGGCGGCATCCTGCGCGCCGAACCCGGCCTGCGGCCCTTGAGCTACGCGACACACCGGCCCGGCGCGCCACGGCAGCTGCCACCGGACATCCCGGATTTCGTCGGCCGGAACGAGATCCTCGACGCGGGGCTGCGCCGCGTGCTGCTGCTCACCGGGCCGGGCGGGATCGGCAAGTCCACGCTGGCGATCAGGCTGGCACACCGAGTCGAACGGCGGTTCCCGGACGGTCAGCTGTTCGCGTCGCTGCGCGCGACCGGCGCCGAGCCGTCGGCACCGGTGGCGGTGCTCGGCCGGTTCCTGCGTGCGTTGGGCGTGCCCACCGACATGGTGCCGACCGAGCTCGCCGCCTCTGCCGGACTGTTCCAGGACATGCTCAACGGACGGCGGATGCTGGTGGTGCTGGACGACGCGCTCGACGAGCACCAGATCCGGCCGCTGCTGCCGGACGACCCGGGCTGCGCCGCCATCGTGACCAGCCGCCATCCGCTGCGGGCGGCGGATTCCGATGTGGACACAGTGGAGCTGACCGGCTTGCCCGTCGGTGACATGAGCACCTTGCTGTCCGGCTTGCTGGCGGGCGGGGTGCCGGGCGGCGACTTGGCCGAGCTGCACGCGCTGTGCGCGGGGTCGCCGCTCGCGGTCCGGATCGTCGGCGGGCGGATGGCGGAGAGACCACAGTGGACGGTTGCGCACGTTGTCCGGTCGCTGTCGGCAGGACGGGACCGGTTGCCTTCGCCGGACCGCGCTGTCCGGTCCAGTTTCCTGCTCAGCCACCGGGAACTGCGCCCGGACGCGAAGCAGCTGTTGCGCGCGCTCGGCGCGATGCGCGGCAGCGACTTCCCCGGCTGGGTGGCGACGGCGTTGCTCGGCGGTGACGAGGCGCGGCCGTTGCTCGCCGAACTCGTGGCGCGGCACATGGTTCAGCGCGTCGGCCCGGACAGGTACCGCATGCACGACCTGCTTCGCGCGTTGGCCGAGGACAGCTCGGCGCGGATGCCGGACAACGCGGTCGAACGGGTGCTGGGCGGGTGGTTGTGGCTCGCCGAGTCCGCCGCGAGCCACCTGCCGCCGAACGTCCTGCGCGCCGCGCCGGGAGCGGCGCCACGCTGGCCGATGCCGGGCGCCGGCGTGGACGGCGACTCGCTGACGTGGTTCGACGCCGAACATTCCGCGCTCGAAGCCGCGATCACCCTGGCCGCCGACGTCGGCCTCGGCGGGTTCGCGTGGGAGCTGGCAGCGGTGTGCTCGACGTACTTCGAGCACCGCGGCCTGTTCGACGACTGGCTGCGGTGCTGCCTGCTGGCGTTGCCGGCCGCGCGGCGATCCGGATGCGACCGTGGCGTGGCCGCGCTGCTGCGCAACATCGGGCAGGTGCACATCTTCCACGACCGCTACCCGCAAGCCGCTGCCGCGGTGACCGAGTCGTTCGAGATCAGCGAGCGGATCGGGGACCGGCCGGGGATGGCGCGCGGGCTGTCCGGGCGGGCGATCGTGGCCCGCGAGCTCGACCGGTTCGACGAAGCGATGCCGTACTTCCGGCGCGCGCTGGCGATCTTCACCGAGACGGGTGATCTGCACGGCGCGATCCAGGTGCGCAACAACGTCGCGCAGATCCGCATGCGACAAGGTCTGTTCGACGACGCGCAGGCGTGCCTCGACGAGTCGTTGCGCGCGTGCGCGGTCCTCGACGACGACCACCGCACGGCCAGCGTCCTGCGCGTCTACGGCCGCTTGTGCCTGGAACGGGAGGACGCGCCCGGCGCCGTCGGCCACCTGGGACGCGCACTGGAGATCGTGGACGCGATGCGTGACGAGCGGTGCACCGCGCACGCCCGCCTGCTGCTCGGACGGGCTCACACGATGCTCGGGGACTACGAGGCGGCCCGAAATGCGCTGAGGACGGCGTCTGTCCAATTTGTCGAGACGGGGAACGGGCGCAGTGAGGCAACTTGTGCGCGGCTACTGGGGGAACTATTCCCAGCTCATGACCGATTGTGACGTTCGCCTCACGCTAAGTCTTCCTTAAGTGCTCTCGATCGTGGCCGAGTCCACTGGCTACGGTCCCGCAGTTATGGACTCGGTCGACGAAGACGGATACCAAAAGGCGCTGGGCAAACGCCAGGTGCAGATGATCGCCATCGGTGGCGCCATCGGCGTCGGGCTGTTCCTCGGCGCGGGCGGGAAGCTCAACCAGGCCGGTCCGTCGCTCGTGCTCTCGTACGCGCTGTGCGGTATCGCCGCGTACTTCGTCATGCGCGCACTGGGCGAGCTGGTCATGCACGAACCCAGCTCCGGCAGCTTCGTGACGTACGCCCGGAAGTTCATCGGCCCGTGGGCGGGCTTCGCCTCGGGCTGGATGTACTGGGTGAACTGGGCGATGACCGGCATCGCCGAGATCACGGCGGTGGCGATCTACGTGCACCGCTGGCTGCCCGACGTGCCGCAGTGGATCACCGCGATGGTCGCGCTCGGCGTGCTGCTCGCGGTCAACCTGCTGTCGGTGAAGCTGTTCGGTGAGCTGGAGTTCTGGTTCTCGCTGATCAAGGTGCTGGCCATCGTGGTGTTCCTGGTGGTCGGCATCGGCCTGGTGGTGACCGCCGCGGACATCGGCGGGACGCACGCGGGCGTGGCCAACCTGACCGAGCACCAGGGGTTCTTCCCGGCGGGAGTCGGCATCGCGCTGATGACGCTGCAGGCCGTGATCTTCGCGTACTCCGCGATCGAGCTGGTCGGCATCGCGGCGGGGGAGACCAAGGACCCGGAGAAGATCCTGCCGAAGGCGATCAACAGCGTGGTCTGGCGGATCGCGATCTTCTACGTCGGCTCGGTGCTGCTGCTGGCCATGCTGCTGCCGTGGCCGTTCTACAACGGCGGCGAGAGCCCGTTCGTCACGGTCTTCTCGCGGCTGGGCATCCCCGGCATCGGCGACATCATGAACGCGGTCGTCCTCACCGCCGCGCTCTCGTCGTGCAACTCCGGTCTCTACTCGACCGGGCGCATCCTGCGTGCGCTGGCCGCGAAGGGCGAGGCGCCGAAGTTCGTCGGCAAGATGAGCGCGCGGCACGTGCCCTACGGCGGCATCCTGTTCACGGCGGTCGCCTACGTGTTCGGCGTGGTGCTGAACTACCTCGTGCCCAAGGAGGCGTTCGACATCGCGATCGCCATCGCGTCACTGGGCGTGGTCGCGACCTGGGCGACGTTGATCATGTGCCAGATGCGGCTGCGCCAGGCGGCGTTGCGCGGCGAACTGGAACGCCCCTCCTATCGCATGCCGGGCGCGCCGTACACCGGGTGGGCCACGCTCGGTTTCCTCGCGCTGGTCATCGTGCTGATGGCGTTCTCCGACGGCGCCGAGCGGATCGCGTTCTACTCGTTGCCCGCGATCGTGATCGTGCTGGCCATCGGCTGGCGGGTGATCTCGCGCCGCCGGGCGTCGGAGTCGATCTCGCTCGACTAGGCCGTGCTGCCCTCGGCCGGCCGGAACAACCGGCCGAGGTACCCGCGGTAGAGCGCGGGCAGGTCAACGGTGCCGGGGTCGAGCAGCCACAGGGTGACCGCGCCTTCCAGGAAGGCGAGCAGCTCCGTGGCGACGGCTCCGGCGTCCATGTCCGGCCGTTCGCTGCCGACGACCGCGGCGATGTGACCGCGCAGCACCCTGGAGCGCTCGCGGAAGCGCTCACGCACAGACGAATGGCCGTCCAGGTGTTCGGCCTGCAGCACCACGTGCACCAAGGCGAGCCCGCGTTCGCTGATCATGTACTCCGCGTCGGCGATGAGCTGCTCGACCAGCCCGTCGACGCCACCCGCCCGCCGTGCGACACGCGCGACCGCGCGTGCGTCGTACTCGTCGAGGACGGCCTGCAGCACGGCGTCCTTCGAACCGAAGTGGTGGATCACCGCCGACGGGGTGATGCCCGCTCGTTCGGCGATCGCCGCGACACCCGTACCCGGGAAGCCCTGCTGCGCGAACAGTTCGATGGCGGCATCGACGATGCGGCGCCGCCGCTCGACTCCGCGCTGCTGTTTCTGCCCCTTGACCCCTGCGATTTCCGCAGTCTAACCGGTCGCGCCGATCATTATACTGAACAATCATGCAGGAAAATGAAGTGGTCACGTCCATCGTCATCGACGCGCCGCCGGACCGGGTCTGGCACGTCCTCACCGCTTTCGACCAGTACGGACGCTGGCACCCGACACTGGAGATCCGCCGCGGCGAACCCGTCCCCGGATCGCCGATCCAGATGCGCATCGCCGCCGGCACGGCGGCCGAACGCGCGGCCGAGGGCACAGTGCTCGAAGCGACGGCGAACCACGTGCTGAGCTGGGAAGGAGGCATGCCCGGTCTGCTGTACGGGCATCACCGGTTCGAACTGGCCGAGCAGGACGGCCGCACGCACCTGACCAACCGCGAGAGCTTCACCGGGTCGATGGTCGCCGAGGTCATGGCCGGTGGCCGGGAGGTCCTCCTCGCCGAGTTCGACGCGGCCAACCAGGCGCTGAAGGCGTACGCCGAAGCCTGATCTTCTAAGCTGGCAGGAGGCGTTTCGGGAGGGGAACCCAGGGTGACAGCTCAGCCAGTCGTCGGTGTACTCGCGCTGCAGGGCGACGTGCGGGAGCACGCGGCTGCCCTCACGGAGTGTGACGTGCGGGTCCAGCCGGTGCGCCGGGCCGAGGAACTCGACGGCGTGCACGGCATCGTGCTGCCCGGCGGCGAGTCCACGACCATGTCGCGGCTGCTGGAGACGTTCGACCTGCTCCAGCCGCTCAAGGCGCGGATCGCGGACGGCCTGCCCGCGTACGGCTCGTGCGCGGGCATGATCATGCTGGCCTCGAAGGTGCTGGACGGCAGGCCCGACCAGCACCAGCTCGACGGCATCGACATGATCGTGCGCCGCAACGCGTTCGGCAGGCAGGTCGACTCGTTCGAGGAGGACCTGGAGTTCACCGGCATCGACGGCGGGCCGATGCACGCCGTGTTCATCCGCGCCCCGTGGGTGGAGTCGGTGTCGCCGGAGGTGGAAGTGCTCGCTACGGTGCCGGATACGGAAACGGCGGGAGCGGCCGCCGGTAGGATCGTCGCGGTTCGGCAACGGTCCGTGCTGGCCACCGCCTTCCACCCGGAACTCACCGGCGACAAGCGGGTGCACCGGCTGTTCACGGAGATAGTTCGGGCGTCCTGACTGGCGCGTAGACGACGGAGGAGAGATGAGCGGCCACTCCAAGTGGGCGACTACCAAGCACAAGAAGGCCGCCCTCGACGCCAAGCGTGGCAAGCTGTTCGCGAAGCTGATCAAGAACATCGAGGTCGCCGCGCGGACCGGCGGGGGCGACCCGGACGGCAACCCCACGCTGTACGACGCCATGCAGAAGGCGCGCAAGAACTCGGTCCCGCTGGACAACATCGAGCGCGCCCGCAAACGCGGCGCCGGTGAAGAAGCCGGTGGTGCCGAATGGCAGACGATCATGTACGAGGGCTACGGCCCGAACGGCGTGGCGCTGCTGGTCGAGTGCCTGACCGACAACCGCAACCGCGCGGCGGGCGAAGTGCGTACCGCCATGACGCGCAACGGCGGCTCGATGGCGGACCCCGGCTCGGTGTCGTACCTGTTCAACCGCAAGGGCGTCGTGCTGATCCCCTCGAACGACCTGTCCGAGGACGACGTGCTGATGGCCGTCATCGACGCGGGCGCGGAAGAGGTCAACAACCTCGGCGAGAGCTTCGAGATCGTCTCCGAGGCGACGGACCTGGTGGCCGTGCGCAAGGCGGTGCAGGACGCGGGCTACGACTACGAGTCGGCCGAGTCCAGCTTCCTGCCGTCGGTGTCGGTGCCGTTGGACGTGGACGGCGCGAAGAAGGTCTTCAAGCTGATCGACGCGTTGGAAGACTGCGACGACGTGCAGAACGTGTTCGCCAACTTCGATGTAAGCGACGACATCCTGGCGGCTGTCGACGCGTGACACGTGTTCGCACAGTGCTGAATTCCATGTAAGCGACGACATCTTGGCGGCTGTCGACGCGTGACACGTGTTCGCACAGTGCTGAATTCCATGTAAGCGACGACATCTTGGCGGCTGTCGACGCGTGACACGTGCAGTGCCGAAACCCCGGGCTGTGCCCGGGGTTTTCGCTTGGCCGGGTGATCGCCCGATCAGGTGAGCAGGCACAATGGTCGCGTGCCCGAGCCGCTGAACCCTGAAGAACAGAGATTCCGCGACTGGCTGCTGCACGAGACTGAAGTCAATGGTTGCGCGGTCATCGAAGTCCCACCGGACGAGGAAGGCGCGGGCTACACGTTCTCGGTCGGCGCGTGGCGCCGGTACGGTGTCGCCGAAGCCGTCGTGCTCGGCCTGCCGGAAGGCATGGGACCGGTGCTGATCAACGCCTACCTCGACCGGGCGAGGTCCGGCGAGCGGTTCCTGCCCGGCCACGTGTACGACGAGTTCTTCGACGGCGTGCCCGTCACGGTCGAGCGCGTGAACAAAGGCCATTACCTGGAGTACTTCGGCAGCGCGTTCGTGCTGTACCGAAAGGGCGACTTCCCGGCGCTGCAACTGCTCATCCCCACAGCCGAAGGCCAGTGGCCGTGGTCGGCCGACGCGCCGATGGGATTCTCGGACTGGCAACACGTCCTGACCGAAAGCGGGCGACCGGAAAGCTGGGTGCCCGGCCTGAACGGTCCGTAGCGCAGCCGTTGCCGGCACGGTGCGGAGTGCGGTGAGCAACGCCCGTCGAGCCGATGTGCATACCAGGTGGACCGGTGGGGGACAACGCCCGAAAGATCGTTGGAAAACTGGGAAAATAACGTTGTCCGACTATCGAACTGTCCCGTGGTCGCGTGCGTAGTCATGCCTTGTCACCCAGCTCAAGGCGTGTCCACGGAGGGGATGTATGCCCACTACCACGGATTATCTGGTGA
Source organism: Kibdelosporangium phytohabitans (assembly GCF_001302585.1). Lineage (GTDB taxonomy): Bacteria > Actinomycetota > Actinomycetes > Mycobacteriales > Pseudonocardiaceae > Kibdelosporangium > Kibdelosporangium phytohabitans. The sequence continues at coordinate 8,207,897 of NZ_CP012752.1, read as the reverse complement.
TCGGGGCCGGTCCGGCCGGACTGCAGCTCGGCTATTTCCTCGACCGCGCCGGACGGGACTACCTGGTGGTCGAGGCGGGGCCGTCGGCCGGTTCGTTCTTCGCCGGCTTCCCCCGGCACCGGCAGCTGATCTCGATCAACAAACCGCACACCGGGATCGACGACCCCGAGTTCAACCTGCGGATGGACTGGAATTCGCTGCTGTCCGACGACGACGAACTCCTGTTCACCAAATACACCCCGCGCTACTTCCCCGCCGCCGACGACATGGTCCGCTACCTCGGTGACTACGCCACGAAACTCGGCCTGAACATCAGGTACGACTCGCGAGTCACCGAGGTCCGCAAACGCGAGACCTTCGAAGTCGTCGACCAGAACGGCGAGGTGTACCGCGCGCCGGTGCTGGTCGTCGCCACCGGCCCCGCCAAGCCGTACCTGCCGGACATCCCGGGCATCGAGCTGGCCGAGCCGTACACCACTGTCAGCGTCGACCCACAGGACTTCGTCGACCAGCGCGTGCTCATCCTCGGCAAGGGCAACTCGGCGTTCGAGACCGCCGACAACCTCGTCGAGACCGCCGCCGTCATCCACGTCGCCGGGCCGAACTCGGTGCGGCTCGCCTGGCAGACCCACTTCGTCGGGCACCTGCGCGCGGTCAACAACAACTTCCTGGACAGCTACCAGTTGAAGTCGCAGAACGCCATCCTGGACGGTCACGTGCTGCGCATCCGCGAGGAGGGCGACGGGTTCGTCGCGTCGGTGAGCTTCTCCAGGGCCGACGGTGTCGTGAAGGACATCCCCTACGACCGGGTCATCGCGTGCACGGGTTTCCGGCTCGACACGTCCATCTTCGCCGAGGAGTGCAGGCCGGAACTGGTGATCAAGGACCGGTTCCCGGCGCAGACCAGCGAGTGGCAGTCCACCAACGTGCCCGGCATGTACTTCGCGGGCACGATGATGCAGGTCCGCGACTTCAAGAAGTCCACGAGCGGGTTCATCCACGGCTTCCGCTACACCGTCAAGGCGCTGCACCGGATCCTGGAGCGCAAGGTCGAGGGCCGCGAATGGCCGTACGTCCCGCTCGCGGCGGACGCGAAAGCGCTGAGCGACGCGATCATCGCGCGGGTCAACCGCAGTTCCGCCCTGTGGCAGCAGTTCGGCAAGCTCGGCGACCTGATCTCGGTGAAGGGCAGAGACGCCGCGTACTTCGAGGAAGTCCCGGTCGACTACGCCCACGACAGCCAGTTCGCCGACGAGTACTTCACCATCACCCTGGAGTACGGGCCGGACCACGACAAAGTGGACCCGTTCGACATCAACGCCCGCCGGATCTCACCGGACAACCCTCACAAAGCCTATGACGCCGCCTACCTGCACCCGGCCGTCCGGCACTTCCAACGCGGCGCGTTGCTCGCCGAGCACCATATTGCCGAGAACCTGGAGAACGACTGGACGAGTGAGGACAACCACCGCAAGCCGTTGACCGACTTCCTCGCCGACCGGCTGTCACAGACGGTCCTGACAGTGGCACCGTAATGCGGTTGTCGGTCAGGGAATTCGAGGCGCTGGCCAGGGACCGTCTGCCGCGGTACGCGTACGACTTCTTCGCGGGCGGGGCCGACGACGAGGTGACCCTGCGGGCGAACGAGAACGCGTTCACTCGCCTGAGTCTCGTACCACGTGTGCTGCGTGGGCACCGGGAACGCGATCTCGGCACGACCTTGCTCGGCGCCAGGATCGCGGTGCCGGTCGTGCTGTCGCCGACCGCTTTCCACCGGCTCGCCCACCCTGAGGGCGAACGGGCCACCGCGCGAGCGGCCGCCGCGGCGGGCACGGTCATGATCGCCAGCATGGCCTCGACGGTGCCCGTCGGCGACATCGCCAAGGCGGGCGGGGACGACCTCGTGCTGTGGTTGCAGATCTACGTCCAGCCCGACGCGCGGATCACCCGGGAGCTGGTCGGGCGTGCCGAGGACGCGGGCTGCCGCGCGTTGGTCGTCACGGTCGACTCCCCGGTGTTCGGACGGCGGGAACGCGATCACCGCAACGGTTTCCACGACCTGCCGCCAGGCATGTACTGCGAGAACATGCGCGACCTCGGCGGGCAGCGAGGGGTACGCGACATCGAGATGGTCGCCGGCTTGTCGTGGGACCACGTCGACGAACTCGCCGCCATGACCGGCCTCCCGATCGTCCTGAAAGGACTGATGCATCCCGCTGACGCGGTCACCGCGGTGGCGCACGGCGTCAGCGGGCTGGTGGTGTCCAACCACGGCGGCCGTCAGCTCGACACCGCCGCGGCCACGATCGACGTGCTCGCGGGCGTGGCCTCGGCGGTCGGCGTCCCTGTCCTGGTCGACGGCGGGATCCGGCGTGGAACCGATGTCGTGAAAGCACTCGCGCTCGGCGCCGCCGCCGTCGGTATCGGCAGGCCCGTGCTGTGGGGTCTCGCGGCGCGTGGCGGGGAAGGCGTCAGTGAGGTGCTGGCCCTGCTGCGTGAGGAGATCGACCGGGCGCTGGCGTTGACCGGTTGCGCGTCGGTGCACGAGGTCACGAGCGATCTCGTCAGGGAGGCCCGGTGCTGACCGCTCTGATCGTCGTGCCTGCCGTGGCACTGCCCGTGTTCCTGATCAGCCTGCCGTTCTGGCTGCCCGACCTGGTCGTCCGGCTGCGGGTGCGGATTTTCGCGCACGTCAACGGAAGCGAGGGCATCCAAGTCGAGGTGGCCCGGTTCCGGGCGCTGTACGAGCACCCCGCGGCCGACGGGCGCAGCCGTGGCGCCGTGCTGTCCGACCTGTTCTGGTACTGGCTGGCACCGGGACCGCAGGTGCACCAGGAACACCTCGAACCGGGGGAGCGGTACACCGAGGTCGCCCGGACCACGCGGCGCATCCTGGCCGCGGTCCACGCGCGGTCCGCGAGCGTCGCCACGGAATGCACCGAGCGCGCACTCGCCGCGGTCCAAGGCAGACCAGTGAGCGTTGTCCGGTTGCGCGACCTGATGATGCCGATCTGGGCCGAGTTCTACTACCAGGTGGTGTTCGACGAGCCGTGCCCGCGGGAAGCACGTGACCTGATCGTCGGCAACGCCGACGACGTGGTCACGTCCCTGAAGTGCTGCGGCCTGCGGCACATGGCCAGACGCGACCGCCTGACGCGCTACCTGGTGCGCCGCATCGAGGCAGGTGACGTGCCGCACGACCTGCCCGGTGTGCTCAGCACGCAGGAACAGGCCTGGTACCTGCAAGGCACGTTCTTCAACACCGCCGTGGTGCAGTCCAGCGAGGCGATGGCGCACCTGCTCATGGCGGTCGCCGAACACCCCGAGGTGCAATCCGGCCTGGTCGGCGGCACGGTCGACATCGACCACGTGATGGACGAGGCGTTGCGCCTGTACCCGTTGTTCGGTGTGGCGCACCGGATCACCACCGGCGAGATCGGCGCCATCCCGACGGGCTCGGTGCTGCTGTTCAACTACGCCGACTTCCACCAGGCGGGGTTCGACAACCCGGACCGGTTCGACCCGTCCCGGTGGAAAACGTTGTCGGCCAAGGACGTCAACCATGTGCCGTACGGCGTCACGGCCAACCGCGCGTGCCCGGCCCGTGGTCTCATGCCCGTCACCATGCGCGCGGTCGTCTGCGCGACGCTCGCACGGTTCGAACTGCGCACGTCCGCGAAACACACCCGCTCCATCCCCAACCGCGGTCCGTGCCTGCTGACGGACCGGTTGGGACACACGCGTTCGGTGCGGTGGCGGCTGGCGGTCATGCGGTTGCGTGACCGTTGTGAGGACGTCACGCGCAGCGTCACCCAGCTCGTACTGGGCACCTACATGGTCTGGGACGCACGCCGCCAGCGCCTGTGCGGGCGCTACTTCGAACAGCCGGCCGTGGACTGAGGGGACATCATGGACATAGCCACCACCACCGCGCGGTTCTTCCTCGCCGCGGTCGTCATCCTGATCACCTGCCGCCTCGTGGTGATGGTCGCCCGCCGGATCGGGCAGCCGCCGGTCGTCGGCGAGATGATCGCGGGTGTGCTGCTCGGCCCGTCCCTGCTGGGCCTGTTGCTGCCCGGCGTGCAGGACTGGCTGTTGCCCGACGCGGTCCGGCCGATGCTGTACGTGGTCAGCCACATCGGGCTGGTCGCGTTCATGTTCGAGGTCGGCCACCGGTTCGCGTCGCACAAGGTCCGCGGCCTCGGCCGGCCGGCGGGGGCGGTGTCCCTCGCCGGCGTCACCGCGCCGCTGCTGCTCGGTGCCGCGCTGATCCTGCTGACCCAGGGACACATCGACGTGCTCAAGGACGGCGTGCCGGTCGGGGTGTCCGCGTTGTTCGTCGGTGTCGCGCTGGCCATCACCGCGTTCCCGATGCTGGCGCGGATCATCAGCGAACGGAACCTCACGCACACGCGTCAAGGATCGCTGTCGCTGGCCGCGGGCGCGCTCGACGACGGCGTTGCGTGGATCCTGCTCGCGTTGACGATCGGCCTCGCCACGGGCGACCCCAGCAGGATCCTCGTCACCGCGGGTGGGTCGTTGCTGTTCATCCTGGTGATCTGGTTCGTCGGCAGGCCCGTGCTCGCGTGGTTCATGGCCCGGCCCGGCACCGCGATGGAGCACCTCGTGCTGGCGACCGCGGTGGCGCTGTTCGCGGCCGCGTGGTGGACCGACCTGATCGGGCTGTACTCGGTGTTCGGCGGTTTCTGCCTCGGCTCCGTGTTCCCGCGCGGCGAACTCGCCGAGCGCGTCGTCAACTCGATCAGTTCGGTGACCAAAGTCGTTTTCCTGCCGCTGTTCTTCGCCTACTCCGGCCTGAACACGTCGTTCGGCCTGCTGGTCACCGTGCCGCTGATGCTGTTGACGCTGGGCAGCATCGCGGTCGCGGTGATCGGCAAGTTCGGCGCGTGCTGGGCGGCGGCCCGGCTGACCGGTGAGGACACGCACACCGCGATGCGCGTCGGTGTGCTGATGAACGCACGGGGCCTGATGCAGCTGATCGCGTTGAACGTCGGCCTGCAGGTCGGCATCGTGACCCAGGCGCTGTTCAGCGTCCTGGTCATGGTCGCCATCGTCACGACGATGATGACCGCGCCGTGGCTGAGCTGGCTCGACCGGCGCGCCGAACGCCGTCAGGCCAAGCGCGATATGTCCCCGGCCGCGGCCGGGTAGGCCTCGGCGAGGGGGCCTGCGTCGGCGAACGTGACGCTGTCGTCGCTGTACGGCGGTGCCATGAATGTGCCGAGCAGGCTCCACTCGCCCAGCGTCTCCGTGGCCTGCCACGTCCCCGCGGGCACGATGACCTGCGGGCGCTGGCCGTCAGCGAGGTCCATGCCCAGAACGGGCCGCTCGACGGTGCCGTCCGGGTGCAGCAGCAACATCCGGGCTGGCGCCCCCGCGTGGTACGAGAAGATCTCGACGTGCTCGAGCTTGTGCAGCCGCGACAGCTGCGGCGCGACGAGCATGTAGTAGATCGCCGACGCGTGCGGGTGACCGTTGAGATTTTCCTTGTACAGCCCGCCTTCCACCGGTAACGGCCGCAGGTCCAGCGCCTTGATGATCTCTTCGGGTGTCACGGTCCCATCATCCACAAAGCGTGTCCTGCGCATGCCCGCGCACACCACGCGTTACGCTCTCGAACAAGCGTTCTTAGGGGTGATGGTGTGCGGGTGCTCGGTGTTGACCCGGGCCTGACCAGGTGCGGTATCGCCGTGGTCGACGGCGGGACCGGTCGCAAGGTCAGTTGTGTCGCGGTGGACACGGTCCGCACGCCCGTCGACGCCGACCTGGCCGAACGGCTGCTGAAGGTCTCCGACGCCGTCGAAGGCTGGCTTGACCTGCACAAACCCGATGTGGTCGCGGTCGAGCGCGTGTTCAGCCAGTACAACGTGCAGACGGCGATGGGCACGGCGCAGGCCGGTGGTGTCGTCGCGGTCGCGGCGGCCCGGCGTGGCCTGAAGGTCGAGTTCCACACCCCCAGCGAGGTCAAGGCCGCCGTCACCGGGTCGGGCCGCGCGGACAAGGCGCAGGTGACCGCGATGGTCATGCGTCTGCTCAAACTGCAGGAGAAACCCGGCACCGCCGATGCCGCCGACGCGCTCGCGCTGGCCATCTGCCACATTTGGCGCGCACCGATGCGCACGCGGCTCGCCGAGGCCGAACAACGCGCGGCCGAACTGGCCAAGGTGCACAAGGCCCGGCTCGCCGAGGCCAGGAAAGCAAAAGGAGTGACGCGGTGATCTCGTCGGTACGCGGACCGGTGCTGTCGGTCGGCCTTGACCACGCCGTGATCGAGGTCGGCGGGGTCGGCTTCGCCGTACAGGCCGCGCCGTCCTGCCTGGCGACGTTGCGCCGCGGCGAGGAGGCGCAGCTGCACACCGCGCTGATCGTGCGTGAGGACTCGCTGACGCTGTACGGCTTCGCCGACACCGACGCCCGTGACCTGTTCTGGATGCTGCTGACCGTCTCCGGCATCGGGCCACGGCTCGGCCTCGCGATGCTCGCCGTGCTCGAACCCGACAAGCTGCGCAGCGCGCTGTCGGAGGGCAACGTGGCGATGCTGACGCAGGTCCCCGGCATCGGCAAGAAGGGCGCCGAGCGGCTGATCATCGAACTGCGCGACAAGGTCGGCGCGTGGACCAGCGGCGATTCGCCGGTCGCGCCGTCGGCCAGTGTCGTGCGCGGCTCGGTCGTGGAGGCCCTCGTCGGTCTCGGGTTCGCGCAGCGGGCCGCCGAACAGGCCGTGGACGGCGTGCTGGCGGACAACTCCGCCGCCGACACCGCCGCTGTGCTGCGCAAATCCCTCACCGTCCTCGGCCGCAAGCGATAGGGGAGCGACGTGCACGACGAGGACGCGCTCTCCCCGTTGGCGGAGGCGGAGGACCGTGACGTCGAAGCGACGCTGCGGCCGAAGCGGCTGAGCGAGTTCGTCGGCCAGGCACGCGTCCGTGAGCAGCTGACGCTCGTGCTCGAAGGCGCCATGCGGCGCGGTGCCCCACCTGACCACGTTCTGCTGTCCGGCCCGCCCGGCCTGGGCAAGACCAGCCTCTCCATGATCATCGCCGCCGAGCTGGGCAGCGCCATCCGGATCACGTCGGGCCCCGCGCTCGAACGCGCGGGCGACCTCGCCGCGATGCTGTCCAACCTGGTCGAGGGCGACGTGCTGTTCATCGACGAGATCCACCGGATCGCCCGGCCCGCCGAGGAGATGCTCTACCTGGCGATGGAGGACTTCCGGGTGGACGTCGTGGTCGGCAAGGGGCCGGGCGCCACCAGCATCCCGCTCGACATCGCCCCGTTCACGCTGGTCGGGGCCACGACCAGGTCCGGTGTGCTGACGGGCCCGCTGCGCGACCGGTTCGGCTTCACCGCGCACATGGAGTTCTACGAGGCGCACGAGCTCGAACAGGTCCTCACCCGTTCGGCCACCATCCTCGGCGTCGATCTGCGGCCGGACGGCGCGGTGGAAATCGCACGCCGGTCACGCGGCACACCCCGCATCGCCAACCGCTTGTTGCGCCGTGTGCGTGACTACGCGGAGGTACGAGCTAACGGTGCGGTCACAGTTGACGTCGCCCGTGCGGCGCTGGAGGTCTACGACGTCGATGAGCTGGGCCTCGACCGCCTGGACAGGGCCGTGCTGAACGCACTGGTCAGGTCGTTCGGCGGTGGGCCGGTCGGTATTTCGACTTTGGCTGTCGCGGTGGGGGAGGAGTCAACTACCGTGGAGGAAGTGTGCGAGCCCTACCTGGTACGGGCTGGCATGCTGGCAAGAACCCCTCGTGGCCGGGTGGCGACAGCGACCGCGTGGGCGCACCTCGGGTTGCAAGCCCCGAACGACGCACCAGGTCAGGCGGCGCCTACGCTGTTCGGTGAGTGACCGCGCGCACAGGCTGAATGCCTGGGCGTAACGCGCTGGTGGCACACTCGGCGGCAGGAAACCAGAACAATCGGGCATTTCCACTCCAACGGGATGTCCGCCGAACGGAGAGAAATGAACCTCGGGCAACTGCTTCCGTTTCTGCTGATCGCGGTGCTCATCGTGCCCATGGTGCTGATGAGCCGCAAGCAGAAGCGGGCGATGGCACAGCAGCAGGAACTGCAGAACTCGATCGAGGTCGGCGACAAGGTGATGACGACGTCGGGCCTGTACGGCTACGTCGCGAACACCGCGGACGACGCCACGGTTGACATCGAGATCGCCGACGGCGTGGTGACCACCTGGCTGCGTGCCGCGGTCCGCGAGAAGGTCAGCGACGACGTCGTCGAGGAGCCGGTCGAGGACGACGAGCCCGTCGCCGAGGCCGTGGAGACCAAGGACGAAGAGAAGAGCGTCGTGTCCGAGACGCCGAAGTCCACCGCCGAGGTCGCGCCGCCGCTCGAGCAGACCAAGAAGAGCTGACCGCGTTCAAACCGAGCGCTGGGGAAACACCAACCTCATCGCCTTCGCGGTACGCTGCGCCCTCACCCGATCGATATCGGGTGCGGGCGCAGCGTCATGAACAAAGAAAGCCCGCTACCCCCACTAGTGACGCATAGAGAGACGGACAGACGTGGCACCATCGGCTGGGCACTTCCGCCCCGTTCGTTATCTCGCCTTCTTCATAGCCATCATCGCGGTCCTCTACGGGCTCGTGTTCGGCACTGGTGACCACAAACCGGTCCCCAAGCTGGGCATCGACCTCAAGGGTGGCACCAGGGTCGTGCTGACCGCGCGAACGCTGGACGGCAACGCGCCGAGCCAGGAATCGCTCAACCAGGCACGCCAGATCATCGAGACGCGCGTCAACGGCCAGGGCATCAACGGTGCCGAGGTCGTCCTCGACGGCAACAACATCGTGATCACGGTGCCCGGTGACGGCGGTGAGAAGGCCAAGGAACTCGGTCAGACCGCGACTCTCGGCTTCCGCAAGGTGATCGAGGCGGTCCCCAACGCGCCGCAGCAGCCCCCGGGCTCGCAGACGCCACCGACGAGCGGGACCCAGCCCCCGCCGTCCGGCAGCGCGCCGGCCACCCCGCCGGCCGGCAGCCAGACCGCACAGCCGCCCGCGTCCGGCAGCAACCAGCCACAGGGCCGCCCCGCGCCGCAGTTGCGGCAGCAGCAGCCGAGCGGCAGCAACGCGCCCAGCAGCCCGAGCACCCCGCCGCCGAGCGCACCGCCCTCGTCCGCGCAGCAGCCCGCGCCGCCGTCCGGCAACTCCGGTTCGGTCAGCCCCGAGGTCGCCGCGCAGATCAAGCAGGCACGTGACATCCGGCAGAACCCGGCGCTGGCCACGCCGGAGGACGGCGGCACCGCGCAGCAGCCCGACACGGCCGCGATGCAGACCGCGCTGGCCTCGTTGAACTGCGAAGCCGACGACCCGCTGGTCGGCAACGACGACCCGAACCTCCCGCTGGTCGCCTGCGACGAGGAGAAGTCCGAGAAGTTCGTGCTCAGCAAGGTCTTCCTCAAGGGTGAGGAGATCAGCGACGCCAACTCCGGACCGAACTCGCAGGGCGCCGGATACGTCGTCAACCTGACCTTCGACGGCACGGGCGCCGACATCTGGGCCAAGTTCACCGCCGCCAACGTCGGCAAGCGCGCCGCGTTCGTGCTCGACACCAAGGTCGTCTCGGCGCCCGAGATCAAGGGCCCGATCCCCGGCGGCAACACCGAGATCAGCGGTAACTTCAACCAGCGCACGGCGACCGCGCTCGCGGACGTGCTGAAGTACGGTTCGCTGCCGCTGTCGTTCCAGTCGTCCGACGCCGAGACGGTGTCCGCGACCCTGGGCCTCGCGTCGCTGCAGGCCGGCCTGATCGCCGGTGCGATCGGCCTCGGCCTGGTGTTCGTCTACTGCCTGTTCTACTACCGCCTGCTCGGCGTGCTGACGATCTTGTCGCTGGTGCTGTCGTTCGCGATCGTCTACGCGATCATCGTGCTGTTCGGCCGGGTCATCGGCTACAGCCTCGACCTGGCCGGTGTCGCCGGTCTGATCGTCGCGATCGGGTTCACCGCGGACTCGTTCGTCGTGTTCTTCGAACGACTAAAGGACGAGATGCGGGAGGGCCGGACATTCCGGTCGGCCGTGCCACGCGCGTGGGCCCGTGCCCGCCGCACCATCCTGTCCGCCGACGCGGTGCTGTTCCTGTCCGCCGCGGTGCTGTACCTGCTGGCGGTCGGCCAGGTGAAGGGCTTCGCGTTCACCCTGGGTATGTCCACGGTGCTCGACCTGATCGTGGTGTTCCTCGTGACGCACCCGCTGGTCGCCATCGTGTCCAAGTCGAAGCGGCTGTCCAACCCCAAGCTCGTCGGGCTTGGCGCGGCGCACCGCGAGAGTCACGCCGCCGAACGGGCCAAGACGGCCACCGGCGGCACCGGTCCCACAGTGAAGGAGGCCTGAGGTGGCCGGCGAGGACACGACTCAGCCAACAACCCCCGCGAAGCGGGCGTCGTTCTTCCAGCGGCTCTACGTCGGCAACGGCGCGCTGGACGTCGTCGGCAAGCGCAAGCGGTTGTACATCTTCTTCTCCGCGCTCGTCCTGGTGTGCCTGGCGTCGATCGTGTTCCGGGGTTTCAACTTCGGGATCGACTTCGAGGGCGGCACCAAGATCCAGCTCGACGCCGACGGTGCCAACGGGACCATCAGCACCAAGCAGGTCGACCAGGTCTACCAGGACACCCTCGGCAGCCTGCCCGAGTCGACGCAGAGCGTCGGCGTCGGCGATACCGCGTCCATCCAGATCCGCACGGAGACGCTCAACCAGAACGAGATCGCCCGGCTGAAGGCCGCGTTGACCAGTCAGCTCAAGCCCAACGGCGCGGTCAGCGACAGCGCGGTGAGCGGGACCTGGGGTGGCGAGGTCACCCAGCAGGCGTTGATCGCGTTGGTCGTGTTCCTGGTGCTGGTCACGATCTTCCTCGCGCTGTACTTCGAGCGTCGGATGGCGATCGCGGCGCTGATCACGCTGTTCCACGACGTGATCGTGACCGCGGGCATCTACTCGCTCATCGGTTTCGAGGTCACCCCGGCGACCGCGATCGGGTTGCTGACGATCCTCGGTTTCTCGCTGTACGACACGGTGGTGGTGTTCGACAAGGTCAAGGAGAACACCCGTGGCCTGCTCGGCCTGACGCGCCGGACGTACGGTGAGGCGGCCAACCTGGCGGTCAACCAGACCCTGATGCGGTCGATCAACACCGCGTTGATCGCGTTGCTGCCGGTCATCGGCTTGTTCGTGGTCGGTGCCGTGCTGCTGGGCGTCGGTACGCTGCAGGACCTCGCGCTGGTGCAGATCGCGGGCATGGTCGCCGGTGTGGTCTCCTCGATCGCGCTGGCCACGCCGCTGCTGGTGGACTTCACCATGCGTGACCCGAAGTTCAAGGCGCAGGCCAAGCGTGTGCGTGCGCGCCGGGCCAGCATCGCGGCCAAGGCGGCGGGTGCGGAAGGCGCGGTCGTCAGCGAGAAGCCGGAGACCTTCGACGAGGAGTCGCTGGCGTCCGAACTGCGCAAGGAGCGTGCGCTCAGCGCGGCCGGTGGCGTGCCGGCCCGCAACCCGAGTGCCGCCGAACAGCGGCGCCGCCAGGGCCAGCCGCAGGGCAAGCGGCCCAGCGGCAAGCGCAAGCACTGATGGAACTCGACGAGGCACTCGCCCTGATCCGGCGAGTGCCCGACTTCCCCGAGCCGGGCGTGGTGTTCCAGGACATCACGCCCGTCCTGGGCACAGCGGACGCCTTCAAGGCGGTCGTCGACGCGATGGCGCAGACGCTGACCGACGTGGACGCGATCGTCGCCATCGACGCCCGCGGCTTCTTCTTCGGCGCCGCCGTCGCGTACTCGCGTGGACTGGGTGTCGTCCCGGTGCGCAAAGCGGGCAAACTCCCGGTCGTCGGCGGCAAGGCCGCCTACTCACTGGAGTACGGCACCGCCGAACTGGAGATCCCGGCGGGCATGATCGAACCCGGCCAGCGGGTGGTGGTCATCGACGACGTGCTGGCCACCGGCGGCACCGCCGCGGCCGCCTGTGAGCTGGTCGAGCTTGCCGAGGCGGAAGTGGCAGGGATCACAGTGTTGCTGGAGATCGGCGCACTGGGCGGTCGGGGCCGACTTGCCGGACGGAAGCTCGACACGCTGCTCACCGTGTGAGGAAGGCCGCCTGCCGCGAAACGGCATGGTTACCAGGGCTAACGCGTTACTCTCATGACACGGGTCTCAGTCGGGGCCCGGACGGCTCTGGTGACGTGCGGGAGCGTGTGAGTGAGTCATGACGTGGAGTCCGCGGCGAGCCTGAAGCCGACCTCGGAACAGGCGGCAGTACCCAGGCCACCATCGGCGACCCGTCGTGTCCGCACACGGTTGGCCCGGCGGATCACCGCCCAGCGCGCGGCCCCGGTCAAGCAGGTGCTCGAACCGCTGGCCGCGGTGCACCGCGAGCTGCACCCCAAAGCCGACCTCGGCCTGCTGCAGCAGGCGTACGACGTGGCGGAGGAGAAGCACCGCCACCAGCGCCGCAAGTCCGGCGACCCGTACATCACGCACCCGCTCGCGGTCGCGACGATCCTCGCCGAGCTCGGCATGGACACCACGACGCTCGTCGCGGCCCTGCTGCACGACACGGTCGAGGACACCGACTACTCGCTCGAGCTGCTGCGCTCCGACTTCGGCGACGAGGTCGCGCACCTGGTCGACGGCGTGACCAAACTGGACAAGGTCAAGCTGGGTACGGCCGCCGAGGCCGAGACCATCCGCAAGATGATCATCGCGATGGCCAAGGACCCGCGCGTCCTGGTGATCAAGCTGGCCGACCGGCTGCACAACATGCGCACCATGCGGTTCCTGCCGCCGGAGAAGCAGGCCCGCAAGGCCAAGGAGACCCTCGAGGTGCTGGCCCCGCTGGCGCACCGGCTGGGCATGGCCACGGTGAAGTGGGAGCTGGAGGACCTCGCGTTCGCGATCCTGCAGCCCAAGAAGTTCAACGAGATCGTCCGCCTGGTCGCCAACCGCGCCCCGTCCCGCGAGGAGTACCTCAACGCGGTGATCGAGGAGCTGGACAAGCACCTGAGCGACGCGAAGATCAAGTGCACGGTCGAGGGCAGGCAGAAGCGCTACTACTCGATCCACCAGAAGATGATCGTGCGCGGCAGGGATTTCGACGACATCCACGACCTGGTCGGTGTGCGGCTGATGGTCGAGGACGTCCGCGACTGCTACGCCGCGATGGGCGTCGTGCACGCCATGTGGCAGCCGATGCCCGGCCGGTTCAAGGACTACATCGCACAGCCGCGGTTCGGCGTGTACCAGTCGCTGCACACGACGGTGATCGGCCCGGACGGCAAGCCGCTCGAAGTGCAGATCCGCACGCACGACATGCACCACACGGCCGAGTACGGCATCGCGGCGCACTGGCGCTACAAGGAGACCCGCGGCACCCACGACAGCAAGGGTGTCGAGGTCGACGAGATGGCCTGGATGCGCCAGCTGCTCGACTGGCAGCGTGAAGCCGCGGACCCGGGCGAGTTCCTGGAGTCGCTGCGCTACCAGTTCTCCACGCGCGAGATCTTCGTGTTCACGCCGAAGGGCGACGTGATCACGCTGCCCGCCGGGTCGACGCCGGTGGACTTCGCCTACGCCGTGCACACCGAGGTCGGGCACCGCTGCATCGGCGCGCGGGTCAACGGCCGCCTGGTGGCGCTGGAACGCAAGCTGGAGAACGGTGAGGTCGTCGAGATCTTCACCTCGAAGGCCGAAGGCGCCGGGCCGTCGCGCGACTGGCTGCAGTTCGCCGCGTCGCCGCGGGCCAGGGCCAAGATCAAGCAGTGGTTCGCCAAGGAACGCCGCGAAGAGGCGATCGAGGCGGGCAAGGACGCGATCGCCAAGGAAGTCCGCCGGGTCGGCCTGCCCATGCAGCGGCTCGTGTCGGTGGACGCGATGACGGCGCTGTCGCGCGAGCTGCGGTACCCGGACATCAGCTCGCTGTACGCGGCCGTCGGCGAGGGCCACACCTCCGGCAGGCACGTCGTGCAGCGGCTCGTGGCGTTGCTCGGCGGCGTCGAGCACGCCGAGGAGGAGCTCGCCGAACGCGCGACCCCGTCGACCGTCACCCGCCGCCGCGCGTCCGGCGACGCGGGGGTGGTCGTCAAGGGCGCCTCGGACGTCTGGGTCAAGCTCGCGCGCTGCTGCACCCCGGTGCCGGGTGACGACATCCTCGGGTTCGTCACGCGCGGCGGTGGTGTGAGCGTGCACCGGACCGACTGCACCAACGCGGACGAGTTGCTCGCCGAGCCCGAGCGGCTGGTCGACGTGGAATGGGCGCCGTCGGCGTCCTCGGTGTTCCTCGTGGCCATCCAGGTCGAGGCGCTCGACCGGCACCGGCTGCTGTCGGACGTGACCAAGGTGCTCGCCGACGAGCGGGTCAACATCCTGTCCGCGTCGGTGCAGACATCCCGCGACCGGGTCGCGGTGTCGCGGTTCTCGTTCGAGATGGGCGACCCGAAACACCTCGGGCACGTGCTGAAGGCGGTCCGCAGCGTCGAAGGCGTGTACGACGTCTACAGGGTGACGTCCGCGTCCTGAACCAGCGGCTTCCGATGACGGCACGGGTCATCGTCGAAGGGGCGCCTGGCCGGTGCCCGACGCCCCTTCTCGCGCTGACAGGAGAACTGCTACTCCCGCTTGCCCGTGCCCCGCCTGTCCTTCCTGTGAACGAACAGCAGTGCGGTCGTCGGCGGCAGGACGACCTCGAAGGCGATCAGCGTGGTGACGGCCCACGCAGGGAAGTCCGGAGGCATAGCCCTGAGCGTGAGGACGGGGCCGATAATCGCTCCTGCAATCGCAAGCGCGAGGATGAACACGTCCAGAAGCTGCCGGGAGTATCTCGCTGGCATCGATACGTCCACCAGGAAGTCTCCTTTCTGGATGTTCAAACGCGCGTCGCCGGTCGGTGCGCCCCAGTCCTCCGGTGGAAGACTGCCCGACCTGTGTGCGGCACCCATGACGGACGCCCTTTCTTCCTCCAGACCAGCGTCTCCGTGTTGAGTACGTTTCGCTGGAGGCACCCTTTTCCACCGTCGCCGCGGCCGGTGATCCCCCATCTCCGACTGCGGGTGCGGCAATGATCATCACCGTCATCAGGGACGAATCGCTGAGCACGGTGATGGTGTTTGATCCATGACCGACACATTCGCTGCACAGGCGTCGGGTGAAGGACCTGTGCATGTCGGCTTTCAGTCGAATACAGCGATAGGCGTCTCCTTTCCGTATTCCGTGTGGTGGTCGCACTCCTGGAGTGCGACCACCACACCGTAGCAGGCCGGTGGCGAAGTACGCCATATTTCACACCGATTCGCCACACTTTCGGTGGCTACATGTCGCCCTATCTGCAACAATGTTGTGAGAGAGGTGCAGTGGGCGCCGCTCGTGACAGCTGTGGAAGGAGGTGTGTATGTCCTCGGACCAGGAGGCCGGGCGACCGCCCGTCGTCGAGCGGGCCAACGTCGCGTTGATCCCTGAGGCCGCTCAGGCGATCGACAAGCTCCAGCAACGTACAGGCCTGAAGAAGGTCGACTTGGTCAACCGCGCGTTGTTGATCTATGAGTTCATCGACGCGGAGATGCGGGGTGGTAGCCAGATCTTGCTGAGAGACAGCGAGGGGCGAGACCAGTTGGTCAAGATCTTCATGTGATCCTGCGGAACGGCCGCACCATGAGATGGACAGCAAGCGTTGTGTGGTGACTGACTTCGTCGGCCACCACACAACGCCGTTCAGTCGAGCCGCACGTCCGCGTCCTGAACCAGCGTGGTGAGCGTCGTGCCCGCCAACGCTTTCACGTCGCGTGAGAGGTGCGCTTGGTCGGCGTAGCCGCACGCGTGCGCGACCTCGGTGAACGGTTTCCCGGCGTAGACGAGGTCCATCGCCGCGGAGAACCGCGTGATCCGCTGCAGGGTCTTGGGGCCGTAGCCGAATCGCGCCAGGCACTTGCGGTGCAGGTGGCGTTCGGTGATGCCCATGGTGTCGGCGAGGTGCCGGACGTCGTGCGTGGTGACCAGTTGCGTGACGAGCGTGGCGAACTTGTCCGGTTCGGTGGACCCCACCGAACGCAGCAGCGCCTGTCCGGGGTTGCCGTTGTGCATTTCGTCGAGCAGCCGGGCGACGCGGTCGTGCGGCCAGAACTCCGCCAACGGCACTCGGGTGTTCCTGATCGCGTGCGCTGAGACGCCGAGCAACCCGGGCGCGACTCCTGGCTGGAACCGCACGCCGACACCGGTTCCGTTCGACTGGGTCATGAACGCCGCGGTGTCCGGTCCGGCCACGACCAGGTCCGTGCCGTTCCAGAGGATGTCCATGCAACCGTCCGGCACGACGCGCTGCGCACCGACCTTCGTGCTTGTCCACACGCAACGGACGGCATCGGTACGAGGTGGCTCGTACTCCCGGTACACACTCGCGAGCCTACCCGTGTCACCAATGTGGCCTTGTCGCGCGAAACGCGACAAGGCCACATTGGTGGTCAACGAACCGGGTCAGGCGACGGTGGCGGTCTCGATGTTCACCGGGTTCTTCGGTGCGCCGTCCTGTCCTTCGGTGATCCCACCGGCGGCGACCTTGTCCAGCGTGGCCAGACCGGCCGCGTCGATCGTGCCGAAGACGGTGTAGTTCGGCGGCAGCTGGCTGTCGCCGTAGACCATGAAGAACTGGCTGCCGCTGGTGTTCGGCCCCGCGTTGGCCATCGCGAGCGTGCCCTTCGGGTACGGGATCGTCTCCTGGCCCGCCGCCGGCTTGGGCAGGCTGGCGAGCTCGTCCTTGATCTCGAAGCCGGGGCCGCCGGAGCCCTGCGCGGTCGGGTCACCGCACTGCAGGACCTTCAGGCTCGCCGAGTTGACCAGGCGGTGGCAGCTGGTGCCGTCGTAGAACTTCGCCTTCACCAGGTGCTCGATGGCCTCCGCGGTGCACGGCGCCTTCGCGCGGTCGATGGTCAGCGGGATGTCGCCCTGGCTGGTCTTGACGTTGACCTTGGCGGTGCCCGCGTTCGGCGTCGGGTCGACGTCCGGCGGCGCGTCGACCGGTTTCGACGCCGGCTTGGCCGGGTTCGACGAGAACTTGCACGGGCCGCTGGTGGTCTTCGGCTCCTGCGGGGTGTCGGTCGGCTGGTTGGCCGCCGAGTTGTCACCGCTGTTCAGCACGACCAAGAGATAGATCAGCCCCACTACCACCACGACACCACCGACGGTGAGCGCGGTGGCGACTATCCGGCGCTTTTTCGCACGCTCGGCCCTGCGGGTCAGCTGGCGTTCCAGCTTGCGCTTGGCCGCCTCCCGGCGTTGCTGATTCGTCGGCACCTGCACCCTCCCTGGGCCCTCACGTTGGCTGGCTGGCGCAGTCTATTTGCACCCCCGGTAAGAACTGTGTAGAGGGGACGCACAGTAGGGTGGCGTCATCCACGCGGTATCCACACCGAGAGGACGTGCGCGTGCTCGTCGTCGGCTTCCCCACCGGGGCCCTGCAGGCCAACTGCTACCTGATCGCGCCGGGGAAAGGCGAGGCCTGCGTGATCGTCGACCCAGGTCAGGACGCTGCCGAGCCGGTCGCCGACGCGATCGCCGAGCACGGGCTGACGCCGGTCGCGGTGGTGCTGACCCACGGCCACTTCGACCACTGCTTCGCTGTCGCGCCGGTCTGCGACGGCAACGACATCCCCGCGTGGATCCACCCGGACGACCGCGAGCTGCTGTCCGACCCGATGAAGGGGATCAGCGCGGAGTCGGCGGCGTTCTTCGGCGGCAAGCTGGCGATGCGCGAGCCGCGGGAGGTGCGTGAGCTGGCCGACCAGGCCGAGCTCGACCTCGCCGGGCTGAGCATCACCGTGGACCACACGCCCGGCCACACCGAGGGTTCGGTGACGTTCCGGTGCGGCACGCAGGAAGGCGGCCGGTTGTTGTTCGCCGGTGACACGTTGTTCGCGGGGTCGATCGGCCGGACCGACCTGCCGGGTGGCGACGTGCGCAAGATGGCGCAGACGCTGCGCTCCAAGATCCTGACGCTGCCCGACGACACGGTCGTGCTGCCCGGGCACGGGCCGACCACGACCATCGGCCGTGAGCGCGAGACCAACCCGTTCCTCGCCGGTCTCGACGAGGACGCTGGCGTGCCCGGTCCGTTGCGAGGGCTGTGATGTCGGCCGAACACCTGCCGCTCGACCTGCTGGACCGGGTGGGCGTGCGGAAGCGTTTCCGGATGGCGGTCGTCGCGATCCTCGTCCTGGCCGCCGCGATCGGCGGTGTGATCGGGCTGATCTTCGACCAGACCGCCGCGTTGATCACGGCAGCCGCGGTCGCCTTGCCGCTGCTGCTGTTCAGCTGGTCGCAGGCGCGGCGCACGTTGTGGCTGGACGGCACCAAGGTCGTGCTGCGCACGTTCGGCCGCCGCACGGTCGACCTGTCCAAAGCGGAACGGCTCGAGATGGTCGTGATGGACGTCCGCAGCGTGCGCACGGTCAGCATGCTGGTCGCCGAGACGCCCCGCAGCCGCGGGATCAACATGGCTGTCGCGTCCTATTCCGGCACGGGCGGCGCCGAACTGGGCATCATCGCGTTGCGCAAGCTCGCCGACGCGCTCGCGGCCAGCGCGAACTCCGGGTCGCTGGTGATCTCCGAGCTGCTCGTGGCCCAGCTCAGGGCGGAAGCACGCGGCGAGGGCCTGGACGGCCGCCCGCTGTACCAGCTGGCCAGGGCCGCGCCGCCGGGCAAGCTGGCCGTCCGGCTCAAGCCCGAGGCCGTGACGAAGTTCGTGGCTTCGCTGGAGCAGTAGCCGGTTCACGGCTGGCGACAAGAGCCGCCACCACCGTGGTGACCGGCACGCACGCGACGAGCCCGACGCTGCCGACCAGCGTGCGCACGATCTCCTGCGCGATCGACTGCGACCCGAGGATCGTGCCCAGATCAGCGCCGGACACGTACGAGAACAGCAGCACGGGCAACGCGGCACCCGCATACGCCATCGCGAGCGTGTTGACAGCGGACGACACGTGGTCACGACCGATGCGCAACCCGGCGGCGTACAGCTCGCGCCAGCTCAGCAACGGGTTCGCGCGCCGCAGTTCCCACACCGCGCTTGCCTGCGTGACGGTCACGTCGTCGAGCACACCGAGCGCGCCGATCACCAGCCCGGCAAGCAACAACCCGCGCGTGTCCAGACCGTGCCCGAGCGTCCCGAGCAACAGGGCGGTGTCCTCGTCGAGTCCTGTCAGGTCGGTCGCCGCTGAGAACAACGCGCCCAGCCCGCCGATCAGGACCAGGCTGATCATCGTGCCGAGCACGGCGACTGACGTCCGCGCCGAGAACCCGTGGGTCAGGTACAGCGCGATGAACATGATCACCCCGGCCGCCGCGACCGCCACCAGCAGCGGGTTCTCGCCGGTGAGGATCGCGGGCAGCACGAACAGCAGCAGCACGAGGAAGCTGAGCCCGAGCGCGATCAGCGCGGCGAACCCCTGGTACCGCCCGAGCACGAGGATGGCCAGCGCGAACACGACGGCGAGCACCGCGAGCGGCGCGCCGCGCTGGAAGTCCACCACCCGGTACGACTCGCCTTTGGCCGGGTCACCGCCCGAGTAGGCCAGCACGATCTTGTCGCCGACGGTGAACCGGGGCGTGCTGGGCTCGTTCGGCGACCGGCTGATGATCTCCTTGCCGGGCGCGGGACCGTCGCTCATCCGGACCGTGACCACCAGGCACGCGGGATCCGGTGTGCCGACCTGCACGCCGCCGTCGCACGACCCGAGCGAGGTCGCGACGACCTCGCCCCGGACCGGCTCCTGCTGGCCGTTGGCGGGCGACGGCGTGTCACCGGTGGGGTAGAGCAGCACGACACCGACCACGGACGCCAGGGCGAACGGCAGCAGCAGCCACGTCAGCAGCCGGCGGACGTTCCGCGACGCCGGTTCAGCCGGTCCGTGCCCGTGCCCGTGGTTGTGCCCATGACCTGGCTCGCGCTCACGACCAGCGGGTTTCTCCGGCTCGTCGGTGATCCGGGGGATGGGAACGGTGTCGTCGTGCACCGGCACATCCTGCACTCCGTGTCCTCAGCCCAATGGATCGGCGTAGCGGAAGTGTCGCGTGAACACGTCTTCGCACGCCTCGACCGCCTGCGCGAGGCGCTTCTGACGGTCACCTGTCAGGTGCACCCACGGAACGCCGCGCTCGGTCAACCGCTGGATGAACAGACCGGTCATCCACTCGCGCAAATGCTCGCCGTCACGCCAGCCGTCCTGCTCGAACGGGACGCCCTCATGGTCGGTGAGCAGGTACAGCGCGGGGCGCCGAGCACCGACGGCGGCAGCGACCTGGGGATAGGCGCACCCGAGGTAACGCTCGCACCACACGGTCGCGGCCCAGGGGTCGTTGTCACACACCAGAACCGGCCCGATCGGCGCGGCGTCGTCCTCGGCGCGCGCCTGCCGGACGGCGACGTCGACGAAGTCACCGACAGTCCACACCAGACCGTCCAGTTCGGCGGCCGGGTCGAACGCCTTCGCCGCGGCCAGTTTCCCCTCGGTGTGCACGCGGCCGTACTCGGGCACCCACGCGGCTCGGTAGTGCTCGGCAAGCGCACGGGAAAGCGTTGTCGTCCCGGTGGATTCCGCGCCGACCACGACGATCCGGGCGGCCAGACCGGCTCGGGTCGCCGTCGCGAGGTCGTGCCAGCGGCCCTTCGGATCGGCGCGCACCGCCGTGCCGGAGACCGGGTGCGCCGACCGCTCGGGGTCGACCGGGACGTGGTCGGCGTTGAGGCGTTTGGCCAGTTCCTGGCCGTAGTCCTCGGAGGTGAAGACCGCGTCGACCGCGGCGGTGGCCGGGTCGCCGTCCAGGATCGCCCGGCGCGACAGCACCGACCGCGCGATGGCGACGTGTGCCTCCCAGATCTCGTCGTCCTCGAAGTCGGTCGGGTGTTCGTCGATGTCGCCGAGCACGACCACACCGGACTCGCCGCGGTGTTCCTCGGCGAGCCAGGAAACCCGGTCGGCCACCGGAATCGACTCGACGCTGGACGCGAGGACCGCGACCGTCGTCCGTTCACTCGCCGCCGCGGCGGCCCGGACGAGCAGGTGGTGCCCGCGGTGCGGCGGGTAGAACTTGCCGAGGACGAGCGCGTGCCGGAACCGTTTCACGCCGTCACCAGCTCCCGTGCCCGCACATCGGCGCGCCAGTTGCGCAGCCCGAGCACGCACAAAGCCAGGAATCCGATGTAGAGGATCGCTGTCAGCCACAGGTTCTTGTAGGCGTAGAGCGGGATGTAGATGATGTCCGCGGCGATCCACAACCACCACGACTCGAGTTTCTTACGCGCTTGACCCCACGTGGCCAACAACGACAGCACGGTCGTGACGGCGTCAGGCAGCGGCACGGTCGAATCCGTCTGCGTGTCCAGGATCCACGTCAGCGCAGCCGTCGCGACGACACCGATGCCCAGGATGGCCCACCACTGGTTGCGGGTCGTCCTGCTGACCGGCAGGTGCGTGTGCGCCTGACCGCCCCGCAGCCACGACCACCAGCCGAACAGCGCCAGCACCATGTAGACGACCTGCAGCCATCCGTCCGCGTACAGGCCGCTGGTCATGAACAGCGCGAGGAACGCGATGTTGTTGAGGATACCGATCGGCCAGTTCCACACGTTCTGCCTGGCGACCAGCCACACGCAGAGCGCGCCGGTGACGAACCCGGCCACCTCGCCCCAGCTCGTGCTGGTGCTGCCGAGCGTGATCGCCGGTGTGTGGAACGGCACCAGCAGGGTGTCCAATAACGACATACCGCGATCATGTCAGCCGGGCGGTGCCACGTCCGGCGACTGGGGAAGTATGCAGCCGGCGACGCCTGGGGGGTTGTGCGCCGCCGGCACAACGGGACTGTGCCGCATGCCTGCACAAAACCTGCACAACCGCGAGCCGGTGACGCCGATAGCCTGGCTGGGTGATCGATCATGACGCGCCCGAGGCGCCACTGGGGACGCGCTACGCCGTCGCGGACGGATCGATGTTGCTGCACCGGTCCGGCACAGGCGGCCCGACCGTGGTGTTCCTGGCCGGTGGGGGCATGTTCGGCCTGTACTACTGGAACGTGCACAACCTGGTGGCGCAGTTCACCACGAGTGTGATCCACGACCGGCTCGGCATGGGCTGGAGCGACGCCGTGGACCTCCCGCGCAGCGGTACGCAGGTGACCGATGACCTACGCGAGGTGCTGCGTGCCGCGGCCGTGCCCGGCCCGTACGTGCTGGTCGGGCATTCGCTTGGCGGTCTGTACGCCCGGTTGTACGCCAAACGGTTCCCCGGCGAGGTCGCCGGTCTGGTGCTGCTCGACCCGACCCACGAGGACATCGTCGGCTACCTGCCGGCCAAGGACGCGCGGCGGCTCGAGGACACGGACACCGACGTCGAGTTCCCGCCCGAGCAGCTGGACGCGATGCGGGCCGTGTTCCGGGCCGCGTTCGGCCGTGCGCTCGCCGACTGGCCGGCCGAGATCCGCGAACCGCTGCTGGACCGGGGGTTCGGCCGTGCCGGCTACCGCCAGTCCCTGCGGGAACCGATGAACATCCCGCGCCTGTTCGACGAGGTCCGCGCCGCCGGGCCCGATCCCGACCTGCCGGTGATCTTCGTGTGCGCCATGGGGACCGACGAGTTCACCGCGGACCTGGTGCCGCCCGAGTCCCGCAAACCGCCCGCCGAAGCCAACCGGCCCAAGCACAGCCTGTACACCGACCTGGCCGCGGCCCTGCCCCGGGGCGAGATCCGCTGTGTCGAGGACGCCGGGCACTCGGGGATCGCCTGGGTCCGCCCCGATGCTGTCGTACAGGCGATCCGCGACGTGCGCTGACCAGGCAAATCCCGCCATGTCGGCGCCGGATTGACACCGGCTCGAACATATGTTCGGATCATGCTCATGCGCTGGGACGCTCAACGGGCCGATCGCGGGCAACTGGCCCTGCCGGGGCTGGTGCGCACGGTCCGGACCCCCGAGTTCGCCGACATCACCTTCCACGAGGTGCACGCCAGATCCGTGCTCAACCGGGTGCCGGGCGGCCGCTCGGTGCTGCCGTTCCAGTGGACGATCAACCCGTACCGCGGCTGCTCGCACGCGTGCACGTACTGCCTCGCGGGTGAGACCGAGATCCTGATGCTCGACGGCACGACCCGGCCGCTGGCCGACATCAGGACGGGCGACGAGATCTACGGCACCGGCAGACTGGGCAACCAGCGCCAGCGCGTGCCGACGCGAGTCCTCGCGCACTGGACGACCGTCAAACCGGCGTACCGGGTCACGCTGGCGGGCGGCACCACGCTGGTCGCCAGCGGTGATCACCGGCTGCTGACCGAACAGGGCTGGCAGCAGGTGACCGAAGGCATCACCGGGCAGCCGTTCCTGGCCGACGGGATCAAGCTCGTCACGGACGTCGACGGGGTGATCCAGCCGCGGCTCGCGGTCGTGTCGATCGAGCCGCTCGGCGTCCCGGAGGTGATGTACGACATCACAACCGGCACAGGGGACTTCATCGCCAACGGCGTCGTCAGCCACAACTGCTTCGCCCGCAATTCCCACACATACCTGGAGTTCGACGCGGGACGCGACTTCGACACCCAGGTCGTCGTGAAGATCAACGCGGCTGAAGTCGTTGCCCGGCAACTGAGATCGCCGAAATGGCAACGCGAGCACGTCGCGATGGGCACGAACACCGACCCGTACCAGCGCGCCGAAGGGCGTTACCAGCTGATGCCGCGGATCATCGAAGCGCTCGCGGACTCCGGTACGCCGTTCTCGATCCTGACCAAGGGCACGGTCATGGTGCGTGACATCCCGTTGCTGGCGAAGGTGAGCAAGCAGGTGCCGGTGGGAGTGGCGGTGTCGCTGGCGCTGGTCGACCGGGACCTGCAGCAGCGGCTGGAGCCGGGCACGCCGAGTCCCCGGGCCAGGCTGGACATGATCAAACGCGTGACGGACGCGGGCCTGTCGTGCGGGGTGCTGGTCGCGCCTGTGCTGCCCAGGCTGACCGATTCCCGTGACCAGTTGGAAGGCGTGCTTGCCGAGATCGCGGACGCGGGCGCGACCGGCGCCACGATGATCCCGCTGCACCTGCGGCCGGGCACCAAGGAGTGGTTCGCCGCGTGGCTGGCCCGTGAACGCCCGGACCTGCTCGACGACTACCGCGACATCTACGCACGCGGCAGCTACGCCAGCCGTTCGTACCGAGACTGGCTCGCGCGACGGGCGCGTCCGCTCGTGCGCAAGTACGGGCTCGAAGGCAGCAGCTTCCCGCGCGGCAGCGCGCCCCCGGTCGAGACGCCTCCGGTGGCGTCGGAGCAGCTGGAGCTCATGCTTCAACAAAATGTGGACAGTTTCAACGGATAGTTGTAATTTGCTCCGCATGCTTCGATCCATCAGCGTGCTGGCAGCGTCATCACTGGTGTTCACGCTGCTCACGGCGTGTGGCGGCAAGGACGCGCCGTCCGGCGCGCCGGTGCCGAGCGGACAGGGCTCGCCCGTCTCGGCAGTGGCCAAGGACGACAAGCTGGCGGCCGAACTGCCGCCGGAGATCGCCTCGGCAGGCAGGATCAAGTCGGTTCGAACATCCAGAACCCGCCGAACAACTTCTACGCCGCCGACGGCAAGACACCGATCGGCTCCGAGGTCGACCTGGCCAAGGCGATCGGCCGCAAGCTGGGCGTCGAGATGGCCCACGAGGACATGGCCTTCGGCTCGCTGATCACCGGCCTGCAGTCGGGCCGGATCGACATGACCATGGCGGCGATGAACGACACGAAGGAACGGCAGAAGTCGATCGACTTCGTCGACTACTTCACGTCCGGCATCACGATCATGGTGCAGAAGGGCAACCCGGCGGGCATCAAGTCGCCGGACGACCTGTGCGGCAAGACGGTCGCGGTGAACTCCGGCAGCAGCCAGGAGACCTACGCGAAAGAACGCGGCACGATCTGCACGCAGGCAGGCAAAGGCGCGGTGACCGTCGCCGCGACCGACAGCGACACCCAGAACCAGAGCCAGCTGCGCACCGGACGCGTGCAGGCGATCCTCAACGACCTGCCGACCGCGGTGTACGTCGCCCAGACCGCGGGCGACGGCAAGTACTTCGAGGTCGTCAACCTCCCGCCGATCAACGGCGGCCCATACGGCATCGGCGTCAACAAACAGAACCCGAAGCTGACCAAGGCTCTGCAGCTGTCGTTGCAGTCGCTCATCGACGACGGGACGTACGCGAAGATCCTGCAGTCGTGGAACGTCAGCCAGGGCGCGATCCAGAAGGCAACGGTCAATGGCGGCCCCTGACCCCGCGGTGCCTGATCACGCGGGCACGCGCCACCGCATGTCCGATTCCCCCAAGGGGATCCCTTGTTTTTCACGTTACCGCAGGGGTCCGACAGTTCCGGGTTCGTGCACGTGGCGGGCGGGGGGAATGGCTGATGGCGGCTCCTGACCCGACGATGCCCGTCGTCCGGCTGACCCACTGGGGCCGGTGGATCGGCGCGGCGGTCATCGTCGGCATCCTCGTCGCGCTGGGGTTCGCGTTCGCCGACGCGCAGATCCTCTGGGCGGACATCCCGGACTTCTTCACGTTCGACGTGATGATCGAAGGTCTCTGGCGCACGCTCGGTCTCGCGGTCGCCGCCCAGGCGGGCGCGATCGTGATCGGCGTGGTGATCGCGTTGCTCGGCCGCTCGGCCAACCCGGTCGCGCGGTGGTTCGCGTGGGGCTACATCTGGATCTTCCGCGGTCTGCCCGTCCTGCTGCAGATCCTGATCTGGTACAACCTCGCGCTCGTCTTCCCGGTCATCTCGATCCCGTTCGTCGTCGACGCGCCGACCAACACGGTCATCAACGCGTTCGCCGCCGCACTGCTCGGGCTGGGGCTCAACGAGAGCGCCTACATGGCGGAGATCATCCGGGCCGGGCTCAACAGCGTCGACCGCGGCCAGATCGAGGCCGCCCAGTCGATCGGCATGACGCCGGGCAGGACGCTGATCCGCGTGACGCTGCCGCAGGCGATGCGCGTCATCATCCCGCCGACCGGCAACGACTTCATCAACATGTTGAAAGGCACGTCGATCGCGTCGGTCATCCCGTTCGTCGAGCTGACCAAGGCGGCGAGCAACATCGCCTCGCGCAACCTCGAGTTCATGGAAACGCTGCTGGCCGCCGCCGCGTGGTACATGATCCTGGTCAGCATCGCCAGCGTCGGCCAGTACTACCTGGAACGGTCGTTCGACGCCGCCGACCGCGCGCATCGCGTGCGCACCAAGGTCGGCCGGTCATTGAAGTGGGGACGGGCATGACGGCACCTCTTGTCCAAGCGGTCGGTGTGGTCAAGAAGTTCGGTGACACCACGGTTCTGCACGAGGTCTCGATGGACGTCCAGCCCGGCCAGGTCGTGTGCCTGCTCGGCCCGTCCGGCGCGGGCAAGTCCACGTTCCTGCGCTGCGTCAACCACTTGGAGACGGTCGACGCCGGCCAGATCTGGGTCGACGGCGAACCGATCGGGTACCGCGTGCGCAACGGCAAGCTCCACGAGTTGCGGGAACGCGAGGTCGCCAGGCAACGGCGGGGCATCGGCATGGTGTTCCAGCGGTTCAACCTGTTCCCGCACCGCACCGCGCTGCAGAACGTCATCGAGGGCCCCGTCCAGGTCAACCGCCGTGGGTACGGCGAAGCGCGCGAGAAGGCGATGGCGCTGCTGGACCGGGTCGGCCTCGCTGACAAAGCCGGCTCGTTTCCCGGGCAGCTCTCCGGCGGTCAGCAGCAACGCGTAGCGATCGCGCGGGCGCTGGCGATGGAACCGAAGCTGATGTTGTTCGACGAGCCGACCTCGGCCTTGGATCCGGAGCTGGTCGGCGAGGTGCTCGACGTGATGGTGGGATTGGCGGGAGACGGGATGACGATGATCGTCGTGACGCACGAGATCGGCTTCGCCCGTCAGGTCGCCGATGACGTCGTGTTCATGGTGGACGGCGCGGTCGTGGAGACCGGCCCGCCCAGCCAGGTCATCGACGACCCGCGGCACCGGCGCACCCGGCAGTTCCTGGCGAAGGTGCTCTAGGTGATCGCCAACCAGTTCCGCGAACCGACCGGCTACCTCGACTTCGCCCGGTTCGGCCCGCCGTCCAACGCCGTGCTCGCCGAACGATCGCGGCTGACGGAGTACTCGGCGGTCGCCGGGCCGACCACGGTCGACGACCTGATGCGGCAGGACCTGCGTGCCCGTGCGGCGGTCGCGCGGTTGTGCCGCACGGACACCGACCACGTCGTGCTGTTGCCGAACACCAGCACCGGTCTGTTCCAGGCGGCTTTCGGGGTGAGGGGTGAGGTCGTCGTCTCGGCGGCGGAGTTCCCGTCGAACACCTACCCCTGGGCTCGCGCGGCGGGCGCACGGCCGCGCTGGGTGTCGCACGTGACCGAGATCCCCGAGGCGGTCACCGGTGACACCGCCGCGATCTCGCTGAGCGCGGTGGACTTCCGGACCGGCTACCGGGCGGATCTGGCCGCGATGCGCGAGGTCGCCGGTGACCGGGTGCTGATCGTGGACGGCATCCAGGGCTTCGGTGTCGTCGACGAGCCGTGGGAGGTCGCGGACGTGCTCGTGGTCGGTGGCCAGAAATGGCTGCGGGCGGGCTGGTCGACCGGCTTCATGGTGTTGTCCGACCGTGCGCTGGACCGGCTGGATCCGGTGTTGTCCGGCTGGACCGGCGCTGAAGACCCGGGGTTGTTCGACGACAGCGTCCACCAGCCCGCACCGCTCGCTGCCGCGTGGTCGCTGACGAACCTCAGCCCGATCGCCGCCGGCGCGCTCAACGTCGCGCTCGAACTGGTCGAGCAGGCCGGGATCACGGCTGTCGAAGCCGGGATCTCCGCGAAGGTCGACGAGCTCGGCGAGGTCGTGCAGCGCGCGGGCGGGCAGATCGTCTCGTCGGTCGAGCCCCGCAGGCGAGCGGGCATCCTGGCGTTCACGATCCCCGGCCACCCGGCGGAAACCGTCGGCGCTGCCCTCAACGCCGAAGGCATCAGCGCCACCATCCGCCCCGAGCACGTCCGGCTGTCGCCGCACGTGTCCACCACAGCCGACACGATCGACCAGCTGGCCATCGCGTTGAAACGCGTCACGCCGCCCGGCCGCCCGGCCACCGCGCACCAACGATCCGTCGCGGGTGTGCTGGAAACGCTGATCCCGACGATCAACGGGCTCGGCACGGCACTCGGACCGGGCACGGAGGTCGTCCTGCACGACCTGGGCAGGCTGCCGAACTCCATCGTGGCGATCGCGGGCAACCTGACCGGCCGCACGGTCGGCGGTCCGATGACCGACCTGCTGCTCGGCCTGGTCCGCCGCGGCACGACACAGGACCTGACCGACTACGGGACACACGCGCCCGACGGGCGGCCGATCACGTCCTCGACGGTGTTCATCCGCGACCCGGACGGCGTCGCGGTCGGCTGCTTGTGCGTCAACTCCGAATCCACGTCGGCCACCCCGCCCGCACGGGACGTGGAGACGTTCCCCGGCGACGTGGACACGCTGCAACGCCACCTGGTCGAACGAGCGGTCGCCGACGTCGGCGTGCCCGTGCCGCTGATGAAGAAGGCGCACAAGTCCCAGGTGGTCAAAGTCCTCGACGAGGCGGGGTTCTTCCTGATCAGGGACGCGGTCGACTACCTGGCCGCCGAACTGGGCGTGACCAGGTACACGATCTACAACTACCTCAACGAGGTGAGGGCGCGTATCGACGCCCCCGTCCGCGATAGCCGGGCCGGATGCGGTCCCTGACGCCACCGCGCGAACGCCAGAAGACAACCAGTATTCCGGCGTCCGCGCGGCGACGCCAGGAACCACCCCGATCCCGACTCTCATCGAACGGGGACGTCGATACGCGCCCTAGGGGACCCAGCCCCACTCGACAGTGAACGTGCCGGGCCCGACGCCGAGCACGACGGCGTGCGTCCGGCCCGCGCTGTCGACCACGAGATCACGCCGGGTCGCGGCGTCGGGGTCGTCGGCGGGCGTGTTGATCTGGTGGCAGTAGGCGGGCAGGTCCGCCGGGTCGAACCGCATCTCGACCACGTAGTCGCGCACCGGTAACCGGAACTTGCGGCAGAACGAGTCGTCACCGCGCGAGTACGGCGGTCCGGCCATGGCCACCTCGTACTCCATGATCACGGTCTCGCCGCGGGCCAGCGGACGGTCGAACAGCAACTCGCTGACGATCAACCCGGCGGCCGGGTCCTTGGCGACGCGGCCGAGGCGGCACGACTGCAGCGGGACGATCCGCGGCAGCGGGTTGCCCGGGCGTGCCACGTCGTAGACCGAGATCCACCGGTCGGCGCCGTCGTGCTCGGCACGCAGCACCTGCCGGACGCGGATGCTGTGCTCACCGCGGTCACCGGCGATCTCCACCCGATCGTGCTGGCTGATCCGCGTCAACGAGGTGTCCGACGCGACGTCCATCCTCGACAGCAGCGGCGCGAGCTGTTCGCGGTTGTCCCACAGCGCGTCGATTGGGATCGCCGCGGGCGTGCGCTGCGCACGGCCACGCGGCCGCGGCGGGCCGAGTAACGCCGTCAGCGAACCGGACTCGACGCCGAGCACCTCTTCGAGGTGCTTGAGCGCGCTCATCGACTCCGGCCGTTCCGGCCTGCGCCTGCCGGACTGCCAGTAGCTCAGCGCGGTCACGCTGATCGTCAGGCCGCGGGCCCGGAGCCGGTACTGGATCCGGTCGAGACTCAGTCCGCTCGCGCGAATCGCCGCACGCAAGGCGATCGGGAATGCGTCACCCGCCAGTGCGTCGACGTCGTCGATCGCGCCGGGGTCCCCAACCGGCCAGCCTCCCATAGTCAGGCTCCCCTGGGTCATGAACCGTTACACGACACTACGTCGCGGTAACCCGCTGTGGTACCGACAAGAGTTGGTGATCCAGGCACCATGCGGTAGCCGACGGTAAAGGCCGCCGACGCGTTGGCTAGCCTTTTCACCTGGGCCTGACCCGTGGGCCCAGGTGTCGAGCTGATCGTGAATTGGAGTGCACTACCCGTGATCCGCACCCATGAGGCCGGGACGCTCCGGTCCGAGCACGCCGGGCAGACCGTCACACTGAGCGGCTGGGTGGCCCGCAGGCGCGATCACGGCGGCGTCATCTTCATCGACCTGCGTGACCGCTCCGGTGTGGCGCAGGTCGTGTTCCGCGAGGGCGAGATGGCCGAGCGGGCGCACAAACTGCGCAGCGAGTTCTGCGTCCGGATCGTCGGCGAGGTGTCCGTGCGGCCGGAGGGCAACGAGAACCCGGACATCCCGACCGGGCGGATCGAGGTCCTCGTGACCGGACTCGACGTGCTCAGCGAGGCCGCGCCGCTGCCGTTCCCGCTGGACGAGCACCTGACCGTCGGCGAGGAGGCCCGCCTCAAGCACCGCTACCTCGACCTGCGCCGGGCCGGGCCGGCCGCAGCGATGCGGCTGCGCAGCGAGGCGAACCGGATCGCCCGCGACGTGCTGCACGCCGACGGCTTCCTGGAGATCGAGACCCCGACGCTGACCCGCTCCACGCCGGAAGGCGCGCGTGACTTCGTCGTGCCCGCCCGCCTCGCGCCCGGCTCGTGGTACGCGCTGCCGCAGTCGCCGCAGCTGTTCAAGCAGCTGCTGATGGTCGCCGGGATGGAGCGGTACTACCAGATCGCCCGCTGCTACCGCGACGAGGACTTCCGCGCCGACCGCCAGCCGGAGTTCACCCAGCTGGACATCGAGATGAGCTTCGTCGACCAGGACGACGTGATCGCGCTGTCGGAGAAGGTCGTCTCGGCGCTGTGGCGCGAGCTCGGCGACCACGAGATCACGCTGCCGATCCCGCGGATCAGCTACGCCGAGGCGATGTCGCGCTACGGCTCGGACAAGCCGGACCTGCGGCTGGGCGTCGAGCTGACCGACCTCACCGAGTACTTCAAGGACACCCCGTTCCGCGTGTTCCAGGCGGCGTACGTCGGCGCGGTCGTCATGCCCGGCGGCGCGAGCCAGCCCCGCCGCCAGCTCGACGCGTGGCAGGAGTGGGCCAAGACCCGCGGCGCCAGGGGCCTCGGGTACGTGCTGGTCGGCGAGGACGGCACGCTGGCCGGACCGGTCGCCAAGAACATCTCCGACGCCGAGCGCGACGGCCTGGCCAAGGCCGTCGGCGCCAACCCCGGCGACTGCATCTTCTTCGGCGCGGGCGACCCGGGCTCCTCACGGGCGCTGCTGGGCGCCGCCCGGCTGGAGATCGGCCGCAAGTGCGGCCTGATCGACGAGTCCGCGTGGTCGTTCGTGTGGGTCGTGGACTTCCCGATGTTCCAGGCCGTCGACGGCTCCGACGACGTCGCGGTCGGCTCGGGCAAGTGGACCGCGCTGCACCACGCGTTCACCTCGCCGACGCCGGAGTGGATCGACCGTTTCGAAGAGGACCCGGGCAACGCCAACGCCTACGCGTACGACCTGGTGTGCAACGGAAACGAACTGGGCGGCGGCTCGATTCGTATCCACAACCGGGAAGTGCAGCAGCGTGCGTTCACCGTGATGGGCATCGGCCCGGAGGAAGCGCAGGAGAAGTTCGGCTTCCTGCTGGACGCCTTCTCCTACGGCCCGCCGCCGCACGGTGGGGTCGCGTTCGGCTGGGACCGGATCTGCATGCTGCTCTCGGGTGCCGACTCGATCCGCGACGTGATCGCGTTCCCGAAGTCCGGCGGCGGCTACGACCCGCTGACCGGCGCGCCCGCCCCGATCACCGCGGCGCAGCGCAAGGAGGCGGGCGTCGACTTCAAGCCGAAGCCCCAGCCGCAGAACGGATCGGCACAGGTCTGAGTCATGCTGCACCTGCGGGTGGTGTGCCCGCCTGAGCACACCACCGAGGTGATCGGCATCCTCGACGCCGAACCGGGCGCGACGCACCTGATCGTCCTGCGGGGCGTGGCGGTCGCGCCCGAAGGCGACGTGGTCGAGGCCGATGTGGCCAGGGAAGCGGCCGACGCCGTGATCGAGCGGCTGTGCGCGCTGGATCTCGACCACGTCGGCGCCATCACGCTCGAGCAGATCGACACCGCGCTGTCCGACGCGGCCGACAAGGCCGCCGAGGCCGCGCCCGGCGAGGCCGCGGACGCGGTGGTCTGGGAGGAACTGCTCAGCCGCACCGGCGAGGAGTCCCGGCTCAACGCCACGTTCCTCGGCTTCATGATCATCGCGTGCCTGCTGGCCGCGGTCGGTGTCGTGACCGATTCAGCGGTCACGCTCGTCGGCGCGATGGTCGTCGGACCGGAGTTCGGGCCGCTGGCGGCGATCGCCGTCGGACTCGTGCGCCGCAGGCGGGATCTGGTCAGCCGGGCAGCGGTCGCGCTCGCGGTCGGGTTCCCGCTGGCGATGGTGATCACCGCGGGCGGGACGTTCGTCGGCGAATGGGCCGGGTTGCTGGACGTGACCGCCGTCCGCGGCGGGCACACCGTCGATTTCGTCTACGACGTGGGCGTGTTCTCGCTGATCGTGGCATTGTTGGCGGGAGCGGCGGGAATGCTGTCGATGACCTCGGCCAAGTCCGCCGCGCTCGTGGGGGTGTTCATCTCGGTGACCACCATCCCCGCGGCCGGTTACGCGGCGGTCGCCGCGGTACTGGGGGAGTGGCAACGGTGTCTGTACTCGATCGGTCAGCTGGGGCTCAACCTGGTCGGCATCGTGGTGGCCGCCTCGTTGGTGCTGCTTGTCCGAAAGCGGACATGGACGAGCAAGGACAACGGCCGTCCGCTGTCCACTGGGTGAGAACCTGACCTGTTCGGGCTGACTGCGCGTCTCTATCGTTGATTGTGACTACTGTCGGGGCCGCGATGACGCGGGAGTAGGGTCGGAGGAGATGAGTGTGGACATCGCCGCCGACCCGCCCGATCTCGACCAGACGCCGGACGAGGCCATCACCGGGACGGTGAGCGCGGCGGAAGCGGTGCTCAGGCGCAGGTACGGAGCCAAGATCCAGCTCGCGGAGCCGGAGGATCTCGGCGGTAGCACCCATTCCACCGTCGTCCGGGTCCGTGTCGCCGCGACCCCGTTCTCGCTGCCGCGCACCCTCGTGGTCAAGCGCTACAACCAGCCGACGCCGTCCGAGGCGTTCGTCCGCGAAGCCGTCAGCTACCAGCTGTTCACCGCGTTGACAGCGGAAGAACGCATGTGCCCCGAGCTTTACGCGCACGACGGCAACGCGGGCGTGATCGTCATCGAGGATCTCGGACGCGCTCCCACCCTCGCCGACAAGCTCCTCGGCGACGACGCGCGGGCAGCGGAGCGTGCTTTGCTGTCGTGGGCCCGTTCCCTGGGGCGGCTGCACGCGACGACCGCGGGCCGCGAGGCCGATTTCGACGCGTTGATGCGGCGCCTGTCGGCGGCGAGGGTGAAGGGCGATCCGTTGGCGGTCAACGGACCCGCGGCCATCGAACGCCTGCCGCAGCTGATCGAGGACGTGCTCGGCGTGACCACCCCGGCGCACGTGTTCGAGCGCGCCGAACGGACCCGCTGGCTGCTGGCCACCAGCAGGCACCGCGGTTTCAGCCCGTCGGACCTGTGCCCGGACAACAACCTGATCACCAGCCGCGGCGTCCGGTTCCTGGACTTCGAGGGCGGCTGCGTCCGCAACATCATGCTCGACGCGGCGTACCTGCGTGTGCCGTTCCCGTCGTGCTGGTGCGCGTTCGCGCTGCCCGCCGGGATGACCGACGCGATGTTCGCGGCGTGGCGTGCCGAGGTCAGGGCGGTGTGGCCGGACCTGGCCGACGACTCGGTCGTGCTGCCGCGGATGCTGGACGCGCAGCTGTTCTGGGTCTGGGCGTCCACGTTCTGGTTCCTGCCCCGGCCGGGCGAGCCGGACGCCCCGATCGACAGCCACCTGCCCTCCCCGCGCCGCAGCGTCTCGCTCGCGGCACGCTGGCAGCACCTGAGCGAAGAGGCCGCGCGGGCGGGCGCGGACAACATCGTGGAGCACTCCCGGGCCGTGGTCGACGCGCTGAAAAGGAAGTTCGGCCCCGACCTGACCCTGCCGATGTATCCGGCGTTCCGGTAGAAGACGCGGTGCGGTGCCGGACGCGGGTACCGGATGGACCTCGCTGCCGCGCGGTCTGGGAAGCGCCGACCGGCGAACCAGCCCGTCGCGTGCGAGCCGGGCTGTTGGCAATCCCCGCCCGTAGCCGCGGGGCGGAAGTCAAAGTTCAAAAAGGCGTCTTCGGGGAGTTAACCCGAAGTCACCGGTGGTGAGCGAACGGCAGAGATCGTTGTGCCGTGACCGTGCTGGAGTACGCACCTCAGGGGTTGCGGCAGGTGCGCAGCCTCGTCGTGCTGGGAGATTCGACTGCGGTGGGGCTGGGCGATCCCCTGCCTGGCGGAGGTTGGCGTGGCGTCGGCCCGTTTCTCGCCGACGCGCTCAGCGGCACCGAGCAGGTGCTGTTCGCCAACGTATCGATCAACGGTGCCCGGATGGGCGACGTGCGCTCGATCCAGTTGCCGCAGGCGCTGGCCGTGGCGCCTGAGGTCGCCGTGATCATCGTCGGGATGAACGACACCCTGCGCTCGGACTTCGACCCGGAACGCATCCGGGCGGACCTCGGGTACGTCGTCGGCGAGCTGAAGGCGGCGGGCGCGATCGTGCTCACTGTCCGGTTCCACGACCACGCGAAGGTCTTCCGGCTGCCGGGGCCGTTGCGGCGCGCGCTGCGCAGCCGGATATCGGCGCTCAACTCGGTGATCGACTCGGTGTCGGCGGCGCACGACGCGGGCTGCCTCGACCTGGACCTGCTGCCCGGCGCGTACGAGATGGGGACGTGGAGCGTCGACCGGCTGCACCCGTCGGAGCTGGGACACCGGCTGCTCGCCCAGGGGTTCGCCGGCATGCTCGCCGACCGCGGCTGCGCGATCCCGCGCCCGGTGAGCCTGACGTGTTCCGGTGGACGGCAGGTCGGCACGGCCGGGCACGTGGTGTGGCTGATCGTCAAAGGTATCCCGTGGCTGTGGCGGCGTGGCCGTGACCTCGTGCCGTACGCGGTGTCGATCATGGTGAAGGGAGTTGTCGGACCCCCTCGCTAGTGTGCGGGTATGAGCTTCACCGAGCGCTACTCCAGGCCGCTGCCCGCGACCGTGGTCGACGGCTGGACCATCAAGCCCTACCAGGTGACGATCGGCCAGAACCCGATCGCCGCCGCGACGGTCGCCGCCGCGGACGAGTTCCTGCCGAAGCTCCTCCCGGCATCGTTGGCGCACCCCGCGCTCGCCCACACGCAGCCCGCCTCGCCGCGGTATGCCTTCGCCGTGCTCCACGAGGGCGCGGACGCGCTGTGGCTCAACCTCTACACGTGGGTCTACCAGGCGATCCTGCACACGCGCCTCGCCTCGTCCGGTTTGGACGCGGTCGCGTTCGGCGAGGTGACCGAGCCGCTGATCGGCTGCGTGTGGGAGCTGCCCGCGCTGGTGCACGAACGTTCGGCCTGGGTGCGCCACGTGCTCACGCCCGACCAGCCCGACCTGGACGGCTACCTGGCTGACGTGTTACCCGCAGGTCCGGTCGGCGGCCCCTGATTGGGTAGCGTGTTTCCCGTGGATGAGGGTCTGTTCGACGTCTCGCAACCAACCGAACCCGAGTACCCTGCGCCGTCGGGTGCCCCGGTGCACCCTGGTTCGGCGGCCAGTGTGGCCGCGAACGCGCCGCTGGCGGTGCGCATGCGTCCGCAGTCGCTCGACGAGGTCGTCGGCCAGGACCACCTCCTTGGCCCCGGGTCGCCGTTGCGCCGGCTGGTCGAGGGCGCCGCACCGGCGTCGGTGCTGCTCTACGGCCCGCCAGGGACCGGCAAGACCACGCTGGCCACGCTCGTGTCGCAGTCGATCGCCCGCCGGTTCGTCGCGTTGTCGGCGTTGACGGCCGGTGTCAAAGAGGTCCGCGCGGTGATCGAGGAGGCCAAGCGGCGGCTGACCAGGTCGGGCGAGTCGACCGTGCTGTTCATCGACGAGGTGCACCGTTTCTCCCGCACCCAGCAGGACGCGTTGCTCGGCGCGGTCGAGGACCGGATCGTGCTGCTGGTGGCGGCCACGACGGAGAACCCGTTCTTCTCCATCGTGTCGCCGTTGCTGTCGCGGTCGCTCGTGCTCCAGTTGCACCCGTTGACCGACGAGGACGTCCGTGTGCTGATCCGCCGGACGGTCGCCGATCCGCGTGGCCTGGACGCGCGGCTCGGCCTGGCCGAGGACGCCGAGGACCACCTCGTGCGGCTGGCCGGTGGCGACGCGCGGCGTGCGCTGACGGCGCTGGAGGCGGCGGCGGACTCGGCCGCGTCCACCGGGCTGGCGGAGATCGACCTGGCGACCGTCGAGGCCACGGTCGACAAGGCCGCGGTCCGGTACGACCGGCAGGGCGACCAGCACTACGACGTGACGAGCGCGTTCATCAAGTCAATCCGCGGCTCCGACGTGGACGCCGCGCTGCACTACCTGGCCCGCATGATCGAGGCGGGGGAGGACCCGAGGTTCATCGCACGGCGCCTGGTCGTGCACGCCAGCGAGGACATCGGCATGGCGGACCCGACCGCGCTGCAGATCGCCGTCGCCGCGCAGCAGGCCGTGCAGTGCATCGGGATGCCCGAGGGCAGGCTGGCGTTGGCGCAGGCCACGATCCACCTCGCGACCGCGCCGAAGTCCAACGCGGTGATCGTGGCCATCGACTCCGCGCTGTCCGACGTCCGTTCCGGTGGCGCCGGGACAGTCCCGGCGCACCTGCGCGACGGCCACTACGCCGGTGCCGCGCGCCTGGGCAACGCCAAGGGGTACCGTTACCCGCACAACGTGCCGGAAGGCGTTCTGGCGCAACAGTATCCGCCGGACAAGCTGGTCGGCCGCGACTACTACGAGCCGACCACGCGCGGCGCCGAACGCGCGCTGGCCGACCGCGTACCGAAGCTCAGGAAGGCCATCCGCGGCGAATGAAGGTCGATCTTGTTCTCGTCGGCGAGAACGACAAACCCGTACTGGCGAACCTGCTCCAGTTGTACCTGCACGACTTCGCCGAGATTCGTTTCGAAGCGCTGACGCCGCATGGCACGTACACGTACAACTACCTGGACCCGTACTTCACCGAAACGGCGACGCGTGAGGCGTACTTCATCATGGCCGACGGCGAACTCGTCGGCTTCGCGATGGCACGGTCCGATGTCGACAACGACGGGTCGTGGAACGTCGCCGAGTTCTTCGTCGTACGAGCGCGTCGGCGCAACGGCATCGCGCGTCAGGCCGCCATGTCGCTGTTCGCACGGCATCCGGGAGTCTGGACGCTGAACTACGACCACGTCAACAAACCCGCGGCCGTGTTCTGGCGGTCCGTGGCCGCCGGTCTGATCGCCGAGGCGGAGCTGCCCGACGCGCGTACCCGGTTGAGGTTCCGCGCCGGAAGGTAAAGGGCTCTTCGGAATCCCTTGACCACCACCATCCATAGTGGACGGCTGCTGTTCATGCCGGCGTGACCGGCGGGGCATGTCGCCGGACAAGCATGCCGGCATGGAAATCCCTCGCGTCGGCGTGCCCGATCACCTCGCCGCCCGCCTGTCCATGGCCGAGCAGCACGAGTACCTGAACCGTCGTTCCTTGCTGGGACGCGGCGCGGCGGTGGCGGCGCTGACCCTCGCCGGGCCGACATTGCTGCCCGGTTTGGCGTACGCGTCCGGCGATCGCGTGACGCCAACGGGACGGCATCTCGCGTTCGGCCGCAACCCGCGAACCCAGATGCGTGTCGCTTGGCAGGTACCCGCGCTCGTCCGCAAGCCGTTCGTGCGCGTCGGCTGCGACCCGCACGACCTCGGCCACCGCGTGCCCGCGGAAATCCGGCCGCTGCACTCCGAGGTCAAGGGCGTGATCGCGCCCCTTGACCAGTACTACCTGCACGCCGAGATAGGAAACCTACGGCCAGGCGTCGAGTACTACTACGCCGTCGGGCACGAGGACTATGACCCGAAGCGCGCTGACGCGAAGTTCCGCACCGCGCCGCCGCGTGGCTTCCTGCAGCACAAGTTCACGTTCACCGCGTTCGGCGACCAGGGCGTCACCACAGCCGCGCTGGCCAACGACGGCGCCGTCGCCAGCCAGAACCCCGCGTTCCACCTGCTCGCCGGGGACATCGCGTACGCCGACCCGAACGGCGCCGGGCTGCCGATCGGCAGCACACCGGACGCGGGCCACGACACGTTCGACCCGAAGGTCTGGGACGCCTACTTCGGCCAGATCGAACCGGTCGCCGCGAACGTGCCGTGGATGGTCACCACCGGCAACCACGACATGGAAGCCCTGTACCCGCACAACGGCTACGGCGGCCAAACCGCCCGCTGGGACTTCCCCGGCTCAGGCCCGCGCTCGTGCCCGGGCGCGTATTCGTTCATCTACGGCAACGTCGGCGTCGTCTCACTGGACGCCAACGACGTGTCCTACGAGATCCCCGCGAACCTCGGCCACAGCGGCGGGGAGCAGACCCGCTGGCTCAAGCAGCGCCTGGCGTACCTGCGCGCACAGCCCGACGTGGACTTCATCGTGGTCTTCTTCCACCACTGCGCCTACTCGACCACCAACAGCCACGCGTCCGAAGGCGGTGTGCGCGACCACTGGGTCCCCCTGTTCGACCGCTACAACGTTGACCTGGTCGTCAACGGCCACAACCACGTCTACGAACGCAGCGACGCGCTCCGAGCAGGCCGTGTGACCAAGCAGGTCCCCATCGGCAGCACAGTCCGGCCGGACACAGACGGCACGGTGTACGCCACGTGCGGCGGGGGCGGCAAGAGCCTCTACAACTTCCCGGCACCGGACACGTACGCGGGCCACGAGATCCCGCACACCGAGGTGCCCTCGTACCACTGGGCCCCGGGCAAGCAGAAGGTCACCGAGTTCGTCCCGTGGTCACGGGTGCGGTTCACCGGCTACGCATTCCTCGCTGTCGACTCCGAGCCCGCGTTCCCGGGCCGCAGAACCCGCCTCACCGTCCGGGTGCTCACCGCGACCGGCGCGGAAATCGACCGGTTCGCCCTGGAACGCACGGCGGGTTTCCACTTCGGCAGCCTCACCCTCGGCGCCGACATCGGCGACGCCTGACCGGGACACCGGCGGCCCTCGGCGCACGCCGGGGGCCGCGCTGGGTTTCACCCGTGTCCAGGTGCCGTTGTGGGTGACGATCGCCGTCGCGTTGGTCGGGTTCGTCGGCGTGTTGAGCGCCCAGTTCATCGCCGCGTGGCGGGAGGACCGCCGTTGGCGGCGCGACCAGGAACGCGAGGACAAGAAGTGGCAGCGTGAGCGCGACAAAGAGATCGACAACCGCGGCTACGAGGGCAGGCAGAACGCGTACGCGCAGGTCATCGCCGCCGTCGAGGCGTAGGACTGGCTCGTCTACCCGGTGATCGCCGCGGTCCGCCGGGAGGCGGACCTCACCGACGGGAACAAGGCCGACGTGTGGCGGGCCCGTGAGGAACTGCGGTTGTCACTCGGCCCGGTGAACTTGTTCGCTCCGCAGCGCATCAAGGACATGATGCGCGACACCATGCTGCCCCGCTCCCGGCTCGCGATGTACCTGACCACTGGACCTGCGCCGGAGTGGCAGCGGGTCAGGCAACTGTGGGACGAGTCGCAGGCCGGGGTACAAGGCGCTGCGCGCCGAGATGCGCGGGACCTCGGCCTTGAGGCGCTGCCCGGCGGCTGACGGCGCACCGGTAACCTTCCCATCACCCAATTCGAGCAACCGCCTTACCGGGAGGCTTCGTGTCCGCAGGGGAATGGATCGCGGCTGCGGCTGTAGCCGTGTTCCTGCTGCTGGTGATTCTGGTGGCGCGCCCGTTGATGAAACTCGGACGCACGCTGGACGAGGCCACCATCGCGATCCGCAAGGCGCATGAGAACTCCGACCCGCTGTTCAACGGCGCCAACACCACGCTCACGCACGTCAACACGCAACTCGAGCGGGTGGACGGCATCACCGCCAACGCGCAGGCGGTCAGCGGCAACGTGTCCGCGTTGACCTCTGTGTTCACCGCGACGCTGGGTGGTCCGCTCGTCAAGGTCGCCGCCGTGTCGTACGGCCTGAGCAAAGCGATCAAGGCCCGCCGCAAGCGCAAGGAAGAGCGCGAGGGCAAGCACACGCGCAGTCGTAGGGGTCGCAAATGAGCAGGCTGTTCTGGATGGGCGTCGGCGTCGCGGCCGGAGTTGCGCTGTCACGTAAACTCAGGCAGAAGGCGTATCAGGCCACACCCGCGGGTGTGGCCGAGAACGTCAGCGACGCCGTGCGTGAGCTGGCGGGTGCCGTGGGCGCGTTCGGTGCGGACGTGCGCGCGGGCATGCAGGAACGTGAGAAGGAGTTAGAGGACGTGGTGACCGAGCGGTCGGGCGTGCGCCTTCACGGCGCGCGAGCGCGACGGGCGGACGACTGAGTCGCTTCCGGCCCGTGTCGTTCCGCCGTGCCCGCCCACTGACCTGTTCACACCTCCTTCCTGGGATGAGCCGTGCAAACGCATGAGATCCGAAACCGCTTCCTGACCCATTTCAAGAACGCCGGGCACACCGAGGTACCGAGCGCCTCGCTGATCCTCGACGACCCGAACCTGCTGTTCGTCAACGCGGGCATGGTGCAGTTCAAGCCGTACTTCCTCGGCGAGGCCCCGCCGCCGTACCCGACCGCCACGAGCGTGCAGAAGTGCGTGCGCACGGGTGACATCGACGAGGTCGGCAAGACCACCCGGCACAACACGTTCTTCCAGATGGCCGGCAACTTCTCGTTCGGCGACTACTTCAAGGCCGGTGCCATCGAGCACGCGTGGAACCTGATCACCTCGTCGCAGGACGACGGCGGGTACGGCCTGGACCCCGACCGGATCTGGACCACGGTCTACCTCGACGACGACGAGGCCATCGAGCTCTGGCGCAAGATCACCGGTCTGCCCGACGAGCGGATCCAGCGCCGCGACGGCCTGGACAACTACTGGGACATGGGTGTGCCCGGCCCCGGTGGCCCCTGCTCGGAGATCTACTACGACCGCGGCGCCGAGTTCGGCAAGGAAGGCGGCCCGGTCGTCGACGAGGACAGGTACCTCGAGATCTGGAACCTGGTCTTCATGCAGGACGTCCGCGGCGAGCAGAGCCCGAAGTACGGCCACAAGCCGATCGGCACGCTGCCGAAGAAGAACATCGACACCGGTATGGGCGTCGAGCGCGTCGCCTACCTGCTGCAGGGTGTCGACAACGTCTACGAGACCGACCTCGTCCGCCCGGTGATCGGCAAGGCCGAGGAGATGTCCAACCGCCGTTACGGCGCCGACCACACCGACGACGTGCGGTTCCGCGTCATCGCCGACCACGCCCGCAGCGGCGTGATGCTGATCGGTGACGGCGTGACCCCGGGCAACGAGGGCCGTGGCTACGTGCTGCGCCGCCTGCTGCGCAGGATCGTGCGCTCGGTGCGCCTGCTGGGCGTCGACGAGCCGGTGCTGCCCGAGTTCGCCGCCGTCGTGCGTGACGCCATGGGCCCGTCGTACCCCGAGCTGGTCCGCGACTTCGACCGGATCTCGGCCGTGATGAAGACCGAGGAGGACGCCTTCCGCGCCACCCTCACCACGGGCTCCCGGATCTTCGACGTCGCCGCCTCGCAGACCAAGGACAGCGGCAGCAAGGTGCTGGCCGGTGACAAGGCCTTCCAGCTGCACGACACGTACGGCTTCCCGATCGACCTGACCCTGGAGATGGCCTCCGAGCAGGGCCTGCAGGTCGACGAGAACCGGTTCCGCGAGCTGATGGAGGAGCAGCGGCAGCGCGCCAAGGCCGACGCCGCCGCCCGCAAGACCGGCCACGGCGACCTCTCGGAGTACCGCAAGGTCCTCGAGCAGCACGGTGAGACCGAGTTCCTCGGCTACACGGATCTGCAGTCCACGGCCCGCGTGATCGGCCTGCTGGTCGACGGCCGTCCGGTGCCGGGGGTGACGGCCGGGCAGCACGCCGAGCTGATCCTGGACCGCACCCCGTTCTACGCCGAGAGCGGTGGCCAGATCGCCGACAGCGGCCTGCTGGCCGGGTCCGGTGCCGAGATCCAGGTCGACGACGTGCAGAAGGCCGTTCCTGGTCTGTTCGTGCACCGCGTGACCATCCTGTCCGGCGAGATCGGCCTGGACGCCGAGGTCACCGGGTCGGTCGACCGCGACCGCCGCAGGGCCATCGAACGCGCCCACTCGGCCACGCACCTCGTGCACGCCGCTGTCCGCGGTGCCTACGGGCAGCGCGCCGCCCAGGCCGGTTCGCTGAACTCGCCCGGCCGGATGCGGTTCGACTTCACCACGCCGGGGTCGGTGTCCACCGACATCCTCACCGAGGTCGAGGAGGAGGTGAACGACTACCTGCAGACCGACGTCGAGGTCCAGACGTTCACCACGACCAAGGCCAAGGCGCTCGAACTGGGTGCTGTGGCCCTGTTCGGCGAGAAGTACGGCGACAACGTGCGCGTGGTCGACATGGGCGAGTACTCCCGCGAGCTCTGCGGTGGCACGCACGTCGGCCGGATCGGCCAGCTCGGCCTGGTCAAGCTGGTCGGCGACTCGTCGATCGGCTCGGGTGTGCACCGCGTCGAGGCCCTCGTCGGGTCGGACGCCCTGCGCTACGTCCGCAAGGAGCAGCTGCTGGTCTCGCAGCTGGCCGACCAGCTGAAGGTCCCCTCGGCCGAGCTGCCCGGCCGGATCGAGGGCCTGCTCGGCCGGATCAAGAGCGCCGAGAAGGAGATCGAGCAGCTGCGCGTGGCCCAGGTCCTGCAGTCCGCCGGTGCCCTGGCCGGGAAGGCCCAGGACGCCAACGGCGTGCGGCTGGTCGCCGAGCGGGTGCCGGAAGGCGTCGACGCCGGTGCCCTGCGTGCGCTGGCCACGGACGTGCGCAACCGGCTCGGCAACAGCGAGCCCGGCGTGGTCGCCCTGTTCGTCCCGGCCGGTGACAAGGTCAGCTTCGTGGTGGCCACCAACGGCGTGGCCAGGGACAAGGGCCTCGCCGCGGGCAAGCTGGTCGGCTCGTTCGCCCCGGCCATCGACGGCCGCGGCGGCGGCAAGCCGGACATGGCCCAGGGCGGCGGCACCAAACCCGCTGGTCTGGACGACGCCATCGCCCTGTTGCGCAAGGAACTGGGCGGCACGTGACGCAGGACAGTCCGACCGCACACCGCCCGGGGCAGAACGACCCCGGGCCTGGTCGGAGACTCGGTGTCGACGTCGGCTCGGTACGGGTCGGCGTCGCGCTGAGCGATCCAGCGCCGGTGCTCGCGACCCCACTGGTTACTCTGTCCCGTGACGAAAAGGCCGGCAGCGATCTGGACCAGCTGGCCGGGC
This sequence comes from Kibdelosporangium phytohabitans, assembly GCF_001302585.1. GTDB lineage: Bacteria > Actinomycetota > Actinomycetes > Mycobacteriales > Pseudonocardiaceae > Kibdelosporangium > Kibdelosporangium phytohabitans. The sequence goes on along the minus strand of NZ_CP012752.1, from coordinate 8,164,515 downwards.
TCGTCGCGGAACACGACGTGGTCGAGGTGGTGGTCGGTTTGCCGAAGACGCTGGCAGGCAGGCACGGCCCGGCGGCGATCGGCGCGATCGCCTACGCGGAGCAACTGGCCGAGCGGGTCGGGGACGTGCCCGTCCGGCTCGGTGACGAGCGACTCACCACGGTGACGGCGTCGCGGATGCTGTCGCAGCGCGGTGTGCGCGGCAAGAAGCAGCGCGCGGTGGTCGACCAGGCCGCCGCCGTGGAGATCCTGCAGGCGTGGCTGGATACGCGCGCGGCCGCCGTGCGCAGGGACAACGACCGGGTCGGGGAAAGTTCACCGGAGGGTGCGGAGTGACCGACGGACTCGGACTGTTCGACAACTCGCGTGGCCACGACCAGGACGACCACGACGACTACGACGACGAACCGCGCCGCTCGCGGCGCAAGAAACGCCGCAGCCCCACGTTCTGGGTGATCGCGGTCGTCGTCGTCGCGTTGATCGCCGGTGGCGTCTGGCTCGGTGTCACGCAGGTGCTCGGCATCGGCGGTTTCGACGACTACGACGGCGCGGGCGAGAGCGACATCGTGGTCGAGGTGAAGCCGGGCCAGGGCACGGCGGGCATCGGCGGGACGCTGGAGGAGAAGGGCGTCGTGGCCAGCCCGCGCGCGTTCACCTCGGCGGGCGACGACAACCCCAAGGTCAAGGCGATCCAGCCGGGTTTCTACCTGATGAAGACCAAGATGTCCGGCAAGGCCGCGGTGGACCGGATGACGTCCAAGGACGCGCGGGTCGGCCAGTTGCAGATCAAGCCGGGCACGCAGCTCGACGACATCAAACTGCCGGAGAACAAGGTCGCGCCGGGCATCTTCACGCTGATCTCCAACGCGGGCACCGTGACGATGAACGGCAAGAAGACCGGCCCGACGGTCGAGGATCTGCGCAAGGTCGCCGAGACCACGGACCTGACCCAGCTCGGCGTGCCGTCGTGGGCCGTGCCGTTCGCCGCGCAGGCCGAGCCGAAGCGCAGGCTGGAAGGCCTGATCACGGCGGGGGTCTACGACGTGCAGCCGGGGATGGGCGCGCAGGAGCTGCTGACCAAGGTGCTCAAGGACGCGGCGACCATGCTGGACGGCTGGGGGATGCCCAAGCTGGCCGAGAAAACCGGGTACACGCCGTACCAGCTGCTGATCATGGGTTCGCTGATCCAGCGCGAGGGCATCGAGAAGGACTTCGGGAAGATCTCCCGCGTGACCTACCGGCGGCTGGCCGACAACATCAAGCTCCAGTACGACTCGACGATCAACTACGTGCTGGACGCCCCGGTCGTGACGACCAACAGTTCGGCTCGCAACACGCCTGGCCCGTACAACTCGTACCTGAACTTCGGTCTTCCCCCGACGCCGATCTCGGCCGCCAGCAAGGACGCGCTGCTCGCGGCGGCCAAGCCGGAAGACGGGCCGTGGGTGTTCTTCGTGAAGTGCTACAAGGACGGCACGTCGTGCTTCGCGGTGACGGACGCGGAGCACAACCAGAACATCAGGGACGCCAGGGCTCGTGGCGCCTACTGACCGCAAGGCCGCAGTCGTCGGGAAACCCGTCGAGCACTCGCTGTCGCCTGTGTTGCATTCCGCAGCCTATGCGGCACAGGGGCTGACCGGGTGGGCGTATTCGCGGATCACCTGTGACGCCGAGGGACTGCCCGCCCTGGTCGCCGGATTGGGCCCGGAATGGACGGGCCTGTCCGTGACCATGCCCGGCAAGCACGCGGCGCTGACTGTGGCCACTGAGGTCACGGAACGCGCTTCCCTCGTGGGCGCGGGGAACACGCTCGTCCAGTTGCCGGACGGTGGCTGGCGCGTGGACTGCACGGACGTGGACGGCGTTGTGGGTGCGCTGTTGTACGCCGGTGGCTACCAGCGAAAGCCTGGGGCGCATGGGCTCCTGCTCGGCGCTGGTGGGACGGCGCTGGCGGCGCTCGTCGCGTTGGCCAGTGTGGACGTGGACTCCTTCGCGCTGGTCGTCAGGGATCCGGCGCGGGCGACCGATGCTTCCCGCTGTGCGGAACGACTTGGTGTGAAGCTCGACGTGTATCGCTGGGCTGACACCGACTTCCGCGACCTCGTCGCGTCATCGAACGTCGTGGTGAGCACGGTGCCCGCAGGTGTCGCGGACGCCCACGTGTCCGATTTGGCCGCGGCGCCGTGCGTGGTGGACGTGATCTACCACCCGTGGCCCACTCCGCTCGCGACAGCGGTGCGGGAACGCGGCGGCAGGCTCGGCACGGGATTGGACATGTTGCTGCACCAGGCATTCGGGCAAGTCGCCCAATTCACCGGCCGTCCGGTGCCCAGGGAAGCGATGCGCGACGCGCTGTTCGACGCGACCGGAGGCGCCGTCCCGTTGCCACTGGCCTGAATCACGTGATCCGTGATACACAGGTAGGTGATGCTCACGATGCGGTGGGGATCGGTGAACGGAGGGTGTGCGTGGGTACAGCGTTGACCATGGGCATGCTGGCGGCCGTGCTTGTCGTCATGGCCGTGTTCTTTGCCGGGTTCTTCCTGTTGTTCGGCGCGGTCGCGGCTGTCGGAACGGTCGCTGCGGCGGCTCAGCGGACCACCACTCGGCGCAAACTCGGGCGCTGAACAAGTCGTTTGCTCCTCCCGGCAGCACTGGCTATCGGGGGGAGTTCTCGCATGTCGTTCGCGTACGAACCATTCGGGCTCGCTGGTGCGGCGCCTTGCCATGCGCCGGGACACCACCGCTTCACGCCGAGTCCTCATCGGACTCGATCAACTCGGCCACCTTGTCCACACTGGACTGCGCGGCGTCGCCTTCCGCGGCGAGGATGACCTCGTCGCCGTGCATCGCGCCGAGCGTCATCAGGTTGAGCAGACTCGCGGCGGGCACCGGCTCGCCGCCTTCCTTGCGGATGGTCACGGTGACCGGCTGCTCGGCGGCGAGCCGGGCGATCAGCGCGGCCGGCCTGGCGTGCAGGCCGACCTTGCTGGCCACCCGGACCCTGACCTCAAACACGTCGGCCCGGTGACGGCGGCGGGTTGTGCGTCATCCTGACCCGCTCGGTCGGCGCGTCCATCGTCGTCTCGGTGTCCAGCGGTTCCGCTTCCCGGCCCGGTGTGCGCAGGTTCCACTTGGTGATGACGAAACGGAACACCGAGTAGTAGATCACCGCGAACACCAGCCCGATCGGGATGATCAGCCACGGTTTCGTCGCGAGGTTCCAGTTCAGCACGTAGTCGATGGCCCCGGCGGAGAACCCGAACCCGTCGTGCACCCCCAGCGCGTTGGTCACCGCGAGTGAGACGCCGGTGAGCACGGCGTGCACGATCAGCAACGGCCACGCGACGAAGATGAAGGCGAACTCCAGCGGCTCGGTGACACCGGTCAGGAACGACGCGAGCGCGGCGGCCAGCATCAGGCCACCGACCAGCTTGCGGTTCTCCGGCCTGGCCGTGTGGTAGATCGCCAGCGCCGCGGCGGGCAGCGCGAACATGAAGATGGGGAAGAAGCCGGACATGAACGTGCCCGCGTTCGGGTCACCGGCGAAGAACCGGTTGAGGTCACCCGTGACGCCGTTGGTCTCGCCGAACACGAACCACACGAACGAGTTGATGATGTGGTGCAGGCCGAACGGGATCAGGAAGCGGTTGAGCGCACCGTAGATCCCTGCCCCGACGACAGTGGACCCGGAAACCGCTTCGCCGACGTGGGTCAGCCCGGTGTTGAACCAGCTGTAGACCAGGCCGAGGATCACGCCGACGACCAGCATGGTCACCGCCGTGATGATCGGCACGAACCGCCTGCCGCCGAAGAACGCCAGGTACGGCGGCAACTTGATGCGGTGGAACCGGGTCCAGAGGCCCGCGGTGACCAGACCGGCGACGATGCCGCCGAGCACGCCGTACGGGCCGTTCATGAAGTTGCGGCCCTCGGTCAGCGCCGGGTCGACGATCGCCATCAGCACGTTGTGGAACACCAGGTACCCGACGGCCGCGGCCAGCGCGGCCGACCCGTCCGCGCGCCGGGCGTAACCGATCGCGATGCCGATCGCGAACAGCAGCGGCAGGAACTGGAACAGCGCGTCCCCGCCCGCGCCGATCACCCGCGCGGCCTCGTCGAAGAACTTGCCGGGAATGGCCGCGATCAGCTCGCCCTGCCCCTTGCCGCTGCCGTCGATGTAGCCGAGGCGCGACAGCAGTGCGGCGGCGGGCAGTGCGGCGATCGGTAGCATGAGGCTTCGCGCGAAGCGTTGTAAACCGGCGAGGCCACGGCCGGATTGTTGGATCTGTGGTGCGCTCACTGGATGTCTCCCGTGTCGGGGCCGGGTGTCCTGACGCGTTCAAAACCACCCTGGTCTAGACCAGGTAGGTGCGGGACTATGCGCCTGACGGGTGTTGAGTGTCAACGTCCGTTACAGCTTTGTGTCGATGCGTGACTCGGTCGGTATATCGCGCGTACAAATTGCGCAGGGTGCACAACTGAGAGGGACAAGGATGGCAGACGAGCGGGCGGCGAAGATACTGGCGGCTATCGGCGGAGCGGACAATGTGATCGAGCTGGAGCCGTGTATCACGCGCCTGCGGTGTGAACTGGAGGACGATTCGCTCGTCAACGAGGCGGCATTGCGTGCATTGGGTGTGCACGGTGTTGTCCGGATGGGCGCAGCCGTGCAGATCGTGGTCGGTCCCGAAGCCGACACGATCGCCAGCGACATCGAGGACCTGCTGTGACAGTTCGCGTCCTCAGCCCGGCGTCCGGGTCGGTCGTGCCGCTCACCGCCGTGCCCGACCCGGTATTCGCCAAGGCGATGGTCGGCCCCGGTGTCGCCGTGGAACCGGATTCTGCTGCCGCTGATGTCGTGTCGCCAATCGACGGGGTCGTGGTCACACTCCACCCGCACGCTTTCGTAGTCGCCGGGCCGAGTGGGCAGGCGGTATTGGTTCACCTGGGAATTGACACAGTAAAGATGAAGGGTGAGAGTTTCTCACTGCACGTGGTCAAAGGTGAATCCGTGCGATCCGGTCAGCCAGTCATCGGATGGGAACCGGAGACGGTGGCGGCCGCGGGATATTCACCGATTTGCCCAGTGGTGGCGCTCGACGCGGGAAGCGACGCGCTGACCGGGTTCGCTCCCGACGGGCCCGTGGCGGCCGGTGATCCGCTGTTCCTGTGGCACCCTTGATCATGCGAGAGCGCTGGAACCACAACATCCACTACCACCCGGTGGTCCTGTCCGCCGTGCCCGCCTCCGCGCGTAACGCACTGGACGTCGGATGCGGCGAGGGCACGCTCGCCCGCGCGTTGCGGGCGAAAGTGCCCGCTGTGACGGGCGTGGATCTCGACCAGCCGAGTGTCGACCTGGCCAGGCGGTTCGGCGACGACATCTCCTACGTCGTCGGTGACGTCCTCGAGCACGAGTTCTCGTCGTCGTTCGATTTCATCGCGTCGGTGGCCACGCTGCACCACATGGACGCCAAGGCGGCGCTCACGCGACTCAGCTCCCTGTTGCGGCCCGGCGGAACCATGGTGATCGTCGGTTGCGCGCGATCTGAGGCGCGTGACCTGCCGTACGAACTCGCTGCGGTGGTGGCCAACAGTGTCCACCGGCGTTCCAAGGGCTATTGGGAACACCCGTCGCCCACATCCTGGCCGCCACCGGAGACCTACTCGGGGATGCGCCGTCTCGCCACCGAACTGCTGCCCGGTGTGGAGTACCGCCGTCACATCCTCTGGAGATACTCGCTGACCTGGGCGAAACCGGCCTGAAATCGAAGCGGTGATCCCATCGCCTCAATCAAGTCGACCGATTCGCTGGCCAAAACATCCGACCCTCGGCACGCTAAGGCCATGGCACTGGTCCTCTCCCTCCTGATCGGAGGTTTCCTGGCCGGAGCCCTCGGCCGCGTGCTCCTGCGCCGGTTGCGGCGCGGCGCGCAAGTACGGCCGGGCTGGTGCGAAGGCACGTGCGCCATCCTCTGGGCGTTGGCCGGCCTGGCACACGTACCGGCCGCGTGGCTGCTCGTGATCCTTGCCCTGTCGTGGTTCGCGGTCCTGCTTACCACCACGGATCTCCTGCACGGCCGGTTGCCCGACGCGCTGACGTACGCCGCGTACCCGGTGTTCGGTGTGCTGCTTGCCATCGCGGGCAGCTGGCAGCGGGCCTTGCTCGGCGCGGCGCTGTTCGTATGTCTACACGCGACTGTCCGCTGGCTCGCGCCGTCCGCACTGGGCGGCGGCGATGTCAAGCTGTCCGGCAGTCTGGGAGCGATCCTCGGCTCGGTGAGCTGGTTCGCGCTGTCGGCAGGGTTGTCCCTGGCAGCCGTGATCACGCTCGCACTGCGTGCCGTTTCCCTCGGCCGCTACACAGATCGCGTGCCGCATGGCCCAGGTTTGCTTGCTGCCACGTGGTTACTGGCTTTCCTGCCGGTAGGCGCGGAGTTACCTTCACCATCGGTGTCATGACCCGCTGACTCCGGCAGGGGAGGCGCGTGCGTCGTTGGACGGCGAAGGCCACTGTGGTCGGCTGTCGAGCCGGTTTCAGGAGTCACCTCGCAGCGGCACCAAGACAGGCATGCATGGCGGGGCTGGGGCGTCGCGGGATGTCAGGCAGGATCGAGGATGACATGGGAGGCGGTAGTGGGCTGATCGGTCGATCAGCGAGATCGGCAAGCCTCCGGCCACGGTAGTCGCCGTACACGAACAGCATGGCGGCCCGCTCCTGACCCTCGCAACACTGTGCTGACAGCTTGACCATGGAGGAGTGGGGAGATCTCACGTCGGCGGCCGGACGATCGCAGTGCGGGTCGGTTCTTGGCAGAGGATCGCTGTGTTGCTGTGCGACCTTCAGCCGGGGAGTGGACAGAAACGGCGGGCGCGTCGGCGCGCGGCCCCGGTTCGGTGAGGGGCGCTCCGGTTATGTTCAGCGGGGCACTGATCCTGCTGTCCTGCAACCGGATCGAGCCGGTCGCCTGGGCAGATCGCCGGGATTTCCGTGCCCGCACCACGGCGGCGATTCGGCGGCGAGGGACAGCCGCGAAACGATCTGTCGCTCGGCCCGTGCCACTCGATGGATGATTCCCCGCCACGACTGCGGATCCAGACGAGCGGCCACGCCTGGTTTGAGCTCAGGCCAGGTCCGCGGGAAACCAGCCGGGGCCGGCGGGTGCCTTGGCGGTGAGCAGCCAGCTTGCCAGCGTCGACAGCTAAGAACCAATAGCGACACGGTGAAAGGGGTGATGGCGGGCACAGATCACCGGCGTCCAGCCGATCGGCTGCCTCGACGACCGCGGCCCCACGTGGCCGGGGCACTGGCGCCCTGGGCCTGGTCGGGTGGGTCTGGGTGTGGGCAGGGTGGAAGTGGCTGTCTGGTTTGGGGCTAACCGGCTGGGTCTGGGCGTGGGCAGGCTGGAAGTGGCTGCCCGGTCCGGGACTGGTCAGCTCGGTCTGGGCGCGGACAGGGCGGAAACGGTCGTCCGGTCCGAGGGTCGCCGCTGCGCGGTATGCCGTGCTCAGCGCAAGGCGGCTGAGGATCGCAGCATGTTGCGGCATGTAGAAGGCGACCTGGTGTCGGGCTGGATGGTCCCGGCGGGCCGTACACCGCTGCTGGCCTTGGACAAGGAGGAGCGCTGGGCGAGCGGTCAGGCTGCTGGCCAACGTGGTCAAGTGGTGCACCAGCGTGCCGCCCGGCTTGATGTCCGGACTGCTCGGACCCGTCCTGGCGTGAGCCTCGTGAGCCGACCTGGTGGGCAAGACCCTCTCGCCCACGACATCGCCCCGCACCACCATGTGGCGGCTGCGCCTCAGGGTATTGCGACCCGGGCGGGGAGCCGTGGATCCGTCTGGGGTACTCGTACGGCCCTGATCAGCAGCCAGGCGACGAACGAGAGTTCCGCGATCGCTGCTGGGGTCATGGCGAACGGTGAGATGTCCGCGCCCAGCCCTGGTGCGAGCAGGCGAGTGAACACGTCGACGAGGTGCCCTGCGCATCCGACCATCACCAGGATGCCCAGTGCCTTGGGGAAGTAGCCGGATTTGACCACCAGGTAGCCCAGCGGCAGCAGCCACAGGCCGAAGTAGGTCTGGGAGATCACGAATCCTGTGTGCCGCATGTCCGCGAACAGCGTCGCCAGCGTGGCGGATCCGTCCTGGCTGGTGGCGATCGTCAGTGCTGTGTGCTGGTTGAGGAGGTTCAGGCTCTGCATCGCGACGCTCACCGCGACGAAGGTGACCATCGCGGTGGCGGCCATGTGGTTGACGTGCTTCAGCAACTGGTACAAGGCCATGCCTGTCAGCAGGAAGAACACCGCTCCCACCAGTTCGCTGACGAGCCCCGCGCGGTAGAGGGCGGCCGAGCCGGCGATGTTGGCCGCCGTCCTCCCCGGCTCTATCACGCGGGAGTTCACGAGTCCGGCGAAGATCGTGGTCGCGGCGACGACCAGGTACAGCGCGCCTGCGATCCGCGCGAGCTTGGTCGGCGACACGTGCTCACGCCTGACTGTGGGCGAGGGCCGACGGGGTCAGCCGTCCAACGATGGCCGGGGCTTCGTGGACGAGTGTGTCGTCGTCCACTGCTTCGACCATGAATCGGGCGTAGTCCACGCGGCGGGTCAGGTTGCTCGCCAGGACTGGGTCGCCCACGTGGTGGCTCCACACCGGCAGTCCTTGGCTTTCACCTTCTTCCAGGTCGCTGCCGCGCACGACCGTCCAGCGGGTGTCGCTGCCGAAGATCCGCCGGCACGCCTCCACCTGGTCGTCCACGTCCGCGACCCGGGCGAGCTTCGCCAGCTTGCCGAACACGGCCGCGTACGCCTTGAACTTCCTGCCGTACACGTCTTTCCCGTCACGGGAGATGTGCCAGCCGCAGGAGAACACCAACCTGGCTTCCAGCTGTGCGTGGTCGAGCACGGCCTGGGCGGTGCCGGAGGCGTAGTGGTCGCGTCCCCACGGCACCAGCACCGTGAGCACGGCGTCGCATCCGGTGACCGCGCGTGCGATCACCGCTTGGTCGTTGGTCGGTCCGGGGATCACCGTGATGCGGCCGTCGAACTCGGCGAGCTTGTCCACGCTCTGCTCGCGGCACACGCCCACGACCTCGTATTCGCGGTCCAGTGCGTGCCGCACCATGTAGCGCCCGAGCTTCCCGGACGCGCCGACAACACACAGTCTTCTGCCTCTGCCGGGTTTTCTCATGATCCGCTCCTCAGTCGCCCTTACATCGTAAGGTACAGCCTTACGGTGTAAGCTTGTCAAGCGATCCGGGCCGTCGAACAGGGAGAACCTCGTGGCTGACAAGGCGGAGCCGTCGCGGCGTGCCGCGCTCACCAAGGAGGCGGTGCTCCAGGCTGCCGTCGCGCTGGCGGACGAGGCGGGGTCCGGTGTGCCGAGCATGCGCAAGCTTGCCGAGCGGCTCGGCGTCGAGGCCATGTCGCTGTACCACCACTTCCGCAACAAGGACCTGATCCTCGACGGCATGGTCGATCAGGTCTTCGGCGAGATCGAACTCCCGTCCGGCAGTGCCGATTGGCAGGAATCGATGCGAGGGCGGGCGGCGTCGATGCGTGACGCGCTGGTCCGCCACCCGTGGGCGATCAGCCTGATGGACTCACGGACAAGCCCCGGCTACGCGACGCTGCGGCACCACAACGCGGTGATCGGCTGCCTGCGGTCCGCGGGCTTCTCGATCGCCGGCGCGGCACACGCCATGTCGGTGCTCGACAGCTACATCTACGGGTACGTCATCCAGCAGCTCAGCCTGCCGTTCACGTCGTCGGACGGCCTGGCGGACGTGGCCGGTTCGATCATGGACGACTTGCCCCGCGACGAGTTCCCGCACCTCGCCGAGATGATCGCCGAGCACGCCATGAAACCCGGCTACGCCTACGCCGAGGAGTTCTTCACCGGGCTCGGCCTGATCATCGACGGCCTGCGGCGGCACCGCGAAGCCTGGACGGCCTCGCAGGACGCGAGCGGTACTTGACGTGTCCGCTGGAAATAGCGTGCCGGCCACCTCGCGGCCGTGGTGGAGTACCGGAGTGGAGCAGGACCTGGTCGAGCAGCGGAACTGGCCGCGGGCGCCGGCCGCCGCGCTGCCGCGCGAGGCAGGGCTGCTGGGGGTTTCCGATACCGCGACGAGAGAGGCCTGCGGTGTCCTGTTGAACATGTCAGGGACGAACGATTCCACGTCGAGGTCACCGTCGACCGCTCCCGCGGCCTGTGGTGCGTCGACCTCAAGCTGTGGCCGCACGACGGGCACGCGACCATCAGCTCCTGGCACGAGCAGCTGCGAGACCGCGAACACGGGGTGCGCAGTCCTGGGCGATTCCGGCGTGCGCTCGCAGCTGGACAACCGCCCCCAGGGTGGGGATGAGCTCCCGCGACGTGAAAGGATCTGCCTGTGCTGCGCTGGATAACCGCTGGGGAATCGCACGGCCCGGCCCTTGTCGCCGTGCTCGAGGGAATGGTGGCCGGGGTCGAGGTCACCACGGAGGACCTGACGGGCCAGTTGGCCCGCCGTCGCCTCGGCTTCGGGCGCAGCCCGCGGATGGGCTTCGAGACCGACGCTGTCGAGTTCCTCGGTGGCGTGCGGCACGGCCGCACCCAGGGCGGCCCGATCGCGGTCAGGATCGAGAACTCCGAGTGGCCGAAGTGGGAGAAGGTCATGGCGGCCGACCCGGTCGACTCGGCCGAACTGGCCGGTCTGGCCCGCAACGAGCCCCTCACCCGGCCCCGCCCCGGCCACGCGGACCTGCCGGGCATGCAGAAGTACGGCTTCGACGAGGCCCGTCCCGTGCTCGAGCGCGCGAGCGCCAGGGAAACCGCGGCCCGCACGGCACTGGGCACGGTCGCCAAGGGTTTCCTGCGGCAGCTGCTGGGCGTCGAGATCATCAGCCACGTCGTGTCCATCGGCGCGGCGGTCGCCCCTGAGGGGCCCGAGCCCACCCCGTCCGACCTCGCGGCGATCGACGAGAGCCCGGTGCGCGCGTTCGGCCAGGAGGCCACCGACGCGATGATCGCCGAGGTCGACGCGGTCAAGCAGGCGGGTGACACGGTCGGCGGCGTGATCGAGGTGATCGCGTACGGCCTGCCGCCGGGCCTGGGCAGCTACGTGCACTGGGACCGCCGCCTCGACTCGCGGCTGGCCGGTGCGCTGATGGGCGTGCAGGCGATGAAGGGCGTCGAGATCGGCGACGGGTTCGTCACGGCGCGGCGCTGGGGCAGCAAGGCGCACGACGAGATCGACCGCGGCAGCGGCCCGAAGGGCGTGACCCGCCGGTCCAACCGCGCCGGTGGCCTGGAAGGCGGCGTGACCAACGGCGAGCCGCTGCGAGCCCGCGTCGCGATGAAGCCGATCTCGACCGTCCCCAAAGCACTGTCCACAGTGGATGTCGTCACCGGCGAGCCCGCCGTGGCCATCCACCAGCGGTCGGACGTGTGCGCGGTGCCGAGGGCCGGTGTCGTGCTCGAATCGATGGTCGCGCTGGTGCTCGCGGACGCGGCGCTGGAGAAGTTCGGCGGTGACTCGCTGCGCGAGACCACGGCCAACGCGGCCGGATACCTGAAGGCACTGGAGGAGCGCTGGTGAGCGGCGACGGGCCGGTGCTGGTCCTCGTCGGACCGCCCGGATCGGGCAAGAGCACGATCGGCAAGCTGGCCGCCGAGCGGCTCGGTGTCGGGTTCCGCGACTTCGACGACGACATGGAGGCCGAGCACGGCAAGGAAGCGGGCGACCTGGTCGTCGACTTCGGCCGGGAACGGTTCCAGGAACTGGAGCACGAGCTGCTGGTCCGCGTGCTGCCGCAGCACGACGGCGTGCTGGCGCTCGGCGGCGGCACCCCGACCGCGCCCGGCGTGCCGGAGCTGCTGGCGCCGCTGCACGTGGTGTTCCTCGACGTCGACCTGGACCACTTGCTCAAGCGAGAAGGTCTCGTCGCGCTGCACCCGTGGCTGATGCCCAACCCGCGTGCACATCTGCGGCAGATGCTGACTGAACGGCGGCCCATCTACACGCGGGTCGCGGACGCAACTGTGGAGACGAACGGCCGCGACCCCCAGGACATCCTCGAAGATGTCCTCGCGGCCATGCCGGTGAGGTGACGAACGTTGGACCCAGTCAGGATCACCGTCGCCACCGGGCAGCCGTACGAGGTCGTCATCGGCCGCGGCCTGCTCGGTGACCTGGTCGAGAAGGTGCGCGGCGCGTCCAAGGTGGTGATCGTGCACCCGCCGACGCTGACCACCACGGCCGAGGCGGCGCGTGCGGAGATCATCGCGGCGGGCGTGGACGCCCACCGGATCGAGATCCCGGACGCCGAGGAGGGCAAGGCGCTGCCGGTCGCCGGGTACTGCTGGGAGGTGCTCGGCCGGATCGGCCTCGACCGGCAGGGAATCGTCGTCGGTCTCGGCGGCGGCGCGGTCACCGACCTCGCCGGGTTCGTCGCCGCGACCTGGCTGCGCGGTGTGCGGCTGATCAACGTGCCCACGACGCTGCTCGGCATGGTCGACGCGGCGGTCGGCGGCAAGACCGGCATCAACACCGACGCGGGCAAGAACCTCGTCGGCGTCTTCCACGAGCCCAGCGCGGTTCTCGTGGACCTCTCGACGCTGGCCACGCTGCCGCCCAACGAACTCGTCGCGGGCATGGCTGAGGTGATCAAGGGCGGGTTCATCGCCGACCCGAGGATCCTGGAGCTGGTCGAGGCCGACCCCAAGGCCGCGGTCGACCCGGATGGCGACGTGATCGCCGAGCTCGTCCGCCGCAAGATCCAGATCAAGGCGGACGTGGTGGGCCAGGACCTGCGTGAGTCCGGGCTGCGCGAGATCCTCAACTACGGCCACACCCTGGGCCACGCGATCGAACGGCGTGAGCGCTACCGGTGGCGGCACGGCGCGGCCATCAGCGTCGGCATGGTGTTCGTCGCCGAACTGGCCAGGCTGGCCGGGCGGCTCGACGACGCCACCGCGGACCGGCACCGCGCGGTGCTGGAATCGATCGGGCTGCCCACGCGCTACGATGCGGACGCGTTGCCGCAGCTGATCGACGGCATGCGCAACGACAAGAAAACCCGATCGGGTGTGCTGCGGTTCGTCGTGCTCGACGGGCTGGCCAAGCCGGGCAGGCTGGAAGGGCCCGACCCCGCGCTGCTGGCGGGCGCGTACTCGGCGGTGGCGGCCAAGCCTGCGGACGGAGGGGTGCTGCTGTGAGGATCCTGGTGCTCAACGGCCCGAACCTGGGCAGGCTCGGTACGCGGGAACCAGCGGTCTACGGCCACACCACGCACGCCGACCTGGTCGCACTGTGCGAACAGACCGGCAAGGACCTCGGCGTAGACGTGGAGGTCCGGCAGACCAACCACGAGGGCGAGATGATCGGCTGGTTGCACGAGGCAGCCGACGGCAGGACCCCGGTCGTGCTGAACGCGGGCGCGTGGACGCACTACTCCATCGCGGTCGCCGACGCCTGCGCGATGCTGACCGCTCCGCTGGTCGAAGTGCACATCTCGAACGTGCACAAACGCGAGGAGTTCCGGCACCACAGCTACATCTCGGCCGTGGCCAGCGGCGTGATCGTCGGCCTCGGCGTGCAGGGCTACCCGCTGGCGATCAGGTGGCTCGCTGAGCGATGAGCCAGCCCACGTTCGAGACCAACCGGTTGACGTTGCGGCCGATGCGCGCAGGCGACCGGGACGCGGTGGTCCGGATCTTCGCGGACCCGGCCAGCAGCAGGTACCTGACCAGGGACATGTCCGACCCGGTCAACGCGGTGACCAGCTTCGAGCGGTGGCGCGGCTGGGGATCGCCCAACGGGATGGGCACGTGGCTGCTCGACCTGAACGGCCTGGTGATCGGCATCGGCCGGTTCACGCCGTCGGATCGCCTGCCCGGCAAGGTGGTCGAAGTCGGCTGGTTCATCGCGCGCACCCACGCCGGTCAGGGCTACGCGACCGAGGCGTTGCGCACGCTGCTCGACTACGGCACCCGTGGGCTGGGGTTGCCCGCGATCTGGGCGTTGATCCACGTGGACAACGAACCGAGCGTCCGGCTCGCCAGGAATCTCGGGTTCCTCGACATCGCCGATCACCACTACCTGCCCGCCGGACCGGCCAGGATCCACGTCCTGCTGCCGCGTACCGACACGGCGGGCGCCTTCGCCCAGCAGCCCACGTTGCGCACCGAGCGGCTGGTGATCCGGCCGCTGCGTGAGGACGACCGCAGGGACGTGCGGGACATCTTCAGCGACCCGGAAGTGTCGAGTTTCCTCGCGGGTGACGGCAAACCGGCCACGTGGATCGACGACATGATCGACCGCCGGTTGGCCTTCGACGGGCCCAAGGGCATGGGGCACTGGGCGTTCGTCGAGGACGACATCCTCGTCGGGGTCGGCCACCTGCGGCCGTCCGCGGAACTCGCCGGCGACGTGGCCGAGATCGGCTGGTACCTCGGCCGGGATCACCAAGGGCGCGGGCTGGCGACCGAAGCCGCCGTCGCCATCAGGGACCACGGCCTGCACACGCTCCGCCTCCCGGCCGTGTGGGCGTTGGTTCACAACGGGAACCAGGCCAGCCACCGGCTGGCCGGTCGCCTCGGGTTCGTCGAGGTCGGCACAGGAACGCACTACGGCGGGCCGCACAAGGTGTACGTCGCTTTGCCACGTACACCGTCTCGGTGACTGCGTAAGCCTTTAGACTGTCGCCCGACCGGGTGACGGAAGGCTTTGTTCGTGCGTCGTGTGGTGATGCTGTTGCTGAGTGCGGCGCTGCTGGCGTCGTGCACGGACGCGTCGCCACAAGCTGACGGCGCCGGGACCGCTGTCATCGGCGGCGCACCCGAAACCACCGCGCCCGCGCCCGCAGCGGCTCCTCCGCCGCCACCCAGGACGTTGGCCCACGACAACCAGCGCCCGGACGGTGGTGTTGTCGCCGCAGCGGGCGAGAACGCTCAGTACAACTACGCGCCTTCGGTGATGGTCGACGGCAACCGGGTCCGTATGTGGTGGTGCAGCCAGCTAGTCAGCAACCCACCGCCGGGCGACGACGTGCTCTACGCCGAGGCAGGCACCCCGGCAGGGCCGTTCTCGCCCGCACGGGCGGTGTTCGGCGGTGCGGGACAAGGGTTTGACGGCAGGCACACGTGCGACCCGTCGGTGATCAGAGTCGACGGAACCCATTACCTGTACTACACGGGCGCGCCGAACGATCACAGCTCAGGCAACGCCATCGGCCTCGCCACCAGCGCGGACGGGCTGTCGTGGACGCGTGCGAAGGGCGGCCAGCCGGTTGTCGGCTCGTCGTACGAAGTCAGCCGCCGCAACACGTACGGCGCGGGACAACCGTCAGCGCTGTACCTGGACGGCTGGTTCTACCTGATGTTCACCGACACGAACGCGAAAGGCGCGCACGACAACGGCGCGGGCCAGTTCGTGGTGCGCGCCAAGGACCCGACGTTCTCCACCGGTGCGGAAGCACTCGGCGCGCACGGGTTCAAACCCGGCTACGGCCGGGACAGGTCCGTGGTGGACGCCTTCAGCGCCGACTGGATGTGGATCGACGCGCTCGACGCGTTCGCCATCGCCCACGAAACCGCGGGCGGCACCACGATCACCTTCTGGGACAGGGAGTTCACCGCCCACCCGTACGAACCGGTGGTGATCCCCGGGCCGTGGGAGGAAGGGCCGGGGCTGGCCAGGCGGGCCGACGGGCACGCGCCGATCTCCGCGAGCGACCCGTGCGACCGGGTCCCGGTCGACGTCATCCGCGCCACGCGCGACAAGGCCGAACCGACGGACCTGCGGCGCTTCGGGCTCGATCTGCGCACGGCCGACGGCTGCGCGACCAAGCAGTCGGCGTTCGTCACGCTGGAGGGCTTCGCGATGCCGTCGCCGCAGCGGACGCTCGACATGGTGCTGGGCGGGCAGATCTTCCGCGTCGACCGCCGCTCGGTCGCGGAGGCCATGGGTGCCGTCGTGATCGGGCAGCGCGCCGCGACGCTGGACGGCGTCCCGGTGGCCGCGCACGTCCGGGCAGGCGCCGAAGTCCTGCGCGCCGAAGGCAGGGGAGCGGGGCTGCTGCTGGACGGCAACCGCGTCTACCCGGTCACGCCCGGCGTGATCGGGGCGAACTCCTCGAAGATCACCGACATCCCGCCAGCCGCGTGGGACGGCTACTCCGTCGGACCGGCGCTGGCCTTCTCGCGCTGAGCCAGCCGTCCGCCGACCAGCAGCCCCAGACCGGCGGGCACGAGGATGACCAGCGCGCCGAACGCCGCGTCACCCGTCAGCGCGCTGCCGAGCGAGCTCAGACCGGTCTCGTCGACGAGGATCGCCTTGCCGAGCACCCGCAGCACACCGCCGCCGAACCCGGCCACGATCGACGCCAGCACCCAGATCCGCGCCCGGTCGCCGAGTCTGCGCCAGCCGTCGAGCGCGCCCCACAACGCGGCGAGCCCGGCGACGACACCGAGCACGATCGAGCGAATCACGCCGAGCGAGCTGACGTGCACGGCCACTGCGGCGAGCCCGACATCCGCACCGGCCAGCACGAACGCGAGCACACCACCTCGGATGAGCCAGAACCGCACCACAAGACCCTACAACGAGCGTGCGCCGCAACGGTGATCCACCGATCGGGCCCGACGTTAAGGTGAACGCATGTCTGAGCTCTACGCCCGCCGCCGTGAAGCACTGCGTACCCAGCTCCGAGAGCGCGGGCTGGACGCCCTGCTCGTCGTCGACCTGCTGAACATCCGCTACCTGACCGGTTTCACCGGCTCCAACGCCGCGCTCGCCGTGAGCGCGGCCGACGGCCCCGCAGACGAGAAGAACACCGTCTTCTGCACCGACGGCCGCTACCTGACGCAGGCCGGGCAGCAGGTGCCCGACCTCGAGCGGCTCATCGACCGGCCGAGCGCCACCGCGCTGGTCGGCAAGCTGGCCACGCAGAAGACCAAGCACCGCAGGACCGGGTACGAGAGCCACCACGTCACCGTCGAGCAGCTGGACGGCCTGGCCGACGCGGCCGGGGGCGTCGAGCTGATCCGGGCCCCGGGGATGATCGAGAAGCTGCGGATCGTCAAGGACGACACCGAGGTCGAGGCGCTGCGGATGGCGTGTGCCGCCGCGGACCGGGCGCTGGCCGACCTGATGGCGAACGGTGGCCTGCGCCCCGGGCGTACCGAGCGCGAGGTGGCGCGGGAGCTGGAAGACCGGATGCTGGCCAACGGCGCGGAGAAGCCGTCGTTCGAGACGATCGTGGCCGCGGGCGCGAACTCCGCGATCCCGCACCACCGCCCGACGGACGCGGTCCTCAAGCCCGGCGACTTCGTGAAGATGGACTTCGGCGCGCTCGTCGACGGCTACCACTCGGACATGACGCGCACGGTCGTGCTCGGCGAACCCGCGGACTGGCAGAGGGAGATCTACGAGCTCGTCGCGGAGTCGCAGGCCGCGGGCCGCGCGGCGCTGAAGCCCGGCGCGGACGTCAAGGACATCGACGCCGCCTCGCGTGACGTGATCGACCGCGCCGGTCGCGGTGCCGAGTTCCTGCACGGCCTCGGACATGGCGTTGGCCTGCAGATTCACGAGGCCCCGAGCCTGGCCAAGACCGGTGAAGGTACACTTTCGGCCGGCATGGCGGTCACCGTGGAGCCTGGCGTGTACCTGGCAGGCAAGGGCGGTGTCCGAATCGAGGACACGCTTGTCGTGCGGGAGGCCGGTCCCGAGCTCCTCACCTTGACCACCAAGCAACTCATGGTCGTGTGAACGCAAGCGCACGCCCTGGAACTTGACAACAGGAGAGTCGAACCCGTGGCCACCACCACCAACGACCTGAAGAACGGAATGGTCCTCAACCTCGAGAACCAGCTGTGGTCGGTCGTTTCGTTCCAGCACGTCAAGCCCGGCAAGGGCCCGGCGTTCGTCCGGACCACGCTCAAGCACGTGCTGTCCGGAAAGGTCGTCGACAAGACGTTCAACGCGGGCACCAAGGTGGAGACCGCCACGGTCGACCGCCGGTCGATGACGTACCTCTACGCCGACGGCACGGACTTCGTGTTCATGGACGGCGAGACGTTCGAGCAGATCCACGTGAGCAAGGAGGTCGTGGCCGACGGCGCGAACTACCTCCTGGAGAACACCGAGGTCACGGTGGCCCAGCACGAGGGTGTGGCGCTCTACGTCGAGCTGCCGACCTCGCTGGAGCTGGTCATCCAGCACACCGACCCGGGCCTGCAGGGCGACCGGTCCACGGGCGGCACGAAGCCGGCGACCCTGGAGACCGGTGCGGAGATCCAGGTGCCGCTGTTCGTCACGACGGGCGAGAAGGTCAAGGTCGACACGAGGGACGGCCGCTACCTCGGCCGCGTCTCCAGCTGAGATGGGCGCACGGAGCAAAGCTCGCAAGCGCGCCGTCGACCTGCTCTTCGAAGCGCAGCTCAGGAAAGCCGACCCGGTCAGCCTGCTGGCCGACCGGGTCGGCTCGCCCGACGTGCCACCGGTGAACGACTACACCGTGACGCTGGTGGAGGGCGTGCAGTCGCAGCTGACCCGTATCGACGAACTGCTCGCCGAGCACTCGGAAGGCTGGACGCTCGACCGGATGCCCGCGGTCGACCTCGCGGTGCTGCGCCTGGGCCTGTACGAGCTGCTGTGGGCCACGGACGTGCCGGACGCGGTCGCCATCGACGAGGCAGTCCAGCTCGCCAAGATGCTGTCGACCGACGACTCGCCGCGGTTCGTCAACGGCCTGCTCGGCCGGATCGCCACGATCGCCGATCGGCTGCGCGCCACCCTCTGACGGATTCGGCGAGCTGTGCGGGCAACCCGCGCCGGTGGCCACCGTCCGGGACCACCGGGGGCAGGATCGCCTGGCCCGGATCAAGGACGTCACCGACCAGGTCGCCGCGCTGAGCGCCACCGAGACCTCGGCGGACGGCTCGGTCACCGTCACCGTGGCGTCCACTGGGCTGCCGACCGGCCTCAGGATCGAGGAGTCCGCCGCGCGACGACCGAGCTGTCAGCCGGTCTCGCGGACGAGAGTGTCGTCTGGCATCTGCTCACCGAGGCCGAGGAGTCGTTCCCGGCCGCGGAACTCGACGCCCCGCAGGGCCCGTCACCGCGGGCGTCGGACGACGACTACTTCGACGACATGCGGATGTTGCGGGACGACGAGGGCGGGGAGCCCGATGAGCGCCGGTGACGAGATGGTGGTCACCCCTGGCGAGCTGACCACCCACGCCGGGCACCTCAAGGACATCGAACGCCGCCTACGTTGCGCTCGGCCAGCCGTTCGCCCGGATGTTCGACCCGTTCGAACCGCTCGGCACGGACATGATCGCCGCCGCCCAGGATGTCGGACGGGCTCATCGCGGGCGGTGATGACGAACGCCGAGATCTCGAGCTGGGCCGAGCGCGAGATGCTCAGCTCTGAGGACGACCACATCACCGATCTCGAAGCCTGGTCGGTGCTCAAGATCCTGACCGGTGCCGATGCACCCAGCACCGATCGGGACTGGCTCTATTACCAGGAAGACTTCGCAGCCTGGCTCGCCCGTCTCGCCGGGTGAATCGCGGCCCGCGCGCAAGCGCTGAGTGGTGCGGCGGGCAAGGAGAGCACCCGCCCCGGACGCGCGCGATCGCCTGGACGGCCGGCGGCGCTGCGGGCCGACATCAGGTGCGGGCGCGCGAACCAGGCAGGACAGGTCGTCGTGCCGAGGTCAGGCCGTGCAGGGCGACCTTCGGCATCCCCGTGCTCAACGCCGACCGGCTGCGCGCCACCCTGTCTGCCCTGTGGGTCCCCCAGCGCGCAGCCGGTGTTCGTCAGTCCTCTTTGGACGGCCTTGCTTCCGGCGGGAGCACGCCCCAGTCGATGAGCTGCTCGGTCAGCTCGCCAGGGGTCATGTCGTAGATGATGGCGAGTGACCGCAGGTCCTCGGTCCGGATGGACAGAACCTTGCCGTTGTAGTCTCCTCGCTGACTCTGGATGGTGGCCGCGTAGCGTGCCAGCGGGCCGACTTTCTCGGCCGGAAGCTGCTGCAACCGCTCCAGGTTTATGACGATCTTCGTGGCTGGCTCGGCACCGGAGGGGACCCTTCCCTCAGGCAGGAGCTCGACCACCGGTACCCCGTAGAAGTCGGCCAGCTCGGCCAGCTTCTGCACGGTCACCGCACGGTCGCCGCGTTCGTACGAGCCGACGACGACTGCCTTCCAGCGTCCGCCGGACTTCTGCTCGACGCCGTGCAACGACAGGCCTTGCTGCTGGCGGATGCCACGGAGCTTGGCCCCTAGCGCCTTGGCGTAATCGCCCATGTGGCGGTTCTCCATTTCCTTCGCCCGGCGGCCGGGAAGGCGAGCCGACGGGTCTCTGCTGAGATCGATACGCAGAGTAATGGTTACTTGCCGTGGCCACCAGGTCAAGCACCTCGCTCAGTTGCAGTATCGAGAACGGCGTCAATACCACCCGGACGGTGTACCCATGTGCCCTGGTAACGTGCCTGATGACCCTGGTAACGAGGGTCCTTGACATCCTTTAACGACCCGTCCGGAGAGGCGGGGAAGGAGGTCCACGCCAGTGCCACGCACCCGTGGCGCGGCGGATCCCGGCGGGCGGCGCGAGCTGCTCTCGGCCGGGGACGTCGCGCGCACCGTCGCCCGAATGGCCCATCAGGTCATCGAGAAGACGACTCTCGGTGGTACCGACGCTGCTCCAGTCGTGCTGATCGGCATACCGACGAGGGGTGCACCTCTGGCCAAGCGTCTGGCCGCACGCATCGCGGAATTCAGCGGAGTCGACGTCCCCACGGGCGTGCTCGACGTCACGCTTTACCGCGACGACCTGCGTCGCCACCCCAATCGGCCGCTCGAGCCGACGAGCCTGCCCGACGGCGGTATCGAGGACAAACTGGTCATCCTCGTCGACGACGTGCTCTATTCGGGCCGAACAGTCCGTGCTGCTTTGGATGCGCTGCGTGACCATGGCAGGCCACGGGCGGTGCAACTGGCGGTCCTGGTCGACCGCGGTCACCGCGAACTGCCCATCCGGGCCGACTACGTGGGCAAGAACGTGCCCACCGCCCGGTCGGAGGGCATCGAGGTGCTGCTCGAGGAACTGGACGGCCGCGACGCCGTGGAGCTTGTCGGATGAAACACCTTCTGAGCTGCGACGGCCTCAGCCGTGACGCGGCCACTGCCGTACTGGACACCGCGGACTCGCTCAAGCAGGCGCTGCTGGGGCGTGAGATCCGCAAACTGCCGACCCTGCGGGGCCGCACGGTCATCACGATGTTCTACGAGAACTCGACCCGCACCCGTGTCTCGTTCGAGATCGCGGGCAAGTGGATGAGCGCGGACGTCGTGAACGTGTCGTCGAGCGGGTCGTCGGTCAGCAAGGGCGAGTCGCTGCGCGACACGGCTCTCACGCTGGCCGCCGCGGGCGCGGACTGCGTCATCGTCCGCCACCCCGCATCCGGCGCGGCGCACCGCCTGGCCGGGTGGCTGTCGCACACGCACACCTCGGTGGTGAACGCGGGCGACGGCACGCACGAGCACCCCACGCAGGCGCTGCTCGACGCGGCGACGTTGCGGGAACGCCTCGGCGGTCTGGACGGCCGCCGGGTCGCGATCGTGGGTGACGTGCTGCACAGCCGTGTAGCCAGGTCCAACGTGCATTTGCTCACAACACTCGGGGCCGAGGTGGTGCTCGTCGCGCCGCCGACTCTGCTGCCGACCGGCGTTTCCGGTTGGCCTGTAACGGTGTCGCACGAACTCGACGCGGAACTGTCCGCTGTGGACGCCGTGATGATGCTGCGCGTGCAGGCCGAGCGGATGCACGGCGGCTTCTTCCCCTCGGCGCGCGAGTACTCCATCGCATACGGTCTGTCCGAGGCGCGCATGCGCCTGCTCCCCGACCACGCAGTCGTGCTGCATCCCGGACCGATGCTGCGCGGCATGGAGATCGCGTCCGTCGTCGCGGACTCGCCGCGGGCCGCGATCACCGACCAAGTACGGAACGGAGTTCACGTCCGCATGGCCGTGCTGTACCACCTGCTCGCCGGAGAAGAGGAAGTCGCATGACGCTGATCAAGGGCGCCGTGCCGTACGGCGAGGGTGATCCGGTCGACATCCTGATCGAGGACGGTCTCGTGGCCGAGATCGGGACGCCGGAGGCGGACGGCGGGGACGTCATCGACGCGCGTGGCCTCGTCGTGCTGCCCGGTTTCGTCGACCTGCACACGCACCTGCGCGAGCCGGGCCGTGAGGACACCGAGACCATCGAGACGGGCTCCGCCGCGGCTGCGCTCGGTGGCTACACCGCTGTGTTCGCCATGGCCAACACGGACCCGGTCGCCGACAACCCGGTGATCGTCGAGCACGTGTGGCGGCGCGGACGCGAGGTCGGCCTGGTCGACGTCCACCCGATCGGTGCGGTCACGGTCGGCCTGAAAGGCGAGCGCCTGGCCGAACTCGGCGCGATGGCGCGCAGCGACGCGAACGTGCGGATCTTCTCCGACGACGGCCTGTGCGTCGCGGACCCGTTGATCATGCGCCGCGCGCTGGAGTACAGCAAAGGCTTGGACGTGCTCATCGCGCAGCACGCCGAGGAACCGCGGCTGACCGTCGGCGCGCAGGCCCACGAAGGTGCGACGGCCGCGCGCCTCGGTCTCGCCGGGTGGCCCGCTGCCGCCGAGGAGTCGATCGTCGCCCGCGACTGCCTGCTCGCCGGGCACGTCGGCGCCCGGCTGCACGTGTGCCACGTGTCCACAGCCGGGACCGCGGACGTGCTGCGCTGGGCGAAGCAACGCGGCACGCAGGTGTCCGCCGAAGTGACCCCGCACCACCTGTTGCTGGACGACGACCGGTTGAACACGTACGACCCGGTCAACAAGGTCAACCCGCCGCTGCGCACGTCGTCGGACGCCATGGCGCTGCGGGAGGCGCTGGCCGACGGCGTGATCGACTGCGTCGCCACGGACCACGCCCCGCACGCCCCGCAGGACAAGGACTGCGAGTGGTCCGCGGCACGGCCCGGCATGCTCGGCCTGCAGACCGCCCTGTCCGTGGTCATCCAGACGATGGTCCGGCCCGGGTTGCTGGACTGGCGCGGTGTGGCCGGGGTGATGAGCGAGCGGCCCGCGGAGATCGCCGGGCTGCCCGACCACGGCCGTCCCATCGCGGTGGGTGAGCCGGCGAACCTCGTCCTCGTCGACCCGAAGGCGACGTGGACGGTGAACGCCGCGCGTTTGGCCAGTCTCGCGGGGAACACCCCGTACGAGGGCATGGAGTTGCCGGGCGTCATCAAGGCGACGATGCTGCGCGGCAAGCTCACAGCACGAGATGGGCAGGCCGTCAGATGAGGATCGTGCTGACGCTCGCTGTCGTGGCGTTCTTCCTGCTGTGCGTGCTGGCGATGTGGTGGGGCTACCGCAACCGCGCACGCAGGCAGCGCACGGTGCTGCCCGAGTTCCCGGCGCCGCCGGAGAACCTCACCGGTGACCTGCTCCAGCCCGTGACCGGCGTGTACATCAGCACGACGACCGCGAAGAGCTGGCAGGACCGGGTCGCGATCGGGGACGTCGGGTTCCGCGCCGCCGCGACCGTGCGGCTGACCGGCGACGGCGTGCTGTTCGACCGGGAAGGCGCGGACCGGGTGTGGATCCCGGCGGACTCCGTGGTCAGCGCCAGGACCGACCGGGCGATCGCGGGGAAGGTGATGAAGCGCGACGGGTTGCTCGTCGTGCGCTGGCGGCTGGGCGAGCACGAGCTCGACACCGGCTTCCGGGGAGATGACAAAGACGTGTACGCGGACTGGGTCGAGGCGTTGACCGGCCTGGCCAAAGGAGGAGCGGCGAAGTGACACCAGCTGCATTGGTGCTTGAGGACGGCCGGGTCTTCCGGGGTGAGGCGTTCGGCGCGACCGGGTCGACACTCGGCGAGGTCGTGTTCTGCACGGCGATGACCGGCTACCAGGAGACGCTGACCGACCCGTCGTACCACGGCCAGATCGTGGTGGCGACGGCTCCGCAGATCGGCAACACCGGGTGGAACGACGAGGACGACGAGTCGGGCAAGATCCACGTCGCCGGCTACGTCGTGCGCGACCCGGCGCGGATCCCGTCCAACTGGCGGTCGCGCCGCTCGCTCGCCGACGAGCTCGTCAACCAGGGCATCGTCGGGATCTCGGGCGTCGACACCCGCACGGTCACGCGGCACATCCGCGAGCAGGGCGCGATGCGCGCCGCGATCTTCGCGGGCGACGCGCTGACCGGCGTCGACTCGATGGTCCAGGCCGTCAAGGACAGCCCGGGGATGACGGGCGCCGACCTGTCGGGCGCGGTCAGCACCAAGGAGACCTACGTCGTCCCCGCGGACGGCGGGACCAGGTTCCGCGTCGCCGCGCTGGACCTCGGCATCAAGTTCAACACGCCGCGGATGATGGCCCAGCGCGGCATCGAGACGCACGTGCTGCCGGTCGGGTCCACACTGGACGACCTGCTGGCGGTCGAGCCGAACGGCGTCTTCCTGGCCAACGGCCCCGGTGACCCGCAGACGCAGGCGCACGCGATCGCGCTGACCCAGCAGGT
The DNA here is from genome assembly GCF_001302585.1 of Kibdelosporangium phytohabitans. Lineage (GTDB taxonomy): Bacteria > Actinomycetota > Actinomycetes > Mycobacteriales > Pseudonocardiaceae > Kibdelosporangium > Kibdelosporangium phytohabitans. The sequence goes on along the minus strand of NZ_CP012752.1, from coordinate 8,139,946 downwards.
GCTGGAGCGCCGGATCCCGCTGTTCGGCATCTGCTTCGGCAACCAGATCCTCGGCCGGGCGCTGGGCATGGGCACGTACAAGATGCAGTACGGCCACCGGGGCATCAACGTGCCGGTGATCGAGGCGGCCACCGGCCGCGTGGCGATCACCGCGCAGAACCACGGCTTCGCGCTGGAAGGCGAGGCTGGACAGAAACTGGACACGCCGTACGGCGTGGCCGAGGTGAGCCACTACTGCCCCAACGACGGCACCGTCGAGGGCCTGCGCTGTGTGGACGTGCCCGCGTTCAGCGTCCAGTACCACCCGGAGGCGGCGGCGGGCCCGCACGACGCCGCGCCCCTGTTCGACCAGTTCGTGACGTTGATGGATGAGGCCTGACAGATGCCCAAACGGACAGACATCAAGCACGTGCTCGTGATCGGCTCCGGTCCGATCGTGATCGGGCAGGCGTGCGAGTTCGACTACTCGGGCACCCAGGCCTGCCGCGTGCTGCGGGAGGAAGGCCTGCGGGTCAGCCTGGTCAACTCGAACCCGGCGACGATCATGACCGACCCGGAGTTCGCCGACGCCACCTACATCGAGCCGATCACGGCCGAGTTCGTCGAGAAGGTCATCGCGGCCGAACGCCCCGACGCGATCCTGGCCACCCTCGGCGGCCAGACGGCGCTGAACACGGCCGTCGCGCTGCATGAGCGCGGTGTGCTGGAGAAGTACGACGTCGAGCTGATCGGTGCCGACATCGACGCGATCCAGCGCGGTGAGGACCGGCAGAAGTTCAAGGACATCGTCGCCCAGATCGGCGGCGAGACCCCGCGCAGCCGCGTCTGCCACTCGATGGACGAGGTCCGCGAGACCGTCGCCGAACTCGGCCTGCCCGTGGTCATCCGGCCGTCGTTCACCATGGGCGGGCTCGGCTCCGGCATGGCGCACACGCCGGAGGAGCTGGAGCGGCTGGCGTCGTTCGGCCTGGCCGAGTCGCCGGTGACCGAGGTGCTCATCGAGGAGAGCGTGCTCGGCTGGAAGGAGTACGAGCTCGAGCTGATGCGCGACCGGCACGACAACGTGGTGGTCGTCTGCTCGATCGAGAACATCGACCCGATGGGCGTGCACACGGGCGACTCGGTGACCGTCGCGCCCGCGATGACGCTGACCGACCGCGAGTACCAGCACATGCGGGACGTCGGCATCGACGTGCTGCGCGCGGTCGGCGTCGACACCGGCGGCTGCAACATCCAGTTCGCCATCAACCCGCAGACCGGCCGCATGGTCGTCATCGAGATGAACCCGCGCGTGTCGCGGTCGTCGGCGCTGGCGTCCAAGGCGACCGGGTTCCCGATCGCCAAGATCGCCGCCAAGCTGGCCATCGGCTACACGCTCGACGAGATCCCCAACGACATCACCGGCGAGACCCCGGCGAGCTTCGAGCCGACGCTGGACTACGTCGTGGTCAAGGTGCCGCGGTTCGCGTTCGAGAAGTTCCCCGGCGCGGACAAGACGCTGACCACCACGATGAAGTCCGTCGGCGAGGCGATGTCGCTCGGCCGCAACTTCACCGAGGCGCTCGGCAAGGCGCTGCGCTCCATGGAGACCAAGGCCGCGGGCTTCTGGACGACGCCAGACCCGGCAGACGCCACCCTCGAGTCCACATTGGAACAGCTGAGGGCCGGGCACGACGGCAGGCTGTACACGGTCGAGCGCGCGCTGCGGCTCGGCGCGTCGGTCGAGCAGGTGCACGAGGCGTCCGGCATCGACCCGTGGTTCGTCGACCAGATCCTGTCGCTGATCGAGCTGCGTGCCGAGATCACCGACGCCGCCGTGCTCGACGAACCGTTGTTGCGCAGGGCGAAACGCGCCGGCCTGTCCGACCGGCAGGTCGCCGCGCTGCGGCCGGAGCTGGCGGGGGAGGACGGCGTCCGCACGCTGCGCCACCGCCTGGGCATCCGGCCGGTGTTCAAGACCGTGGACACCTGCGCGGCCGAGTTCGCCGCGAAGACCCCGTACCACTACTCGGCGTACGAGTCCGACCCGTCGGCGGAGACGGAAGTGGCGCCGCAGCGCGAGAAGCCCAAGGTGCTGATCCTCGGCTCCGGGCCCAACCGCATCGGCCAGGGCATCGAGTTCGACTACTCGTGCGTGCACGCGGCCATGGCGCTGCGTGCCGACGAGTACGAGACCGTGATGGTCAACTGCAACCCGGAAACCGTGTCCACCGACTACGACACGTCCGACCGGCTGTACTTCGAGCCACTGACCTTTGAGGACGTGCTGGAGGTCGTGCACTCCGAGCAGGAGTCCGGCACGGTCGCAGGTGTGATCGTCCAGCTCGGCGGTCAGACCCCGCTCGGTCTGGCCCAGCGCCTCGCCGACGCGGGCGTCCCGGTGGTCGGGACGCCGCCCGCGGCGATCAACCTGGCCGAGGACCGCGGTGCGTTCGGCGAGGTGCTCACCGCCGCCGGTCTGCCTGCGCCGCAGTACGGAACGGCCACGTCGTACGAGGGCGCCAAGCGGATCGCGGACAGGATCGGCTACCCGGTGCTGGTGCGACCGTCCTATGTGCTCGGCGGGCGCGGCATGGAGATCGTGTACGACGACTCCACGCTGGCCGACTACATCGCCAGGGCCACCGAGGTCTCGCCGGAGCACCCGGTCCTGGTCGACCGGTTCCTCGACGACGCCATCGAGATCGACGTCGACGCGCTGTGCGACGGCGATGAGGTGTTCATCGGCGGCGTGATGGAGCACATCGAGGAAGCCGGTATCCACTCCGGCGACTCGTCGTGCGCGCTGCCGCCGATCACGCTGGGCCGGACGGACTTGGAGAACGTCCGCCGGTCGACCGAGCTGATCGCCAAGGGCGTCGGCGTGCGCGGCCTGCTCAACGTGCAGTACGCGCTCAAGGACGACCAGCTCTACGTGCTGGAGGCCAACCCGCGCGCGTCGCGGACGGTTCCGTTCGTGTCCAAGGCGACCGCGGTGCCGCTGGCCAAGGCCGCCGCGCGGATCATGCTCGGCACCACCATCAAGCAGTTGCGGGACGAGGGCATGCTGCCGCCCTCCGGTGACGGCGGCGAACTGCCGTCGGACGCGGCGGTCGCGGTCAAGGAGGCCGTGCTGCCGTTCCACCGCTTCCGCACGCCGGAAGGGCACGGCGTGGACTCGCTGCTGGGCCCGGAGATGAAGTCCACCGGCGAGGTGATGGGTATCGACACCTCGTTCGGCAAGGCGTTCGCCAAGTCGCAGACCGCCTCCTACGGCTCGCTGCCCACCTCGGGCCACGTGTTCGTGTCGGTGGCCAACCGGGACAAGCGCGCGATGATCTTCCCGGTCAAGCGGCTGGCCGACCTCGGGTTCGAGATCATCGCCACCCAGGGCACGGCGGAAGTCCTGCGCCGCAACGGCATTCCGTGCGCGGAGGTGCCCAAGCACTTCGAGGCGCCAGTCGGGTCGGTGCGCAACGCGGTGAGCGTGATCCTCGGCGGCGAGGTGGTCATGGTGATCAACACGCCGTACGGCAACAGCGGGCCCCGTGTGGACGGTTACGAGATCCGCACAGCCGCCGTGGCGCGCGACATCCCCTGCGTGACCACGATTCAGGGCGCCGCAGCGGCCGTGCAGGGCATCGAGGCCCTGATCCGGGGTGAGATCAACGTCCGGCCGTTGCAGGCTTTGCAAGAGGCCCTGAAGGCGCAGACAGGAGGCAAGGCGTGACGGAGTCGTTCGGGGCCAGGCTGACCGCGCTCGTCTCGCGGCGCGGGCAGCTCTGCGTCGGCATCGACCCGCACCCTGGCCTGCTGGAGCAGTGGGGCCTGGCCGACACGCCCGACGGGCTCGAGCGGTTCGCCATGACCTGCGTCGAGGCCTTGGCGGGGGAGATCGCGGTCCTCAAGCCACAGTCGGCGTTCTTCGAGCGCCACGGCTCCAAGGGCATCGCGGTGCTCGAGCGGGTCATCGCGGAGTCTCAGCAGGCGGGCGCGCTCGTCCTGCTGGACGTCAAGCGCGGCGACGTCGGCTCGACCATGACGGCCTACGCGGCGGCGTACCTGACCGACGGGTCGCCGCTCGCGGCGGACGCCGTAACGCTGTCGCCCTACCTCGGTTTCGGTTCTCTCGAACCCGCTTTGCAGGCAGCGGAGAAGTCCGGGCGCGGTGTTTTCGTCCTCGCCCTGACCTCGAACCCTGAGGCGCCGGAGGTGCAGCGTGCGCTCAACGGCCCACGCAGCATCGCGCAAACGGTCGTGGACGCTGCCGCCGAACGCAACGCCGGAGTTCGGCCGATCGGGGGAATCGGTCTCGTTGTCGGGGCGACCATCGGGTCGCTCGGCGTGGACCTGGGCGCACTCAACGGACCCCTGCTGGTGCCCGGCTTCGGGGCACAGGGGGGCACGTTGTCCGATATCCGGACAATCTTCGGGAATTCCCTGCGTAACGTGCTTCCCACGTCGTCGAGAGGGGTACTCAAAGCGGGCCCGGATGTGTTCGCGCTGCGTAGCGAGGCTCTCCGGACTCGTGACGCGATCGTGTCGGCCGCGGGTCACCATTGATGTACCACGCGTGATCTGCGCAGGATCGCAGACCCACGTTGTCCTTGACCCGGGCGTGTCGGTACGGTCGCCAGCACCCGATCCGGAAACACCCACCCCACGGAGGAAATCGTGGCCCTTCCCCAGCTGACCGAGGAGCAGCGGGCCGCAGCGCTGGAGAAGGCGGCTGCTGCTCGTCGGGCCCGGGCTGAGCTCAAAGAGCGCCTGAAGCGAGGCGGCACGACCCTCAAGGACGTGCTCGCCCAGTCCGACAGCGACGAGGTCTTGGGCAAGATGAAGGTCACCGCCCTGCTGGAAGCTCTCCCCGGCGTCGGCAAGGTGCGTGCCAACCAAATCATTGAGCGGTTGCAGATCGCCCCAAGCCGCCGCCTCAGGGGTCTCGGCGACCGGCAGCGCAAAGCGCTGCTCGCCGAGTTCAGCGGCGAGTGACTGGCAGTCACTTGAGTGCAGGCGAGCCGGGGACGGGTGTGCGCGCCCGGCCCCGGCTCACTGTCGTGTCGGGCCCGTCCGGTGTCGGCAAGTCCACTGTGGTGGCCGAGCTGCGCAGGATGGACCCGACTGTCTTCTTCAGCGTTTCGATGACCACCCGCAACCAGCGGCCAGGAGAGATCGACGGCGCCCACTACCACTTCGTCGACCGTGCGCGGTTCGACGAGCTGGCCGGGCGTGGCGAGTTCCTCGAATGGGCCGAATACGCGGGAAACTGCTACGGCACACCCCGTCAGCCGGTGCTCGACGCACTGGCGTCGGGCAAACCGGCCATTCTGGAAATCGAGCTGCAGGGCGCGCGGCAGGTGCGTGTCGCGATGCCCGAGGCTCAACTCGTCATGCTGGTCCCGCCGTCGTGGGAGACCCTCGTCGGCAGGCTGACCGGTCGTGGCACCGAGGATCCCGAGGTGGTCAGGCACCGCCTGGCCGTCGCGGAGAAGGAACTGGACGCGCAGGGCGAGTTCGACGCGCTGGTGGTGAACACCGACGTGAAGCAGGCCGCGGCCGAGTTGCTAACCTTGATGACTGGTACCGCTGTCCGAAAACCCTGGAGTTCCTCTTGACCACCGAGCTGGGCGCACTTGGCGAGCCGACCACCAACCTGGAAGGCATCACCAACCCGCCGATCGACGACCTGCTTGACAAGGTCAGTTCGAAGTACGCGCTGGTGATCTACGCCGCCAAGCGCGCTCGTCAGATCAACGACTACTACGCGCAGCTCGGTGAGGGCCTGCTCGAGTACGTCGGCCCGCTCGTCGAGCCGGGCCCGCGGGAGAAGCCGCTGTCCATCGCGCTGCGCGAGATCCACTCCGGCCTGCTCGAGCACACCGAAGGCGAGTGACCACCCCGGCTCACGGCCGCCCCCGGGTGGTGCTCGGGGTCGGCGGAGGCATCGCCGCCTACAAAGCCTGTGAAGTCCTGCGCCGGCTGACCGAGTCCGGTCACGACGTGCAGGTGCTGCCGACCGAGTCGGCGCTGAACTTCGTCGGCAAGGCCACTTTCGAGGCGTTGTCGCACAACCCCGTCTACACCGGTGTCTTCGAGGACGTTCCCGAGGTGGCGCACGTCCGGATCGGCAAGCACGCCGATCTGGTCGTCGTCGTCCCCGCGACCGCGGACCTGCTGGCCAGGGCCGCGCACGGGAACGCCAACGACATGCTCACCGGCACCCTGCTGACCGCGCGGTGCCCGGTGCTGATGATCCCGGCGATGCACACCGAGATGTGGGAACACCCCGCGACACGCGACAACGTCGCGTTGCTGCGGTCCCGCGGCATCGTGGTCACCGAGCCCGCCAGTGGCCGGCTGACCGGCACCGACACCGGCAAAGGCCGCCTGGCCGACCCCGTCGAGATCGTCGACATCGCCCGGCTGCTGCTGGCCCGTGCCGACGCGCTGCCCCGTGACATGGAGGGCAAGCGGGTCGTGGTGTCCGCCGGCGGGACACGCGAGCCGCTGGATCCCGTCCGCTACCTGGGCAACCGTTCGTCGGGCAAGCAGGGCTACGCCCTCGCGCGGGTTGCCGCGCAACGCGGCGCGCAGGTCACGCTCGTCTCAGCGCACACGGTCGCGTTGCCCGAACCCGCGGGCGTGGACGTCGTGAACGTCGGAACGGCGCTGGAACTGCGGGAAGCCATGCACAAGGCCGCCGCCGACGCCGACATCGTGGTGATGGCCGCCGCGGTCGCCGACTTCCGGCCGGTCAGCCTGGCCACCCACAAGATCAAGAAGACCGACCAGGACCCCGACCCGGTCGCGCTCACCCGCAACCCGGACGTGCTGCGCGAACTCGTCGTCGCCCGGTCGGACGGGAAGTTCGACCCGTACATCGTCGGGTTCGCCGCCGAGACCGGTGACGAGAGCGGCGACGTGCTCACGCACGCGCGTGCCAAACTCGCCCGCAAGGGCTGCGACCTGCTGGTTGTCAACGCCGTCGGCGACGGGAAAGCCTTCGAGGTCGAGGACAACGCCGGGTGGCTGCTCGCCGCGGACGGCTCCGAAAGGCCTATCGCACTGGGTTCGAAGGCGCAAATGGCGGCCGGTATCTGGGACTTCGTCATGAAGTCGAGCACTTCTCGAACGGTTGGCTGAATCCTTCAGTAGTCTGATCCATGCAGCTCATCCGTGATGAAGTGAGGGGTAATGGCACAAAACAAGGCCAGCCGGCTGTTCACGTCGGAATCGGTCACGGAGGGGCACCCGGACAAGATCTGTGACGCGATCAGCGACTCGATCCTGGACGCCCTGCTGCGCAAGGACCCACGTAGCCGCGTCGCCGTCGAGACGATGGTGACCACCGGCCAGGTGCACGTCGCCGGTGAGGTGACCACCGAGGCGTACGCGGACATCCCCGCGATCGTGCGCGAGAAGATCCTGGAAATCGGCTACGACTCGTCGGCCAAGGGCTTCGACGGCAACTCCTGCGGTGTGAACATCGCGATCGGGTCGCAGTCGCCCGACATCGCGCAGGGCGTGGACACCGCGTACGAGTCCCGTGTCGAGTCGGCCGACGACGAGATCGACCGCCAGGGCGCCGGTGACCAGGGCCTGATGTTCGGCTACGCGTGCAACGACACGCCCGAGCTGATGCCGTTGCCGATCGCCCTCGCGCATCGGCTCTCCAAGCGGCTGACGAAGGTCCGCAAGGACGGCGTGCTGCCGTACCTGCGCCCGGACGGCAAGACCCAGGTGACCATCGAGTACGCCGGTGACCAGGCCGTGCGGCTGGACACCGTCGTGGTGTCCTCGCAGCACGCCGAGGGCATCGACCTGGAGCGGCTGCTCGGCGTGGACATCCGCGAGCAGGTCATGGAGCCGGAGTTCGCGGACCTGACCCTGGACACGTCGAACGTGCGCCTGCTGGTCAACCCGACCGGCCGGTTCGTGATCGGTGGCCCGATGGGTGACGCGGGCCTGACCGGCCGCAAGATCATCGTCGACACGTACGGCGGCATGGCGCGGCACGGCGGTGGCGCGTTCTCCGGCAAGGACCCGTCGAAGGTGGACCGCTCCGCGGCGTACGCCATGCGGTGGGTCGCCAAGAACGCGGTGGCGGCGGGCTTGGCCACGCGCGTCGAGGTGCAGGTGGCGTACGCGATCGGCAAGGCGGCCCCGGTCGGCTTGTTCGTGGAGACCTTCGGGACCGAGGTCGTCGACCCGACCAAGATCCAGGAAGCGATCGCGCAGGTGTTCGACCTGCGTCCGGCCGCGATCATCCGCGACCTGGACCTGCTGCGGCCGATCTACGCGCCGACCGCGGCGTACGGCCACTTCGGCCGTCCGGAGCTGGACCTGCCGTGGGAGCGCACGGACCGCGCGGAGGCGCTCAAGCAGGCCGCCGGTCTCTGAGCAGTTCTTCGAAGTGAAACGGCGCGGGCCGCGAGGCCCGCGCCGTTTCGCTGTTTGAGGTCCTCGTCGAGGGCGAGGCCGCGCATGACCTGCGAAGCCCGGGCGGAGATGGTCATGGCTCGAGCCTCTGGTAAACCTCAGTGCGTGGTCAACGCGAGCAAGCCGAACAAAGGCGAACGGCACCCGGCTGCCGCCCTTCCGGTTGCCCGTGTCTACGTCGACGTGCCGCTGGCCCACCTCGACAAGACGTTCGACTACTTGATCCCCGGGCAGCTGGACGAACAAGTGGTGCCCGGCTGCCGGGTGCGCGTGCGGTTCTCCGGCAGGCTCGTCGACGCCTACGTGATCGAACGCGCCGCGGAGTCCGAGCACCCGAAGCCGATGTTCCTCGAGAAGGTCGTCTCGTCCGAGCCGGTGCTGGCCCCGCAGATCGCCCAGCTGGCCAGGACCGTGGCCGACCGGTACGCGGGCGCGATGATGGACGTGCTGCGGCTGGCCATCCCGCCACGGCACGCCCGCGCCGAGTCGGCGGCCTCGCCCGATCCGGTCGACCTGGACCCGCCCGCTGAGACCGGATGGGGCCGCTACCCGCGCGGACCGGCTTTCCTGGACGCGCTGAAAGCGGGCCGCAACGCGCACGCGGTGTGGCAGGCGCTGCCGAACGACGACTGGTCGCGCAGGCTGGCCGAGTTGGCGGTGACGGTGGCGGCGACCGGCCGTGGCGTGGTCATGGTCGTGCCCGACTACCGTGACGTGGCCCGTTTGCACGCCGCGTGCCTTGAGCTGGTGGGCAAGGCACACGAAACGGCCGTTGTCGCGCTGGAAGCCGGTCTGGGCCCGTCCACGCGGTACAAGCGCTGGCTGGCGGTCCTGCGGGGCTCGGCGCGGATCGTCCTCGGGACCCGGGCGACCGCGTTCGCGCCGGTCAAGGACCCGGGACTGGTCGTCATCTGGGACGACGGGGACGACTTGCACGCCGACCAGCGTTCGCCGTACGCCCACGTGCGTGAGGTGCTCACGCTCCGGGCGCACCAGACGGGCGCGGCGATGGTGATCGGTGGGTACGCCCGGACGGCGGAGGCACAGCTGTTGCTGGACACCGGCTGGGCGCACGAGGTGATCGCGGCCAGGGACGAGGTCCGCAAGTCCGCGCCCCGCGTGACCGCGATCGGCGAGACCGACGTCCAACTGGCCAGGGACCCGGCCGCCCGCGCGGCCCGGCTGCCCTCAGTCAGCTTCGAAGCCGCGCGCAACGCTCTCGCGGCGGGCGCGCCGGTTCTGGTGCAGGTGCCGCGCCGGGGATACGTCCCCGCGTTGGCGTGCGCGCAATGCCGTGCGCCCGCACGGTGTCGCCGGTGCGCGGGCCCGCTCGCGCTGCCAGGTGGGCACGATGACGGTGTGGCGCGTCCGGCTGCCTGCCGGTGGTGTGGTGCCGCCGAAGCTGCTTTCCGTTGCGGCAACTGCGGATCACGACGTCTCAGGGCTGTTGTCGTCGGCTCCAAGCGAACCGCGGAGGAACTGGGCCGAGCGTTTCCCGGCGTGCCCGTGCGCACGTCAGGCGCGGACGAGGTCCTTGCCACGGTGTCCAGCGCGCCCACGCTCGTGGTCTGCACGCCAGGGGCCGAGCCGGTCGCTGACGGCGGGTACGGCGCCGCGCTTCTGCTCGACAGCTGGGCTTTGCTCGGCCGTGCCGACCTGCGTGCCACCGAGGAGACCCTGCGCCGGTGGATGGGCGCCGCCGCGCTGGTGCGGCCGGGAGTCGACGGCGGGCGCGTGGTCGTCGTGTCGGAGTCCGCGTTCGCGCCGGTTCAGGCGCTGGTGCGGTGGGACCCGGCCTGGCACGCGGAACAGGAACTGGAAGCACGTACCGAACTGGGTTTCCCACCGGCGGTGCGGATGGCCTCGGTGGACGGCTCACCGGACGCGCTGGCGGAATTCCTCGACCACCTCGAACTGCCGGAGTCGGCCGAGATCCTCGGCCCGGTACCGATCGGCGAGAAGAACGAGCGCGCTTTGGTTCGCACGCCACGGGCCGACGGCCGTGCGCTCGCGGCGGCGCTCACCGTGGCGCAGAAGGAACGCACAGCCCGCAAGCTGCCGGAAACCATCCGCGTCCGGCTCGACCCGCTGGAACTGGTCTGACGTCAGATCGAGTAGCGGCGCACCGTCTCCGGGTGGAGGACGAACCGGACCAGGTCCATGTCCACCATTTCGGCGAGGGCGCCGGCGTTGGCCTGGTTGTCGAGGTCCCAGTAGCGGGCGCCCAGACGTGCACACAACTCCCGCGCGCCGTCGGGTTCCACCGTGACGCGACCGGCGACCGCCACCCAGCGTTCGGGCTCACCCACCGGGGCGGCGACGACGATGGAGGCGTTCGGGTCACGGCGCAGTGCCCGCAGTTTGGGCGAATCGGCCACCGAGAACGCCTGGAGCGTGCCCTCGTCGGTGGCCTCGAACCACACCGGCCGCGGCTGCGGCGGGACGGGCCACCCGGCCACGGTCAGGAATCCGTGCAGCGGGCGGCGCAGGAACTCGAGGTCCTCGGCGGTCAATGTGGTCATGGTGCCGATTAGACATGACAAGAACGGCACACGCCCATCGGCGGGATTCCGGCGCGCATGTGCGTCCGTCCGGCCAACGCCTAACTGCCGTTTTCCTGGCGGACGAGCCGCGGCGGGATGGGACCGAACGTGTGCGCGGTTTCGTGGACGGCCTCGACCTTGACCCCGGGACCGACGGCGACACCCAGCCGGGCCACGAAAAGCCCGTCGGACACTTCCGGTTCGGCGGTCACGGTGTTGTCCGGTGCCACGGTCACCCGCAGGTCGAAGCTCCGCCATCGCGGGTCGGTCACTCCCGCGACAGTTCCGTTGGCGGTCGCGAACAACACGCCAGTCGTCGTCGTGCCCGCGTTGGCGGGGACGGCATCGGGATCGGAGACGTTCACCGCCGTCGTTGTCGTCTCGCAGAACAACGGTTTACCCGCGACCCTCGCCGAGGTGACTGTCACGCCGTTGACCTCCGACGTGGCCACGGGTTTCCACTGTGGACGGATTGGCACGGCGCGGACGGCCAAGGCCGCCGCGTAACAGCGGTCCAGCTGCGCCTCGGCAGGCGACGGCTCCGAACCGACGCCCATCGCCGCGCGCATCTGGTCCGGGGCATGGGAAACGTTCTGTGCGAAGACAACCGAGCCTGCCACGAGCACCGCCGCGACACAGGTGGCGGCGACGACCGGCACCCGGATGTGGCTCCGCCGTGGCTGCTTCGGCCTGTCCAGCTCGCTCCACAGCCTGCGGCGCAACCGATCGCGGACGTCGGAAGGCATGTCCCGCCGGGGTGGCATGGGCTGGCGGATCACGAGCTCTCTCCCAACAGATCGTCGCCGAGCGTACGGCGCAGGCGGGCACGGGCGCGGGAGACCCGGGAACGGATGCTGACTTCCTCGAGGCCGAGCAGTTCGGCCGCCGCGGCGATGGACACCTCACCGACCAGGCACAGCTCGGCAGCCTGGCGCTCGGCCTTCGGCAGCTTCGCGATCGCCGCGAGCACCAGGCGCATCCGGCCCTCACCATCGACTTTCTCGGCAACGGACTCCGCGTGGTCCTCGACCGTGTCGGCGGCCGGGATCCGGCGGAGCAACCTCGTGAACCGCCCCGCGCTGCGGAACTCCGTGCGCGCCAGGTTACCCGCCACCGCGTACAGCCACGGCAAGGCGCTGTCGCGCACCAGGGTGACCTCGTGCAGCTTGCGCCACGCGGTCAGAAACGTCATGGACGTCAGGTCTTCGGCCAGTGACCACGAACCGGTCAGCCGGAACGCGTGGTTCCACACGGCCTGGGCGTGCCGCTCGAACAGCTCGCCGAACGCCGCCTTGTTGCCGGAAGCGGCCCGTTGCCACAGCGCAGCGTCGCCGTGCGTATCCGCGTGCGGATCAGCCTGCAGACTATTGGTCACATCTGTCTTATGTCCGGACCCGGTGACAACGTTGCATACCCGAATCTCTCAGTCGGTTCAGCCCAACGCCGCATGCGGTGTGGTGGGGCGGACTCATAGGGTCGATGGGTAGGACAGCCGTCACTGGAGGCAGGCGTGAGCGAAGCCCAGCTCGGCACCCGGCACCACCTGTCGACCGCGGCGGCGGTGGATCTGCTGACAGTGGGAGTGGAGGAGGAATTCCTGCTGGTGGACAAGGAATCGGGCTGGTTGGCCGACCGCGCGCCCGACGTCCTGTCGGACATCGGCGGCCACGAGCACGACCTGCAGGCTGAAATCGCGTTGAGCCAAGTGGAATCGGCCAGCGGGATCTGCGTGAGCATGACGGATCTGCACCGGCAGCTCAGCGACGCCCGCCGGGTGCTGGCCGACGAGGCGGAGCGGCACGGGTCGTGGCTGATCGCGTCGGGTACGCCGGTTCTCGGCCACGGCAGGCCCAACGCGTTGACGCCGTTGCCGCGCTACAGCCGGATCACCCGCGAATTCCGTGCCCTGACCGGGGATCTGCCGGTGTGCGGGTGTCACGTGCACGTCGGCCTGCCGGACGACGAAGCCAGAATCCTGGTGTGCAACCACCTTCGCTACTGGCTGCCGACGCTGCTCGCGATCGGCGCGAACTCCCCGTACGCCAACAACACCGACACGGGTTACGCGAGTTGGCGGTACCTGATGTGGAGCCGCTGGCCCTCGGCGGGAGCACCGCCGTGGTTCGACTCGGCCGCGGACTACTACGCGGCCCGTGAGCGCGTCATCGCCAGCGGTGCCGCGCTGGACATCGGCATGCTCTATTGGGACGTAAGGCTTTCCGCTCATCAGCCGACAGTCGAGCTCCGGGTGAGCGACGTGGCACCGACACCCGCCGACGCGGTCCTGCTGGCCGCGCTGGTGCGCGGGATCGCGGCGACCGCGCTGGCTTCGGGCGCACGGGGCCGCGAGGTGCCGCAGCACTTGCTGCGCCCGGCGTTGTGGCGTGCCGCGCGTGACGGACTGGAAGGCCTCGGTGTCGACCTCGTGACCGGGCACCTGGCTCCGGCCGCGGACCTGGCGGGGGCGCTGGTGCGCTGGATCCGCCCGGCGCTGGAGGTCGCCGGCGACTACGAGCTGGTCGACGAGTCGCTGGCCAGGCTGGTGCTGGACGGGTGCGGTGCCGCGCGGCAGCGCGCGGCGTTCGCCAGGTCCGGGTCACTGGATGAGGTGGTGAGGTTCCTCGGCGCGCAGACGAGGTCGGTACGCTGAGCGGCGATGAGCATCCGTGACGTACCGATCCGCGACGAGTCGATCCGGCTCGGCCAGTTCCTGAAACTGGCCGGCCTCGCTGAAGACGGCGGGCACGCGAAGGAGTTGATCGAGACCGAGGACGTCACGGTCAACGACCAGGTCGAGGTGCGCCGCGGCAGGCAGCTGCGGCACGGCGACGTGGTGGCGGTCGACGGCCGCAGCGCGCGCCTGGTGGCTGGGAGTTAGGTCGTGTCTCGAAGTCCCCGGTCGATGGGAGCCGGGGGCTGTGAGACACGACCTAGACTAGTTCGGCGATGTCGACCGTCCGCCGCAAGCGGGTCAACGCCCTGTGCTGCGCGACGCGGACGGCACCGGCTGTCGAACCGACCGCGGCGGCTGTCTCCTCGGCCGACAGCCCGACGATGATCCGCAGCACCAGGATGTCGCGTTGCCGTTCGGGCAGGCTGCCCAGGATGTCGTTGATCTGTCTGGCGGACTCGCCCTGCAGCACGTGCTGCATCGGGCTCGCCTCGACCTCCTGCGAGTCGGGGATGTCCGCGACCGGTTGCTCACGGTTACGGGCGACGGCGCGGTGGGCGTCGGCGACCTTGTGAGCGGTGATGCCGTACACGAACGCCAGGAACGGCCGTCCCTGGAACTCGTAACGTGGCAGTGCGGTGAGAACCGCGAGGCAAGCCTCCTGCGCGATGTCGTCGGCCGAGGTGTAGGAGCGTTCACCTCGGCCGACGCGAGCGCGGCAATAGCGCACGACCATGGGCCGGATCGTCGTCAACAGCCGGCCGACCGCTTCAGGGTCGCCGTTGACCGCCGCCGGCACCAGGGCGTCGAGGTAGTTGACCAAGTTCGTAGCCATCGCGGTCAATCCTCGTTCGTGGCGCCGGTCACCGACAGTGCCGGAAGACTTCGGCGGATTTGTGACTTTCGGCCCTACTGGGGATCCGGCCAGTCCTGCGGCAGCCAGTTCACCGCGTACCAGAGGTCCATCCGGTGCTGTGCCTGTGACAGGTCGACGTGCAGCGCGCGCTCGATCTGCCCGATCCGGTGCCGGACGCTGTTGCGGTGCACGTCCAGCGCGACGGCGCTGCGGTCCCAGTTGCCGTGATTGGCCAGCCAGACGCGCAACGTCTCGACCAGGTGCGCTGGGCCGGGTGACCGGATCTCGGCCAGCGGTGCCAGCGTCCGGCGCGCGAACGCCCGCGCCTGCGCCGGGTCGATCAGGGAGGACACGCTCTCGGACTCGTTGTCCGCACTGACCGGGTGGCCCGCCGCGGCGGCACGGCGGCGGAGCGCGACCGCCTCGCGTTCGGCCAGCCGCAGATCCGCGGCGCCGACGACTCCGCTCATGCCGACCAGCCAGCCGCGTTTGTGCAGCGTCTCCAACGCGGCCGCCGAGGGAGCCGAACGGGCCGACACGACCGCGCGGAAACTCCCGCCGGCCAGGTCGACCAGGGGAGTGCCGAGCAACTGCACGAGCTGCCCGAAGCCGCCGTCGGCGTCGGCTCGTTGCCGCCGCCGCACGTCGACGCCCGCCAGGACGCGGTAGTCCTGACCGGCTCGGTTGTCCAGCAAGGCGGCGAGCAGGTCCCCGGTCGATTCCGCGGCCGAACCGGCGGCCAGCAGCAGCCGCGCCGCCAGGCGGTACGCGTGCCCACGGGAGGTGTCGGTGTCCCGTTGCAGCAGGCCGAGCATCGCCAGCGCCATGGCGACGACCGCGCGGTCGGCCACGCTGAACGACCGGTTGCGCCCGACGACGAGCACCGACGACCGGTCCACCGGGTGCAGGACGACGTGGTCACCGCCGACGTTGGTGCTGGCGCTGCGCGGACCGGAGCCGCTGCGCAGCCGTTCCGCCAGCGACAGCAGGTCGTCACCCGGTTCAGGCGCCAGGCCGGACCGGGTGACGACCGAGCTGTCGGAATCCAGCAGCATGGCCCAGCCGGTGAGGGACGTGGCCAGCGAGCGGACCGTGGTCTCGATCGGCCGTGGACGGGTCGCGGCACGCGTCAGGTTGCGCTGGCTGTCGGCGATGATCCGCAGTTCGGTGTTCTGCGCCTCGGCGAGCGCGTTGCCCACGGCCTGGCTGACGGCGAGGAACGGGGTGCGTTCCGGCACGACGACCAGCGGCAGGTCACGGTCACGGCACGCCTTCACGAGTTCCTTCGGCACCGTGTCGTACACCGGTGTGACGCCGAAGCCCAACGCGCTCACGCCCGCGTTGATCAGGCCTTCGACGTACGCGTCGATCTCCGCCGGCGTCCGCGGGAAGTTCACGCCCGCGGTCAGCAGCAGCTCCTGGCCGAGCAGGTACGGGATCGGGTCGCGCAGCTCGCTGACGTGCGCCCAGCAGATCGGCCGGTCGAGCCGCGACTTGCCCGCCTTCACCTCGAGACCCAGGTCGGCACGGCTGACCAGCGTCCGCAACGGGATGGTCCGGAGCACCACGGCGCGCCTCCCCGAGTCGATTCGTCCAACGACACCTGGCCAGATTGTGCAGAACAACCTCTGAACGAGACCAGAGGCGGCTCTCTACGGTGACCGGAACGAAACGCCACGCGTAGGAGATCGACATGGCCCTCGACAACGCAGTGATTGTGGCCTACCTGCTCGGCATGGTCGCGATGGGGTGGTGGGGCATGCGCCGCGCGACCACCAAGAGCGAATACCTGGTGGCCGGGCGGCGGCTGGGTGGCCCGATGTACTCGGGCACGATGTCCGCGATCGTCCTCGGCGGGGCGTCGACCGTCGGTGGCGTCGGGCTGGGCT
Source organism: Kibdelosporangium phytohabitans (assembly GCF_001302585.1). Taxonomy (GTDB): domain Bacteria; phylum Actinomycetota; class Actinomycetes; order Mycobacteriales; family Pseudonocardiaceae; genus Kibdelosporangium; species Kibdelosporangium phytohabitans. The sequence continues at coordinate 8,123,569 of NZ_CP012752.1, read as the reverse complement.
ACAAGTTCGGCATCTCCGGCGCGTGGCTCGTGCTCGCGATCGGCCTGGGCATCCTGTTGTTGTCGGCGGCGTACGCGCGGCGGATCCAACGGCTGCGGGTGTACACCGTCTCCGACATGCTCGACATCCGGTACGGCGGGTCGTCGGCCGCCGTGTCCGGCGTGGTGATGTGGGCGTACGCGCTGATGCTGACGGTCACGTCGCTGGGCGCGTCCTCGACGATCTTCAAGGTGCTGTTCGGGTTCGACCGCTGGTCGAGCATCCTGCTCGCGGGCGGGATCGTGGTGCTGTACTCCGTGCTCGGCGGCATGTGGTCGATCTCGATGACCGACATCGTGCAGTTCGTCGTCAAGACCGTCGGCATCCTGTTCCTGCTGCTGCCGTTCGCGCTGGCCAAGGCGGGCGGGTTCGAGGGCATGCGGCAGCGCCTGGACGCGGCGTACTTCGACTTCACCGCCATCGGCGGCGACACGATCGTCACCTACCTCGTGGTCTACACGCTGGGCCTGCTGATCGGGCAGGACATCTGGCAGCGGGTGTTCACCGCGCGCACCTCCGCCGTGGCCACGTGGGGCGGGATCACGTCCGGTGTGTACTGCGTGATCTACGCGTTCGCCGGTGCGTTGATCGGGATGGCGACCAAGGCGCTGTACCCGGACCTGTCCAGCCGCGACGAAGCGTTCGCGACCGCGGTGGAGAACCTGCTGCCGATGGGTGTGCGCGGCCTGGTCCTCGCCGCCGCGCTCGCGGCGCTGATGTCGACCTCCAGCGGCGCGTTGATCGCGTCGTCGACGGTCGCCGCGAACGACGTGTGGCCGCGCCTGGTGAAGCGGGCAGCGGCGAGGGACGACGTGCACTCCAACCGGATGTTCACACTGGTGCTTGGTGTGGTGGCCATCGTGGCCGCGATCCTGATCGAAGGCGTGGTCGCCGCACTGACCGTGGCCTACAACCTGCTCGTCGGCGGGCTGCTGGTGGCGATCGTCGGCGGGATGGCCTGGAAGCGCGGCAACCGGCAGGGCGCGCTGGCCTCGATGATCACGGGCGCGGTCACCGTGGTGATCGTGATGTGCACCGCCGGGCTGGAGGCCAACGAGGTCATCTACTACGGCCTCGGCGTCAGCCTCGTGTCCTACGTCCTGGTCAGCCTGCTCACGCCGCCGACCGACGCAGCCGTACTCGACCACTGGAACAGCCGTGTCAACGGCGAGCACAAGGAGGAAGGCCCCGCATGATCGGTCCGGTCGACAGCTCGAAGGTGCCCAGGTACGCCGGGCCGGCCACGTTCGCCCGGCTGCCCAGGCTCGACCAGGTGGACAAGGCCGACATCGCGGTGGTCGGCGTCCCGTTCGACACCGGCGTCTCCTACCGTCCCGGTGCCCGGTTCGCCCCGGCCGCGGTGCGTGAGGCCAGCCGCCTGCTCCGGCCGTACAACCCCGGGTTGGACGTGTCACCGTTCGAGCGCGCGCAGGTCGTGGACGCCGGTGACATCGTGGGCAACCCGTTCGACATCGGCAAGGCGATCACCGAGATCTCCGAGCAGGCAACCGAGTTGCTGGACACCGGCGCGAAACTGGTGACGGTCGGCGGCGACCACACCATCGCCCTGCCGTTGCTGCGTTCGGTCGCGGCCAAGCACGGACCGGTGGCGTTGCTGCACTTCGACGCCCACCTGGACACGTGGGACACGTACTTCGGAGAGCCGTACACGCACGGCACGCCGTTCCGGCGCGCGGTCGAGGAAGGCATCCTCGACACGTCCGCGCTGTCGCACGTCGGCACGCGCGGCCCGTTGTACGGGCGCGCCGACCTGTCCGAGGACGCGCGGCTCGGGTTCGGGATCGTCACCTCGGCCGACGTGATGCGCCGAGGCGTGGACGAGGTGGTCGAGGCACTCCGTGACCGCATCGGCAGCCGCCCGGTGTACGTGTCGATCGACATCGACGTGCTGGATCCCGCGCACGCACCCGGCACGGGCACGCCCGAGGCGGGCGGGATGACCAGCAGGGAACTGCTGGAGATCCTGCGTGGCCTGGCTGGGCTGAACCTGGTGTCCGCGGACGTCGTCGAGGTGGCGCCCGCGTACGACCACGCCGACATCACGTCGATCGCCGCCTCGCACGTCGCCTACGACCTCGTCTCGCTGCTGGCCATGGGTGTGGGCGAATGAGCCGGACCGGCGGTGACCTGGTCGTCGAATCGCTCGTCGCCCTGGGCGCCCGGAACGTGTTCGGGTTGCCGGGGCAGCACGCGCTCGGCCTGTTCCACGCGTTGCACCGGTCGTCGTTGCGGTACTTCGGCAGCCGCACGGAGGTCAACGCCGCGTTCGCCGCCGACGGCCACGCCAGGACGACCGGCGAGGTGACGCCGTTGCTCGTCTCGACCGGCCCGGGTGCGTTGCAGACGTTGGCGGGCTTGCAGGAGGCAGCCGCGTCGAGCGTGCCGGTTCTCGGGATCAGCAGCCAGATCCCGTCGGCGGGCCTGGGCGGTGCGCGGCGCGGATACCTGCACGAACTGCCCGACCAGCAGGCGAGTTTTCGTGACGTCGTCAAGCACACGCGTGTGGTGCGTGCGGCGTCGCAGATCCCGTCGGCGATCGCGGAGGCGTGGCGGATCGCCGCGAGCGCGCCGACCGGCCCGGTGTGGCTGGAGATCCCCCAGGACGTGCTGCTGGGACCGGCCGGGGTTCCGGTCGTGACCGGCCTGTCCGCGGCGCCTGTCCCGCTGGCCCCGCGGGCGGAACTGCTCGCCGAGGCGGCGAAGCTGCTGCAGGAGGCGCAGCGGCCGGTGATCCTCGCCGGCGGCGGTGTGGTGCGCGGCGGAGCCCAGCCGCAACTGCTGGAACTGGCGGGGAAACTCGGCTCGCCCGTGGTCAGCACGTTCGGCGGCAAGGGCGCTTTCCCCTGGGAGCACGAGCTTTCGCTGCAGTCCTGGATGGAGGACCGGCACACCACCGATGTGCTGCGGGACGCGGACGTGCTGCTGGTCGTCGGATCCGGCCTCGGTGAACTGTCGAGCAACTACCGCACCTTCCGGCCACGCGGCCGGATCGTGCAGATCGAGGCCGATCTGGGCAAACTGGAAGCCAACCACGGCGCACTGGGCATCCACGCCGACGCCCGGCTGGCGCTGCGGGCGCTGATCCCGCTCGTGCGGCAGCGGGACGCGGTCGTACCGGATCTGCTCACGAAGGTGCGGGACCGGCTGGACAGCCAGGACCTGGCGGTGGAACGCGACGTGCTCGCCGGTGTCCGGGACGCGTTGCCGGATGACGCGCCGAGCTTCTGGGACATGACGATCCTGGCGTACTGGGCGTGGTCGGCCTGGGACCCGAGGCAAGCGGCGATGCACACCGCCCAAGGCGCGGGCGGTCTCGGCTACGCCTACCCGGCCGCGCTCGGCGCGGCATCCACTGTGGACGGACCGGTGCTCGCGGTCTCCGGTGACGGCGGCGCGATGTACGGACTGTCCGAACTGGCCACAGCCACGCAGTACGACCTGGACGTGACGTGGCTGATCGTGGACGACGGCGGCTACGGCATCCTGCGCGAGTACATGGCCGGCGCGTTCGGCGAGACGAACGGCACCGAGCTCACCCGGCCCGATTTCGTGGCGCTGGCCGAATCCTTCGGCGTACCGGCCGTCCGGACGACCCCGGACCGGCTGCGGGCCGACCTGGCCGAGGCGCTGGCGGGCCGGGGACCGGCAGTCGTCGTCCTCCCGGCGCTGCTGCGGATGTTCGCACCGACCCACCTGGAGCAGCGATGACCAGCATCGACCTCGTCGACCCGGCGACCGGCGAGACGTTCGGCACGGCACCGGCCTGCCGCGAATCCGAAGTGGACGCGGCCGTCCAGCGCGCGGCCACGGCGTTCACGACGTGGCGCAGGAGCACACCGATGCGGCGGCAGGCCGCACTGCTCGCCATCGCCGACGCCATCGAGGCCGGCGCGCACGAACTCGCCGACCTGGAGTGCCGGGAGACCGGCAAGGACCGGGCGGTCGTGCTCGACGAGGAGATCCCGCAGTCGGCGGACGTCTTCCGCTTCTTCGCAGGCGCGGCCCGCACGATGCCCGGCGCCGCGACAGGGGAGTACCTCGACGGGCACACCTCCAGCCTCCGGCGCGAACCGATCGGGGTGATCGCCCAGATCACACCGTGGAACTACCCGCTGATGATGGCCGTGTGGAAGATCGCGCCCGCGGTCGCCGCGGGCAACACCGTGGTCGTCAAACCCGCGGACACCACGCCGTCGAGCACGGTCCTGCTCGGCGCCCTGGCGTCCCGGCACCTGCCGGAAGGCGTGGTCAACGTGGTCACGGGCGACCGGGACACCGGCAGGCTGCTCGTCACGCACCCGATCCCCGCGATGGTGTCGATCACCGGCTCCACCCGGGCGGGGATCGAGGTGGCCCGCGCGGCGGCGGACACGGTGAAACGGACACACCTCGAACTCGGCGGCAACGCCCCGGCCCTGGTGTTCGACGACGCCGACGTGGCCGAGGCGGCCGACGGGATCATCGCCGCGGCCTTCTACAACGCAGGCCAGGACTGCACGGCGGCCTCACGGGTGCTCCTGCAGGACCGCGTGCACGACGAGTTCGTCGCGGCGCTCACTGTCCGTGCCGAAGCGGCCAGGACCGGCCCGCTCAACAGCGCGGCCCAACTGGAACGCGTCACCGGCCTGGTCGACCGGCTGCCAGGGCACGCCGTGGTCCACTGTGGAGGCAAGCGGCTCGGCGAGCGCGGGTTCTTCATGGCACCGACCGTGATCTCCGGGCTGCGCCAGTACGACGAGATCGTCCAGGAGGAGGTGTTCGCCCCGGTCGTCACGGTCCAGCGGTTCACCACCGAGCAGGACGGCGTGACCAGCGCGAACGGCGTCCCGCAAGGCCTGGCCTCCTCGGTGTGGACAGCCGACGCCACCCGCGCGGCCAGGGTGGCGGTCGAGCTGGACTTCGGCTGCGTCTGGGTGAACACGCACGGCCCGCTGGTCCCGGAGATGCCGCACGGCGGGTTCGGCCGGTCCGGGTACGGCAAGGACCTGTCCACGATCGGGCTGGAGGACTACACGCGCGTCAAGCACGTGATGACCCGCTCGGCTTGAGATCGTCCCGCGCTCGGGGCAAAGTGGGCCACCTCAATCGTTCGTGGGAGGTCATGTCGTGCGAAGGTCAGCCGCCTTAGTCGCACTGCTCACCGCCACCACCGCGCTCGTCGGTGGGGTGGAGGCGGGCGCCAGTCCCAGCCGGTCCAAGGTCCCAGAGGCGGTCGGCTACGGCGGGGCGGTCGCGAGCATCGACGCCGACGCGACCGCGATCGGCATCTCCGTGCTGCGCAGGGGCGGGAACGCGGTGGACGCGGCCGTGGCCACCGCCGCCGCGCTGGGCGTCACGGACCCGTTCTCCAACGGCATCGGTGGTGGTGGGTTCTTCGTGTTCTACGAAGCACGAACCGGCAAGGTGCACACGATCGACGGCCGCGAGACGACGCCGATGGCGGCGACGGAAACGCTGTTCCAGGAGAACGGCGCCCCGATCCCGTTCGCCGAGGGCGTCACCAGCGGCCTGAGCGTCGGCGTGCCGGGGACACCGCGGACCTGGCAGCGCGCCCTGCAGCTGTGGGGCCGCAAATCCCTCAAAGAGGTGATGAAGCCCGCGGAGCAGCTCGCCCGCAACGGCTTCGAGGTGGACGAGACGTTCCGCACCCAGATCGCGAACAACGCGGCCAGGTTCGCGGCGTTCCCGTCGACCCGCGAGTTGTACCTGCCCGGCGGCCAGCCGCCGGTGACCGGCACGAAGTTCCGCAACCCGGACATGGCCGACACGTACCGCGAGCTGGCGGACACCAACCTGAAGTCCTTGTACCACGGCCGGATCGGCAAGGACATCGTCAGGACCGTCCAGCAGCCGCCGAAGGACCCGGCGTCCACGTTGATCGTGCGGCCGGGCAAGCTGGCCGAGTCCGACCTGGCCCGCTTCGACACCCCGCTGCGGGAGCCGAGCAGGACCAACTACCGCGGCCTGGACATCTACAGCATGGCTCCGCCCTCGTCGGGTGGGACGACCGTGGGTGAAGCGTTGAACATCCTGGAACCGACCAGCGTCGCCAAGCTGTCGCAGGCGGACTACCTGCACTACTTCCTGGAGTCGACCCGGCTGGCGTTCGCGGACCGCAACCGGTGGGTCGGCGACCCTGCTTTCGGTGACGTGCCCACCCGTGAACTGCTGTCCCAGCGCTTCGCCGATTCCCGCGCGTGCCTGATCGACCCGAAGAAGGCGCTGAAGAGCCCTGTGGCTCCGGGTGACCCCCGCAACCCGCAGGCGTGCGCCACGGTCGGCCAGGGCGTGGCGGCGGAGGTCGGCAGCCAGCACACCACGCACCTGACCACCGCTGACATGTGGGGCAACGTCGTTTCCTACACGCTGACCATCGAGTCGGAGGGCGGCAACGGGATCGTCGTGCCGGGTCGCGGGTTCCTGTTGAACAACGAGTTGACGGACTTCAACTTCGCTCCGCTGTTCCCCGGGGTGCCGGACCCGAACCTGCCGGCCGCCGGGAAGCGCCCGCGGTCCTCCATGGCGCCCACTATCGTTCTGCGGCACGGAAAGCCGTACTTCGCCACCGGCTCGCCCGGTGGGGCTTCGATCATCACCACGGTGGCTCAGGTGATCACCGGGCGCGTGGATCGGGGCAAGTCGCTGGTGGACGCCATCGCCGCGCCGCGCGCTTCGCAGCGCAACGCCGCCGCGGCCCAGGTGGAGAAGGAGTTCCTGGCTCAGCCTGAGACGGCCGAGCTCGTCAAGCGCGGGCAGGGGTTCAGCAGTGCTCCTGCCGAGATCGGTGCCGCCACGGGCGTGGAGCGGCTTCCGGACGGGCGCTGGATCGCCGCTGCTGAGCCTGTCCGGCGTGGTGGCGGGTCGGCCGCTGTTGTGCTTCCTTTCCGCTGGTGAACTGATATCCGCGACTACGGACCGGCGCCTTGCTCCGCGGAGCGGGGTGCCGGTCCGTTCTGGATGTGCCGCCGGGTCGCCCGCGTGTCGGGGTGGTCGGCGCCCGGCACGCGCACCGAACCGGGGGAGCGGATCCCGCGGTGCGGCGGCCTGCTTCGTCGGCGCGAAGTCGTCTGATCGCCACGATGGCCCGAACGGCGCACACCACGCGGGTGCTTGGCAACGGTCGGGTGACGAAGTTTGGTCTAGACCTTGTGTTGATCACGTGGTCTGGACCATTAGTGATGTGTGGTCTTCCTGCCACAACCCTGCCGTCAGGAGGAAGAGACCCATGTTACTGAGACCGTCCGCCGGCCTGCGGAGGTGCGGCGTCGTCATAGCCGCTGCTTCGCTTGCCTTATCCGGCTTCTCCAGTGCCGCGCTCGCCGCGGCCGATCCCACCGCCACGTTCGCCAAGGTGTCCGACTGGGGCTCCGGCTTCACCGGTCAGGTCGTCGTCAAGGCCGGCGACGCCGCACTGACCAGCTGGACCGTGAAATTCGACCTTCCCGCCGGGACCAGCATCGGGTCGACCTGGGAAGCGGGCATGACCCGCACCGGCGACAGCTACACGTTCGTCAACCGGCCCTACAACGGTTCCGTGGCCGCGGGTGCCTCGACCACCTTCGGGTTCAACGGTGTCGGGCCCGGCGCGCCGATCAACTGCACGATCAACGACACCCCGTGTGACGGTTCGTCCGGCGCGCCGGACACCGAGGCTCCCACGGTCCCGACCGGCCTCACAGCGGGGGAAACGGGCAGTTCCACAGTCCCGCTGAGCTGGACGGCGTCCACCGACAACGTCGGCGTCACCGGCTACGACGTCTTCCAGGGCGCTTCGACGACCCCGATCGCCACGTCGACCTCCGCTTCGTTGCTCGTCGGCGGGCTGCAGCCCGAGACCACGTACACCTTCCGTGTCCGCGCGCGTGACAAGGCCGGCAACGTGTCCGCGTTGAGCACGCAGGTGTCCGCGACCACGAAGGAGTTCGGTGATCCCGGGCCGGGCGGCAAGCGCAAGGTCGGCTACTTCACCCAGTGGGGCATCTACGACCGCGCCTACTACGTCAAGAACCTCGACACCTCGGGTTCGGCGGCCAAGCTGACCCACATCAACTACTCGTTCGGCAACCTCGACTCCAGCGGCCGGTGTTTCCAGGCCAACCAGCTCGGTCAGGGCGACGCGTGGGCCGACTACCAGCGCCGGTTCACCGCGGACCTCACCGTCAACGGCCAGGGCGACGTCTACAACCAGCCGCTGGCGGGCAACCTCAACCAGCTCAAGCAGTTGAAGGCCAAGCACCCGCACCTGAAGGTCAACCTGTCGCTCGGTGGCTGGACCTGGTCGAAGTACTTCTCCGACGCCGCACTCACCGCGGCGTCCCGGCAGGCGCACGTCTCGTCGTGCCTGGACATGTGGATCAAGGGAAACCTGCCGAAGATCGGCGGCGAGCCGCAGGGCGGCCCCGGTTCGGCCGCCGGGGTGTTCGACGGCATCGACCTGGACTGGGAATGGCCCGGCAGTGAGGGCAACACCGGCAACGTCGTACGCCCGGAGGACAAGCAGAACTTCACG